>NZ_QJSI01000001.1:0-1326570 GCF_003426055.1 Paraliobacillus sediminis
AGTCTGGGCCGTGTCTCAGTCCCAGTGTGGCCGATCACCCTCTCAGGTCGGCTACGCATCGTTGCCTTGGTAGGCCATTACCCTACCAACTAGCTAATGCGCCGCGGGCCCATCTGCAAGTGACAGCTCAAAGAGCCGCCTTTCAACTTTCCTTCAGGTGAAGAAAAGTGTTATCCGGTATTAGCCCCGGTTTCCCGGAGTTATCCCAGTCTTACAGGCAGGTTGCCCACGTGTTACTCACCCGTCCGCCGCTCGGTCCACAAGTTTCACCCCGAAGGGATTCACTTGCTTCACGCGCTCGACTTGCATGTATTAGGCACGCCGCCAGCGTTCGTCCTGAGCCAAGATCAAACTCTCCATAAAATGCGAGCTTGCTGCTCAAATACTTAACTAGCTTGTTGTTGCTTTACTTACTTAACATACTGTGTGTTTCGTTCAGTTTTCAAAGATCAATTAATGTTGTCTATTAACTCGACAACCTCTATATCATAACACTTGTTAGCGCTTAATGTCAATTCTTTTTTTACTTTTCGTTTCAATACTTACGAACCGAAAAATTTAAGAACAACTTATTTCGACAACTTAAAAATTATAATATATATTCAAAAAAAATGCAAGAAATTTTTTAAATGTTTTTTAAAATGTATATTGATCATTGCCTCTCAAAAAAGCAACGGTATTCAATATAACACGGCTTCCTTCTATTTGTAAACATTAAAAATAAAAAAGATGTTTATGACTAACTTTCCATAGACTCCGTCGTAATCCCATGTTGATTTCCGCTTCAGTCAGTCACTTTCCGCAGGCAAGTCTTCAGCTAACTCGGAAGCCCGTGCTCTTCCTGCAGCACAAACCGAAGATCTTCTATATAAGCTTTAGATTGTACCACGGAAAGGGAGACCATTTGCTACCGTAGCATGTCTATAGCAGGATAAACTTACAACAGCGTTTATCTCAAGTCCGAAGTCCGTATATTGAAAGCAAAAATGTTTGCGAAAAAAGCCCAATAAAAAACTCGTCTGTGCGTTACAACCACACGACGAGTTTTTAAATATAGTTTTCAAACAAATACAAATAGATGTAATGCAGCTAGTGAAACTAGACCAGGAATACCTAGAAATCCAGTAATTACAGCTGTATAGCCATTTATCGGCAAATGTAATCCCAATGATGCACCAAATACATTAAAGAAGAATAGGAACAAGACACCTATAACTAACTTAACGCTACCTTGCATCAACCAGCGCATTGGTTTTAAAGGCGCACCTACAAATAGTAAGACAACAATTAACACAACGATACTACTTATAATTACAACAGAAGAGCCCACCTCGTTTCCTCCTTCCCTTGTCCTTTCTACAAAAATATGAGAAAAACAAAGGAAATAGAACTAAACGTATCTTAATTAGTGGCGGGCACTTATCTTACGATGCCTTGCTTCTCTTAGTAAATAAAAGTATTTTGTTTCCGCAACCTTTAAATCATATAAGGCAATTTCACTAGGCTCTACACTTTTTTCAATAATCATTTTTATTTGCATCCAATTATCTTTTAAACGAAAAATCTCTTCTAATAATCGATTTTCAACATCTTGTTTTTTTATTTTATAACCAAAAGCCATCTGACCCACCACCTTATATTTCGCGTCTTCCTTCTAGTGCTTTAGAAAGCGTAACTTCATCAGCATACTCTAAATCTCCACCCATTGGTAATCCATGAGCGATTCGAGTAATCTTAATTCCAGCAGGTTTAACTAATCGCGAAATATACATCGCAGTTGCTTCCCCTTCAATATTAGGATTAGTTGCAAGAATCAATTCTTCCACTTCTTCATCCTTTAGGCGATTTAATAGACTTGGCACATTAATGTCTTCTGGTCCTATTCCATCCATTGGTGAAATTGCCCCATGTAGTACATGATAGCGTCCACTAAAATCTTTCATTTTTTCCATAGCAATGACGTCTTTTGGATCTTGGACTACACAGATCAATGTACTGTCACGCGTTTCATCTTGACATATCTGACACGGATCCATATCCGTAATATGTCCACATACTGTACAGTGCGTTAGTTCGCGTTTTGCACTCACTAACGATTTCGCAAAATCTAACACATCATCTTCTTTCATATTTAATACAAAAAAAGCCAGACGAACCGCTGTTTTCGGTCCGATCCCCGGCAATTTTGTAAAGCTGTCAATCAGCTTTGAAATCGGTTCTGGATAATACACAGATTATACCCTCCTAGAACATCCCGCCAGGTAAATTCATACCTTTCGTGAACTGTCCCATCGTGTCATTCGACTTATCTTCTACTTGTTTTAGCACGTCGTTTGTTGCAGCTAAAACTAGGTCTTGAAGCATTTCTATATCTTCAGGGTCTACTACTTCTTCCTTAATTTCAACATCTGTAATCACTTTATTACCATTAGCAGTTACTTTAACCATTCCGCCACCGGCAGTTGCTTCAAAGCTCATGTCTTGAAGTTCCTCTTGTGCTTTTGCCATATCCTTTTGCATTTTTTGCATTTGTTTCATCATTTTATTCATATTTGCTCCACCACGCATGGAAAAAACCTCCTTAGATTATCTAATTATCATGTACTTCTAGCAAGTCATCACCAACAAGTTTACGTGCTTCTTCTATTAAAGGATCTTCTTGTGTTTCTTCTTGTTCTCCATCTGGATCCATAATAGCTTGTTGTCGTTGTTTTTGCACGTATTCTTCGCGAATCTCTTGCCAATTACTATCTGGTACAGGAATTATCTTTATATTCTTTCCGATAATCTCTGCTATTAATGATTCTATCGTTTCTTGATGGTCTAAAGCAAGTGAACAGTGAATTTCGTATTTAAAAGCTAGAATTAACGCCTGATCAGATGCTGCGCTAGGCTTACTATCAAGAACAGTAGCATGGGCCGGTGCATTTTGTTGCTTTAGACTTTTCATAAAGTTTGCCCATTGCGATTGTATCTCTTTTAAATTCGACTTAGATGCATCATCAAGGACTTGACGAATTCTCTCATATGGTACTTTGAAGCGATTTTTTGATGGAGAAGGTTTTCGCTTTGGTGTTGCACTAGATCGTTGTCCTTCTGATTCACTTATTGGTGGATTTCGCTTTAGTTCAGCTAGTTCTTTTTCTAGCCGATCCATTTTTTGAGTAAGTACCTTAATTGATTCTACATCACTATTAGATGAACCTACAATTGACTCTTTTTCGGTTATCTTCAGCATGGTGATTTCAATAAATACTTTCGGACTTGTGGTCCAACGCATTTCTTGCTGACAATGGTTAAACTCAGAAATAGATCGTTGAATCCAGATCGCATCTATTTTTTTAATTAACTGCTCAAATGATTCATTCACTACTGCGCGTTCTAACACTTGTTCGAGTCCTGGTGCACTTTGATATAATAAAATATCACGCAAGAAATAGATGCTGTCAAAAACAAAACGACCTGGATCCTTACCTTCTTGGATAAACCCATCAACTAACCGCAAGGCTTGTTGCACATCCCTATCATATAATGCATGGACCATCTCCGTTAACTTCTCTTGAGAAACAGCGCCCGTCACTGCTAAGACATCGTCTAAGACAACTTGTTCATCACTATATGAAATGGCCTGATCCAATAAACTTAACGCATCACGCATACCACCTTCTGCCGCTAAAGCTACAGCATCAAGTGCTTCTTTGGTTACCGCAACATTCTCATGATTGATAATTGTTTGCATTCTTTCTACAATCACTTGTTGTGTAATCCGCTTAAAATCAAAGCGTTGACACCTTGAAATAATCGTCAAAGGTATCTTATGTGGTTCGGTTGTTGCTAAAATAAAAATGACGTGCTTTGGCGGTTCTTCTAGCGTCTTTAACAATGCGTTAAACGCACCAATTGACAGCATATGTACCTCATCAATTATATATACTTTATATGCTACAGCGCTTGGTGCATATTTTACTTTATCTCGGATATCACGAATTTGTTCCACTCCATTATTTGAAGCAGCATCAATCTCCATCACATCTGAAATTGAACCATCTTGAATTCCCTTACAGGCATCACATTCGTTACACGGTTCTGCAACCGGTGCTTGTCTACAATTAATTGTTTTCGCGAAGATCTTCGCAGCACTTGTTTTTCCCGTACCTCTTGGTCCAGAGAATAAATAAGCATGCGAAAACTTCTCCTGCACGATCGCATTTTGGAGTGTTCGTGTAATATGCGGTTGTCCTACTACGTCCGTGAAGCTCAAAGGACGCCATACACGATACAATGCTTGATAGCTCATTTTCATGATCCTCTCTTCGGAATTCATTTCTATTATAACTGAATTAACCACTGAATGTGAACAATTCGTTTAAAAAAATCCAAGCAAAAACCTCTTACCGACATGGCAAGAGGTTTATATATCATATATTTAACGCCGTGCACCCATCGTCGATGACATAACCCTAAGCGTTACTTAAGTTCATGGCTCAGTTCAGGCTTCCCTGCGGCACACGAGAAATACCGCTTACTGCTGCTTCCTTCCGGATCTGACAGGATTTACGGGTTCCCGTTGCGCAGGACCCAAACGTCAACACCAATTCCTTAAGGCAGACCTTAAAGTCATGCACCTCGGATGGGAGTTCCGTCTCGCTACAGCGGATTGCGAGTATAGGGCACCGCTACCTCCCCACCTAGCACGGCAAATTTACTAACAATTTTAAGTTGCGCAAGTAAAGCGCATTTACAAGTATAGCGAGTTTTTGATAAAAACGCAAGTGAAAATGTATAGTAAAATTTCCCTATTCGTCACAAGTAGTCTTCTTTTTCTTATCTCTCAATTGTTTAAAAAAGCTTGTTAACAATGTACCACAAACTTCTTCTAATACGCCACCCTCTACATTGGCTTGATGGTTAAAACGACTATCTTCTAATAAATTAACCAACGAACCTGCACTACCTGCTTTGGGATCATAGGCACCGAAGACAACCCGTGAAATTCGCGACTGTAAAATTGCACCTGCGCACATCGGACAAGGTTCTAATGTTACATATAACGTACAATTTTCTAAACGCCAACTCGATCTTTTCTGATTTGCTTTGTCAATAACAAGCATTTCAGCGTGTGACGCTGTCGTTTGTAATGCTTCACGTAAATTAAATGCCTTAGCAATTACTTCATTCTCATAAACAAGTACTGCCCCAATAGGAACCTCTCCTACCTCACGTGCTTTTATCGCTTGTGCAACAGCCAATTCCATATAATCCTGATCATTCATAGTACGAGTCTCCTAGCTAATTCACTTCAAATGTATTATATCAAAATACTTTCTAAAAAAGAAGTGCACATTTCACTTAGGTAGGTCATAGGCTAATAGATAACAGCACATTTAAAGGGAGGAAAGTAATTTGCAAATTCATGTTGTTGAACAAGGTGACTCTCTCTATTCAATAGCCAATACGTATGGATCTACGTATCAAGCTATAAACGAAGCAAATGAACTAGACAATCCGAATCAGCTTGTCGTAGGGCAATCAGTCGTCATCCCAATCGTCGGCGAATTTTATTTTGTCCAAACAGGAGATAGTTTATATGAAATTGCACAACGCTTTGGCATTGGCTATCAACGTTTAGCTGAAGTGAACAATATTGATCCAAACGCACCTTTATACATTGGTACCCGGTTATATATACCTGAACAAGCAGGTCCAACCATTGAGTCCAACGCTTATATTGAACCAATTGGTGAAACTGTATCCGAGACATTGATTAACGCCGCCGAAAAAAATGCACCGTTTTTAACTTATCTAGCGCCTTTTAATTATCGCGTAAATAGGGATGGCAGTCTAATTGCACCACCTTTAGATAACTTTGCTACGATTGCTGCTGAAAATAATACGGCCTTGATGCTCGTCGTTACCAACCTAGAAGAGGGTGAATTCAGTGCTGAACTTGGTTCATTAATTGTAACCGATGAAAGTGTGCAAAATACGTTGTTAGATGAAATCATTCAAACCGCACAATCAGTTGGTTTTGGAGATGTTCATTTTGATTTAGAGTTTTTACCTCCAGCAGATAAAAATGCCTATAACAGCTTCTTACGTAAGGCTAAGAGTCGCCTATCTGATGCCGGACTATTAATGTCAACTGCTCTTGCCCCTAAAACAAGTGCTGAACAAGAAGGGGAATGGTATGAAGCACATGACTATGCAGCTCATGGAGAAATTGCAGATTTCGTTGTACTCATGACATATGAGTGGGGATATAGTGGCGGGCCACCCTTAGCCGTTTCTCCTTTAGACAGCGTACGTGACGTAGTGGAATACGCGCTAACTGAAATGCCTGCTAACAAAATTATGCTTGGTCAAAATTTATATGGCTATGACTGGACACTTCCATTTGAACCTGGCGGTGAATATGCTAAAGCACTAAGTCCACAACAAGCAATTATACTTGCTCGTGATAATAATGTCGCAATTGAATTTGACCAACAATCACAAGCACCATTCTTTTTCTACACGGATAAGGAAGGTAATCGACATGAAGTATGGTTTGAAGATGCACGGTCAATTCAAGCAAAATTTGATTTAATCAAGGAATTGAATTTAAGAGGAATCAGTTATTGGAAACTAGGTTTAGCGTTTCCTCAGAACTGGCTTTTATTGGAAGATAATTTCACCATTAGAAAACGTGTATAAATTTCTTTAAGAAAGGAAAAGGACCCGATCTTGTGTGTGAATCACACTAAGTCAGGTCCTCTTTTTAACTTAGGCTAAAAGTTTCAACGCTTCTTTATTAAATGCTGGAATATCATCTGGCATGCGACTTGTAACTAGTTGGTTTTCTGATACAACAACTTCCTGATCTTTCACTGTAGCACCTGCGTATGCCATATCTACCATAATTGATTTAAAGCCTGTTGCTATTCGACCTTCTAATTTTTTTGCTGTAAGAAGTAATTGCGGTCCATGACAAATTGCTAAGACTGGTTTCTTATCATCCATAAAAGATTTCACAAAATCCACAAAGCGATCATCGCCACGTAAGGAATCTGGTGAAAATCCTCCTGGAATAAATAAAGCATCAAAATCGCTTGGTTTAACATCATCAATACTTTGATCAATTATTATTGTGGCGTCTCCTTGTTTACCTGTTATTTGCTTCCCTTTTTCCTTTTCAATTGTAACAACTTGATGGCTCGCATCTTTAAATGCTTTAGCGGGTTCTGTATACTCCACGTCTTCAAAATAATCCGTTATTACACACGCTATCTTACTCATCGCATAATCATCTCCTATAATTTTATGATATATATCTAATTTACCCGGGTTTATATTCACTAAACTTATAATTCATTAGTTTAATCTACTGCTTTAAAGGAAATAGAAATATATAAATCTTTTAACAATTAACACTTGACCTACAGTAATTACTATAATATACTTAGTTACATAAAGTAAGTTAATAATTATTAATAACAAAACAATGGAGGAATATATTATGACAAAAACAACTTTTAAAGTAGATCCAACACACACAAGTGTTGATTTTTCAGTAAAACACATGATGGTTTCAAAAGTAAAAGGTACATTTCACGATTTCCAAGTACAATTCGTGGCTGACCCAGAAGATTTAACAACGGCTGAAATTGTCTTTGATATTGATGCAAATAGCATTGATACACGTAATAAAGATCGTGACGGTCACCTGAAGACTGGTGATTTCTTTGAAATTGAAAAGTATCCATCTATCCTTTTTAAGTCAACTAATATTGTAAAAAAATCAGATGATGAATATGCAGTTACTGGTGATGTAACCATTAAGGATGTAACCAAACAAGAAACATTTAAAGTTGTCTTTGAAGGTCAAGGTCAAGATCCATGGGGTAATCAAGTCTTTGGTTTTAACGCTGAAGGAACACTTAACCGCGAAGCATATGGTTTAACTTATAATGCTGCACTAGAAACTGGTGGCGTTCTTATTGGGAAAGACATTAAATTCTCAATTGACTTAGAAGCAATGAAGGAAGCATAAATATAGTTTTCACCAAAGCATGGAGAACATTCTCCATGCTTTTTTTATTTGCATAAAATAGGCAATATCACAAACACTAAGCCAAGAAATATTGGGGAGGTGACTATTTGCCACATAAACAAAAAAGCAAAATAGCGAACAACCGAATTTCCAAGAAGAATGAAAAACTACAAAATGATGCTGCAAGTAATGCCGAAAGACTAAAAAAACTATTTTCATATGGTATTAATCAAGATTTCTCTTATAAACAATTAGAGGCTAAATATAATAAAAAAAAGATTTACTTATTCTTTTATGCCTCAATTGTAAATAGCGACAAAATAGAAGAATTCATTATTAAACCGATACACGAGGCAGAAGGCGATCGGCTTTCAAAAATTATTAATACGCGAGATTTAATTGAAATCACTGATTTCGAACAAGCATCAGATGACATAAATAACGGAAAAATTGTTCTCTTTATGGAAGATGACCCTATCGGTTACTCCATGGAGGTCTCTGATTTTAAACACCGTGCAATAAGTCAACCAGTGAATGAAACTGTTATTAGAGGGCCAAAAGAGGCTTTTACTGAATCTCTCATCGTTAATATCTCTCTTGTACGGAAACAAATTCGTGATAAACAATTGATTACGGAACAATCAATTGTTGGCTCACGTTCCAAACAAAGTGTTATCTTAGTTTATATTTCCGATATTGTGAATGATGAAATTTTAAAGAACGTAAAAGAAAGAATAGAAAGTATTGAGGTTGATGCGGTTCGGAATGTCGAATTGTTAGAACAATACATTGAAGAAAGACCTTATTCTATTTTCCCAAGTATCTTATATACCGAACGACCAGATAACGCAGGTGGTTACTTAGAAGATGGACATATCGTTTTACTAATGGATAATTCAGCAGCTTGTTTAATTTTGCCCGTCACCTTTTGGGACTTGTTTCACAGTCCAGAAGATCATTACTCACGGTTTATGTTCGGTAACTTCACTCGAGCAATACGCTTTATAAGTTTCTATATAACTACGATGATATCCGCCGCTTATGTATCCCTAGCCAACTTCCATAGCGAGATGATACCACCCGATTTACTTTTTGCCATTACCGCTGCTAGAGAATATGTACCTTTTCCATTGATTGTTGAGGTCTTACTAATGGAATTAGCTTTCGAATTGATTCGAGAAGCTGGGATTCGAATACCAAACCCTTTAGGTCCAACAATCGGTATTGTCGGTGCCTTAATCTTAGGACAAGCTGCTGTAGAAGCAAACATTATTAGTCCTATTATTGTCATTGTTGCAGCGTTATCAGGGCTAACATCGTTTGCAATAGCGGATACTAGTTTAAACTACACAATTCGTATTTCTCGATTCATATTTATCTTATCTGCTGCTTTTTTAGGTATGTTTAGTCTAGTAGGTGCTTTTCTACTATGGTTTATGTATGCAGCATCACTTAAGTCCTTTGGTGTTCCATTCTTCGCACCATTAGCTCCCTATAATAAATCACCAGGTGACACGTTATTTCGTAAAGTACTGCGGGCAGAGATATGGCGACCAGCTCATATAAAACCAAAAGATTTACACAAGAAGCAAAGGAAATAAGGTGGGAGGCAGAAAGAAAATGCATGATCAAAAGACATTAAAAGCAGGTGAGATGTTTACCATCATTGGATTGTTTATTGGTATGAAAGTAACCGATACAACACCAACACTTTTTGCTCAAAAATCACAAAATGCTCTTTGGCTGACCCCTCTTGTTTCATTTCTTGTAATTTTGCCTTCTTTCCTTATACTGCTTTATCTATTAAAAAAAGCACAGAATAAAAATTTAATCGAGTTAATGGAAAGTCTTATTGGTACAAAGCTAGGTAAATCGCTTGGTTTTTTGATATTTTTAAGCTCTTTCTTATTAATGGGATTAGACAGTCGTAGTTATGTTGAACAAATAAAGCTATTATATTTTCCCGAGTCTCCGACAACTGTTCTTTTTTTCTTGTTTTTGTGTATTGCCTTTTTTGGAGCAAAAAAAGGATTAGAAGTAATTGGATTCACAGCAAAGATAAGCTTCCCTTTCATTAAAATCTCGGCTCTTATTCTAGCTTTATTAATTTCAGTGGAAATTGTTTGGCAACGTATTTTTCCTATATTTGGCTCCGGCCTGTCAACAATACTAAAAGAGGGCGCACTAAAAGGATCAATCTTTTCTGAGTTTTTTTTATTAACGATCGCCTACACCTCCTTTAAAGATACAAAACACTTTAGAACTGGAACCTTTTTCGGTGTTTTAGTTGTAATGATTGAAATCACATTCTTTTTCTATGTTTATGCAACGGTATTTGATTATAACTCAATTGAGAAGGCCTCTTTTCCTTTTCATGATATTACACAATATGTGCAATTAGGAGAGTATTTTGCAAATATTGAAACATTCTTTATGGTGTTTTGGTTATTAGCAGGTTTTGTTCGATTTATTATCTACCTCTATTTAATCACATGGATTTTTGGAGCAGTATTTAATATTTCTGAATTTGAACCTCTCTTACTACCAATAAGTTTCCTAGCACTTATCGTTGGCATGATACCTGATAATTCTGTTATAAATGAATTATTATATCGTGACACACTGTTAAATTATGTAACTCCTCTTTTTGTCGTATTTCCTGTCATTTTATGGGTTGTAGCATTATCGAGAGGAGCGTTAAAAAGATGATAAAACATTACTATTATATACTTGTTACTTTTGTATTGTTACTTACGTTAACAGGTTGTTACGACAGGATTGAGCTCGAACAGCAATCATATGTTATTGCTATTGGTATTGACAAAGGAGAGGAGAAAGGAGAATTTTCTTTTACCTTTCAATTGGCTAATCCTGAAGTTGGTGCAACCTTATCAGCAGGTTCAGAGGAAGATCCTAAAGAAACAGTTACCATTACTGGAAGTGATATTGTTACCGCAACAAATACTGCTAACTCCTTTATCACCAAGAAGATTACATTAAATCAAACAAAGGTAATTATTATTTCAGAAGAATTAGCCCGTTCTAAGGATTTTATCCGTGTGATCCAAACTGCGGCACGAACGCCACAAATAAGAAGAAGTGTCCAATTAATTGTTTCAAAAGAAGATGCTAGTGACTTTTTAAATAATAACGAACCAAAAACAGAAACAAGACCACATAAGTATTATCAATATATGATTAATCGGGCATCACAAACTGGGATTATACCTGACGCAAATATCCATCGCTTTTTTCAAATAACAGAAGGAGATGCAGATTTATTTTTGGCTATTTACGCAACCACAGAAAAATCTGAACCGAAAGAATCAGCGAGTGAAGATGAGTATATTGCAGGTCAAGTGCCACAACAAGGAGGAAATCAAACGCAATTTATGGGGTCTGCCGTTTTTAAAGAAGGGCAAATGATTGATGTGTTAGATGGTCAAGATACACGCATATGTAATATTTTGGATAAAACAATGGAAATGGAGGAATTATTAGCAACTTACCCAGATCCAGTTAAACCAGACTATCAAGTTTCAGCGAATTACGCCCAAAAGTCAGCACCACAAATCGACATTACCTATGATAAAAAGAATAACCATGCAAAAATAGCTGTTACTATTCCGTTTGAAATTGAAATTATTGCTATTCCAAGCCTAGTAGATTATGCACAAAATCAAAAAAACCAAAAAAATTTACGTGAATCCATTCAACAAAGTCTTGAAGATGAAACAACTCAACTCGTTAAAAAAAGTCAAGAAGAGTATGGATCAGATCCTTTTTATTGGTCCATTTATATCCGAAAATTTTTCAAAGATATCCCAGCATATGAGAAAGCGGATTGGAACAAAGAAATTTATCCTAATGCAGACATTACAATTAATTATGACCTAAAACGTCTTGAGTTTGGAAAGATGTTAAAAGACTCGAAATTAAATGAAGTGAGGGATTAACATGATTATGACTGTCCTAACAATCGTAGCAATATATATTGTTCTATATTGTATCAACTACAGTCGTATCGTTATAAAAGATGGAAATAAATTAGGTGGATTTGCTATTATCTGTCTCATTCCCTTTATTATAGCCGGCCCAATATTACATTATATAATGGGGTAAAAGTTTTGCAAAATGAATTTTCAACAAAAAATAGCAAGGGATATAGGTTTATATCCCTTGCTACATATAACTTTTAACATATGGCCCCAGTAGGATTCGAACCTACGACACATGGTTTAGGAAACCAATGCTCTATCCCCTGAGCTATGGAGCCGTTAGTCATGTTCCTAGTAAAACATGACGCTTTTTTCATTATACAGAATCATTCAGAAATTGCAAAGAAGCGGACAATATAAATATGACTTAAGCCTTATATCACTTTTTCATTATACCTTTTAGCTAAATAATCTTTTAGCAACACGACTGCCTCATTTACAGTCTCAGCTTTAATTATAATTTTATCATCTACGTCGAATTGATCTGCAGAGTGATCATATAACGGATCATAATAATACTCGAGTAGCAACCGTACTGCATGAAAGTACTTTCCAGTATCTAAATCAGATTCAATTTCATTAGCAATCGGGGTATGAATTCGTTTTTTTATTCTAGCGAAGGAATCTATACACTCCTGCTCATGATCCCATGGTTGGTAATCTTCAAGAATGTTATTAACCCTTTCCTCAATTGGTATCTCGATAAACAATTGCGTTCCTTGATTTTTTTTCTCCATCATAAAATCAGGTAGCATTATTTTTCCAATCCGTTTACTTTCTCCCTCAATCAGAATATATGGTGCATGTTGCAGGCGTTCGATACTCTCGATAAACAATGCATCAAACTTTTTTTGATTATGAGGCTCCAACCCAATTTGACCAAAAATAGATCCGCGATGATTTGCTAATCCTTCTAAATCAATAACGGGATAATCGGATTCTTCTAAACGATGTAGTATCGTTGTTTTGCCTGAACCAGTATAGCCATTTAAAACAATTGTATCTGGGTTAACTTCTAATGCACCTAATGTATCTACTACTAAATTACGGTAGTTACGGTAGCCTCCATCCAAGCGCAGAACATTAATCCCCATTAGGTCAAGAACAGTTGCTGTCGTTTTACTACGCATTCCACCACGCCAACAAAAAACAGCTTTATCACCTTTTAACTTATTAAACTCTTTTACAAAGCTCGGTAATTTAGCTGAAGCAATTTCAAGCCCTCTCTCTTGTGCTGCTTCTTTACTTATTTGTTTATAAAGTGTTCCAACTTCTGCTCTTTCTTTATCATCAAATAAAGGTATATTTATACTACCAGGAATAGTAGCATCCTTAAATTCGGAAGGAGAACGTACATCTATTACTGTGATTTTCCCTATTTTTTTTAACGGAAGTAATTCATCTATTGAAATATCTTTAAACATTTTGCTACCACCTTTCTGAATCGGAGAAGTGAAAATATCATTATTAAAGTAACCTTTTCTTTATATGTCTCTTACATAGTATAGAACACTCCCTGCTTTATTGCATGTAGAACATTACTATTTTTAACAAAACAAGGTTTCATGCTTATTAGGTATCTCTTTACGAACATAATCCTTTTATCTATCACATTTATAATGTCCACTTCGCTAATAAATGTGATAGAATAATCATTGTCAATTTTGTTACGCTCAAGAAGCGAACAAGTTATTGTTTAGGAGGAACTAGGATGCATGAAGTACCATTTATAGCAGTTGAAGGGCCAATTGGCGTTGGTAAGACTTCTTTATCAAAAAAAGTAGCAAACCATTTTCAACTACACTTATTAAAGGAAATAGTCGAAGAAAATCCGTTCTTAGGTAAATTCTATGATGATATAGATGAGTGGAGTTTCCAAACAGAAATGTTTTTTCTATGTAACCGATATAAACAATTAGAAGACATCGATAGCCATTATCTTGGATTAAAAAAGGCCGTGATTGCCGATTATCATATCTCTAAAAACATGATTTTCGCCAAGCGCACCTTAAAACATAGACAGTTCGAAAAGTATCAACAAATCTATCATATTTTAACTGCTGACATGCCAAAGCCTAACATGATGATTTATCTAGATGCAAGTCTTGATACACTCTTATCTCGGATTTCCATGCGTGGACGCGAAGTTGAAATGAATATTCAAGCTTCTTATTTGCAACAATTGAAACAAGACTATCAAACATTCATGGATGATTTCGAAAAACAACATCCTGATATTCCTGTCATTCGTATTAATGGTGACAAGCTTGACTTTATTAAACAACAAGATGATTTGAATTTTATTCTTGACCAGATTAACCAGCAATTACAAAAAGGAGAAATTATTCGATGAATTTACGAGAAAAATATCAAATTCCACATGATAGTGTTATCACGATTGCCGGAACAGTAGGTGTTGGTAAATCAACAATGACCAATGCACTAGCCGATTCACTTGACTTTCGTACTTCTTTAGAGAAAGTAGATACAAATCCTTACCTAGACAAGTTCTATGCTGACTTTGAACGTTGGAGTTTCCATCTGCAAATCTATTTCTTAGCAGAACGATTTAAAGAACAAAAGCGTATTTTTGAATATGGTGGTGGGTTTATTCAGGACCGCTCTATCTATGAAGATACAGGTATTTTTGCTAAAATGCATTATGATAAAGGAACAATGACACCCGTAGATTATGAAACTTATAGTAGTTTATTTGAAGCAATGGTAATGACACCATATTTTCCGCATCCGGATTTATTAATTTATCTAGAAGGTTCATTTGATGACGTCGTTGGTCGTATTCAGAAACGCGGCCGACCAATGGAACAACAAACTCCTATTAGTTATTGGAAGGAAATGCATGAACGTTACGAAAAATGGATTAATAGCTTTAATTCTTGCCCAATTCTTAGGATTAACATTGCAGACTATGATTTGGTAAATGACCAAAGTGCTGTTGAATCAGTATTGGAAAAGGTTGGACATTTTATTCAACAATCACGAAAATGGGAAACACGAACAACTAAATAAATAAAAAGGGGCTATCTAAGTTTAGATAGCCCCTTTTTATTTAAAATTTACCTAATTCTTCTGATCGTTGTGCCGCTTGTTTAACTGCCGCTTCAAAGGCTTTATTTACCTCATGCTTATCCAATGCTTTTATTCCGCTTTCTGTTGTACCACCAGGACTAGTGATTCGTTTACGTAAGGTAACAGGGTCTTCTTCTGCCTGTTGCAACATTTGGGCAGCTCCTAAAATGGTTTGATTGATCAATTCTTTTGCATGCTGTTGATCCAATCCTCCATCTTGTGCTGCTTTTTCCATTGCCTCGACAATATAGTAAAAATAAGCTGGGCCACTTCCAGAAATTGCAGTAACTACATGCATCTGTTCTTCTTCAACGATCGTTACCGTACCAACAGTTTCAAATAATTCTGTAACTAGATTCATTTGCTCTTGTCTAACAAATGAACCACCAGTCAATGCTGTTGCGCTATAACCAATTGTTGCAGATGTATTTGGCATCGCACGAATTACTGATAGATTTAATCCAAGGTTTTCTGTAATGAATTGCGATGGAATCCCTGCTAGAACAGAAATAATCACTTGCTCATCTGATAAGAAGGGTTTAATTTCAGCTAACGCTCCTGAAACATCCTTTGGCTTCATTGCTAGAAAAATAGCATCAGCACTTTCTACAGCACTCTTGATTTCATGTGTTGTCTGAACATTATACAGATTCGACAAGTCTTTTAACCGTACTTCATTCGCTCTATTTGTAACCACAATTTGTGTTGACTCTAACACTTTAGATTTTATAATCCCTGCAATAAGTGCTTCAGCCATTGAACCAGCACCAATAAACGCTATTTTATTAAACATACAATACCTCCTTTGATAACTCTTTCCCTCTAGTATAAATAAAAAACGCTTTCCTGTCTTGTTTTTTTGAATGGAAAGCGTATCGAGAAGTCGAGATAGCTTTCGCTCGATTCCACTTCACGCCTGAAAAATAATTAATTGCCTCTATAAAAAAACAACGCTTTAACTTAATTACTAAGTTAAAGCGTTGCTAGCTATTTGTTCTTATGTATTAAAATAAAAAATGGAGGAGGATGAGGGATTCGAACCCCCGCGAGCCGTTAAGCCCCTGTTGGTTTTCAAGACCAATCCCTTCAGCCAGACTTGGGTAATCCTCCGAAACTGACGACAAAACTTATAATATCAGTTTCTTTTAAACATGTCAATATATTTAATACATTTTCTTATTTTTTTTTATTTAATGATGTTCTTACCACCCATGTAGGCTTGTAAAACTTCTGGTATTTCAATTGTTCCGTCTGCTTTTTGGTAGTTCTCGATAATTGCTGCTACAGTTCTACCAATTGCTAAACCAGAACCATTTAATGTATGAACAAATTCTGGTTTAGCTTTTTCTTCACGACGGAACCTGATACCTGCACGACGCGCTTGAAATGCTTCAAAATTAGAACAAGAAGAGATTTCACGATACGTATCATTACTCGGCATCCAGACTTCGATATCGTACTTCTTCGCAGCCGTGAAGCCTAAGTCAGCTGTACACATGCTCAAGACGCGATAAGGTAATTTCAATAGTTGCAATACCTTTTCCGCATGTCCAGTTAAATCTTCTAACGCTTGATAAGAATCTTCTGGTTTCACAAATTGCACCAGTTCTACTTTGTTGAATTGATGTTGACGGATTAATCCACGTGTATCTCTACCCGCAGAACCTGCTTCAGAACGGAAAGAAGCACTGAATGCTACGAATTTTTGTGGCAGATCATCCACTTTTAGAATATCATCACGGTAATAGTTTGTTACAGGAACTTCAGCCGTTGGAACCAAAAAGTAGTCCCAATCTTGAATTTTGAAAGCATCTTCTTCAAATTTCGGCAATTGACCAGTCCCCGTCATACTTGTCCGATTAACCATGTATGGAGGTAACATTTCTTCATATCCATGTTCATCTGCATGTAAGTCCATCATGAAATTAAGTAATGCACGTTCTAAACGAGCTCCTAACCCTTTATAAAAGACAAATCGGCTTCCTGTCACTTTACCAGCACGTTCAAAGTCTAACATACCTAATTCTGTCCCAAGCTCCCAATGTGGTCTTTGTTCAAAATCAGTGCTCTTTACTTCGCCCCATGTACGAACCTCTACATTATCATCTTCTGTTTCCCCAATAGGTGTTGTTTCGTGAGGAATATTTGGTATAGCTAACAATAGTGCTTCTAATCTTTCCTCTACTTCTTTAAGTTCCGTATCAATCATTTTAATGCGATCTCCAACTTCACGCATTTCCACGATCATATCATCTGCGCTCTTTTTCTCTTTTTTTAAAGTAGAAATTTGTTTAGAAACATCATTTCTTTTTGCTTTTAATTCTTCTGTTTCAGCAATTAATTCTCTTCTTCGTTTATCTAAATCTTCAAATGTATCAAATTCAGCTAAATCTTCTCCACGGTGCTGTAATTTCTCTTTTACCTCATCAAAATGTGTACGCAAATATTTTAAATCCAACATACTATTTCCCTCCAATATGATTAATTTTATTCAAACAAAAAAGACTCCCATCCCTAATAAAACATTAGGGACGAGAGTCTTTCCCGCGATACCACCCTGATTGAAGAAATATTTATCTTCCGGCTTCTTTTACGATAACGGCTAAACGTGTTAGCCGGGCATGTTTCATTAAATATCACATGCCAACTCAAGGATGGATTCACAGTTCTCTTTCACTGATTTGCACCAACCATCAGCTCTCTAATAGAAAGAAAGATCTGTTACTAATTCCTCTCATTGTGTTAATTTATAGCATTATTTTTTTAGCATAGCGAAAAATGTTTTACGATGCAAGTTCTTTTTTAGCTTGTTCAACCATTTTAACAAAGTAAGCTGTTAAACGATCATCATCGGTTAACTCTGGATGAAAGGCACTACATAAGTAATGTCCTTCTCTAGCTGCTACAATTGCGTTGTTGTGCGTTGCTAATACTTCAACATGTTTACCAACTTCTACAATAAATGGTGCTCGAATAAAGACTGCATCAAAATCTTTTGCAACATCATTAATTTCTAATTTTGCCTCAAAAGATTCCTTTTGTCTACCAAATGCATTGCGTTCTACTTTGATATCCATCAATTCTAGATGCCCATTACTTTGTCCAACAATCTCAGTTGCTAACAAAATTAAACCCGCACACGTTCCAAAAATCGGTTTTCCCTGTTTACCAAAATGCTGTAAAGGCTCCAAGAATTCATACTGATCAATTAACCGGCGCATCGTCGTGCTCTCGCCACCAGGTAAAATCAGACCATCTATATCATCTAACTGTTCTTTTTTCTTTACAACAAGAGCCTCAGCACCACTTGATTCTATTGACCGAACGTGTTCTCGAACGGCACCTTGTAAACCTAAAACACCTATTTTAGTCATCATGTGATCTATCTCCTTTAAGTCTTACCAGCCACGTTCTTGCATACGGTTTTCTGGTGCAATTGTGCTAATTTCAATACCTTTCATTGCAGTTCCTAATCCTTGTGAAACTTTTGCGATCAACTTATAGTCTTGATAATGCGTAGTTGCTTCAACAATAGCTTTTGCGAATTTCGCAGGATTATCAGATTTAAAGATACCAGAACCTACAAAAACACCATCAGCTCCAAGCTCCATCATTAATGCAGCATCAGCTGGAGTTGCGATACCGCCTGCTGCAAAATTAACTACAGGTAAGCGCCCATTTTCTTTAATACCAATTAGAACTTCGTAAGGTGCACCTAACTCTTTAGCAAATGTCATAATTTCATCATAAGACATACTAATTAACTTACGAACTTGTCCTTGTACCTCGCGCATATGGCGAACTGCTTCAACAATATTTCCAGTTCCCGGCTCACCTTTTGTACGTAACATGGATGCACCTTCACCAATACGACGTGCAGCTTCACCTAAATCGCGGCAACCACATACAAATGGAACAGTATATTCTTTTTTATTTAAATGATATACTTCATCAGCGGGTGTTAGTACTTCACTTTCGTCAAGGTAATCGACACCCATAGATTCTAAAACACGTGCTTCAACAATATGGCCAATACGTGCTTTTGCCATAACAGGAATTGATACAGCGTTCATTACCTCTTCAACTATTGTTAAGTCAGCCATTCTTGCTACGCCACCTGCTGCTCGGATATCAGATGGAACACGTTCAAGAGCCATAACTGCAACAGCTCCTGCCTCTTCGGCTATTTTAGCTTGTTCTGCATTGATAACGTCCATAATGACGCCACCTTTTTGCATCTCAGCCATTCCTCTTTTAACACGATCTGTTCCTAAATTCGTCATCAAATATATCCCCCTATTTATCTTAAAAATCAAGTAATTCATAATTCAAACTATTATTCAACATTGTATAACACTATTATAGCCTAGTGCAAGCACCATTGAAATAAAAAACCTCAACATATCCGTTGTCATGTTGAGGCTTTAACCATTCTATATTAAGCAAACCATCCTTTTACTGTATCAGCGACTGATGAGAATATTCCACTAAAGAAATCTCCTACTGCACCAAGTGTAAGCATAAACCAATTTGCCTTTTCTACAGCATCTGTGGCTAAAAGATCAACAACTTGAACTTGTGCACCATCAAAAATATAACCATAATCGGTACCACCGTTATAAACAAGTTCCATTTCACCAATTTTTTCACCTTTTTCAATTGGTGCTACAAGTTCGCCATCTTCATTAAGTTTATTTTCATCTAGGTGATATTGAACCATGAAAGATTCTTCTTCACCGTTTAACACTGTTGCTATCATAGCTTCACTTGTTTCTATTTCTACTGTATCTTCTTTTCCTTTTGCTACAGGTATAGTAGATTCATCTTCAATCTGAAACCCGGCAGGATAAAGTTCTTGCTTTTCAAACTGATTATAACCATATTCCATTATTTTTTTTGTTTCTTCAAAACGTGCACCTTGACTATCTGTTTTCATTACAACTGAAATCAGACGACGACCGTCTACTTCCGCTGTTGCAGTGAAAGTGTAACCAGCCTCTGTCGTGTATCCTGTTTTTAAACCGTCAATACCTGCAAATGCATATTGATCAAAGTTCACATTATCCCAAGGAAGCATCCAATTTAAATTTTCTAATGGTTGTTCATCTAATTCAGACATCAATGTACTAGAAAATTCCAACGCTTCTGGATAATCATTAACCAAATAATAGGCTAATAATGCTGCTGAACGTGCAGACATTAAATTATCAGCATTTGGATCTGTACCTTCTGGGTAGTTATCACCTAAGTCAGCATTCGATAATCCTGTTGAATTAACAAATTGATATTCAGGAAGACCCATTTCTTCTGCTTTATCATTCATCATTTGCACAAATTCGCCTTCGGAACCAGCAATTAGCTCTGCTAAAGCAATCGTTGTTGCATTATCAGAAATAATAGACATTCCTTCATATAATTGACGTACCGTATAGTCCTGTCCTTGTGTCAAACCAATTCCTGACATAGAAGTGTTTGCAGAAATACTATACGGATAATCACTAATTTGAGTGGTCGTATCCCAGCTAATTTCACCATTTCCTATTGCTTCTAATACTAAATACTCTGTCATCATTTTTGTCATGCTTGCTGGTGGTAATTTTAAATCAGCATTTTTGGCATACAATATTTGTCCTGTTTCTGCATCAACTAAAATAGCAGATTCTGCCTCAACCTCTACTTCAGCTGCATGTACAGCAAGTGGATTCATACCAAACGATGTTACAAGTATTACTAATACCAATATAAGATAAACTGATGCTTTTATTCTATGTTTCAATCTTCTCTACCTCCAACACTTTTTATATGCCTATCCGCTATTTTAGCATACCATGTCGAAAAGTGAAATATACTTTTGTAGGGTATTTTAGTATGGTTTTCCTCTTGTTACGCTTACTACTAATAAACGCCATAAATAAGGATAAAAGACTCCCAATTTATAGCGTTTATTTTATAAAGAATAGTTTGGTGATTCATTGGTGATTTGCACATCATGGGGATGTGACTCACGTAAACCGGCACCTGTCATTCGAATAAACTGTGCTTCATTACGGAATACTTCTAAATCTTTTGCACCACAGTAGCCCATACCAGAACGTAAACCACCTAGTAATTGATGTACCGTATCCGATAACGGTCCTTTGTACGCTACACGTCCTTCTATTCCTTCTGGTACTAATTTCTTTGCGTCCTCAGTATCTTGGAAATAGCGATCCTTAGAACCGGATTTCATTGCAGCTACAGAACCCATTCCTCTATACACCTTATAACGTCGTCCTTGGAATATTTCTGTTTGTCCTGGACTTTCCGTTACTCCAGCAAACAGACTACCCAGCATAACAGCGTGTGCTCCAGCTGCTAGTGCTTTGACAATATCACCAGAGTATTTAATTCCACCGTCTGCAATGATTGGAATACCATGTTTACGTGCTTCAATTGCACAATCATATACAGCAGTGATTTGTGGTACACCAACGCCTGCAATTACACGGGTTGTACAAATAGAACCAGGCCCTATTCCCACCTTAATTATATTCGCGCCAGCTTCTATTAGGGCACGCGTTCCCTCAGCAGTTGCAACATTACCTGCAATAATATCTAAATTTGGATATTTTGATCTAACTTTTTTCACTTGGTCTAGAACACCTTGTGAATGTCCGTGCGCTGTATCGATAACGATTAAATCTACTCCAGCATCGACTAGTTTATCAATACGCGTCATTGCATCGCCTGTAACACCAACCGCAGCACCTGCTAATAAACGGCCATTACGATCTTTTGCAGAATTCGGGAATTCTATTAACTTTTCGATATCTTTAATTGTAATTAAACCTTTTAATACACCTTTATCATCAATCAAAGGTAGTTTTTCAATACGATGTTTTTGTAATATTTTACTAGCTTCTTCCAATGTTGTTCCTACTGGTGCTGTAATTAAATTATCGCTTGTCATCACATCTGAAATTTTAATTGAATAATCTTCAATGAAACGAAGGTCACGATTCGTTAATATACCGACCAATACTTGATCTTCTTCATTATTAACAATTGGCACACCTGAAATCCTAAATTTACCCATTAAGTGTTCCGCATCAAATACTTGATTATCTGGTAATAAGGAAAAAGGATTTGTAATGACACCACTCTCTGAACGTTTAACACGGTCAACATGTTCTGCTTGTTCTTCAATTGACATGTTTTTATGAATGATACCAATTCCACCTTGACGGGCCATTGATATTGCCATTGCAGCCTCTGTCACAGTATCCATTCCTGCACTGATTAATGGTATGTTGAGTTGAATATTTTCTGACAGTTTTGTTTTAATCGAAACATCGCGCGGTAATACTTCTGACTTAGCTGGTACTAATAAGACATCATCAAATGTTAATCCTTCTTTTGCAAACTTGTCGTCTCTCATAACTTAACCTCCTCATAATAATAGGTACTAAAAATAAGTGCATAATGAAAACACGCTCTACTGGTTACACTATAAACAGATCCAATAAGCTGTATCAATTTAATGATCAATATTCTATTGTTCTTTACATTACGACATCCGTGGAGCAATTTCAACCTTTTTACATAGCAAAATAATTAAAGTTTCGTTGCGATTATTTATTAGAAAGGGACCAAACCAATTGAAAAAAAATATAGAACTCTTTTTAGCCTATATTCAATCAGCTGAAACAGCTCAAAAATGCTTATATACTAGTTATCAAAAATTGTCTATTAAAGATGCTCAAAAGCATAGTTATGCCAATTGTTATCAATTTTTCTATTATATACAGCATGGATTACTTTATTATCAAACAGGAAAACATTCACCTGTCGTAACCCAACCATTATTTTATTTCTATGGTATGACGCATCTTATAAAAGCTTGTTTATTAGCAAAGATACCTGATTATCCTGCTAGTACATCATTACTTGCACACGGTCTATCAACTAGAAAAAGAAAAAGACGTGATTATGAATTTTTACAAGATGAAGTAAAAATTCAACAAAAAGGTTTATTTCCGTTTTTCGCTACTCAACTTTTTCAAGTGCAGCGTTGGCAAAGTGATAAAGTTCAAATGGCTACACTTTTAAAGTCAATTCCGGAAATGGATCCATTGTTTTTCATGCACACAAAACAAACTAATATGGTTAAAGTAGCGATCAGACAAGATACAAATTTCACATTCCCTACCCATCTATTAGATTCGTATCATCTTTCTCAGGGTCGATTTTTATCCAAGTTGTCACCTTATATAGATCCAAATAAAATAAAATTGGCTGATAGATCAATAAGTTGTCCCATTAGGCAGTCCTTTTCTATTCTAGAAAAAGGACCCTTCTTTTACCATATGGATGAAGATAGTATTTATTTTCCTACAAAAAATAGGCTGCCTCATGACAGTCATGAAATAATGCATCACTATATTCTTCTTTATAATTTAAGTATGATCGCGCGCTATGAAACAGAATGGTGGGGGGATTTATTGCATGGTAATCCCACAAAAGACTACCCTTTTATTAAGTCATTCTTAGAAGTAACGAGTGATAAAATGCCTCTATACATCGGCCATTATCTTCAAACATTATGTGAATAAAAAAATTGTGAACATTATGCTTTTAAGCGACTTATTTTAGTCCGAATATATACGTTTTTGTTCTATTTTTTAGTATAATTAACTCAACTTTCTCACTTAAATAATAAGCGCTAATCGTGGCTGTGTTGCGTTTGAATTAATTTTTCTTTTATATAACATTCTTTAAAAAGGTCTGCTTTCTAAAAAATTATTGTCAATGACAGAATAAACATAGACTCTGTCGTAACATTGTTATCGGCTAGCTAAATAATTTAAAAATTGGCTATCACGCTACGGTAGCACATGGTCTCCCTTTCCGTGGGCACAACCTCAGCTATCTATAGAAGCACAGAACACTTCTATAGAGGATCTTCGGTTTGTGCTGTTCCCACAGGAGTGTCAACCATTTGCTACCTTTGCTGGATAGTGTATCTTTATTTTATACAGGTGATAAAGTACTTTTCTTTGTTTTTAACTCTTGCTTTTGTTGGCCTTTTAATAACGAATAATAGAGTCTTTCACACAATTTTATTTACCGGACTAAAGCCAGTGGATCAAGCGAAATGGGCGACACTCCTGCAGGAACAGCACGGGCTGAAGATCCACTCGGAAGCGTTCTTTGCTTCCGAGTTAGCTGAAGCCGTGCCTGCGGAAAGGGAGCCCATTTCGCTTGAGGAGCGGGACATAAATTTAAATATAAAACAGGCTTTTATTAATAGCCATAAAAAAAGATTACTCAACAAGCTTGCTTGTCGAGTAATCCTTTAAAATCAATTAATAATATCTTCAATATATAATTGCTTTTCTTCTTTTAACGAAACAATAGTTTTCGTGCTTTCAATTCGAACCATAGGTCGCGTTGGGTATTCTGGGTCTATATATATAATTTCGCCTATTTCGTGATTAGAAAGTTTAACCTTAGTTCCCGAAGAAAAGTTGGTTAAACACAAGATAAATGCTTGTAATATTTGATGGTCAAACTTTTGAAATTGGTCTTGTTGCATCTCCTCAATGACACGAAATGGAGATTGCTTTGCACGATAAAATCGTTCTGATGTCATTGCATGATACGTATCGCTAATAGCTACTATTTTAGCATAGGTATGTATTTTCTCTTCCTTCACACCTAATGGATAACCAGTACCATCCAATCGTTCATGATGCTGTAAGATGGCTAGTTTAGCACCTTTAGTTAAAGAAGTAATTTTTTCAACCAAACGGTAAGAGTAAGTTGGATGTTTCATTATTTCATCAAATTCAGGTTTACTTAATGTCCCTTCTTTATAAAAAAGAGATCGTTTTATTTTTGCCATTCCACAATCAGCTAAAAATGCAGCAATACCAATTTGCATCCACTCTTTTTTAAAACCTAACTTTTGTGCTAATACAGCTGCAATTAAGCTTGTTGAGACACTATGATGAAAAAAGTAATCATCTTTAGCAGTGTATTTATACAAAGTTAAGATATAAAAACCAACTTCTTCGGTTCGTTCTAGCAAAGGAACAATCAACTTTCGAACACTATGAATTTCAATTGGTGATCCACTTTGCCACGCTTCAAATTGAAACTTATAAGCCTTTACAACCTGTTGATAATGATCCATAAGCGGCAGTACTTTTTCAACTTGTGTTTCTTTCTTTACGTTAACTTCTTGTTTTACTTGTTCTTTAGGTGTAAATGCTACACCATTTTCCAAATTGGTAGCGACTTCTACGCGGTCAATTAAAAAACGTTGTAATACTTCTATATGTGCTTCTTCAATAACCGTGTCCTTTGTTGCAATTGGACGATTCGTTTTACCCATTACGTCCGTTTTTAGTATGCATTTAGGAATTAATTGCGATGGATGTACCCACAATGTCATCGTCACCCCTTATATGCGATATAGTGGTTCCCCTAGAGAAGGGAACCACTAATCATTATTCTTCTGTATTCTCTTGTGTGTCTGTATCTTCTTCGTTTATTTCATTAACTGGATCTTGCTGTGTTTCAACTGTTTCTTCTATTTCACTTGTAGATTGATCTTCGATAATTTCCTCATCTTCCTCATTAACAATACGCGCCACTGTTGCTACTTTGCCTTCCTCTTGAAGACGAATGAGACGTACACCCTGTGTATTTCTACCTGTAACAGAGATACCTTCAACTGGCATACGAATGAGGACACCTTGAGTTGTAATAATCATAATATCTTCATCACCTGTTACGGCTTTTACAGCAACTACTTTTCCAGTTTTTTCAGTAATGTTACATGTGAATACACCTTTACCACCACGATTAATAATGCGATAGTCTTCAGCAGGCGTTTGTTTTCCATAACCATTTTCGGTCACGTTTAACACATGTAAGCCGTTTTCAATAATTTCCATAGAGACAACCTCATCATCCCCTCTAAGGGAAATACCTTTAACTCCAGCAGCTGTTCGACCCATTGTACGAATTTGCGTTTCTTCAAAGCGAATAAGTGAACCATTTCTTGTACCGATCATAATGTCTTTCGTACCATCTGTTAATCGAACAGAAATCAATTCATCATCTTCGCGTAAGTTTAATGCAATTAAGCCACCCTTACGGATATTAGCAAATTGTGAAAGTGTCGTTCGTTTAGAAATACCGTATTTCGTTGTAAAGAATAAATACCATTCTGCTTCAAACTCATGAACAGTAATTACCGCATTAATCCATTCACCTTTATCAATTTCTAATAAGTTAATGATTGGAATACCTTTTGCTGTTCTACTGTATTCTGGTATTTCATATCCTTTAGCTCGATATACTTTCCCTTTGTTAGAGAAGAATAAAACAGTATCATGTGTTGATGTAGAAACCAAGTGTTCAACAAAGTCATCTTCATTTGTATCCATACCTTGAACACCACGACCACCTCTACGCTGTGTGCGATATGTTGAAGCTGGTAATCGCTTGATATAACCTTTATTCGTTACCGTAATAACAATATTTTCCACCGGAATTAAGTCCTCATCTTCAAAGAAGTTAATGCCACCAGCTATAATTTCAGTTCGACGTTTATCATTAAAACGTTCTTTAATTTCATTTAGCTCTTCACGAATAATTTCTAATACTTTTCCTTCATCAGCTAAAACTGCCTTTAATTCTGCAATTAATTCTAGTAATTGCTTGTACTCTTCTTCTATCTTTTCACGTTCTAAACCAGTCAAACGTTGTAGACGCATATCTAAAATTGCTTGTGCTTGTTTTTCAGATAACTGATAGTTTTCCATTAAACCTGTACGAGCAATATCTGCTGTTTTGGAACCACGTATTAATGCAATAATTTGATCAATGTGATCTAAGGCAATTCGTAAACCTTCTAAAATATGCGCACGTGCTTCAGCTTTACGAAGTTCATAGGCTGTTCTACGTTTGATAATTTCCTTTTGATGCTCTAAATAGTGAAACAAGGACTGTTTTAAATTAAGTACTTTAGGTTGTCCATCAACTAATGCAAGCATATTAATACCAAAGGACGTTTGTAAAGACGTTTGTTTATATAAGTTATTTAGTAACACATTAGGATTGGCATCGCGACGTAACTCTATTACAATGCGCATCCCATTACGGTCTGATTCATCACGTAGATCGGTAATTCCTTCAATCTTTTTATCACGTGCAAGTTCTGCGATTTTTTCAATTAATCTTGCTTTATTCACTTGATACGGCAATTCATTAACAATGATTGTTGCTTTACCATTGTCACGCTCTTCAATTAAAACTTTTGATCGAATGGTAATAGAACCTCTTCCAGTTTCAAACGCTTTTCTAATTCCACTTCTTCCTAGAATTGAACCACCTGTAGGAAAGTCCGGACCATAGATATACCCTTCCATCAATTCCTCAATGGTGATATCAGGATTCTCACTAACAGCTAGTACCGCATCAATCGTTTCTCCTAGTTGATGTGGCGGAATGTTCGTTGCCATACCAACCGCGATTCCTGATGCACCGTTAACTAATAAATTTGGAAATCGAGCTGGTAATACTTTAGGTTCTCTCTCCGAGCCATCATAGTTGTCTTGGTAATCAATCGTGTCTTTATTGATATCACGTAACATTTCCATTGATATTTTTGACATCCTAGCTTCCGTATAACGCATAGCAGCTGCAGGGTCACCATCGACTGAACCGAAGTTACCATGACCATCAACAAGCATGTTACGATAACTGAAATCCTGTGCCATTCTTACCATAGCATCATATACTGAAGTATCACCATGTGGGTGATACTTACCCAATACATCTCCAACAATACGGGCAGATTTTTTATATGCCTTATCTGCATGAATTCCTAAGTCATTCATGGCATATAATATTCTACGATGTACTGGTTTTAAGCCATCTCTTACATCTGGAAGCGCACGAGCTACAATAACACTCATGGCATAATCTAAAAACGATGTGCGCATTTCTGTTCCAATATTTATTTCTTGTACATGTGGACGTTGATTTTCCACCATACGACTGCCTCCTATCCAACTGACGACGTTACTTCTTTTCTGTTACATGATTAAATATCTAAATTTTTCACATATATAGCATTCTCTTCAATGAAGTTTCTTCGTGGCTCTACTTTATCGCCCATTAACATATCAAATATTTGGTCAGCTTCAATCGCATCGTCTAAATTAACTTGTAGTAACGTTCGATTATCTGGATCCATTGTCGTTTCCCAAAGCTGTGTAGCATTCATCTCACCTAGACCTTTATAACGTTGCAAACCTGGTTTCGGTTGTTTAGGTAATTCACTAACAATCCGCTCCATCTCTTTTTCATTGTATGCATAGTATGCAGCCTTACCCTGCTGTACCTTATACAATGGTGGTTGCGCAATGTAAATATAACCATAATCAATTAACGGTCGCATAAATCGATAGAAGAACGTTAATAATAATGTTCGAATGTGTGCACCATCAACATCCGCATCTGTCATGATTACAACTTTATGGTATCTAGTTTTCGTAATATCAAAATCTTCAGCAATTCCAGTACCTAATGCAGTAATCATCATTCGGATTTCATTATTGGATAAAATTTTATCTAAACGTGCCTTTTCTACATTTAAGATTTTCCCTCTTAAAGGTAAAATTGCTTGGAAATGACGATCACGGCCTTGTTTTGCCGAGCCACCCGCAGAATCACCCTCTACGATATACAGTTCACTTTTCGTTGCATCACGTGTTGAACAATCCGCCAGTTTTCCAGGAAGATTAGAAATTTCTAATGCTCCTTTTCGACGTGTTAATTCACGTGCCTTTTTGGCAGCCATTCTTGCTCGAGAAGCCATCAAACCTTTTTCAACAACAATTTTAGCTGTGTCTGGATTCTCAAATAAGAATTTAGAAAATAATTCACTAAATGAAGCATCCGTTATCGCACGTGCTTCACTATTACCAAACTTTGTTTTCGTTTGACCCTCAAATTGTGGATCTGGATGTTTAATCGAAACAATAGCAGTTAATCCCTCTCTGACATCATCACCAGTAAGATTCGGATCACTTTCTTTGAATAAACTATTTTTCCTAGCATAATCATTGATCACACGAGTTAAGCCTGTTTTAAATCCAGACTCATGCGTTCCACCTTCATACGTATGAATATTATTTGCAAACGAATAGATATTGCTTGCAAAACCATCATTGTACTGTAAAGAGACTTCAACAGTAATACCTGCTTCTTCTTTTTCAGCAAAGAATGGTTCATGCAATACTTGTCTTGCGCGGTTTAAATGTTCTACATAAGAACGAATTCCGCCTTCATAAAAGAACGTTTCTTGTTTACCTTCTTCGCGTTTGTCCTCAATAGAAATATTTAATCCTTTATTTAAAAAGGCTAATTCACGTAAACGTTGCGAAAGAATCTCATATTTGAACGTTGTTGTTTCTGTGAAAATTTCAGTATCTGGCACAAAGTGAATACGTGTTCCACTCTCTTCTGTTTGACCAATAACTTGTAATTCCTCATCAATAGCACCACGTTTAAAGCTCAAATAGTGAATTTCTTTATCACGATGTACGTATACTTTTAAAGAAGAAGACAACGCGTTAACAACAGAGGCACCAACACCATGAAGACCACCTGATACTTTATAACCGCCGCCACCGAACTTACCACCAGCATGTAATACGGTCATAATTACTTCTACAGCAGGACGTCCTGTTTTTTTCTGTATACCTACTGGAATACCACGACCATTATCCATTACGGTAATACTATTATCCTCTTCGATAAAGACTTGAATATGGTCACAATAACCTGCTAATGCTTCATCAATACTATTATCGACAATTTCCCATACTAAGTGATGTAAACCTCTTTCGTTAGTGGCACCAATATACATCCCAGGTCTTTTACGTACTGCCTCTAAACCTTCTAATACTTGAATCTGATTTTCATCATATACTTGTTCTATTTCAATTTTATCTTCCATTGTCAATTCTTTCACCTACAATACTATTTTTTACACTACTTTTAATTAAACGTTATCTATCCTATTCTATATTTATCCCTTTGAAATCGCTACGTTTCATTAGAATTGGTATAGTCTTCTAATTTACTAATAGTAGAAATCATACTTGCACGTTTCTTTAAAGTTAAGACGGAAAGGGGACTGTAATATATATAATCTTTTGTTATTACGATCGCTTTTGTTGTTTCTTCTTGAAGATCTAATACATTTTTGGCTTGTCTTTGATTATCAATCATTTCAGCATTAATTGTAGAAGAAGCAACAAATTGTTGATCAATAATAGCAATAACATCCTCAGAACGGATAACATTATCGCCTCCGATGTGAATAAACATTTTAAATCCCCCCATTTCTATTGCACAATTATACCATTATCGATATGGAACATTTCCGCTTTACTTATCGTTTTGTGCTGAATATCACTAACACTTGTTGTCGATACAAAGGTTTGAACTTTCCCTTGAATAGTATGTAATAAATGTGATTGACGATAATTATCTAGTTCACTTAAAACATCGTCTAATAAAAGAATAGGGTATTCCCCAACTTCATTTTTAATTAGTTCAATCTCAGCTAATTTCAATGATAATGCAGTTGTTCTTTGTTGCCCTTGTGAACCATAAGTTTGTACATCTTTGCCATTCACATAAAATACTAAATCATCTCTATGTGGACCGATCAATGTACTGCCTCTATCAATTTCCTTTTCTATGATATCTGCAAAAGCTATTTCATACTGCTTTTTTATTTTTTCCTTATCTTCCTCTTCTGATACATCAATCGAACCTGAATACGTAATTTCTAATTCTTCTTTATCCCTACTTATACCTTTATGAATTGGCGAGGCCCATTGTCTTAACAATTGCAAAAACAAAAAACGTTTCTCAACTATAACACTAGCATGTTCAATAAGTTGCTCTGTTAAAACCTCCAGCAGTGTTCGATCTTTCGATTGTCTGCGCTGCAAGTTTTTTAATAGATGATTTCTCTGTTTTAATATTTTTTGATATTGACCTAGATGATAAATGTATAAAGGTTTAATTTGACCAATTTCCATATCGATAAAACGTCGTCTAATTTGCGGACTCCCTTTCACCAAGTTCAGATCTTCTGGTGCAAACATAACAACATTTAGAGCGCCGATATAATCACTAAGTCGTCTTTGTTCAATATGATTTAATTTTGCTTTTTTTCCCTTGGAAGAAAGTTGGATTTCTAAAGGGAAGGTACGATTTCTTTTAAAGATGGTCCCTTCTATTTTAGCATAGTTTTCATTCCATTGAATAAGTTCTTTATCACGAGGGGTTCGATATGATTTAGAAAACGCTAAAACGTAGATAGCTTCCATAAGATTGGTTTTACCTTGGGCATTTTCACCTATAATTACATTGACTTTATCATCAAACTTTACATGTAAGTTTTGATAGTTCCGATAGTTCGAAAGTGTTAAGTCTTGAATGTGCATAAAATTATCCTTCCTAATTGGTTCAAGCTATATATATTAGGCATTTTCTTCTTTTACAACTTGATATACGCCAATGTCAGGAATTGAAATCTGATCACCTGGATATAATTTACGACCACGACGTTGATCTTGTTCATCATTAATAAAAACATCATAGTCTGCTAAAAATGGTTTCACCATACCACCTGTATCGATAACACCAGCTAATTTTAAAAATTGACCTAAAGGAATATATGTTGTGTGAATAGCAATACTTTCTGTTGACATATCGAACCACCTTACTTTCTAGAAGAAATATTTTTTAATCTGTTACTCTATTTTACTAAATATTTTCATATAAGCAAAGTAATCTATAAAGGATACGCTATTTCTTTTTAACTTTCTTAATTAAACCGTACAAAAATGGAAAAAGGATAGATAAGTAAACTTAATCTATCCCATTTTTATTTAAAAATTAATATGTTCGAACAGGTAAAATTAGCTGCAATATAAATTCATTATCCATAGGTCTCATAATAAATGGACGCATTGCACCAGTAAACTCTATTTTAACACGATCTTCTTCAATTGTTTTTAGTGCGTCAATCATATATTTAGCACTAAAGGATATCTTAAGCTCTTCTCCTTCAATTGATTCGGTCTTAACATCTTCTGTAACTTGTCCAACTTCTGGTGTATTACTACTAATTTCAATTTCATTATTGCCTTTTGTTTGAAGTTTTACGACATTATTACGATTTTCCTTTGCTAATAATGAAGCACGATCGATTGCTTGCAATAATTCCTTTGTTTTTGCATATACGATTGTTTTACTTTGTTCTGGGATTAGTCTAGCTGTTTCTGGATAATTCCCATCTAATAATCGCGATAAAAAGTACAGATTTTTTGTTTGAAATAGTATTTGATTCTCTGTGACACTTATCGTAATTGTTTCTTCATTGTCATCTAAAATTTTATTTAGCTCCGTTAAACTTTTTCCAGGAATAATGACATTACTAAAGTTTACCTTTTCATTAGCTTGATCTAATGGAATTTTTCTTGAAGCAAGGCGATGGCTATCTGTCGCAACAAAATCTAAGAAATGGTCTTCCACTTTCATATTGACTCCAGTTAATATCGGTCTAGTTTCAACTGTAGAAACTGCAAATACAGTTTGTTTAATTAAATTTTTAAGTAAGTCATTCTTTAATTCAAAACTATTTTCTGGTTTAAAAATTGGTAACTGTGGATATTCTACAGCATCTTGACCATTTAAATGAAATTCTGCTCCACCAGATTTAATCGTTACTTGAAAATGATCATCAGTAGAAATTTCAACTGTTTTTAATGGTAACTTTCTAATTATATCTGGAAAGTATTTAGCTTGAACGACAATACTACCATTTTTACTGATTTCTACGTTTTCTATACCTTCTTCTTCTTTCGGTATAAATGATTCTATCGATATATCAGAGTCACTGCCTGTTAATTTAATACCCTCTGCTGTGGCTTCAATTTTTATACCAGTTAAAATTGGAATCGTTACTCTTGCTGATATTGCTTTCATTACATGTTGAATACTTTCAATTAGTAAATCACGTTGAATAATAAATTGCATGAAATTAATCCTCCTAAGGGAAGTTATATATATAATTATTATTATATAAATGTCGTAGTAATAGTAGTAGGGCCTGTGATTATGTGGATAAGTCAAATTTAGACATGATTTGCATGCCTGTGTGTATGTGGATAGATTGTTGGTAAGTCTGCACCGGTTATCCACGTTATCCACATGTGTATAGATGAAATTATGTTAAAAAATTTTAAGTCGTTCCTTTATTTCTTCAATATCACGGTGTAATAATTCATCGGTACTTAACAATTTCGATATTTTTTCATGTGCATGAATAACAGTTGTATGATCTCTTCCACCAAATTCTTCACCAATTTTAGGTAATGAAAAATCCGTTAATTCACGTGATAAGTACATGGCGATTTGTCTAGGAAACGCAACAGATTTCGTTCGTTTTTTAGCAGCAAATTCATCTAATCTAATATTATATCTTTCACTAATGATCTCTTGTATAGCGGGTATTGTGACTACTTTTGGCCGCGAGCTAGGGATAATATCCTTTAATGCCTCAGCTGCTAATGAAGCATCTACATCTTTATTTACTAAGGAAGAGTATGCAACAACACGTATAAGTGCACCTTCTAATTCACGAATGTTTGTATCAATCTGATTTGCAATATATAGCATTACTTCATTTGGGATATCTAGTCCTTCAGCTTTCGCTTTTTTACGTAAAATAGCGATTCTTGTTTCTAAATCAGGTGGTGTTATATCAGTAATTAAGCCCCATTCAAATCTTGAGCGTAGACGATCTTCTAACGTTGGAATTTCTTTTGGTGGTCTGTCACTAGAAATAATAATTTGCTTATTTTCTTCATGTAACGTATTAAATGTATGAAAAAATTCTTCCTGTGTTTGTTCTTTTCCTGCTAAGAACTGAATATCATCAATTAATAAGACATCTACATTTCGATATTTATTTCGAAAATTAACAGCTTTATTATCACGAATGGAATTAATAAATTCATTTGTGAATTTTTCAGATGATAAGTAAACGACCTTTGCGCCTGGATTATGATCTAGAACATAATGCCCGATTGCATGCATCAAATGTGTTTTACCAAGCCCGACACCACCATAAATAAACAGTGGATTATATGCTTTAGCTGGTGCTTCTGCTACAGCTAAAGATGCAGCATGTGCAAAACGATTCCCTGTCCCAATAACAAAAGTATCAAAAGTATACTTATCATTTAACATCGTTTTTGGAAATTCACCATTATCTTGCTGATTGACACGTGGCATTTTCCTTTTTGTTTGCACAGTATCATCAATAGATCCTTCTGATTCTGGAATAATAAATTTTGTTTTTAATTTTGCCCCAGTTACATCAAATAACGCATCAGATATGAGTTCTGTATAGCGACTTTCAAGCCAATCCCGTGCAAATTCATTAGGTGCTGAAACAATTAATGTATCATCTGTAATACTGTCAGCACTTGTGTTTTTAAGCCAGGTATCATAACTTGGTTTGCTTACTTTTTCTTTAATTGATTCAAGTGTACTTAACCATAATTCTTCAATATTTTCCATAATACTATTCACCCCTCTCAATAAAAATAGTAATTAAGAAATAAAAAACCTCTCGCAATATCTCTGTAAAAGAAAGATCGAAAGGTAACATATTAATTGTATGCCTGTGGATAGACAGAAAGCCTAAGTATATAGTCTATAACATTTTTCAATAGTTTTCCACACCCTTGTGTGTAAGTCCATAAACAGGTGTGTTAATAAATGTCCACATGTTATCCACAGTCTGTGGATAGTTGTAATTTGTTAGTTCATTTTTAACATATTAAAGCACAAATATAATAACAAATATATGCAAAGGATGCAAGGCTTATTCGACACTTATCCACAAAGAGCAACTGTTGTAGACAATAATTATCCACAAGACTGTATTTTGTGGTTAATTTGTAGATAACTTGTGTGGACAAAAAAATACATAAAAATATTGCGCACAGGACCTGTGGATAATAATTAAATACAGTTTTTCTTAAATTTTGTTATACTTTTAAAAGATTTGTTGAGAGATTAGTGAAACGTGCTTTTTAAAATTATTTCCAAATGAGGACGAATCTAATCGTTGTAGAAAACAGGTGCTTCGATGTTGGAGTTGTAATCCTACTGTTTTTGCTTGCATAAAAGATATTGAAGATCCTCTTATAGAAGTGATCTTTATTTTGATAAAATGATTTAGTCTCCAATGCTGCAATAACTAGTTTTGAAGAAACCATCATCCAAAGAAAGCAAAACATTTTATGGCTACATTAGGGCAGATTTTATCGATAGCTGCTAAAAATATGCTGCTTTTATTCAAGCATTAATCCAGATGAGATAATAAATAAGCGTCTACGTATTGACATATGGTGCTTTCATTACGTATAATGTATTCGACTGTCTTCTTAATTTTAGAGTTTTAATTCCTCAGGGAGGTGTAATATAAATGAAACGCACATTTCAACCAAATACACGTAAGCGTAAAAAGGTTCACGGTTTTCGTTTACGCATGAGCAGTAAAAATGGACGTAATGTACTTGCTCGTCGCCGTAAAAAAGGACGTAAAGTATTATCAGCATAGGCCACTGAGATAATATCAGGGGTCTTTTTTTCAATTTAAAAGAGAATTAATGATAATAAGCTCGTTTAAGTGAAGGAATTAACAAAGCGAGCTTATTTTCATACATATCGATCAAATCTATTGGATGAATTGATGATGGAGGTAAAAGTCCATGAAAAAGGCTTATAGATTAAAAAAGGATAAAGAATTTCAACTTGTTTTTAAACAGGGAAAGTCTTTTGCTAATAGACAATTGGTAATATATTATTTAAAGAAAACAGAACAAACTCATTTTCGAGTCGGTTTATCTGTGAGTAAAAAGATTGGTAATGCTGTAATGCGTAACCAAATAAAGCGTTATCTTAGACAAGCCTTTTTAGAACTTGATGAACAGATCGATAATACGTATGATGTTATTGTGATTGCTAGGGTTCCTGCAAATAAGATGGATTTTTCAGAAATTAAAAAGAGTTTAATACATGTATTAACTAAATCCCACGTATTAAAACGTTAGAGCTATGGATTCAACATGTGAATAATGATAAAATAAAAATTAAGTTTTTACATACATCGCAAGGTAAATGAGGAGGAAGAGCATGCGCAAAAAAGTATTACTGTTTGCGGCTTTAATCGGTTTACTAGTGTTACTGTCAGGTTGTGGTGACATTGAAACGGATATTACAAGTGAAAGTACCGGATTTTGGGCACAATATTTTGTTTATCCATTATCTTGGGTCATTATTAAAGTAGCAGACTTTTTTAGTGGTAGTTATGGTTTATCAATAGTGGTTGTAACGATTGCTATTCGTTTAGTGCTATTGCCATTAAATATTAAACAATTGAAAAGCTCAAAAGGAATGCAAGCAATTCAACCAGAATTACAAAAGGTTAAAGAAAAATACAGTTCAAAAGATGCTCAAACACAGCAAAAGTTACAAAAAGAAACGATGGAGTTATTTCAAAAAAATGGTGTTAATCCAATGGCTGGTTGTTTACCAATCATTGTGCAAATGCCAATATTAATTGCGTTTTATCATGCAATTATGCGGACACCACATTTAGATGAGGGTAGTTTTTTATGGTTTCAATTAAGTGAACCTGATCCATACTTTATCCTACCAATCGTTGCTGCTGGTGCGACATTCTTACAACAAAAATTAATGATGGCAGGAACGAATACAACACAAAATGCCGCTATGCCACAAATGCAAATGATGCTTTATATGATGCCGATAATGATTGGTGTTATGGCAATCTTCTTCCCGACAGCTTTATCATTGTACTGGGTAGTCGGAAACATATTTATGGTATTACAAACTATTTTCGTTCGTGGACCTATGATGAAAGATAAGGAACCTGAAACGGGAGGAAATAAATAGTGAGACAGGTAACTGCTTCTGGACAAACAGTCGAAGATGCGGTCCAATCAGCACTAAAGCAGTTAAACACCACAGAGGACCAAGTAAAGATAGATATTATTGATGCAGGCAAAAAAGGATTATTTGGTCTGTTCGGTAGTAAACGTGCAATTGTAAAAGTAACAATTGAAGAAAGTCCTATACAGCAAGCGGAAACATATTTGAAACAGCTAGTTAATGCTTTTTCAGAAGACGTTTCTATTGAAAGAATAACACGAGGTAATACGATAACATTTGAGTTATCGGGTGAAAAGATCGCGATGTTAATTGGAAAACGAGGACAAACCTTAAATGCGTTGCAATATCTTGTTCAACTTGTTTTAAATCGCGGTAAAAAAGAGCGTTATAATGTAATACTTGATGCAGAGGGCTATCGTAACCGGAGAAGAAGTACACTGCAACAGCTAGCCCATCGATTGGCTGATAAGGCTGTTAAGATACACAAACCAGTATCATTAGAACCGATGCCTTCTTATGAAAGAAAAATAATTCATAGTGCCCTGCAGGGTAATAAAACCATAGAAACGGATTCAGAAGGAACAGAACCGAATCGTTATGTAGTTATTAAACCTGTAAAATAAAACGGTAAAAACGCGCAGGAAACAGAAAATGTTTCTTGTGCGTTTTTTTGTGGATAAGAAGAGAAGAATAAAAAAACGCGTTGTCCACTTGTGCATAACTTTAATTTTGAGAATAAACGCTTTTCATTCGTATAAAATACTATACACATGTGGATAAAAGTGAACGTATAGCTTTTCAATAGGCTAATGATGTGCTATTCTGTTATGTTAGTGACAGCTTTTTTATAGATAAGTAAATAATATAAATTTTATATAGATGACTGAAGGAAATTTGGAGGTGAAGGAATGATGGAAACTGATACAATAGCAGCGATTTCAACACCAATTGGGGAAGGTGCCATTGCAATTGTTCGATTGAGTGGGAATGATGCAACAATGATTGCCACTAAACTTTTTCATGGTGCTAATTTAACTACCGTAGATTCACACACAATTCATTATGGAAAGATCATTGATCCAGAAACAAATCAAACGGTTGAAGAAGTAATGGTTAGCGTGATGCGTGCACCGAAAACTTTCACAAGAGAAGATGTTGTCGAAATAAATTGTCATGGTGGACTGGCATCGGTAAACCGTTTGTTGGAATTAGTTCTGCAGATGGGAGCTCGACTGGCTGAACCAGGTGAATTTACGAAACGCGCCTTTTTACATGGTCGGATAGACTTATCACAAGCTGAAGCAGTAATGGATTTGATTCGTGCAAAAACGGATAAGGCAATGAATGTTGCAATTAAACAGTTAGATGGAAAACTATCTAAATTAATTCAGCAATTACGCCAGGAATTATTACAGACAGTAGCCCATGTTGAGGTCAATATTGATTATCCAGAGTATGATGATGTAGAACAAATGACACATGACTTTATGCTTGTAAAGACAAAAGAGGTTTATCAAGAAATTGAACGTTTGTTACAAATGGCAAGACAAGGTAAAATTCTACGTGAGGGGATTGGAACTGCTATTATCGGGAGACCGAATGTAGGTAAATCGTCTTTATTAAATGCTTTGGTTCATGAAAATAAGGCGATTGTTACGGATGTTCCTGGTACAACGCGTGATGTGATTGAAGAGTATGTAAATATTCGAGGTATACCACTACGATTAGTCGACACTGCAGGAATACGTGATACGGAGGATATTGTAGAAAAAATTGGTGTTGAACGTTCTCGTCAGGTACTAAAAGAGGCCGATTTAATTTTACTCGTTTTAAATTATAATGAAGCATTAACGGATGAAGATCTGCAATTATTTGAATTAGTAAAAGACCTTGAAGTTATTGTACTTGTTAATAAAACAGACCTACCGCAGAAAATTGATTTAGAGAAACTAAAGCAATTGGCTAATGGACAACCTCTTATTACAACAGCTTTAATAGAAGAAACAGGCTTGGATGATTTAGAAACAGCAATTGCTGACACATTTTTTGAAGGTGAACTAGATACTGGAGATTTAACATATGTTTCAAATGTACGTCATATACAATTGTTAAAGCAAGCATTACATGCACTTGATGAAGCAATGGATGCGTTAAGAGACGGTATGCCAATTGATTTAGTTCAGATAGATGTAACACGCACGTGGCAACTGCTAGGTGAAATTGTAGGGGACACAGTCCATGACAGTTTAATTGATCAACTGTTTTCTCAATTTTGTTTAGGAAAATAAAAAATCTGTTTTATAACAGATAGACAGAGGGTGACAACTAATGACATATAATGCTGGTAATTTTGACGTAATAGTTATTGGTGCAGGACATGCAGGTGTAGAAGCGGCAAATGCTGCAGCAAAACGCGGAGCAAACACATTAATGCTTACATTAAATTTAGATATGATTGCTTTCATGCCATGTAATCCATCGGTTGGTGGACCAGCAAAAGGTGTTGTGGTAAGAGAAATAGATGCATTAGGTGGATTAATGGGTAAAGTAATTGATAAAACATATATTCAAATGCGGATGCTTAACACAGGAAAAGGACCAGCTGTTCGTGCGCTAAGAGCACAAGCTGATAAGCCTTTATATATTCAAGACATGAAAAGAAGGCTAGAAAATCAAGATAATTTAACATTGCGCCAAGCAATGGTTGAAAAATTAATTATGGAAGATGGCGTGTGTAAAGGTGTTATTACGGAGACAAAAGCCGCCTATCATGCAAAATCAGTTATTATTACAACAGGAACGTTTATGCGATCTCGGGTTATTATTGGTGATTTATCTTATGAAAGTGGACCAAATAATCAACGGGCATCTGTTAAACTTTCGGAACATTTAGAGGAAATTGGCTTTGAGTTGGTACGGTTCAAAACAGGGACACCACCACGTGTAAATAGCCATACAATTGATTATTCAAAAACAGAAATTCAACCAGGGGACGAAAACCCAAGTCATTTCTCATATGAAACATCGCAAGAACTAATTGATCAAATACCTTGTTGGTTAACGTATACGAATGAATCTACACATAAAATTATAAATGATAATTTAGGTTTATCTGCTATGTATTCAGGCATGAAGATAGGGACTGGTCCTCGCTATTGTCCGTCAATTGAGGATAAAATTGTTCGTTTTCATGACAAACCACGCCACCAAGTTTTCCTAGAACCAGAAGGAAGAGATACAGAAGAAGTCTACGTACAAGGGTTATCAACATCCTTACCAGAGTTTGTTCAACGGGAAATCCTACGTTCAATCGAAGGATTAGAAAATGCTGAAATTATGCGTGCAGGTTATGCGATAGAATATGATTCAGTTGTTCCGACTCAATTATGGCCAACGCTTGAAGTGAAGAATGTTCCTGGCTTATACACAGCTGGACAAATAAATGGAACATCGGGATATGAAGAAGCAGCGGGTCAGGGATTGATGGCTGGAATTAACGCAGCTGCAAGAGCGCTTGATAAAGAACCTTTAGTTCTCGACCGGTCACAGGCATATATTGGTGTGCTAATTGATGATTTAGTAACGAAAGGAACAAACGAACCCTATCGATTATTAACATCTAGAGCGGAATACCGTTTACTTCTACGACATGATAATGCAGATATGCGTTTAACTGAAATTGGACATCAAATCGGTATGATTACAGATGAACGTTATCAAAGTTTTGTCGATAAAAAACAATTTGTTGAAGATGAAACGAAGCGTTTGGAAAAGGAAACAATAAAACCATCTGAAGCATTGAAAGTTTTAATGGATGAAGTTGGTGCAACAGAGTTAAGAGAGCCAACAAAAGCAATAGAGTTATTGAAAAGACCTGAAATTAACTATCAATTAATTGAGAAGCTAACACCTGCACCAATCAATCTAAATTATGATGTTAAGGAACAAGTTGAAATTCAAGTTAAATATCGGGGTTACATTGATAAGTCTAATCAACAAGTAGAACGAATGAAAAAAATGGAAAATAAATGGATCCCAGAAAATATTGATTATGATGCCGTTAGTGGTATCGCAACAGAGGCAAAAGAAAAATTCAAAAAGGTTCGTCCTTTATCAGTTGGTCAAGCCTCACGTATTTCTGGCGTTAACCCAGCGGATGTATCAATTCTGCTCGTTTATATTGAACAAGGGAAAATCGCTAAAGTATAAAACACCTTTATAAAAATGAGCATTAGCAAGCGTTTTGATACGTTTGTTTCCAAATAGAAAGGAATTTAATGTCGATGAATGCCGAATCATTTGCTGCAAAAATGTTGGAACACGGAATAGAACTATCTGATCAACAAAAACATCAATTTGATATTTATTTTCAAACATTAGTTGAATGGAATGAAAAAATAAACCTAACTTCAATTACTGATGAAGCGGGGGTCTATCTGAAACATTTTTATGATTCTCTTACGGCCTCGTTTTATTTTGATTTCAGTAAAGAACTTCGTATTTGTGATGTGGGAGCAGGTGCAGGTTTTCCTAGTATTCCATTAAAAATATGTTTTCCGCATTTACACGTTACAATTGTTGATTCATTACAAAAAAGGATTAACTTTTTAAATCATTTAGCTAACCAGTTAGAATTAGAAGGCGTTACCTTTTACCACGACAGAGCAGAACTATTTGGTAACAATCAAGAATATAGACAATCGTTCGATGTTGTAATGGCAAGAGCCGTTGCACGAACATCAGTTTTGAGTGAATTATGTTTACCATTATGTAAAACTGCTGGAACATTCATTGCGATGAAGGGCCCAAATGCCCAGGATGAGTTAGTTGATGCGAAAAAGGCAATTGAGCTTTTGGGTGGAGAAGTTTCTACTATTCACACCTTTGACTTACCTGATAATAATGGTGAGCGTAACATTGTTATAATTGATAAAATTAAAAAGACACCAAAGAAATACCCGCGAAAACCGGGAGTTCCTAATAAAGCTTCATTGTAATGAAAAGGGTAGAAAACAAAGATAGTGCTGAAGAGATCAGTACTATCTTTGTTTTACTTTGAAATCTAGTAAAATTTTTCGTGTTTTCTGCTATACAATCTTACGCTTTATGCGTAATGTGTGATAGAATAATAGTAGAATATAACGTCGTAGATAAGAAACTAGAGGGATACACAGTCGTTTCAAGACTATTCTTATCGTAATAGAGTAATGAATTGTTTCACGTGAAACAATTCATTAAAGTTACCTCACTAATAAACGTATTGTTAGTTATGAAGTATTGGTGATCAATGACCGATACTTCATATTTCATACGTACGTTAAGTAGGAATATAAAGGTGGTGTCTGTTCATGTTACACCCGTTCAGCCGAATATTTGGCATAGGTGATAAATCTGAAGAAGTGGAGGAGTATATTCCAGATGAAGTATTCCAACTTCCGGTTAAGGATATTGCACCAAATAGGTATCAACCGCGTGCTATTTTCAATCAAGAAAAGATAGAAGAACTAGCACAAACGATTCATACACACGGTATGATCCAACCTATTGTTGTGCGAAAAATGGAAGATGGAGAGAAAAAATACGAGTTGATTGCTGGTGAAAGAAGATGGCGTGCGGTTACCTTTTTAGAATGGGAAACTGTACCAGCAATTATTCGAACGATGACTGAGGCAGAAACGGCTTCTGTTGCATTAATAGAAAACTTGCAAAGAGAAGAATTAACTGTGATTGAAGAAGCGAAAGCATACAGTCGCTTGTTAGAGATCCATGACTTAACCCAAGAGGCTTTAGCGCAACGTTTGGGTAAAAACCAATCAACGATAGCTAATAAACTAAGATTATTAAAGCTACCTGAGGTCGTGCAAATTGCAATATTAGAGAAAAAAGTAACAGAGAGACATGCACGAGCATTAATTATATTAAAAGATCCAGAAAAGCAAGAAAAATTACTAGCTGAAATAATTGAAAAAAGTCTAAATGTTAAACAGACAGAAGAGAGAATAGCAAAACTAATGGATGACACGCCTAAAAAGAAAAAACCGAGATTAAAAGGTGTGAATAAAGACATGCGCATTGCTATGAATACAATACGTCAATCGCTGAGCATGGTAACGGACACTGGAATTGATTTAGAAACAGAAGAACAAGATTATGACGATTTTTATCAAATCACAATCAAAATTCCAAAGAAAAAAAAGTAAAGAAAAAATCCCGTCTTCGAGTAACGTAAGGTTGGGATTTTTTCTTTGATATGAAAAAACAAAACTATTTACCAATGTTTATTTGTTAAAAAAGTGATAGAATATAAAATATAGAGTTATAACTAGGTAGGTGACACCATGGGAAAAGTAATTGCCGTAGCCAATCAAAAAGGCGGCGTAGGAAAAACTACTTCATCAGTTAACTTAAGTGCTTGTTTAGCTTATTTTAACTATAAAGTTTTATTAGTCGACATAGATCCACAGGGGAATGCAACTAGTGGCGTGGGTATTAATAAAGCTGACATGGATGAATGCATTTATAATGTATTGGTTGAGGACTTAGATGCTGAAAAAGTATGTGTTCCTACAGCGGTGGCAAATTTAGATGTTATTCCAGCAACGATTCAACTGTCTGGAGCAGAAATAGAGCTTGTTCCAACTATTTCAAGAGAAGTTCGCTTGAAAAAGGCATTGGAACCAGTTATTGATCAGTATGATTATATTATAATTGATTGTCCACCATCACTAGGATTATTGACTATCAATGCATTAACAGCTGCTGATAGTGTATTAATTCCTGTTCAATGTGAGTATTATGCTTTAGAGGGCTTAAGTCAGTTATTAAATACTATCCGACTTGTCCAAAAACATTTGAATAAACAATTAATGATAGAAGGCGTATTATTAACAATGTTAGATGCAAGAACAAATTTAGGTATACAGGTAATAGACGAAGTGAAAAAGTATTTTCAAGATAAGGTCTATCGATCAATTATACCTAGAAACGTACGTCTTGGAGAAGCGCCAAGTCACGGTAAACCGATTATACTTTATGATCCGAAATCTAGAGGTGCTGAAGTATATCTTGATTTAGCAAAGGAAGTGATTGCAAATGGAGAGAGGATTAGGGAAAGGAATTAATGCTTTTTTCCCAGAGTTAGAGGATGAGAAAGAATCAGAATTAGTAATTCAAGTTTCGGTTAAAGAATGCCGACCCAATCCATATCAGCCCCGTAAGACATTTCAAGCAGATGCTATTGAAGAATTAAAGGAATCAATTTTGGAATTTGGTATATTGCAGCCTTTAATTGTTAGAGATAGTATTAAGGGCTATGAAATAGTCGCTGGTGAAAGAAGATTCCGTGCTGCAAAAGAAGCAGGTCTTGATACAATCCCGGTTATTGTTAAAGAATTAACGGATCAAAAAATGATGGAGTTAGCCTTATTAGAGAATTTACAACGTGAAGATTTAACACCAATTGAAGAAGCTCAAGCTTATGCTAATCTGATGAAAGAATTTAATATTACACAAGAAGTATTGGCTAAAAGATTAGGTAAGAGCAGGCCTCATATAGCGAATTTAACACGCTTACTGAGCCTCCCAACGACCATTAGTGCCTTAATTAATAATGGAGAGCTATCAATGGGTCACGGAAGAGCTATTCTTGGTTTAAAAGATAAAAATAAACTTCAACCTTTAATAGATAAAATTCGAAATGACAGTCTAAATGTTAGACAAGTAGAGCAGCTTGTGAATCATCTAAATGATAAAAAGCCTGAACAAAAACAACAACCAAAGAAAAAAGATTTGTTTATCACAGAAAGAGAAGGTATTTTACGTGATCAATTAGGAACAGGCGTAAAAATCCATAAAGGTAAGCGAAAAGGAAAAATTGAAATTGAATTCTTTTCGGACGATGATCTAGATAGAATCTTAGAGCTATTTCAGTAAAAATAAAGTCTGACAACGGGAAATAAAGCCGATCTGTCAGGCTTTATTTCTATTTTAAAGTATATTGTTTCACGTGGAACAATGATAGGCGGGTGGGGTAAGTATGGCTTTACTAGGTACAATAATTAATGGAATAGCTATTATAATTGGAACAGTACTAGGCCTATTTTTTAGGAAAATACCTGAAAGGTACAAAGAAACAATCTTAAGTGGTATAGCATTAACTATCATACTGATTGGCTTGCAAATGGCCTTACAAGTCAATCACATTATAATTGTATTGTTAAGTATTATGACTGGCGCAATACTAGGAGAAGTAATAGATATAGAGAATAGACTGAATAAAATTGGTACTTGGGTCGAATCTATTATAAGTGGTAACAAAGTAGATTCAAAAATATCACAAGGATTTATTACAGCATCTTTGATCTTTGTAGTAGGAGCAATGGCAATTATAGGAGCGTTAGATGGCGGGCTACGAGGAGATCATGGTGTATTAATAACAAAGTCAATATTAGATGGATTCACCTCATTGGTGTTAGCTACTACTTTAGGGTTTGGTGTTATCCTGTCTGCAATTCCAGTTGTTATTTATCAAGGTACGATTGTTTTATTGGCAACAACAATAGAAAAATGGATTCCACCGGCTTTGTTAGAAGGATTCATTGTAGAGATGACAGCAACAGGCGGTCTATTAATTGTCGCAATAGGTCTAAATATGCTAAACGTTACTAGTATTCGTATAGCTAATCTATTACCATCACTGTTTATGGTAGGTATTATATATACAATATATCAATTCTTATTAGGGTGATCATATTATAGAATAATTAAGATAGAAGCCATTTCTACTATTTCAAATGGTGTCTATCTTTTTTCTTTCAAGAGAAGGATAACAAAGGTAATGATGTAGGTGGTGTAAAGTCTTAGCGATTGTTTCTGCCATGTTCATTACAAGATGTAATCGAGTGCTTTGCAAAACCATATAATCCATGTAGCCATTAATATTCACAATACCCGTTAGATAAATGTTACCAACAGGTGGTAAGTCTTTTTGTAAAGCTGCACCAGGTTGGATAGTGCCGATACCGGTTGTGATCATGCCAACTGAGTCCTTCTTCCCTAAGCAAGCATCTATTGCAATAATAAAAGGGTTTTTATGTTTCAATTTTATTTTTTGTAATTTTTCCTTTAAGTTGACGGCATGTACAGGGTCTTCTAGAGTGCCATATACAGTGTAGTGAGGATGTTGCCATTTATTCAACAAAGTACCTGTTAAGGGGCCAAGAGAATCCCCTGTGGATCGATCTGTTCCAATACAGACAATGATGAATTCGTATGCTTCAGAAGGTAGCCATTGGTAAATGCTTTGACTAAGTGAACGGTATACAAGTGTGTCATCATAATGGAATCTTTTTTCTGTTTTCTCTAACGTTACTTCTTTTAGATTCATAGCTTTCACTCCTATAACATATTTTTATTAGTATACGGATTTTTGAATGATTCTATACATCTTTTGAAAATAGGAGTGAATCTAATGTTTAAAGCAGGAATGAAATGGATTTTTTTAATTATAGGTACAATGATAGGTGCTGGTTATGCGTCTGGAAGAGAATTGTGGCAATTTTTTGGTGCGGAAAGTGGACTAGCTATAGGGTTGTTCACTATTTTGTTTTCTATTTGTTGTTATTCGATTTTAATTATCAGCTTCCAAAAAAAAACAACGCAATATCTTCCTGTATTAAAGGTACTTGTCGGAAAGCGTTTTGCACATCTATATGATGCAATGATTGTTATTTATCTTTTTTCAACAACGGTAATTATGTTGGCCGGAAGTGGTGTGACTGTTGAGGCATTTCAATATCCATACTGGTATGGCATTATATTAATAGTTGTTCCTCTGATACTCGTGTTTATTTGGGATATAGACGGCATTCTGTCTATAAACAGTTTTATTTTGCCGCTTTTATTAGTTGGTTTAATAAGTGTACTTATTTCCTTCATCCTTAAAGAAGATCTAACACTCCTATTTTCGATTGATAAACAAAGAAACTGGATGGCTGCCTTCACATTCACATCATTAAATATTCTGCCCTTAATTGCAGTAATAGGTGCTATAGGGAACCAAATAAAAGCAAAAAATGAAGCTGTTTTTGCTAGTATAGGAAGTGGTGCCATATTAGGCTTTATATCTTATATCTATAATAATAGTCTTGTTCAAATTGCAGATGATATATTAGTGTATGAGATACCACTGTTTGCAATTTTAAAAAATTATCCATATGCAATGTTTTTGTTTATGTCTGTTTTATTATGGCTCGCAATTTTTACAACAGCTGTTTCAGGAACATTAGGATTAGTAAGTAGAATTAGAGATAAGATCAATGCGCCCCTGTGGTTAATAGTGCTAGTTCTTGTATTAAGCATGATTCCCCTAACGAAATTCGGTTTTTCAACGTTAATTGAATATTTATATCCGTTATATGGCTTATTGAATTTATATATATTAGCAACTTTACTATTATATCCGCTCATAAATCGATACAAAACAAGTTGATAATGATAAAATAAACTATAAGCTACTAATAAGAAAATTAGGTAGGAAGTGGGGCATGATATAATGGAGAAAAAATATCAATTACATGATGTCGTCCAGATGAAAAAGGCACACCCTTGTGGAGAAAACAGATGGGCAATAATTCGAATGGGCATGGATATTCGAATTAAGTGTGAGGGTTGTGGACATAGTGTTCTTGTACCGAGAAAGAAATTTGAAAGTAAATTAAAAAAAGTATTAACGGCAACAGAGGAGTAAGCCGTCATGTTGTTGGTAAACACGTAATACGCTTAGACACCAAAAAGTATGTTTCACGTGGAACAAAAAACAAGTATATTTCTAGTTTGTGAAAATTACTAATCTCGATTTTCAAATAAACTGTAGCTAAAAATAAAGAGTGTAAAGTCAAAGAACAGTTAAATTCAAATTTTAATAACTTGTCAATTTGAATGACTGTATTTATAATTGGTATGACTGAAACGTTCATATGAGCGGTATATCCTTAAGGAGTGGAAGTTTTTATGGCATTAACAGCAGGAATCGTTGGTTTACCTAACGTGGGTAAATCAACTTTATTTAACGCAATCACACAAGCTGGGGCAGAGGCAGCAAACTACCCGTTTTGTACAATAGACCCTAATGTAGGTATCGTAGAAGTACCAGATGAAAGATTAGCTAAGCTAACTGAATTAGTAAAACCAAAGAAGACAATTCCAACAGCTTTTGAATTCACTGATATTGCAGGTATTGTAAAAGGTGCAAGTAAAGGGGAGGGATTAGGAAATAAATTCTTATCTCATATTCGTCAAGTAGATGCTATTTGTCATGTTGTTCGTTGTTTTGTAGATGAAAATATCACACACGTATCAGGAGGAGTAGATCCAATCTCTGATATTGAAACAATTAATTTAGAATTAATTCTAGCAGATCTAGAGACAGTTACGAAACGAATGCAACGTGTTGAAAAGATGACAAGACAAAAGGATAAAGAAGCAGTTGCAGAATTTGATGTTTTAACTAAATTAAATGATGCATTTGAAAATGAAAAACCAGCAAGATCAGTAAGTTTTACAGAAGATCAAGAAAAGATAATAAAAGGATTGCATTTGTTAACGAGTAAACCAATATTATACGTTGCAAATGTGGCCGAAGATGAACTTTTAGAAGCAGATACAAACCCTAACGTAATTAAGGTACGTGAATTTGCTGAAAATGAGACTGCAGAAGTAATTGTAATCAGTGCAAAAGTAGAATCAGAAATTGCCGAATTAGACGGGGAAGAGAAAGAGATGTTCCTAGAAGAGTTAGGAATAGAGCAGTCAGGTCTAGATCAATTAATTAAAGCAACATATAAATTGTTAGGAATGGCAACCTATTTCACGGCGGGCGAACAAGAAGTACGTGCTTGGACATTTAATAAAGGAATCAAAGCTCCTCAAGCTGCAGCTATTATCCATACAGACTTCGAACGTGGGTTTATCCGCGCAGAAACGGTTTCATATGATCACCTAGTTGAAGGTGGCTCGATGGCTGGTGCTAAGGAAAAAGGAAACGTGCGATTAGAAGGAAAAGACTATTTGGTGAAAGACGGCGATGTAATACATTTCCGTTTCAATGTGTAAGCCTGGATCATTATAAAAGTAAACGTATAATTATTACAGAAGGAAGTAATGCTCAAATTATAGTTGCGCTTTTTCATAAAGTTTGGTATAATTCTTGATTGTGAGTAATGAATGAAATTACTCCTTGTTCCTTTATACCAAAAAGGAGCCGCTAAGACCAAAAGGAGGTGCAAACGGATGAGAAATTATGAGATTATGTACATCATCCGCCCAAACATTGAGGAAGAAGCGCAAACAGCTTTAATTGAGCGTTTTAACAGTATCCTTACTGATAATGGAGCGGAAATCGTAAAAGTTGAAGAAAAAGGCAAGAAGAGACTTGCTTATGAAATCAATGATTTTCGTGATGGTTACTATGTATTGATTAAATTTATAGGCGATGTAACAGCAATTAATGAATTTGATCGTCAAGCGAAGTTTAGTGATGATATTATTCGTCACATAGCTGTACGCGAAGACGACAAATAAGGAGGGGATCTCATGTTAAATCGTGTCGTACTTGTAGGCAGGTTAACGAAAGACCCAGACTTACGCTATACTGCAAATGGCGTTGCAGTAGCTAATTTCACCTTAGCAGTCAATCGCCCGTTTTCTAACCAACAAGGGGAAAGAGAAGCAGACTTTATCAACTGTGTCGTATGGAGACGTCCGGCAGAAAACTTGGCTAATTTTATGAGTAAAGGTAGTCTTGTGGGTGTAGATGGTCGTGTGCAAACTCGTAACTTTGAAGGACAAGATGGAAAACGCGTATTTGTCACAGAAATTGTAGCAGATTCTGTTCAGTTTCTTGAGTCAAAAGGTAGCGGAGGATCTAATTCTCAGAATAGTGGACAAGGTATGGAAGGGTATAATAAAGCCCAGGACCAAAACCAGTCTTCTAATACCAATAATTCGAATTCAAACCAAAATGAATCGGACCCGTTTAAAGATAACGGAGAGCCAATTGATATATCAGATGATGATTTACCGTTTTAATATTTAATTATAAAGGAGGACTTTCTTATGGTAGCTCGTCGTGGACGTCCAAAACGTCGTAAGGTATGCTATTTCACAGCAAATGGCATAACACACATTGATTATAAAGACGTTGATTTACTAAGAAGATTTGTTTCAGAAAGAGGAAAAATTCTTCCTCGTCGTGTAACAGGTACTTCTGCAAAATACCAACGTAAATTAACAAGAGCAATCAAACGCTCGCGCCAAATGGCTTTATTGCCATACGTGACTGATTGATTTGTTGAAGATGAAAAGCCTATCTTTTGGCTACTGTCTAATTTAGACAGTAGCAGAAGGATAGGCTTTTTGTTTTATAGTAAAGCTACTAAACTAGTAGAAGTTGTACTTCTAGTTTAAAAAATAGGCAACATTCTATAAATTCTATTACAATAGATATTAGGAAACGAAATGTTAGGAGTGGAAGAAAGTGAAAAGTGAATTAACTGGAACAAATATTACGTTTCGAGCATTACAAAAAGAGGATGCTACAGTATTATTAGATATGAATAAAGAGAATAGGGAGATATTTGATCTTTACTCTCCTGTTGATAAAAAGGATGACTTTTTCACATTAGAAAAGCACGAAGAAATGATAGAAAAAGATCAAAAGGCATGGGAAGAGGATAAGGGATATGAATTCGGTATCTTTATTAATGGAACCAACCAACTAGTAGGAACGGTATCTTTTTTCTTCATTGAAAGAGGGACAGCAGAGAAATGTATGATTGGCTATGGTCTTGATCATCGATATAAAGGAAAGGGATACATGACAGAAGCAGTCAAGCTCGCAATTAGGTTCGCGTTTGAAGAAGCAGACTTTCACCGAATTGAAGCGGGTGTTATGCCGAGAAATAAAGGATCAATTAATGTGTTAGAACATTGTGGGTTTACGAAAGAAGGGACCTTGCGTGATCAACTAAAAATTAATGGAAAGTTTGAAGACCATCATATCTATTCAGTGTTATCAACGGATTGAAGGCTAGAAAAAAATCTGATGCTTCCTCTTAAAGGATGCATCAGATTATCTGTAATCACTAGTCAATAGTGCTTCTGTTGAATTACATATGACCATCTTCAATCGCGACTTTTTTTGCCCTTTGGTAAACGATTCGTAATCTAAGTAGAAATCCAATCGCAGCAAAGCTTAATCCGAGTATAATACCAATCCAAAATCCAGTAGGACCTAAGTCCGTATATTTGGAGAGAAGGAAACCACTAGGAATTCCAATTATCCAATAAGAGACGAATGCAATATAAAACGGTAGTTTCACATCTTTATAGCCTCGAAGTACGCCTTGCAACCCTGCTTGTGCAGCGTCGGATAGTTGGTAAATAATGGCGACCATAAATATTTGACTTGCCAACTGTACAACTTCAGGATCCTTTGTATATAGATATGAAATAGGTTCATTAAAAAAGAAGAGGAAGACAGCGCCAATTGCTAAGATCCCAATTCCACCTAGAACCCCGATATAGCTGTATTGTTTCGCTGCCTGTAATTTTTTTCCACCAACCGAATAACCTACCACAATAGTTAAGGCCATTGAAATACTTAAAGGAATCATAAAAATCAATGACGTAAAGCTGATGACGATTTGATTCGCTGCAATGGCAATAGTCGTGAACATAATCCCAACTAATAGAGTTACAACCGAGAAAATACTTGCTTCAAAGAAAATAGAAAGTCCCATAGGTATTCCTATTGAAAGCTGTTCTTTCCAAGCCTTCCATGAAGGTTTGACCCATTTAACTAACAAGTTGTATTCCCTAACAACATTCAACTTAAAGGTCATCCAGACACTGGCAAATAAAATAATCCAAAAAGTTAATCCGGTAGCATAACCCGCGCCAATCCCACCAAGTTCTGGAAACCCAAAGCGACCAAAAATTAAACTATAATTTAAAAAAACATTAAATGGAACAGCAAGAACAGTAATAAACATGGTAATTCGGGTGAAACCTTGTCCATCAAAGAAATTGCGTATCACATTGGTTATAAACAAAGGAATTATACCAATGGAGAGTCCAACTAAATAATGAAACGCAATGTGATGAACAGCTGGATCTAAGTCCATAAATGTTAGAATTGGTTGAAGTAGCATAGCACCAATTAATATAACAATCAGAGCCATTATGACAGCTAAATAGAGCGCCTGTGTCACTGTTTGATGTATTTTGTGTTTTTCGTTACTGCCCATTAAGTGCGCAATGATTGGCGTCACAGCTAACATAACACCGTTAATACCGACGAAAATAGGCATCCAAAGACTTGCCCCAATAGCAACCCCAGCTAAGTCGTTCGTTCCAACACGACCAGACATCATGGTATCCACAAGGTTCATTGCAGCTAAGCTGAGTTGTGTGATCATAATAGGCCACATAATGGAAAGAAATAAACGTGTTTTATCTTTTAATGATTCTGCATGGTACATGTGATTCCCCCGTATAATTTCTACGCTTTATAATTCTTTAAGTTAAGTTAAATGAAGAGTTAACTTATTTGTTCAAATTATCAAGCAGAGTAAATAGTTCTTCAAGATGATTAATTTCATAAGTTGGTGTAACTTCTTCTGCTATTTTATCCTCACGGTTAATCCATACATTTTTAATTCCAGCTCTGTTCGATCCGAGAATGTCTGTCATTAGATTATCGCCAACCATTAACGCTTGCTCTTTACTTACATTTGAAAGTTCTAGAGCATGTTCAAAGATGCTTGGATCAGGTTTGCCCTTACCAAAATCACCAGAAATAACAATATATTCAAAGTATTCCCTTAGTTCAGGCGTTATAGTTAGCTTTCTTTGTTGCAAAGAAGGTGCGCCGTTTGTTAGTAGAAGTAATTGATAGTCCTTTTTAAGCTTCTTTAAAACAGAAAATGTTTCTTCATATAAAAATGGGTTTTGTTCACGTTCTTTAATAAATTGTTCTGCTAATTGTTCACCAAAGCTTGGATCATTAATGCCAAGTGCTGCTAAACCATTAGTCCAAGCTTCTTTTCGATAGTTAGGCACAATGTTATACATCTCACGAAACATGTCTTGCTCATCATCAAAGGTACCCCATAAGCCTTCAAATGGGTTGATACCTATCATTTGAGTGAAGTCATATGTATGATAGCCCTCATATAAATTACGTGCTTCTAAGCGAACAACCTCCTCTAAAGTATTTTCATTAATGTCATATTTTACTTTAGCTAATTCACATGTTTTTTGAAAAGCTTGTTGGATGCTTTTTTTATCCCAAAGCAATGTATCATCAAGATCGAAAAAGATGGTAGTAATCATTAAAAGTCTCCTTTACAAATATGGTATGATAATAGTATAGCAAGAATAGTGAGTGATTGAGAATTTTTCATGAAATAAAATCAAAAGTGCGATAGGAAAAACTATCATTTGTCATTTTTCCTTATTATCGTTTATAATCGTATAGAAAGCAAAAAAAGCGTTTTTTTGCTGGAAAAGAATATTTTATAGTGTTAATAAAAAAGCTATTCAAAAGCACAGCCCTGTAGCTGTGCTTTTTCTAAGCTAATAGAAGGAAATATAATGAGGTGTTAGTAAGAATGTATGATTCAAAGAAAGTGCGGGAAGGTGTGCTATTAAGCGCTATCTATGGTTTACTGCTATTTGTAACCGTATTGGTACCAGCAATTGAGTTAGTAACACTATTTTTATTGCCGATTCCATTTGTGATTTATGCTGCGCACCATGGATATAAAGCTTCGTTAATTTTAGGAGGTTTTGTAACACCTTTAGCACTATTACTTATTTTTGTTATCTCTTTACCATTAACTATTCTTTCCGTTTTAGGCGGTACGATGATAGGAGAGGCAATTTATAAAAAAAGGAACGCATATGAAACATGGGCATTTGGAACAGTCGGAATAACAATGGGCTTGTTAGCCTTATTTTTAATGATCCAGCTCGTTGCTCAAATTAACATTATTGATCAATATGAGGGAATGGTGCAAGAATCGATTGCCACGACAGAAAGTTTGGTAATATCATTAGGAATGGAGTTATCCTCTAATGAAATGGCTTTAATAAAAGAGGAAATGCTGAAAATCACTACGCTTTTGCCGTCTATATTAGTGATTTGTGCGCTAGGTATAGGTTTTGTTACACAATGGATAAGCTATAAAATACTGAATTGGCGTGAAGATAGGAATTTAAGATTCCCACCTTTTAAATTCTTTCTATTACCAAAATCGGTTGTTTGGATATATTTTTTCGCAATATTGTTTGCATGGTTTGAATTAGATCCTACAAGTAGCTTAGCTGTCGGTGTAATGAATGTAACGAATTTAGTAGGTTTATTACTAACACTGCAAGGTCTGTCATTTGTTTTATTTTATTCATATAAAAAGAAATTAAATATCGCAATTCCGATCTTAATTATTGTTGGTAGTGTCATTATTTTGCCTGCAGGACTTTATATGTTCCGTATTTTAGGTATAATTGACGTAGGATTTGGTTTAAGAGAAAGGTTTGAGAACAAAAAATGAGTGCTTGTCTGGATGTAGGAGCTGACAAATATGTCTGATTTATTTAAGAAGCCAACATTAAGCAATCATATATGGATTATATATGGACTATCATTCCTATTATTAGGGTTCATTTGGTTTTTCCAATGGATGCTTGGAATTTTTATGACATTTATATTAGTTGCTTCTTTATATTATAGTATTCGATCGGAAAGAACTTTGCTAAATGAGACAGAAGAGTATATTACGACTTTGTCTCACAGAGTGAAAAAAGTAGGGCAAGAAGCATTACTTGAAATGCCGATTGGTATTGTTTTATATAGTGAAGATTACAAAATTGAGTGGACGAATCCATATATGAATAGATTTACGAATGAAGAGTCATTTGTTGGGCAACCGTTAAGTCAGTTATCTTCAGATCTTATGACTAAGGTTAAAGAAAACATAGAAGAAATTTGGGTCCCAATTGAAACGTATGATTTTCAAGTTGCAGTCAAAAAAGAAGAACGATTATTATACTTTTTTGACCGAACGAAACAAACAGAAATTCAAAATCTATACCATAACGAACAAACGATTCTAGGTGTTATCTTTTTAGATAACTATGAAGAAATAACACAAGCCATGGACGACACAAATAAGAGTCAAATTAATTCCCGTGTAACAGCGATTTTAAATGAGTGGTCGATGGATTATGGTATTTATCTTAAACGGATATCTCAGGAACGTTTTTTAGCAGTAATGAATCAACAGATTGTGGAAGAACTAGAGAAATCAAAGTTTGAAATTTTAGATGAAGTAAGAGAGTTAATTTCAGATAATAAAAATGTACCACTTACACTTAGTATTGGTGTAGGATTAGGTGGAGATTCACTGCCTGCTCTAGGAACACTGGCGCAGTCCAGTTTAGACCTTGCTCTAGGCAGAGGTGGAGATCAGGTTGTCATCAAAGAAGAATCAGGTAAAGTGCGCTTTTACGGTGGGAAAACTAATCCCATGGAAAAACGAACAAGGGTGAGAGCGCGTGTTATCTCACACGCATTAAAAGAATTAGTGAAAGAAAGTGATCAAGTACTAATAATGGGACATAAAGCACCTGATATGGATTCGATCGGCGCGGCAATTGGTATATTAAAAATTGCACAAGCCAGTGATATTGACGCCTATATCGTTGTTGATGAAAATGATATTGATACAGGTGTACAGCGATTGATGGAACAGATTAAAGAAGAGGACACATTGTGGTCTCACTTTGTATCACCAGATGAGTCACTTGATATTGTTACAAAAAACACGCTATTGGTAGTTGTAGATACACATAAACCTTCGCTTGTTGCAGAAGAGAAGCTATTAAGTAAAACGGAATATGTTGTTGTAATTGATCACCATCGCCGAGCTGAGGAATTTATCGATCATCCAACACTTGTATATATGGAACCATATGCATCTTCAACGGCTGAATTGGTAACTGAATTGTTGGAATATCAACCAGATACCTTAAAGTTAAACATGCTTGAATCAACTGCACTATTAGCAGGAATTATTGTTGATACCAAAAGTTTCACATTACGAACTGGTTCCCGTACTTTTGATGCAGCTTCTTATTTACGATCTAAGGGTGCAGATACCGTATTGGTGCAACGCTTCATGAAAGAAGATTTAGATATTTATATTCAACGAAGCCATTTAATTGAGAGCACAACGATATATAAAAATAATATTGCAATTTCATTAGGTACCCCTGGAAAAGCATTTGGTCCAGTTATTATCGCACAAGCTGCTGATACACTTTTAACAATGACAGGTATTGTTGCTTCCTTCGTCATTTCCGAACGAAAGGATGGACGTATTGGTATTAGTGCTAGATCACTTGGTGATATAAATGTCCAAGTAATCATGGAAAAGATGAATGGTGGCGGTCATTTGACAAATGCAGCAACACAATTAGATGACGCTTCTATAGAAGACGCTTATGAGCAATTAAAAGAGATTATAGATCAATCAATTGAAGGAGGAGAACAAGAATGAAAGTAATCTTTCAAAAAGACGTAAAAGGAAAAGGCAAAAAGGGTGAAGTTAAAAACGTTTCGGATGGTTATGCCCGTAACTATCTTTTGAAAAATAATGTGGCTGTTGAAGCAACCCCCGGTAATTTAAAAGGTTTAGAGGCCAAGCAAAATAAAGAAAAAGGTCTAGAACAAGCAGAAGTGGATGAGGCAGAAAAGTTGAAAGAGAAGTTAGCGAATATGCAAGTTGAATTAACAGCTAAATCAGGAGATCATGGTAATCTATTTGGCTCGATAACAAGTAAACAAATTGCTGAAGAATTAAAGAAAAAACATAATATTAAAATGGATAAAAGAAAAATCGAGCTAGATGCTCCGATACGTTCTTTAGGCGTAACAAATGTACCTGTAAAACTTCATCAAGAAGTAACTGGTATAATCAAAGTACACGTAACAGAAGTATAAAAGATACAGTTAATTTAATTGATAAAAAAAGGAGTGGGAGGATTAATTCCTCCCATTCCTTTGTCTATTTGATTTCATAAAGGGGGGAATTGCATGAGTGAGGAATGGAACGAACAGCGAACACCACCACATAATATTGAAGCAGAACAAGCAATATTAGGTGCTATATTTTTAGAACCAGAGTCAATGTCTTCTGCTACAGAATTATTAATACCATCAGATTTCTATCGTGCTAGTCACCAACGAATTTTTCAGGTTATGATGCAACTGACTGATAAGGGAGAGCCAATTGACTTGGTAACGGTGACGACGGCATTATCAAATGCAAAATTACTGGATGAAATTGGTGGTGTCTCCTATTTAAGTGATCTAGCCAATGCAGTTCCAACCGCAGCGAACATTGGTTATTATAATAAAATTGTGGAAGAAAAGGCACTGTTACGTCGTTTAATTCGAACGGCAACCGATATTGTTACAGATGGTTTTTCAAAAGAAGATGAAGTAGATGAAGTATTAAGTGAGGCCGAAAAGAACATTTTGGAAGTCTCCAATCGAAAGAATGCAAGTGCATTTAAGAATATTAAAGATGTTTTAATAGATGTATATGACAATATTGAACAACTACATCATAACGATGCAGATGTAACAGGTGTACCAACTGGTTTTAGAGATTTAGATAAAATCACCTCTGGCTTCCAACGCAATGATTTAATTATTGTTGCGGCACGACCTTCTGTAGGTAAGACGGCATTCGCATTAAATATTGCGCAAAATGTAGCGATTAAAACGGATGAAAACGTGGCAATCTTTAGTTTAGAGATGGGTGCTGAACAGCTAGTAAACCGTATGCTTTGTGCAGAGGGTAATATCGATGCACAACGGCTTCGTACAGGAAGCTTAGAACCGGAAGACTGGGGTAAGTTAACGATGGCGATGGGTAGTCTGTCTAATGCTGGTATTTTTATTGATGACACACCAGGAATTCGTGTTAACGAAATTAGATCTAAATGTAGACGATTAAAGCAAGAACATGGTCTAGGTATGATTCTGATAGATTATATGCAGCTTATTCAAGGTAGTGCAAGCAACGCAAAAGAAAACCGTCAACAAGAGGTTTCAGAAATATCACGGTCATTAAAAGGTTTAGCACGTGAATTAAATGTACCGTTAGTCGCACTTTCGCAGCTTTCTCGTGGAGTAGAACAAAGACAAGATAAACGACCAATGATGTCAGACTTACGTGAATCAGGAAGTATTGAGCAGGATGCGGATATTGTTGGATTCCTATATCGTGATGATTATTATGATCAAGAATCAGAAAAACAAAACATCATTGAAATTATTATTTCTAAACAACGTAATGGTCCAGTCGGAACAGTAGAACTTGCATTTGTAAAAGAATATAATAAATTTGTTGACTTAGATCATCGATATGATGAATCAGATATACCTCCAGCCTGACAATAGAATAATTCATACAGAGACAAGCATGAAAGATGCTTGTCTCTTATTTTTTATTTCCCAGGAAATCTTTTTAAAAGTCGAACGAATTATTTGAAAAACACGAAAACGTTCGCCTAATTGATTGACACGAGCATATTAGATTGATAAACTAAGGCTAGCGTGTTTTTCTGAAAAAAGTTTTACGGGTCTATTGAATAAAAAGATAAGTAATTTGATAAAATACAACTGGCGGAGGTGCCTAATATGTCATCAGTAGTAGTAGTAGGAACGCAATGGGGAGACGAAGGTAAAGGTAAAATCACTGATTTCTTGTCTCAAAACGCAGAAGTAGTCGCACGATATCAAGGTGGAAATAACGCAGGACACACAATTAAGTTTGATGGTATAACGTACAAATTACATTTGATTCCTTCTGGAATATTTTTCAAAGAAAAAGTATGTGTACTTGGTAATGGTATGGTGATTGATCCAAAGGCAATAAAAGAAGAGTTAAAATATTTACATGATAAAGGTGTTAGCACAGATAACTTACGAATTAGTAATCGTGCACATGTTATTTTACCGTATCATTTAAGATTAGATGCGTTACAAGAAGAAGAAAAAGGTATTAATAAAATAGGTACAACAAAAAAAGGTATTGGTCCTGCTTATATGGATAAGGCAGCACGGGTAGGGATTCGTATCGTGGATCTATTGGATAAAGAAGCTTTCCGTGAAAAGTTAGAACAAAATTTAGCTGAAAAAAATCGCTTGTTTTCAAAAGTGTATGAAATAGAAGAAATGCGTGTAGAAGATATCTTGGAAGAATATTATCAATATGGACAAGAGATAGCTAAATACGTTGTCGACACATCTGTTGTTTTAAATGATGCACTTGATCAAGGACGTCGTGTTTTATTTGAAGGTGCACAAGGTGTTATGTTAGATATTGATCAGGGTACATACCCATTTGTAACATCTTCTAATCCTATCGCTGGTGGGGTAACAATTGGTTCTGGTGTAGGTCCGTCAAAAATTAATCATGTAGTTGGCGTATCAAAAGCGTATACGACAAGAGTCGGAGATGGTCCTTTCCCAACAGAGTTACATGATGAAACGGGAGATAGAATACGGGAAATTGGAAACGAATATGGTACGACAACTGGTCGACCACGTCGTGTCGGTTGGTTTGATAGTGTAGTTGTTCGACACGCTCGTCGTGTCAGTGGTATTACCGATTTATCACTAAACTCAATTGATGTACTAACAGGTATTGAAACGCTAAAAATTTGTACTGCATATCGCTATAAAGGAACTGTGATGGAAGAATTTCCAGCTAGTCTTAAAGTATTAGCAGATTGTGAACCAATTTATGAAGAAATGCCTGGTTGGAATGTGGATATCACAGGTGTGAAAAGTTTACATGAACTTCCAGAGAATGCACGTCATTATTTGGAACGTATTTCACAATTAACACAGATTCCATTGTCTATTTTCTCAGTTGGTCCTGACCGGATGCAAACGAATGAAGTAAGAAGTGTATATAGTTAAAAGTAGAACCTGCCAAGTAAATTTGGTAGGTTTTTTATTTTGTATATAGTAAAATGCGATAGAGTTAAAATAATAGGAGAATAAGCCTATAACACAATTGTAATAAAACAGACAATTTTTGTTAAAAAAAACGCTTTTTTTAATGAATTAACGTAAATTATTGTCTAAATTAACTGTTAATAGGGGGTAATTGGTTACAGTTATACAGTTTTATTACAATTGTTTAAAAAGGGTTTAAATATAGAATGCTTCTGTGGTAGCCTATAGGAGGTCTCAAATTAATAGATATGATAGAGAGATCAAGGAACCGTAGGAGGATTATGATAATGAGAAGATATATGAAATCTAGTAAACCTGGATTATTAAAAAAAACCGCATTACTAACTGTTTTGGGTATGGCTTTAACATATAACGTTGCGTACGCCGCTGATGAAGAACTTTCTACGGTCTACCATGTATATATGGATGGAGACCACATTGGTAAAATTGACAACAAAGAGGTTATTACTTCTTATATAGATGATTTAATTACTGCCCGTGAAGAGGCTAATGAGACATACGATTACGCTACGAAACAGGAAATCTCCTACGTTCCAGAACGCGTATTTAATCCAGACGCTTCTAATGAAAATGTATTAACGAAGATTGAAGAAGATATAGCAATCCAAGTGAATGCATATGCGCTTCAAATCGGTGATCAAGTAGCTGGTTATTTTAAAGATAAAGAAGATGCTGAGAAAGCTTTACAGCAATATAAAGAAAAATATGTAGATAGAGAAGTATTAGAAAAACTAGAGAATGCTGATACAGATTCAGATGATGAAACAACGTCAACATTGGCTGTTGGTAACTCTACTATCTTAGCCGTAGAATTATCAGAAGAAGTTACCTATCAAGAAGAAAAGGTTAATGAAGATGTAGTTTTAACGATTGATCAAGGTATTGAACTACTAGAAAAAGGTACATTATTAGATAAAGTACACACGGTAGAAGAAGGTGATGTACTAGGATCGATTGCAGATCAATATGATTTAGCTACAAAGAAATTACTAGATTTGAATGAAAGCTTGTCAGAAGATACGGTATTACAAATTGGACAAGAATTGAATGTAACAGAATATGCACCATTTGTTAATGTAGTGGTGACCAAAGAAGAATTAATAGAAGAAGAGATTGTGTACGAAAAAGAAGTACAACAATCCGATGATTTATATAAAGGTGAGGAAGAAATAAAGCAAGAAGGTCAAGATGGTAAAAAAGAAGTACAATATGCAATAGAGATTGTTAATGGAGATGTTGTTTCTAAAGAAGTTATTACGGAAAAAGTAACGCAAGAAGCAACGAAAGAAATTATAGTTGAAGGTACGAAAGTTGAATCTTCGAGAGGCTCAGGAAACTTTGTCTGGCCAGCAGTTGGTGGTTATATTTCTAGTCATATGGGAGAAAGATGGGGTTCCTACCATAAAGGCATGGATATCGCAGGTCCTAGTAATGGAGCAATATTAGCAGCTGATAATGGAAAAGTAGAATCAGCAGGCTGGGATAGCGGAGGCTATGGTAACAAAGTTGTGATTAATCATAATAATGGCTATAAAACAATTTATGCACACTTATCTTCTATTAGTGTAAGCTCAGGTGAAACAGTTACACAAGGGAGTCAAATTGGTGTGATGGGTACAACAGGTAACTCAACAGGCATTCATTTACACATTGAAGTATACAAAGATGGTAATCGAATTGATCCAGCAAGCGTATTTTAAAACATTATAAAATCTGTTTAATTAGAGCTAAAACCCTTGTCGCAAATTGCTACAAGGGTTTTAATTGTATTTCCCATGTTAAAGAAAAGACTTTTAAGCTAAAGTACGATAAAATGATAGTTGTGAGTAAGTTTGTAAAAGGAGGCTTTACCTAAAATGAGTCAAAAAATATTAGTTGTAGATGACGAGAAGCCAATTGCAGATATATTAAAATTCAATTTAGAAAAAGAAGGATATACCGTTATATGTGCATATGATGGTGATGAAGCAGTTCGATTAACAGATCAGGAAAATCCAGATCTTTTATTATTAGATATCATGTTACCTAATCGCGATGGTAATGAAGTGTGCCGTGAAATTCGGAAAAGACATAGTATGCCAGTTATCATGTTAACTGCTAAAGATTCTGAAATTGATAAGGTGTTAGGACTAGAGCTAGGTGCGGATGATTATGTGACGAAGCCATTTAGTAATAGAGAAGTAATTGCTAGGGTTAAAGCAAATTTAAGACGCCAGCAAGTGCCAGTTGATAACCAAAGAGTAAATAAAGATATTCAAATAGGGACACTAACTATCCATCCAGATGCCTATACTGTTACGAGAAATGGCACATACGTGGAGCTAACACATCGAGAGTTTGAATTGTTACACTACTTAGCCCGCCACATTGGTCAAGTGATGACACGTGAACATTTGTTAGAAACGGTTTGGGGATATGACTATTATGGTGATGTACGAACGGTCGATGTTACGGTTAGAAGATTACGTGAGAAGATTGAAGAGGCACCAAGCACACCAATTTGGATTGTAACTAGAAGAGGTGTTGGGTATTATTTACGAAACCCTGAGCAGGAGTAATTTTTATGAAAAAGGTTAATATCTTTCAATCGATGCAGTGGAAAATCATTATCATTATGATCCTTTTGCTATTACTGGCGATGCAAGTAGTAGGATCTTATTTTGCTCAGCGGTTAGAAACTGATTTAAGGAAAAGTTTTGAGGATAATATTGATGAACGATTAGGCGTCCTAAGTGTTAACTTGGTAACTGCTTTAATCGAAGAGAGACCAGAAGATGGAACTGGTCCAACACTTGAGGCCGACGTAAGGGAGATCGTTGAATTATACGGTAAAAGCGAGGAGTTTTCCCAGCTGCAAGTATTGGACAGGCAATACCGAATTATTGGTACAAATACACAAGAAGAAGATATTGGAAAATTGACAGGTAATAGCAGTGTTCGTCCTGCCATTCTCTATGATAATGCTACAATAGAAATGCAACGTGATCAACAGACAGGTGAACGTCGATTGATCCGTATTGTACCACTTTATGATGACAATGAACCGCTTGGTGCCATCTATTTAGAAGCTTCAATGGAAGAGGTATTCGATCAAGTCGACAATATTAATGGTATCTTTCTAAATGGAACATTAATTGCGATATTTGTATCAGCAATTGTAGGGATCTTAGTGGCGCGGGCGATTACGAAACCAATTACAGAAATGCGAAGGCAAGCAACTATTATGTCCCAAGGTGACTTTTCACAGAAAGTAAATGTATATGGTACGGATGAGATTGGGCAACTTGCAATAACATTTAATGATATGAATGAAAAAATAAGACTAGCAAATCACACAACGGAAGAAGAGCGCCAAAAATTAAGTTCCGTTCTTTCAAATATGTCTGATGGTGTGCTTGCTACGAATGAAAAAGGTAAAGTAACACTAATGAATGAACCGGCTTCCTTGTTACTTGCGAAAACGTTTAAAGAAATTAAAGGAGAATCAATTATTGATGTTCTCCAACTAGAGGACAAAACCGTCGATTTAATGGATTTTCAAGAAGCAGGTTCGATTACAATTGATTTTAGTGATGATGATCAACTGTTTTTAATTAAAGCTAACTTTTCTGTCGTGCAAGATGAAAATGAAAATTTCACTGGATTAATTACGGTTATTAGTGATGTAACCGAACAGGAAAAGGAAGAAAAAGAACGTCGTGAGTTTGTTTCTAACGTTTCACATGAATTGCGAACCCCACTTACAACGATGCGAAGTTATTTAGAAGCGTTGACTGATGGGGCTTGGGAAGATAAAGAAATAGCACCGCAATTTTTGAAGGTAACACAAAATGAAACGGAACGGATGATTCGATTAGTTAACGACTTATTGCAATTATCGAAAATGGACCATAAAGAACAGACGATGCATAAAGAACGTGTAAATGTTGTTCCGTTTTTCCACCATGTGCTCGATCGGTTTGAGATGAATAAGGAAGAGTCAGTTACGATTAATCGGTATATTCCGAAGGATAGTCTGTTTTTGTGGATGGATAAAGATAAACTTATCCAAGTTATCGATAATATTATTTCCAATGCAATTAAATACTCGGCAGCTGACGGGACCATAAATTTTCGAGTTGTTAAAGAAAAACAACGAATTAGGGTAAGTATTTCTGATCAAGGGCCTGGAATTGCACGTGAAAAACTGGATAAAATATTCGATCGTTTTTACCGTGCGGATAAAGGAAGATCTAGAGAGGTTGGTGGAACGGGACTTGGCCTTGCAATTGCGAAGGATATTATCGCCTCACACCATGGCCAAATTTGGGCTGAAAGTACGGAAGGAAAAGGTACAACGATTCTCTTTACTTTACCACTCATTACCCGAAAGCGTGGTGCTAAAAAATGAATCTAGAGCGTGTAAAATCTTTTATATTAATATTTCTCATTTTCTCCAGTTTATTATTAACGTTTGCAACATGGAATTATCAACCAAACATTGATGAGGGTGATTCCGAAGACGATGTAATTGAAGCACAATTAGATGGTAAACAATTAACTAAAAAAGATGTGGTACGCCCTTCACAAATTATCTATAAATTAGAAGGGCAAGCAGTAGGGCTAGCGGATAAAAATCATCAAAACGAACTTTATGATCAAATTTTAAATTTTTCATTATATGATTTTAATGTAATAACCAATCCTATGGATGAACTAGAAAGTAACCAAAATCAAGTAGAGATCATTTTCCCTACCGAATTACCTACAGCTGTTATTGTTGATTTATTTACGATTGACAGTGATAGGAACATTCCAGATAGTACGTTTGATCGTGTCTATATGACATTATCAAGTAATCAAGAGGAGAATCAAATTGTTTTTGTGAAAACGGCAACTGGAACAGCAATAGGTGCAAAAATCCAAAGTCCAAATCAAACGATGGAGCTTCTGACCGATTATGAAAAAAACAATGAAAGTATCAGTTATGAAACGATGGAAAATGCAAATGGACTCCCGATTTATTTACCAAGCGAGATTGCATTAACAATTGAGTACTTCCCATATAAAAACTTAGACAGTGAGGCTTTTCGTAATTTATTGTTTAATATACCATCATCAGTTAGAAGCTCTACTGCTGTAGGAGGAGAAGAGTTTTATACAGATGGTACGAGAGAAATGACGATAGAAGAAGGATACAGTGTCAATTTCTCAAATCCGATAAATGATGTACAAGCATTAGAAGAATCGGTTACCCAATATCAATTATTTGATCAAGTACACCAATTTATAAATAAGCACAATGGTTTTACATTTAATGAACCATTTCAATTTTTCTTATCAGAATTAGTAACATCAGCAAACACCAATTTAGTAGAATATAACTTGGCTTATCAAGGGTATCCAATTTATGAGTTGGAATCATTATCAACCATATCTGTCAATTGGCATAATCAAGATCCTTCCGTATACAGTCATCCGATTGTTCAATTAGTTAACAGAATTGGAACAGGGCAAGTGCCAGCAACGTTAGTAGATACGGATACGGTTCTCCGCATTTTAGATGGAAATACGTATAGTGATAAAACCGTTTATGACGTTACTGTAGGTTATGAAATTGAAAAAGAAGAAGATGATCAAGCGTATAAATTAATTCCAACATGGTATGTAGAAGGAATTAGTGGCTGGGAAGAATTGATTATACCTGGTGAAATGTTAGGAGGCGAAAATAGTGCAATGGGGACAAATTAAATCACTATTTATAGTCTGCTTTCTGGTTTTAGATATTTTTCTTATTAAACAGTTACTTGATAAGCAAGAGGACGTAGCCTTTATTTCTGAGTCTACAAAGGAAGAACAGTTGGCATTAAATATCGATGGCTTGAGTGATTTATCTGAAGAAACAGAAGAAGCGCCCTTGTTCTATGCAGTGAATCAATCGTTTTCAACCGAAGATAGTATAAGGCTTGAACAATACGCCAATCAAAAAAATGTGATAGTTGACGATATCTATCTATTTGGACAATTTGATGCGCCAATCCCTATTTCAGTAGATGATGCAGGAGTGAATATGGAATCTCTAAATAGTTTAATTTTAAATAGTGGAGAATATACGTATTGGGGTAAAGATGAAAAATCAAATAGCTTACTTTTCTTTCAGACAATGGAACAACCAATTTATTTTAACCAAAATGCATTATTGCTCATTCAATTAAATGATGATGATGAAATGATACAGTATGTACAAACAAAATTAGTACAAGAAGAAGAACAGGAAGAAGCCAGAGATTTAATTACGGAAATTGATGCTGTCTCAAGGTTATTTCATAATGCTGGCTCTCTAGAACAAGGAGATACCGTGACAGACGTGGCACTAGGTTATTATAACGTGACATCTTTACCAAATGGACTACAAATATTAAATCCAACTTGGAACGTGACAGTTGATGAAACAGATAACTATTTTGTGAACGCAATTGGGGGGCATGCCTATCCCCAAGATAATGAATTTATAAAAACAACGATTGAATCATATCAAGAGGTAATAAATAATGCTGGTATGAGTGAGTTTCAGTTTATTCAAACAGAAGAAGATGAAGAAGAAGAGCTAATTGAAAATATAGAGCAAAACTTAATCAAGATAGCTAATGCAAGTATTGGGGTGAAGGAAGAATGACATTACGATTTACGGTATTAGCCTCGGGTAGCTCAGGAAATGCCTTTTATATAGGGACAGATAAAGAAAATATTTTAGTTGATGCAGGGTTAAGTGGAAAACAAATCGAACGGTTATTTTTAGAGTCTTCAATTGATCCGAATAAACTAACAAAGATATTAGTGACACATGAGCATAGTGATCATATTAAAGGTTTAGGTATCATAGCGCGTAAATACAATTTGCCAATTTACGCAAATGAAAAGACGTGGAAGGCAATGGAAGGTTCGATAGGAAAAATTACACTCGATCAAAAATTTGTTTTTAATATGGAAGAAACAAAAACATTTGCAGATATCGATGTGGAATCATTTGGTGTCTCACATGATGCGGCTGAGCCGATGTTCTATACGTTTCATCATGAAGGAAAAAAAGTTTCTTTAGTTACAGACCTTGGTTATGTATCGGAACGAATTAAAAAAACTGTTGAAAATTCTGATGCACTTATATTTGAAGCGAATCATGATGTCTCAATGTTACAGATGGGACGTTATCCTTGGAGTGTGAAGCGTCGTATTTTAGGTGATACCGGGCACGTTTCAAATGAAGACTGTGCATTAGCGCTACAGGATATTATTGGGGATAATACGAAAAGAATATATTTGGCTCATTTAAGTAAAGATAACAATATGAAGGAATTAGCACGTATGTCAGTTGAAAATCAGTTGCGAGAAGCCGGATTCTCAATTGGGAATGGTATAGATATTTTTGATACAGATCCAACATCACCAACTTCTCTCTATAAGGTAGTTTAAAATACGGATAATCGAGACAAACTATCGGTAAGAAATGAAATCATAGAGAGGAAGGTCATGATGGTCTATTACCATGATGATGAGAAAGAGAAAAATGAACAGGATCAAAGAACAACTCGAGATAAACTTAAAAGCCGTAACAAATGGGTTTTACCTGGCGTAGTTGGTTTATTACTCGGGATGTTTTTGTTTGCAGTTGCGTTACCAAGTTTGATACGTTACGATATCTTACCTTATCAGATCGTTGTAAGCCAGGATCAACTAACTACCCAGAATGGTGAAACAGCTGATTTAAATGACAACCTTCAACGTTTAAGTCTAGATGTAACAACAGAAATCACGGATATTGTTGCAAACGTTAGTCCAGCAGTAGTTGGAATAGAAAATATTCAATCAGAAGCAACCTTTTGGGATCAGGAATCGAGTGATGCCGGGACTGGTTCAGGGGTCATCTATAAAAAAACAGATAATCGAGCGTTTGTTGTTACAAACCACCATGTAATTCAAGGTGCTGACCAAATTGAAGTTATTTTATCGGATGGCTCGCGTTTAGCTGCAGAGCTAAAAGGTACCGATCTGTTTACTGATCTAGCAGTGTTAGAGATGGATGGCGAGGCAGTTGAACATGTAATAGAGATTGGTAATTCAGATGAAGTGAAGGTTGGGGAACCTGCTATTGCAATTGGGAATCCACTAGGGTTAAATTTATCTGGTTCCGTAACACAGGGGGTTATTAGCGGAAAGCAACGTGCCATTCCACAGGATTTTGATGGAGATGGACGAGCTGATTGGCAAACAGAAGTTATCCAAACAGATGCAGCGATAAATCCTGGTAATAGTGGAGGAGCACTGCTTAACGTCAATGGGCATTTAATTGGGATTAATTCGATGAAAATAGCTCAATCGGAAGTAGAAGGAATTGGTTTTGCTATTCCAATTGACGCAGCGGTTCCAATTATAGAGGAATTAGAAACAGAAGGACAAATGAGGCGGGCATTTCTCGGTGTAGAAGCTTATTCATTAGAAGATGTGGCACAGGTTGAATGGCAACGTAGCTTAAATTTACCTAATAATGTTGAGAGTGGTATCTATTTGCAACGGATAGAAGTAAATTCACCTGCTACAGAGGCTGGTTTGGAACCGTACGATGTCATAACGTCTTTAGATGATCAAGAAATTAATAACATTATTGATTTGAGAAAGCATTTATACCAAGAAAAGGAACCAGGCGACGAAATGGTCGTTACGTATTATAGAGGGAAAGAACAAAACCAAGTGACTATAAAATTAACGGAACAAGAGTAGCATAAGCAAGAATGCTACTCTTGTTTCATACTTATACACAGACTTATAGGAGGAAAGACGGTATAAAATAAAGGTTCTAACAGTGTAAAAGAGGTAAAAAAATAGTTATGCACAGCCTGTGTATAAAGCTGAGGATAACTTTCTATATTTAGTAGCGAACATTTATTCTACTACCAAATAGATGAAGTGCAAAAAAGATATGTACAGATAAATCGGGGATAACCTGTGATTAACCTGTTAAGTGCTGTTGATAAGTGAATATATTAAATTTTGTGTATAAAATTGTGGATAACAGTAGAAAAAACAGTTTTTTTATTTTTTACGCAAATTGTGGATAATTTGTTATGATAGATACAGGAATAGTAGGAGGCTTTTTTAGTAACGGCCTATCAAAAGGAGTGCATAAATGATGTATAAAGAACCTATTTTTTTAACGCCTGTCTTTCAAGAAAGAATTTGGGGTGGACAAAAGTTACAAACCGAATTTAATTATGAGATTCCATTTGAGCATACAGGTGAAGCTTGGGTTATATCAGCTCATCCAAATGGTCCAAGCATAATAAAGAATGGGGCATTAAAAGGAAAGTCTTTAAAAGATGCGTGGGAACAACATGGCGATCTATTTAATAGAAAGACTACAAACGATGAGGCCTATCCATTATTAATTAAAATTCTCGATGCTAATAATGATTTGTCTGTCCAAGTACATCCAGATGACACGTATGCTAGAGAAGTAGAAAATCAACCATATGGTAAGACAGAATGTTGGTATGTGCTGTCTGCAGATGAGGATGCAGAAATTATATTTGGACATCATGCAAACACACGTGATGAATTGAAACAAATGGTTGCAGATGGAGAATGGGATAACTTATTACGAAGGGTGCCTGTGAAAGAAGGCGATTTTGTCTACGTTCCAAGTGGAACAATTCATGCAATAGGTAAAGGCATTGTTATATTAGAAACACAGCAAAGCTCTGACATTACATATCGTGTTTATGACTACAATCGTACAGATGCAGAAGGTAATACACGAGAGTTGCATTTAGATGCTGCAATAAATGTAACAACTGTTCCACATCAAACTCCAGATTACGACCAAACAGAAGAGATAAATGGAGGCTTAACTGCAAAACGTTTAGTAAAAGAAGAATATTTCACTGTCTACCATTGGAATTTAGATGGTGTAGTTGAGAAACAGCTAGATGTAGACTTTTTGCAAATAAGTGTTTTAAAAGGACAAGCGGAAATCACGGTTGAGGGAAAGGTTTTTGCAATTAAAAAAGGTGAAAATTTTGTTATTCCAGCAACAGTTGATCGTTATCAAGTAGAAGGACAAGCGGAATTTATTGTTTCGTATCCATCATAAGTATAGGTTAAAACACAAGGTATGCTCTACCTTGTGTTTTTTTGATTAAGCGGATAGATATACTACTTTCTTATTACGTGAATAAATACAAATGCATCATTTATTAACGTGCCATTCTTCTTCTAGTATACTCATCTCATAGATACTCCAGTATTGATCATTGATTTTTCGATAATCTCTAAGTAAGCCTTCAATTTGAAATCCAACTTTCTTATAACAGCTGATTGCACTTTTATTAAAATCAAATACACCTAAGCTAAGTCGATGTAGATGTAAGTCGCCAAAACCGACTTTGACAATTGCTTTGATCATCAATTCCCCTATACCTTTCCCGCGCATACTTGTATCACCAACTAGTACTTTACCAATTCGCGCACTTTTATTTGTATAATCAATCTTTCCTAAAGAAATGTGACCAATCGTTTTATCTGATTCCACATCTATTACTTTATAAATAAGATTCGTGGCGTCTTGCTGGTTACTATCTTCAAGATAAGAGACTAATTGTTTTTTTGTAAGCGGATATGTAAATGTAGGGCCAGCCCATTGCAGTAAAAAGGCGGATGATGTACCAGTATTCCATTCTATTAATTGTTCAAAATCCTCTGCTGTAAAATATTCTAATCGTATCATTCTTTGAACTCCCCTCAATTAATGTAAAAATGTAAAAAGCACTTTCGTATTATGGGATGTGTTAAGTTTAAATCAGATTTTATAATAAAACAAATGCTTATTAACTCAACTTTGTCACCCAGTAAACAAACCAGCTACGGAAGCAAATGGGCTCCCTTTCTGTGGGCACAGCCTCAGCTAACTTGGTAAAGAAAAACACTTTACCAAGTGGATCTTCGGCTTGTGCTATTCCCACTAGAGTGTCACCCATTTGCTTCCTCCGCTAGCGTGCATTTACGAGTAAATTGAATCTAACTGTTGGAGTTCGATGGTCGAATTATAATGGATATACTTGTCTTTCATTCATAAATATGATTTTTAACGCACGAAAAGTCCATTGCAACACTTTTCGTAATTACGAAAATAAAATTATTATCATACAAAGAATGCAGTCTATACTAGTGACGGAAATATACGTAGACTCCTGTGGGAACAGCACGGGCTGAAGATCCACTTAGTAAGCGATCTTTGCTTTACTAAGTTAGCTGAAGCCGTGCCCACGGAAAGCAGAGTATATTTCCAGAGCGGTATGTCGCGTTATCGTTATCTATCACGTTTGTAAAATAACGTTGAGTTATTAACTTTTGGATAGCTGTATTTTAAATTTATACCAAAAACAAAACACCGTCAGGGATGATAACCCTAGCGGTGTTTGTGTTTATTGCATCATTTTAAGATGTCATTAATTACTGTTAATTCATTTTTAGTAAAGGCGGCATAATCTAATGCTTTAACGTTCTCTTCAATTTGGCTGACACGACTTGCCCCAATTAAAGCAGAGACAACGGCTTTTTCTTGTAGCACCCATGCGAGAGCCATTTGTGCTAATGATTGCCCACGTTCTTTAGCAACATCATTTAATTGTCTCACTTTTTTTAATACGTCTTCTGAAACGTCCTTTTCATTTAAGAAAGGAATGTGCGATTTTGCTACGCGTGAATCATCAGGAATACCAGTTAGATATTTATTTGTTAATAATCCTTGGGCTAAAGGAACAAATGCAATACAACCAATACCTGCCTTTTCCAATACGTTTGTTAAGCCATCTTCGACAGAACGATTAAACATTGAATAAGCTGCTTGATGAATGATAAAAGGTGTTCCTTGTTCTTGTAGAATCTTCACTGCTTTTTCAGTTTGGTCTGCTGAATAATTTGAAATCCCAACATAAAGTGCTTTCCCTTGGCGAACAATTAAATCAAGGGCAGCCATTGTTTCTTCTAAAGGGGTTTCTGGATCTGGACGGTGATGATAAAAAATATCCACATAATCTAACTGTAAACGTTTTAAACTTTGGTCTAAACTAGAGACAAGATATTTTTTTGATCCCCAATCTCCATAAGGTCCATCCCACATTTTAAAACCTGCTTTAGTAGAGATAATCAGTTCATCTCGATAATCTTTAAAGTCTTTATTGAAAATGGTTCCAAAATTCTCTTCTGCTGATCCTGGAGGTGGGCCATAATTATTTGCTAAATCAAAATGTGTAATGCCTAAATCAAAAGCACGTTGCAACATCTTGCGTTGATTTTCAACTGCATCTTCACCACCAAAGTTGTTCCATAAGCCAAGCGATATAGCAGGTAGTTTCAAACCGGAATTTCCCACGCGATGGTACGTCATGTTTTCATATCGATCACTTGCAGGTATATAAGTCATCGTGAATCCTCCTGTTTTGTTTCTTTTAATAGCCTACTTCTACGGCTGCAATAACAATATACATTAAATCATTCTTATCATCTTGTTCTTCTAACACAATGCCACTAGATGTAGCCATTCCACCATCAATGATTTCAACAGTAACAGATCCATATGGAATTTCTGCAATAATCTTTTCCATATCAACAAGGTGCGCGTCTGCGGGCACAGCTAATTTAACATTCACCACCATGTTATCTAATGATTGATCAGGTAAGTAATTTTTTATCCCGGGCATGGAATTATAATGAATGGCATTTTGTACTGCTCTTATTGAAGCTTTCGTGACATCTTGTCCATGGGTATCCATGCCTGTTCCTGTTTCCACAAAAATAATACGTTCCATTTTAGTCATCCTCCTTATAATTCATTTATACTGGGTATACCTGATTCTGATAAAGTATAAACGTATAGGTCTCGTAAAAATAGCTATATGTAAATATTTCGACACTTCTCAATAAATAACCTTTTAAATCGCTCAATTATTACCGGGGAAATAATTTGATTCCATACTTGAACTAGATTTCCTGCCACTCCTTACGTAAAATACCCATTTTTATTGCATCATAATAGGTATCATCTACGATTCGTGCATCTCTAATCCTAGCTTCTACTTGCATGCCAACCTTTTCTGCGACCTTCATCATCCTATCATTTCCAGACCAAGTAGACATTCCTAAACGATGTAAGTTTGTTGATTTAAAAAGAAAATCTATCCATAGCTTATACGCTTCATACCCATAACCACCATTCCAATAATTTTTGTCATAAATAACGATTCCAGTTTCCAACCAATTGGTGTTTCTATCAATCCAATAAGCGCCAACTGTACCAATTAGTTTATCGCCAACCAATATAACTAAGGTATCTGGAACGCCAGAGTATAGCGCGGTATTGTTTTTCCAACTGAGTTTGTAATCATTTTTTGTAAGAAAATTTTCTGGAATATAAGGGCCGTTCCATTTCTTCGCAGATTGTTCTTCTTCTTCGTAGCGCCAGTAATATAACGTATCAATATCTTCTTGTGATGCTTCTTTTAAAACAACCTTTTTACCAACAATATGTATCATGAAAGGTACTCCTTCTTATGCCTGAAGTGTGTGCGTTTACACTACTCAGTTTAGCATACCATCTATAAGTAGTTAAAAGTATTCAGATTTATCGGTTTAGATTTAGGGTATGTAATTATAAAAGTTTAGAAAGAAGGGGAAAGTATGGATAAGGTTAAAGTTCTATTTTTAAATGCATCCTTAAAAGGTAGAGAAGAAGTTTCTAATACAGAAGCGCTCTATCAACAGGTCGACACCATTTACCAAAAAGAGAATTGTGAAACGGAAAATCTTCGTTTAGCTGATTATCATATTCCATTTGGTATGAGTGAAGACATGGGTGATGGAGATGAATGGCCACTAGTTCTGGAAAAAGTAAAAGCTGCAGATATTGTCCTTATTGGAACACCTATTTGGTTAGGTGAAAAAAGTAGCTTAGCGACACTTACGATGGAACGATTATATGCAAGTAGTAGTGTCACAAATGATAAAGGACAAGCTATTTATTATAATAAGGTTGGCGGTGTAGTCATAACCGGAAATGAAGATGGTGCCAAAACCGCTGCTTCCTCCGTCTTATATGGGTTATCACATATCGGTTTTGTGATACCGCCGAACGTTGATACCTACTGGGTAGGAGAAGCGGGACCAGGTCCTTCGTTTATCGATGCTGGAGGAAAAGATAGTGATTTCGTGAAAAGTCATGTTAGTATGCTAGCATATAATACGATGTATTTCGCTAAGCTACTTAGAGAACATCCAATCCCGGCAAAAGGGAACGTAATGGAGTAAAAGTGGTAGAAAGGGACGGTTGCTTTGTAAATGGTAATCGTCCTTTTCTATGTCTCTGATTAAAGACTTTCTTTACCTTTCTTTTAGTCATATGGTAAGCTAGTAACAATTTGAATGATTGAAAAAGCATTTATTAAAGCATATTAAAAATAACTATAGTATTGAAGGGAATTCAGATGGTAAAAGTTGAGAAAAAAGAGTTTGTTGTCATGGGTTTAGGTAGATTTGGTGGCAGTATGTGTAAAGAGTTGATTAAAGAAGGCGTTAACGTCTTGGCAGTCGATAAGAATCGAGAACGAGTACAGAACTATGAAGACATTGCTAGTCAAGCCGTTGTACTTGATGCGATGGATAAGCAAGCATTGAATGCAGTTGGTATAAGTAACTTTGATTGTGCCATTATTAGTTTCGGTGATGATATGGAATCAAGCATATTAGTAACCCTTTTATTAAAGGAAATGGGAATGAAACAAGTATGGGTGAAAGCACGTAATGAATACCACCAAAAAATATTAGAGAAAATTGGTGCGGATAAAATTATTCATCCTGAACGTGATATGGCTAGAAGAATTGCACATCACATTACCTCAGATCGCGTAGTTGATTATATTGAAATAAGTAATAAACACAGTATTATTGAGATAGTAGCGAGTAGCCAAATTATAGGTAAAACAGTAGCTAACTTAAAAATAAAGGAAAAATATAAATGTGAGATTATTGCTATTAAAAAGACTGAAGAAAGTGTGGTCATGATGCCAGCTGCTGATAAAGAGATTGAAACGGGCGACATTTTAATTGTAATGGGTGATAACCGTAAACTTAATCGCTTAAAAGAAGGGGTTTAAGATATAGCTAAGAATTAAATCTTAGTTATATCATATTCCATTCGTTTTACGGTTTGTAAGGCGATTTCTTCACTTAATAAACGCCGTACTAGATGCAGACTCATCTGTATGCCAGCTGAGATCCCGGCTGAAGTAACAATGTGCCCTTCATCTACGTATTTTATGTTAGATAGTACAGTAACTTTTGGGAACTTTCTTTGTAAAATCTCGATATCCATCCAGTGTGTGGTAGCCCTTTTATCATCTAACAACCCTGCTTTGGCAAGTAGAAAAGCACCAGTGCAAACACTAGCAAGTATTTCTGAATGCATGCTTTGAGCTTGAATCCAGTTAATTACGACTGGATTGTTAATCTCAATATGATCGGCTCCATATCCTCCAGGAATAATCACGATATCAAATATTGGAGCTGTTTCAAAGCTATAATCAGGTTGTACTTTTAAACCATTGCGCGCTTTAATTTGTCTTCCATCTTCTGAGACAGTCATAACTTGAAACGGTTTGTCTTTTGTCTCGGGATCCTCTGTAATAGATAACACTTCAAATGGACCAGCAAAATCCAATACCTCAACTTCATTAAATAAAAATAAGCCAACCAACCACTGTTTTTTCATTTCATTCTGCTCCCTTACTAACATAGACGGTAACCTAAGTTAAAAAGTTTCAACTTTAAGTCGGTTCTGCTTGCTTAAATATGGCTATAATTTATTTAAAAACATTCTTACACTATTGAAGATGTTTTCTTTTTCAGTTATGACCTTAAAGCCATTTTTAACAACATTCTTTGTGCCTTCATCCAATGGTTCATTTACCCATTGGTCTGTTACTACCCCATATTCTACCTCTAATCCATTATCGTATAATATTCTTAGGGACGTCAAAATCCCCCATTCTTCAACTGTAAAACTTTCAATATCGCCGAAATTAAAATCATTTTTAATAATCTCTAAAGTAAGGTCTTTATTTGTAGAAATAATAGTTAAATCCACATCAGAATTTGAATGGAAATCACCTCTTGCAAATGAACCTACAACAGCCACCCCTTTTATATAACTTTCTTGTTTTGACCATTCTTTAAAATCTTCCAGTAATAATTTTACCTTTTTATTAATTTCCAAAGTTTCCCCACCTTAGAATCAATTATGAAAACATTTATTCAACAGTCCTGCATTAGTTTGTACAAAATTATTCACAAACGCTACATATATTTTAACATAAAGTTACAATTCCCTACTTAGTTTATCAAAATTAACATAGTAATTAGCACGTTTATAATAGCTATTATCATTATGTTATTTGGGTTGAGATTTCGTAGGCTAATTCAAGTGTTTATATCCAATAGATAGTAATATATAAGGAAAAAAAACAAACCAATTCATTTGTGAATTGGTTTGTTTTTTAATATGCTATTTCGTAGTTTCTCCACCGATACGGAACTATTTACTATAAAACATCACTGTTATTTTGTTGTGCTTCTTGGACTTGTTGCCGGATACCGTGGAGCTCTTCAGCTGCTTGTTGGAATTGTGGGTTCTCTGTTGACTCAGTCCCGGCTTGTTCACGCGTACTTTGTAAGGTATCTTCCGCTAGTTGTAGCTGTTCCTTTGCTTGTTGCAGTAATTGAGGATCTTTCCCTTGTGCCTGCATCACATCATGTTGCGCAGCTTGAATCTTTTTGCTAATGTTCTGTAATTGAAAATGTAAGTTCTCTTCTGCCATATAGATGTCCTCCATGATCGCCAACTTTAGGAAGCGGCTCCTTCTCAACTTGATAAAAGATATGAGCGGAGCATGTTGCTATTTTTATTTTATAGCCTTTTTAAACACATAACTAACACGATCATAGTCCACTTTATTTTCACAAAAACATTAATGATTAGTGTTGTTATATCGGTAGTGTAAGCGTTATTTTATTTAATTGGGATATCTTATTGACTTTTACATTAATTAGAAGTAAAATCATAAACAAGCAAAATCAGTCATAATTGATCAAAAACAATCATAGAATAGACAACCACAGAATATACGTAAAATAGCAATTGAATGAATAATACTTAATTGTTTTTGCATGATTGAAAGATTGAGAGGGGGTGTTATTTCCTTAAATGAAAGCGTTTTATTAAATGTTTGTAAGCGTTATCTTTAAATTAATTTAAAAAACAGGGGGAAAAGGGATATGAATATTAAATTTAAAAGCATGGGTTTTATTATGATTGGAATTCTATTAATCTTATTAGCAGCATGTGGTGGAACTGATGAATCGACTAGTCAAACAGAGGATTCTAACAGCACGGAAGAAACTAATCAGTCAGAAGAAGGTACCAGTGAAGAAGCAGAAGCTATTAAAATAGGTTTAACGTTAAATAATTTGGCGAATCCATTCTTTGTGGCAATGAGTGATGCTGCGACAGAGTATGCAGAAGAGTTAGGTGCAGAAATAATAGTGCAAGCTGCAGATGCAGACTTAGCAAAACAAACAGCTCAAATTGAGAACTTTATTACACAGGGTGTAGACATGATTTTACTGAATGCCGTTGATTCAGAAGGTATAGCAGCAGCTGTATCTCAGGCGGATGCTGCAGGAATTCCTGTTGTCTCTGTTGATGTTGGTGCAGATGGTGGAATAGAAGCAACTGTTACATCTGATAACTATCAAGCTGGAGTACTAGCAGCGGAGTACATGATTGAAACGCTTGACGGAAAAGGGAATATTGTTGTTATTGATGGACCACCAGTTACAGCCGTGAAAGATAGAATTGCTGGATTTGAAGATACAATTGAAGGAACAGAATTAGTAGTTGTAGCAAAACAAAATGGTGAAGGTAGCCGTGAAAAAGGATTACTAGTTATGGAAAGTATTCTACAAGCAAATGAAGCAGGAACTATAGACGCAGTATTTGCAAATAATGATCCAGTAGCAATAGGAGCAGAAATTGCACAACAACAAGCAGGTCGCGAAACTGAATTTTTCATTGTAGGTGTGGATGGATCACCTGACGTAATAGAGGTAATGAAAAAAGAAGGAAGTTCTATTGCTGGTACATCAGCTCAGCACCCAGACAACATGATTAAAAAAGCAATCGACGTAGGTATACAAGTATTAAATGGTGAATCTGTGGAAGATATTATTAAAATTCCAGTTGATTTAGTTACACAAGATAATATCGAGTCTTATACTGGTTGGTAAGAATTAGACATATAAAGTTGCAGTCCTTGTTTTATAAAGGGCCGCAACTTTCATTTAGAAAGGGGTGAAAGCTAATGCACACCAAGGAAAGAGTGGACTCAAATAGCGAATTAAACAAGCTTATTCTAAGGATGGATGGTATTAGTAAAACTTTTTCAGGTGTAAAGGTATTAAGTAATGTTAATATAGAAATTTATACTGGAGAGGTACACGCTTTAATGGGAGAAAATGGAGCAGGTAAATCCACATTAATGAAGATACTGTCAGGCATATACACACCAGATCAAGACAGTGGTGAAATTACTTATAAAGGTGAACAGGTTGACTGGAAAAACCCCTTAGTAGCAAGAAATATGGGGGTCGGAGTAGTTCATCAAGAACTTAACTTGTCTCCGAATCTAACAATTGCAGAAAATATCTTAATGGGTACTGATTATCCCAAAAATAAATTTGGTATGGTTAATTGGGAACAAGTAAATAGTCGTGCTGAAGAAGTGCTAAACTCAATAGGTTCAGAACTTAAAGCAGAAAACCTTGTTTCCACTTTAAGTGTAGCGCAACAACAAATGGTTGAAATTGCAAGAGCACTCTCGTATAATGCCGAAGTTCTAATAATGGATGAACCAACAGCTTCTTTAACAGACAAAGAAATAGATAGACTATTTAAAATAATAGATGACTTGAAAAAACAAGGAGTGGCTATTGTTTACATTTCCCACCGAATGGAAGAAATTTTTAAAATTTCTAATCGGTATACTGTTTTACGAGATGGCGAATGGATTCAAAGTGGACCGATAAATGAAACCAACCCAGATCATTTAGTGAGTTTAATGGTTGGCCGTGATTTGAAAGACTTGTTTCAGAGGTCATCAAATAATTATGTGGAAACAGAAGTACCAGATCAACCTGCCTTAGAGGTAAAAAACTTAAGTGATAAAAAATTTGTAAAGGATTTATCTTTTAAAATTTACCCGGGAGAAATTGTGGGATTTGCAGGATTGGTCGGCGCAGGACGAACGGAACTTGTACGAGCTATTTTTGGTGTATCTGAAATTTCTGAAGGAGAAATTTGGATTGAAGGGAAGAAGGTACAAATAAAGTCACCTATCGATGCAATTAAACACGGTATTGCACTTGTTCCAGAGAACCGAAAAGAACAGGGGTTATTCCTTGATATGTCAGTAAAAGAGAATATCTCATTGGCTGAACTAAAACAGTTTGTGAAAAATATGAAACTGAATTGGAAAGCTTTAGATAAATCAGCAGCTAATTATTTTAAGGACTTAGATATTAAAGCAGCTTCTCTTGAACAAACTATCGCAGGGTTAAGTGGTGGTAACCAACAAAAGGCAGTTATTGCTAGGTGGCTATCAACCAAGCCAAAAGTTCTACTATTAGATGAACCTACACGTGGAGTTGATATTGGAGCTAAAACAGAAATTCACAAAATTGTTGCTGAGCTGGCTGACACAGGTCTTGCTGTATTAATGATCTCCTCAGAACTTCCTGAAGTAATGGGAATCAGTGACAGAATCTTTGTTATGCACGAAGGTCAAATAACTGCGGAACTTCAAAAAGATGAAGCAACACAAGAAAAAATTATGCATTATGCAACTGGAGGTAAAAGTAGATGAATCTTAAAACATCAACAAATACACAACCCGGATTTAACTTAGGTAAAAGTCTATTAGGAACATGGAATCGCCTTGGGATGGTCATTATATTAATCGTGTTGTGTATCGTTATGTCAATAATGGCACCAAACTTTTTAGATACAACAAATGTTACAAATATATTGAAACAGGTATCCATTACAGCTATTTTGGCAGCAGGTATGACTATTGTTATTCTAACTGGGGGTATAGATTTATCGGTTGGTTCTATTGTAGCGCTATCAGGAGTAGTTTCGGTAATGGCATCCCAAGCGGGAGTTAATCCATTACTAGCAATGCTCATTGGTGCGGGTGCTGGCTATATTATTGGTCTTATTAATGGACTGTTTACAGCTATGGCAGGTATTCCAGCCTTTATTGTAACATTGGGAAGTATGACATATGTTAGAGGGCTAGCGTATGTCATAAGTGGAGGATATCCAGTAGTACTTGAGTCAAACTTTTTCAGGTTCTTTGGTGCAGGTAGCATTCTTTCAATTCCCACACCCATTTACATTATGTTATTTGTTTATTTAATTATGTTTTTTGTTTTAAAGTACACCATGTTTGGCCGTCATATCTATGCTATTGGTGGAAATGAAGAAGCCGCAAGACTAACTGGGATTAAAGTAAAAAAGACATTAGTAAATGTTTATTCTATCAGTGGGTTACTTGCTGGTTTAGGCGGTGTAGTATTAGCGGGTCGACTTTATTCAGGTCAACCAACTGCAGGTAATATGTATGAATTAGATGCAATTGCAGCGGTTATATTAGGTGGTACAAGTTTTACTGGTGGAATAGGAAAAGTACAAGGTACAATTATTGGTGTTCTTATTATGGGTGTTATAACAAACGGACTTACTTTAATGGATGTAAGTTATTATTGGCAACTTGTAGTCAAGGGTGGAGTTATTATATCTGCTGTATTGCTAGATCGGTTACGTTCTTAATTTATTTGTATGATAGGAATAATAGGATAGATTTATATACATCGTTAGAGAGTTAGTCTTTATAATATTTAAAAATGTGAGGTTATAAAATGAAAAAATCACTAAATATCAAAAAAAAGAGAAGCAAAAAAGACTTTTCAATTTTAAGCAATTAAGGACTAAGTTACTGCTTGGATTCTCTGTGATAATGTTGTTAACGGTCTCGTTTGGTGTTTATAACGCATTTGTTTTACACCAAATAGACAAGAAGGCAACGAGTACTGCAGAAAAAAGTCTTCCTTTATTCCTAACATATGAAAAACTAAGAACAAATATATCAGAACAAGTTAGTTTAACAAGAGCTTATGCTCTATTTGGTTATCAAATTTATATTAAGGATTTTAATAAACTTACTGAAGAAAGTAATCAATTGATAGAACAAGAATTAAGTGACTTTAATTCGGAAGAGTTTAAACAACTAGACCAACAAAGTGAAGCGCTCACAACAAATATTCGTGAGAATGTATTTGATGTGTACAATGCAGGTAATACAGGAATGGCTATACAGAATTTGTACTCGGTTAATAGTCAAGCAGATAATATAGTAGCAGGATATAGCGAATTATTAAAAGCTGAAGAGTTATCAATGATTGAAGAGAGTAGGCAGTTTGTTAGCCTGTCTAAGTCATCTTTTACCATTGGGATTATTATCTCCATAGTTGTAACTGTGTTAGGAGTTAGCATAGCTTTGCTTGTAACAAATATAATAACGAAGCCTATTAAAAAGGTTTCAGAACGAATGAATTTAATTGCCGCAGGGGAATTAAGCAAAGAACCGTTGTCTGTCAATTCAAAAGATGAGGTAGGGCAATTAATTTATTCTACTAATAAAATGAATGAACATCTAAAAAACTTGCTGTTTGAAATTAGTACAGTTTCCAAATCCGTGTCTGGTCAGAGTGAGGAGCTCACACAAGCAGCAAATGAGGTTAAATTTGGTAGTCAACAAGCTAGTGCTACTATGCAGGAGTTGACTACTGGGGCAGAAACACAAGCAAATATAACAAGTGAACTAGCGACTTCTATGATCGATTTTTCAAAAAAATAGCGGATGCTAATGAAAGAGGAGAAACTGTCTATACAACGACACAAGAAACACTAGGTTTGACAAAAGAAGGTAGCGAATTAATGCATGCATCTATTCAACAAATGACTGCGATAGATCATATTGTAAAAGATGCGGTTTCTAAAATGAAGGGTTTGAATATACAATCTCAAAAAATAACAAAATTAGTAGGTGTTATTAAAGGAATTGCTGATCAGACCAATTTACTATCTTTGAACGCAGCTATTGAAGCAGCTCGTGCTGGGGAACATGGAAAAGGTTTTGCGGTTGTTGCTGATGAAGTTAGAAAGTTAGCAGAGCAAGTATCTCTATCTGTCACGGATATTACCCAAATTGTGTCCAGTATTCAAAATGAAACAAATGCAGTTACTACTTCCTTACAAGAAGGGTACAAAGAGGTTGAAGATGGAATGAATCGAGTAAATTCAACGGGCGAAAAGTTTGAGATAATTAACCAATCCTTAACTACTATGGCTAGTAACGTAAAACTAACTTCAGGTAGTCTATTAAATATTGTGGAAAGCAATAAGTCAATGAGTAATTCAATAGATGATATAGCAGCTGTTTCACAAGAATCTGCCGCAGGAATTCATCAAACAGCAACATCTATTCAACAAACAAGTAGTTCAATGGAGGAAGTTTCTGGAAACTCCAATCAACTTGCTAAACTAGCTGAGAAATTAAATAGTCTAATTGCACGCTTTAAACTATAATTCTATGATAATAAAAGTGTAATAGTAGTGCAGCATTCTGCCAACATGATTAAAAGACAATCGATGTTGGTAGTATATATAAAGTTGCGGTCCTTGTTTTTATCAAGGACCGCAACTTTATAATTTTGAGTAAGAGATAAAGTGAAATTCCAAAAAGAGGGTTTGAGTAACGAGATGCGGTTGCCTCCTTCCCTACTAATGGCAGTTCCAAGAGCTATTTCTAAGGGGCTCAAAAATGGACCATCTCCACTACGTATTTGTAATTGATACAAATGATCAAACATATCAAGAAGGGTAATTTGGTTTGAATGTGTGGGATTCAACGACTGTATTTAATAAAGTAAAAAGTAAGATAAACAAAAGTAAAGTAACTCACTTGAAAAGTTTCAACTTTAAGTCGGTTTATTTTTTCAAAAGAAAAAGAAAACCTCTATATAGAGGTCTCCTATAAAACATCACTGTTATTTTGTTGTGCTTCTTGGACTTGTTGCCGGATATCGTGGAGCTCTTCAGCAGCTTGTTGGAATTGTGGATTCTCTGTTGCCTCCGTGCCAGCTTGTTCACGCGTACTTTGCAAGGCATCTTCAGCTAGTTGTAACAGTTCCTTTGCTTGTTGCAGTAATTGAGGGTCTTTTCCTTGCGCCTGCATCACATCATGTTGCGCTGCTTGAATTTGTCTACTAACTTCTTGTAATTGAAAATGTAAGTTCTCTTCTGCCATATAGATGTCCTCCAATTATTTAGAAAGTACATCTAATAGCATTCCTTGAAAAGTTATAGATATGTATGAGCCACTAAATTAATACCTCAAAGCGTTCACAAACCAGTAGCATATCTTCTTTAAATACCATATTTAATGTTCGAAGTTCCTCTGTAAAAAACGTCTCATGTGCATGCCACCAATAAGAATAAGTTCTGTCGCCTTCTCCTTCGGCAATAGCAAATTCTTCTGGTACTTGATTCATAGGTGCAAGGGTTACATCTGTCGTTTTAATAATTACAACGGGATCATCCAGACTATTTAGGACAACACTATAGTCGCCAACTTTAGGAAGCGGCTCCTTCTCAACTTGATAAAAGATATGGGCAGAGCATGTTGCTGTTTTTATTTTATCGGAAACAAGTTTGGCTAATGTATCAGGATCAGTGCCGAATTGCCAAGCCGTATAAGTAGCGGGTGCTTGCACATCTTTGTCTTTCCAATAATCATTCCAAAAATCTACTACTTTCTGCTTCATTAGTTAATCGCCTTTTTAAACACATAACTAGCACGATCATAGTCCATTTTCTTTTCATAAAATCGGTGTGCGTCTGTTCGCTGTAAACCAGATGATAGTGCAACGGATTCATAAGAATTTTGCTTCGCCCACTCTTCGACATACGTTAATAACTTTTCACCATATCCATTCGAACGTTTATCTGTCGCCGTTACTAAATCGCAAACCCAGACAAAACGGCCATAATAGAGTGTGATCATCGGTTTGAAACCAACGACTGCAACGATTTCATTCGCATCATATAAAGCAGCCATTTGGTATTGATCTACTTCTTGCGCTTCTTTAACCAAAGCGAGATACGTTGTTTGATCAAGATGTGTTCGCAACTGTTTCATAACTGGAAATGCTGCAAGTACTTCATCTTCTGTATGTAATGCTTGTATCATAATCTGTGACCACCTTTACAAAGTTTTCTGTTAATTTAAGTATGGTCTACATCCTACAATTTGTAAACAAAAAAAGCAGAAGACCGATTGGAGTCTTCTGCTCTTTACCTTATAAAGCTTTTGCGCTTACTTCAACATCAATGTTTCCACGTGTAGCACGTGAATACGGACAAACTTGGTGAGCAGCTTTTACTAATTCTACAGCTTCATCTTGCGATACACCGTCAATAGCAGCATGTAATTTAACGGATAAACCAAAACCGCCTTCTTCTGCACCAATACTTACTTCAGCAGTTACAGTCGATTTGATTTTTTTCTTTGCTTGGCCTGCCACCATTTGAATTGCGCTATCAAAACAAGCAGCATACCCTGCAGAGAAAAGTTGTTCAGGATTTGTTGTTCCTGCTTTTTCTGATCCTCCAAGACCTTTTGGCATGGAAAGTGTAAGATCTAACGTTCCATCTGATGATTTCACCGTACCTTGACGTCCACCTTCGGCAGTTGATTTTGCAGTATAAAGAGCGTTTGACATGTTTATCGACTCCGTTTCTATGGTATAATTATATTATCTACAATTTAATTGTACACAATCTAAATAAAAAAAGCAACATAAAGTCTTTTACCGTTCAAGTGTTCAAATAAATCTTTTGTTATAATAGAAATAGGAGTGATGAAAATGTCGGATGAAATTTTAAAATTAGAAGATCAATTATGCTTTTCTCTATATGCAACGACACGTGAAATGACGAAGCGCTATCGCCCGCTTCTAGAAGACTTACAAATAACATATCCACAATACCTGGCCTTACTTGTATTATGGGAAAAGGATGCCATCTCTGTAAAAGAGCTCGGACATCGCCTGTATTTAGACTCAGGTACATTGACGCCAATGCTGAAGCGGATGGAAGAACATGATTGGATCAAGCGGGAGCGATCAGATCAGGATGAACGTAAAGTGATCGTAACCTTAACAGAAAAGGGACGAGCAGCACATGAGAAAGCAGCCTGTATCCCTACAAAGCTACTTGAAAATGTAGATGTGGACCCGGAAGAATTTGAACAACTAAAACGAACATTAATGAAAATGTTAAACAGTCTGCATGAACAAAATACAAAGGGACTATGAATGGCTAGCTTGGAGGGCAATCGATGAACATTACAATTATTAGTGTCGGCAAGTTAAAAGAAAAATACCTAAAGGAAGGCATCGAGGAATATGTAAAACGCCTAGGTGCCTATGCAACAATCAATCTTATCGAAGTTGCTGACGAGAAAGCACCAGAAAATTTGAGTCAAGCCCAAATGCTTGAAGTCATCAATAAAGAAGGAGAACGGATACTCTCCAAAATTCACCCAGACACACACGTATTCACATTAGAAATCAAAGGCAAACAACTCACCTCCGAACAACTAGCCAGACAACTAGATGACCTAGCAACACACGGAAAAAGCAAAATTGCCTTTGTGATCGGTGGGTCGCTTGGGTTAAGTGAAGCAGTAAGAAGTCGCAGTGACTTTGCTTTGTCCTTTTCAAAAATGACACTACCACATCAACTGATGCGTTTGGTGTTGGTGGAACAGGTTTATCGGGCTTATCGGATTAATCGTGGGGAACCGTACCATAAGTAAATGAGGTTTTTATAGTTTAAATAAGGGGACCCGTATTGCGTAGTGCGGGAATAAACGCTTCTTACTCTTCGGAAATAAATAAAGTAGTCATAATTTCTAAATACATAGATTGGTAAAATAAATTTGGAGACGGATGAGTAGAGACAGTCTTAAAATAGTTGCTAATGATATTCTTGATAAAAGTCTATATGAATAGAGTAAAGACAAAGGAAGGCACCTTTTCTGGTATTGGGTTAGGGTCAACATTTTACAAGAAAAGGTCTTTTATTACTCAAACCTCCTTAAGAAGAGGAAATTTTATGAAATTTAATATTTAGAGCAAACAACAAAAAAGAAATATCTATTTGTTTTTGTTGTTTGCTGTATAATAGTGGAATAATTAGCAAAGCTTTATGCGTGAGCATTAGGAGGTATGGAATGATCTTAAACTCAGTAACAAAACAATTATTAGCTATAGTAGATGAAGAAAAGGGTGGAGAAAATGCATTAGACGGTTTTGAATTCCAGATCTCATCAGCGATATATTTAATATTTAATGAATTAAAAGATAAAAAAGATTTCGCATTAATATATGAGAAAATTGAAGACTTTATAATAGTAAGCGATAAAATTCATTTATATCAGGCCAAAAGTGTTAGCAATAATATAACTCCAAAACTATTATATAAGCCTTCTAGAATTACAAAGAATGATAGTACGGGTCTATCAATTATAGAAAAAATGTACATAAATTATAATAAGGTAAAGAAAGAAATTGGAGAAAGTAAGGTAGAGTGCCATTTACTCGTTTGTGAAACAAATGAGTTTTCTAAAAAGTTATCTAAGGACTTAAAGGACATTAAAAATTTAAAACTATTATGTTTTCAAGAATTAAGCGAGGGAGTTAAACAAGAAATAATTAATGCAACAGTATTTGATAACTATGAGTGGGCTAGAATATATGCAGCAAGATTAATACCAAAATCTAGACATGAAGAAGTTACTAGAATATTTATAGAAGATACGATAAATGAAATTTTTGGGGATAATAAAATTAATAGTACTGCGCTTTATAATGCACTCACTTATGAAATAAGAAGAATTAGGAAAAACAAGTCTGAATTGACGAATACCTTTTTAACCCAGGAGATTCATAAATATACTAGTTTAGAAAATGATGTTAGCTTTAGTGACTGTGCACATTTGTTAAATGACAAAGACAGAAGAAGTATTCAAATAAGTCTCATGTTTTCTGAGATAAACAGTTTCCTACAAATTACTAATCATCCTCTTCTAAAAGACTATCAAAAGATAAGTGAATATTTTAATTTAAAAAGTATGGATGATTTATACGAAATTTTCGATAAAATAAAAAATAATGATTATTTTAAGGATATTTGTATAAGATTAAATGATCACGAAATAAAAGTATTGATATTATTGTTTGTCGTAAAGGAGATTGTTTAAGTGAATTTTTTTATTAATAAGTTCTCAATTATTTCTCCAATAAATAAGAAAGCCTTCAGTCAGGAGTTCACTTCCAATATTAATCTAATTGTAGGAGAAAAAGATACTGGGAAGTCTACTTTATCAAGAGCTATATTGTTCACTATGGGGTGTGATGTAAGAAGTTTCGATTTATTGAAAAAATATCCAGACAACATCTATATCCTTGAATTCTCTATTAAAAGCGATGATTTTCTTCTCATAAGAAGAAGATTAAAAGATGGAAAGGGAAAAAACTATTTTAAAATAGTGAAAAATAGGCATGATAATAATATCTACTACGATACAACAAGTTTCAAAGATAAGTTAAATGAGATATTAGGTATAAGATTAGTTACCATTGGTAAAGAAAACGTAGAAACCAAGCTATTTCCTAACCATATTTTTCTGCCATTTTATACAGATCAAGATTATAGCTGGCAGAGCTATTTAGCTGCTACATTTAACGGAGTAAACTTTATACCAAATATTAAAAAAATTCTTTTAGAGTATTTCAGTGGAGCTAGAAGTAACGATTACTACACTCTTCAATTAGAAAAAAATAAGGTGAAAGCTGATTTTCATAAAGTTGATTCTCTTATTAGAGGTAAAGAGCTAATAATTCAAGAGAACATAAGGAATATAAAAATTATTGAAAGCATTGATGTTGAGGACTTTAAAGAAAATTACAAAATGGTCCTAAATTTATATAATAATATTATTGAAACAGAGCACAAAATAAAAGAAGAACTTAATGAGAGTATATACAGTAAAAATTCTTTATTAGAAATGCATTCCAAATTAGATGTGTCGATAGAAACTATTATAAATAAAGAAATAGAAAAAGAGTGCCCAACTTGTAATCAAAGAGTTGACAATAATATGGAACATAATTATAGGCTGTTACTCACAAGAGAAAACTTAATAAATGAAAGAGAAAAGATTAAGATGCACTTAAATGAGGCGGAAAAGTCTATAAATGAATCAATGGAACAAGTTAAAACATTAAAGGTTGATCAAAACAACCTTGAAGAAAAACTAAATGCTAATACTACTGTAGTGTCATTAATAGAAAGAGCGGATAGTTATGCTTTATCTCGCATTAATATTAAGCTAAAAGAAGAAATAATAACATTAGAAATACAAAGAAAAGAATACGAATTTAAACTAGAAGAAGTTGAAGAGAGGCTAAAAAAATTAAATGAAAGAAACGTCTCACTAGAGTATAAGAAATTAATGATTCAAGCATTTAATGATTTAAATATTCAGTTCTCTTATAAAAACTATTATACATCAAATTTGGAATCAGTAGAGATTGGACTATCGGGAGCATCCAAGGTGCAGGCATTTATAGCTCAATATTTAACCATTTATGAAATGTCGCTTAAAAATAAAGACATTATTGACATACCAATGTTCATTGATACTTTTCTAAAAGACGATTTTAATAATGATGAAATTGTGAAAACTGCTCAATTTATTTTTAGTAAATTAGAAAACACCTTTCAATCTTTTATATTCATTTCAAATAATGAGCAGACTTTAAATATAATTAAAGATTATAATTTTAACAGAATTAATTTAACAGAACCTTATAATTTTTTTAATAGTAACTATGAAGAAACTTATGAGGAGTACTTTAAGGAATTAGAGGGTGAATAAACCCTATTATTTGAGGAAATTCTTATTTAGATTGATCATAATCACTAGATTTTACCACCCTCGCCAAGGAATGTACGATACTACGCCAATTGCATTTACCATATAAGAAAAGCCCTGCAGATTATCATTTAATTGCTGTAGGGCTTTCCATTTAACACTTACGAATTATTTTTATTAAATTTTTTGACCTATTCCATGACGTTCACGCATAGAAACGTTACCATATATAAGAATATGATAAGACTCATGGATAATTCTGCTCTAAAATAGCCTCTGCTATTGTTTCATTCCCTCATTTCAAATGTCATCCACTAGGATCGACTTTGGAACAATATATTGTTGAAGCTACCTTGTGGCGAGCTTCTGTTATTTCTAGTAGAATTGCTGCTTCATCTGTTGATAAATCTGTTAGTGGCCATTCATTTAGAATTAGTTACGAACATTGTCTGGTACTTTTCGTAAAAAAAGTGTTTAGAGCTAATATAAAAATTAAGTAAGAGTGGTGTTCATAAAACCCATTAACTTCAACCACACCTGTTTCACAAAGTTTTAGTTTAGGCAGAGTAATAGAGCATTACCAGACTGAAATAATAGTATATAACTATAACTATAATTCCTATGACTGAGCAATTATTTTAAGAACCGTGGAGATTATAACAAATGATCAGGAAATTGAAAGTGGACAAAAACCAAAGTTAATTAGTGCAAGAATAATATGTTATATTACTAATAAGGTGTAAAAAAGAAAAGTGATAGGATCCTTAAATAAAAAATATCGGAAAAGCTAGGCTTCTCTTTGCGATATAGAAAATTAAACGCACTATAAGTTGATAAGATTAACAGAGTTAAAAAATGATTTTCACCACAAACTTTAGTAAAAGAGAGGCGTTAAATTATGGGAGCAGAATTAAATCAAAAATTATTTAGTGCGGCGGATAATCTTCGCAGTAAAATGGACGCATCAGAGTACAAAAATTATCTACTAGGATTGATCTTCTATAAATATCTATCGGACAAGCTATTGATCCAAGTGGTTGAGCTGGCAGATGAATCACTTGATACATATGCGACTCCGGATCAGCAAACGGAATTATATCAAGAGCTACTAGCTGATGAGGATACCAAAGAAGATTTAATTGCAACGATTATCGATACGTTAGGTTATGATATTGAACCAGCGTATTTGTTTAATGTCTTAGCGAATCAAGCAAAACAAAACCTTTTCCAATTAAATGAATTAAATAAAGCGTTTATCCAGTTGTCAACGAAATATGACTTGTTTAATGGCCTGTTTGAAGATGTTGATTTACAGTCGAGAAAACTAGGTTCAGATGATCAGCAACGTAATGTGACCATCACCGAAGTGTTGAAAAAATTAAATGATGTTGATGTCATCAAACATGAAGGTGACGTTATCGGCGATGCGTATGAATTTCTTATCGGTCAGTTCGCCTCAGAGGCCGGAAAAAAAGCCGGGGAATTCTATACCCCTCATATGGTCTCAGATATGATGGCACAAATCGTGGCCATTAATCAAGAAGACAAAAAGCTGTTCAGCGTCTTTGATCCGACCATGGGATCGGGTTCGTTAATGCTAAATGTTCAAAATTATCTCAATCACCCGGAAAAAGTAAAATATCATGGACAAGAGTTAAATACGACAACCTTTAACTTGGCCAAGATGAATTTAATCCTACACGGGGTGGAAGCCGAAGACATGCGTGTCCGTAATGGTGATACCTTGAATAAAGATTGGCCAACGGATGAACCGTATACCTTTGATTCCGTCATTATGAATCCACCGTATTCAGCGAAATGGTCAGCCGATGAAACATTCTTAGATGATTCACGCTTTAATCGATATGGAAAATTAGCGCCTAAATCAAAAGCAGACTTTGCTTTTGTCTTACACGGCTATTATCACTTAAAAGAGACCGGTACGATGGCCATCGTATTACCACACGGTGTCCTATTTCGTGGCGGCGCAGAAGGTGTGATTCGTCAGAAATTATTAGAAGACGGTAGTGTTTATGCCGTTATTGGTATGCCAGCCAATTTATTCTTTGGTACATCGATTCCAACCACCGTGATTGTCTTAAAGAAAAACCGTAGTGCACGTGATGTGTTATTCATTGATGCTAGTCATGAATTTATAAAGGGAAAGAACCAAAATAAACTGTCTAAAGAAAATATTGATAAGGTTGTTGAGACCTATAAAAAACGAGAAAGCATTGATAAATACGCGTATATTGCAAGCTTTGAAGAAGTCAAAGCGAATGACTATAACTTAAATATCCCACGCTATGTCGACACCTTTGAAGAAGAACTATCGGTGGATATGAAGGTTGTCGGTGACGAGATCAAAGGAATCCGTGAAAGTAAACAAGCGTTAGAAAAAAGTCTTTTTGAAAGTATCTCATCCTTACAATATAGTGAAGAAGATGCTGAATGGATAAAAGGGGCATTAGAGGTGTTTAACCATGAAGAGTAATGTGCAACCAGAGGTTAGGTTTGCCGAGTTTACAGATGATTGGGAACAACGTAAGTTGGGGGAAGTCGCAGACTTTTTTGATGAAAAACGAATACCTATAGATTCTGGGAAACGCCGAAGTGGAAGGTATCCTTATTATGGGGCTTCTGGAGTTATAGATTATGTTGAAGGATATATTTTTGATGGAGAGTATGTACTATTGGCAGAAGATGGAGCTAACATCACTATTAGAAATAGCCCAATTGCGTATATAACTGAAGGGAAGTTTTGGTTGAACAACCATGCACATATTATGAAAATAAAATATGGGTCCAATAGGTTTTTGCTTCAACTTCTTGAGAAACAAAATTATGAAAAATATAACAGTGGAACAGCACAACCTAAACTAAATGGTCAGGTTGTAAAAAAAATAACATTAGGTTTTCCAAATGAAGATGAACAACAAAAAATCGGCACATTCTTCAAACAACTCGACGACGCCATCGCCCTACAGCAACGCCAACTAGAACGCTTAAAAGATAGCAAGAAGGGATTTTTGCGAAAAATGTTCCCGAAGGATGGGGAGCGTGTTCCGGAGGTTAGGTTTTCTGGTTTTGTGGGAGATTGGAAAAACAGTAAATTGGAAGATGAATTGACTTTACTTAAAGATGGGACACACGGCACTCATAAAAATGCAGAGAGTGGACCATATCTTTTAAGTGCGAAAAATATAAAGAATGGAAAGGTTAAAATAACGGAAGGTGATAGAAAGATATCTCAAGAAGAATATGAAAAAATTCACAAAAATTTCAAGTTAATGTCGGGAGATATTCTTTTAACAATTGTTGGTTCTATCGGAGAAGTCGCAATTCTGAATGATCCAACAAATATTACTTTTCAAAGAAGTGTTGCTTATTTGAGACCGTCAGATATAAGAACTCGCTTTTTATATACGCTAGCTATAGGCTCTGGTTTTCAAAAAGAGCTTAAAAATAGACAAGTTGTATCTGCCCAACCAGGAATTTATTTAGGGGATTTGAAAAAAATCACATTAGTATATCCAAGTGATGTTGAAGAACAACAAAAAATCGGCACCTTTTTCAAACAACTTGATGACACAATAGTTCTTCATGAGAAAGAACTAGAACTATTAAAAGAAACCAAAAAAGGATTTCTACAAAAAATGTTCGTCTAAGGTGGTGACATATATGACTAATTTAACACATCGTATAGAAGCAGAAGTCGAATCACATTTGATTGATGTCTTAGGTGAAGGACACAATCAGTGGACATATCGATCAGACTTAAAATCAGAAGCCGATCTATGGCAAAACTTACGTAAAAAAATCATACAAAATAACTTATCTGAATTAGGAGAGCACCCTTTAACGGATAAAGAGTTCGATTCCATCAAAACGGAACTTTTGCTACGGACACAAACGCCTTTTGACGCTGCGAAATGGTTGAAAGGGGAAAACGGGATTGCTCGGATTACGATTGAACGAGAAGATACCAGTCTAGGTACATTGTCTGTCGTTCTCTATTCGAATCAAGATATTGGAGGCGGCATGTCGAGTTATGAAGTCGTCAATCAAATTGCGAAACAAAGCAATCGAGAAGATGGACGAGACCGCCGGTTTGATGTGACGTTATTGATCAACGGGCTACCAATCGTTCAGATTGAACTTAAACAAGTCACCGCAAAAGATGGAGTGTACCAGGCGTTTAATCAAATTAAGAAATACGCAGAAGAAGGTATGTTCAGAAATAACATTTTTTCAACCCTGCAGTTATTTGTTGTTTCAAATGAACAAACAACCCGTTATTTTGCCAATGCAATGCCAAAAGACATGCACCGCAAGTTCTTATTTAGCTGGCGGACAAAAGATAATAAGAAAGTTGAAAACGTTTATGAATTTTGTAAACAAGTCTTAAATATTCCCGACGCCCATCGTTTGATTGCAAATTACACGATTGTCAGTGAAGACCAAGATAATAGAACCTTAATGGTTTTACATCCGTATCAAGTCCATGCGATTGAAGCACTCTTTACCGCTGCTAATAAGCATCAGTCTGGCTATGTCTGGCATGCGACAGGTTCAGGTAAAACCTTGACCAGTTTTGTAGCGACGAAACTTTTGGCGAAAAAGTCAGGGATTGATCGAACGGTTATGTTGGTCGACCGGAAAGACTTGGATAACCAAACCACCAGTGAATTTACCAAGTTCGCATCAGAGTTCAATACCGGGATCTCATCAGGCAACATGCGTGCAAACAGTTTGATTGTAGGGACAGGAAGTTCTAAAGAATTGAGCGATACCCTATTAGCTGATGCCAATTCCAATGTCGTGATTGTGACCACCCGTCAAAAGCTTGATGCAGCGTTGAAATATGCCAAAAAACAAGAAGAACAAAAAGGTAATAATCGTTACCAGAAACTGATGGGCCAGCACATTGTCTTTATTGTCGATGAATGTCACCGTGCCTTAAGTGCTGAGAATATGGAAGAAACCAAAGCATTCTTTCCAAATTCAACTTGGTTTGGTTTTACCGGGACACCGATTTTTGAAGAAAATAAAAAACAAGCCAAAGGACAACTGGCAAGGACAACGTATGACCAGTACGGGGAAGTCTTACATACGTATACAATTAAAAATGCCTTAGAAGACGGTTCCGTTTTAGGATTTCAAGTCGAACATGAAAACACGATTGAACCGATATCTTTAGATAATACGATTCTTAAACAGCTCCGCGTGAGTGATAAGCATGCATCCGCAACAGAAGAGGACATTAATCAGGTGATTGACCAAATGGACGGGATTGAAAAAGAAACCTATATCGACAACAGCACCTATGAACAAGATGACCATGTTGAAAAGGTGATTCGTAAGATTTTAAGACCGGATAATGCCTATACAAAGTTTGATTTTAGAAATGGCCAGCCAACAAAGTCAGCCATCTTAACAACCAGCTCGATTGCGATGGCAAAGAAATACTACCATGCGATTAAGGCGATGACACAAGATGCGGACTGGATGAAGCAAACGTTTTACGACCACCCAATTCGTGAAGGACGAACGATGGACGATCCCGATTTTCCTCGGATTGCGATTACGTATTCACTCGATGAGAACGCCGACAATGCCGACACGAAACAACTGGAAATGCAAGAGATTATTCAAGACTACAATGACTACTATCACACGGCATGGACACTCGCAGACATTGAACGCTATAACGGGGATATTAATAACCGCTTAGCTAGAAAGCGTGCGGAGTTCAAACAGATTGGGCGTCAAGTTGACCTTGTCATTGTTGTGGACCGGTTATTAACAGGGTTTGATGCCCCCACTATTCAAACGCTATTTGTTGATCGAAATTTAGAATATGCGGGATTGATTCAAGCTTTCTCAAGAACCAATCGAACCTATCCAGAAAAGACGAAAGGGCTTATTGTGACCTTCCGTAAACCAGATAAGATGGAACAGAACGTCGAGAAAGCCACGAAACTCTATTCTGAAGTGAAAGATGAATCAGGTTTAATTTACCCTACTTATAAAGAATCTAAGAAACGATTCAAAAAGAGTTATCGAAAATTAAAAGAATTCACGCTTGTGCCCGGTGATGTTGATGATCAGAGTCCCTTAGAGACACGTGTCGAGTATGTGAAAGCTTTCCAAGAATTAAATAATGCTTATGAAGCTTTGGTGACTTACGATAACTATAACAATGACATGGAACAATCAGATACCCTGCAAGAACAAGTACTTGTCTTGAAAGAACAAGCGGGTATTTATCAAACAGTAAAAGGTTCACTTGTTGACATAGACCCTGCGGATGAGGATGCTGATTCAGCAGATTTCTCTGAAATTTCCTTCTACAGCGACCATTCCATTAAACTATATGATATTGACGCTGCATATATTGATCAACTATTAGGCACGTATGCCGCCAATAGTCCGGATGTCCGTGAAGAAATAGAAAAGGCCTTAAACAAATTAAATAAGACAGAAGGCGTAAAAGATGTTTATAGAAGTATTCTAAATGCGATTGATCAAGAAGGCATTGATGAAACGGAAGATATCTTTGCTGTTAAGCGACGATTCTTTACGGAGAAGAAAAACCTAACGATTAAAGCGTTTAGTGAATCGTGGTGTGTATCTAGTAACGAATTACATTCCTCAGCAATACAGTATATCTTTGGTATGGATGCCATTCCGAATATGAAAAGTGTTATTGAGAGTAAAGATTATGATGCGTATAAAGTACTTCATCCAGAAGTCAAACCATTTAAATATCCACAAATGATGAAACGTACATGGCGGAAAGTTTTAGATGAAGAAATTGTACCGCTAGATGATGAATTACGGTAAAGAAGTATTAAGTCAAGAAGAATAGAAAAAAACTTAGTAATAACTAGATAGATTTAACTCCCATACGCATATTGTATGGGAGTTAAAATTCTAAGTCGCGATTTGTGTCACAGGTACTGTCACCACCCGTAAAATCTGTTATTTTGTCGATTAAATAATAACTGTCATTGGTTCTAAACATTACTGAGAAGGCCACGTATAATGAAAAAGTATAACAGATATTAAGAAAGATTAAGGGTTAGTTCGATAGATTAGCTACATAACTTATGATGATGGAGTTAGAGTGACAAAGAATTAATAGGCTATCCGATTTAATGGACATAAAGAAGCACTTCTAAAAAGTATTCATCAGTTGGTAAAAAAACATTTGAGGGGCATAACAAATTGGATGAGGTTATTTCTAGAGAAACAGTTTACGAAAGTCTATTTAATTCATTTAACTATGGTAACTTGGGAATGTTTATTGGTGCTGGTTTTTCTAAAGCTGTGATAGGAGATGACTCTCCTCAAGCCTTAGGTTGGTTAGCTTTAATAAAAGAAGTTAGTGAAAAGCTTGAAGTTGAATTTCCTAGTAATGAGGAATTAATTGGCGTTTCTTTCCCAGAGTTAGCAACATTAATTTGCAAGAGATTAGCATTAAACATTTGTAAGGATTATGAAGAGGCAAAACGCTTATTTAAAAAAGAAATTTGCAATTTGTCAAATTGGCTACCAAGTGAACAAAAGACAGCAGAGTATAGGGGAATCTTTGATATCCTTAATCCTGCATGGATTGTAACTACTAATTATGATTTTGTACTAGAAACTATCCTAACAGGTAAGTGTAAGAGCCTTAGTCCAATGAATTATTTATCTGCTCCTAAAAATATAGTTCCTATTTATCATCTTCACGGTACTCGATTAGATTATGAAACAATTATAGTTACTCAAGATGATTATATAAAATTATTTAGACCTAATGAGTATAGGCAGTCTAAGCTAGCCATGACAATAAGAGAGTCAACAACGCTAATATTAGGCTATGCATTAGGGGATATGAATGTTCTGACATCAGTCGACTGGTCTAAAAATATATATACTGAGAAAAATGAATATCCTTATGAGACGATTATGGTGCATTTGAAATGTACGATAAATATTTAAATATTATAATGGATATTTTAGTTCAATATGAATACCTAAAGATGGCTCCAAGGTTATTTCAATTAACTGTAAATTCATTAAGTAGAGTTTTGAATTTTGTTAGTAGTAGAAATGAAAGGGTTAGAGGGAATAGTTATTCGGCCACTAAAACTTGGCATGAAAGAAAAAGTGAAATACCGAATGATATGTTAATTCAAATTTATCACTATTCAAAGCAGAATGACCTTATTAATTTAGAAAGAAAAATAGAAGACTTGGTATAAAATGAATAATCTAAAATTCACTTAAACTTTTACGTTATTAAAAATCATGATGGAAGAAGCACATGAAATATTAGAGCGAGACTTTAATATACCTCATGATTGTGAAGAAAGCCCGAATAATTATCTGGTAATGTTAGAGACAGATTTTGATCCAATGCTCGTTAAAAAAATGGGCTGGTAGGCTATTCATAATTGCATGGAGAGGAGAGTTAAATAGTGGCTTTAAAAGATCAACCAGACGTTCGATATGCCCTATGGCAAGCTTATCAAAGAAGATGTGCTATTTGTCACGAAGATTTATTCAATTATTCTGAATTGGAAATAGATCATATAATTGCTGAATCAGAAGGAAAAGATGATAAAAAGTTCAAAGAACTATCAAATACATATGAATTACCAGCGGACTTTAATATAAATGGTTTAGAAAATTTAAGGCCAGCTCATAGAAAATGCAATAATAAGAAGAGGAATAATCAGGCGCCTAGGGAAATAACTGCACAATTATTAAGAATAGCAAAAAATAAATTAAGAGATGTAAAGAAACAGATTAAAAGGTTTGAAGAGGAATCTAAATATGCACTTAATATTGAAGCGGTAAGGAGCTATTTGAAAGATGGAGATATAAATTTAGAACAGTATGTTGATAGAATTAATAATTATATAGCCGATTTCGGGGTACAAGAATTCAAAAGTCAAACAGAAATTAGTAGTTATGTGCAATATAAAAATAAAACAGTAATGCTGGAAGGGCACTTACCTAAAGTGAAAGAGCCCAGGGGAAGTTGTTTATTAACATTTAATAGTTTTTATATTAGGGGAACTACAATTAGTTTAGGACATAAAGAAATATTAAAAAATTTATATCCTGGAAGTCAGACTCCGATTGAATTTGAAATGAGGAGTTACATAATAGCTAAAATAAACGACGACAGTTATATAGTACAAATAGGGAATTCTAGGTTTACGCTGAATATAGAAGAGTTGGAGAACTTATGTTACGTTATTGATAAATTTATAATAGAATATATAACAGCTCTAGAAAATATAGAAAGTTATCTACAAGCAAATGAATTTATTCCTCATAAATATGACTTAACTAAGTACCAATTAGTAAAGATCCAAAAAGACTTATGGACTTCTATGCTTGAGTTTTCAAGAAGAAATGATTATGAATTGGGGAATACTAAATGGAATATTTTTGATGCCTCAGGTAATAACATGCTGAAAGTTTATATTAAAGAAAAAACTAATAAGTACGATGAAGGGCATAAATGTATTATACATAGTTTTATTGAAGATAGTTATAGTTGGGAACCATCTAATTATGTATGGTTAGTGTGGTGGGATATAAATCATAGTAACAAATATAAATTAAGAAAATATTGGAATGTACAACAAACGTATGATTGGTTAACAGAAGAGTTTTTACCATATGTGATTTATAATCGAAATAAGCCTTTTAAAAAAACGAAGTTATTTTTTAAAAGGAAATTGTCATATGATGAGTTTAAGGAATCAATTAATATTAAGGAATATTACTCCACTGGAGAATCAAGATATTATTCAATTGAACAAATTGGTGATTCAAATAAATTAATTGACTTGGTTAGTAAACTTAACTTATTTTATTCAGTTACAAATAATGTATGTCTTCGGAGAAAAGATATTAGGGGTCTTTATGATTCAATATTACTTAGTTTAAAAGAATGTGATCATCCAGATTATCATTATATATGTTCAAAACTTGGTTTAACTAAAACAACGAAGAAGGAAGAGATTAAAGAAGCAATATTAGAGGAAATAAGTTCTCTAAGTTTAAATGATACGTTAAAAATATCAGGAAATAAACTAGATATATTATTAAGAGTGTTATATTCAAATTTAAAATGTATGTCCTCAAAACTCCAAATTGATGAAATAAAAAGTTATTTAATATTTATTGAACCATTTATTAAAGATTATAATAGATTTAAAGTAGTAGAATGCTATAGTTAAGAAACAAATCTATTTGCGATGGAATTGAAGGTTAGAGATCGTTGATTATCACTACCCTTTTTCTCAGTTATTTTACCCTGAAAACTGGTACAGTTAACCGTATCACAAGTAAATGAGCTTTTAGAAATTGAAATAGCACCATTCTAAAATGGTGCTATTTTTGACTAGAGAGTTCAACTTGTGAATTCTCAATTCTCTTCCTAAGGCAGAACCTGTTAACGTAATTTCCTAATATTTTAGTTTTGTTAATAAAAACTATTTTAATCTAAATCAAACAATGAGAATTCTAATTACCGTATAAAGTATTCTATAAACTTAAGCTAATCAAGTCTGACTTTGTACAGCCAAGGTCACTTTTGTATTTTCTCTTACTTTCGTTTTTCTTGTTAAAGATAAGACTGCGCATACTAAGGAGATCATGACAAGGATGCCACCGAACCAAGCTGTGTGCGTGACAGTTCCGGTTTGACTTAACACGATACCGCCAAATGCTGATCCAAGAGAAATACCTATTTGTAACGCTGAATTATTAAAGCTTTGTTGAATATCAGATGTAGCAGGATCTGTTTGAATCAAATAGCTTTGTTGTGGTGGAGCTAGGCTCCAGCTTAATGCAGCCCAGACCATCATAATCGGTATAAATACAATAAGTGAAAAAGTTGTAAAGGGTAATATAAATAGCACAACAGCAAATGAAATAATTACTACAATGATGCTCTTCCCGGCGCCAATTGAATCTGAAAGAATTCCTCCGAATGCGCCGCCGCTTACCGCTGCAATCCCAAAGAGTAGATAACAAATGCTGATCCAACTGGAATTCAGATGAAGTTCCGTTTCTAAAAATGGAGTAAAGTACGCATAAATCGTATAATGTCCTGCCAGCATAAACATGGTTGCAAGGTGTGCACTACCAATTTTTATACTACTCACTGCCTTTAATTGTTTTGAAAGTGGAATAGAATTTTCTCCAGGAATCCTCTCCAAAAAGATAGAAATAAGCACAAAAGATCCGATCGATAAAATAGCAATCCCTAGAAAAATAATGCGCCAGCCAAATTCTTCAGAAATCAGAATTCCCAACGGCACTCCCATGACAAGTGATGAACTAATGCCCATATAAATTAAACCCAAAGCCTTTGCGCGATGTGCTGGTGAAACAACTTTTGAAGCTATGGTTAAGGATAGTACTACGATAAGTGCTGTACTCATTGCGGTTAAGACCCTTGCAATCATCATAAAGGTGAAATCTGGACTGAAATATGTCATGATATTACCGATGAAGAATACAGACAAGGATATCAGATATAATTTTTTTCGTTCCATTTTGCTAGTTATGACTAGTAAGACAGGACCGAAAATAGCATAAATAAGTGCGAAAACCGTGATTAGTTGTCCAGCGGAACTTAGTGAGATGTTTAAATCGTTTGCGATAGTTGGAAGTATGCCACCAATGACTAATTCAACCATCCCAACCGCTACAGTTGATAGTGCTAGTATAAAGACTTTTATATTCATATTCTGTTTTACGTCCTTTCGAATGAAAAAATAATAAAGATATTTTTCAGAAATAAAAAAAATCCTGATTACAAAAAATGAAATAATTCATTTTCTGTAATCAGGATTTTAAGGTTCCTGGTAGAGACCCTCATCCATATTCTGAGGTTATACAGGTAGATTAATATATAAATGAGCACTTTGAACAGTTTACTAGCTATCATCTGATTTTTCAAGTGTTAATTTTTAAATGTGATACTACCAACTTGGGATTTATTTTGTTATTGGGCCAAATTATTGCTTGTGAATCTATTGATAGCTATCCATATGTGCAAATCAATATAAAATACAATCAAGGGGAGATCGAGCATCTCCCCTTGATTTTTAAAAGTCGGCTTTAACTGCTTTCTTAATTACGAGATAGGCAATCAAAAATCCAGCGATTCCTAGTGAAATCGGGATAGCAATAAATGAAAAAAGGTTGGTATTACTGTTTGTCGAGGAAAAGATGACCGCAATAATCAGAATAGAGGAGGTAATCGTTGCTGGTACAGAGTATTTTCTCATCCCAAAGAATAACGGTATTAAAGACATTCCAGCAGAACTTAGTGCAATCAAAACCGTGCGAGCGGCTCTTTCAGTTAACATATCTTGTGTGATGGGTCCGCTGATGTAGTGAAAAGTTGAATTTAAAAAGGTAAAACTACCAAATACAATGATATTCGAGAGAATGACAAAGACAAAGGTTACCATACTTATGATAAGGACTTTTGCTACTAAAAGTTTTTTACGGTCAATCGGATACATAAACAAGACAGAGATTGTTTTATCCCTAAATTCTTCTATTATCATATGAGAGAGAAGAACGGAGGCATAAATAACAAAAGCAGCCACGATAAATATTTCCATTAACATAAATACACTTTCATAGCTCGTTAAAAATTCTGCAGTAGCGTCTTCATCTAATCCGAGCAATAAAAGTAAACCGATAATTCCTGCATTAATATAAAGGAAAGTTAATACCATACTTCCAATATTCATCTTACGCATTTCCAATTTTATCAGGCTATGCATCTTTATTACCTCCTTCAATTAACTGTAAAAAATAATCTTCTAGCGATTTACTTTTTTTAGTAATCGATCCAACTTCAATCTGGTGTGTAACCATCGCATGAATAATATCATTTTGCGAAATGTTACTATCATAGATATGAATCAAACCATCGCTTTCTTTTATTCTAAAATTAGCGATATTCAGTTCATTTTCTAGAACAAATGCAGCTTTTGCTTGCTCTTTCACGATTAACTCCACATGTTCTACATGTTTACTTCGTATCAGATCCATTGTGGCCTCTTCTAGTAATTTCCCTTCTCGTATCACACCGATCGTATCTGCAATCTGCTCGATCTCACCGAGAATGTGGCTAGATATCAATAAAGTCATGCCGTACTCTCTGCTAAGGTTTAAAAACAAGTCACGTAATTCGCGAATTCCTAAGGGATCTAGTCCATTTAAAGGCTCATCTAGTATTAGTAGATCTGGTTTTGTGATAACCGCTCTTGCAATGGCTAACCTTTGTTTCATTCCAAGCGAAAATTCCTTGACGATTTTTTTTTCAATGTTAACTAAATTTACTAGCTTTAGTGCCTCAGAAATGGCGCCTTTATTGTAATAGCCCATGTATTCGCAATGGAGTTCGAGGTTCTTTCTGGCGGATAACTTTTCGTAAAAAACAGGATATTCAATGATACTACCGATTCTTTTTAACACCTCAAACGAAGATGGACTTAATTTATCACCTAAGACTTCAATTTCTCCACCAGTTGGTGTTACAAGGTTCGTTATCATCTTCATGAGAGTCGTTTTCCCTGAGCCGTTAGGACCCAGAAATCCATAAATCTCCCCTTTTTTCACCTTCATATTTACTTCTGATACCACTTCTATTCCTTTGTAAGCTTTTGTTAAGTTGTGTGTCCGAATAATATAGGTCATCTTCTTGCCTCCCTTTCGATCTAACTTAACTATAGCAAAGGAAAATGTCTTTTTTATTACCAATTCCTTAAGTAAATCTTACGTTTTCAAAAATCAAGCTTTTTTGAATGACAGGACAAAAGTTGTCCGAGTAGAAGGAATACTAGTAAATGCTATCTTTCCTTGCATCTGTTCTGTTAATCGTTTGCTAATTGTTAAGCCTAAGCCACTTCCTTGTGTAAATTCACTTTTCGAATCTTTAACTGTATAGAGACGCTCAAAAATGCGGTCCTGATCAGAATGTAAGATGCCTTTTCCTTTATCTGTGACTTCAATCGTTACAAGTTTGTTATCTTCATGTAGCTTTAAGCTGACGAAATTGCCGTCTTTTCCGTAGCGAAGCGCATTTGATAATAAGTTATTTAAGATGCGGATCAAGGCATCTTCATCACCGTAAAGATAGAGGGGTTCTTTGGGAATATCTATTTCTACGTCAAAACCTTTATGGATTAACGTATCGTGATATCCAACTATGACTTTTCGACACACTTCATTGATGTGGATGCGCTTGGCGTCTAGTTGCCAATCACCGGACTCAAGCTTTGCCAAATCAAAGAATGTATTAATAAGACTTGCTACATCGATCACTTTTGCAGATACCTTGGCTAACATAGCATCACGTTCTTTGGGTGTATAATTCTTATCGTATTGTAGGTTTTCTAAATAGCCTAAAACTACGGTTAAAGGCGTTTTTAGGTCATGTGAAATATTGGTTAGCATACGATTCATAGACATGCGCATCCGAGCATTGTCAGCTACGTATTCTTGATGATAATCAAGTAATTGATTGACTTCAATTAACAGTTCGCGTAATGCTTTGTGCTCTGTCATTAATAAAATACGGTCTGATGAATCGTTGGAGATTAGATGGTTGACCTTGTTGGATATGTAGCGCAGATTGCTGTCTAACTTTCTCTTAGAAAGATAGTTTTGAAAGAGTAATAGAAGCAGAATAAGTATAATAATAGATAAGATAATGTTCATTTATTTAGCTCCATTTTATAGCCAATTCCCCAAATAGTTTTTATATACGTTGGTTTGGAAGGATCATCTTCAATTTTACTCCTCAGTCTTCTAATATGAACATTTATAACATTGTCGTCCCCGTAATAATTGTCTTTCCAAACACTTTCAAAAAGTTGACCTTTGGTAAATACCTGGTTGGGATGTGTTGCAAGTAAACGTAATATTTGAAATTCCTTTGCCGTTAAGCTGATTTCATTTCCATTTTTTAAGACTGTGAAGTTATCCAAATCAATGATAAGGTTCATTACGGCTACTTTATTGCTCTGATTAACGGAAGGGCTCTGTGTGTACTGGTTTGATCGTCGTAATGCGGCATTTATTCTTGCGGTCATTTCAATTAAGGAAAATGGTTTTCCGATATAGTCATCTGCTCCAAACCCGAGTCCTAGAGCCTTGTCAACATCACTATCTTTTGCGGACATGATTAAAATCGGTAGTAAACTTTCTTCCCGGATTTCCTTTACAATATCGATCCCGTTCTTAGATGGGAGCATTAAATCAAGCAGTATTAAATCAATATTTTCCTGAGAAAAAAGCGTTATTGCTTCATCTCCATCAAATGCAGAGACAACCCTGTATCCTTCTTTCTTAAGATGATTAGCAACCATTTCATGAATCTGTTCATCATCTTCTACTAATAAAATCAATTCGTTCAATTTGTTTCACCCTTTCCTTAAAAAAGCGAGGTTAAGCATTGTCATATAATGCTTCATTTCTTCCATGTGTGATACTATTTCTCTATTATAGCAGTGAATTTAATCCATAGAATGAAAATTTCATCTAACATTTCTGACCTCATTTACACCACAACGGTGAATTGCATCACAAATAGTGGTAAAACAGATAGTCGGACAATTAATGGAATGTTACTATAATAGTTGTAGGGAAAATACTGTTTATTAACGGTATTTTAATTTTTTGTTATATGAAAGTGGGAGTTTTATGGAGATAACGGCATTTATTATAATCATTTTAGTCGCTTCTGTACTTCAAACGAGTACAGGATTCGGATTTTCAATTTTGGCTACTCCATTTCTTTTTTTACTATTTGAACCAATTGAGGCAATTCAAATAAACTTAATTTTGTCTTTAGTTATTTCTAGTGCTTTAATTATGAAAATTAGAAAGGATATTGATTTTGACATCCTTCGAAGATTTGTTGTAGGAAGTGTTACGGGTCTGCCGATTGGAATTGTGATCTTCTTGTTAGTTGATATAAATAGATTAAAGTTGGGTGTGAGCCTTATTATCTTAGCATTAACAATAATGCTCATTCTAACGTTTCGAATAAACCAAAGTAAAAAGAGAGATTTAATTGTTGGTGGACTATCAGGCTTATTCACAACAAGTATCGGTATGCCCGGACCACCATTATTATTATATTTTTCAGGAACAGATACTAAAAAAGAGAAATTAAGAGGTACTACATTAGCCTTTTATTTATTTATATATTTTGTTAGTTTAATCATCCAAGTGATTTTTGCTGGAACAAATAAGACGATCTGGGTTTCAAGTTTGTGGGCCTTACCTTTGGTATTTGTAGGATTGTATTTGGGACAACTATTATTTAAAAAGATTAATCAGAATGTTTTTCGAATATTTACATATATAATCTTATTGTTTACAGGGATTTACTTGCTGATGGAGAGTTTGGGTTTATTATAATCAATTAGGTAGCAATATAAAATAAAGAAAGCACATTTCTTATCTAGAAAGTGCTTTTTTTGAGTATTATAATGTTCAACTAGAGTTAATTAAAGCGGACTATTCATACCTTATTCATCTGAAGTATCCAGTGTCATTCCACCGTCTACCACAATTTCTGTACCCGTACAATACGAGCTTTCATCAGATGCAAGGAACGCTACAGCTCGAGCAATTTCAATTGGTTGTCCGATACGTCCTAAAGGTACGGAATCGTAATAAACAGGAACATGTTTACCTTGTGTAGCCATTGTTGTTTCGACTCCACCTGGATGGACCATATTTACTCGAATTCCTTTTGGTCCTAGTTCAATAGCTGCAGCTTTGGACATGGCAACTACAGATGCTTTTGTCGCAGCGTAAACAGAGGACTGGCTAATTGGAGCAAACGCAGAAATCGATACATTATGTACAATCGATCCTTTTTGCTGCTTTTCCATTTGTGGAATAACTGCTTGCATCCCCATAAAAACGCCAAGTTGATTGGTATTAATCAGCCGTTGATAATCATCCAGTGTTGTCTCTGTAAATGGCTTGCGTATTAGAGCACCAGCATTATTCACTAAAACATCAAGCCTACCATATTTATTTATGACCGCCTCTACCGCTGATTTCCATTCTAATTCTTTTGTTACATCTAATTGAACTGGGTAAGCGTGATTCTCTCCAATCATCTTAGCGACTACCTCAGCCTCATTATAGTTTCGGGCACCAATCGCTACAATAGCCCCCAATGTGGCAAGGTGCTGTGCAATAGCCTTTCCTTGTCCTCGATTAGCCCCGGTGACAAGAATGACATGGTTATTTAAACGTGACATATACGCACTCCTTTTTTAATTGTCATAAAGCATTATTTCCAACTAAACATGAAATGATATAGATAGCAGCTTATCAAATTCCCTTCATAGTTGATGATAAGTGTAATCGTTCTGGTTGAATCTAGCAATTATTGTTTGCAACCTTAAAAGGTATCAGATGTTTTATGTAAGATGGTGAACTGGTCATAAATAGTCATAAGCAAGAAGTATCATTTGATTCAGAGGAGAATCTATGTGGTAAATGCAAATGAATACCACAGGTGCATCCAGCGCTATTGGTAAGTCATCGTGGGCAGGTCCTGAATTCGGAAATCGCCGTGTTTTCGGTTAATCCGCTTTGGGCTGTTTGAATACTTCGTCCTGCCACAGTTGATAAAGATAAATGATAATTGCAAAACCAACCATCATAGCAACAACCGCTATTGTTGGCACGGTCGATTCACTCGAAACAAGCCCTATTCGTTGCCATATCGGATAAACGAGGTACATAAATAACCCGTCCAAAAGTATATTGACAGTCAAATACAACCAAAATTTCTCGAACGTAAAACGGAACATCCAGATAACGATAACTAAATATGCTCCATATACCCAAGGAACCGGAACGACTTTATCCCACCCGAACAGACTGGAACCTGTCTCTTTCCACCAGCCGTAATGGTAAGCGGCTTGATATGCCAAGGTATGAATAACGGTCATAAATAGAGCGACCGGCATGTATCTGCGTATAGTATTCATTTTTAACAAAAACAAGGACGCCCATGGCACTATCAAGAGCGACCAGAGAATAATCTGATTCATTTGATTCATCCACCCACATTAGTTTTACGTGTAGTGTTACCCTTGGTTTATATACTTATTCTATTTATCCGATGAAAGTAACTGAAACACCGATTTGGTTAAGAAGAGAATACTCTAATTGTGGCTAATGTTTGCGGTTGTCTAGGATTGAGTAAATTTTATCTCATTTTTTTATTTATTAATTTGAAACGGAAAACGTGCACGATCAACAACCTTCTTTTTAAATAAACGCCACGAAGTTATCACAACTGTTTTTTTGCTGAAAGTTATAAAACGTGTATAATAATGATTAGCAAAAGAATGAAATGGGGTAATCAAAGTGGTCCAATCAATTAATACAAAAGTCGATTTAGTTATTAATGCAACCTCACATATGGGAGTTTCGGATTATGGTGAAATTATGATTGGAGATAAGGGATTTGAATTTTTTAATAAGCGAGATGCGCGTAAATTTATTCAAGTTCCTTGGGAAGAAGTTGATTATGTAGTCGCTTCCGTCATGTTTAAAGGCAAATGGATTCCACGTTATGCAATCAAAACGAAGAGCAGTGGAACGTATACATTTTCTTCTAAAGATCCAAAAAAAGTTTTTCGAGCAATTCGTGAATATGTTGAACCGAATCGTATGGTCAAATCATTGGGGTTCTTAGGAGCTATTAAACGTAGTTTGAAAGGTAAATCTAAAAAGTAATCGTTTCACTACATAAGATAGATGGGAATTTGCTTTGTTAGTTATCTTTTAAATAGATCCAGAATTGTTAACTGACATAAGATTACAAAGTTAAATTATTTTTATTTGTACAACATTTGTGCGAACCTTCTACGTTTTTCACGTTTAAAAGAGTGGTCACTGATGAAAAAAAGAGAAACCCAAAGAACTTATTCTTGAAAGGCAAAAAGTGGTGTGCTATAATTTCATTGTAAACTTATTAAAGTAGCTCATATGCAATTTCTTAACACTATAGTGATAGCATGTGAGAAAAATTAAATAACCATCGCAATTATTTTTTGCGTGTTACTGATTCGATCAGGCATGAGTAAAAAGTATTGATTAAAGCGAAGAATCTAGGGACCTAATATACCTATGCCTTCATTTAATTTACTTTTTACTTTTTTATTTTTTTTAGTTGTGTTGGAAATGTAATCGATTCCAACATTCTAAAAGTTACTACTTTAGGGGTTTACTAGTTCTAAGCTTTAACAATAAATAAGAGGAGGTAAAGAGATGGTAGGAATTGTAATTGCTAGTCACGGTGAATTTGCCGATGGTATCTTGCAATCTGGAGCAATGATCTTTGGAGAACAAGAAAATGTAAAAGCTGTTACATTGATGCCTAGTGAAGGACCTGATGATATAAAGGCAAAAATGCAAGAAGCAATCGCCTCTTTCGACAACCAAGATGAAGTTTTATTCTTAGTTGATCTATGGGGTGGGACTCCTTTCAACCAAGCCAATAGCTTAATGGAAGAACACAAAGACAGGTGGGCCATCGTTGCTGGGGTGAACTTAGCAATGGTAATCGAATCTTACGCTTCACGCTTATCTATGAACACTGCGCATGAAGTTGCTGCACATATTTTAGGTACGGCTAGAGAGGCGGTTCGAGTACAACCTGAAGAATTAGAGCCAGCAGCTTCTGCTGAAACTGCTACCGGACCATCAACTAATGGTGCTCCTGGTAAATTTGAATACGTGTTAGCGCGTATCGATTCTCGTTTGCTTCATGGACAGGTGGCGACTGCGTGGACAAGAAATACATTGCCCACACGTATTATCATTGTATCTGATACCGTGGCTAAGGATGAACTTCGTAAGAAATTGATCCAACAGGCTGCTCCTTCAGGCGTAAAGGCTCACGTTGTTCCTATTGCCAAAATGATCGAGCTTGCTAAAGATGATCAACATTTTGGTGGACAGCGCGCATTACTTCTTTTCGAAAACCCACAAGATGTACTTAGATCAGTTGAAGGTGGCGTTCCATTAGATACGATTAATGTTGGCTCAATGTCACACTCAATTGGTAAAGTTCAACCGAATAAGGTATTGGCCTTTAGTCAAGATGATGTCGATACTTTTGCTAAATTAAAAGAATTTGGTGTGGAATTCGATGTGCGCAAAGTACCGAATGATTCGCAAGCAAGAATGGATGACATTCTTAAAAGAGCGCAAGCAGAGTTAAACAAACAGCAATCTTAATTATTAGATAAAAAAGGAGGAAAAATAATCATGGATTTGACGATGATTCAAATAATATTAGTTGTTATCGTAGCATTTGTGGCTGGTATTGAAGGGATTTTAGATGAATTCCACTTCCACCAACCAATCATTGCTTGTACATTAATCGGCCTAGTGACAGGAACCTTAGTCCCATGCCTTATCTTAGGTGGTACGTTGCAATTGATTGCTCTAGGTTGGGCAAATATTGGAGCGGCTGTGGCACCTGATGCTGCGTTGGCATCCGTTGCGTCTGCAATTATTTTAGTTTTAAGTGGTCGAGGTGAAGCGGGTGTTGATTCAGCAATTGCGATTGCGATTCCACTTGCAGTTGCAGGTTTACTATTAACAATTTTTGTTCGTACAATTGCAACAGCATTAGTACATTTCATGGATGCAGCAGCTAAAGAAGGCGATTTCAGGAAAATAGAATTCTGGCATATGGTTGCTATCTGCCTACAAGGGTTACGTATTGCAATCCCAGCGGCATTAATCATTGCGATTGGTGCAGAGCCTGTTAGAAATTTACTTGAAGCGATGCCAGATTGGTTAACAGGCGGTATGGCAGTAGGTGGAGGAATGGTCGTAGCAGTTGGTTTTGCTATGGTTATCAACATGATGGCAACAAAAGAAGTATGGCCTTTCTTTGCAATTGGTTTCGTATTAGCAACGGTTTCTTCTATTACACTAGTAGGACTTGGTGGTATCGGTGTAGCACTTGCACTTATTTATATAACACTTACGAAACAAGGTGGATCAGGTAATGGTGGAAACGGAAACACTGGTGATCCATTAGGCAATATCATTGAAGACTATTAAAAAGGAGGAGGACATAAATTGGCACAAGAAATGAAATTAACTAAAAGAGATCGCATCGCTATTTGGTGGCGTTCAACTTTCATTCAAGGTTCTTGGAACTATGAACGTATGCAAAACGGTGGTTGGGCATTTGCAATGATTCCCGCAATCAAACGATTATATCAAACAAAAGAAGATCGTGCTGCTGCACTAGAACGTCATTTAGAGTTTTTTAATACGCATCCATATGTAGCATCACCTATTCTTGGTGTGACTTTAGCACTTGAAGAAGAACGTTCAAATGGTGCACCAGTTGACGACAAAGCAATCCAAGGGGTTAAAGTCGGTATGATGGGTCCATTGGCTGGTATTGGAGATCCAGTTTTCTGGTTCACGATTAAACCAATTATCGGTGCATTAGCGGCTTCTCTAGCGTTGACCGGTAATATACTTGGCCCAATTCTTTACTTCGTTTTATGGAATCTTCTTCGTATGGGATTCATGTGGTACTCACAAGAACTTGGTTACAAAGCTGGTTCTAAAATTACGGAAGATCTATCTGGTGGAATACTCCAAGATATAACGAAAGGCGCCTCGATACTGGGTATGTTCATTCTTGGTGCCTTAGTTAACCGCTGGGTAGCTGTATCATTTGCACCAACTGTATCTAGCGTTCCATTGGATGAAGGTGCCTATATTGATTGGGCAAACTTACCTTCTGGTGCGGAAGGAATTAGGACTGCATTGGAACAGCAAGCTGCTGGTCTGTCGTTAAGCCAAGATAAAGTAACGACTTTACAAGATAACTTAGACAGTTTAATTCCAGGTTTATCTGGTTTGTTGCTTACCATTCTTTGCATGTGGCTACTTAGAAAGAAAATTTCTCCAATAACAATGATTCTTGGATTGTTCGTTGTTGGTATTATTTTCCACGTAATCGGCTTAATGTAATAGGGTAGACGCTTACTTAGTTGTATTCAATGAATGAGTGTTAGCTATATAAATTGAGAAGTACCTCCTAACATGATAAATTAGTCATTAGGAGGTGCTTTTTCATATGGCTGAATGGAAGCAAATAATGAAAACCTTTCAGTTATGGTAAAAGCAGAGCTTAAGTTTTAACAGTATTAATTACATATATCAGGAGGGTATTATGCTAACTATTGGTTATATTGGAAATGGGAAAAGCACGAACAGATATCATCTACCGTTCGTACTGCAACGAGACAATATCAAGGTGAAAACAATTTATCGGAGAAATCCTGCTCATGATGATTGGGATAAAATTGCAGGAGTAAATTATACTTCTGACTTAGATGAGTTATTAAATGACAAGGACATTCAACTTATTGTAGTTTGCACCAGACATGACAGCCATTATGAATATGCAAAACAAGTATTAGAACATAATAAAAACTGTTTGGTTGAAAAGCCTTTTATGGAAACCTCAGAACAGGCAAAAGAAATATTTGCATTGGCAAAAGAGAAAAGTCTAATTGTTCAATCCTATCAAAATAGACGTTTTGATAGTGATTTTCTAACTGTGCAAAAAGTCATTGAAGAAGGAAAGATCGGGGACTTGCTTGAAGTAGAAATGCATTATGACTATTATCGCCCGTACGTACCCGAATCTGTTCATTCGTTTATTCCAGCTTTTTCATTTTTATATGAACATGGCTGTCATACACTAGATCAAGTCGTCAGCTATTTTGGCAAGCCAGATTCTACACATTACGATGTCAAACAACTATTAGGACCGGGAAGAATGAATGATTATTTTGATCTAGATTTATATTATGGCAGGTTAAAAGTATCTGTGAAATCCAGTTATTTTAGATTAAAAGAAAGACCTAGCTTTGTTGTTTATGGCACCAAGGGTTGTTTTGTGAAAGAAACGAAAGATCGTCAAGAAGAACATTTAAAGTTATTTTACATGCCTGATAACAAGGATTTTGGCGTAGATAGACTAGAACATTATGGTGTACTGACATATATTGATGAAGAAGGTACCACCCATGAAGAAAAAGTGAAATCGGTAAATGGTGATTATGGGATAGTGTATGATGATTTATATGAAGCCATTATAAATGGTAAAGATAAAATGATTACGGATGAACAGACACTATTGCAAATGGAGATATTAGAGACTGGTGTTAAAGACTTAAAGTAAAGGTGAACGATGATTCTGTTGTAGTGGGAAGAATAGGGTTTAATGGCTTACTTATATAGTAAGCCTTTTTATTTTCTGTAATAACTTTTGACCTTAGGATAGCTATAAGATGTAACGTTTTGAAGAAAAAAATACATCAAAGTCATTCTTGGCAAAGGGATGGTGTTATGTGCGAGAGATGATGAAGAATTTGCGAAGCTAACTCTAACATAATTTTTAATTATATTTCAGTGAACGATGTAGATAGAATACAGAAGCGAAAGTTGATACAGTACCTCCTAATATTATTGTGAAATTGGTTCCAAATTCATTTGCTAACAGACCAGCTAGAAACGCTGCTAAAGGCATAAGAATCCATGTCATAAAACGACTCGTAGCTTGTACACGTCCTAATAAATGATCAGGAGTTAATGTCTGCCTTATTGTAACAATACAAGGATTCATCAATGAGGCAGCAAACGTTCCTAAAGCATTAAATATAATTAACAAAAAATATGTAGATGCTATGCCAAATAAAACGATCGAAACTCCACCAATAAAAGAAGATACAAATAAGATACGACGGTATGAGTACCTTTTACTTAACGAATTTGTAACTAATGCGCCGGCTATTGCTCCAATTCCACCAATCGATATCAGTATACCGGTCTGTTCTACTGTTAAATTAATCGTATCGGTTAAATGAAATATAATCATGGTTAAAAACAAGGTTGTACCAAAGATTGAAGCTAACATTGCTACATTTGTAAAAAGTATTGGCTTTGTTTGAATAACAAATTGGAAACCTTCTTTAATATCTATCCAAAATGACCTTTTCTTATTAAGCTTTTGAGGTTCTTGTTTTAAATTGATGCTTAAAATCGCAAAAAATGCTACTAGAAAACTAAAGCTATTAAGTAATAGCGCATAGCCTGGATTATAAAAACTAATAATCAAGCCACCTAGCCCTGGTGCGACTAATACAGCAGTATTGAATAAACCTGTGTTTATAGAATTTACTGCTTGCAAGTCACCTTTACGTACCAATCTTGGAATGGAAGCAAACTGAGCAGTGTTATACACTTGACTTAATAGCCCTATAATAAAAGCGCCACTATATAAGAACCAAATTTCTAATAAGTCAAAAATAAATAATACCCCAATTAGACCAACAATAATAGATCTTGCCATATCACATAGTAATAATAAATATTTTCTATTATAACGATCTGCTAATATCCCAGTAAGTGGTTGAAATAAAATTGGTAAACGCTCAAGTGCTGCAACCAGTCCCATACTCAATGGAGAACCTGTTATAGCCAAGACCATAAGGGGAATAGCAATCAAATAAATTTGGTCACCGCAAAAAGATATGACATTTCCACTAATAAAACGGAAAACAGAATAATTGTGCTTGAATTCAGGTACTTCATGGACACTTCTTTTTAATGGCTCTACCATCACCTGCTCTCCTTATCTTGGACCTAAATATTGTTCCATTTCTTTTGGCAATGACTTTATTGCATTTTGCTTCAAACAATATTTTGCATTTACTATCTCTACTAACCTAGCGGACCTTAGGATTTTAAGGTGATGATGAACCGTAGATTTCGCCATTTCTAGTTCATCTGTAATTTCTTGTAATGTTAAATCATTTTTATATAATAATTTGACCATGCGGAGTCTAACCTCATCGCCCAGAGCTTTATAGCTTAGAACTAGAAAGTTGTTAGGAATATGCGAATTATTCGGGAAAATACTTTCATTTGCTATTGGATAGTAGAAAACTTTGGTGCCTTCTATATCAGCTTCAATATTCCATGGCCTATATACATATTGAGGGATTAGCAAGACTCTACCGATACTAGGCTCTGGTAAATAGATAATCCCACCAGTTGCCCATTCTATCAACTCCTCGGGAGACATTCCTTTAGACTTTTGAATTTTAGATTCATAATCCATCTTTAAATATGTAGTAATCTCTTCTGGATTTTCATTATTTATAACTTCATCGAACCAGCCTTCCATAACAGCGATTAGATGCTTCTTTAAATAGGTTGCATTCACATCACAAATAAATTTGATGTAAGTTGGAAAAAACGGATTGTCCTTTGTTAATGTCATTAATTCGGTTACTGCAGCGCATTGTCCGATTGATGCCTTTTTCCTTGTTTTCTCATACTTCTGGCCAATGAAAGGTAGACAAATGTACTTTAAATCTGTTTCAGATAGCTCTTTAATATATAAAACGAAATGCTTTATTTCAGTAAATTTTTCCTGATGAAGCAACTGTAATAAAGACTTCCAAGTGTTTTTCTCTTCCACGATGTTTAGTTGAGTTAATAATTCTTCCGTAATATTGCTCTTAACTTGTTTCCAATATTCTGCTGGCTTCTCTAAAGTTTTAATTAAAGGACTGTTTGTAACAGCAGCAATCCCCAATGCACATTCCCAAAGTAGCGAATATTCTAAATGCACTTCATAGGTCTCTCTTTTTCTACTTGTAGTATTTAAAACATCCATTTAAGCACCTCTTTTCTAATATAAAGTTATTCTAAAGTATTATCGCACTAAATTCAATATTTTTAGAATTATTAATTCAAATATTTTAGAATGAAAGAAAAATCCTCAATAAAAGCAGCTCAATATATTTATTAATAGAAATACTATACTATATTTCCAAAAAATAGTACTATCTAATTATTTACTTATTATAGAAAAATTTGTTAAAGTAAATTATACCAAGAAAAACATATTATTATATTTGGCAAACCTATTGAAAAATAGGGACGCAAAGCTACGAATCTAAGGTAAAGTAATTTTCTATGATCGTCGGGTTGCACATAATAATGACTATAGTTATTTAAACGAATGACTTGTGTTGTTTTTGTAATGCAACCTAATGACAAGAAATCGTTAGGTTTTTTGCTCTGTCGAGATGGTTTTGAAAATTGCACTTACTATGAAAGGAGAACTTAGGTTTTCGTTTAAGGAGGTGAATGGACAAGGTCTACTTATTAAGGCAGAAGTTAAGTCATATGAAAAATGCAGTCATGGTGGCAAGCTCAGGGTTTAAAAATTTAAACATTGGAGGAATTTTAATGAAGAATGTAATTACAAAGGTATTTACTCGTTTTTTATTGTATTCTTTTATACTATCGTTAGTGACAGTCGGATTCGCAAATCAGACAGTACACGCTGCAAGTCTAACTATATCTAACAGTGGGGCTTGGTTTGAAACTGCATATGTAGAGTGGTCACCTATAAGTAATACAGAAGGATATAATGTATATGTTAAACCTGCAAGTGCTCCAGATTCTCAATATGAACAAATTGACAATGATTTAATTCGTAACTACGCTTCTTATTGGAGAGCTGACGCCGTAGGTCTTGCAGCTGGAGACTATGTAATGAAAGTGGACGGGTTACTTAAAGACGGCTCTAAGGTAAGCGCTTACACTAATGAACTTTCCGTACAGGAACATGACAGATCTGGATTTGCCTTTGCAGGTAACTCACAATATGGCACAGGTTCAGGTGCTTATAATGAAGATGGAACACTTAAGGATGGAGCTCAAATTATTTATGTAACAGCAGAGACTGCTAAAACAGTTACGCATGATGTGATAATGAATAGCTCGGGTGATGTACAGACGGGTGTTGGAATAGGCGAAATTATGTCATTAAGAAAAAAGGGATATGATAAAACGCCACTTGCAATCAGATTGATTGGAAAAATTACAGATGACGATATGAGTGGACAACTGAATAGTAATGGTTATCTTGAATTGAAAGGTAATACAAGTTATGCAGAAACGAATATTACTTTAGAAGGTATTGGTGAAGATACGTATGCCTATGGATGGGGAATACTTGTAAGATATACTGGTAATCTAGAAATCAGAAACGTAGGCGTAGCGTTATTTCCTGACGATGCTATTTCACTTGATACAGGTAATATGAATGTTTGGATCCATCATAATGATCTTTTCTATGGAACTGCTGGATCTGATTCTGATCAAGCAAAAGGTGATGGTTCAACTGATCTGAAAAAAGGATCCACTTATATTACATTCTCCCATAATCATTATTGGGATGCTGGGAAAGCTTCGTTATGTGGTTTAAGTGAATCTACAGAGTTCTTTGTAACATATCATCATAACTGGTTTGATCATTCAGACTCTCGTCATCCACGAATAAGAGTAGCATCAGTGCACGTGTATAATAACTTTTTTGATGGCATATCAAAATATGGCGTTGGAACGACAACAGGTAGTTCAGCGTTTATAGAATCCAATTATTTTAGAAATGCAAAATATCCTATGATGAGTTCGTTACAAGGAACTGATATGTTAGGAAATGGAACGTTCTCTGGCGAAGATGGAGGTATGATCAAAGCATACAATAATACAATTGTTGATGCTGCGAGTCTAATTTATGCAAATTCAAATGACGGTACAGCTTCAGCTAATGCAAGTTCATTTGATGCATACCTAGCTTCTTCAAGAAACGAAACGGTACCAAGCACGTACAAAACACTAGTAGGCGGAACAACTTATAATAACTTTGATACGAGTATAGATATGGGCGTAAATCTTTCTGATATTGATGAAGTAGGTACTGTAGAACAAAATGTTACAGACGATTCTGGCCGCCTAAATAACGGGGACTTCACATGGGAATTTAATGATGCAGTTGATGATACATCATATAAGCTTAATGCAGAGCTTATGTCAAAAATAAAAAACTACAAAACAAGTCTTGTATCTGTAGGTGGTAATGCAATAGAAATACCGACTGACCCAACTCCAACGGATCCAACAGATCCCGATCCAACGGAGCCAGTAACTGGAGAGTATTCTCATAATTTCACGACTGATGGAAAGGATAGCGATTTCTATACTATCGAAGGAAATTTATCATCAAGTAAAGGAACAGTAGAATATAGCGGCTTAACACTAACGCAGAGTCTAAAAATTGAGAGTTCAACTAGTATTACGTTTACCACTGTTGAAGATGCGACATTAACTCTAGTGTTTAACACGAATGATGATGCAGAAGTTAAGATAGATGGAACAACGCATCAAATGACAGATGGGGTTGTCACTGTAGCACTTAATGCAGGCTCACATGTTATTACAAAAGATGATGTGGCAAACCTGTATTATATGGACCTAAGATAAAAGTATTAGTAATATAACAAGATAAAAAGATGTCAACTGTATGTGATAGTACAGTTGACACTTTTTTTGTCATTATCTAGCAGACTGAGATAATCTAGGTTTTTAATATATCGGAATCTAAGTAATTGTAATCATTAAAATTAATCATAGTTACCCCAAAGAAATTCTTGAGTGCCGATGCAGCTCCGCCTAGTGCAGAAGCATCTGGTCCTAACTTAGAGGCACTGATTTCTCGGTAGTTATTTATTTTTGACGTTAATTTATCTTGTATTTTACTAATGTACGGTGAATTTCCATTTATTATCGAACCACTTAAAATTATTTTCTCTGGATTAAAGATATTAATAACGTTGTTTAAACCAATAGCCAAATAGTTGAGGTAGTCGTCTAGTATAGCAAGGTAATCTTCATCCTGACTAAGATCTTTAATACCGTCTGGTAGTGAAAGAGTAGGGAACCTTTCTAGTAGTTTCTTTGATAAAACTTTTTCAGAAGCATATAATTCCCAACAACCCTTATTACCACACGCACATATACCCCCATCGGATTCAATTATCATATGTCCGATTTCACCTGCAAATCCCTGATAACCACGGTAAAATTTATTTTCACTGATAATACCTAAACCAATTCCTGAATGTAAAGTGATACAAAATAAATCAGATAAGTAATTTTCGTATACCTGTTCCGCGAAGACGGAGAAGTTAGCGTTATTATCTACGAAAACCGTTGTCTGAAATGCTTCTATTAATTTTTCAGTGATATTTATATTGGACCATTGTTGATTCGGAGTAAAAATGATGTCATTTTTATTATTAACTATACCGTGAATACTAACGCCAACTCCTACAAGTCCGATTGGCTGATAGAGTCGATTGAATTTATTGATAATAGGACTAATTGCATCAATTAACTGGTTTGTAATTTGTCCGAGTTGGTAATCTTTTAATACCATCTTGTGAAATGGTTTTCCCATTAAAGTAGTAAATATAATATTGATGTTATCCGCATCAATATCTATCCCTATGCTATATCCAGCATCACCATTAATTTCTAATAGAATGGGTTTTCTTCCTCGCGTCACCAATTCGCCTTCGCTTTTTTCTATTACAATGTTTTCATGAAGGAGATCACTAATTTGAACAGAGACAGTTGCTTTATTTAGCCCGGTTATTCTGGCTAGAGTGCTTCTTGATAAGGATTTATTCCTAATGATCTCTTCAATTAGTATCTTTCTGTTTAATTTTTTTATATAGTTTGCGTCTCCAGTATCCAAACTAATCCCCCTTTGATAGATTAATTAAAAATATTTTATAGAATTCACTTGAAAAGTAAAATGTTTACCTATATCATAATATATGAAATAGTTTGTTTGGTAAACAAAATAATTAATTTGATAGAATTAATGTAATTGAAAAACATGATTAGGTTTTAAAAATCTATTGGAAAGGGTGAATGAACGATGAAAACTTTTATAACCGAAGACTTTTTATTATATAACGAAACAGCAAAAGAGCTCTATCACAACGTTGCGAGAAAAATGCCGATTATAGATTATCATAATCACTTAAACCAAGAAGAAATTTTACAAAATAAGAATTATAAGAACATATCAGAAATTTGGCTTGCCGGCGACCATTATAAATGGAGAGCGATGCGAGCAAATGGCATTAGTGAGGAATATATAACTGGGGACAAGAGTGACTATGAAAAATTTTTAGCTTGGGCTAAGACTGTTCCTAATACAATGGGAAATCCATTATACCACTGGACACATTTAGAATTACTTAGATATTTTGGAATTGATCAAATTTTAAATGAGGAAACTGCACCAGCTATTTGGGAGGAAGCAAATCGTAAATTGGCAACTCCTGAATTGTCGGTTCGGTCAATTTTGAAAAAGGAAAATGTTGTTTTTGTTGGTACAACAGACGATCCTACTGATGATTTGCAATCGCACATTCAACTTCGAGGTGAAGAGTTCCAAACGAAAGTATCTCCTTCATTCCGACCTGATAAAGGATTAAACATTGAGAAAGCTGATTTTCTTGATTGGGTGGAAAAGTTAGCGAAAGCTACGAATAGTTCTATTGATAGTTACAATGCTTTTCTAGATGCTTTAGCACAACGTGTGGATTATTTTGACGAGATAGGCTGCCGAAGTTCTGACCATGGTATAAATGTTATGTTCTATCAAGAAGGAACAAAGGAAGAAGTAGCAACGATCTTCCAAAAACGTTTAAATGGAGAGGAGCTATCTGAAAAAGAGGTAGATCAATTCAGAACCTATACGTTAGTATCTCTAGGTGAGCTATACGCAGATAACGGTTGGGTAATGCAGTTACACATGAACCCGCTTCGTAATAATAATACGCGCATGTTTAATAAGGTTGGCCCTGACAGTGGTTTTGATTCAATTGGAGATCGTCTTCTAGCTGAGCCATTATCTAACTTTTTAGATGCATTAGAGGTAAAAGATAAATTGCCAAAAACAATCTTATATTCCCTAAACTCTAGAGATAATAATGTGTTAGCGGCAATGGCAGGAAATTATCAAAATGATGCGATACCTGGAAAGGTTCAATTCGGGACTGCATGGTGGTTCAATGACCATATCGACGGGATGGAAGACCAACTAAAAACATTAGCGAATACGGGCTTAATAAGTAACTTTATTGGCATGTTGACAGACTCTAGAAGCTTTCTTTCGTTTTCACGTCATGAATATTTCAGAAGAATACTATGTAACTTGATTGGAACTTGGGTTGAGGAAGGCAAAGTACCAAATGATAAAGAACTACTCGAAACATATATTAAAAACATCTGTTATTATAACGCCGAACGTTATTTTAATATGTAAGGAATGGCGAAATTAGATAGGTTAAATAAAAATTCAAATAAAGAGAGGAAATTAGTTATGTCAAAACAACAAATTGGTGTAGTAGGCTTAGCGGTTATGGGGAAAAACTTAGCACTAAACATTGAAAGTAGAGGTAATTCGGTTTCTGTTTTTAATCGTTCATATGCGAAAACGGAAGACTTTTTAGCTAATGAAGCGGCAGGAAAGAACTTTTTTGGTGCAAATACGATTGAAGCGTTTGTTCATTCACTTGAAAAACCACGCAAAATTTTGTTGATGGTAAAGGCTGGTGCAGCAACAGATGCAACGATTGAATCATTAAAGCCATATATTGAAAAAGGTGATATTTTAATTGATGGCGGGAACACATTCTATAAGGATACAATTAGGCGTAATCAAGAATTAGACGAAAGTGGTATTCATTTTATTGGTACCGGTGTATCAGGAGGAGAAGAAGGTGCGTTAAAAGGCCCTTCCATTATGCCTGGTGGTCAGAAGGAAGCGTATGATCTTGTGGAACCGATATTAACTGCAATTTCTGCCAAGGTTGAAGGGGATGCATGTTCTACTTATATCGGACCAAATGGAGCTGGACACTACGTAAAAATGGTTCATAATGGAATTGAATATGGCGATATGCAATTAATTTCTGAAGCATATTTTATACTGAAAAATGTTCTAGGGTTAAATGCTACTGAACTGCATGAAGTGTTCTCTGAATGGAATAAGGGAGAGCTAGACAGCTATTTGATTGAGATTACAGCTAACATCTTTACAAAAATCGATGAAGAAACTGGTAAACCATTAGTGGATGTCATATTAGATACTGCAGGACAAAAGGGTACTGGTAAATGGACTAGTCAAGATTCGCTAGATTTAGGTGTTCCGCTTCCAATTATTACTGAATCTGTATTTGCTCGTTTTATTTCTGCTATGAAAGAGGAACGTGTAAAAGCTAGTAAGATTTTAACTGGTCCAAAAACGACTAAGTTTGAGGGAAACAAAGAAGAGTTAATCGAAGCGGTACGAAAAGGACTTTATATGAGTAAAATTGTTTCTTATGCTCAAGGATTTGCGCAAATGCGTGCAGCTTCTGATGAGAATGATTGGAATCTTCGTTATGGAGATATTGCTATGATTTTCCGTGGTGGCTGTATTATCCGAGCACAATTTTTACAAAAAATTAAAGAAGCTTACGATCGTGAACCTAAGATAGCTAACCTATTATTAGATACTTATTTCAAAGATATCGCAGAAAACTATCAATTTTCATTGCGTGAAGTACTTAAAGTTGCGATTGATCATGGTATTCCGGTACCTGCTTTCTCAAGTGCAATCGCGTATTATGATAGTTATCGTACCGAGACCTTACCAGCTAACTTAATTCAAGCCCAACGTGATTATTTTGGTGCCCATACGTACCAACGTATTGATAAAGAAGGAGTCTTCCATACAAACTGGATGTAAGTTGAAGTTTATAACTTTAATCCAGTGGTATAAATACTCCCTTAAAATAAAATATCCCCCTGTTTTAACAGGGGGATATTTGACTAAATGAAGCCAAGTTATTTAGTTTCAATCGGTAGAAGTCTTTCAGAAAGCTCTAAGCTTAGTTCTGGTATTTCTAAGAAGTTTTTGATACCCAAAGCACAAGCGCCCATAACAGTTGCATTTTTACCAAGGTCTGAAATTACAAGCTCACGGTATTGACTCACTGAAGAAGTTAAATTTGCTTTGATTTCTTCAATTGCATTAGGATATAGGTGTAATAGTTCACTGTTTAGCACAATCGTTTCAGGATTATATAAGTTAATGATGTTATTGAGTCCTATAGATACGTGTTTAATAAACGTGTTCATATGTTTGGATACTTCAGGTTCATTTGTTTTAATCCAGTGTTGGATATCTTGATAATTAATATCTTTTTTATTCATTTTCTGAGATAGTAAGGAGAACAAGCTGGCTTCTGAAGCGTATAGTTCCCAACAACCCTTATTTCCACACTTACAAGGCAAGCCATCAGGGAATAACACCATGTGTCCCATTTCGCCTGCGTATCCATGGTAACCTTTAATCACTTCGCCATCCATGATGATTCCAAGACCTATTCCAGAATACATGCTGATGGTTAACAGATTATCTGAATCGTGGTGTTTGAAAATTTTCTCTGAAAATGCGGATAGATTAGCATTATTTTCAATATGTACACTAATTTCTAAGTCTTTTTCAAGGTCAGCTTTTAAGTTCTTGTTACGCCATTGATGTTGGGGAATAAAGAAAATAGTCTCATCCTTACCAACAGTACCATGGATTGCAATTACCACACTAACCATTCCATAACGCATGTTCGTACATTTGCTTTTGTAATATTTGATGTGATTAGCTATTAATTCACGAATCTCATCGTAGTTTGAGGAATTAAGTTCATAGGTATCTGAAATCAAGGGGAATCCTAATAAATCAGATAGTGTATAGGTTATTTGTTTATAATCTAAATCAATACCTAATACGCAGCCTGCTTCGCGATTAAGGGAAAGCATAATCGGCCGTCTTCCTACAACGTTATGTTCTTGTTGGGTTTCATAAACTAGCTCTGTATCTAATAATTCAGCAACCTGAACTGAAATGGTTGCTTTGTTTAAACCTGTGATCTTAGATAATTCTGCTCTAGATATCATGCCAGATGCAACAATTTTACCTAGAATAAAATTTCTGTTTAATTTTTTAATATATGCACCATCGCCAGTGACCATAGTTATCCCCCTTTGTTTTAGTAAGGTTAAATGAAATGTTAATCGTGTTTATAAAAATTAGCTTTGACAAAGGTTAGATGTGAATAACCTTGAGAGTGACTTATTAGAGACCGCCTGAAGTTTTAAAGTGTTTACAATTATAATGATATTAAAGACCATAGTAAGTGCTGAAAGGGGGTTTATTCCGCTTTAGCTCATATCATAACGTACCATCTAGTTTAAAACAACATACTTTAATTCACAACTTTAGGAAGTATTAGACTTATGTTAAGTTGAAATTGAAAAATAAAAATCACTATAATATACATGGAAAAGAGGTTACCACATGAAGACACTCTATTTTGATTGCTTCTCTGGAATCAGTGGGGACATGGTTATCGGTGCGCTTTTAGATGCAGGCGCAGATTTTAATAGGTTAGAAAAGGAATTAAAGAAACTTGAGATAGAGGAAGAGTATAGTATACAACAAAATAAAGTGGTGAAGAACGGTATTACTAGTACGAAATTTGACGTTGTGTTAAACAATCACTCGCAAAAGCATGAACATAGTCACGCTGAAGAGGATGACCACAAGCACTTGCACAGTCATGAGCATACGCATACCCATACACATTCTGATGAAGGTGATCACGAGCATACGCATGCCCATACGCATTCTGATAAAGATGATCATCAGCATACGCATCACCATCATGACCATTCTCATCGTTCTTATCAAGATATAGTAGTCATGATAAAAAATGCTGGTTTTACTGAACAGGTTGAAACGATGGCTTTGAAGATTTTTAAGAAGATTGGTGAAGCTGAAGGACATATTCACGGATTACCCTTGGAAACAGTGCATTTTCATGAAGTAGGAGCAGTGGATTCAATAATTGATATTGTCGGAGCGGCTATCTTAATGAATGATTTAGAGATAAAGGTTGTTAAATCATCATCAGTGGCGGTTGGTTCTGGAAAGATACATATTGATCATGGCGTGTATCCGGTACCGGCTCCTGCAACACTCGAAATTTTAAAAGGAGTTCCTGTTCAACAAAGTGATTTGAAAGCAGAACTAGCAACGCCTACGGGAGCAGCGATAGTGGCCGTATTAACGGAGGAGTTTGGAACCATTCCTTCTATGGAAATAAAGTCAATTGGCTATGGCGCGGGAACTAAAACCTTTCCCAATCATCCAAATGTTCTTCGAGTAATTATTGGAGAAGAATAATTTAATTCTAATTTTGAAAACATTAAATAAAGCAAAAATCGTATTCTAAAAGACTATTGTTTCTAACACAAAATATCATCAACTGTGAAGATTGAAAAGCAACAAATCTTAGGAAAAGAACTAAAGTAAAAAAGGTATATATTTATCAATTATGAAGTTATGGCAAACAAGGCTAGAAATTGATTATAACTGAATAGGAAAGCTCAATCACCCGTTCTAGTAGTGTAATCGAAACTAATAAATCGGGTGATTTTTGTTATAAAACTAATAAAATTATCTCAAAATATAAATTAAAAAGCACGCTCAGTAAATTTATCTTCCGAAGTAAACAATTTGAAGTAATGATTTTTGTATGCCAACCTTATATACTTAAAACAGCTTCACAGAAAGGAATGGCCAGTGTGAATGAACCATTAGTTGTAGGATATCGCTTTCGAGGGAATAATTTTGATATAAATTATCATAGCCATCTAGAACATTATGAGATTTACTTTTTTCATGCTGGTTCATGTCGATATTTAATTAACAATCAAATTTATGATTTGATCCCAGGGGATATTTTGTTAATGGATGGCAAGACACTTCATAAACCAAATGTTGATCCGAGCAGTGAATATGTTCGTAGTGTCGTTCATTTTTCACCAAAATGGATACAAGGTATATTAACAGAGTTAAAGAGTCTACATGTATTAGAAGTATTTGAAAAACTGCATCATTGTTTAATTCGCACCAATGAAAATGATGAATCGAAACGTTTAGAACATATTATTTGGCGACTGGCAGATCTCCAAAACAATTCTAAACGCTACAATACACAGCCAGAAGCAGAAATGAAAGTACTATTAATCGAAATGTTACTTATCGTAAATAGAATTGGTCAAGTCAATTCAAGGAAGATTTTAAGCAGTAGAACGGAAAAAGCCGAGCATGCAGAAAATATTGCGGTCTTTATTCAAAACCATTATACGGAAAAATTGACTTTAGACGGGATAGCAGCTTCACTTAACTTAAGTAAGTCATATGTCTCCCATGTATTTAAGGAAATGACAGGATTTACAGTGATGGAACACTTAATGGGATGTCGATTAACGCAAGTGAAGTACTTACTTGAAATGGAGCCGACGAAACCTTTAAAAGATGTAGCATTTGAAAGTGGTTTTGAAAGCGTTTCACATTTTAGCCGATATTTTAAAGAAAAAGTTGGTGTAACAGCGAAAGATTATCGTCAATTACGTTCACAAATAAATAATTAAAGGAGCATATATATTATGAGAAAAGTGAGACTAGGAATTATCGGTTTTGGAGCACAAGGTAGTGCCTATGCAGGGTTTATTGCAGAAGGTAGAGTTGAAAATATGGATGTAGGTGCTATTTGTGATATTGATCCAGACAAAAAAGCACTAGCAACTGAAAAATATCCAGATATACCATTTTATAATAACTACACGGACATGATTGAAAGTGGCGATGTTGATGCAATTGTTACGTGTGTGCCACATTACTTACATCCGGAAATGGGTATTGCCGCGCTTAAAGCAAATATACATGCATTAGTAGAAAAACCTGCTGGTGTCTATACAAAGCAAGTTAGGGAGCTAAATGAATTTGCCGATACTAAACCCGAATTGACCTTTGGCATTATGTTTAATCAACGGACAAATGAACTTTATCAAAAAGTGAAAGAGATTGTTGATAATGGTGAAATTGGCGCTATCCGTCGTACAAATTGGATTATTACTACATGGTGGAGACCACAAGGTTATTATGACCAAAGTGCATGGAGAGCTACTTGGGAAGGTGAAGGTGGTGGCGTTCTTGTAAACCAAGCACCACATCAACTAGATTTACTTCAATGGATTTGTGGCATGCCAAAAAAAGTTTATTCAAATGTGAAATATGGCTATCAAAGAGATATAGCGGTAGAAGATGAAGTAACGACAATACTTGACTATGGTAACGGTGCAACAGGTGTGTTTATTACATGTACACATGATGTTATGGGAACAGATCGCTTTGAAATACTAGGTGATAAAGGGAAAATTGTTGTGGACGATAGTAAGAAAGTAACGATTAAGCGCCTGAAGCAACCAGAGTCAGAGATGAGTTCAAATATGAGTATGCAAGATGTGATGGAGATCTTTATGGGCAAAGGTCCAGGAGAATTATATGATGAAGAAGTTATTGAATTTGAAAGTGTGTGGGGTGCACAACACACTGCAGTACTAAAGAACTTCGCTGCTAACATTTTAGATGGTACAGCACTTCTTGCTCCTGGTAGTGATGGAATCCATGGTGTTGCATTTGCAAACGCAATTCATCTATCTAGTTGGTTAGGTAAAGAAGTAGAGATTCCAGTAGATGAAGAGCTGTATTTGGCTGAGTTAAATAAAAAAATAGAGGAAGAAAAACGTGCTCCAATCGAAAAATAGATGAAATTTTGTTCATTTAAATAGTTAAAGGGGTTCAGTAGGTAAGCAACTATTATCTAAGAATCCCTTTACTTACTCTTATATAAAAGGGGGGTTAGTATCATGCTGAAAGTAGCAGTTGTAGGTCTTGGCGATATTTCTAACATACACCTGCCCGTGATCGAATCGAATCCCAATGTTGAACTAGTAGCTGTATGCGATACGGAAGAATCGATGAAAGATAATTGGTTAGACACAGGGACGGTGTTTTATGCGGATTATCATGAAATGTTAGCCAAAGAAAGCTTAGATTGCGTACACGTTTGTTTACCACATCACCTCCACTACTTAGTAACAAAAGCTTGTGTAGAAAAGGGCGTGCATGTTTTCCTGGAAAAGCCGTTAGATAAAGATTTGGAGAACGCTATTAAACTAGTACAGTTAGAGCAATCAAACAAGGAAGTAAAGATTTGTGTGTCACTTCAAAACCGATACAATGAGACATTTGTTACATTACAAGAACGAGTTGAAAGTGGTAAATACGGTAAAGTTACAGGCCTTAAAGGGTTAGTAACGTGGTATAGACCGAAGTCTTACTATGCTCAAAAACCATGGCGTGGGAAAATGGCGTATGCCGGTGGTGGAGTAATGATTAATCAATCCATCCATACGTTAGATTTAATGCAACTACTCGGTGGTAGGATTGAAAGAATCAGAGGATCAATCGACCAATTACTAGACTATGATATTGAGGTAGAAGATACAGCTACAGCTAATATCCAGTTTGCTAATGGTGCGAGAGGGCTATTTTTTGCAACGATAACGAATGCCGTCAACTCAAGTGTGGAACTTCAAGTACTATTAGAAAAAGGAAAGTTTACGATAAAAGACAGTGTTTTAACAGCAGTTAATCATCTTGGTCAAAAGGAAAACATTATCGAAGACAAAAAGTTATCTGGTTCAAAGTTTTATTATGGGGCAAGCCATTCAAAATTAATTAATCACTTTTATACATGTATAGAAAATGATACAGATGATTATATACATGTTAGAGATGGACTCCCATCGATGCAGATGATTGATGCAATTTGTAATTCATCTGAAACAAAACAAGAAATGACCATGGAGGTTTGAAAAATGAAAAAGGGTAAAATTGGCGTTCAAATGATGATGCTTAAAGGAAAAGTTGAAGAAATCGGAGCATATGAAACAATGAAAAAGATAAGTGAAATTGGTTATCGCGCTGTCGAAGTTTCCCAGATTCCGATGACAAGTGAAAATGTCGGCGAGTTAAAGCGAGCTAGTAAGGATTTTGATATTAAAATTGCTGCTCTTACTGCGCCTTTAGAACCAATGCTACCTGGTGCACCTGGGGAAACATTAGTTGATAACTTCGACAAAATTGTAAGGGATTGCAAGGAGTTGGATTGTAATTACCTGCGGATAGGTATGTTACCTTTAACCGTTATAGGTGATAAGGAAAAAATTATGGACTTTATTAGTAGAGCAGAAGTAATGGCCAATCGTTTAGCTGAGCATGGAATTGAATTATATTACCATACGCACCATATTGAATTTCAGAGATATGATGGGGAATATTTATTAGATCTTATCAAAAATAATACAACTAGACTTGGGTTTGAACTAGATGTTCATTGGATTCAAAGAGCAGGTGTGAATCCTGTAGAATTCATTAAGAAATATAAAGACCGTATCTCGTTATTACATTTAAAAGATTATCGAATAGGAAGTTTAGATGTTACCGATGAAGATCTTACAGACATGGGCAAATTTTTCGAGAAATTTACCAACCTGATTGAATTTGCTGAAGTTGGTGAAGGAAACCTTGATATGACAGCGATAATTGAAGCAGGACTTGAGAGTGGGGCACAATATTTCTTAGTGGAACAAGATGATACGTATGGTATGGACCCGTTTGATTGTTTGGAACTTTCTGCTAACAACTTAAGAAAATTAGGTTACGCAGATTGGTTCTAAAAAAGAAGGTAATTAATATGTGAATCTACTAATTGGATTACATCTAAGGGGGAAATAGCATGGGTAAAGATGGAATGAATTATGCGCCAAAGGGTAAACCAAATCCAGTTGTAGCAGAGGGAGAATTTGATATAGCGTCTGTTGCGCTCGACCATGGTCATATTTATGGGATGATAAATGGATTAGTAGAAGCTGGCGCAACGTTGAAATGGGTCTATGACCCGGATCAGACAAAGATAGATGAATTTGTTAAGAAATTTCCGAATGTACAGGTTGCTGCATCACTAGAGCAAGTTCTGGATGACCCATCTATTAAACTTGTTGCAGGTGCGGCTATACCATCTAAACGGAGTGCTCTAGGGAATAAAGTAATGAAAGCAGGAAAAGATTACTTTACTGATAAGACTCCTTTTACAACGACGGCTCAATTAGCAGAGACAAAACGTGTGGTCGAAAGAACTGGACAAAAATATATGGTGTACTTCAGTGAACGACTACATGTAGAAAGTGCTGTATTTGCGGGTGATCTTATCAATCAAGGTGCCATCGGACGTGTTATTCAGGTGACTGGCTTCGGTCCACATCGTTTAAATGCAGCTAGTCGGCCCGATTGGTTTTTTAATAAGGAACAATATGGTGGGATTTTATGTGATATTGGTAGCCATCAAATTGAACAATTTTTGTATTATGCAGGTTGCAAGGACGCAAAAATTTTGCATAGTAAAGTAGGGAATTATAATAATCCTGATCACCCGGAGCTAGAAGATTATGGAGACGCAACTTTAGTTGGAGATAATGGTGCAACTCAAATATTTAAAGTAGATTGGTTTACACCGGATGGATTGAGTACTTGGGGAGATGGGCGTACTTTTATTACTGGAACTGAAGGAACAATCGAGATTCGGAAGTATATCGATGTAGCACGAGAAGATACAGGTGATCACTTGTATTTAGTGAATAATGAAGGCGAAAAACACTATCAATTATCGGCTCAAGTAGGTTTTCCGTTCTTTGGAGAACTGATTAAAGATTGTATAAATCGAACAGAAAATGCAATGACCCAAGACCATGCATTTAAAGCAGCTGAGCTGTGTCTTATTGCACAAGAAAAAGCAATAGATGTGACGCGTTAAGATTTAAGAGTTATCTCCTAATGAGAGATAACTCTCTTTGTTATGTACGAGCCCACATAAAGTTAATAATTATCAAAAGTATAGCTGTATTATTTGTAAGTAATCCATTGACTCAAATAAAATATAATGATATTCTTAACTTATTAATTTGTTTACCAAACAAATTAATAAGAGCGTTACTGAAGTGGATTCTAAAAATAATATTTTAATTCAAGTGAATAGTAAAGATAATACAAAAGTAAAGAAACGGAGTGAATATTACTTATGGGTGTTATTCAAGAACTTTTAAAAGGTATTCCCGTCCCAAAAATGGCTAAAGTTAAACAGGAGTTTGATGACTATCAAGTGGACAATCTTGGTGATGTCTTACGAACAGGTTTAGACAGAGAACAAATAAAAAAAACGGTTAAACCAGGTATGGAAATTGCTGTTGCAGTAGGTAGTAGAGGGTTGGATCGTCTCGTTGAAACGACCGCTGTTACAGTAAAATTTCTGCAAGATTTAGGTGCGAATCCGTACATCGTTCCATGTATGGGAAGTCATGGTGGTGCCTCAGATGAAGGGCAAAAAGCAGTACTAGAACATCTGGGTGTTACAAAAGAGAGTGTTAATGCAGAGATTCGTTCTTCAATGGAAGTAATAAAAATTGATGCATTACCTAATGGTTTACCTATCTATATTGATAAGATTGCATCAGAGGCCGACGGTATTGTCGTTATAAACAGAGTGAAACCGCATACTGCATTTCGCGGGCCTGTTGAAAGTGGAATTATGAAGATGATTAGCATTGGTTTAGGAAAACAAAAAGGCGCAGAAGCTTGCCATCAACTAGGTTTCAAGCATATGGCCGAACATGTACCGGCGATGGCGAAAATAATTATCGAAAAAATGCCAATCCTTTTTGCTGTTGCAACTGTAGAAAATGCGTTTGATAAGGTTACAAAAATAGACGTATTGCTTCCGGATGAAATTGAAGAAAAAGAAATTGAATTACAAAAGCTTGCTAAAGAGTCTCTACCAAAGCTCTTCTTTGAAAAGATAGACGTACTTGTTATTGATGAAATAGGGAAAAACATCTCGGGTGATGGCATGGATCCTAATATTACAGGGCGCTATCCTACCCCGTATGCATATGGAGGTCCCGATGTTACAAAAATGGTTGTACTCGATTTAACAGAGAAAACGGAGGGAAATGCCAATGGTGTTGGGACAGCGGATTTCACGACGCAGCGTCTCGTTGATAAAATGGATCGCGATGCAACCTACGCGAATGGGCTTACCTCAACAGTTGTAGGACCAACGCATATATCGACAACATTACCAAATGATTATCAGGCAATACAAGCTGCAATCAAAACGTGTAATATCCTAGATTTTACGAAAGTGAAAATGGTACGTATAAAAAACACACTAGAAGTAGGTGAAATTGAAGTATCAGAATCATTGCTCGATCATGTAAATCAACATCCAAATATGACACAAGTCTCGAATATATATGAGATAAACGTAGGTAGTGACGGTAACTTGAATTAAAAAATAGGGGGAAGATAAGGTGCGTAATTTATTTGATATAACTGGCAAAACAGCAGTAGTTATTGGTGGAAATGGTGTGCTAGGAAGCTCAATGGCAAAAGGACTTGCTGCACATGGTGCCAAAGTAGCCATTGTTGGACGAAATATGGAAAAAGCAGAAGCGGTAACAAAGGAAATTCAAGCAAACGGTGGCGAGGCTAAGTCATTTCAAGCCGATGTTAGCTCTATTGAATCGATAAATAATTTGGTTGAAGAAATCCAAGCGTGGTCAGGTGGATGGGATATTGTCCTTAACGCACCTGGTACAAATAGCGCAACACCATTCTTAGAGCTAGAGATGGAAGAATGGGATCATATTATGGACGTGAACTTAAAGGGACTTGTATTCACGACACAAGCATTTGCGAAACGTATGATTGAAACAGGTAGAAAAGGAAGCTTTATCAACATTTCGTCTGTATCTTCTACAACACCGTTATCTAGAGTATTTACTTATTCTGCCTCTAAAGCAGGAGTAAATAGTGTCACACAATTTTTGGCGAAAGAGTTTGCGCCACATGGCATTCGTGTTAACGCGATCATTCCAGGATTTTTCCCAGCAGAACAAAATCGTAAAATCTTAAGTGAAGATCGAATTGAATCAATCATGAATCATACACCAATGGACCGTTTTGGTGAACCTGAGGAATTACAGGGGGCAGCAATTTACCTAGCATCTGATAAGGCTTCAGGATTTGTGACAGGTTCGCTTCTTCGTGTTGATGGTGGATTTGGTAGTATGACAATCTAACGTATCATATAGATAGATAGAAGTTCTCAGGGTGAAAGGAGATAAAGCAATGCTTCATGAAAAGTATGAAAAATTAACATCTATTCTCCGAGATATGAACAAGGTGGTTGTAGCCTTTTCAGGTGGGGTGGACAGCACTTTCTTGCTTAAGGTAGCTGTCGATACATTAGGAAAAGCTAATGTGTTAGCGGTTACTGCGGATTCTGAGACCTATCCAACGAGTGAATTAGTAGAAGCTAAAGAATTAGCTGCACTGATTGGCGCCAATCACCAAGTAGTTGAAACGTCAGAGCTTGCGATTCCGGGTTATACAGAAAATGATAAGAATCGGTGCTATTTCTGTAAAAATAGTTTGTTTGATCATTTAATACCAATTATGGCTGACAAGGGATTCCGTAACGTTATCTATGGTGTGATAGCCGACGACTTGAGTGAATATCGTCCTGGTATGAAGGCGGCAAAAGAGCAAGGAGTACGTGGCCCTTTACAAGAGGCTAATTTATTTAAAAAGGAAATAAGGCAGCTTTCACAAGAAAGAAGTTTGCCTACATGGGATAAACCATCATTTGCTTGTTTATCTTCCAGGATTGCCTATGGAGAAACGATTACCCAATCAAAACTAACAAAGGTAGATAAATCAGAAGCATACTTGAAATCGCTAGGAATTCGTCAAGTGAGAGTAAGAACGCATGAAGAAATCGCTAGAATAGAAGTAGAACCCAAAGATATGAATATCGTATTAACAAATCACGGAAATATTTCGGAAAGACTTCAAGAATTCGGATACAAATATATTACATTAGATTTGATTGGCTATAAGAGTGGTAGTATGAACAAAGTATTAGCTGCTAATTCGTAGTAAAAGGTTTTGGGCTTATGTAAAGGCCCAAAGCCTTTTTAATAGATGAAAATTGCTAAGGAGGGTACTATTTTGAAAAAATTAGTTATGGGCCTTGATATGGGTACAACAAGTGTGAAAGCAATCATATTTGATTTAGACGGAAACTTAGTTGAAGAAGCGGAAAAAATGATCACCTCTTATTATCCCAAACCGGATTGGGTTGAACAGGACCCGATTGAAATAGAACGGCAGTCACTGGCTGCGATTAAAGAAGTAGTGACAAAAGCAGATGTAAATAAAAATGAATTATTAGGGGTAGGAATTTCGTGTGCAATGCATTCACTTATTTGTGTAGATGAAGGTAATCAACCACTTTCACAAATGATCATTTGGGCAGATGGTAGAAGTAATGAACAAGCAGAGGCGCTTAACAAAACATTTGGAAAAGAAATTTATATGAAAACAGGTACTCCAATTCACCCAATGTCTCCAATGCTTAAGCTACTTTGGATGAAGGAAACGAATTATGAGCCGTATCGTAATGCTGCTTATTTTATGTCGATGAAGGATTTCTTATTGCAAAAATGGTTTGGAAAAAGAGTTATCGATTATTCAATGGCTTCTGCAACTGGGCTAATGCATGTAAATAAGCTGGAATGGGATGAAGAAGTGTTGGAATTAGTAGGTGTTAAAGTAGATCAACTTTCTAGGATTGTACCTCCAACGGAAGTACTCACAGGGATAGATGAAGCTACTGCTGCGGAGATGAATATTTCTTCAAATATACCGTTTGTAATCGGAGCTGCTGATGGTCAATTGGCAAACCTCGGCAATGGTGCGATTTCACCAGGTGAAGTGGCTGTATCTGTTGGGACAAGCGGTGCAATCAGACAATTCACCAAGGGTGCACCGATAAACGAAAAGCAGGAAACGTTTACTTATGCATTTACGGCTGATACCTCTATTATCGGTGGAGCAACCAATAATGGAGGCATTGCGCTACAGTGGTTGAAAGATCTCTTAGAGTTTGATGGAAGTCATGATGCATTTCTTGCTGGTGTAGAAAATGTTGAGGTTGGCGCTAAGGGCATTCTCTTTCTGCCATATATAAATGGGGAAAGGGCTCCATTATGGAACCAAAAAGCAAAAGGGAACTTTTTTGGACTTAGCATTGGTCATAAAAAGGAACATTTGGCTCGTGCGGTACTTGAAGGAATCACATTGAATCTATATCAAATTGGCAAATCATTAGAAGAAGTAGCAGGTAAGCCTGAAAGCATAAGTGTAAACGGTGGATTATCTAAATCACCAGTATGGGTTCAAATGATGGCTGATGTATTCGGTAAGGAAATTCACCTTTCGGATACACACCACAATGCAGCCTGGGGAGCAGCATGGACTGCTTTAGTTGGGATTGGTGAGGTTGATTCTTTTGAAGCCATTAAAGATAACATCCCAACCGGAAAATTAATTCAGCCAAATCAGAGTAATCATGAAGCATACAAAGCAATATATGAGAAGTACGAAAAGATAGCACGAGATTTATCTGTTTACTTTACTTAAAAAAAGGCTTGTTTTTTAAAAGATTGTTGATATTTAGGATAATTCATAGCCTACGACGTACCTACTATGTTGATTTCCACGGCAAATACACTTACTGTTTTAAGAATTAAGTATCTGAATATGATAGAATTGACTAATAGTAACTAAAATTTTCTTTCCGGTTTGTAAATGTATACTACAACAATAAATGAATAAGATTGGCTTTTAATATAAAAGAAATTAAGGTGAGGTAATCATGGAAGATATTCTAAAGCAAGTCCAAGCAGGGACAATAAGTGTTTCAGAAGCGAAAGAAAAGTTGGCAACATATGAGAACTTAGGATTTGCTAAGGTTGACCACCACCGAAAAAAACGGCAAGGGTTTCCAGAAATAATTTATGGTGAGGGGAAATCTACCGATCAGATTATATCCATTATTCAAGCAATAAGGGCAAAAAATAGTGATGTATTGGTGACGCGAATCTCTAAAGATAAAGCGGAAATTGCCTTAGAACAATTTCCTGAGTTTACTTATAGAGAGACTGCAGAAATCCTATTTTGGAAACAGGAAGCGATAGATCAGGATATCTCTACAAAATATATCGCTATTGTTTGTGCAGGCACATCTGACATGAGAGTAGCAGAAGAAGCGGCTGTAACAGCAGAAGCTTTAGGCTGTGAAGTGAGGAAATTTTACGATGTCGGTGTTGCTGGGATCCATCGTTTATTCGATAATATTGAAGAAATCCAGAATGCCACAGTTTCTGTTGTTATTGCTGGAATGGAAGGGGCGCTTCCAAGTGTTATAGGTGGACTCGTTGCCCACCCAGTGATTGGGGTGCCAACTAGTGTTGGTTATGGTGCCAATTTCCACGGTTTATCTGCTCTATTAACAATGATAAATTCATGTGCGTCAGGAATTAGTGTCGTTAATATTGATAATGGTTTTGGTGGAGCTTATAATGCAGCACTGATTCATCGTATAGCACAGAATAATAACAAATAATATGAAAAATACAACAGTATGAAGGGGGCTTTGTCTTTGAATTCATACCCACCTCCAAATCATGAACATATTGATGAACAGATGGTGAAAATGGAAGTAAACCTTGATGATATTCCCGGCGAATGGCTGGGGTACGTAATGGATATTTTATTCGAAGCAGGGGCGAATGATGTTTTCTACACCCCTATATATATGAAAAAAAATAGGCCTGGGGTTCTGCTACAATTACTATGTCATAAAAATAATATGGATCAAATGAAGGAAATCTTACTGAAAGAAACGACAACACTAGGCATTCGTTATTTCCCTATAACTGTACATCGTATGGAACGGAAGTTTATAAAGGTAGAAACAAAATGGGGTGCAATTACAGTTAAGCAAGGGATAAATGATGGAGAAGTCTTCCAAAGCTCACCGGAATATGAAGAGTGTAAAGCAATAGCCAAGCGCCATAATGTTCCGTTGAAAAAGGTGTATGAACAAGTTTGGCAGGCATTAGCGAAGGGAAAATGAATTTGATTTAATGCAGGTCAAAACAGAGTCTATGGTTATAAATTAAAGTACTAAAACAGAATTTTGGTTATAAAGGGGAGCTCCGAAAAAGGGGCTTCCTATTTTGTTGTATTTGTAAAAGTTACCATCTCACCAGATTGATAAATAAATCCTATAATTGCGATAATTATCCTTATATATTTTTCGTTTAACCATTACAATGTATCGTGTAAGCACTTTCATTATATATAAAACTTTGTTCGGGCTTAAACTTAGCACATCATTTTTCTTCAGTATTTATAAGTAGTAAAGAGACAAAAATAATTTACGGAAGAGGTTTAATATGGAGACAGTTAAAACTACAACAAGTGATTATAAGAATAGGGCTAAGCTTTGGCAGATTGGATTTTTTGCATTAAATAATACTGCAACAAATTTATATATGTTTATTATTGGATTTGTATCTTATTATGCAACTGGTGTCGCTGGATTAACCGTTGTCGTTGTAAGTACGGTTTTAATGACAATGAGGGTATTTGATGGAATTACTGACCCAATTATTGGATATATCATTGACAAAACCAACTCGAAGATTGGAAAGTTTAGGCCTTACATGATTATTGGAAACATTATTCTAGCGGGATCAGTGCTAATTATGTTTAATGTAACGCACCGACTTCCAGAGGAATTTCAGTTGTTGTTCTTTATTTTGATTTACGGTGTACACATCATTGGTTATACATGCCAAACAGCCTGTACAAGAGCGGCGCAAACGGTATTAACCAATGATCCGAAACAAAGACCACTCTTTTCTGCCTTTGATGCTTCATACAATCTTGTAGTATTTATTGGCGGACAAGTGCTTGTTGCTTCTTATCTTGTACCAAAGTATGGTGGCTTCAACAACGGGCTTTTCGTTGAGTTGAATACCTACGCGGTAATATTATCTGCTGTTTTCACAGTTTTAGCAGTAATTGCAATTTGGTCAAAGGATCAAACGAAATTCTTTGGTTTTGCTGAAAAAACAGTTAAAACAAAATTTAGTGATTACTGGCCAGTTATTAAAAGAAATAGACCATTGCAAATGTTAGTTATTGCAGCAAGTACGGACAAATTTGCTTTTCAGATTCTAAGACAACCAGCGGTTCCGATCATGTTTTTCGGTATTTTACTTGGTGATTATGCATTAAGTGGTACCATGTCTCTGGTTACAGTGGTTCCAACGCTAATCATTACCTATGTAGGAATTGCTTTTGCTAGAAAAACCGGTTTGAAAAAGGTATTTGTACTTGGAACTTGGGGCGCTTTAGTATTCTTTGCCCTTACATTAGGTTATTTGTTAATGATTGATACCTCGACAATTTCATTCACTAACCTAACCTTTACAACGATCCTATTTTTTAGTCTATATACCGTGGGATATTCCTTTTCTGGGTTCACAGGAAATGCTGTTATTCCGATGATTGCAGATACATCGGATTTTGAAACTCATGTGACTGGAAGGTATGTACCAGGAATGATTTCAACAATATTTTCGTTCATAGATAAAGCGGTATCATCTCTGGCTATTGCAGCTGTAGGTTTTCTGCTAGCGCTTATTGGTTTTCAGGATGAATTTCCGCAAATTGATGAACCATTAACAGATTCACTTTTTACCATGACACTAATCTTGTATTTTGGAATTCCAATAATCGGATGGATTATCTCGTTAATTGCAATGAAGTTCTATGTACTTGATGGAGATAAAATGAAACAAATTCAGCAGGAAATTGCTGAGGTTAAACAACATTATGTTGAAAAAGATGCTATACCTTCCTTATCAGATGAAGACGATAAGAAGAAATAACTTAAGCTCTGATTCCAGAGAAGCTAAGAACGTAAATTATCACTTGATACGCTAGTTTTTCTAATAAATCTGACTTTCAACTAAGGAAAGAATGCGTCTATACTAGCGTTGGAAATATACGTAGATTCCCGTGCCTACGGAAAGCGAAGTATATTTCCAGAGCGAGATGTTACACCACATTTTCTATTAACTGCGAAGATTAAGAATAAAAAACTTATTAAATAAACCTGGAGGGAATATCGATGAGAAAATTAATTAACTTTAACGAAGACTGGAAATTCATAAAGCAAGATGAAGAAAAAGCGATGGGCAAAAAATATAATGACGAAAATTGGCTAGAAGTTAATGTACCACACACATGGAATGCAATTGATGGAGCAAATGGGTTTGATTTTTATAAAGGTGCATGTTGGTACCGCAAAGAATTTGTAGTTGATACTTTAGAGGAAGATAATAGAGTGTTTATTGAATTCAACGGTTCAAATAGCATTACAGATGTGTATGTAAATGGCCATCATATGGGACAACACAAAGGTGGTTATTCCATCTTTAGATTTGATATTACAGATGTAATCGAATTTGGACAGAAGAATACAATGGCGGTAAAAGTGGACAACACGGTAGTTGATGATGTGTACCCGCAAATGGCAGACTTTACTTTCTACGGTGGGCTCTATCGTGACGTGAATCTTCTTATTACCAACCACGTGCATTTCGATTTATTGGATTATGGGTCCAAAGGTATTTATATCGTTCAAGACGATGTTTCAAGAGAAAAAGCTAAACTAACAATCAAGTCAAGATTAGTAAATAACAAAGAACAAGAGGAAAAAGTTAGACTTTGGATAGATCTTTTAGACGCAGAAGGTAACAAGGTAGCTTATGGTGTACAAGAAGTGGTATTAGCAGCAGGAGAAACAAAAGTGATCGGCGTTCCTGTAGTTATCGAAGAGCCAACATTATGGAATGGCAGAAAAGACGCTTATCTATATGAAGCAAACGTGACGATGCAGAGCTTTAACGATACGATCGATGAACTTAAAATACCGTTTGGTGTCAGATACTTCGAAGTTGATCCAGCTAAAGGATTCATCTTAAACGGAGAGCCTGTTAATTTAAATGGTGTTTCTAGACACCAAGATAGAAAAGATATGGGTTGGGCTATCACGAATAAAGAACATAAAGAAGATATGGAACTAATTAAAGAAGTAGGGGCAACATCAATTAGATTAGCGCACTATCAACACGATCAATATTTCTATGATCTGTGTGATGAAGAGGGTATGGTTGTCTGGGCTGAGATTCCGTTTATTTCGGTTATGTCAAAGAATGAACTAGAAGGAATTAATGCAAAACAACAGATGATTGAGTTAGTTCGACAAAACTTTAACCATCCATCAATTATGTTCTGGGGAATTCAAAATGAAATTCAAATTAGCGGGGAAAGACCGGAACTAAGAAAACTTGTTAAAGAATTAAATGAATTAACAAAACAAGAAGATCCTACTCGTTTAACAACAATGGCAAACGTTATGTTCGTGAAGGATAACGATGAATATAACGATGTGACTGACACGATTGGGTATAACAAATATTATGGTTGGTACAATGGAGAAGCAGAAGATTTCGCAGGATGGATCGATGGATTCCACGAGACGAACCCTAATGTAAGTATGGGAATTTCTGAATATGGAGCAGAGGGTATTTTGCAATACCACACAAATGATCCAAAAGTAAAAGATTACACGGAAGAATATCATGCACTATATCATGAAAAGGTTTGGAAAATATTCTCGGAACGTCCTTTCCTTTGGTCAACATATGTATGGAATATGTTTGACTTTGGTGCCAACATTAGAGACGAAGGTGGCGTGAAAGGAAGAAATAATAAAGGCTTAATCACATACGATAGAAAGGTTAAAAAAGATGCTTTCTATATGTATAAGGCACATTGGTCTGATGAAAAATTTGTCCATATTACAAGTAAACGATTTGTTGATCGTGCAGATGATACCATCACTGTGAAAGTTTATTCCAACTGTGAAGAAGTGACGCTTTATGCTGATGGTGCGAAGTTAGCTACCAAAACAGGTCCAGAACGTATTTTCATCTTTGAAAATGTTTCGATTAAGGATGGATTCAACGAAATTAAAGCAGTAGCTAAACAGGAGAAAACAGTATTTCAGGATATAGCGCACTTTAATAAAGTGAAGGAGCCAAATTCAAGTTACGTATCTCCAGATGAAGGTGGCGGACCAGTAGCTAATTGGTTTGAAATGCCAGACTTAGCTGATGTTGAAATCGAAGAACTAACTATAACTGATGATGTGTACTCAACAGGTAATACGTTTAGAGAGCTGTTAGCCAATCAAGAAACGAAGGCAGTTGTTGATAAATACCTGCCAGGCATTGAAGACCACTCTATGTTTGGAATGTTAGAAGGCTTTGTGGTAGAAGATTTAGCCCAATTAGCTCCAGAACAATTTAATGATAAGATGTTGTACACACTTAATAAAGAGTTGACCAAAGTTAAAAAATAATAATTAGGCATGGGCGTGGTTGTTATAATAATTCGGTTCTAACTGTAAAGTGTAAAAGTGGCTTTCATTGACACTATATAAAAGTGCTTGTAGTCTATAATTAGAAGGTATTTTAGTATTAAACCAACGAGATAGTTAAGGTTTTTTAGAAAATTATGTGCATCAAAATTTCAAAAAATATATAAAGTGAGGCGATTGACATGAATGAAGCAATCAATAAGAAGGATCAACGTCTTGGAGAAATAATTTCAGATATGCGTCGTGTGCTGATAGCCTTTTCTGGAGGCGTCGATAGTACATTACTGCTTAAGAGAGCACAACAAGAGTTAGGTGATAATGTTATAGCTGTGGTTGTATCTTCTGAGTTATTTAGAAGTGAGGAATTTGAAGCTGCTATTCAATTAGCAGAGAGTATCGGTGTTAAGGTTCATCAAACTGAAATAAAGGAATTAGAAAATCCAGATATCACTGCCAACACACCGGATAGTTGGTATCATAGTAAGAAGATGCTTTATAACCAGTTAACACAACTGGCTCAAGAGCTTGGCTATCATTATGTGTTGGATGGAATGATCATGGATGATATCGATGATTTCAGGCCTGGTCTTAAAGCAAGAACAGAAGCGGGAGTTCGTAGTGTCCTGCAAGAAGCAAGACTATATAAGGATGAGGTTCGATCGCTTTCTAAACAGCTTAACTTACCAGTTTGGAATAAGCCGGCATCATGTAGTCTAGCATCTAGAATTCCATATGGCACAACGATTGATAAATACAAAATTGATCAAGTTAACCAAGCAGAGTTGTTTATAGGCAAGTTGGGATTTAATTTAGTCCGTGTTCGCTATCATGATAACGTAGCACGTATTGAAGTGCCGTCTAAGGACATTGCAGAATTAGCAAAGTATCAAGATGAAATATACAAAAAAATCCAATCACTCGGCTTTTCTTATGTTTCGGTAGACTTAAAAGGATATCGTACCGGAAGTATGAATGAAGTTTTACCAGAGGATTCAGATAAAACAGAAGCAAGTTAGATGGTACATCTTAATAATAAATATAAAAATGCCAGCTTCGACATCGAGGCTGGCATTTCTATAGGTTAATTATTTTCGATATATTGGGATGGCGTACAACCAGTTTCTTTTTTAAAAACTCTTGCAAAGTAAGATGAATCTTCATAGCCAATTAACCAAGCAACTTCTTCAACTGAAATATTCTCATTCTTAAGTAAATATTTAGCTTCTTCGATTCGAAGCATTTGTTGATAGGCTGTAATTGTCCAATTTGTCTCCTGTTTAAATTTTCGTGATAGATGACTTGGATGCGTGAAACAGAGTGCAGCAAGCTCATTTTTATCTATTTTTTTATCGTAAAAAATCATAAGATATTCAATTGCTTTTTGTGTGACTTTAGAATATTTGTTCAGTGAATTTGAAATAATCAGGTCACTATATTCCTCAATCATCGCATCCTGGAGGCTTTGTAATTTTGATACCTGGTTTGTATTTTCAATTTGGTGTGCAAATTTTTCAGACATACGGTGTATGAGGATGGTGGGTACATTTCGTCGACCAGCTGCAGATCTTAGCAGCGTATTTAAGACAATATTTAAGTTTTTCAAGCGACGTAATGGTTGGCTCGGTAAACGTTCAGAGAAAGAAAAGATACCTTCATGAGCATATAACGTACTTAAAGCCTTTGATTTATTGCCTTGTTCAACAGCATGAATAAAGTCGCTTTCAACCTTATATCTAATTTTTATAAGGTCGCCATCTTCAACGAGAGATGGGCTTGTGCGATTAACTTGGGTAGTTTCGCTTTCTTTAATTGCTTCTATTCGTATCGGTTTGTTATCTGTTTTAATAATCTGGTCAAAAACTTGAAGAATGCTAGAGATACTATTTATTTTGTCGGAGTTTAACACTTGTATTTGATTACAGAACCTTCTCAAATCATTGCTTTGATTGTTACTTAAATTATATTTTCTACTCAATTGGTATAAATCCGGAATTAGTTCCATGTATGGACCTATAATAACCAAATAGTTTTCAGCTTCATTAAAAGTACAAGCTAAATAATGTAACCCCCACTCATTCGTGTAAGCATATAATTGATTTTCTGAAAAAGTTATTTGTTGGTAGAAATAAATTATGTCCTTCTCACCAGTACCAGGCATGAATTCTGGTATAGAATCTTTTTCGTTATAAAAAATGAAGTCAGCTTCATTTTTTATAATATAGGTGTTTAAGTTAGTAATATGATGTAGTTTCAGAGCAGCGGATACGTGGTTCGTTTGTTCCATTGTAAAATTACTCCCTTGCCTAAGTTATAGAAAGCGCTTAAAGCAAACGTTATATTTATCCTTAAAATATTATAATAATCCTCTTGGGATGTTTCATATCTATTATACTTTAAATATGAAATCGTTTGCAAATAAAGGGGGGGGCAAACGAACCAAATACTAACGCGACTATCCGGCACGTGGTTTAAGTAATGTCAGTATTTAACACGAGGCTGTTTCATTTGTGCAACAATGATTCCGATAAGGATGAGTGATGATCCTATAATGACCCCTATTGTTAGTTGTTCTTTTAACAACAAGCTGCTAAATAAAAGACCAAAAATCGGTACGAGCAATGTGGATATCGTTGCGGTCACCATATCAACAACACTCATTATCATGAACCACACTGTAAAACAAAAGGCCGAAGCAAGGACTCCTGTAAACAAGATATAGTATATACTATGAAAGTTGATCTCAATAGAATGTCCTGATTCCATTATTAGCGTAACGATAAATATACCAACAGCACCAAATAACATTTGAAAGGCGGAAGCTTGAATTTTGGGAAGTTCTTGGACCTTCAAGCGATAATAGATGTTTGATATCGCCCAGGATATGGCGGCAATAATGATTAATAGCTCCCCAAAGATGACTTCAGCGTTTTGACCGGTAAAAATATCCCACCCTAAAATGGTGAGTAAGCCAATCATACCTATTATCAGCCCAGTTGTTTTCAAGGGAGTTAATTTTTCGTCTAAAAACTTAACGGCAAGTAGGCTACTCCACATGGGCATGGAATACAAAAGAACGGAGGATTTTCCCGCACCAACAAACATTAAGGCGAACATCACCAGCAAAAAAACGACGGCCGTTTGCAAAGTACCGATAATAAAAAGAGGTTTCCAATATCGCTTTTGAGGAAGTCCCAATTTGAACAGCCAACAGATAAGTAACAGAGTGATGGCGCCGATTCCAAATCGAAACGATGAGAAAGTGAGTGGCCCCATATATTCAAGCGAAGCCTTCATCAACACCCATGCATAGCCCCATAGAATAGTGATTGTTAAAATACCACCCCATACAAGCCCTTTATTATTTACTATAGATTGGTTAGAGTTCCTTTGTTTAGTCATGTTTTCTCCCCTAATTTAAGTGTATATACTAGATTAACATAATTCTTTAAGCTGGTGTAACCATCAAATAGTTTTGAAAACTTGTTACTCATTAATGTGATAAAAATCCACGTGTAATCAAGCTTATTGGAAAAGTTACTGATAATGGTAGGTCTAGTTTATACTAGTGTTGAAATTAGAAGATAGTGAGGTTATTAGCGTTGTTATATGTTATTCTTGTACTTTATTTAAACAAAAAAACAGTAAGTGATTGGCAAAAAAATAGATAGAGGTGTAAGTATGAAAAAAGTAATTTTCATTGATGTGGATGGTACGCTGATAAATGATAATGGTGTGGTTCCAAAATCGGCTGAAGTTGCTGTTCGAAAAGCTAGGGAAAATGACCATCTTGTTTTTATATGCACGGGTAGGTCTAAAGCCGAACTATTTCCTGAAATCCTAGACATTGGTTTTGATGGTATTATCGGCTCAGCTGGTGGCTACATCGAGATGGGTGAAACAATACTGTTTCATGAGCAAGTAAAAAAAGAGGACGTTCAACATCTTGTGGCGTTTTTCACGAAACATGGAATAGACTTCTACTTGGAATCAAATGGCGGATTATTCGCCGGGGGAAACTGTAAAAAGCATATCCAAGCTATAATAGAAAATCTAATAATAGAAAAACCTGAAGCGAAAGAAGAAATTGAAAAAGGAATCCAGCCATTTCATGATATTTTAATTGAAGGTGAAGATTTATTTAGAGACGATATTAATAAGATTTCCTTTTTAGGGTCAGATATTCCGTTCGAGGTTATTAGAAAAGAATTTGAGTCAAAATTCACTGTGATACCTAGTACGGTGGAATTTTTTGGTGATAACAGTGGAGAGTTATCAATCCCTGGTATCCACAAAGCAACTGCCATTGAAAAGCTACTACAGCATTTAAAAGTAAGTAAAGATGATACTTTTGCATACGGAGACAGTTATAACGATTTAGAAATGCTTGAATTTGTTCAACACGGTATTGCGATGGGTAACGCAAAAGAAGTGGTAAAAAAAGCCGCTGATGATATTACTGATTCACATGATGAAGATGGTATTTACAATAGTTTTAAAAAGTATGGATTGATTTAAAATCATATATGGGTTTAGAAAGACAAAAAAATTTCATTCGAGTCATTTGAAATGTGGAAGTATAGAGTCATCACCCTCTATGCTTTAATTAACTATAGCTATCGTTGTATTTTTTACTAGGAAGTTTATTACTTGGGCGACCATTGCCTTGATTCTTCTTGTTTTTTTCACCCTTTCTCTGGTTTTCATTGAATTTATATGAAAGGGACAATTAATCTAGTAGAGTAAAAAGGAAAAGTGTAACCTATACAAACGTTAAGAATGGCAAAATGAAGTGAGAGAGAGATTGTAAAAAACAAAAAATGCATGGATCAATTTGATCCATGCATTTTATAGGTGTTACACTTCAGCAGTTTGACCTGCACGCGCCTCTTTTTGATTAAATAGACCTTTTAGATAAGGCATTGCATAACGGTCTAACCCGAATTTTCCAGCATTCGCTCCGGCAACAAGAACGAGGACTCCTAGTAGAATCATTTGCCCATTAGTGCTTACAGTGCCACTGAATAAGAATGAGAAGTTCATTATCAGACCCATTAGTACTGCGAAGTTAGTGAATAACCCAAGAATCAGTGCTGCCCCAACTAGGACCTCACCCCACATAACTAAGAATGAGAAGACTTCTGCATTTGGTAAAGCAACGTTTTCTAAAAATACTGCCCACCAGCCTTGTACAGCTGGGTTTTCACCAGTAGAGTTTGCAATAGCACCTTGTAGAAATCCACTAGCATCAAAACCACCACCGGTAATTTTCCCCCATCCACCAGTAATCCAGGAATAACCAATATAAATTCTAATAATTGCCAATACACCACTAATGATATTATTTTTTCTTAAAAGTTCTAACATGATAACCACTCCTATATATTATTTTTTGTTCATTACTTCACAAGATGTGGTTCAAGATATCTTGTTTGTTTTCTATATTTATATAATAACATGTTAAGAAAGTATGTAAAATATATTTGTGCATAACTTCACAATTAGTTAACAAATTTTTGACAAGTCCGTGAACGCTTGTTTTATCTGTTGACAATCGAGGTTAACTCATTTGCAAAGAGACTTTTCTTTGGGAAATCCAATACAATGGATCACGTCACCGACTAAACTCTGTATGCATAGGCTATAAGTAAAGGAGGTAAGCAACTTGGAATTAACGATTTCCCATTGGCTCTACGGTTTGTTCACATTATTAATAATTATTACAATGATTTTTCGTAAGGGTGTTGTATTTCCCACCCTACTTGGAACATTTGTGGTCGCATGGGTTTACCAAGGAAGCGTTGTTGACGGTTTTACTGCGATATTTAATGCAAACCTTGTGGCGGCTAAAGAGTTATTTAATATTTTCCTAATTATCACCTTTATGGTGGCTTTGTTGCACTCATTAAAGGATTTAGGTGCGGACATCCGTATGATTAAACCGATTGAAAAATTCATGGTTAACGGTCATGTTGCTTTTTTTGTTTTAATTGCTGTTACTTATATTATTTCATTGTTTTTCTGGCCTACACCAGCGGTTCCACTGATATGTGCATTGTTAGTCCCAGCTGCTGTTCGTTCCGGTTTACCAGTTATGGTTGCAGCGATGGCTGTTGCTCTTGCAGGTCAAGGTATGGCATTGTCATCAGACTACATTATTCAGGTTGCACCAGGTTTGTCTGCAAAAGCAGCAGGTGTTGCAACATCTAGTTTAGCAAATCAAGCGCTAATTTTATCGTTTATCACCGGAGGTATTGCAATAGCTCTAGCTTATTTCTTTAATAGGAAAGCAATTCGCTTGAAAAATGATCCTGAAATTGATAAGGAACTAGCAATGATGCAAGGGATGAAGGAGGAAGGCACAAAGAAAACGGAAAGTAAGCATCTTCCAATGTGGGGTAAGATATTCGCTGTACTAGTTCCAGTGTCAATGCTACTCGTTATGATTTTCATGGTATCAACTAAATTAACTGGTGGGCGTATGGGAGGTTTTGAAGGAGGAGATGGCGCTGCCTTTATAGGTGGAGTAGCTGTAATTCTCCTACTACTTTCAACGTTCGCTTTTGGTCAACACAGAGCTTTAGACTATATTAGTGAGCATCTTATTGAAGGTTTTGTGTTCGCATTCAAGGCAATGGGTCCAGTTATTCCAATTGCAGGTTTCTTCTTTCTAGGAAGCTCTGATTTTGCTGGTAGTATCTTATCGATTGGTGACGTCGATCCACCTGCGTTGCTGTTTGATCTAGTACAATCAAGCCAAAGTTTTTTACCGCAAAGTTCGATGTTAGCAGCATTTAGCATTCTGATAATTGGTATTATTACCGGTTTAGATGGATCTGGATTTTCTGGTTTACCTCTAACTGGCGCATTATCAGGGGCACTTGCAAATGGTACAGTTGATCCTACAACACTTGCTGCAATTGGTCAGATGGGTTCGATTTGGACTGGTGGAGGTACAATTATTGCTTGGTCTTCTCTAGTGGCTGTAGCTGGTTTTTGTGGGGTTCCAGTAATGGAGCTAGTCCGGAAAAACTTTGGTCCTGTTATGATAGGCTTGGTAGTTTCAACGCTGTTAGCAATATTGATTTTTTAGAGATATATGAACATTGAAAGGAAGCAGAGAACCGTCCCTTGCTTCCTTTCAATATTCATATACGTACAACTATGAAAATGAATAAAATTTTTGTTAAGTTTATCGGTTGTTAATGTGTTAATTATGTAGTATTCTTATTTTTAGTAGTCTTAATTGTCTTTAATGTAAACGGTTACTACTTATAAGTACATGTTTGACAGGGGCGGTGTAAGAAAGTAATAAGGATTTCATATATTAGATTTATATAGGCGAAACGAAATAGGGATTTGTCAGTGAAAGAGACTAGCACTTCTAAACATCAAGATATTTTTCGGTAAAATCATAGGTCGTTTATGTATGTGTTATCGAAAATAACGAGAGGAGAAAATAAAAAGTGAAAAGTTTAATGAAAAAATGTTCGATTGTTTTTCTTGCTATTATTCTATTAGTACCAAGTGCATTTTTTAGTGATCAGGAAGTAAGTGCAGAGGATAGTAATCCTGAACCAATAGAATTTGAACGTGCTACTGTTCATGACCCATCTATCATTAAAGCGGATGATGGCACATATTACATATTTGGTTCACATGTTGCAGCTGCTAAATCAACAGATTTAATTAATTGGAATTCAATCGTAGATGGAGAATATCAAACGCCTGAAAATAATCCGATCTACGGAGACCTATCTGAGAACCTGGCAGAGTCATTTGAGTGGGCTGGGGAAGATGATGCAGATAGTAGTGGAGGCTTTGCTGTATGGGCACCAGATATCTTTTGGAATAAAGATTATGTTTGGGATGACGGTTCAATAGGCGCTTATATGATGTACTATAGTGTATCCTCTACATACATCCGTTCAGCGATTGGTATTGCTGTATCGAAGGATATAGAAGGTCCGTTTGAGTATAGAGATACAATCATGTATTCTGGTTTCCATAACGAAGAAGCTTATGATAGTAATAGCGATGTTAATAAACACTGGGAAAATACAAATATACCTGACTTGATTGAAGATGGTGTGTTTGATGCGGTTAATCCAGATTGGTTTACTGACACTGGTGCATATAATAATGCACTATATACAAATGCTATCGATGCGAATATTCTCTACGATGAGAATGGTGACCTCTTTATGACATATGGTTCTTGGTCTGGTGGTACGTTTATTTTGGAATTAGATAAAGAAACAGGAACACCAATCTATCCTGGAGAAGATGGAACAACCGAAGACGGCAGGATGATCGATAAGTATTTTGGTACGAAAATTGCCGGCGGATATGGTAGATCTGGCGAGGGAACGTATGCTGTTTATGATGAAGAAACGGAGTATTTCTACCTTTATATTACTTATGGTGGATTATTTTCTGAAGGCGGTTACCAGATGAGACAGTTTAGATCTGAGAACATCAAAGGACCGTATGTGGATGCATCAGGAAATGAAGCTGTTTTCCCAGAGAGCTTTAATATAGGCGTAGGTAATTTTCCGGATTTAGATGATCATAAAGATATTGGTAACAAGATGATGGGGAATTTCTTATTTAAAAATGAGTCTGATGAGGCAGGTACTGGCATAGGTACTGGTTACATGGCACCTGGTCATAACTCTTATCTACAAGATGAGGAACTAGGAAAAGAGTTTATTATAACGCATACACGTTTTCCAGAACAAGGAGAAATGCATGAGGTTCGTGTACATCAAACCTTTAAAAATAGTGATGAGTGGCCTGTACCTGCACCATATCACTATGCAGGTGAAACAATTGAGACTGTTTCAGAAGCAGATGTTGATGGGAACTATAAATATATCAATCATGGAAAAGAAATTGATGGCATGTTAATTGAGTCATCATCGATAAATTTAAATAAAGATAAGACAGTTTCTGGTGCTGTAACCGGTACATGGGAGATTTATGATGATTATCGTGTGGAATTAACTGTCGAGGATGAAACATATGACGGGGTATTTATTAAGCAATATGATCCAACCGCAGAGCGGTGGGTAATGACGTTCAGTGCGATGTCAGATGATGGTGTTGTTATCTGGGGTAGCCATGATACAAGTACTGAAGAATCAGACACTGCAATAAGCCAATATATATGGTTACTATTTGGAATATTGTTGATTGTAATTGTTGGGTTTAGTTTGTTTATTGTAAGAAGGAAGAAAAACCGTAATTAAAATGGACAATATCTAAACTTATATCCATAGATTACACACAAGTAGGGACTTTTCTTTTAGGAGAAAATCGGAAGTCTTGCGAGAAAAAAGGGCACAACGAGCGGAGTTTATCTGCTTGTTGTGCCTTGTTCTGTTTATGTATGAATCCGAACCTACTAAGTGATTATTAAAATAGGCTCAAATGCTGTAATCCTGTAGCAACATAATGGGTAAGTCCATTTTTTTCTAATCCACTTTCCAATCTGTATGCTAATATGTAAAAGAGAATAGGTAAAACAAACGAAGAGAGAGGGGAATGAAAATGTTGCAAACTATCGTACAAGTAGGTACGGCAATTGGTTTACCGATCATAGTGCTATACATAATTATTAAATTCTTCACAAAATCTTTTAAGTCATTCAAAAAAGAGATAGTCAATATAATGATGCTGTTGTATACGGTTATCCTAGTTTATTTGGTTTGGCTAGATTCAGGTGTTGTGCTGACCAATCAATCCTATAATTTTATTCCCTTCAAGACTATTTCATTATATGTTAATCAATTGATAGAAGGCTTCCTACCACTAAGTGTTATTGCGATAAATTTATTAGGAAATGTAGTCGTTACTGTGCCAATAGGATTATGGCTTAGCTACAAACAGATCGCAGTTAAACGTGCAATGATTTATGCTGCAGCTGTACCGGTTATGATGGAAGTGGGTCAATTCATCTTTCATGAATTAGGTTACGTCACACGTACAGTGGATATTGATGATTGGATATTAAATTTCGCTGGGATTGTCATTGGTTATTTTGTTTTTAAATGGATATATCAAAAAAGGTAGACTAATGTACGGCTAAGTTTCATCGCTCCAAAATCATCAGTCGAGAATCTATTATTGAATAAAGCTGATGAACTTCAGACTAACTAAATTTAAAATATGCTGTTAAATTTTTATTGACAAATAGAATGAGTGTATATATCATTAGTAATGATAATCATTATCAGTTAAATAATATGCATTTCGTATTTAAAAATCATCCCCTTATTGCTGATCTTCAGGCTTGTAATCAGCGCAAGAATAACAACTCTCGTGTACACAGAGTATGCTCATGAATTGATGATCATCACTTGAGCAAAAAGATAAAGCACTTATATTAAAAATGCACTACATAATAATTTATGTCAGTTTCAGTAAAGGAAGTCAGTACTACTTAAAAAATACAAAATAGGATAAGGATGGATATACAAATGAATGCAAAACGAAAAACGTCATTAACAACTTTATTTATCGCCGCTATGAGTACGATACTACTATTTGGTTGCGCAGCAGAGGAGTCTGATTCAACAGAAACGGAGAGTGCTTCAGCTAATACAGAAGAGACCTCTGAATATCCGATTGTGATCGAGCATGCTTTCGGCGAAACTGTAATTGAAAGCAAGCCTGAACGAGTTGCTGCTATTCAATGGGGAAATCATGATGTGGCTCTTGATCTTGGCGTTGTACCTGTCGGACTCTCAGCGGCAAATTTCGGTGTTGAAGATGACAGTCAATTGTTACCTTGGACTGATGAAAAGTTTGAGGAACTTGGCGAAGATGAACCTAACATATATCAAGATACAGATGGCCTTGATTTTGAAGCGATTTCAGATTCAAACCCTGATATAATTCTTGCAGCATATTCTGGTATCACACAGGAAGACTATGATATTCTCAGTGAAATTGCTCCGGTTGTGGCCTATCAGACCGATCCTTGGATAACAACATGGCGCGAGGAAGTTATTTATAATGCAACAGGTATGGGAATGAAAGAAGAAGGTGAACAACTCATTGAGGATACCGAGAATCTAATTGAAGAAAAAGCAAATGAATATCCTGAAATTGAGGGTGTAAATGTCGTTTTTGTAGCCTTCACACCTGGTGACTTGTCTGAATTATTTGTGTACACACCTGCAGATCCTCGTGCTGGATTCTTGATGGAGCTAGGAATGGAATATCCTGAAAGTGTATTGAATGCGATTGAGGACCCAGACGCTTTCTACTTGACAGTAAGCGCTGAGAATGCGGACATGCTAAACGATGCTGATATATTAGTTACTTATGGTGATGAAGAATATAAAGCAATACAAGAAGATCCACTGCTTGGAAAAATTCCAGCGATTGAAAGAGATTCTGTTGTATTTATTGGTGCTAACACACCTTTAGCGGCAGCTGGTACCCCAACACCGCTTTCAATTGCTTATACCATTGATGAGTACCTAGAATTAATTGGGGAAGCTATAGAAAAGACCGATGAATAGGTTAGTAGATTCAAAAAAGAAATTGCTAAACCCACATGTTCCGCGGCATTTTAAAGCGGTACTGGTGATTTGTTTTGTAATGTTGGTTTTATGTGTGATTGCCTCACTGGTCTTTGGTTCTAGACCAGTGGGGTTTAATGAATTAATAGATGGTTTATTTCACCAAAATGTAGATTCCTACGGAGCAAATGTAGTTCGTAAGAGGGTTTCCCGAACTATTTTCAGTCTATTTTGTGGTGCCGCACTAGGCGTTTCTGGAGCACTTATGCAAGCGGTCACTCGTAATCCAATTGCAGACCCGAGTATACTTGGAGTGAACACAGGTGCATCATTGTTTGTTGTTTGCGGTATTGCATTCTTGAACATAACTACGGCAAATCAATATATATGGCTAGCTTTAGCAGGGGCTGCGATTACGGCGGTTTTCGTATTTGGAATTGGTTCTATGGGGCGTGGCGGAGCCACTCCTCTTAAACTTGTGTTGGCAGGAGCTGCCACAAGCGCCGCTCTTTCTTCTCTGATCACTGCCATCATGATTTCTCGCACTAATGTGATGGATGAATTTAGGTTTTGGCAAGTTGGTAGTGTTGGTGCAGCAAATTGGAGTTCCATTACTACTTTCATCCCGTTTTTGGTAATCGGGATAGTGATAGCTATTATGTCTGCTCCGGCACTAAATGCGCTGGCGCTTGGAGATGAACTGGCAAGTGGATTGGGCGTTCGAACAGGAACACTAAGGCTCATTGCGGCGGTTGGAGCTGTTCTTTTGTGTGGCGCGACTACTGCGCTAGCAGGCCCTATTGGTTTTATCGGACTTTTATCGGCTCACACGATACGCCTTATGCTTGGCCCAGACCTGCGTTTCGTTATACCCTTGTCAGCAATTTCAGGAGCAATTATTTTGACTGTCTCAGATGTAACAGGTAGACTCATTGGTAATCCTGGAGAGCTTGAAGTCGGTGTAGTTACAGCGTTTATAGGAGCTCCGTTATTAATAATATTAGCTATGAGATTGAGAGTGCGTTCATTATGAAAAATAAATCTATTGCAATTATTATGGTGGGCAGACGTCAAAGACGCCGGCGATGGATACTTGTAACCGGCCTTCTTGCGTTACTTTCAATCATTCTATGTTGCGCTATGCTGTTACTGGGGAATACTATTTATCCTATTGATGCGGTCATTCGAACACTTTTAGGTGAGCAAATGCAAGGTGTGTCTTTTGCGGTTAATACAATACGTCTGCCAAGAATGCTGGCGGGTCTATTTGCTGGTTTTGCTTTTGGTATTGCTGGAAATACATTTCAAACAATGTTGCGTAATCCGCTTGCAAGTCCGGATGTAATTGGTATTACCTCTGGCTCAAGCGCAGCAGCTGTTTTTTGCATCATCATCCTTCAAACAAACGGTGCTATTGTCTCCATTGCTTCAGTGATTGCTGGTCTTGCTACAGTTATAGTGATTTATATACTATCCAGAGGAAAGTCATTTTCAGTCGGTCGAATAATTCTTGTTGGTATTGGCGTACAGGCTATGCTTAACGCGGTAGTATCATACCTTATGCTTGTGGGGGCAGAACAAGATCTTCCTGCAGCGATTAGATGGCTTAGCGGGAGCCTTAATGGTTCTCAAATGCACGAACTTCCGCCTCTTATTATTACGGTCCTGATTTTTGCACCTATCATTATCGTGCTGAGAAAAAATCTAAGCATATTGGAGCTTGGCGAACAATCAGCGACTTCTCTTGGAGTCAATACAGATATAACTAGAATTGCGCTTATCGTAAGTTCCGTCTGCATGATTGCTCTGGCTACTGCTACTACGGGGCCGATCGCATTTGTCGCTTTTCTTTCAGGGCCAATTGCGAAAAGATTAGTCGGATTTGGCTTTTCGAGCGTAATTCCAGCCGGTCTTGTTGGTGTAAATTTGGTTTTGCTGGCAGATCTAATCGGTCAATTTGCCTTTGAAGTCAGATATCCTGTTGGTATCATAACCGGAATACTCGGAGCGCCATATCTAATATACTTGCTAATCCGAATGAATCGAAAAGGAGATTTATAATGAAATCGACACATGTTTTCAAAGGAGAAGAAATCGTTGCGGGCTATGATAATAAAGCAGTTATCCAAGGAATAAGCCTTGTGATCCCCAGTAATAAAATAAGCGTTATTATTGGGGCAAACGCCTGTGGTAAGTCTACACTTCTTAAAACAATGGCAAGACTTATCAAACCTATATCTGGCAAAATAACCCTTGATGATAAGCCGCTTAGCAAGATACCATCTAAACAATTGGCTCGTACTATAGGACTTCTTCCGCAATCTCCCATTGTCCCAGAAGGAATAACTGTCGCAGATTTAGTTGGAAGGGGAAGGTTTCCGCACCAATCGCTGTTTAGTGGATGGACAAAAAAGGATTATGAAGCGGTGGCTGAAGCTATGGAAATTATGAATATTACTGAACTTGCCAATCAGCACATTGACGAGCTTTCGGGTGGTCAGAGACAGCGTGTTTGGATTGCAATGGCTCTGGCTCAACAAACCGATATTCTATTTCTCGACGAACCGACAACCTTTTTGGATATTACCTATCAAGTTGAAATTTTGGACCTGCTGACAGACCTTAACCAAAAACATGGCACCACGATTGTAATGGTGCTTCATGATATCAATTTGTCCGCGAGATATGCAGACAATATTTTTGCGCTTCACCAAGGAAAGCTTGTGTCAGAGGGCGCTCCATCACGTGTTATTACGAGCACCTTGATCAAAGACATTTTCGAACTTTATTGCACGGTGATAACAGACCCCGTTTCGGGCTCACCATTTGTTGTCCCAATTGGACGACATCATGTTAATAAAATTGGTTGTGTAGAATTGTCAGCTTTCAACTGATTTGCTTTTGTTTGTAAATCAAAGGAGTTAGCATTATAGTATTACGTTTCAATTTGCATGAACTTGAAGTACCTAGTAGTCTATATGGATAACTATTGCTATTCATATAGACTACTAGGTATCTTTTTATGGTTAGAGTTGTCTACTGCTTGTTTAAATTAAAGCCATCGTACACTAAATAAAGCATGAGGGAGGCAGTGATATTAACGGTCTCCCTTAATGAATTTATATGTTGTTAACATGAAAGACTTTGTCCACTGCTATTTAATGCCCCAATAAATTTAACCCCAATTTTTTTACGTCATTCAAGTTGAAACAAACTGTATGCTTTAAAGAATTAATAAGTTCCCAATTTTGATGATAACCTAGACTGCAAGTAGTACAAAAACTATGAATAAAAATTAATTTTATAGAATAAAAATAGCAAAGGAAAGACTTCCTGGTTAGTTAAGTAAAATATTCTTAAATCTAAATGAAGGGAAGAGTTATTTTAAGTGTTCTTTTTACTTTTTAGGAAACCGGTTTCTTTGTTAAAGTAATTTATTTAGTTTATTTTGGAAAAAGGTATTGATTTTTTAAATAATTTGTAATAATATTCTCGTTAGAAAGCGATTACATTGCAAATAAAACACATCATTTCCCTTTTTTTAATTTAATGGGAAACCGGTTTCCCGTTAAATGTTTTTCATTTACACGGTGATCGCTTTTGTATATTTAGAAAGCATTACTAGAGAAAGTTTTTTCACTTCAATTTAGGAGGTGGAGAAGTAAAAGTATGAGGTATTGGTTTGGGTCGATTTACTACTATATAAATGGGGGTAAGTAAAGATGAAAAAATGGTTATTATTAATAGTTTTATCAATGTTAATGGTTGCACTTGTTGCATGTAGTGGCGATGGTGATTCAACTAGTGGTGATGCAGACGAGGCAACAGGAGATGATACAAATGAGACAGAAAGTAGCGGGGAAGAAAAAGTAGAATTAGCATTTCAAGTATTCGGTAGTACTGGTTATCAAGAGTTGATTGACGAATATATGGCAGAAAATACAAATGTAGAAATTACCCTTAGTGAAGGCGAAATGAATGATGTACTTAATAACTTGTTTACTTCAATTTCAGCGGGGAGTGGTTCTCCGGATATTGCGTTAATTGAAGTGGGACAAATCGAAAAGTTTAAGCAAGCGCAGGATCAATTTTATAATTTAAATGATTATGGTGCCGAAGATTTATCAGGGAATTTTCTGGATTGGAAATGGCAACAAGCACAAAGTGTAGATGGATCATTCCAAATCGGATTCCCAACAGATATTGGCCCAACAACGATGTTTTATCGTACTGACGTTATGGAAGCAGCTGGTTTACCATCAGATCGTGACGAGCTATCTGCAGAGATTGATACATGGGATGCGTATTATGATGCTGCTAAAACAGTGATGGAAAAAACAGGGAAAGTGATGACAGATTCTCCGCAAATGGTTTTTAATGCACTTAGAGATCAGCAAGAAGAGCAATATTTTAATGAAGATGATGAACTAATTGCTGAGGAAACAGTGAAAGATGCATACGATTTTACTACAAAAATGATTGAAGAAGGTCTAATTGGTCAAAATGAACTTTGGACTCCAGAGTGGGGTACTGCAATGGCAGAAGGAAGTTATGCAGTAATGCCAGGAGCTCCAGGGTGGATGGTTAATAATGTAAGGTCAAATGCGCCAGATGCAAGTGGATTATGGGATGTAGCGCAAATTCCTGAAGGTTCGGGTAACTGGGGTGGTTCCTTCTTGACTATTCCAAAAGAATCAGAACATCCAGAAGAAGCTTATGAATTTATTTCATGGTTAACAGCACCAGAACAACAACTTAAGTCATTTACAATTGCAGGTCTATTCCCATCAACACCAGATGTTTATGAGGACGAAACATTCTTGGCTGCAACGGATGAGTATTTCAATGGTGCTCCAACAGCCCAAATTTTCGCGGATGCAGCAAAAAGTGTTGTGCCTGTTTATATGGGTGTTAACTATTCGGTAGTTGATACAGAAATTAGCACAGCGCTTGCTAATGTGGCGGTAGAAGGCGCAGATCCTGAGGAAGAATGGGCCGGGGCTATGGAACGAGTTAAAACACAACTAGAAAGACAGTAAGGGATGATATTCAAGCGACCTATGGAGAGAGACATCCGTAGGTCGTTTGAAAAATCAATAGAAAGGTGAGAAAAAAAGTGGAACCGAAAATAAACACACAACAAGTTCGCAAAAAGTCACCTCTAAGAGAGAAAACAAAAGAGAGTATATCCGGTTATCTATATATATCTCCATTTTTTATACTGTTTGGTGTTTTTGGCTTGTTTCCAATGCTATTTAGTTTCTACCTCGGTTTTCAAAAATGGAATGGCCTTGGTGGATTTGGTTCAATGGAGTTTGTTGGATTTCAGAATTTTAAGTGGATTTTAACAGATCAACTGTTTTGGACCTCTTTGTCTAATACTCTAATTATGTGGGTTATGGGAACAATTCCACAGCTGCTAGTTGGTATTATTCTAGCCTATTCATTGAACTCAGTTCTTATAAAAATGAAAACATTTTTTCGAGTCTCTATCTTTATGCCATACGTTACTTCAACTGTAGCGGTTGCAATTATATTTGGTATCATGTTCAATAATCAGGATTTTGGATTATTTAATATTATTGTTGGCCTTTTCGGTATTGATCCGGTTGCATGGGGTACAAACTGGTGGGGAGTTAAAATAGCGATTTCTACCATGGTCTTCTGGCGTTGGGTTGGTTATAATACGATAATTTATCTTGCGGGTTTACAAGCAATACCAAATGATTTATATGAAGCGGCTGTTATTGATGGTGCAACAGTTAGGCAAAAAATTCAATATATTACCATTCCAATGTTACGACCAATTATCATATTAACAGTATTTACATCGACAATTGGTGCATTACAATTGTTCACTGAGCCATTAATATTTATTGGTAGAAGTTATCGAGAAGAAGGTATTACAGTTGTGCTCTATCTGTATAGAGAGGCATTTGTGAATAACTTTTTCGGAACTGCTTCAGCAGCTGCGATTATCTTGTTTATCATCATTATTCTGATTTCTAGTATTAATGTACTAATCGCTAATCGAATTGGACGATAAGGAGGAGTATAATAAATGAGTAAAAAAATTGGAAAGAAAAAATTTTCTATGGCAAAAGCGTTTATCTATTTAATATTATCGGTTGGCTCCTTCCTATCCATTTTTCCACTTTATTGGATGTTTGTAATGGCAACCAACCAGAATAGCGCTATAAACAAAGTACCTCCTGCATTTTTTCCGGGTGGTGAACTCATAACGAATTTCAAAAATGTGTTAAACACAATAGATTTTTTTGGTGCTATATGGAACTCGTTAGTTGTTTCAGTAGTTGCAACAGTTGGCGTTTTGTTCCTATGTTCATTGGCAGGTTTCGCTTTTGCCATATTTGATTTTAAAGGAAAAAATATTCTATTTATATTTGTGTTAGTAACGATGATGGTACCACCACAGCTTGGACTAATCCCACAGTACTTCATCATTACGCAATTAGATTGGTTGAATGATCTAAAGGCGATTATCATTCCAGGTCTTATTGATGCGTTTGGTATCTTTTGGATGAGACAATATATTAGTAGTAATGTTCCAAAAGAGCTAGTGGAAGCAGCTAAAATAGATGGTTGTTCTAACTTTAGAGTGTATTGGAATATTTGTATTCCTGTAATTATTCCAGCCTTTGCAACTTTAGCGATTATTCGATTTATGTACATTTGGAACGATTTTCTGTGGCCACTTGTTGTTTTAAGAGATGAATCTAGTTTCACTATTCAAGTTGCGTTACGCGGATTAATTGACAACTATGTACGTGATAATGGTATGATTCTATCAGGTACATTCTGGGCAACCGTACCGTTAATCGTTGTCTTTCTTTTATTAAATCGCTTGTTTATTGCAAGTTTAACAGAAGGGGCAGTGAAAAGTTGAGTCGGTTTGTATACTAATAGGTTAGAGGGATTTTTATGAAGCTTACGATTAAAGACATTGCAAAGATGGCAGATGTTTCACCTGGTACCGTATCCAAAGTGATTAACAATAAGGGTAGCATTAGTGCTGATACTAGATTAAAAATTATGACTATAATAGATGAAACAGGATATCAACCTAGTTTTTCTGCAAAGTCGTTGGCTACTAAAAGATCACATCTGATTGGTTTAATATATGCTGGAAAAGAAAATGTTGAATTTAATCACCCGTTCTTTAATCAAGTAATTACTGCTTTTAAGAATTCTATAGGGCAATTAGGCTATGAAATATTGATTTTTTCAAGTAATCAGTCTAGACAAGATAAAGAAGATTATTTGAAGAGATGTAAGCATTTCCAATTGGATGGTTGTTTGATTATTGCTGGTGAAAATATTGAAGAGGCAGTTCGTGAGCTTGATCAAAGCAGTATACCATGTGTAGGGGTCGATATTGCGCTATCTGGACCAAAGTCTATGTATGTTACAACAGATAATAGTAAGGTTGCTGCTAATGTAGTGGAGTATTTTTACTTGCAATTATATAGAAATGTAGCTTTTATCGGCGGACAAAATTACTCTGTTATTTCAAATATTCGTAAAGAAAGTTTTATTCGATCGATGAAAAACTTTGGGATGCCTGTGAGAGATGAATGGATTAAATATGGTGATTATTTTGAAGAGAGTGGCTATCAATGTATGAATGAAATTCTCTCTCAACGGCCCTATCCAGAAGCGGTATTTGCTGCGTCTGACATGATGGCTTTAGGTGCGATAAGGTCTATAAAACAAGCTGGGTTACGGGTTCCGGAGGATATAAAAATAATAGGTTGTGATGATATCGAAGCTTGTAGATATAGTGATCCACCGCTTGCCACAGTTAAACAGGACAAGGATAAAATGGGAAGACTTGCAGCACATATGCTAAATGATCTAATCAACGGCGATATTGAATCAAATTCAGTTATGGTTGATTCAGAACTGGTCATCCGCAAATCTTGTATGAAGGAATAGTTTAATGTCAGAAAAATAAGAGGGTATTACAATGGTAAGGTCAGATAACACATTTTTTCGAATTCTGGATATCTTTAGTCATTTTCTTTTATTAAATGCAATGTGGATCCTCGCATGTGTTCCAATAATCACTATTTTCCCTGCAACAGCAGCATTGTTTGGCGTAGGTAGAAAATGGGTGCATGAGGGAATTGATGCTGGATTATTTTCATTATTTATCAAAGAACTTAAGTCTAATTTCAAAAAGAGCTTTTTGCTGGGTATAATCTGGAGTATTGGGGGACTAATCATTTATTATGATTTCTCTATCCTATTTCAAGTAGATTTTACTGGAAAAATTATTGTTTACAGTCTATTAAGTTTTATGACGATACTATACTTATTTACAACAATCTATTTATTTTATGTTTTAGTAAATTATGAGTTAAGTTTATTGCACACAATTAAGAATGCTTTGTTTATCTCAATTAGTTATATCTTTCACACGTTACTTTGTATTGGCATCATTGGGTTTGTCGTAGCGATAACATTTCTAGCGCCGATATTTTTATTGATATTTGGGAGTATTGTAGCCTTTATACTTTGTCATGTTTTTGAGAAGTTATCGGTTAAAATAGAACGGAGTAAGGTAGCTCTAAACTAAATATTATTTTAGTTACTTTCTGTTAAGACTGTAGTTCTTATGCTGCCTTTTGAAAAGTAAAAGATGTTTCCAAGCCACTGAAAAAGTCAAAAAAGATATAATTTCCATTATTACTATGGGAATTATATCTTTTTTAGGTATTAAAAGAACAAAAAGAAGTGTCTGGATAAGATGATTCTAAAACAAAAAACCAATGAATAGAAAAATTCATGATTTAGTGGTACCTATTTGAAATTAGTTGTGCTTACTTAATCGAAAGCATCAACCCAACTTGGAACTTTAAGAGAACATAGTATTTCAAGTTCCGTTTCTCGTTTATCTAAATATGAGCTAACTTGACGTAAATCATCATCAATTACTGCAGGATGAGTCATCACTTCGACGGATTCAACATTAAGATCTTTTATTCTATCAAAAATATCTATTGACACTCCGTCATTGTAAAAGTCTAACCAAAGTACGTTTGTTAATAGAATTTCGGGATGATCAGATAGTGTTTTTACATAACGAACTGGAACTTTGTATTCACTGGCCAGCTTTGTGACAATTTCAGCTAATTGCTCCCACCCGTGAACGTGATGATGACTGTCAATATGGTCAAGTTTTAATCCTGTCGTTAAAAACTTTTCGATTTGTGCACGCCATTCACTTTCTATCTGATTAACATCGGTCTTATCAATTTGTTGTGTGGTGCTTTTATACTTAAACAAGCCACTAGGATTGATTAGTTTAGAGACATCATTACTTATAGGTTTGCCAAAGGTTAAAACAAGGTGAATGCCTACCTTTAAGAATGGATGTTTCTTTGCTTGTGCAATTGCGTAATCTACAGCCAGGCCATTCATCATTAAGGTTGTAGATCCAACAACCCCATTTGAATGTGCTTTTATGATGCCGTCTGTTACCCCTTTTGTTAAACCAAAATCATCTGCATTAAATAAAACTTTCATTTTATTCACTCATTTCCTGAAAGGTATGATTTAAGTAACACTAAACGCAATATTATTTTCATTCGCTATATGGATATTTTCGTTCGATCATAAAATTAGTTTTGTCACCACGGAAGTAAGAGCGCGAAAATTCCACTTTAACCCCTTTTTCATTTTTTGCTATTGTCTCGATGTAAAAACATGGTGATCCTAGTTCGCACTCCAAATTTCTAGAAGCAATCTCATCTGCCAAAGTAATTTCCATATACTCATTTGTTAGTGCAACATGAACCCCGAAATCATTGAGTAAAGATTCATATAAAGATGTTTCCGCATGTGTTTGGGTAATACCTGGTGCAATATCCCAAGGAATGTAAGCAATCTCATATTGAGTTGGTGCATCATTTGCCTTACGTACTCTTTCGATACGTTGGACGGGGTCGTTAAGAGATACATCTAGTGATTGCTGTAATATTTCATTAGCTGGGATAACCTTGATACTTAATAATGTAATATGCCCTTCCTTCCCTTGCAATTCTATTTGTTTAATGTATTTATCTACAGTAGAAGTCAGGATTTGGCTTACTTTTTTTTCGGCAACGTAAGTACCTTTTCCTTGTTGTCGAATTAAATAACCCTCTAATTTAAGTTGATCTAGTGCCCCCCTAACGGTTGTTCTGCTAACACCAAAATCTTCACACAGTTCATGTTCAGTTGGTATTTTATCGCCTTTTTTATATTCCAGAGTTTTAATTCGATTTAGCAACTCCTCTTTTATATATGCATGAAGCGATTGGTTTTTTTTCATGAGTCTACTCCTTTAAAACTTGTATAGTTAAATTGTACAATAAAGCACTTATTATGACAACTTTTTATAAATGTAGTAACAAATATTTTTAAATTTAAACTTGTTGTATACAAATTTAAATTTGTATGATACATTTTAATAGAAATAGCAAGTAAGCCTATTCTGAAATCCAGCATAGGTTTTAGTACATGTTATTTTTTATAATAAAAATAACAGCGCTTGCAAAAAAAGGGGGTTGATTAAATGAGTTTAAAAGTGGTTATTGTTGGCGGAGGATCTAGCTACACGCCAGAAATTATTGAAGGGATTATAAACCGTCATGAAAGTTTTCCAGTCAATGAGATTGTACTAGTGGATATTAAAGAGGGGGAAGAAAAGCTAGAAATTATTGGTCAATTGGCATTAAGAATGATAGAAAATGCTAAAAAACCAATTAAACTAACTTGGACATTAGATCGAAGAATAGCGCTACAGAATGCTGATTTTGTATCAACGCAAATACGGGTTGGAGGTTTAGGAGCACGATCAAAAGATGAGCGGATACCGCTGAGTCATGGATTTATTGGTCAAGAAACAAACGGAGCGGGTGGGGTTTTTAAAGCCTTTCGTACAATACCGGTATTACTAGAGCTTGCCAAAGATGTCCATGAAATTTGTCCCGAGGCATGGATAATCAATTTTACAAATCCAGCAGGAATTGTAACAGAAGCTCTGTTAAAACATTCACCACATAAAAAAGTGATTGGTGTGTGTAATATTCCGTTTAACATGTCTTATTCAACAGCAGAGATATTAGAAGTACCAGCGGATGATGTAAAGATTGAGTTTGTGGGAATGAATCATTTTGTTTTTGGAAGAAAGGTCTTTGTAAAAGGGGTCGATCGAACCAGAGAAGTTTTAGAAAAGCTATTTAGTGCGGGGCTAGACTATTCTCCGGCAAACATCGTTAATCTTGGATGGTCGAAGACATTCATTGAAGCAACAGGTCTTTTACCAAATCCATATCATCAATATTATTATCAAACGAGGGATGTATTGAAGAAAGATCTTAAAGCCTTCAAGGAAAACGGAACAAGATCTGAGGTTGTTCAGAAATTAGAAGCATCACTTTTTGGTATTTATAAAAATCCAAATCTACATGACAAACCCAAAGAATTAGAGGGGCGAGGAGGCGCGTTTTACAGTGATGTAGCATGTAGTTTGATGGATTCTATCTATAATAATAGAGGGGATATTCAAACGGTTAACACATTCAACAACGGCGCAATTTCAGACCTGCCAAATGATGTGGTAGTTGAAATAAATTGTGTAATTACCAAACAAGGCCCTAAACCGATTTCTATTGATCCATTACCAACATCTGTAAAAGGTTTGATTTATCAAATGAAGGCTTTTGAAGAACAAGTCATATGTGCAAGCTTATCTGGTGATTATCATGATGCATATCTAGCTTTGGTAATGAATCCATTAATGGCTGATGAGAAAAAAAGTAAGGTAGTCTTGGATGAGTTATTAGAAGCACATAAAGTTCATTTACCACAATTTAATTCATTTTAGTTAGAACCATAATAGTAGTTTTATGAAAAATCAATTTAATTGAGGGAGGAATTAGAATGAATAATAAATATATGCAAAGATTCATTGAGATTGCTGGACGTATCGGAGCTCAGCGCCACCTTGTAGCGGTACGTGATGGTTTTGTTGCGATTATGCCATTAGTGATTATCGGTTCACTAGCTATTCTGATTAATAACTTTCCACCAATGGGTGCGTTTAATTTTGTTGATTTAATGAATAACCTTTTTGGAGACGGGAATTGGCAACAAGTTGGCGGAAGTATATGGAATGGAACGTTTGCTGTATTAGGCTTATTAATAGCATTTTCAATTGCTTTTAATTTAGCGCAATCATATAGCGTAGATGGGCTGTCAGCAGGTTTGATTTCAGCATCAGGTTACATTATATTGGTCCCTGTAACAGAAGACTGGGGACTTAATTTTGCTTGGTTAGGAGCACAGGGATTATTTGTAGCAATTATTTTAGCGTTAATTCTAACTGAAATCTTCCGGTTTTTAGTTCATTCAAAATTAACAATAAAAATGCCAGAAGGTGTTCCAGATGGTGTATCAAGGTCATTTACAGCTTTAATCCCAGCAACAATTATTTTGATTTTAGTAGGTTTATTCCAAGCTTTAATTAATGTATTTGTTGGAATTAGTATATTTGAAGTTATTTTTAATGTAATCCAGGCACCTTTACAGGGCTTAGGAAATACATTGCCTGCAGCAATTGTTGTAGCTTTTTTAAATCATTTACTATGGTTTTTTGGATTACATGGTACAAATATTATAGGTTCAGTGATAGAACCCATTTATCTCCCGTTAATAGAACAAAATTTATCCCTTTTCCAAGGGGGAATGTCTGCATTTGATGTACCTTACATTGTAACAAAGCCGTTCTTAGATTCTTATGTATTTATGGGTGGATCAGGTACAACTATTGCTTTATTAATTGCAATTTTTATAGTGATAAAAAAGGATCAAAAACATCCGTATCGTGAAGTAGCAAAACTATCTGCACCGGCAGGATTGTTTAATATTAATGAACCAGTAATTTTTGGGTTACCAATCGTGTTAAATCCTGTTATGTTAATCCCGTTCATACTAATTCCTGTTACTTTAACAGTTATTTCATATATGGCGCTTTTAACTGGTATCGTTCCTAAAACAGTAGCAATTTTACCATGGACTACACCACCAATTTTAAGCGGTTATCTTGTTACAGGTGGAAGTTGGCGTGGAATTGCTTTACAAATATTCAATATTACCGTCGCTGTACTTATGTATATTCCGTTTGTAATAGCAGGCGCACGCACATTTAAAAATAGAACGGGGGAATAAATTATAATGGAATCAGTAGAAGAACTACAAATGTTATCCTTTAAAATTATTTTGCACGCTGGAAATGCTAGATCTAATGCTATGGAAGCAATTGGGCTAGCAAAGGAATATGAATTCCAATTGGCGCATAAAAAAATAGAAGAAGCAGATCAAGAGTTTGTGGAAGCGCATCATTTACAAACAAATCTTCTCCATGAGGAAGCAAATGGTAAGCAAAACGATGTAAGTATCATTCTAGTACATGCACAGGATCACTTAATGACAGCAATGACATGTAAAGATTTAGCGATTGAGATGATTGACATGTATCAAAAAATACAACAGTTGGAGGTAGGTAAATCATGAAAATCATATTAGTATGTTCAGCGGGAATGTCAACATCAATGTTAGTGAACAAAATGAAAAAATCGGCAACAGAGCGAAATATTAATGCCGAAATAAAGGCAGTAGCTGAATCGGAGTTAAAAAATAATTTGGATGGTTTGCATATTGTTTTAATCGGTCCTCAAGTTCGCTATTTAGAAAAGAAAATAAAAAAGCAAGTTGAACCTCTTGGAATTAGAGTGGACATTATAGATCAAATGGCCTATGGTTTGATTCAAGGAGACAAAGTGTTAGATCAAGCAATTACATTAAATAATAACTAGCCTTAATATGGAAGGATAAGTTTCCTTTTTAATTAATTAAATGATTGCGCTTACTTTTCGCAGATGTTAGTTAGAAAAAACAGGTGATTATTCATTTTAGAGAAATGAGAACTCTAACAACTATAAAGCTAGTTGTGGTTAAGACCGATTGTATTCAGAACTTTCATTAGGCTGTCACGTCCCGAATTTTGTTGTGATCGACAAAGCTTAGGTCGTGACAGCTTACTAGTTAGCTGATTAGTCCATCTTTTATATGAATCACATGATCCACGTAAGCAAGCATTTCTTCGTCATGGGTAACGATTAATGTAGCAACTCCACGTGTTTTAGTTAACGTACGAATTAATTTCATCACATCTTCTGATCTTTTTGAATCTAAATTTGCAGTGGGTTCATCTGCAAAAAGGATTCGTGGTTGATGAATGATTGCGCGTGCAATCGCGACACGTTGTTTCTCGCCACCCGATAAGGAAGCGGGATAAACATCTTTTCGGTGCTCAAGTTCTACTGTTTTTAATATCTTTTCAATTTCATTTTGTTTTTCCTGTTTGTTTAATTTTGTTTCGGCAACATCCAGCATTAATAGTAACTGTTCTTCCACTGAAAGAAATGGTACGAGGTGTGACGATTGAAAAACAAAACCGAATGCATTTGCTCGTATGTTGCGAATCTGCTCTTGATTTAACGTAACAATATCTTCGCCTTCAAATAGGATTTGCCCAGCTGATGCTGGTTGAAGTCCAGCTGCAATGGTAAGGAGTGTACTTTTACCAGATCCAGACGCACCTACTAGTGCAGTTATTTCCCCTTCTTGAAGTGAAAGATTAACACCTTTTAATACCTCTTCTTCCACTTCTCCATTCATAAATGATTTTCGAACGTCTTTAATTGTAAATACTGTCATATTACACATCTCCTTGTTGAATTGCTTGTAATGGGCCAACGTTTTTAATTTGTAAACCAGAAAGGGTGGCGCCAATAAATCCAATAATAAAGAAGACGATTGATAGTTGCACAGTAGTATACATGGATAAATGATAGGGCATTCCTTCAGGTGCAATAACGTTGAATAGTTGGCTTACTAAAATAGATAGAACAAGAGAAACGGTAGTAATAACTAACATCTGTGTCCACATCATCTTAAATAACGTACTTGTTTTTACACCAATTGCTTTTAAAATACCGTAGAGGCCAATTTTTTGTACATTCATCATGTAGAAAAAAATTGCAAACAACATACCACTAATAACAACTAGAAACCAAACAATCATATTTAAAGTTAATTGTTCCGCACTATAACTAGGAATGGTTTGAAGAAGCGCTTTATTAGAAAAAGATTGTAATCTACTGAAGGTCAGTTCGTCGTTAGCCTCAGGAATAAAAAGAAGCTGCATGTTCTCGACGCGATTCATTTGTTTGTAATCCTCTATATGGATATAAGCTACTGGCGAGTGGTTATATTTTTTTTGATCGACAAAGTCCTTGACCACAAATGTGCCACTAAATTGGTTGTTTGTTAAAGTATCTCCAATTTTAATCCCATCATCTTTTATTGAACGATCAAGTACAATTTCGCCGCGTTCGACGTTCACAAACAGGTTAGATGATGTAGATGTAACAAAGACAACGCCGTGCTGTTTGCTCGCTTGGTCATTTAAAAATCCTCTTTGAATGGATAAGGCCACCCCATCGGCACTTTGCGTAAGAATAGTGTCCTGTCTTTCATTGTCTATACTTGATAAATTATACGTTTCCTCTGCATCTTCATCCATATAAAATTGTCCCGCCGGTAGGTCCTTAATTAACGAGGCATTGTCATCTGATAAACCATTGGCTAAACCAGAAATAATAAAGGTTAATAAGCTAATTAAGAAGACAATGGAGCCTAATATGAGAAATTTAGTTTTGTTTTTCTTCATTTCTTTCCATGCGATGTTCATATAATCTCCTCCAAACTGTTTCATAGTTCTAGTTTAAAGCGGTTATATGAACAGAAGATGAACAAGTGATTAAAAAGAGATAAAATAAACTAATTAATAATTAGGAAATACAATGATAACAGTAGTGCCATGGTTATTTTTACTATCTATTTGTATCTGACCATTGTGTAGTTTCACGATGCTAGCGACAATTGATAAGCCAAGGCCCGTTCCATCGATTGTTCGTGTACGTGATGAATCAACACGATAAAAGCGATCAAATATGTGTGCGATATGTGCCTTATCAATTCCGATTCCAGTATCTTTAAATGCAATCGATGTGGTCTTATCCGTCTGCTCTATAGTTATATCAATCGTACCGTTTGGTTTATTATATTTAATAGCATTTGTTAATAAATTATCCCAAACAGCATAAAGTAAGGACGGATCCCCTAACATTTCTGTATCAGGTAAGGAGTAGCCAAGCGTCAGTTCTTTTTCACTAATTAACCATTGATAACTTTTAATAAGTGCTTTAATTTGCTTATCAGCATGGAAAGGTTCCTTTTTTAATATATCTTCATTGCGATCCAACGAGGCGAGTAGTAGAAGCTGTCTCGTTAGTGTTGAAAGTCGTTGTATTTCATTATTAATGATAGAAATATGATGTGCTTTATCTTCCGAACTTAAGGTCTCATTCTCTAATAAGTTGGTGTAGCCTTTAATATTAGATAGTGGGGACTGTATATCATGCGAAACATTTGAAATGAACTCTTTACGCGCATCATTCATTTGTTCTAATTTATTTGCCATCTGTAAAAAACTTTGGGAAAGCTCACCTAATTCATCATGACGTTTTACGTCGAGTTCGACATTAAAGTTTCCGTTTGATAGTGTCTTTGTTGCCTTGCTTAACTTCGTAATAGGTTTTATCAAATATTTCGCGCTAATAATTACCATAATAATGCTCAACAGAATTGCTATTATAAGCATCCAAGCAAACAATGTACGCATTTCACTAAAAAGCAGCTCAATATCAGGTCTTAAGAAAAGCGCGTAGTTTTCTCCGTTATGCGTTAAAGGTACACCAACGCTATTGGTTAATTCATTAGCAAAAAAACCTGTTACAAATGTCCCTTTTGAAAAATAAAGCATGCCGTGGAAAACGTCACCATTTAAAACACTTTCTTTTGTCGCATTGCTAAGCGTATCATCTCTAAAAGGTGATCCGAAAAAAGTGTCTGTATCATTCTGATCTACTAGGTAAAGTTGATAACCTATGTTTGAAAGGCTTTCTAAGTACGCTTCTAAATCAATCGTGGGCTGTTCGTTAACAAATGTCGCAATATCTAGAGCAATCTTAGTATTTTTTTGATCGTTGTAAGGCTTCAATTCTTGGTGATAATAAGCATTGGATATTAGAAAGGAAAGGATTCCACTTAAGAACATAATCCCAATCGTAATCACAACAAATTTTAAATAAAGTGACTTCATCTCGACTTCACCTCCAACATATAACCAATCCCGCGTACTGTTTTAATCTGAAAATCAGTGGTTAATTTTGAGAAACGTTCTCTTAACCTTTTAATGTGAACATCGACAGTACGTTCATCTCCTTGATACGCTAATCCCCAGATGTGTTCAATCAATTGATCGCGTGAGAATACTTGCATTGGGTTAGAAGCTAAGAAGTATAGTAACTCAAATTCTTTTAGAGGCAAAAGTGTCGTTCGATGCGCAATCTGTACTTCATAGCTTTTTTGGTTGATTGTGGTAGTACCAAAGCGAATAATTGACGCATCATCTTGTTTATCAAATCTTCTTAATAACGCTTGAATACGGAAGAAGAGTTCTTTTGGCTCAAATGGTTTGACTAAGTAATCATCTGTTCCTGACTTAAATCCTTCTTCTTTGTCTGCAATTTGATTTTTTGCTGTTAATAGTATTATAGGAATATCACTCTTTTTTCGAATTTCTTTCGTTAATGTATAACCATCCATAAAAGGCATCATGACATCAACAACAGCTAAGTCACATGGTGTGTGTTTCATTTTTTCTAAAGCTTCTACACCATCTTTTGCTTGGATGACACGATAGCCAGCATTGGTTAAGTTAATGGTTACAAGTTGTAAAATATTTATATCGTCATCTACAAGGAGAATGCTTGTCATTTGTTAACCTCCAATTTTACATAATAGGTATGACCTTACTGCAAAAAATACATACAAAAGCACCAAATATGATCATAGGAAATATAGCATTTACAATACGCCGGACCCGCTGTAAGTCCATCTGCCTTATTCCTGTAAAAAAGATAGTCCTTTATTTGTAAGATTATTAATGAGTTCTGCTATTTCTTTAGGAGATTTATCCATTCCGTTTTTAAGCCAGTTCTCTAACACGTGAATACTGCCACTGATTGCAAACATACTAGCGTACTCAGAAATCTCTGGATCAATTGGATAGATCGATAACCAGTTTTTTACCGTATGCTCACTAGCAACAATAATTACTCTCTTTTTAAAAGTTGAATCCCCATGCTCACCAAAGAGTGTTGTACAAACATCACTGTTTTGTGCCACATACTCAATAATTCTTTCTGTCATTTGTAACGATTCATCATCTTGGTGGTGATCATAGGCCATAAGTTTATCATTCATGTCGACAATGATTTCTTCCTCTATTTGATTAAGTAGGTCGAATTGATCGAGGTAGTGTGCGTAAAATGTGGATCTGTTTATATCTGCCAGCGCACATATTTCCTTGACTGTAACAGTGGAAATAGATTTTTGCTTTAATAATTTCATTAAGCTTTCCTTTAAAACCATTCGCGTATACTTTTTTCGTCTGTCTATTTTAGAATTCATTAAAAAAACACTCCTTTTTTATTACTTATTCAACAAAAAAAGCATTTGTGTTGTGTAAAAAACATATGATAATAAACTGTTTGTTGATAATCCAACACGGTGTCATTATAATTGTATGAAGATATGAACGCAAGAAGGGAATGGTCTCGATCGATATAGCAGCACGAATAATTAAACATAATAAAATAGTAGTTATTGCCTTTATGGTGATTGCCGCCATTTCTGCAATCTCACAGTCATTTGTGTCTGTTAATTACAATATGGTAGATTATCTGCCTGATGATGCCCCTTCTACAGAGGCAATGGAAATTATGGAGCAAGAATTCGATGGCGCAGTTCCGGATACGAGAGTCATGATTAACGATGTTACGGTTCAAGAAGCACTTCAAGTTAAAGAACAGCTTGGTGCGATTGATGGTGTAGAAGATGTAACATGGTTAGATGATGCGATTGATATAAAAACCCCGCTAGAACTTGCTGATAGGGAAACGGTAGAAGCTTATTATATAGATGATAAAGCTATTTTTTCTTTCAGTATTCGAGATGGGGATGAAGTAGCGATAACGAATAATATCTATGAATTGATTGGTGAAGAGAATGCAATGGCGGGAGCAGCACTCGATACTGCGATATCACAAGAAATGGCTGGATCTGAATCGCTTTATGCTGCGGCGTTGTTAGTACCAATTATTATATTGATTTTGGTTGTTTCAACAACTTCTTGGCTGGAACCACTTTTCTTCCTTACAGCTATTGGAGTTTCGGTTCTAATCAACTTAGGAACAAACATATTTTTTGGTGAAGTATCGTTCATTACGCAATCCGTTGCACCTATTCTGCAACTTGCGGTTTCGCTCGATTATGCGATCTTTTTATTGCATAGTTTTTCAGATTATCGGAAGAAAGTAGACGATCCCACCGAAGCGATGCGGCTTGCAATTAAGAAATCTTTTCCTGCCATCACAGCTAGTGCAGCGACGACCTTTTTTGGCTTTATGGCACTTACCTTTATGAACTTTCAGATTGGTTCTGACTTAGGATTGAATCTTGTGAAAGGTATTGTTTTAAGCTTTCTTAGTGTCATGATATTCTTGCCAGCGCTAACGGTTATGTTTTATAAATGGATTGATAAAACGCAACACAAACCATTGCTTCCAAGTATGAAGAAAATTGGCAATCGTGTTGTTAAAGTAAGAATACCTGTGTTGTTACTCGTGTTCCTACTTATCGTTCCAGCGTTTTTAGCGCAAACCCATACAACGTTTACTTACGGGGCTGGAGATCAACCAGAACAAACGCGTGCTGGTAGTGACAAAATCGAAGTAGAAGAGATCTTTGGAAAATATACCTCGATGGTGTTACTAGTCCCAGAGGGGGATGTTGCTAAAGAAGATGCGTTAGTTCAAGATTTAGAAAATTTCGGGGCTGTGACAAGTGTTCTGTCTTATGTTAATACAGTTAGCGCAGCAATTCCTCCAGAGTATCTGGACGAATCGATAACAGAGCAATTTTATTCAGAAAACTACAGTCGAATTATTCTTCATACTGACGCAGGACCTGAAGGTGAAGCCGCTTTTTCACTAGTTGAATCTGTTCAAGACACAGCTGCTACCTACTATGGTGATGATGCTTACTCCCTTGGAGAGAGTGTGACCTTATACGATATGAGAAACGTTGTCCAAGACGACAACAAACTTGTCAACTTACTGACTATAATTGCAATTGCAATCGTTCTATTGGTTACATTTAAATCAATTTCAGTTCCGCTGGTACTGCTACTTACGATTCAATCAGCTGTTTGGATTAATTTGTCTGTCCCTTACTTTACAGATACACCACTTGTTTATGTCGGATATCTAATTGTCAGCACCGTTCAGCTTGCTGCGACAGTTGATTATGCGATCCTACTGATGGAAGCATATAAAGAAAATCGCAAGGAAATGCCTGCGCTTGAGGCGATTAAGAAAACAATCGACGAGAAAATTTTCTCAATTGCGATTTCAGCTTCGATTTTATCAAGTGTTGGTTTTATTTTATGGATCACGTCAAGCAATCCGATTGTAGGATCAATTGGGTTATTACTTGGACGGGGAGCGTTATTAGCGTTCATTATGGTTCTTTTATTCCTTCCTGCTATGCTGTTAGTGTTTGATAAAGTTATTGATAAAACAACTTGGAGAGCAAATTTTTTCAAGAAATAAGAAGAGAATGATTAAAGGGGAATGATGATGAGAAACAAACGGATACTTTATGTTTTAATGGCTATAATCCTTGTCGTGCCGTCATTTCTAGTAACTGCTAATTTGAGCAAGCATGTGGAAGCGGCAGAAGATGCAACCGGAGAATATGCTTCAAAGGATGAAGTTGTGTATGCAACACTAAGTCCTACTGGTGAACGGCAAGAAGTCTATGTTGTAAACATTTTTGATGTGATTAAAGAAGGAAAAATTGTCGATAACGGATTGTATTCTAATCTTAAAAATCTAACCAATCTATCGGAATTGGAACAAACAGAAGATAATACAGTCGCGTTTACTGCACCAGAGGATAAATTTTATTATCAAGGTAACCTAGAAAACGCAGAATTACCGTGGGATATTACAATTACTTATTTATTAGATGGTAAAGAAACAGAGGCAGCGGAACTTGCAGGACAAGACGGAAAAGTAGAAATAAAAATAGAAACGTCTGCCAATGAGAATGTTGATCCTGTATTTTTTGAAAACTATTTATTACAAATTTCACTTAACCTCGAACCAGAAATTTATGACAATATTGTAACGGAAGGTGGAGTGGTTGCAAATGCGGGTAAAAACAAGCAAGTAACGTTTACCGTTATGCCCGAACAAGCAGGAGAACTTACTGTCAAAGCGGATGTAGTTGATTTCGAATTACAGGGTATGGAAATTGCAGCTGTTCCACAATCAATGTCAATTGATGCACCAGATATGGATGAGATGACGGGTGAAATGGATACATTAACGAAAGCGATTAGAGACATTAGCAATGGAGTTGGGGAACTAAATACCGGCGTTTCTGATTTAAATAGTGGTGTAGCAAGTTTGCGTGATGGATCTGGTCAATATCTAGAGGGCATAACTGACGTCAACGGAGCATCTGATGGACTTATTGATGGTTCCATAGCAATTAACGAAGGTTTAACGCAGATGAGTAATTCGCTTCGTAATGGCTCGAGTGAAATGGACTTAAGCGGATTAAAAGAGCTACCAAATGGGCTTTCGCAATTAGCAGAAGGCTTGCATCAAACGTCGGATGGCTTAACGAAACTAAACGAGAACTACACTGTTGCTTATAGCTCATTAGATGAAGCGATGCTGGCAATTCCTGATTATAAGCTAACAGATGAAGAGATTGCAGACTTAAATGCGAGCGATGCGAATAGTGAAGTGGTTAAAAAGTTGCTTGAAACGTATCAGGCAACTCGTAATGCAAAAGGAACGTATTCCGCTGTAAAGGAAGCTTTTGCTGCAGTGGATCCAACACTTAATGAAGTGAGTGGATCAGTTACAGAAATAGCAAACACAATGGAAAGAATAGCTGCTGAAATTACAACGTCGCTAGAAGGTATGAATATGGCAGACTCTATCGGAGAGTTACAAGCAGGATTGGCAACCTTGTCTGCCAATTATAAAACGTTTCATGCCGGACTCGTAAGCTATACAGATGGTGTTGGACAATTATCAAGTTCGTACCAAGATGTTCATACTGGGATTGTGGAATTATCAGGAGGTACTAGTGAATTAGAATCTGGAGTAGAGGAGCTTGACGATGGTACAGATACATTGTATCAATCTACGAAAGATATGCCTGATGAGATGCAGGAGGAAATCAACCAGATGATTGATGATTATGATAAATCTGATCTTGATGCTGTATCGTTTGTCTCTGCCGAAAACGAAAAAATAAACTCCGTACAATTTGTGATTAAAACAGAAAGTATTGAAAAGCAAGAACAGGAATCTAATGAAGAGCAAGAAGAGGAAGAACCAAAAGGCTTCTGGGACCGGTTACTAGATTTATTTAAAAATTGATAGAAAGTATTTGGGGGAGCGTTTAGGCGCTTCTCTTTTTTTATGGAGAAAAGCAAGAGTATTAATCACTGTAGTTGATCTGTCTCACTTTGTGAAAGAGTCTGTTTTTAAATTGCATCAAGTAGTTTATAATTAGTAGATAAGAGCAGATAGATGAATCCATCAACAAACTCTACAAAATAGAGTTGTAATTGACACAGAAAAGATACGTTTCTAAGTTTTGTTTGACTATAATTACACCTGAATATTAGGTGGAACACTTCTGTCTTTTTTGGCGATTATTTGGGGAAAGGAACGCTATAATGAATAACCTATCAAAACCAACAGACGTTATCTTAATTGGTGCCGGAGTCATGAGTGCGACTTTGGGGTCATTATTGAAGGAATTAGCACCAGATTGGGAAATCAAAGCATTTGAGAAACTAGCAAATGCTGGAGAAGAGAGCTCTAACGAATGGAATAATGCGGGTACCGGCCATTCTGCATTGTGTGAACTTAACTATACAACGGAAAAGCCGGATGGTTCAATTGACACTAGCAAAGCTATTGAAATTAATGAACAGTTTCAGCTTTCCAGACAGTTTTGGTCTTATCTCGTAAATAAAAATATTATTCGTAATCCTCAAGATTTCATTATGCCATTACCTCATATGAGTTTAGTAGAAGGCGAAAGAAATGTAACGTTTTTAAGAAATCGTTTTAAGGCACTATCAAATAATCCACTATTTCAAGGGATGGAATTTACGGATCAACCTGAAAAAATGAAGGATTGGATGCCGCTAATTATGGAGGGGCGCACATCAAACGAACCAATAGCAGCAACAAAGATCGATTCGGGAACGGATGTTAATTTTGGTGCTTTGTCACGCTTATTATTTGACCACTTACAGAGTGAAAATATTAAAGTGAACTATAAGCATAGCGTTAAGGATATTAAACGAAAGTACAACGGCTTGTGGGAAGTGAAAGTGTATGACATTGCCAACAATAAAACGGAATACCATACTGCTAAATTCGTGTTTATTGGTGGAGGAGGAGGAAGTCTGCATTTATTACAGAAAACCGGTATTCCTCAATCAAAAAAAATTGGTGGATTTCCGATAAGTGGCCTATTTATGGTGTGTAATAACCCGGATATTGTAGCGCAACATCATGCGAAAGTATATGGTAAAGCTAAGGTTGGTTCTCCACCAATGTCTGTTCCGCATCTTGATACTCGATTTATCGATAACAAAAAAACATTGTTATATGGCCCATTTGCCGGATTCTCACCAAAGTTTCTAAAGACAGGTTCATACATAGACTTGTTAACTTCCGTGAAAGTAGATAATCTACTAACAATGTTGGCAGCAGGGGTAAAAGAGCTTCCATTATCAAAATACTTGATCCAGCAGGTTGTTCTATCAAATCAAAAGCGGATGGAAGAATTACGCGTGTTTATCCCAAATGCAAAAACGGAAGATTGGGATATCGTGGTAGCAGGTCAACGTGTGCAAGTAATTAAAGATACGGAGGCTGGTGGCAAAGGAACGCTTCAATTTGGAACGGAGGTCGTTACTAGTTCTGACGGCTCGATAGCTGCATTATTAGGGGCGTCACCTGGCGCATCTACCGCAGTTCACGTTATGCTTGAGGTAATAGCAAGATGTTTCCCAGAATATCTCGATGAGTGGGAGCCGAAAATAAAAGAAATGATACCGTCTTATGGTATAGCACTATCAGAAAATCCAGACATTTATAAAGAAATAGAAAGATCGATAGAGCAGGCGCTTGGCTTAAGCGCAAAGGACAAGGTATATAACTAGTTTTCTATTCGCCTGTAACAGGATTAGGGATGGCCTGATTTAAATTAGAATTTCAGTTTTGAATAATAAGAAACCTTAGTCCTAAATGAATCTAGGACTAAGGTTTCTGCTATTTATAGGTTATGTATTTCACGAGCGATAGATTCTAAGATATACATCACAGGGACTTGCGTTGTAATATTGGTTTGTTGATAGAATTCTTCAGACATATAATAAGGGATATTTATATCTGAAATTTTTGCTATGGTGGAAAGCTTATTATTTGTGATGCTAATAATTTTACTACCTTCTTGTTTAAGCTGATTTAATTGAGAAATGGTAAAGGCGTTTTCTCCTGAGACAGATAAGCCAATTGCTACACTGTTATACCTTAGTTTAGAGTGGATTGGATAGGAAAAATCTCTAATATAAGTGGAAAAGGATCCTAAACCAGAAAAATACCTCGCCCCATATTCAGCAAGAATACCAGAGCTACCATTCCCGATAAAAATAACATTATCTGACTTTGCTACAAGCGTTGCGACCTTTGTAATTCTTTCGTCACTTTCCCCGTTTAATGTTCTTTCAAAAAATTCAACCAGTGCATGTTGGGAGCTTTTAATTGTAGGCTTCTCACTCTTATCTAATTCCATTTTTAACTTTGTTTTAAATTCAGAGTAACCGTCACAATTTAATTTTCGACAGAAACGTAAGATTGTTGCTGTTGAAACATGGGTTTCAGCTGCTAATTCACGAATGCGCATATAGGGAACCTTATCTTTGTTTTTACTAATATAGTTGTATATAGAAGTTTCTAATTCATTGAAAGATCCAATGATCTCACTTGTAAATATCACTATTATCTTCACCTTCAGTCTGTTTGATAGTTGCATTTATTATAGCATAAACCGTCTGATAAAACAGGGCGTTACACATATGACACAAGTGACTACCTATGTTAAAACAAACAAGATCAATACGTTATATATACTTTTCTTGCTAATCAGCTTATGCTGATTGTAGTCTCACCTAGTGAAGAAATGACAGATGAAAAAATAACGAAATACTATTCTAGATAATAAATGTGGAGGTTACTTATATGAAAAAAACGCGTTTTCCAGAAGGTTTTTTATGGGGTGGAGCAACAGCTGCTAACCAAATAGAAGGTGCATATAACGAAGGTGGTAAAGGTCTATCAATTTTTGATATGGTTTCATTTATTCCTAAAGAGGAACGTGGGAATAGTATCGAGATGGATGTTACAAGTGAAAAGGAATTACAAGAGTTGTTAGAAGGAAAAAGAGGAGATAACTTTCCCAAACGCCGTGGGAATGATTTTTACCATCGCTATAAAGAAGACATTGCTTTGTATGCAGAAATGGGCTTTAAGACTTTCCGCCTATCGATTTCTTGGCCTCGTATTTTTCCAAATGGTGATGAAACAGAACCTAATGAAGAAGGTTTAGCATTCTACGATAAAGTGTTTGATGAATTATTAAAATACAATATTGAGCCGTTAGTGACAATATCTCATTACGAAATGCCACTTTATTTAGTGCAAAAATATAATGGTTGGGCAGATCGAAGTCTAGTTGATTTCTTTGTTCATTATTCTGAAACGTTATTTAAACGGTATAAAGATAAAGTTAAATATTGGTTAACATTTAACGAAATTAATGTATCAACTTTTTCTCCTTACATTGGAAGCGGAATATTGGTTGATCGTGTTGAGAATAAGGACCAAGCTGTTTATCAAGCGTTACATCACCAATTTGTGGCTAGTGCACGAGCTGTAAAGGCATGTCACGAAATTATTCCTGATGCAATGATTGGCTGTATGTTGGCGCGTATGGAGGTATATCCAGAAACGTGTAATCCAGATGATGTTTTAGCGGCATTAGAAGAAGATCAAAAAAATCTATTCTTTACGGATGTTCAAGTACGTGGTTATTATCCGAGTTTTATGTTGAACTATTTTGAGGAAAATAATATCACTATTGAAATGCATCCAGGAGACGAAGAAATACTATTACAGCATACGGTAGACTTTTTATCCTTTAGCTACTATATGACAATGGTTGCAAGCGGAGCACCAGATAAAGAGAAAGAAAAGGGGAACTTCTTTAGTGGCGTTAAAAATCCTTACTTAGAAGCATCGGATTGGGGATGGCAAATTGATCCTAAAGGTTTACGTCTTACATTGAAAAAGCTATATGACCGTTATCAAGTACCATTATTTATTGTTGAGAATGGACTAGGAGCTTATGATAAAGTAGAAGAAGATGGCTCTATTAATGACGATTATCGGATAGAGTATTTGCGTGCCCATATTGAACAGATGGGGATAGCGATAAAAGAAGGTGTTGACGTGATTGGTTATACAAGCTGGGGTTGTATCGATCTAATTGCTGCAAGTACGTCAGAAATGTCTAAACGTTATGGTTTTATCTATGTAGATCAAGACGATTACGGTAATGGTACATTAGAAAGAAAGCGAAAAAAATCATTTAATTGGTATAAAGAAGTAATTGCAACAAATGGTGATAGTTTATAAGATGAAATGCCGTCTTTAATTCCAGGGTTTTGAGACATATTTAGTTAAGAGCAACAAGGCCAGTGTATCGGGCAATGTTGCTCATTTTTTTGTATTAGAATCAATTCCATTATGCGCCAGCGGTTTTAATAAGAAAAAGTGCCTTCCTAAATCTTTTATAACGGGCAGTCAACTATAATAAGTTTGGGTAGGATACTCCCAAAAGGAAGAAAAGAACCGTTCCCCTGCATCTATTGAATTTTGTTTCAGATGGAGGTATGATTCTAGTTATTGAAATTATTATGACATAGAGGGATAACATTGAAGGAGGTCAAATAATATGGATTATGAGGTTATAATCGTAGGTGCAGGCTCGATGGGAATGGCTGCAGGCTATTACTTAGCAAAACAAGGGAAACGTGTGTTATTAATTGATTCTCATAACCCCCCTCATGCAGATGGATCGCATCACGGGGATACTAGAATCATACGGCATGCCTATGGCGAAGGGGAAAGCTATGTGGAAATGGCATTACGTGCGCAGGAACTATGGAATGATCTTCAAGAACAGGCAGACGAGCAAATTTTTATTCCAACGGGTGTTATTAATATTGCAAAACCTGATTCTCCATTTATGAAAAACGTAATTAATAGTGCGGAAAACTACTCACTTAATGTAGAACATTTAACTGCTGAGGAAATTAATCAAAGGTGGCCTGGTTTTGACGTGCCTGAAGGTTATATGGGTTGTTATGAAGTAGATTCAGGTGTATTAATGAGCGAAAATTGTATTAGAACTTTTAGGAACCAAGCGGAAGCGCATGGTGCTGTACTTAAGGTCAACGCGCCTGTAACGGCTATCTCTATTTTTGGAAATAGTGTAGAGGTGAAAACAGCAGAAGAAACTTTTACCGCAGAATCGCTAATCTTGGCTCCAGGTGCTGGTACAAGAAAGCTACTTCCACTAATCGGTTTGGATCTACCATTAGAAGAGCAAAGAAATACGTTTTCTTGGTTTCAAACAGAGGAAAGTATGTATCATTCTAATATGTTTCCGGCCTTTTCTTTTGAGTTACCTAATGAAACCTATTATGGATTTCCAAGCATAGCGCAGACAGGAGTTAAAATTGGCCGACATGATGGAGGGATTCCACGAGATATGGACAAAGCCATTGATCCATTTGGTACACAGGAACAAGATGAACAAGATGTTAGTAGTTTTGCTAAAAGTTGTATGCCTAAACTTGGCCAACACAAAATGGGAAAAGCATGCACATACACGAACACACCAGATTCAGATTTTATAATTGATCGGCATCCAAATCATGACCATGTGGTGATTGCCTGTGGTTTCTCTGGACATGGATTTAAATTTAGTAGTGTGATCGGAGAAATTCTAAGTCAATTATTGACGGGGAATAAGGAGTCAGCATTAGATATTAGTCCATTTTCGATAAAAAGATTTTCTGAATCATAGACTTTATAAACTTTGTATTCTGAAAGCTTTGTCGCATTTTGTTGACAATTATGTGAACAGTAGTTATTATTGATTAAACTAATGGATTTACTAATTAAATATTGCTTATCAAGAGAGATGGAGGGACAAGGCCCGATGACATCCAGCAACCTTCTTTAGAGAAAGGTGCTACATCCTACAGGAGATTATTCTGGAAGATAAGGTTTTTTAGATACAAGAACCTCTTTCGATAGAATTAGGTTCTTTTTTGTCTACAGAGTTAAAAATAGAATGAAAATAACTTGACCAGAAGCGTCTTTGAGCGTGCAAAAGGAGTAGAGATTCATGTTAGTGCTGGAAGGAATTCGGAAGGTTTATGGCGAGGGTGGCAATAACCCAGTTGAGGCTTTAAAGGAGATTAACCTTGAAGTGAAAAAGGGAGAAATCTTCGGTGTAGTTGGCTACAGCGGCGCAGGTAAAAGTTCCTTAATTCGTTGTGTGAATTTATTAGAAAAGCCGACCTCCGGTAAAGTTTTTGTGAACGGAAAAGATTTAACAAAACTAGACGCAAAGCAGTTAAGAGCTGAACGAAAGAAAATAGGGATGATATTTCAACAGTTTAATCTCCTACATTCGAAAACCGCTTTTGGAAATGTGGCAATGCCACTTATTTTAGAAGGGTATTCAAAAGATAAAATCGAAGAAAAGGTACTGCAACTTCTTTCTTTTGTTGGTTTAGGGGACAAGGTGGATCATTATCCTGAGCAGCTTTCTGGCGGACAAAAGCAAAGAGTTGGTATTGCAAGAGCACTTGCTACAGATCCACATGTCTTGTTATGTGATGAGGCTACTTCTGCGCTTGATCCAGATACAACAAATGCGGTATTGGAAGTGTTAAAGCAGGTCCGTGATGAGCTAGGTATTACGATTTTACTAATTACACACGAGATGAATGTAATTAGAGATATTTGTGATCGAGTCGCGGTCCTAGATGGTGGCATGATTGTCGAACAGGATACGACAATCAACTTGTTTACAGAACCGCAAACATCAATTGCAAGGAGCTTTGTTCGAACAGTGTTAAATGATGCACTACCTGAAGCAACATTGAAAAAAGTACTTGAAAAAGATGCGTCCCATTCTGTCTACAGAATTCTTTACAAAGGAGAGTCTGCTAATGATCCACTTCTCTCTGATGTTGCCAAGAAATTCCCGGTAGATATTAATGTTATCTATGGAACAATTACAGAGATCCAGCAACAGCCTTTTGGTAATATTATTGTCGAATTCAATGGTGAGCCAAATGAGATTAAAAACGTGGTTAACTATATCAAAAGGAAGCAGGTAACGATCAAGGAGGTGGTATCAGATGCAGTTTGATTGGGCATGGTTTTGGCCAGAACTATTCGGTTCATTAAACGAAACATTATACATGATTATTGTCGCTTTCTTTATTTCAATTTTAATTGGTATCCCACTTGGAATCATTTTAGTTATAACGAGAGAACGAGGCATTCTAGAAAATAAAGCAGTGTTTAACGTGTTGAATGTTATTGTGAATGTACTTAGATCCATTCCATTTATAATTCTAATTGTTGCAATTCTACCGCTTACCAGACTCATTGTAGGTACATCGATTGGTACAACTGCTGCGATTGTTCCGCTAGTATTTTATACGGCACCGTATATCGGAAGGTTGGTAGAAAACTCCTTACTAGAGGTTAGTCCAGGTACAATTGAACTAGCTGAGGCAATGGGAGCAACACCTTGGCAAATCATTTGGAGATTTCTTTTACCAGAAGCATTAGGTTCGTTAATTTTATCGCTGACTATTGCAATCATCGGTTTAATAGGTGCTACTGCTATGGCTGGTGCTGTAGGTGCAGGTGGTATTGGTGATTTGGCCATTTCTTATGGTTATAATCAATTCCAGACAGAGGTTATGATCATTACTGTTATTATATTAGTAATTATGGTTCAATTTATTCAATCATTAGGAAATTACTTAGCTAAGAGAATTAGAAGATCATAGGTTGAGGATGTATTTAATCCCTTACTATATAAAATAACTACAAGAAGGAGTTTACAAAATGAAGAAAATTTTATTTACGCTTACTGGACTATTACTTTTATTTATAGCAGGTTGTGGATCAGACAACGACACTGTTAAAGTTGGGACGACAACAGCCGAAACACCAACATGGGAGCTAGTGAAGGAACTAGCAAGTGAAGAAGGCGTAGAGATCGAAATTATTCAATTCAGTGATTATGTACAACCGAACATTGCTCTAGATAATGGAGAGATTGATTTAAATGCATTCCAAACAATCAGTTATTTTGATTCTTTCACTGAAGAGCGTGGCTTAGACCTATCTGCAATCGGAACAACGCCGATTTGGCCTATGGGTATTTACTCAGATGAAGTGGAGGAATTAAGTGAATTAGAGGAAGGTGCACAAATTATCGTGCCCAAAGAACCAACAAACTTAGGTAGAGCATTAATGCTCCTTCAAAAGGCGGAACTAATTACACTTGAAGAAGGCTTTGAAGGTGCAGGCGGTGTAGAAGCTATTGTTGAAAATCCAAAGGACTTTGAAATTGTACCTGTAACAGCTGGTCAAACAGCGCGTGGCTTAGAAGACGCAACAGCAGCAATTATTAACTCAGATGTTGCAATTGCTGCAGGATTAAATCCAACGGACGACCCAGTTTTCCGTGAAGATGCCGAAAACGTACCATACATTAACATTATTGCAGCACATACAGATCGTAAGGATGAAGAATCACTTCAAAAGATTGTAGACATCTATCACTCAGATGAAGTGACAAGCTTTATTGAAGAAGAGTACGAAGGAGCAGCTGTTCCAGTAATCCGACCGATTGAAGAAGTTATAGGCGAATAATATAAGAAGTAACCTTGTATGGGTGCTACACCCCAGAAGTTAGAGATTAATAATCTAACTTCTGGGGTGTTTTTTATTTCTAATCTCGTTGTATAGAACTGTTGATAAATGCACCTCGATTCCTCCTGTATGTACTAATTATATAAACAATCGAAGCATAGTTATGCGTTTAAAGAAATGTGCCATTAAACCTCCTTATTGCTATTTTTTAAAATAGAAGTATATATAAATACAATAAATCGTAATAGTTACTGTTTACAAACGAGGAAACATAATCTATAATAATCATTAAAACGAAATCATTACGATTTAAGTAAATGCGGGTTATGTTTTTTTAATTAACAAATCGTAATGATTATTATTTGTGAGGAGGTATAAGAAATGGCTAAAAAATCAAAGATTGCGAAAGAGAAAAAACGCCAAGAAATGGTAGTTAAGTATGCAGAGATAAGAAAGGAATTAAAGGCTAAAGGTGATTATGTAGCACTTAGTAAATTACCGCGGGACTCATCGCCAATAAGATTGAAAAATCGTTGTGAGATAACGGGTAGGCCTAGAGCATATATGAGGAAGTTTAAGATGTCACGTATTGCCTTTAGAGAGTACGCACATAAAGGTCAATTACCTGGAATAAAGAAATCAAGCTGGTAATAGACGTGGTTCGTAAGCAAAGTAGGAATTGTAAGCTTCGGGATATTTAAATACGTAAATGAAAATAAAAATGAAGGATGGGGAATATGAGAAAACACCGTATTATTATTGGCATGTTTACTCTACTAGCAATTCTTATTTTAGGTGGTTGTGGTGCAACAGAAACTAAAGAGAAGAATGATGAGGTCACAGTAACTGCTGAACAAACGAATGAAGTGTTAACTATTTACACAACGTTATATCCATTGGCATATTTTTCAGAACAAATCGGAGCAGACCATGTTGAAGTCGAATCAATTTTACCGCTTGGAGCAGATGCTCATACATATGAGCCAACCTCTAAAACAATGATCGACATTGCTGAGGCAGATGCCTTTATTTATAACATAGCCGAGATGGAAACTTATGCAGTGAGTATAGAAGAAGCATTGGAAAATGAAGATGTAACGATTTTAGAAGCAGCAGGAGATATTCCGTTACTTGACCATGTGCATGATCACGAGGGAGAAGACGGTGATCATGAAGCAGAAGAAGGAGATCATGACCACGAGGGAGAAGACAATGATCACGAAGCAGAAGAGGTAGAACATGATCATGAGGAAGCAGACCATGAAGAAGAACATCATGACCATGGCGATAAAGATCCACATATTTGGTTAGATCCTATTCGTTCCATTGAATTAGCAGAAAATATAAAGAATCAGTTAGTCGAATTAATGCCGAGTGAAGAAAAAGAATTCGAGGAAAATTTTCAAGATTTAAAAACAAGACTAGAAGAATTGGATATAAGTTTTCGTGATGAAATCGAGAATACAGCAAGAAAAGAGATTCTGGTGACCCATGCGGCATACGGTTATTGGGAAGAGGCATATGGAATCGAGCAAGTAGCAATTTCTGGTCTATCCTCAACTAATGAACCATCACAAAAACAATTAGAAGAAGTGATAGATGTAGTCAATGATCATGGTATTCGTTACTTGCTGTTTGAACAGAATATAGAGCCTAGAGTTGCGAAAGTGATTCAAAATGAGACTGACGTGGCCTCTCTAAATATTCATAATCTGTCTGTTCTAACAGAAGCCGACGCGGAGAATAATGAAGATTATTTTACTATAATGAATCAAAATCTTGAGACGCTATTAATAGCTTTAGAAGAATAATATAATTTACAGGGACATGATGTGAATCATTAGACTTCAAGTATCGGTACTTAACTGGAAAAAGTATAGTGGAATTCACGTCAAAAAACGCTCAGATTATATTCTGAACGTTTTTTGACGTGAATTTTATATGCTGACCTATAGATATGCAGCGTAACTAGCTGTTTTTGTTAGTTTAATGACGAACTATTCGAGAAGGTAACGCAGTGACATTTTCTAACCCGAAATCTTTTTCGCTTACCAAATAGTTAGAGAAGAAACGCTGATCTATTCCTGTTAAGCGATAAAAGAAAGAAACATCTACCATCCAATCGTTTTCAATCATTTGGCGTATATCTATCAGTCCTTTTTTTGCTACTAGATCAATAATAGTCTTTACCTTTTGAGGTGTCTGAATTGGGATAGTGTCATCAAGTGGTTCTATTTTTAAATACCCTTTTCTGTGAAGAGCTGCATAGAAATTCCTATGACTTTTTGCATCGAAAATCTCTAGATTAGCTGCTCTATACCCTAATACTTGCAGAGAAGTACCCCATTTCTTTTTCAAATCGATATATGCATCTGGATTCGTAAGATGTGATATATTACTCATGTCCGACACAAATGCATCTTCTGGTAAAAGGAATGCACCAGCAAATATATCTGCCTCTTTTTCAAGTGTTTTATGTTCCTTACGATCTAGGTTATTAAATTCCGCGCGGTAATGCAGTAATAAGTGACCTAGTTCATGCGCAATATCAAAGTTTCTTCGTACAGATGAACGTTTCATATTTCCTAAAATGATGTAAGGTCGTTCTTGACTTGTCCATAGGCTATAAGCGTCTATTTCATCTCCGAGTGCTTTTTCGAAAATAAAGACACCACTCTTCTCGACTAGAAACAGAAGGTCATCATTTGTGTCATCTCTAAATCCTAATCTATTACGGGCTAGATTGGCTACTTTATTTATTTGTGTAATCCTATCTTCACTTGTAGTGGATAGGTAGTGAAGGACATCATTTCTTAAATCAATAATTTTAAGTGATGGATAACTGATTTTAGCTGTTAAGTAATTTACAAACGTATCTAGATATTCCATATGTTTAGCTTCTGCCTGTGTTTTTGATATAACATGTATCAATTTGGAGCGATAAGCAATATGCTGCATTTTAATATTATCTCGTATCATCGTGCGCTCAAGAATATCCTGCGTGTAGAAGTACTTGCTTTTCACACCAAATGCATTTTTTAATGCATTAACCACTTGCATTTTTGGCGATGTGTACTTGTTTTCGTATTGCCAAACTGCTTGTTCTGTAACATTTAATAGTTCAGAGAGCTGTTTTCGTGAATATCCGCGCATGATACGAAGATTGGCTAAATTCTCACCAATAAACATATCGTTCCTCCTTACATAATCAGAAATTGTTAGTATATTCATTCATTTTGTTTTTCTGTTCCAATATCGAAAGCTGCTGGATCTATGATTTCATCATTCGCTGTAGGGGCAATAACTTCCCGCTCTTCATCTGTTAATTCCGCACCAGAGATATATGAGGAAAGCTCCTCTATCTTAATAGGCAATATTATCTGCTGGATTGGGTAAATAATGCATAATCTTTGATATTTGATATGCCTCATCAAGTTGATAAGTGAGAATATGAAATTCATCGTAGGTTTGGTAGTGATCTAACTCTTCTTTTACTTGGTTCTCTGAAACAAAGATAGAAAGTTGTTCGGAATGTTCAAACGCAAGTTTTTCCTCGGATTTTGGAAATGAATCTTTATTTATTTTTGAAAGTTCATGAAGATAGGTGCGAGAACGACCATCTGCTAAGCTATCTGGTGACTTTGCTTGTGAAAAGCACTGTTCATCAAAATAAGCCGCGTTTTTAATGAGAAATAACTTTTTCGTCTCTTCATGGATAAATTGGAGATAATCCCATGTTAGACCTGCCTTTGATTTCTTAAAAGAGAAACCATGATTGATACATTCTTCTGCTAATTTGTTCTCAATAAAATTACCCTTTGTCCATGCAAAAGCAGAGCTGATTTGCATTTTTTCTCTGCGTTCCTTTCGATGTTCAATATATTCTCGATAACCTTCTACAATCGCGTGTGCGATCATTTCGTTATCTTCCGAATTAAACTTGTACTTCTCCAATCCTCCCACTCCAATCTATCAAGATATAATTAATTCTATTTTATACGAAAACAGACAGTGTGAATATGATTTTTTTTAATTTAATTAAAGTAATATGATAAGTTTCGGTTTATTTTTATAGTTTCCTTATAGAAAATGCTAGAATAAGATGCAAAACAAACGGATAAGCAATGGTGACCTTGGGTATCATGATTCTAGAAATCGGATAAGCAAAGTCTGCTCAACCTGACTAATTATGATAAGATGTAAATTATTGCTCAAAAGATTAGGATGTGTAAGATGAATACGCTGATAAAAAAACTAAAACTAAAACAATATATCTTATTAACTGCACTAGCTATTTCTTTTATTGGTTCGCTTATTTTTGTTTATAACAATCATTCCTTCTATGATGAGTTGATTGCGGAAGTTATTGAAATAAGCGTGGAAGACCAAAGGGACGTAACAGATGAGCATCAAAATGAAGATGTTATCTACACACAACAACTTGTTGCAAAGATGCAGAATGGTGACTCAAAAGGTAAGCTTGTGCATTTAAGTAATGAGTACTCTGGATCTGGGATTTATCAACCAGAATTTCATGTTGGAGATGATTTATTTATTTCGATTGATTCTACCGAAAATAATGCTGATCTGGCTGGAAGTATAATTGATGTAAAACGAGACGAATCTTTATTGCTCGTTACGTGGGTCTTTATTTTTGTATTAATAGCAATTGGAAGGCGACAAGGGTTTTTCGCGATTATTAGTTTACTAGTTAATGCTGCTTTGATAGCTTATGCGTTAGATATTTATATCAAGACTTCTGATATTAGTCTCTTATTTATTATGAGTATCACCGTAATTATAATGACTGTGCTATCTTTGTTATTTATTAGCGGATTTAATGAAAAGACGTACGCTGCGATTGTATCAACGTTGCTTGGCACATTCGTGCTCCTGTTTATTACCATCTTTGTGCTTTGGTTAACGGATGAGCAAGGGTTGCGTTTTGAAGAAATGGCTTTTCTAAGTCGTGCACCTCAAGCGATATTTATGGCGGGTGTACTTGTTGGCGCATTAGGTGCTGTAATGGATGTAGGGGTTACAATGTCTTCTTCCTTGTTTGGCTTATATGAAAAAAATCATCGCATTTCTGTAAAAGACTTGAAAGAATCAGGGCTTGAAATAGGTAAAGATATCATGGGAACAATGACAAATATCTTATTTTTCGCATATGTAAGTGGGACGATTCCGACACTGCTTCTCTACTTCCTCAATGATGTTACGTTAGGATTTACACTTTCAATGAATTTATCATTGGAATTAACGCGTGCGTTAGCTGGAGGAATTGGTATTGTTTTAACCATTCCAATCGGCTTATATACTACAATTTTCTTTGTTAATAGAAAGAGGGCGAGATTATGAATGCTCTAGTAATCCTAGCTGGTACTCTCTTTGTATTGATGGCTGTCATTGGCGGAAAAAAGGGAGTACGTTCCTTTATTGCATTATTTATAAATTTTATCGTGTTGTTAATAACGGTATTGATTATGACTGATCAAAACGCCAATCCCATCGTATTAACATTGATAGCCTGTACGATCATTAGCTGTATAAATTTGTTCTTTATTAATGAAGTAAATATCAAAACCAAAGCAGCATTTGTTTCTACTGTCTTGACGACTGCTATTTTACTTGTATTCATTTTTATCGTTACAGAAAAAGCGATGATTCAAGGTTTTGGTGTGGAGGAAGTAGAGGAACTGTATATTTATTCTTTTTATATCGGAATAGATTTTGTGAAGGTAGCGGCTTCTGTGATAATTATGAGTACGATTGGAGCTATAACAGATGAGGCTATTTCTATCAGCTCACCAATGTTTGAGATACATCGTCATAACCCTACTATTACTAAAAAAGAACTTTTTCTTGCTGGATTAAGTATTGGTAAAGACTTACTAGGCACAAGTGCCAATACACTATTCTTCGCCTTTTTTGGTGGTTATTTAGCTTTGTTAATTCGGTTTAAAGATTTAGACTATTCGCTTGGAGAAATGATTAATTCAAAGGTGTTTGGTGCCGAGATGATCACGATTCTTTGTGGTGGAATTGGTGTTGCCTTGATAATCCCTATTACTGCACTGATTACGTCAACCGTTTTAGTTAAACCAGAAATAAGAAAAAAGACATAAGTTTCCAAACAGATTAGTTGACTTGAAATATTTAAGTGTTTTATGATGTTTATCATAGTTTATATCTCTAAGGTGAGATAGTATATTCATTTAGTGATTTTACAGACTAAAAAAATTTTAGGGAATAGAAAGGTGTTAAGATTATGGCTAAAGTATTGTATATTACAGCACACCCGCACGATGAAAAGGTTTCTTTTAGTATGGCTACAGGTAAGGCATTTATTGATACATATAAGGAAGTTAATCCTAATGATGAAGTAGTGCACATAGATCTTTACAAAGAGAATATCCCTTCGATTGATGCAGATGTTTTTGAAGGATGGGGAAAACTTCAGTCTGGTAAAGGATTTGAAGAACTTAGTAAAGAAGAGAAAGAAAAAGTAGGCCGTCTAAATGAATTAAGTGAAGAGTTTATCGAAGCAGATAAATATGTATTTGTTTCACCTTTATGGAACTTCTCTTTTCCACCTGTAATGAAAGCTTATATTGATTCTGTTGCGGTCGCAAATAAAGCATTTAGATATACAGCAGAAGGTCCTATTGGTCTTTTGACTGACAAAAAAGCTTTGCATATTCAAGCTAGTGGAGGAATTTACTCTACAGGCCCAGCTGCTGATATGGAAATGGGACATCGTTATTTAAATACCGTTATGAATTTCTTTGGCGTACCATCCTTTGAAGGTTTGTTTGTTGAAGGCCATGCTGCAATGCCTGAAAAAGCAGAAGCGATTAAAGAAGATGGAATTAACCGTGCAAAAGATTTAGCACATACATTTTAATAGAACAAAAAGAAGAACCTACATTTTAATGTTGGTTCTTCTTTTTTTAAAGGCTCTGCTAAACTATAGTGATAGCTGTCTTCATTTCCCTAAATGGATATTAAATTGACTGTGGTATACACTAAAAGGAATCAATTTCATTTGAGAAGTGATTAAGAAATTGTAATGCGCCGCATTTTCCATCAATTGTGAAGTGTAACTAGAATAGCATCAATATTTTTGAAAAGGGTGATAAAATGACAAAACATATAATAGAACCTGGTTGGAATTTAGAAAACACATATACGACACTTCCTAGTGTGTTTTTATCGAGGATTACTTCAAATCCTGTTCGCGCACCGAAATTGGTTATTCTAAATGAGTCATTAGCTGAATCTTTAGGTTTAAATAGTGATGCATTAAAAGCAGAAGATGGCGTCCAAGTGCTAGCTGGTAATCAGACTGTTGAAGGGGGAGTGCCTCTTGCTCAAGCATATGCTGGACATCAATTTGGCAATTTCACAATGTTGGGTGACGGAAGAGCTTTACTACATGGCGAGCAAATTACTCCTCAAGGTGAACGGTTTGATATTCAATTAAAGGGCTCAGGTAGAACACCTTATTCACGTGGTGGTGATGGCAGAGCAACGCTTGGTCCTATGTTACGGGAATACATTATTAGTGAGGCGATGTTTGCCTTAGGAATTCCTACTACCCGAAGCCTTGCTGTTGTGACAACGGGTGAGCAAGTTAGGCGTGAAACAGATCTACCAGGCGCGATCATGACTCGTGTAGCTGCTAGTCATCTACGTGTAGGAACGTTCGAATATGCGTTGAAATGGGGTGCGGATGACGATCTACAAGCATTAGCTGATTATACGATACAACGGCATTTTCCAGATATTGAAAAGGATGAACATCGTTATCTATCCTTGCTGAAGGAAGTCATTAAACGTCAGGCCGCACTAATTGCAAAATGGCAGCTAGTTGGCTTTATTCATGGCGTCATGAATACCGATAATATGGCCATTAGTGGGGAAACAATAGATTATGGTCCATGTGCATTTATGAATGTTTATAATCCTAAAACAGTATTCAGTTCAATCGATAGACAAGGTCGCTATGCTTATGGAAATCAACCGCCTATTGGTGGCTGGAATCTCGCTCGATTTGCAGAAACATTAGTACCTCTATTAGATGAAAATCCGGAAGAAGCGGTAAAGATAGCGCAGGATGAAATGGTTAGGTATGAAGAACTCTATCGTTCAAATTGGTTGCAGGGAATGAGAGCGAAAATAGGGATAGTCAAAGAAGAAGAAGAGGATGAAGCGCTTATTGTAGATCTTCTTCGTATGATGGAGGAGCATGATGCAGATTATACCAATACCTTTCGCGCACTAACATTTGATCATTATCAAGAGGAAGTATTTTTTGAAACTCCCGACTTTACTAAATGGAAGGAAAGATGGCGTGCAAGATTAGATATTCAACAAGAATCAAAAGATGCTACGCTCGAATTAATGAAAAATAGTAATCCTGCTGTTGTACCGCGCAATCATCAGGTGGAAGAGGCGTTAGAAGCTGCAGTGAAGAGTGGTGATTATAGCGTGATGGAGCAACTTCTTGCTGTTCTCAAAAAGCCATATGCACATACCTCAGAACAAGAAGAATACACTTCACTACCAGCTAAATCAGATCGTTACTACCAAACTTTTTGTGGCACATGATAGAGTGAAAATGGGGATTGAGTAAAGAAACTTTATCCCCATTTAACTGGTACATAGTTTAAATGATTTTTTTATCGTATAATATATAAATGGTGTTACTAGAGAAACAATGATTGGAGAATTGATAGTATGGTAGAGTTACCGAATTGCCCAGAATGTAATTCAGAATACACGTACGAAGATGGAAGTCTATTAGTCTGTCCAGTATGTGCACACGAATGGACTTTAGATGCTGATAATGAAAACAGTGAAGAAGAAAAAGTATACAGAGACTCGAATGGTCATGTTCTAAGCAATGGAGATTCTGTAACAGTAATTAAAGATCTTAAAGTAAAAGGTAGTTCAAATCCTTTGAAAATGGGAACAAAAATCAAAAATATACGTTTAGTTGCTGATGGTGAAGATGGACATGATATTGATTGTAAAATTGATGGTTTTGGAGCAATGTTAGTAAAATCTAAATTCGTAAAAAAACTTTAAAATGTTAAAGGCTATGTAGTGTCAGAGAGAATCTGGACGTTACATAGCCTTTTAAAATACGTTGTGCTGCGATCTGAATCAAAATAAATGTGTAAAAAACTAGAATCTGTTAAAATACCCCATAACAACTAATAAGGAGGACATGTACATGACAAAAAATAACCAAATCGTTTTAGCAAAAAGACCTCAAGGGATGCCAGATAAAGATACATTTAAATTTATTGAAACCGATGTAAAAGAACTTGAGGATAAAGAAGTACTGATCCGTACGATATATGTTTCCGTTGATCCATATATGAGAGGAAGAATGCAGGATGTAGCGTCATATATTGAACCGTTTAAAGTTAATGGCGTAATAGAGGGTGGCTCCATTGGCGAAGTAGTAAAGTCAAAATCAACTAGCTTTAAACAGGGTGATGTTGTTATCGGTTCTTATGGATGGCAAACGTCTTATATTGCAAATGAAAATGAAATAAGAAAAATTGATCCATCACTTGCGCCTATATCAACACACTTAGGTGTATTGGGGATGACTGGTTTAACTGCTTATTTTGGTTTGCTTGATATTGGTGAACCGAAAGAAGGGGAGACTGTTGTTATTTCTGGAGCAGCAGGAGCAGTAGGATCAATTGTTGGCCAAATCGCAAAAATAAAAGGCGCACATGTAGTTGGTATAGCTGGTTCAGAAGAAAAAGTCAAATTATTAAAGGAAGAATTAAACTTTGATGCAACAATAAATTATCGAACAACAGCTAACATGGAAGAAGCTTTAAAAGAAGCTTGTCCTAATGGTGTTGATATTTACTTTGATAATGTTGGTGGAGAAATCTCTGACGCAGTTTTAACGCAAATAAATAAAAATGCACGTATACCGATTTGTGGAGCAATCTCTTCTTACAATTTAAAAACATTAGATATTGGACCTCGTGTTCAAACAAAACTTGTTAAGAAAAGCGCACTAATGAAAGGATTTACTCTAGGTGACTACTCCAGTCGTTTTAATGAAGGTTCAACGCAATTAGCACAGTGGTTTAAAGAAGGAAAGTTAACATATCGTGAAACAATTAAAGAAGGCTTTGAGAATATTCCAGATGCTTTTCTTGATCTCTTTAAAGGAAATAATGTTGGAAAGCAACTCGTAAAAGTTGCAGATCGCAAATATGCTAAATAAGCTTGTTACGATCGATTAAAAAAAGAACGACACAACGTCAAGATTGAATTGACATTGTGTCGTTCTTTTATTTGTTTGTGTTATGTTGTTTACTAGGTAATTTACGATCAGCGTGTGCTTTGCCTTGACGCTTTTCAATCTGCTCCGCTTTGTGTTGTTTATCGTGCAATTTTTCAACGAATTCGTGTGTATCATCCATTTAAATCCCTCCTTTTTTTAGAATGTATTGATACGTTTTCCGTAGCAAGATGATTCATACCTTTTAGTTAGATTTTAGTCAGTCAATTTTAAAAGGAATAGTACGCTCTTAGCGGTTTTCTTATTTTAGGTAAAATTAAAAGACAATAGAAAATGTAAACCCTCTGCCATATTCAGCAGAGGGTTTACATTTTAAAAATAACTAGATGAAAACTTAAGTTAATTAATTAGATTAAATGACTTGGCCATAGTTGTCGCTTGCACTCTGTTTTTCACTTGAAGTTTTCCGAAAATATTAACAATATGATTTTTAACTGTACCTTCTGCTAACTGATATGTTGAAGCGATCTCTTTGTTTGTCAATCCGTTACTCATTAACTGCATGATTTCCAATTCTCTTTTTGTTAATGACTCAATTAGAGGAGATTCTACTTTTTGAGGCGTTATTTTTGCTACTGTTTCTATGTCAGCATTTTCTTCAGAGAGAAACCGTTCAATCGTTCGGGTGAGTCTTTCGAGAGAAATGGGCTTCACAATGTAATCGTAAGCATAGACATCAAACGCAGGTAATGCATACTCCTTGTGGGATGTGACAAATACCAATTTCATTTCACAGCCACTAGCTCTTAATCGTTTTGCAAAATCCAGACCATTTTCCTTATGCATGTTAATATCAATAAATACTAAGTCAACTTTACATTTCTGTAGATAGGAAAAGGCTACTGTCGTCTCTTGGAAAATTCCCGCGATTTCAATGTTATCAATCTTTCTAAGCATTCTTTTCATAATCAAGTGCATCGCTTTTTCATCATCGATAATGACTACCTTCATTTTATACTCATTCCTTCAACTTGTTTTGTAGAGTCTGCAGAAATTTCATTAGGAATTGGAGTAGAGAAATAAAAGGTGCTACCTTGATTAGCAACACTCTCAAACCATAATTCCCCACCATTAATTTGGACAAACTCTTTACATAAGGTGAGTCCAATACCAATCCCACGCTCTCCGGCAGTTCCTGTTAAAGATTCAGGATATATATCTCGATCCTGTAATAACGCATCAGCTTGGTCCAGTGGTATTCCTATCCCTGTATCTGTTATAGAAACAATCGCTTTACCATCTATCTGCTCTGCTCGTATTTCGATACTTCCTTTATAGTCTGTGAATTTAATAGCATTTGATAGAATATTTCTGATAATCAAGTCTAGTATTTCCTTATCAGCGTAAACAATCAAGTCGCTAGGTATTTCTGAAATGACTGTAATTTGTTTTCTCTTACTCTGAAGGTATTGTAAATCAACGTTTCTCCTGATAGCTTGTGATAAATTCCAGACTACAGGATTAAATAGCATGCCACCCTTTTGAGTTCGGAACCAGTCAAGCAAGCTTTCTACCAGTGAAAAAGCATTTTGGATTTGTTGTTCCATTTCAAGAGCAATTTCATCGTGCTTTTCCTGACTCTCTTGTAATTCCTCTCTCAGGATCTCCATCAAATTCATTAGTAATGAAAGTGGATCACGAATATCATGCGCAACAATTGTGAACATCTTATCCTTAAATGCATTCAGTTCAGCCAATTGTTTTGAGCTAGCAAGTAGCCTTTCTTCATTAACTACAGATTCAGTGATGTCATTTAACCATAGTGTTTTACCAACTATTCGCTGTCTCTTATTGCAAACATGTGAAAGATAAACGTTATAATAGCGAAAATCGGTATCGTTCGCTATCTGTATTTTTCGTGGCGAGGAATCGCCATCTGTAATAGTTTTAAGTAGTTCTGGATAGTAGTAGAGTATGTGAGTGGCTGTTTGTCCTATGCCTTTCTTATCAAGCTCTTTCAAAACCTGACTTGCGGAGAAGTTATAGCTTGTGATGTTATTATCTAGGTCAAGCACGATGACTGCATCTTTCATTGAATTAAAAACCTGTTTCAAGGCATGTGGAACCAATTTCATCATGTTAAATTGATAGATTCCCCATATAAAAAGTATACCCGAAAAAAGAAGTCCAAATGGAGAAAGGTCAAGAGGTGTTTCCATAAAATCGAGTAAATATATAATAGAAATGAGATAAGGTGCACAAGAACCTACCATCATTACTAAAACTTGCTTCTTCATAGGACCTGTTGCTTTTCGATACATCTGGATTAAAAATGCCATCCCCACAATAAAAAGTACGAAGGAATAAATCACGTGAATCATATAAAATGGACCAATTGTTAGTGAAACTAAAGAGAGGCCATTCAAATCGTTAAGCTGAATATTTCTATAAAATAAATGATGCCATTCATTCGTATAATGACTTACAAATGTAAGGATAGGTACAATTGCGAGCTTTAACAGTATCCATTTTCGTAGAAGTGCGTGATGGCTTGTGAATTGTAGCACCATAATAAACCAAATAAGTGTTCCAAAAGAGATGCCAATATATTCAACTCTAAGCCAAAAGGATATCTGCTGTAAGTCTGAACTAATTATTTCAAAAGCATAACCCAAAGAATAGAAAGCTCCTGCGCACATACCTAAAAATAGGCTAACAGCAACGGGAGATTCTCTTCTTCTCCATGCAAGATAGGCAATGTAAAGCAAACAACCAGTGATCAATAACAATAGTAAAAACAACACCTGCTCAAAGCTCATTTTCAAGGAAACCGCCTCTCATTATTTATCATTATATACTTAATATACCATTAAGTTAAGAAAGCTCGCTTTATTTTTTAAATATTTCGAATTTTACTTGTATAAGTACGTTATGAAACACAAAAAATAGCTATGATAGCAATACAGGACAATTTATGATAGCATTTAGAATAATACAGAAAGAGGAAGTGAGCATACGTGATAGAAATAACAATTCCGACACCGGATATTACAATTAAGAAAAAGGACCATCCAGAGTTAAGTAACATCTATGGATTTACTGACTTTCACCTTATACCTAGAGATAAGGGCGGTATTTTTATGTTTTACAATGATGATAATGAGTTGTTATTCGTTGGTAAGGCAAGAAAGTTAAGACCAAGAGTTAAGAAGCATTTTGAGGATTCTGTATCTGTAATAAAAGAACACAGACATGAAGTTACCAAAATTGAAGTATGTAAAATTGAAGAACCTGTCGATAGAGAAATTTATGAAACGTATATTGTTAATGAACTTAAAGCAAAATACAATATAGATAAGGCGTTTTTTAAATAAAGTCGATAAAACAGAAGCAATACGTGCAGTCAGATGTAGACTATGCCTATTGCTTTTGTTATGTTATAAAGGATATTTACTTGTTGGAAATGAAATTGATAACTTAAAGGATGACGAATAAATTGGATACGAATAACCTACAAACTTCGAATTTTTATGTATATAGTTGCTCATTTCCAGATGATGAGAAATCGTTATTTGCTTTGGAAATGCGCACTTTTTTTGGTAAAGAAGCAAAGTCTAACGTTTTAGAAAGTTCAGTAGAAGTTGATCCTACACGAAGCCCATTTCTTAAGGAAAGAATTTGTGTGATTTATGAAGGAGAAACGCTAGAAGATTTAATCAATCAAGTGAAAGACTTAGAATTGGCCGGAGATACATTTAAAATTATGTATGTTAAAAACCTTGGCTTGACGAAGAAAGAAAAGGAAGGTTTCGAGCTACGCCGTACAATAGAGAAAGATATTGGTCTACATGTTCCAAGTGAAGCTGATTTTCATAATCCAGATCGGTTATTTGGTGTTATGTTTGTAGAGGGACGTTGGATATTTGGTGACTATGTTAAAAATGAACCAGTTTGGCTACACCATCAAAAAAAGCCACATAGTTACTCGACAGCGCTTAATACACGTGTTGCAAGATCTGTTGTAAATATCGCTATTCCAAAAATTGATGGTATCAAAGCGATTGATCCATGCTGCGGAATCGGGACTGTATTAGTTGAGGCTCGATCAATGGGTGTTGATATTGTAGGTAGTGATAGAAATTACCTCATTCTAGATGGGGCACGAGAAAATATTGCACACTTTGGTTTTACAGGAGAAGTGAATCTAGCGGATATCCGGGATATCACAACGAATTACGATGTAGCTATTATTGATTTGCCTTATAATTTGTGCTCTGTCATAACGCATGAGGAACAAATTGAGATGCTCGCAAGTGCTCGTAGATTTGCGAAGAAAGTAGTAGTTATAACTGTTGAACCAATTGATGAAATTTTACTAACGGTTGGTTTTACAATAGTAGATCGAGCGGTGGCTAAAAAGAGATTATTCACACGTGAAATTATTGTCTGTAACTAAGCGAACTTTAGTTTAACGAAGGGCTAAATAATTAGAGTTATATAGCCCTTCGCCTCTATTTCTTTTGATGATGCTCCCATTTAAATCAAAGTGAACCGTACAACTTGAATTGATTTCCTGATGATTTAATATATCCTCCAATTACAAGAAGAAAATCCTGTTGACAATTAGTGTCTTGTGTATTATGTTAAGTAAAGCCGACAAGCTTTTAACTTATTGACAAGTATTTTGTAAGCGGTTTATAAGTTGTGGGTACATCTACTATATTGGAGGTTTTATATGACGATGCTATAATCTTTAGCAACAATTTGCCGTTTGGTAAAGGTCACTCAGCCACTTGAATTTATACCACATCTAAGAGCCTTCTTCCCTGCTCTATTTTACATACTCAGAAAATGAACCGAATCTAGTGTTCTTAACAACAAGAAAATCTTTATTGAAGTTATCGTCTTAGATATTCAATAAAGGTTATTATAGGGCGAAATGACTACGCTTTCAAAATTGTGTTAAGAGAGGAGAAAGAAATTAATGCGTAATTTTTCAAAATTATTTATAGCTGCTTTTTTATTACTTGTTTTATTAATACCGACAACTGTATTAGGTAATGAAGGAGGGGCAGAACTTGACGTGCCTGAATTTAGGAATGCCTCTGTTCATGACCCATCTATAATTAAGGATAAAGACAGTGATACTTACTATGTATTTGGTTCACATGTTGATGGAGCAAAATCGATCGACTTAATTAATTGGGACTCATTCACAAATGGGTACACTACTCCAGATAATCAACTTTATGGTGATTTATCTAAAAACCTTGCTGAATCATTTGCATGGGCTGGGGAAGATGATGCTGATAGTAGCGGTGGATTTGCTGTATGGGCACCTGATATTTTTTGGAATAAAGATTATCTGAATCAAGATGGAACAACTGGTGCTTATACGATGTACTACAGTGTTTCTTCTACGTATATCCGTTCTGCAATTGGGATGGCGGTTTCAAAAGATATTGAAGGACCGTATCAGTACGTTGATACAATTATGTATTCTGGCTTTACGAACTATGAAGCATACGATAATAGTAGTGATGTAAATAAACACTGGGAGAATACAAATATTGCAGATCTAATAGATGATGGCATATTTGATGAAGTGAATCCAGACTGGTTTACGAGTGAAGAGACTGGTAATTATAACAATGCACTTTATACAAATGCGATTGATGCAAATATTCTTTATGGTAAAGATGGAGCATTATGGATGACTTATGGCTCTTGGTCTGGTGGTACTTTTGTTTTAGAACTAGATAAAGAAACGGGTCAACCGCTCTATCCAGGAGTTGATGGACAAACAGAAGATGGAAGAATGATTGATCGATATTTCGGTACTAAAATTGCTGGTGGATATGGAAGATCTGGTGAGGGAACTTATGCAGTCTATGATGAGGACGCTGGCTATTACTATCTATATATCACATATGGTGGCTTAGCTTCTGATGGTGGCTATCAAATGCGTCAATTTAGATCAGAAGATATCGAAGGTCCGTTTGTAGATGCTGCAGGGAACGAAGCGGTTTTCCCAGAGTCATTTGACGAAGGTGTTGGGAATTTCCCTTCAATGGATGATCATAAAGAAATAGGAAATAAAATGATGGGTAATTTCTTGTTTAAACGGGATCTTGGAGAAGCTGGCACTGGAATTGGAACAGGCTATGCGGCACCAGGACATAATTCTTATTATGCGGATGCCGATACAGGGAAAGAGTTTTTAGTTACGCATACGCGCTTCCCAGAACAAGGGGAAACACATGAAGTTCGTGTACATCAAACATTTAAGAACACGGATCAATGGCCGGTACCAACAGCATATCGCTATGCAGGTGAAACAATCGAAACTGTTTCTACTGAAGCTATTACTGGTGATTATAAGTATATTAACCACGGAAAAGAAATCACTGGAGATGTAACTGACTCTACATGGGTAAAATTAAATGCGGATAATACAATCTCTGGTGCTGTATCAGGTACATGGGAATTGTATGAAGATTATCGAGTGAAACTATCGATTGGCGAGAATACCTATGATGGTGTATTTATTCGCCAATGGGATCCTACTTCCGAAAGCTGGGTCATGACTTTTAGTGCGATGTCAGGTGAAGGTGTCGTTATTTGGGGAAGTCATGTGGAAAGTTCGTCAGATGACGAATTGGTAGCAGCAATAAAAACGGAATTAAGTGACACGATTCCAACTACTGTCATTAGTGATGTATCACTTCAAACGGTAGCAACAAGAGGAACACAAATCTCATGGGAATCTTCAGAACCTGAAGTATTATCAAATGATGGAACTGTCGTTCGACCGAGATTTGGTATGAGAGACGCGCCTGTTGAGCTTACGGCAACAATTACATTAGGTGATGTTACTGAAACATTGGCTATTACTACTACTGTTTTAGCTGAGGCTGAAGGTGGCTTATCTGCTTATTACAACTTTAGTGATAATTTGATAGATCAATCTGGCAAGCAAGACGATGCTACAGTGACTGGTAACAGAATTAACAATGAAGGTGGATCGATTACATTTGAAGACGGTGTAGTTGGTCAAGCAGCAAAGTTTGATGGTGAATCTGGCTTGCGTTTAGCAGATGGTTTAATTTCGAGTGACACGTATGCTGTATCTTTATGGATGAATCCAGAAGAAATTACAGGGTTTACTACAACGTTCTTCGGGGCGAGAACAGAAAGCAACTGGATTAGTTTTGTACCAAGTGGACCAGTTGAGTCAAAGTCGGAGTTATGGGTGCATAACGGCGCTGATTGGTATGATGCAGTGCCGAGCACAAATATTCCTGCTAATGAGTGGACACACGTTGCTTTTACAGTTAATAAAGGCAACATTGTTGTTTATATCAATGGTGAAGCACAGTTCACGGGTGATGCATTCCCAGATATATTTACATCTTTAGATGCAGTCTTTGGTCTTGGTGTTAACTATTGGGATATCCCGTTTAAAGGTTTAATGGATGAGGTTCGGATTTATGACGGTATGGCACTTTCAGAAACGGATGTCAACGACCTTTATCAAAATCCAATTGGGTTAACAGCTAACTATGATTTTGATAATGATTTAGAAGAAAAAACAGGCAAATTAGAAGCAGGAACTATTACAGGAGATCGTATTGATAACACAGGTGGTACCATTTCTTATGATAGCGGTATAGATGGTCAAGCAGCTGTATTCAATGGCGAATCTGGTATACGTTTACCAAATGGATTAATTGATACCGATGCGTATACTGTATCCTTGTGGTTAAATCCAGAAGAAATAAATGACTTTACCACAACATTCTTTGGTACAAAAACAAACAGTGAATGGGTTAGTGTTGTTCCGATCAGCCCAATTGACGGTGATGTAAAAAATACCAATCTAATGGCTGATAGTAATGGTGCGAGGTACAATGCATCAATCGGTGAAACGATTCCAACTAACACGTGGACACATGTAGCTTTTACCGTCGATAATGGAGAGATTACGGTATATATTAATGGTGAGCAAGCATTTACTGGCACGGACTTCCCTGATGTGTTTAGTGGATCAGATGCAAGTTTTGGCTTAGGTGTTAACTATTGGGATGCGCCATACAAAGGCTTAATGGATGATCTGCGTATATATGGTGAAACAGCAGTATCTGAAGATGATATTAAAGAATATTATGAGCTTGTATTAGGAGAATATGAAGAACCTGAAGAAGAGCCAGAACCAGAACTTGATACAACAGAACTAGAAGCATTAATCGAAACAGCGAAAGGGTATTCTGAAGAAGACTATACAGACGAGTCGTTTGCTGAATTACTAGTAGCAATAACAGAAGCAGAAGAGGCACTTGTATCGATTGATTCAGAAGAGTCTTTAGTTGCAGCAATAAATGCACTACAGGCATCAATTGATGGACTGATAGAACAGGTGAAAGAAGAGCCAGAACCAGAAATTGATGTAACTGAGTTAGAAGTATTAATTGAAAAGGCAAAAGAAGTAAATACGGATGGTTATACAGAAACTACGTTTGCAGCATTAAAAGAATCAATTAAACAAGCGGAAGAAGCGCTTGTATCGATTGATTCAGAAGATGCTGTCGCAGCGGCTATATCAGAACTACAACAAGCAATTAATGAACTAATTATTGCAGAAGTAGACGCGGAAAAAGTAAGTGATATCGGAGAACTAGAATTCGTAGACAATGTCTACAAAACAAATCTAGATGCAAAGATTACTGTTCTTACAGCAGAAGTTCTTGAAAAGTTAGAAGCTGGAACTACGGTTGAAATGGTTTATGGCAGTGTCAAGGCAGCCATTCCAGTAGAACTCTTAAAGACTGGAGAAGATGTTACGTTTAGTTTTAATACTGTATCAGGTATGACAAGCGTTATACATTCAGATGCTTTAAGTACCTTGTATGACTTTACATTAACTTCAGGTGATGAGGATATTAGTTTGGACACGCCAGTAACATTAACCTTTACTGTTGATCCAACGAAAGTAACTGATTGGGAAAATGTACAAGTTAGCTATATAAACGAAGATAATGAGAAACAAGAAGAGATTATATCAAGTTCATATGATGCTGAAACGTTTAAAGTAGTTGCAGAAGTAAACCACTTTAGTATTTATGGTGTCTTTGAAATAACAGAAGTAGACGTAACAGACTTGGTAACATTAATTGAAACAGCAAAAGAAATACTGGTAGATGGGTATACAGAATCTTCTTTCAGTGCATTGCAAACAGCATTAACAGCAGCGGAAGAAGCGCTTGAAACCATTGATTCAGAGGAAACATTAACTGCAGCTATAACAGCATTACAAGCTGCAATTGATGGACTGGAAGTGGTAGAACAAGAGCCAGAACCAGAAATTGATACAACGGAGCTAGAAGCATTAATCGATACTGCAAAAGAAATAAATGCGGATGGTTATACGGAAGCCTCTTTTGCATCATTACAAGCAGCGATTACAGAAGCGGAACAAGCGCTTGAATCGATTGATTCAGAAGAAGTATTGACTGGAGCATTAACTGCATTACAGGCTGGGATTGATGGACTGGAAGAACTACAGATAAAAGAGCCAGTAGTACCATCAGAACCGGGAGAGCCAACTCCAACTCCGGTGATAGATGAAACAGATGAGACTGAGGTTAACGACACGGATAGTGAACAAGATAATTTGGTAGAAGAAACAGATACAGACGAAGTGTCTGAAGAAGAAAGTACTGGTGAGAAATTACCGGAAACTGCAACAAATCAATTTAATTGGTTAGTGTTAGGTGGAGCATTACTTGTTATTGGTTTTGGTAGTTTCATAGTACTACGTAGAAGAAAGAATCAAGTGAATTAATACTAGTAAAGTAAAAGAACCCTTTAGTTGCAAGATGCAGTTAAAGGGTTCTTTTTTATTCGCTAATCTTTATTAGAGTATTACAAGCCGTTTTTATAAATCAGATGCGTATTTATTGAGCTTTTTACTCATCGCTTCAATTTCATCGATGAAAGCAGAGATTTCTGTAGTAGAATGTGCTTGGTTTTTCCCGAATGAAACCATTTTATCAATGGAAACGGTGATTTCATCTACTGATTTCTGGGTGTTTTCTAGAACGTTTTTAATTTTTTCTGTAGAAGTGATCGTTTCTTCTGATAACTTGCGAATTTCCTTCGCGATAATTCCAAAACCATTCCCTTTATCACCCGCATGTGCAGCTTCAATTGCTGCATTTACACCAAGTAAATTCGTTTGAGAAGCAATTTTATTGATAAAATTTATTACTTCCCCTGTTTTCTTCATTTCTTCATTTGTATGATGCGACTGATCGAGCAACGTGTTACTTAGCTCAGACAGCCCAATTGCGCTTTCAGATATAGTTGTTACGCGATCATTCGCCTGTGTTAGAGATGTAACAATTTGATCTGATATTTTTCTTAACTCTCTTTCGCTTTGCTCCTGAACTTGTATAGCGATGGCTCCTACGACTTTCCCGTTTTCTAGTATTGGATTTGCCATACCAGTGAAATGAAAGCCATAAAAGTCTTTCGGAACAATATCTTTGATTACTTTATTGTGTTTTATGCAATCTGCTAAAGGTTCATTTGGATCGATCTTTTGTCCTTTTTTAACACCTAGATCGACCTTTTCCCCAGGATAATAAGCAAGCCATTCTTCTAGATTAGTTACACCAATTGCCATCTTTGGAAACATGGTATGGAACATAGGTATTACATCTAAGTATTTCTCTAAAATGTTTCCGTTATTTTGATTCGCGTGTATTGGTTTTGTTTGAGTCAACTTTTATTTCATCCTTATCTGCGCAAGCCTTGTAGTTATTATAGTATATAATAATAGTGCTAGTTGAACAATGTAAATGACTGACAAGAACCATGTATACATAGAATGATAGAAATGAAAAATAGCTTACTAGTTTTGCCGTTTTGCAATGAAGCGTTTATAATTGATAAGCAATAAAAAAAAGCGAATAAAAAATAAAAATATAGATGCCATAGATGAAACAAACGGAGCATTATTAATGAAAAATGGAATGGAAGTGATAAGTATGAAGAATATTCTGTTGCGAGTTAAATTGAAACAATTGGTAAACAGTAAGAACTTTCAAGCGATCATAATTGGTATTATTGTATTTAACGGACTTGTTATAATAGCTGAGACATACTTCAGGGGCAATGATCTATTACAACTTTTAGATAGAGTAATAGTTTGGATCTTTGTCGTAGAATTAGTCTTGAAAATAGCTGGACTTGGTTTTAAAGGGTATTTCTCTAAAGGATGGAACATATTTGACTTCGTAATTGTAGCGGCAAGTTTACTGCTTTATACAACCAATTTCGTAAGTGTAATTAGATTGTTAAGGGTATTACGTCTATTAAGAATGATCCCAGCAATTCCGGCTTTGCGTAAAATAGTCGATGCTTTAATGAAATCCATTCCTGCCTTAACTGGGATTTTAGGTTTGTCTTTATTGATTTTCTCTATATACGCGATTATTGGAACTACTTTATATAGTGAAGTGCTTCCGGCAGAATTTTTCGGTAGCTTTCATGAATCGCTTTTTACATTACTACAAGTTGTAACGTTTGAATCATGGGCTAGTCAGGTTGCTAGACCGATTATTAATGAAATGCCATGGGCTTGGACTTATTTTGTAACCTTTATCATCATTGGTGCATTGGTTATATTAAATCTTGTTGTAGCTGTTATTCTAAGTTACTTAGGTCAAGAGGATGATAATAATCGTGAGGAGCAGATCGAGCGCATATATAAAGAAAACCAAGAAATCAAGCAGGATATAAAAGAAATGAAGCAATTAATTCTAGATGGCCATAAGTTAAAAGAAAACAAATAAAAGTGTTTTAGTGAATGGCAGTACTTTATTATGGCGAAAATTATTAAGATAGATTATATAGTGTAGATATTACTTTAGATGAGGTGTAGTAATATGGATAGAAACAATGGTGCGTTAAACGACGCTCCTTCTGTTGGTGATTTACTTGCCATGGAAAGAACAAGATTAGCTAATGATCGAACGATACTAGCTTATATTCGTACATCATTGGCATTCTTTGCTACGGCAGCGGCACTTATCGAATTTTTTGATCAGAATAGAAAATTAGAAATCATAGCTTACATCACGATTTTTTTTGGGGTAGTGATTCTAATTTTTGGGTTTTATAGCTACTGTCGTTCAAAAAAACTAATTAAAAATGTAATGCGTAATACTGAAAGCTAGCTTAGCAATATAAAGGGGTGGCACATTATGATGGAACATCAAGAGAAGGTACGTGAAGATTTAGTCATTTGGCGACGAAAAGTATTAAAACAGTCAGGTTTATTTAATCAACTGTCTAAAAAAGCCCAAACAAAAATGAATGGGTTAATTCCAGAAAAGGTGCATACGGTCATTACCAATAGTGTTAAGAATATGGTTAAAGCAACTTTAGCGGGTTCTAATATGATAACGAATAAAAAACAAGCAAGTGAGAAAAGTCTGTATGAACGGGATGAGCTTTTAAAGGAGAAACTTATTTCTTATCGAAAAACAGCGGTTGTGGAAGGTGCTGGTACGGGAGCTGGTGGTATCTTTTTAGGCCTTGCTGATTTTCCATTGTTATTGTCAATTAAAATGAAGTTTTTGTTTGATGCTGCAGCTGTTTATGGATATGATGCGAATAAGTATGAAGAACGTTTATTCATGCTCCATGTCTTTCAATTGGCTTTTTCTAGTGATGATAAACGCAGAGAAACGCTTGCTATTATTGAGAATTGGGAAGAAGAAAAAGAAACACTCGTTGATATGGATTGGCAAGTCTTTCAACAAGAGTATCGAGACTATATTGATTTAGTTAAAATGCTACAGCTGATTCCAGGTTTTGGAGCAATTGTCGGGGCATATGCGAATCATAATCTCTTTGACACGCTAGGTGAGACAGCAATGAATGCCTATCGCATGCGTTATTTAGCAGTTAAATGATTGAAGGATTAGTTTTTTATAAAGAAATGATATTGGAAAGTAGCTCTGAAAGTTGTTGATCCGTCAATACAAAAATAAATACAGGGATTAATATATTTATCTCACAAAGCCTCCCGGTCAATTTTGTCAGGGGGTTTTTTGTTTTTATATCGAAATTAATGAACTAGATTTTGGTATAAAAAATAATATTTATTAGATTGAGTATTGACATAAAAAGGTTAGTATAATAAAATCAAAATTAAGTTAACCGGTTAACTGGAGGTAGCAATGAATAAAAAAGCAACTATAAGAGATGTAGCACAATATGCAGGAGTATCAACTGCAACGGTTTCATATGTGTTAAATGGTGTAGACAAAGTATCAAAAAATACAATAATAAAAGTTCATGAAGCTGTTGAACACTTGAATTATTATCCAGATTTTACTGCAATTAGTTTGTCAAAAAGGAAATCTAATTTGATCGGCATTATGCTCCCACTAATTGAGGATTCACCAGCGTCAGTATTCAAAAATAATCTTTATTATAATGAATTTGTAAGCGGTGTAGAATTAGTAGCTCGTAATCGTGAATTTGATACAATGATTGCGGGAGTGGGTAATCCTGAAGAATGTCGACAATGGGTGAAGAAAAGAAATTTAGATGGCTTAATATTTTTAGGGATGTTTCCGAAAAAATTATATAAGGAAATGAAGAAATTAGATATTCCTATTGTTCTTATTGATACGTATGAGAAATATACTGATTTATTTGATAATGTGCAAGTTATGGATGAGCTAGGTGGTTATTTAGCTGCAAAACATTTAATTAATCTAGGTCATAAAAGTATTGCGTTTGTGGCAACTAATCTTAAATTAAGTCCGGTTGACGAGAAACGCTACTTTGGATTTAAGAAGGCCCTGAAAGAGCATGGAATCGAGTTAGATAAGAATCTGATCTTTGAGACCAGTGATATCACATTTGAAATTGGTGTAAATGTAGGAGAACGAATTCTTAAGACTAAACAAGAATTAACAGGTATTGTTACAGTATCTGATATTTTAGCAATTGGTATCGTAAAAGCATTCCAACTAAAAGGAAAACAGGTTCCAAAAGACTATTCGGTTGTAGGATTTGATGATTTAAGTATAAGTAAATATATTACACCGAGTTTAACAACTATAAGACAAGATATTTTTGAAAAAGGTAGATCAGCTGCTGATTTACTAATTAATTCAATACAATCATCAGCTGTTGATATGGATCACCAAACTGTTGAACTGCCAGTGGAACTCGTTATTAGAAACTCTACTAGAGAATTGTAGTGAATATAAATTTAAGTGAACTATTCAAGTGTTATCATTCATAATAGGTAACACTTCGAAGTAGTAATAGATGGTTTAATCTTTTCGCTTTGTTTGTAAGCGCTTTATATAAAAAAAGGATATATTTTTTTGATGTTTAGTTAACCGGTTAACTAAACAAAGGGGGTGAAATTCTAGAAACTAGAAGTTTGTTATACATCAAATAACCTATTAAAAGGAGAGAAATTATTATGAAGAAAAATGTAGTCATTTTATTTTCGTTAATTCTTACTATGTTCCTAGTTGCATGTGGACCTGATAGAGAGACGAATTCAGATTCCTCACAGGATGTTGAGTCAAATTCCGAAGAAACAGAAAAGCCAGAAGAACTAATGGTCTGGATACCTGAAGATCAGTCAAGTGCTGTAGAGGAAATAACAAATGGATTTACTGAGGAGACGGGAATTAAAGTAGAAGTCGTTCCGTTTGCTATGGATGAACAAGAAGAAGCGATGTCACTTGACGGGCCTTCAGGAAATGGACCCGATCTATTCTATCAACCGGGTATTGGGAATTTATCATTAAAAGGATTAGTTCAATCTATGGAAATCGATCAGAAAATCTTAGATACGTATTCAGAGGGATCGGTCGAAGCATTGAGTTATGAAGGAGATGTATATGGACTTCCAGCTGTAGTAGAATCTCTTGCACTTTACTATAATAAGGAACTTGTACCTGAAGCTCCAGAGACGATGGCTGAGTTAGAAGCAATTGCTGAAAAATTGACAGATGTACCAAACGATGAATATGGATTTCTGTATCCAGCAGCAGATTTTTATTTTTCCTTCCCTTTTATGGCTGGTTATGGAGCTAACATATTTTCTGAAGAAAACGGTGTTTTTGATATTAATGACGTTGGTTTAGCGAGTGAAGAAGCGATAGAAGGTGCAACAATGGTTCAAAATTGGTTTGATAATGGTTATATACCGACTGGTATTACGATGGATGTTACTAGCGGATTATTTAATCAAGGTAAAGTGGGAGCAATTGTTAATGGCCCGTGGGCATTGACAGAGCACAAAGAAGCTTTGGGTGATAATTTGGGTACTGCACCATTACCGCAACTTGATAATGGAGAATATCCTATCACATTTTTAGGTACAAAAGGCTGGATGCTTTCTGCTTACTCTGAATATCCAGAAGAAGCAACTGAATTAGCAATCTATTTAACAAATGAAGATTCTTTAAATCAATACTATGAAGAAACAGGTGAAATGCCAGCAAAATCTTCAATCTTAAGTAGTGACGAATTTCAAAACGATCCGTTATTAACTGGTTTCGGAACGCAATTAGAGCGAGCTAAACCATTTCCTCCTGTACCTGCACTTTCGGCAGTTTGGGACCCAATGGCTGATGCTTTGACATTCATTACAGAAGGTGAAGATGCTGAAGAATCTTTAACAAATGCAACAGAAACAATCAAACAAGATATCGAACTAAATTATAAATAAAATAAAATACCTAGGTGTTATCTTTTCGAAATGAGATAGGATAATATCTAGGTTCAAATAAGGGAGGGATGCTCCATGGCATCTGGTAAAACTCATCCTCATAGTATTAAGTTAGCAACTATACTATCCTTTTTACCCGGACTTGGACAATTATATAACAGAAGATATATTAAAGGTTCCATTTTCCTTGTGATAACCTTTTCTTTCTTTATGGTTTTTTATGACATACTAAATGTTGGTTATTGGGGACTCTTTACATTAGGAGAAATTCCAACAGTTGATGATTCAAGGGTGTTATTAAGCCAAGGTATTATAGCTCTTATCGTAACATCTTTTGCAATAACATTTTATGTCATAAATATAATAGATGCACGTAGAGATGCAAAAAAGATTCAAAGTGGTCTGGAAATCACATCGTTAAAAGCAGCTTTTGTAAATGCCTGGGATGCATCATTCCCTTACTTATTGACAGGTCCCGGGTTATTTCTGTTGATATTTGTTGTTATTTTCCCATTATTGTTTATGGCATTTCTTGCTTTTACAAACTATACATTAATGAATTCTCCTCCTAAGAATTTACTTGAATGGGTTGGGTTTGATAACTTTAAAGCCTTATTAACTATTCCTATGTGGAGAAATACATTCTTTTCCGTGCTTTCATGGACATTAATTTGGACTTTTGTAGCAACAACGCTACAAATTGGCTTAGCTATGTACCTTGCGATGATTGTGAATGATTCAAGAGTAAAAATGAAGAAATTAATCCGAACTGTCTTAATCTTACCTTGGGCAGTACCAGGATTTGTAACAATTCTTATATTTACTGCTTTATTTAATGACAATTTTGGTGCAATTAATCGAGATATTTTAATTCCGCTTTTTGGTTCAGGAGTACCTTGGTTAAGTGATCCCTTTTGGACACGAGTAGCTTTGATTGGAATACAAACTTGGTTAGGATTTCCATTTGTTTTTGCGTTATTCACTGGTGTTCTTCAAAGTATCTCACAGGAATGGTATGAAGCAGCAAATATGGACGGTGCAAGCAGTATACAGAAATTTAAATTTATCACATTTCCACATTTAATGTTTGCAACCGCTCCATTATTAATTATGCAGTATGCAAGCAATTTTAATAATTTTAACATCATCTATCTATTTAATCAGGGTGGACCTGCTGTTAAAAATCAGAATGCAGGTGGGTCTGATATATTGATTTCGTGGGTATATGATTTAACGTTTGAATCAAGCCAATTCAGTATTGCAGCGGCGATATCGCTCATATTAGGTTTGATTGTAGCTGTATTTGCCTTTTTCCAATTTAGAAAGACTGCATCGTTTAAAGAGGGGGGGAAAATGTAATGAAAAGAAAAACAAGTAACATTTTACAACTGGTAGGTATTTATGGAAGCCTTCTAATAATGTTTATTATTATTCTTTATCCACTTTTTTGGACTTTTGGATTATCACTTAATCCCGGATCTAGTTTGTTTGGAGCAGACATGATTCCAGATAACTGGTCATTTAAACATTACAAATGGCTTTTTACTGATCCTGATAGTGATTATTTAATATGGTATAAAAATACATTAATAGTTGCGTTTGCTGCATCTATAGGCTCTACTGTTCTTGTTACATTGGTTGCTTATGCCTTTTCAAGATACCGATTTGTAGGGAGACAATATGGTATATTTGCCTTTTTATTACTTCAAATGTTCCCTGTATTAATGGCTATGGTAGCCATCTATATTTTACTGAATCTTGTAGGTTTATTAGATTCATTACTAGGTTTAATTTTAATTTATATTGGTGGTTCAATTCCAATGAATGCTTTCCTAGTTAAAGGTTATTTTGATACGATACCAAGGGAACTGGATGAATCGGCAAGAATGGATGGCGCAGGGCATTTTAGAGTTTTATTTACCATTATGCTTCCACTAGCAAAGCCAATTCTTTCAGTTGTAGCACTATTTAATTTTATGGCACCGTTTATGGATTTTATTTTACCGAGAATAATATTGCGGAGCCCTGAAAATTATACCTTAGCGTTAGGGCTATATAACTTTGTGAATGCGCAGTTTGCAAATAACTTTACTAGATTTGCTGCAGGTTCAATTTTAATTGCTGTTCCGATTGCTGCAATATTCCTAATGTTACAACGCTACTTAATTACGGGATTAACTTCGGGAGCAACAAAAGGATGACGCCTAAGAAATATAGGCTACTAGAGAAAATGAATACATGGAGGGAACATTATGCAAGATACTAGCTTTGCTATATTGCCAGATAATCAGCATGAAAGTAAGAAGATAGATTATAAAAGTATAGGAAGACTGGTTTCATATACAGCTGTAGGAAACAATACGTTAGAAATAACATGTGAAAATGGATTTGTTTCGATTATTTTCTATCGCGATGACATTGTGAGAATTGTGATGAATCCTAAAAATAAACCTTCTAAAAAGACTAGTTATGCAGTTGTGATGGAACCTGAAAATATAGCACTATCGATAACGGAACATGTTGATGAAATAGTAGTATCGAGTAATAAGTCTGTACTTGTTATCAAAAAAGAAATGCTTAAAATTTCTATTTATAATGAAGATGGCAATCCTGTTGTAGAAGAAATAGAGAATGGTTTTGGATTCAATGAAAACCAGGAATTAATTTGCTATAAAAAAATGGATCATGATGATCATTACTACGGATTCGGAGAGAAAACAAGTTTCTTAGATAAACGTGGAGAAAAGATGACGATGTGGAACTCAGATGTTTACGCTCCACATAATCCCGAAATTGATGCGTTATATCAATCAATTCCTTATTTTATGACAATTCGTCATGGGAAGGCCCACGGAATATTTTTAGATAATCCGTCTAAAACTGTTTTTGATATGAAATCATCTACAGAAAGCTATACATTTACAGCGGAAGCGGGACAACTTGATTACTATGTTTTCATTGGACCGACACCAAAAGAAGTCTTAGAACAGTACACAACCATTACTGGGAAAATGCCTATTCCACCTAAATGGGCACTAGGTTATCATCAATCACGTTATAGTTATAAAACAGAACAGGAAGTAAGAGATTTAGTTAGAAGTTTTAAGGAAAAAGAGATTCCACTTGATGCTATCTATTTAGATATTCACTATATGGACGGGTATCGTGTATTTTCTTTCGATGGTGAACGGTTTCCAAATCCCCAAAAATTAATACAGGAATTAAAAGATTCTGGTATACATGTTGTCCCAATAGTTGATCCGGGTGTAAAAGAGGACCCTGAGTATTCTGTTTACCAAGAAGGAGTTAGGGGAAACCATTTTTGCAAATACTTGGACGGTACTATCTTTCATGGTGATGTGTGGCCAGGAAATAGTGCATTTCCTGATTTCACTAGTAGTAATGTCCGTCAATGGTGGAAAGATAGTCATAAATTTTATACGAATTTAGGAATCGAAGGTATCTGGAATGATATGAATGAGCCAGCAGTTTTCAATGAAACAAAGACAATGGATCTTAAGGTAGTCCATGACAATGATGGTGATCCCAAAACACACCGAGAGTTGCATAATATGTATGGTTTCCTTATGGGAAAAGCGACATATGAGGGTATGAAAGAACAATTAAATGGGAAGAGGCCATTTTTATTGACCCGTGCAGGATATGCTGGAGTACAAAGATATGCTTCAGTATGGACGGGTGATAATCGTAGTTTTTGGGAGCATTTACAAATGGCGCTTCCAATGTGTATGAATTTGGGTGTGTCAGGTGTGCCGTTGTGTGGTCCTGATGTAGGAGGATTTGCTCATGATTCCAATGGTCAATTACTTGCTCGTTGGACACAATTCGGCACATTCACACCATATTTTAGGAACCATAGTGAATTAAAATCTGTTCGTCAAGAGCCTTGGTCATTTGGTGATAAGTATGAAAAGATAATTAAGAAATATATTCAAGAACGATATGTATGGTTGCCATATTTATATACGTTGTTTCAAGAATCAAGTGTTACAGGATTGCCTGTTATGCGTCCTCTAGTACTTGAATATCCGAATGATAAGCATATATTTAATTTATCTGATCAATTTATGATAGGTTGTGATTTAATTGTAGCTCCAATATTAACACCAGATACGTACCAACGTGTGGTTTATCTACCAGAAGGGAATTGGATTAATTATTGGACGGAAGAGATGTTACAAGGCGGCAAACACCACCTTGTGGAAGCACCTCTGGAGGTATTGCCTATTTTTGTTAAGCAAGGGGCAATTATTACGCAAGGAACTGTGAAAAGTTCTACAGAGACAAAGGAAAGTGAAATGAATATCCATGTTTATCCTGAAGAAAACAAAAAAGTTACATATAGGCATTATGAGGATGACGGAAAGTCCTTTGCCTATGAAGATGGAAAATTCTTTGAATGCAAGATACATGCTACATTAGAGAATAATAGATTAGAGATTATCATTGATACTGAGAATGAACAGTATCGACCAGATTGGGTGAATGTAGTCATAACTATTCATGGAGTAAATAGTGATGTTGAATTAATAATAAATGGAAAAAAACATAAAAATATAGGATTGCTTACAAGAAATATAGTTCAAGTTTCAGTAGACAGAACGAATTTCGTAACAAATAGTTAAAAAGAAAGAGATATAAATCGGCTAATAAATTTGGTTTTATAGTTTTTCATATTATTTACCTCAAAATCTTTAGAGAAAGACAAAACGTTTATACAACGGAGTGTTGAAATCATTGTTTGAGGTATTTTTTTGCGAAAAAATGCAAACGTTTGCATTAGTGGGACTTAAATATTAAGGGAGGTGGTTGTTCATGTAGTATCTTAGTCAATTAATTTTATGATATGTGAGAATTAGATTGATTTATTTTAAAATTCAGGGAGGTAAGAACCATTGATTAAACCTAAAAACAAGCGTTGTTTAGCTATTAGTATAATATTTATTATGTTATTAAGTTTGCTTCCAAACTTATCGGCGATACCAGTTTTGACTGCACAAGAACTAGAGTTAGAAGCTATCTCGGATAATCATCTGCGCGTCCACTTTGAGAGCGGAGACCTTAATGTTGATGATTTAAGATTATGGATCTATGAAGATGTGGCTACATGGTCAGAAGAATTGGATGTTTGGCCAAATGGGATGGAATTTCCAGATGGACAGATGACAGATTACGGTCCATATGTGGATATAGAACTTGCTGAGGATCCGGAGTTAGTAGAGATGATTGTTTTATATGAAGGTGAACAATTACTGGACTCCACAACAAGAATTGAAATGATCTCAGAAGAAATGAATGAGGTTTGGGTATCAGAAGGTGGTGAAGTTTCCCTTCATGAACCAGTTGAATTAGAAGACAATCATATTCGAGTTCATTGGAATAATGAAGATGGAGCCTATGAACCTTGGGGATTATGGCTTTGGGGAGATGTGCTAGAACCTTCAGGTGAATGGCCAATTGATGCGCAACCATTTTCAGATGATCAAGTTGGAAAATATGGTGCATATACAGACGTGGAATATATTGAGGATGCTGGTCAACTCAGATTTCTTTTTGCCAAACGTGATGATTCAGGCGAACAGTTCGGAGATTTTACGTATTCTGATTTAGCAGACCACGACCAGATCTTCATTAATGGACAAGATAATACAATTTATACTAACCCATATTATGTGGCGGCGGAAGAAGAAGTAGAGTACAAGGATGGAGAGTATAACATTTCCGTTAGTGGAGAAGTTTCATCTTCACTGAATTATAATGAGAATGCTGTACTAACAGTGGAATTTGAAAATAATGATGAAGTTGGAATTTATGAAATCTTTGCAGATGTCAGCGCATTAGGTGGACCGAGTAAATTGCCAATTTATACAGAAACAAATGAAGTAACCATTTCTGTTCGTCACGATATAGAACCAGGTGAGAAAGCGGTTCCTTTAACGGTTGTTGACGAGGAGTTTGGAACATATATAGGTTCTACAACTGTCCAAGTGGATCCAAGACCAGATAAAAATGATGATTTTGACTGGGATGAAGCGATGATTTATTTCATGTTGACAGATCGTTTTTATGATGGAGATTCGAGCAACAATGATCCTTATGGCATTGGTTATGAAAATTACGAAAATGAGCGTGGCACATATCAAGGTGGAGACTTTAAGGGGATTACTCAAAACCTCGATTACTTAGATAATTTAGGTATTAACACTATCTGGGTCACTCCAATAGTCGAGAACATTGGCCATGATCTTGGATCTGTAGATGCTGGTGAAGCCAGTCCGGGTGCATTTTTTGGCTATCATGGATATTGGGCAGAGAATTTTGAAGAACTTAATCCTCATTTAGGTACATTAGAAGATTTCCATGAATTGATCGATTCCGCAGCAGAGCGTAACATGAAAATCATGGTTGATGTTGTATTAAATCATCCTGGTTATGGTCTTAAGGCTGATGATGAAATTCCTGAGGAAGAACGTCCAGTTGGCTACCCAACAGATGCTGACCGTGATCGTTTTGATGGAATGATCCGTGAAGAGTCTGGTTCTACTGACTTAAACATGGAATTATCCTACTTACCTGACTTTTTAACAGAGGATCCTGAGGTAAGTAAACAACTGATTGATTGGCAAACTAGTTGGATTGAGCGTTCTACGACCCCTAAAGGAAACAAAATTGACTATTTCCGTGTAGATACAGTGAAGCACGTCGATGATTATACTTGGCAACAATTTAAAAATGAGTTAACGTTACTAAAACCTGATTTCAAGATGATTGGCGAATCTTGGGGTGCTGGTCATAATAATAACCATGGTTACCTTAATACCGGTACAATGGACTCACTTCTTGACTTTGAATTTAAAGCAAGTGCAAGAGATTTTGCCCAAGGAGATCTAGAAAGCGTCAATCAAGATCTTGAAGAAAGAAACGCAATCATTAACAATACTGCAACACTTGGTCAGTTTCTTGGCAGCCATGATGAGGATGGTTTCCTTTATCATGAGTTGGATGGAAATGAAGGAATGCTTAAAATAGCAGCGGCACTTCAAATTACGGCTAAGGGCCAACCGGTAATTTATTACGGGGAGGAACTTGGTCAATCTGGTGCAAATAACTGGCCGGTATACGATAACCGTTACGACTTAGCTTGGAATGATGTAGAGGGTAACGATATTCTGGAGCATTATCAAAAACTATTGGCATTTAGAGGGGATAATTCAGAAATCTTTGCAAGAGGCGTAAGAAGTCAAATTGCTGGTTCAGATGAGGAGCAATTTCTTGTATTTGACCGTACGTATAATGGTGAAAATGTTTACGTTGGCTTGAACGTTTCAGAAGAGGAACGTGAAGTAACGCTTGAAGTTGATCCTGGTGTGACAGTAATGGATAGTTATAGTGGAAAAACGTATGAAGCTAATGGAACAGAATTAGTAGTAAGTATTCCAGCAATGGTTGATGGCGGTACGGTCCTTTTAGCAATGGCTAGTGGAGATGAGTCACCAGACGAAAACAATGACACAGATTCAAGCGAAGGAGAGCCAGATTTGAGCGGAGGAGAGCCAGATTCAAGCGAAGGAGAGCCAGATTCAAGCGAAGGAGAGCCAGATTTGAGCGGAGGAGAGCCAGATTCAAGCGAAGGAGAGCCAGATTCAAGCGAAGGAGAGCCAGATTCGAGCGAAGGAGAGCCAGATTCGAGCGAAGGAGAGACAGATTCTGCGGAAGAAGAAACGGAATCTGAAATAGACAATGATCAGCAATTACCGGAAACAGCTACGGACACTTACAAAATACTGTTATTTGGAATTATGTTGCTCTTAATTGGTGCAGTTACATTTGTAGTGGTAAGACGAAAGATTAATTAACAAGAATAATATTTTTATAGAGGCGCTCGTTAATTTGAGCGTCTCTTTTTGTGTGAAAATATGTGTCATCAATAAATTTTGGATATATTTCAACCAAAGGGCAAGGGCTGTTTAATTCAACAAAAACTAAGAAAATAGGGTCAGAACCTATAGATGAATAATTCCAGTTACTTGCAAATTAGTAGTGAAATGACCTAATAGATTACTGGTTAAGCTAACAGGATCTTCCACGAAAGATATTAATAAGTGCGAATCATTCCTGTTGCTGACAATGTTTTAGTTAGTTTTAGCAATATTTTTGTTAAAAAATAGATTTACTGACTAAAATGTGCCAGAACGTGTGTATAATGAAGGGATAAGCAAAAATTTAGAGAATAGAAAGTTGATGAAATATGAGAAGTTTTCCTATTTTAAAAAACAAAATAAAAGAGTCATTTTCTGAGCCGATTTATCGTCAAGGGCAAGCCTATTTTAATAACGGACATATTCGACATCTCTATTATGAAAAAAACCAGAATAAATGGCAGGGAAAGATTGTTGGAAGTGATGAATATGCTGTTAGCATTCAGATAAATGAACACGATATGTCGTATGAGTGTGAGTGTTTAGCATCTTCGGAATATGGTGAATGTAAACACATTGTTGCTTGTCTATTAGAAATCGAAAGAAGACAAGGGAATCGTAGTTATATGCCAGATGAAAATATACAAAAAAAAGTGCAACAGAAGATGGTCAATCAATTTATTAACACCTTCTCAAACTTTTATCAGTCAGAAGGTTATAATCAAGAACATATAAACAAGCATCAATTACAGGTTGAATTTATTGTGAAAACAATGTCCAGATCAGCAAGTTTATGGACACTTGAATTGAAAATAGGCATAAAAAGAACCTATGTAGTGAAGGATTTGAAACAGTTTCTAAAAGCTGTAGAGCAACAGAAAAACTACTACTTTACTGATAACTATACGTATGAACCGATGGAACAAGTTTTTAAAGATGAAGACTTTGAGTTGATACATTTATTAATTGATGTAAGTAGAAATGAAGAGGCGTATATCGATCCCTATTTTTCTTATCGGAAAGAGGATCGTGTTGTATACGTTCCACCGATGGTTGTTGATGCATTTTTGTCGAAATTACTACAGACTACATATACATTTGAGAATGGGGATCAACTCTATAACCAAATAGAGCTTATTGATGAAGACCTACCATTTAATTTTAAATTGGATAAAGGTGAAGAGGAAGAATTTCGTTTAAATGTAACAGAAATGATCGATATGTCGTTTTTTGAGCTCTATAATTATGTATTAAAGGATAATTGCCTGTATAAGTTAACTACCGAGCAACAAAATATCTTATTAGAGATTTCATCTGGTTTACTTCCGACTGATCCATTCTTAGATGACGAACAGTATATTACAATCTCGGCTGATCAGATTGAGTCATTTCTATCTGTTGTGGTACCTGAAATGAAAAAGGTAGGACAGATAGAGATGGCAGAGCAGGTTTCCAATCAAATTATCCAACATCCATTAAAAACGAAACTATTAATTGATCGAGAAGAAGATACGTTGCTAGTAGATTTAGAATATCACTATGGTGAGAAGATAATTAATCCATTTAATGAGTTTGGACCAGATAATGATGAAACAAAAGAATTGATGATTCGTGATACACGGAAAGAACAACAAATCATGTCTGTTATTGAAAGTGCTTTATTAAAATTTAATGGAAAAAAACTTTATGTCGAAGGGGAAGAGGAAATCTATAATTTCCTCTACCGATCGGTTCCTTTTCTAGAGGATAAAGCAGATATCTTTTTAACAAATGCAGTGAAGGACCTTCTATTACCAGAAAGCCAAGCGCCAGAGACAACGTTTGATTTTAATAAAGAAGGTAGTTTGCTTGAAGTTAGTTTTGATATGAAAGATATCGGGCAGGAGCATATTCAGAATATTTTAGACTCTGTCATTGAAAAGAAAAATTACTACCGTCTTCCTAATGGAACATTTGTCTCAATAGAAGGTAATGAACAGTTTCAACATATAAGACAGCTGTATTCTGAATTAAATAGTAGCGAAACGGAAATTAGGTCAGGTTCCATACAGCTTCCACTTTATCGCGCAATGCAAGTTGATGATATCCTCAATGGAGGAAATAAGAATAAAGTGCGAATTGGAAAGCAGTTCCGTCATCTTATCCAAACATTAAAAAATCCGGATGAATTAGACTTTGAACTTCCAACTGATTTACAAGCAGAACTTAGAGATTACCAAGAAATTGGATTTCAATGGTTAAAAACATTAGCGCATTATTCGCTAGGTGGTATTCTTGCAGATGATATGGGTTTAGGTAAAACTGTTCAAGGGATTGCTTTCTTGTTATCAGAAAAAGAGGAGTCAAAAGAAACAAAACCAGCATTAATTGTAGCTCCAGCCTCACTAGTTTACAATTGGAAAATGGAATTTGATAAATTTGCACCTAGTCTTGATGTTGAAGTTGTTATCGGGACACCAATTGAACGTGCAGCAATTTTGGAAAGAAAAGTTGTACCAGATGTTTTTATCACTTCTTATCCAATGTTACGTCATGATCTTGATTGGTATAAAGATGTTCAATTTAGCTCCTTTTTCTTAGACGAGGCACAGGCGGTTAAAAATGCTGCAACCAAAACATCAAAAGCAGTTCGGACGATTCGCGCACATAAACGTTTTGCATTAAGTGGAACACCAATTGAAAACTCATTAGACGAACTGTGGGCGATCTTCGAGGCGATTTTGCCTGGATTTTTCCCGTCACATGCCTTGTTCCGTAAACTTTCACCTGAAAAGATTTCTAGAATGTCCCGTCCATTTATTTTACGACGTTTAAAGAAAGATGTCTTAACAGAGCTTCCTGATAAAATTGAATCGACGCATGTATCTGAGTTAACAACGGAACAAAAAGAATTGTATCTCGCTTATTTAGAAAGAATTCAAAGGGAAACGAAGCAATCATTAATGGGCGAAGGGTTAAATAAGAGCCGAATTAAAATATTAGCTGGGTTAACACGTCTACGTCAATTATGTTGTCATCCATCATTATTTATTGAGAATTACCAAGGTTCTTCGGGTAAATTGGAACAATTAATAGACATTGTAGGTAATGCCTTAGAGAATAAAAAGCGGATGTTAATTTTCTCCCAATTTACAAGCATGCTTCACATTATACGTGAAGAGCTTACGAGACAGGGTGTAGGCTTCTTTTATATTGATGGACATACACCTTCTAAAGAACGCGTTGAATTGGTAGAACGTTTCAATCAAGGCGAGAATGATATATTTCTTATCTCTTTAAAAGCAGGTGGAACTGGATTGAACTTAACTGGTGCAGACACCGTAATTTTGTATGATTTATGGTGGAATCCTGCTGTAGAAGATCAAGCCGCAGGAAGGGCTCATCGTATGGGACAAAAGAATGTTGTGCAAGTGATTCGATTGATAACCAAAGGAACAATCGAGGAGAAAATTGAAAAGCTTCAACAACGTAAAAAAGAACTAATTGAAAGAGTAATTCAACCAGGTGACGCGATGCTATCGAGTATGTCAGAGGATGATATAAGAGAACTGTTGAGCATATAAGGTAAAAGGGGAGGTAGCTATACGCCTCTGTATTCAAAGTAAGCTTGTACGTTTGAATATAATATAGATCGAAAATGATGATTTTAATTAGAAAATGAAGTGAATTGATAGCTTATATACGGATAAAATAGGAACAGATAGAAAAGAGGTTTGGTGGATGTTGCATACTAATAATCCAATTGAAAGGATTCTGCAAGCGCATGAGATAATGATTTTAGATGGTGCCTTGGCAACAGAGCTTGAAATGCATGGGTGTGATTTAGATGACCCACTGTGGTCTTCACGGGTGTTACTCGATAACCCTGAGTTAATATATAACGTTCACCTGGAATACTTTCGTGCAGGTGCAGACTGCGCAATAACCGCCAGCTATCAAGCGACAGTCGAGGCTTTTTCTAAGCGTGGGCTAGAGGAAAATGATGCAATAGAGTTAATAAAGAAAACAGTCTACCTTGCAAGAAGAGCAAGAGATAATTTTTGGCGAGAAGAAGGGTCACTTATAAAGAAACGACCGAAACCACTTGTTGTAGCCTCCGTTGGACCATATGGCGCTTTCCTTGCAGATGGATCGGAGTATGTGGGCAATTATGGTGTGACGGATGAAACATTAGAAATATTTCATCGGGAAAGAATGCAGGTGCTAATTGAAGGGGGGGCTGATCTGTTAGCTTTTGAAACGATACCATCTTTACAAGAGGCAAAAGTAATAAGCCGCTTATTAACAGAGTTTCAAGATACATATGCCTGGTTAACTTTCACTGTAAAAAATGAAGAAGAAATTAGTGATGGCAGTGCACTAGAAGAATGTGTACATGTGGTAGAGGATAATATGCAAATAGCGGCAATTGGCATTAATTGCTCGCCAGTTTCTGTAATAACGGGAGCAATCACTAATCTGACTGCACATACAAAAAAACCAATCATTGTTTATCCAAACTCTGGTGAAACGTACGATCCGGAAACAAACAAATGGCATGGACTAAAGTCATCTGATCGATTCGATGCAAAATCGGAAGAATGGTTTCAAGCTGGAGCACGAATAATTGGTGGTTGTTGTAGAACAACACCGCATCATATTAAAGAACTTTCAAAAAAATGGCGCCCTTCTGTTGATGTATCGGGTAGTTTAAGTTAGTTCATTTAATAACGAATAAAATTAATTAGGGATTGACACAGCAGTCCTTATTCGGTAAATTACTATAGTATGTTTTATTTTAAGGAGGACACAATGGAGACTCAGAAATTGACAGAAGTAAAAATCGCAACAGCAGATCCATCTGCCCTTGGCCTATTTGGTCTTGCAATGGTAACGTTTGTAGCATCATCACAGAAATTAGGGTTAACAGAAGGACTATCGTTAATTTTACCTTGGGCATTTTTCTTAGGTGGACTAGCACAATTATTTGCTGCTGTTCAAGATGCCAAGCATAATAATATTTTTGGAACAACAGCATTTGGCGCATTTGGCCTATTTTGGTTTGGTGTCGGAACAACTTGGTTAATACAGTTAGGTGTATTCGGAGAAACACTGGCAGCAAACGCAGACCCTAAACAACTTGGATTCGCCTTTATTGGCTATTTAATCCTATGTCTTTTCTTGACAATTGGGGCTATGGAAACACATAAAGTACTATTCTTTATCTTCGTCTTTATAGATTTCTTATTTATTGGACTAGCTTTAAGTACGTTTGGTGTTATGTATGAAGTGACACATATGTTAGCTGCAGTATCAGAAATGTGTATTGCCTTGCTATCCTTTTACGGTGCAGGTGCAATTGTCTTAAACAAACACTTTGGATATGTATTCCTGCCGATAGGAAAGCCATTTGGAATTTTTAAAAAATAAATAAAAGTAAAAAAGATGATTCCTGCGTAATAGGAATCATCTTTTTTATTATCTATACGGTTATTTTATACTACCCCTTGTGAAACCATTGCATCGGCTACTTTAACAAAGCCAGCTATGTTAGCACCAACAACGAAGTTCCCAGGAGCTCCATATTCTTCTGAAGATTTAACACATTCACGATAGATGTTTTTCATAATTTCCTGTAACTTCGTATCGACTTCTTGGGCTGTCCAAGCTAATCTGGCGCTATTTTGTGCCATTTCTAATGCGGATACAGAAACACCACCAGCATTTGCAGCTTTAGCAGGTCCAAATAGAACGCCCTTATCAATAAAGAGATCAATTGCTTCTTGTGTAGAAGGCATGTTTGCTCCTTCACCAACAGCCTTTACGCCATTGGATAATAAAAGATTAGCAGCTTCTTTATCAAGTTCATTTTGTGTTGCACATGGTAAAGCAATATCACAAGGAAGCGACCAAATACCTGCACATCCCTCTACATAGATAGCGTCCGGATGAATGGTAACATATTCGGATATTCTTTTGCTTTCTACTTCTTTTAATTGCTTGACCGTATCTAGATTTATACCACTCTTGTGATAGATATAGCCGCTTGAATCACTACATGCGACAACTGTTGCACCTAATTGCATTGCTTTTTCCATAGCATAAATCGATACATTACCTGAACCAGATATAACAACAGTGTTATTGTTAAAGTTTAATCCTTTGCCTTTTAACATTTCTTCGACAAAATAAACCAAGCCATATCCTGTTGCTTCTGTTCGGCCTAAACTTCCACCAAAATTAATGCCCTTACCGGTTAAAACACCAGCCTCGTAAGCGCCGCGTGATTTCTTGTATTGACCAAACATATAACCAATCTCTCTCGCACCAACACCTATATCACCAGCTGGGACATCAGTATCTGGTCCAATATGTTTACTTAGCTCTGCCATGAAACTCTGACAGAAGCGCATAATTTCTAAATCTGATTTACCTTTTGGATCAAAATCAGAACCGCCTTTACCGCCACCAATGGGTTGACCAGTTAACGAATTCTTTAATATTTGTTCGAATCCTAAAAACTTGATAATGCTAGCGTTTACTGAAGGATGAAATCTTAATCCGCCCTTATATGGACCAATAGCACTGTTGAATTGAACACGAAATCCTCGATTTACTTGTACATTTCCCGCATCATCTACCCATGGAGCTCTAAAGTGAATCAGTCGTTCCGGCTCTACAATTCTTTCTAATATTCCTTGCTTAATGTATATTGGATTCTTAACAAGTACAGGTACTAAAGAATCAAAAACTTCTTTAACAGCCTGTTGAAATTCGACTTCGCCTGCATTGCGCTCTTGTACGATTGAATATATATGGTTAACGTATTCCTTAACGGTTTGGGTGTTTGTTTCTTCAACTCTGTCAATTACTTTGATATTAATCAGCTCCTATTTCTATTTAAAAATTCAGTATATTGCTATTTACTGCTATTTAATTTTATAATTAGTAAATGATAGTTACAATATTTATAAACGATTAAATCAATGCGTTTAACGCATGAATGAATGGAGTGGTTAGTATGGAAATGCGTCAAATCAACTATTTCATGGAAGTTGCTAAGCGAGAACATATGACAGAAGCAGCAGAAGCCTTACACGTGGCGCAATCCTCCGTCAGTAGACAAATTGCTAATTTAGAGTCTGAATTAGGAGTAGACCTTTTTATACGAGATGGAAGGAGAGTTAAATTAACGCCTATCGGTAAAATGTTTTTAATGCGAATGATAAAAACAACAAATATGATGGAAGAAGCAAAAAGAGAAGTAAAAGAATACCTGAATCCAGAGAGTGGAACTGTCAGAATTGCGTTTCCAATTAGTATGGCAGCCCATACATTACCATCGATTATTTATGCTTTTCGTATGCGATATCCAGAGGCGAAATTTCAAATGAGCAACGCCCTGTATTATGACTTAATAAATGGTGTTGTACATGGTGATTTTAATCTTGCTATGATTGCTCCAATGCCATTAGAGGAGCAGGAAACGAGAATAAGTGGAACAGCATTATTCACAGAAAAGATAATAGCACTTGTTCCCGTTAATCATCCAATAGCTAACAGAACCTCTATCATGCTAGAAGAATTAAAAGATGACCCGTTTGTCGTTCTTCCTGATGGATTTGTATTTCGCGATAAGGTTGTCGATGCGTGCAGGGTAGCGGGGTTTTCACCGAAAATTGCATTCGAAGGCAAAGACATTGACGCTTTAAAGGGATTAGTTTCAGCTGGTTTAGGTGTAGCATTAATGCCCGAGATGACATTGGTTGATAATACACCACAATCCACCGTGATGGTTCCAATAGGCAACTCAAATCTAGCTAGAACTGTAGGTGTAATTTACCCAACACATCGAAAAATACTCCCTACGGAAGAGTTGTTTTATGATTTTTTACTTGAAACATATGAAAAATAGTTCTAATTTACTGTCTCCATTGTAGAATTTCGAATAAGTGGTGGGATACAAAAAATTCAATATAACGTAGTGTTTTATATATATAGAATCCTATTGTATACTATTATAAATAGATGCAAATTTGGTATTCACACAAGAAGTAAGGAATAATACAGTTGGGGTGTATGAAGGGATGGGATTAATTTGAAAAAGACAGTAAAAGTAGTCGCTGCTATTATTGAGAATGATATGAACGAAATACTATGTGCATTAAGGTCTCCAAATATGTCTATTCCTAACATGTGGGAATTTCCTGGTGGTAAAGTAGAGGAAGGTGAAGATCTATATGCTGCTGTGGTAAGAGAAATAGATGAGGAAATGGATTGTAAAGTAGTTGCGCAAGAATTATTCAATGAACATACTCATGAGTACGCTGCATTTATAATTAATTTAATTGCTATTAAGTGTAAAGTTGTCGAGGGTACACCTATTAGAAGTGAACACTCAAAACTTATTTGGTTAAAAAGAGAAAACTTGACCTCGTTAAAATGGGCGCCAGCTGATATTCCTGCTGTGGAGCAGCTAATCAAAGAAAAATAGCCTTCTTAAAATTAATGAAGGCTATCTTTTGTTATTATTGCTTGTATCTTAATCATTCAATCCAGTTTTAATGTAATTATAAAGCTGATTATGAAGGGGTTTTTCCATAATCATATTCATACAGACTACTGGAAGTTCTTTTCCGTTTTTATCTGCCATTGTAGTTTGTTCGATACTTTGTTTATTAGGGGTTGCTTCACCTAGGTAATAAAAATCGGTACCTTCATCATCATCCTTTTTAACAAAAATATGAATAACATTCCCCATGCTTGTTGCGTTTATAATTTTTCGGACTTCTTCTGATTTCAAAGTTCTATTACTTCGAGAGAACCATTTAAGTACTTCAGGATCTAAGAACTCATCACCATAATTGACACTAGAATCGATGTTATCATCTTTATGATATGTAATAAAGATGGGGCAAGTATTATGTTTTGGTTTATATCCATACATAGTAGAACTTTCATCTTTTTCCCAATTCAATAGTTTGCAAGCATCTTTTCTTGAATACTTTTCATATAACGTTAGTTGTTTATTGCGTTGGTATGACTTGCTTTTTTCTTTGGCACTATTAATAATGTCGACAACCAATTTATAAAAGTATTTATTACTTTTTAGGTTATTTGTAATCAGTTCATTAAACACATACTTTTTTTCGGTATTCAAATAGATTAGCGGTATATCTCCGTATTTTTTTGTGCTATTTTGAGTAAAGAAAGATAAATTAAATATATTATTTACAGAGGTGATGGTTGAATTATCCGCTACACAACCCATATCTTTTAGATAATTAATGTACGCTTTATATTCAACTTCTCCCTTGCTTAAAAGTAAGTCTAATAAGATAACTTCGTGACTTCTTTTACCGTCTAGAACTTCTAAAGATAGCATGGACAAGACTTTATTTTCGTAGTCAGTTAACAAAGGAACTTCTTTTAATACTTTTACTAGAAATTGATGATAATTAAAATATTTATTTGTTATAACAATAGGATCGATGGACTGATTCATTATAAAGTCATATAAGTATGGAACTCTTCCTATCTTGTTCCTTAATTCACTAAAGGCATCTTTTAAAAGTTTTAGTGTGGTTAGGTTACTATTATTTATAGCATTAAAGATGCGCATTTTTGCTATTTCTTCAAAGTTGACGGTTGAAACACCTTTGATGTAACTAGTGTTAGTGGTGTTTCTACGAATATTGTCTTTGTTTTGCGACTGATCTCCTGAAAGAGCTATCGGTATAAGGTAGTTATTATTATAATTACCAATAAAATCAATGATAGTTACGAAATCCTTTGAATCATGCTTACGTAATCCTCGACCAAGCTGCTGGATAAAGAATATACTTGATTTTGTTTGTCGTATCATTACAACTTGATTAAGACTAGGGATATCGATTCCTTCGTTGAATATATCCACAGTTAATATATAGTCTAGTTTACCATTTTCAAGTTCATTTACTCGAAGTGTTCGCTCTTCCTGCGAATGATCTCCAACTAGTGAAACTGTGCGTAAACCTCTATTGTTTAATGCTATAGATAGACTCTTTGCCTCTTCTTTTCGACTACAGAATATCAATCCTTTTACTTTATCACCGGAAAAACCATAGTAGTTAATTTTTTCGAGCATATGGTTCACGCGTTCACCTGTTACAAGCTTTGATAAAATGGTTGCGTCATCGATTATTTCACCATTATATTCTAAATCTGTAACTCCAAAATAATGGAATGAACAGAGCATATCTTCCTCCAACGCTTCTTGCAATCGAATTTCATATGCAATATTATAATCAAACAATTCATATATATTGAAATCATCTGTTCGTTCAGGTGTAGCTGTCATTCCCATAAAGAACTTGGGTTTAAAATAATCTATCACGTTAAGGTATGATTTAGCGCCTGCTTTATGAACCTCATCTATTAATATATAGTCAAATGTATCATTTTTGAATTGTTCCATGTTTTCATTTTTAGATATGGTTTGAATTGTGGCGAAGATATATTTTGCTTCTGTTTGTTTAGTTGAGCCTGAAATAATACCGAAATCTTTATCAATACCACCAAGTATTCTTTTGAAGTCTGATTTAGCTTTATTTAGAATTTGTTCGCGATGGACAATGAAAAGCATGCGTTTAGGTCTAAAGCTTCTTACATCAAATGCTGAAAGGTATGTTTTTCCTGTCCCAGTCGCAGAGATTACAAGTCCCTTGGTTTTGCCTGATTCACGTAGTGATTGAATTTGCTTTAAAGCTGCTTGTTGCATTTTATTAGGTACAATTTTCAAAGCATCTTTAATCGTGTTAGTAGAGTAACTAGTGGGTAATTCTATTAATCTATCATCTTCTCTAGTTACTATTTCATTTATATAAACCTCTTCATAGTTTAATATCCACTGCTCAGTTAGTGGTTGTGCGCGACTCCATACCTCTTCAAATTGATTTTTAAAATGGTGAACGATATCTCCATTATCATGTGAAGTAAGTTTTATATTCCATTCATAATTCACTTTAAGAGCTTGAGCTGTTAAATTTGAACTTCCAACTATTAAAGAATAGTAGTTTTCGTTTTTGAATATATACCCTTTGGAATGAAAACCTTCTATATCGGTCAATCTAACTTCAACATTCTTTATCTTTAACAGTTCTCTGAATACCTTAGGATTATTAAATTTTAAAAATGTTGAGGTCAATATTCGTCCTTGTACTCCTTTATTTTTAATATCTAATAAATGAGATTTTAATGTTGCAAGCCCGCTCTCTGTAATGAAAGCAACTGAAAAAATAAAGGAACTACTATTTTCAAGTTCTTCTAACAGTGAATCCAAAACATTTATATTGTTTTTCGGATCATTAATTAAAAGTTTCGGCATGTAGCTTCCGGACGTACTATGGTTTTGATTTATAAATCCTTTATGCAAGGAATTCTCTAGGTTTTGAATAAAATCCTCCATGGTTGCCCTCCATTCACATTCACATTAATATTATGATTTTCTAAGTAAAGCGTTTATTTTAGCATTTCATATAAAACCAATTTTTATTTTCATAGAACACATAGTTAAATTGGGAATTGCAACAATATTTATATGACAATAGTAGTATATAGTTTTTATCTTAACATAGCGGGGCAATCAATTTTAAAATAACATTTGATTGTTATAATCGATTAAACTTTTCTGGGGAGCTTTAAAAGTATTCAAAGATATGACGAATAAAGCAATTTTCTTAGCAACTGCTTATAATCAAGAGGATTACTGATCATTTATAAGAATCGATGTTGTATTCAATTTTGACTGTAATAAATAAGCTTATACGTAAGCTCTTTACGCCTTATCTCGTTTTATTTAAACTAAATTCTGTGTTAGAATTTATAACAGTGCGATTGAAAAGGTTTTTAAAACAATTATCAGGAGGAGATTACGATCTCATTTGAAATGGCACCAAGATGCAAAACGTGTAGACTTGTAGCAACAACAGAGGTTGAAGGTGAAACACTATTAACTGTTCTTCATAGTGAGGATGGATTTGTTTACTTTAACCTAACTGACTTAGAAAACCAACGAGAAGATATTCAAGTGTATATAAAAAAACTACAGCCGAAGATCCTATCAGGAGATTATTGCGCTGAGTTAATTGATATGGAAAAAGAAGAAGTTTGTTGCTAAATAATGAAAGCTCCTCATTTGAGGGGCTTTTTGTTTAATGTTTTATTATCAATTTTTAAATAAAATTAAATTGTTCCGTAATGGGGCATTGACTATAGATAAGGAGAATATTAATGACACAAATAACATTCGATGATATATATACAATTGGAGAGATTGTGGTTGAAAATGCGCAATATAGACACTACCATTACCCTGAGATGTTAATCCGGTATGATAGCAATTTCATTGAATTCAAACAATTACCATCTTTAACTGAATTTAAAGAGGCTGAAAGTTACTTAAGGGAATATCACCTGAAACAGGGCCAAAAACATGTGAAATTCTATTTTCCAGCTAATATAAAGCCAACAGTAGAACTAATTGCACTACTGACTGATACGGGCTATGAAATAGGTTTTCTAGAACTGTACACCATTCAGCCGAAAGACTTTCCTTCTGTGAGAAACAACCCAGATATTTCTATTCAAGTAGTGACAGATGATAATTTTGAAGTGCTACTTAATATACAATATCAGCATGACCTAAGCTACGGAAGTGAATTTGCAATGCAGAAGGCTGATCTTATAACACGGCAATTTGAAGATCAAAATATCCATCAAATTTTAGCCTTTTATAAAGGTGCTCCAGCAGGCTGTGTAGATGTCATTATCTCTAGTGAAACAGCAGAAATTGATAACCTAACTGTTAACGAACAGTTTCGGAATAAGGGGATAGGCAGCAGGTTACAAGAATTTGTAATGGAAACATTTCCTAAGAAGAATGTAATATTAGTGGCCGACGGAGAAGACACTCCCAGAGAAATGTACAAAAAGCAGAGCTATAAGTATCACGGATTTAAATATGAAGCACAAAAAATATATCAAGATTAGTATTCATTAGTTGTTCAACAAGTAAGAGTAATGATTTTTTCGTGGGTATGGATTCCACCACCAAGTCCAATTACCATACCGTTAGCGATATATTCCATAGCAGCTTTGGCACATGCCTTTTTTGGATTCATGTTAGCACCCCATTTTTAAAAGTAGTAAAAAATAACCATTAATAATTATATATATCCGGTTAATGATAGTAACGTAATAAGTAAATTTTAAGGAGAGGTTTATATGCCACAACAAATTGATGTAAATCAGTTAGACCAAGCAAAAGGTAGTGCATCGTTAACAAAAGAATTATTAACACAAGCTATTGAAAAGTCTTCGTCAGATCAGGCAATGTCAAAAGAAGCAATAAAACAAGCACAGACTGAACTTGCACAAGCACAAACTGCAGTTAGCCAAGTACAAAGTTCTATCATGGCTCAAGAACAACAGCAACAAGCAAAACCAGAATAACCTTCTCCATTTAATTCTAGCACAAACGATTTAAAGCGCCAAAACACTAGATAGTTTGTCTAACCTACTACCAATAGGATGAATGAAGGGAGCCTGGCATTAAGCTAAGGCTCCCTTTAACAACGCTAGATATAGCTTGTAACACAATTGTCATTACTTTCGTTGATTTGCTATTGAATCGTCTAGTCCCTTTTCATTACAATTAAAGGAGTATGTAAAATACACTTTTTAAACAGTAAAGTATAAAAGGGGAGTTAGTATGACTATTCAAAATCAACCTATCTTAGATGAAAAAACAATTAGTATTATAAAATCAACAGTACCAGTACTTGAGGTTCATGGAGAAAGTATCACAAGTCTCTTTTATCAACGACTTTTTGAAAATCATCCAGAATTAAAAAACATTTTTAATCAAACAAATCAACAAAAAGGAAAACAATCAAAAGCACTAGCTGGTGCTGTTTATGCTGCAGCTGTTCATATTGATAATCTAGAAGCGATACTACCTGCAGTTAAACAAATTGCGCATAAACATAGAAGTCTGAACATTTTACCAGAGCATTACCCAATTGTAGGGGAACACTTATTAGCTGCAATTAAAGAGGTACTCGGTGATGCTGCTACAGACGAAATCCTGAATGCATGGGAAAAAGCGTACGGAGTTATTGCTGATGTATTTATTCAAGTAGAAATTGATATGTATAAAGAAAATGAAGATAAAATAGGAGGCTGGAAAGGTTATCGTGACTTTGATGTAATGAAAAAGGTAAAAGAAAGTGACGTTATCACATCTTTCTATCTAAAACCAAGTGACAATGGATCGATACCATCATATCAAGCAGGACAATACATAACAGTCAAGATAGAAGAGGGTGCACCTTATAACTTCTTGCGCCAATATAGTTTATCTAGTAGATCCAACAATGACTATTTTAGAATAAGCGTTAAAAGGGAAGCTGGAATTGATGGTAACCCAGACGGAGATGTATCAACGTATTTGCATGATTTTGTAGAAGAGGGAGATACGCTTCCGTTAAGCGCACCTTCAGGTGATTTTGTTTTAGGAGAAAGCGAGAAACCACTCGTGTTAATTAGTGGTGGTGTTGGGTTAACGCCATTAGTTAGCATGTTAGAAACGGCTGTAGTAGAACAACCGAATCGTCCGATTTACTTTATTCATGCTACACAAAATAGTAATGTACACGGGCTAAGAGATGCAGTAAAAGATATTACAGATAAATATAGTCAAGTAAAGAGTTATGTAGTATACGATAATCCATTGGAAAATGACCAATTCGATAAAGTAGGATTTGTAGATTTATCTTGGCTTCAATCTATTATTCCAACCAACCAAGCTTCATTTTACTTCTGCGGTCCAGAAGGTTTCATGCGCGTAATTAATCGTGCATTAAAAGAATGGAATGTTGCGGAAGAAGAAATAAACTTTGAATTCTTTGGCCCTGCAGGAAGTCTTGACTAAAATAGAAAGGTGAACGTGGTATTGATGTCTTTCATTCTTTACTTTTTGTCTATTCATAAATTGTGAATAAGAAAAGTTAAATATTTAGCTAAAAACGTTCAGGAAAGGGTGGTTATCCCCAAAACTGAGCGTTTTTAATTGCAATTTATACCGTTATTTATGGTGTTAAACATACCATTTTTTAGTGCGTTAGAATATAAAATGAAGGTGTATTCTTCACTTATCTTTTTTCTATAATAATACGACTTAGTATTAAAAGCTTTAAATAATGGTTATATTACACAATAACCCAATGAGGGAGTTGTGTTTCACTCTAACATTGGATAGATAAGTCATAACATGCACCAAAAAGAATTAAATGTGGATAATCTTTAAACTACTGTCACTCTATCTTCGTACAAAAAGTAGTAATTACGATTCATTTATCAGAAACTAAATATCAATTATTGAAAACCAATGCTCATTCATATAAACTGAACGGATTAGAAAGGAAATGAGGTGAAAGCATGAAGGGAATAAAACGATTTCTATTCCTTACTATAATGATGCTTTTTATTACTGCTTGTAGTACAGAAGCACCGAATGATGAAAAAAATAATTCAACCGATCAAACTAATGACGATATAGTACAGGAAGAAGTATATGATCAAGATAACAATAATGGAACTGATAAAGCAGAAAATGAACAAGACAATTACCCAGAACTATCTTATATTAGTGAGAAAATAGATATCGATCGTTATGATCTTATAGTAGAAACGGATAATCAAGGTTCGCGTGTATTATTCTTTACATTAGACAATAAAAAGTACTATAAATCTGTTTATATTATAGAAGAACAACGTTTGAAGTTATTAGATATTGATCAAGGTGGAGAGCCGTTAATCAATGGAATAATCAATGAATAAGTCGATGTTAATCGGTAGTAATAAAAAATAACCGATTTGTTTCACACACAATTTAATGGGTCAAATTAGATAAGGGATATAGCGTTCCTTGGGCTGATGTAGGTTTAAAATGGGGTAATAAAATTGCTATGCGAGAGAATGTATTTAATTATAATCGTACATTTTAACTTGAAAGCAGTTGAAAATACATCTGGGAAAACAATTAAAAGTGAAATGCGCTCCACAGTAGCTTATTTACTATGGAGCGTGATCAAATAAATTAATTTGGTCGATAAACATTCTCTACCAACGCGATTAGACAAAGAACTATAAAAACACCCACAATTCTTATAAAAGAAAGTGGGTGCTACATTCATTACTTATTTCTGAGCTGCTTTACTCGCTTTTTCATTAACAAACAGAGCAATGATTACACCTAAAATTGCAAGAATAGAAGCGAATATAAATGCACTACTATAACCGTTAAGTGCGGCATCATTAGCTAATTGTATTTTTGCATCACTCTGTGAGAGATCTGCTAAAGCTGCCATGTCCGGCTGATAATTTTTAGTTCCAGTCGATAATATTGTAAACAATATTGCTGTTCCAATAGAACCAGCTACTTGCTGCAGCGTATTTGCCATCGCTGAACCGTGTGCATGCAAATGGTCTGGAATTTGATTTAGTCCGGCAGTCATTACTGGCATCATCGCCATTGCAAGTCCGAACATACGAATGGCATAAATTGTTGATATGAATGCCAATGGTGTATCCATATCAAGATTAGTGAAGAAAAATGTAGTAACTGCTACAATTGTTAATCCAGGTACAGCAAGTACTCTTGCACCATATTTGTCAAATAGCATACCAGTGATTGGCGACATAATTCCAATTACAATTGCACCAGGAAGTAACACTAACCCTGATTCAAGCGGTGAGAACCCACGCAGTGTCTGCATATACATCGGTAAAATCATTTCGGCACCAATCATCGACATCATAACGATCATGGTGATCACAAGAGATAACGAGAAAATAGTAAATTTGAATACTCTAAATTCTAATAGTGGTGTGTGTAATTTCAATTGTCTCCATATGAATAGTCCAAGAATAATTGCTCCAGCTATAATAGAAATAACTACAATTTCACTAGTCCAACCTTCTTCTCCAGCGGTACTGAATCCATATAATAATCCACCAAAACCAAATGAAGATAGCAGAATCGATAGGATATCAATTTTAGGTTTAGTAATTTTGGTAACATTTTTCACCTTAAATGCAGCTAAAATGATCGTTAAAATAACGATTGGTAACACGACGTAAAAAAGTGAACGCCATGAGAAGTATTGTAATAATATTCCTGATAAAGTCGGTCCGATTGCTGGGCCAAATGAGATGACAACTCCAGCCATCCCCATTGCTGCTCCACGTCGCGCTTTAGGAATAACAGTTAAAATTACTGTCATCATAAGTGGTAACATAATTCCAGACCCTGTGGCTTGCACGATCCGACCTGCTAATAATAACGGGAACGTGTGGGCGATGGCACTAATTGCTGTACCTAATCCGAAAACAGAAAAAGCGGTTAAAAATAATTTCCTTGTTGAAAAGGTCTGAATTAAAAAGGCAGTAATTGGAATCATAATTCCGTTTGTTAATAAAAAGGCAGTGGTCAACCATTGCACCTTGTTTTGGCTGACATCTAAATCAACCATAATACTAGGCAATGCAGTTGCAAGTAGCGTTTCATTTAAAATGCCGACAAAGGCACCAATCAACATTACTGCTAACATCGCTCCCATTTTTTCGTTCTCTACTTTATCTTGTTTTATTGCTTGTGACATAAATTATTTCTCCCCCTCGATCAAGTTATCAACTAACTTTTCGAAATGTATTATTTTTTTCTCTAATTCCGGTTGCTTCTTTAAATATAATGACAATGCTTCTATCAGATATAATGCAGGATGCTCTTGTTGACATTCTCTTCGAAGGTTAGTTAAGCAATCCAATAACTTTGCTTTTTCATTATCAGAAATGGACAAGCTTTCTACTGTAGGCTTGATCATCGAAAGAACATCATCTAATTGTTCAGGTATTGATAGTAAACTTGATTGATTCGAACTACATAACAGTTCTTCGTTAAGAATGGGTTCCATATCTACAATCGATGCAGCAAGTGTATCCATATGTGCAACGACAAAATTTGTAAGCTTTTTAATAGAGATCGTTATACCTTGAAAGACAATTAGTGAAATATACTCCTTCATCATGCCTTCAAGAATAATCGTTAAATCCCAAACCATTGTCTCAATTTGGTCACCATATACTTCTAAAAGTTCATCTTTATGCCTTCTAATTATACGCGTACGAAAATCCTCATTCATTTTAGACATTACATCGTCATTTTTGTGTGGAAACTCTTTGAACATGATTAACAAAAAGGAGCGATTTTGATGAATTTGTTCTAACTCTATTTCTAGCTTTTTAGTGAATACTTCTTTTTTATTTAAAGAAGTAGATAAATGAAGGGAATCTAATTTTTGATATAATTCTTCATGATGATTTTTCATTAATTCAATAAATAATTGTTCTTTCGAATCAAAATGGTTGTAAAACGCGCCTTTAGAAATAGTGGCAGTTTTGGCAATTTGCTGAATAGATGTATGGTGATAGCCTTGATCAGCAAATAACTTAATGGCAGCTTGTTTCAGCTCTTGTTTTTTGCTAATTGTCATCCCTCCTGAATAAACGCACGGTCATTTTATGTAACCGATTGGTCAACGATCATAAAGATTATCATAATTAATAGTTAACCTATTGTCAAGAAAAGCGCACGCAAATAAAAAAAGCCTCTCTCCATTTGGAATAGATAGCTTTGAATTACTCGTTTATTTTATTATAAACAGTAAGATACACACACGTTTTCAAGACATAAAGCGCCATTAACTGAAGTCCATTAAACTTTTTAAGTCTGCTTGGTTTTCAATCACATCTGCTAGCGTATAGGCATCTAATACTTGAAAAAAGGCAAGTAGTGCTTTATTTAATGCGTGTTTTAACTTACAAGCTGGACTAAGGATACATTGATTTGTTTCCCTGTTAAAGCATTCTAGGATCACAAAGTCATTCTCCATCAACCGTACTACTTTTCCGATGTTAATTTCATGCGGATCTTGCGCAAGTTTTAATCCACCATTTCTACCCCTACTAGTTTGAATGAAACCTAATTTATTTAGCTGAAAAACGACTTTTCGAACATGTTCTATCGAAATAGAATAGGTGTCTGCTATTTCTTTAATACTAGTTAACGTATTATCCTCTTTTGAACCAGCCAGCATTAAAACGCGCAAGGCATAGTCTGTGTGTTTTTTTAAATGCATTTTCTTCACCCTATCCAACGTATGTTTACTTGCAATCATATCTTATTTCCAATAAAAAGTCTCATAAAAAGATTGAAAACTTAATATTCAATCTTCTCTACATATTCAACCATGGTAATCGCTTACAAAAACGAATAGAATAGATTACATAGACAATTTATGCTTGAGAGGAAGCGATTAAATGAAAGTATTATTTATTGGTGGAACAGGGCTTATTAGCAAAGAAGTTTCAAAGGCAGCTGTAGAAGGAGGGATTGAGCTTTACTTATTAAATAGAGGGAACCGAAAATCTTTCGTACCAGAGGGGGCTAAAGTGATTTATGGTGACATTAACAACCGAAAGGAAATGAATGCGTTATTAGATAAGCAACATTTTGATGTGGTTGTTAACTGGATCGTATTTAAAGAATTGGATATTGAGCGAGATATTGCTTACTTTACTGGTAAAACAGATCAGTATATTTTCATTAGTACTGTCGCTACTTATCAACGACCTCCGCATCATTACATGGTCGATGAATCAACGCCACAGCATAATCCATGGTGGGAATATGCTAGTGATAAAATAGCGTGTGAAGATAGATTGAGACAGGAATTTCGTGAAAATGATTTTCCAATGACAATTGTCCGACCTTCACATACATATGGAAATACGAGTATACCGTTTGCTGTTACAAGTGGCGAACATCCGTGGACATTGATTGATCGGATTATAAACGGCAAGAAGATTATCGTACCAGGTGATGGAAGCTCATTATGGACAATCACCCATAATACCGATTTTGCAAAAGGTTTAGTTGGTTTATTGGGAAATAGCCAAACAATTGGGGAGGCCTTTCAGATCACTTCTGATGAGGTTAAAACATGGGATCAATATCTTGGTCTTTTAGGTCAAGCTGTTGGTGTTAAACCAAGGATTATGCATATGACCTCAGAATGTATATCCCTGTTTATGCCGGAGTTTAAAGGATCGTTATTTGGTGATGCCTCTACTAGTTATGTTGTTGACAACAGCAAGATAAAATCCTTTGTTCCTAGCTATCAAGCAACAACTAATTTTGAGGATGGGATACAAGAATCGATTACTTATTTTAGAGAAAATCCGGAATTACAAACAATTGACGATGAACTAAATGTAAAAATGGATAACGCAATAGCGATCTATGAGGCGTTTTTATCGCAAATTAAATAGAAAGAAAGCGTCATAACCTATCTAGAGGTATCTGACGCTTTCTTTGTTTTTTTCGTTTCAGTTAAATAACTTAGTACACCGATTGCAACACCGAGCATAGCACCACCTGCCACTTCAATTGGCAAGTGACCGAGCATTTCTTTTAATTCTCGATCTCGTTTTTCGTGGTAAACGCCACTTTGGTCAAATGAAAGTTCGTCTATTTGTTCATTCAAGTCATTTACGGCAATCGCAATTTCTCCCGTTTGCCAACGAATTCCCATTGCATCATACATGACAATTAAACCAAAGATCGTACTAACGCCAAAATCTACTGAGGGTACACCCTTTTTCAAGGCTACATATGTAGTAAGGGATGTAACGGCGGAGGAATGCGAACTTGGCATATCCCCTGTACCAAAAAGTTTTGTCCAATCCCAAATGCCGTTTTCCAAATAGTTTAATGGTACCTTTAAAAACTGTGCTGTAACTATTCCTGTTAAAGCCGTTGTAATCGCGCGATTCATCATTACATCACCTCTAGGTATAAGATGAGAAATAAAGGCTTATTTTATACAGGAAAATTATGAGTTTATCTTTAGTTTGTAAAATTAGAGCGATTCAGAAGCATGCATTACAATTTTTTAACTTCATCGCGCCAATTATAAATAGGTTCCCAACCGAGTATTTCCTTACGTTATAATTGAAAATACATGATCTGACGTTAGAAAAGAGGTATGCAAGCTAGTTATAGGTGGGAGGGGTTTTAGCCAAAAAAAAGCTAATGGATGAGTGTATAAATAACTCTTCCATTAGCTTACTTCTAGTAGGGTAAAAAGCCTCCGCCAATTTGTTCAAGTGCATTTGCGATGATACTAGCACCTAAAACCGAAATAACAACTGACATCGCAATAAACATAAGTAAAATGGAATAGTATATATCCAGTCCTTTATCGTTAGAAGGTTGGGAAGAAGCTGAAAAGACCGATACAATTGCTGCAATAGAAACTAACATAAGTGAAAAGGAACTAAGCATAACACCAAGAAATGTAGCAGATATTAATGATGAAAATACTGCGATTAACATTGCTGCAGTTGGAAGGATCATTAATAGTCCAAATTTAGCAGTAATAAGAAAGAGGGAAACTTTCTCAACTTTCATTAGCTTTACAACACCGAATACAATGACAATAAAGGCAGCGAATATAAGTGAAGTGAATAGGACAGGTAATAAATATGCTCCCCAAAAGCTAGGGGTGCTCCAACCTTTTAATAGATTAATATAAGTGTGTAATGGAAATAAAAGAGCGAAAAGAATTAGTGTAATTAATCCATTTGTTTTATCTGCCTCGATAACTTGTTTACTAGCATGATAGGGTTTTACTACAGCATCTTTTAACGTGCTTATATAACCTGAACTAATCTCCTTAACAGATTCCATGAATTGATTTTCGTTTGTTTCGTTGGTGCTTGTAGCGACAGCCGTTACTTCTAAGTTTGCTGTTTCCGTTGTAGCAGCTATATCATCACTTGCTGGCTTTCCACAATTGGAACAAAACTTTTCTTCGTGAGATAATGGATGCCCACATTTTGTACAATGCATAATAAATCTCTCCTCTTTTTAATAGTATTATAAATACACATAGGTTTTTTATATAAAACCCATCTTTACAATAGTATGGTAACTTCATCCAAAATTCAAATGCACCTAAAATCATAAATAATGATAGAGTCCTAGTATAAAAATCCTATGCTTATAAATCAGACATTTTGCTTAAAAACGTTTAATGAAGGCAAGTATAGCACATCAGTCAACTGCTAAGATAAAAGTGTATTTTTATTATTTTACATAAAAAGGGTTTTAGCTAAGTATATAAGCCTGCTTTTACCACTGTGAGTTAAAAACAATTATATGGAAAAAAATGAAAGTTGGTTCCAAATACCTATATGTATTATAGGAAATTAATTGTAAAGTTAATAATAACCAAATATATGACTGTTTTTGTACATATATGAATTAATTGAGAAGATTTAGGCTTATTATGAATACTAACTAGTAAATACAACATAAGATGATACACTGTTTTATGTTTTTTGTTTTTTTCTTTATTTAAAAAATGTTGGAGGCATAAGATGGATAATAAACATATGCGCATTGTTATAATTCTGGGCGTTCTTTCCCTTGTGCTTATTCTAGGTGGGGTATTGAAACTACTTGCTATAATTTAAAATATCCATTTTGGGAGGGCGAAAATGAAAAAAATCAGTTTAATCATTGCAGATCAAGATGCGACGTATATTGAATCGTTTGCGCGTTACATAAGAAATTCTGAATTTGCTTCACGTTTTGATGTAAAGCTATTCTCTCAACAAGAACGTTTAGCGCAATTCTTATCTAGTGGGGAACATATCAATGTCTTATTATGCTCACCAGAGCTATTATCTCCACCGAAAGATGAGAAGTTGGTCGATTCCATTATCCAATTAAAAGAAGAGATGGAAGAAGATACGGCTTATCCGCAAGTGCGTAAGTATCAACCTTTAGGAAACATACTGTCAGAAGTATTACAGGTTCATTATGAGCGTGGTGGAAAAAAGGAAAAGAAACAAATGAGTGATGGAAGTACGGAGGTAATCTCTGTGTTTGCAGCGAGTGGTGGTACTGGTAAGACGACGGTAGCATTTAATTTAGCACGAGAGATGGCTGACCAAGAAGCGACTGTTTTATATTTGAATTTGGAATTAATTAATTCTACGCCACTTTTATTTGATGTAACGAATAAAGAGTCGTCATCCCCTTTACTCTATTATGTGAAAACAAATGAGGAACAACTGGCAGCCAAAATAGAGGAAATGAGCATTACGGATAGCGAAACAAATATTGACTATTTTCATTTAGCCCCAAGTGCAGAAGAAATGAAAGAACTTACAGAAGAAGAACTGGAACAACTAATCAACACCTTGGTAGGTATCAACAAGTATAACTACATAGTGATTGATTTAGACAGTTCGATAGACGAGCGTTCCTTGACTGCGCTTAAGTTAAGCAATCATATTTGTTGGTTACTAAATAATGATAGCTACAGTTTTCATAAAACAAGTCACTTGTTAGAAGAACTTCATGCATTTTTAAATGATGCGAGCTTTAGCGACCGTGTATCGCTAGTTTTAAACCGGTATACAGGTAAAGTAAATACGAAATTAGAAGACTATGATTTGGATATTGTTGCTTACTTACCATACGTACCGCAATGGAAAGAGGTAGTCAGAAGCGAGCAACTCTCCTCGATTCCGATTTTCAATCAATATATTCGAGAGCTATATCAGCATGTACTCGAATCTAGAGGTGTGCTCCATGATGGATGAACAAACAACACAGGCGCTAATTGATCGTGTTAGAGAAACGTTAAATGAACGCCAAGAAATGAATGATGAAGAGTTACAGACGTATATAGAAACGCTCGTCTTTGATTATGCAAGCCAATATCAACTAACAGCAAATAAGATGAAAACACTTGTTGAGCGTGTATACAATTCATTTCGTGGTTTAGACGTCTTACAACCTTTGATTGATGATAAAACAGTTACGGAGATTATGATTAACAGTCATGAAGAGATATTTGTCGAACGTAATGGAGCAATTGTTCAATCAGATGTTCACTTTGAAAATAGTGATAGGTTAGAGGATATCATCCAAATGATTGTTGGTAGAGTAAACCGGACAGTAAATGCATCAAGTCCGATTGTCGATGCGCGCCTTCAAGATGGTTCCCGTGTCAATATTGTTTTACCGCCAATCGCATTGAAAGGTCCAACCATGACGATCAGGAAGTTTCCGGAGAAGGCTTTAACAATTGAGGACCTAATTAATAAAGGTTCGATAAGCAAAGAGGTTTCTGAATTCATTTATAAGTTAATTTTAGCAAAATATAATATTTTTATAAGTGGTGGTACAGGCTCTGGTAAAACGACTTTTCTAAATGTGCTTTCTAATTTCATCCCAGAAGAAGAACGAATTATTACGATAGAGGATTCTGCTGAATTACAAATTAGTAAGATCCCTAACTTAGTAAGCTTAGAAACACGAAATGCGAACACGGAAGGTAAAGGGGAAATAACCATTCGTGATTTAATAAAGTCTTCCTTACGAATGCGTCCAGACCGAGTCGTTGTAGGGGAAGTACGTGGCGTAGAAGCATTAGATATGCTACAAGCGATGAATACGGGTCATGATGGTTCTTTATCGACAGGTCACTCGAACTCAACGATTGATATGATTAGTCGTTTAGAAACGATGGTGCTAAGTGGGGCTGATTTCCCAATACCAGTTATTCGAAAGCAAATTAGTTCTGCACTTGATATCATGATTCATTTATCGCGTTTACGTGATCATTCACGCAAAGTAGTAACCATCAGTGAAATGATTGGTGTGGTAGATGGTGATATTCAACTTAATCCAATATATGAATTTGTTGAAGACTCCGAAGATGAGAATGGCAAGATAGTTGGTGCGTTGAAACCAACAGGGAACGCGCTGCAAAACACATTGAAACTAGAGTTAGCTGGGTTAGCTTAGAAATAAACAAGCTAAAAGGAGGTGAGCAAAATAGACGTTATTTTGTTAGCTGTATTAGCGGTAGTCATTACAGTTATTGCATTTATTATTTATGATAAGAAAAAGAATAAACCTAAAGAAACATCTGAGTTAACCAAAGAAAAGCCTAAACCACTTGCAGAAACAAAAGCTAGTATGGGGGCAATTGACTATAATACGTATGTTTTTAAGAAACCGGAGTATATTTTTATTTCTGTAGCGGCTGCTGCTCTTCTTTTTGTGATTGGCTATATTTTTTATCAAAGTGTGATAACAGCTGTTATTTTTTCAGCACTAGGATTTTACTATCCTAAGTTGCGTAAGGAAAAACTAATTCAAAAGCGAAAAGATGAACTAAGCCGACAGTTCCAGCAAGCGTTATTCTCATTATCCTCCTCACTTGTTGCTGGTCGTTCGATTGAGAATGCGTTTCTAGAAGTAACAAAGGATTTATATTTAATGTATCCGGATCCGAACACATTGATCATTAAGGAATTTGAACTTATTAATAAACGAATTGCGAACAGAGAATCAATTGAAACTGCGATAGAAGACTTCAGCAATAGAGCAGCTGTTGAAGACATTACAAACTTTACAGATGTTTTTGTGACGTGTAAACGAACAGGTGGGGACTTGGTTGAGGTCATTCGAAGAACCTCGAACATGATTAGTGAAAAGTTTGAGATTCAGCAAGAAATTGCCGTTATGGTTGCGCAAAAGAAGTTTGAATCAAATGCTTTAGCTGTAGCGCCACTTGTAATGATTGGCCTGCTCACCTATTCATCAGGTGATTATATGGCACCACTGTACCAATGGTCTGAATTAGGGCCAGTTGTGATGACAATCTGTTTAGTTGCGTTAGGATTTTGTTTTTGGCTTTGCCAACGAATAATGAATATTAAGGTGTGATGGCGATGGTACCGATAGTGATTACTAGTGTTGTAATAATCGGCGCTGTATTAACACTGTTTGTGTTAGCAGGTAAACAATACAGTACCTTTATTGAGGAGAATAAAGCAGACTTTCAATTTGTATTTCTGGCACCTGCCTCTTTGTATCTAATAGATAAGACGAAATTAATCGAACGGTTAGCAGGACGCTTAATAGTGATTCAGCAAAGGGTTGCCGTGTTGTATATGGCTGGTAAAGCTGTTCCACAATATACGAAAATGTTTCTCGCACAAGTTGTCTCTAGTGCGCTGATCTGTTTGCTCGGTGGTGCGGTATTTGCTTTGTTGGGCGGTGGTGACAAGCGGTTCATCGTCATTGGACTCATATTAGCCTTGATTTTGCCGGCAATATCGATTCAAAAGCTAGGAGAAAAGACAACAAGACGCAAACAAGATATCATCTTCGAGCTTCCAGAATTCTCTAGCAAGGTTGCGTTATTAGTGAATGCTGGTGAAACAGTTCAAAAAGCGATTGTTCGTTGCACATTGATGAAGCAAGATAATCCAAATCCACTGTACAAAGAACTCGGTGAAGCAGTAACAAAGATTCGCAACGGGGAATCCTTTGGTCATGTCTTGGAGGATTTTAGTAAACGATGTGCCGTACAAGAGGTATCCGTATTTACGACTACTATTCTATTAAACTACCGCCGTGGTGGCGATCAATTATCGTTATCATTACGAGAATTATCACAGGGTTTATGGGAAAAACGAAAAACGATTTCTAAAACCCGAGGTGAAGAGGCTTCATCTAAATTAGTCTTTCCAATGGTATTAATATTTGTAGTTGTTTTAGTTATCGTAGCATTTCCAGCGCTTAGAATATTTTAATGGTGTAATCAAAGATCAAGTCGGAAATGGATAAAGTTATTTGTGCCGTTCTTGGTATTTGTAAAATAAATAGACAAAAGGGAGTAATTTATATGCAGAAAATAAAAGCAGGTATTATCAATTTTTGGAATGATGAAGAAGGAATGGGTACGTTAGAAATCTTACTTATTGTAGTTGTCCTAGTAGCTGTTGCGTTATTGTTTAGTGATCAATTAACTTCATGGGTGGAGAAGCTTCTTGAAAATATTGACACCAAGATACCTGGAGAATAAATTAGGGAACTAATGAAACAGTCCTATTTATTGTAAATAAGACAAGAAAGGATTCCTATGAGCCTTTTAAAAAGAATAAAGCAGCTAAGGCGAGAAGAAAAGGGAATGTTCACTTTAGAGACAACGTTGATCTTCCCAACCATTTTTATCGTTACGATCGCAATGATCCTATTTAGTCTGGTCATCTACCAAAAAGTAGTCATCTTCCAGCGGGCGCACATCATTGCAGAACGCGTCGCCTTTACTTGGGATAATAGTGAAAAAGATTTTGAAACGGGTGCATTTGAAATTTATGAATACCCGTCAATGGATGATCAGGATGGTTTGTATTGGCGCACGAATTATATTGGCGAAACTTTTATCAAGAAAGTTTTTGGTGATGATATAGGGGATAGTGGCGTTACAGATGATAAGATCGAACACGCGAATACGGGTGGTCAAGCAATGTTTCCGAGTGGTAACGTGACGATTGAAGCGCCAGCTAGTGTAGCGATTAACCCCCAAGTGAAGGTGACTGTGACAGGCAATTTAAAAGTACCTGATATTGTTGGTTTGATATCAAGTGGTGACTTTGAAGCGACGGCATATGCGTCGGTCAAAGACCCAGTCGAACTAATCCGGATGACAGACTTTATTATTCAGTATGGGATGGAGATAAAGGATAGCATTTCAAACTAAGATACAAAAATAAAGCAAAATAAAACAAAGTCATTTATGTGAAGTTGCTAGGGAGGGGTGGCCAGTGAAAAAATTCATACACAAAATAAAAACTGACGTTAAAGGGTCAGTTACGCTCTTCTTCATCTTAATAACAGCAATAGTTTTTGCGTTTAATGCAATTCTAATTGACTATGCCCGAATCCTAGCAGCAGAACAGCAAACCGAATATGCCCTGCAAAGTGCAGTTCGTTCTTCATTAGCTAGTTATCAAAGCGAATTAAGAAATTATGGCTTGTTTGGAATCGAAGAGTCTGAAGCACAAGATATATTTGATAAAATAATCAAGGCGAATATTGAATCTGATGTGGATGAAGAATCGTTTCAATTCATTAATCCAAAAATAGTGGACAGCAGTTTAGTAGCATCACGTCCGCTAGCTAACCCAGACATCTTGGAGAATCAAATCCTTGAAGAAATGAAATACAAAGCACCAGTAGAAATAACGAAGAACTTACTAGAAAAGTTTAGTTTTGTTTCAGAAGCAATGCGGAGCGCCTCAGAATTCGTTGATATCGCAGAAGAAATTCAAGAGGATTTTGAAGATCGTGAAGAGCTCCTTGATGATTCAGAAGCAGCATTAGAGAAAGGGACAAGTGAAAAAGCCTCGATTAAGAAAAGGCTTGATACATTTAAGGAAAGTATGATAGAAACCAAGGGAAATGATTATCCTGAGGTTATTAGTTTTAAAGACATAGTAGTGCACTATGATACCTATAAAAAAGCACCTCAAGTGATAGAGGTGTTGGAAGAATCTAATGCAGCTTTAAAAGATAAGAAGACTGCGCTGAAGAGTAAAAAAACGAGCACAGAAGAAGCCTTAGAAACACATAAAAAAGATTTAGAAGAAATGGACGATGATACACCCGATTCTGAGCGAGAAGAGCTAGAAGAATTCATCGAAGAAGCAGAGGAAGAAATAAAAGATATAGAAGATAAAATCAAGAAAAATGAGAAAGAACAAGCAGATAATGAAATATTAATTGATGAAGAAGAACAAGACATAGAAGATTTTGAAAAAGATGCAAAAGCAAAAGCAGAAGAAATGGAGACTTTAATAAAAGAAATAGTCGACGACCTTGAGCAAGTCAAGGAGGACATAGAAGCTGCAAAAGTGCATAATCAGGCAATCCAAGATGCAATAGATAAGGCAGAAGAAAATAGTGAAGACAACTATGGGAATGCGATAAGTAAGGCAGAGGCACCACCAGATGGAAAGATAGATGAAGCTATAGGTGAAATGGAAGCAAACACGGAAGAATTTAAGAACTATCCATATGATCCCTCTTACTTCGAACAGATTAGTGCACCTGTAGATGCAGCAATCGAAAAATTAAAGGATATCCCAGACATTGTGTCAGGTGTCAAAGACGCTATTGAAAAAGACGACACAACGCAAAAAAGTTTACAAGGAGATTTAAATAAAATCAATGAATTGCTTGACGGTGGGATAGCAGAAACAACAAAAGGAACGAAGGAATTAATCGATGACCGAAAAGAATTTAAAGAAAGTGAAACTGCAGCAGCAGATGAGACGAAGGCGGAGAATAATAATAACAAAATACAGGAAATGTTAGATGGTTGGGATGAACTGGTAAGTGATGATGAAATATATACACAATTAGAAGAAATTATTGCTGATTACAATGCGTTGGCAGAGGATGAGGCAAAATTAGAAAAAATAGTTATAGGCGATGACGCTAGTAAAAGTGCTGGCGATGCAATGGACTTGGTAGATAGCTTATTCAGTAGTCTAGGAAATGTATTAGTACATTCCCGTGACAAATTATACGTAAATGAGTACGTATTGATGCATTTTGAGAGTGCAGAGCCTACTGGTATTGGTAATTCTGAGGATTATAAGTTTGATAATCGTGAAGTTGAGTATATTTTGTACGGTTTAAAAGAACCAGGAGCTAATTATTCTGCCGCACTGGCTCAACTGTTTGTTATTCGCTTTGCATTGAATTTCATTGATGCTTTTGCAGACAAACTGGTGACAAAAGTACCAACACCACTAGGGGTATTCGTTGCAGCTTTAGCTTATGCGTTGGAGCAAACGTATAAAGATATGAATGCTATAAGTGATGGTCGGAAATCACCACTCATGGATAAAATAACACCCAAATTAATGTTAGATTATCATGATTATCTAAGGCTATTCTTATTTATGAATCCAAGTGGTGATAATCGATTAAAACGAATCATGGCAGTGATTGAAAAAGATACAGAATTAGAATTGACCAAACAAATGACTTATGTGCAGGGTAACGTGACAGCATCCTCACGGTTACTGTTTGTACCAGAAATAGCAAAGACCCTCGATGTGACTGGCGCATTAAATGGTGATGTGGATGGTAATATGTTTGAATTTACAAATGAAGCACATTTTTCATATTAAAAAGGAGTGTATAAAATGAAGAATCTAATAAAGTTAATAGTAACAGGAATGGTAATAGCGTTTGTACTAGTAGGTTGTAACAATGATGATGAAGCTAATGAAACGAGTGAAAATCAAGAGACAGAAGACTCGAATGAAGCGTCAGAAACAGCAGGAGAAGCAGAAACGGATGAGGCTGAAGGGGAGGAATCAACCAGCGAAGAAACTGATTCCTCAGAATCTAAAGGGGAAATATTAAGTTTAGGTGAAACTGGAACAATGGAAACGATATTAGGTGACTTTGAAGTTACACCTACGGGAGTTAAATTCCTAGAAGAAATTGAAGATGGAGGTTCGAATGTTGAACCAAGTAATGAAGTCTTTATAGTGGTGGATGTTACTGTTAAGAATATTGGTGATGAGGCATTTGAGAGTGGCGAAAGTATTACAGCAGATCTTTTTGATATGTCAGATGCTGGTTTAGGTAATACTCCAGGATATAGTTCTGTAGAAGATTTTGATGGTGAGGTTGCTCCTGGAGAAGAAGTTTCTGGGCAGTTAATATTTGATTTTTGGGAAACAGACCCTTATATCCTTATATTTGGATATGGATATACTAGTGATTTATCGAATGAAGTAACGTGGGAATTCACTGCTGACGAAGCAGAGTAATATTTTAATAGAATACTTCAAAGAAAAGGGTTGATGCAGATCTCCCTTTTCCTTTTCTGGCAATTGACATAGTGGATTGTAGGAAAAGGAAAGGGATGAGATCTGAGAGGGGTGTATAAAATGAAGAATCTAATAAAGTTAATGGTAATAGGAATGGTAATTGCGTTTGTACTAGTAGGTTGTAACAATAATGATGAAGCTAACGAAATAAGTGAAAATCAAGAGACAGAAGACACGAATGAAGCGTCAGAAACAGCTGGAGAAGGCGAAACAGATGAGGCTGAAGGGGATGAATCAGCAAGCGATGAAACTGATTCATCAGAATCTGAAGGAGAAATTTTGAGTTTAGGTGAAACTGGAACATCGGAAACGGTATTGGGTGATTTTGAAGTTACACCAACGGCGGTTAGATTCTTAGATGAAATTAAAGATGGACCTTATTCTGAACCACACAATGACGGTGTGTTCGCAGTGGTAGATGTTACTTTAAAGAATATAGATGACGAAGCCATTGAGAGCAGCGATATTACTAATGTACACATTTTTGGTGAGGATGGAGATAGTGTAGTTAGTAATCCGACATTTCCCACATTAGAAAATTTTGAAGGTGAGATTGCTCCGGGGGAGGAAATGTCTGGGCAGTTATTATTTGATACTGGGCAATCAGATTCTTATAAACTTGTATTTGGATATGGACGAAGTACAGTGTCCAATGAATTGACTTGGGAATTCACTGCAGATGAAGCTGAGTAATATTCTAATAGAGATAGAATAGTTCAGAGAAAAGGGTTGATGCAGATCTCCCTTTTCCTTTTCTGGCAATTATGAAGGTAGATTGTTGGAAAAGGAAAGGGATGAGATCTGAGAAGGAGCGTTTAAAATGAAGAACCTAATAAAGTTAATGGTAACAGGAATGGTAATAGCGTTTGTACTAGTAGGTTGTAACAATGATGATGAAGCTAATGAAACGAGTGATAATGAAGTAACAGAAGATTCGACTGAAGCGTCAGAAACAGCTGGTGAAGCGGATGAGGCGGAAAGTGAGGGATCGGATAGTGATGCATCTGACTCATCGTCAGATTCCAAAGGAGAAATTTTGAGTTTAGGTGAAACAGGAACAATGGAAACGATATTAGGGAATTTTGAAGTGACACCAAGTGCGGTTCAATTCTTAGAAGAAGTTGAAGATGATGGTTCTTATGCTGAACCTGGTAATGGTGTGTTCGTAGTGGTGGATGTTAAGGTGAAAAACATTCATGACAAACCTCTTGAAAGTAGCGATATTATTAGTCTAGATCTAGTTGATAGGGATGGGGCTGGATCGACTGACAATCCAACATTTAGCTCAATAGAAAGTTTTGAAGGTGAGATTGCTCCTGGAGAGGAAATGACTGGTCAATTGATATTTAATCATTTTAAAGAAGATTATTATCAACTTCAATTCGGAGCAGATTTAAGCACGGTATCAAACGCGGTAACGTGGGAGTTCACTGCAGATGAGGCAGAATAAATAGTATAAAGAAAAGGGTTGATTTAGATCTCCCTTTTCCTTTTCTGGCAATTGACGAAGCTAGATTGTAGGAAAAGGAAAGGGAAGAGATCTGAGAAGGAGCGTTTATAAATTGAAGAATCTAATAAAGTTAATGGTAATAGGAATGGTAATTGGGTTTGTACTAGTAGGTTGTAACAATGATGACGAAGCTAATGAAACGAGTGATAATCAGGTAACAGAAGATTCGACTGAAGTAACTGGAGAAGACTACGAAGCAGAAGAGGCTGAAGGGGATGAATCAGCAAGTGACGAATCTGACTCATCGTCAGATTCTAAATTAGAAATTTTAAGTTTAGGTGAGACTGGGATAATTAAAGATAGCATTGGTACATATGAAATAACCCCAACTTCTTTTGAACTTTTAGAAGCTACTGAAGAAGCTGAACCAAGTAATGGAGTATTTGTACTTATTAATTTAACTATAAAAAATATTGGTGATGAATCAGTGGATAGTAGTGGTTTAGTGAATGATAGTGCAGCGCTTATAGATAGTGATGATATTGCAGAATTTAATGAAGATTATTATAAATTTGTTGACGCATTCGATGGTGAAGTAGAATCTGGAGAGGAAATTTCAGGTCAGTTATTATTTGATCAAGCTAAAACAGACAATTATAGTTTGATGTTTGGTTATGGTTTAGAAACAGTATCAAACCAAATAAAATGGGGATTTTCCGCAGAAGAGGCAAAGTAAGTTTTAGTTTTGAAAAGAGTTTAATCTGAGGAGTCAAGCTGGAGTGTATATAAAATGAAGAACATCATAAAGTTAATTTTGCAGGAATGGTAATTGCGTTTGTACTAGTAGGCTGTAACAATCATAAGGCTAATGAAACGAGTGAAAATCAAGTAGCAGAAGGCTAAAATGAAACAACAGAAGAAGAAGTGAATGAAGCTAAAAGTGATGAATCAGATAGTGATGTACCTGACTCATCATCAGATTCCGAAGGGGAAATTTTAAGTTTAGGTGAACGGGAACAATGGAAACGGTATTGGGTGATTTTGAAGTCACGCCAACGGCGGTTCATGAACGATTGCACCTGAGTGCTCGGATAACGCCCCGTCAGTGACTTTCACTGACCGATTTACTTTGTAAAGGGGGTGATGCAAACAGCGTGACTCGTAATGGGTAGACAATATAAAAAAGATAGGACGATGATTGATGAAAGCAAAAACAATAGCAATTGTAGGAACAGCCGTAGCACTTAGCCTAATGGTGCTAGCAGGGTGTGGTGTTGACGAAGAAACAGGTTTAGACATTGTAAAAAAATCAGTAGATCAATCAGAGGAAGATGATAATTTTGAAAATCTATCTGAATTTGATGGTGAATTTTACGATTTAGGTGAAGCCGTAACCATTACAGATGAATACGCAACCTATGAAGTGGTCGTATCAAACCCGCGATTAACAGACGATACGGAAGACCTCGGTAAATTAGACAACAACCGATTATTAGTGGATTATACCATTAAGAAAATTGGCGATGACACCATAGAAATGCATGGTAGTGGTGATTTAGACGCTGAAGTTTACCATAAGGGTGCAGGGGACAGGATAGACAGAATGGGCGAAACAAGAGTCTCGAGTTTAGCCTTAGACGCTTTAGACACAGACGACACGGTTACAGGTACTATGATTTATCTCACAAACAAAGAGGGGTACTATCAGATTGTACTGACACCGGGGCATATAGAGGTCGACAGTGAAGGGTACGGGATACCAAACCCTGAACTTAACAGGCGTTTTGAGTTTGAGGTAAGAAAACCAGAAGAACCAGAAGAAGAATAAACAGACAAAGGGTTAGTGTCAGCACTAGCCCTTTCTTAGAAAAAGTTGAAGATGGGGATTCTTATGCTGAACCAGGCGTTGGTGTGTTTATATTGGTGGATGTTACCTTGAAAAACATAGATGAGGAAGCCATTGAGAGTAGTGATATTGCAAGTGCAGACCTTTTTGATATTAGTGAAGATGGATATGGTGTAGGTAATAGCCCTGGATATAGTTCAGTTAATGATTTTGAAGGTGAAATAGCTCCTGGAGAGGAAACGACTGGTCAATTATTATTCGATCATTTTGATGTGGATCTCCCTTTTCCTTTTCTGGCAAATACGAAGGTAGATTGTAGGAAAAGGAAAGGGATGAGATCTGAGAAGGAGCGTGTATAAAATGAAGAACATCATAAAGTTAATTTTTGCAGGAATGGTAATTATGTTTGTACCAGTAGGTTGTAACAGTGATGATGGAGCAGAAGACTCGACTGAAGTGTCAGAAACAACTGATGAAGAAGTAGATAATGACGCTAGCAGTGAGGAAACAAAAGATTTAGAGGAAGAAAATACTGCTGAGGAAGAGAGTGGTAATGATGGACAGGGCGTACTTAGTTTAGGAGAAACCGGTCAAGTAGAAAGCACAATAGGAGATTATGAAGTAACTGTTGAGTCATTTCAAATTCTCGATGAATTTGAGGATGAGAAATCTTTAGATGAAGTATTTATACTTGTGAATTTTTCGTTAACAAATATTGGAGAAGAAGTGATACAGGGAGAAGATGTATACAGAGCAAAAATATTTAATAACGGGGATATCGGGTATGGAAATATTTCTGACTTTGAATCTGTTGAAATACTTAAAGGAGAAATAGGTTTAGGTGAAACAGTGGAGGGCCAGTTCCTTTTTGATCAAGAGAACTCAGATTACTACGAATTAATAGTTAACTATGCTCTATCTACAGTTGCTACAGAGTTAACATGGCGTTTTGATGCAGATGAGAAAAGTGGTTAAAACTAGAATTTCTCCTATTCCAGTATCTATAAGAATGGATTTAGACATAAATATTTTTAAAAATTAAAAATATAAAAGGAGTTTTATTTTGAATAAAAAAATTGTTTTTGTTTTTGTTATACTACTTATTTTAATTTTAGCGGCCTGTGGAGGAAGCGAGTCAACAAAAGGCAGTGGTAATTCCTACTCTCTTAAAGAGGAAATTAAGTTTGAAACAGAACCATCTAATTCCATACATATTGATAAGGCGGGTCAAGTTGTTTTGTTTGGTGAGGATGTTGAAGGTAAACAAAATACATACACGATGAAGGTTTATGTGGATGGTGATGTGCAAACCTTGGAAGGTGAGGGGTTTAATATGCATTCTAACCTCACTCATTCAGGGAAAGTAACTAGTTATCAATCGGATATTGAAGCTGGAACAGATGGTGGGAATTTATATACGTATAAATTCTATGATCCTATCAGTGATGAAAGTAAGGACTATGTAATTGATAAAGATGAGTATTTAACATTTACTTACAAGAGTTTTATGGTAGAGGACAGCAATGGAGAAGTAGTAGAGGGAATAAAAACTAATCATGTCAAAGATGGTAAAGATGCAGTAGAAGTTCTTTCTATTGATTTAGAATCCGATACGATGGAAACCATTGACCTTACAACAGAATTAGAAGGGTATTATGGGGATAGCTTCTATGATACCAATGTACATTACTCATTTGATGGACAGAAATTATTTATTCTAGCTCGGGTTAATACGAATGAAGACTATGATGGTCCAGCATCAGAAAACACAGTATTTATTTATGACCGAGAAACGAAAGAAGTAGAAAAAGTACTTGAACAAGACGATTCTATCTATTTTCTTGATCAGGACTATATAAGCTCTGCTGATGGAAAGTACCTATATTTTGTAAAACATATTCAAGTCGAAGATGACTCTGTTTTAGGAGTTAGAAACAGAAGTGAATTATATGCACTTGATATTGAAACAAAAGAAGTAAAGGAATTAGGTCAAGGAGATTCACCATCAGCTATAGATGAAAATCGAATTTTTTACATAGATAATAAAAAAGGAGAGTTCTATATTCAAGATGTTGATAATGGTGAAAGTAATCTGATTTACACAGACGAAGACTTTGATGCAGAGACGATGAGAATTGTTACCGCATCGATAAGTTATGACGGAAGTACATTTGCTTACATATTGGAATATAAAGGGGATGGCGAAGAAGTAATTAGGATCGTGAAATCTAAATAGGTCTAAAAGTCCAGTGAGTAATTAGATTATAGTGAGCTTTGATACGATGTTATAAACCTTGAAAATCTCAAAATATATGTTTAAGAATAGAAGTATTATAAGTTTCAAGGTGATCTTTTGGGAGGTGACAAAGATGAAATTACTTCGTAGAAAAGAAGATGGGAGCATTACATTGGAAGCGGCTGTATTTATGCCTTTCTTTATTTTATTTCTAGTATTCTTGCTTTATATGATCAAATTTGCGTTAACAGATATTGCGTTAAATCGTGCAACTTCAGAAACAGCAAAGCAGATTGCAACACAAGTGTATCCATTGCAAGTAACGAGAGATGCAGTCGAAAACGTGGTCACGGATAAGTATGAGGAGATTACGGCGGATTTAGGAGACAACAAAGCATTAATCGAGAATGAATTAACCGCGTCTTTAACCGCAGACCTAATTGGTAAATTAGAGGAGGGAGCTAACGGAATGGCAGCAGATGCTTTAACTATATTGGTTCAAAGCTATTTAGTTGAAGCAGATCAAATGAATATTGTCGAAAAGGATAATGTAAAAGTGAAAACAGTAGTTTTACCAGTTATTAGTGGTGCAACGACGGTTGAAATCGTAACAAGATATGAGATAGATTTGCCTATTCCATTTATTGAGCGAACGTTTATTTTGGAGAAAAAAGCGGTTGAAAAAGCTTGGTTAGGTAATGGGGTAGAAGATTAGGATTAGGAGGTGGAATGAATATGGCCATGAATTATTATATTTTAGCAGTTTTCATTTTGATTGCATTTTATAAAGATGTACGATACAGCAAGATTCCGAATTGGCTGACAGTAAGTGGCGTCTTTTCAGGTATTGGTTACTTTTTTATCGTTGATGGTTTTCCTGGCTTTTTCTTCTCGGCTCTTGGGGCTGTTGTTAGTACTGCAATATTACTTTTACTTTATTTATTCAAGGGAGTCGGTGCGGGAGATGTTAAGTTATTCGCTGCTATTGGGGCGATTACAGGGATGGAATTCTCCTTATACAGCATGATGTATTCGATTTTATTTGCTGGGTTAATTGCGATGCTCTTACTACTGTATAGAAGGAAATTTGTTAAACGAATGGTGTATATCTGCTATACATTTATTGTTTCTATATTTTCAAAAGACAAGGAAATGAAAACAGAGCTTAATCAAACAGAAATTGTTCGTTTTCCGTTTATGTATGCTGTATTTCCAGGCGTAATTGCGACAGTTTACTTATTTTATTAAGTTGATTTTAAGAAAAGAGGGGGGAAGTTCCATGCGTCCGACAATTTCTAATTTGAATTATGATTTCACCCAACAAAATGGCCATTTCATGATCATTAGTCGAGAAGGAAATCCATTAACAAGTGATGATTTAGCAGCTATTCAGGTCAATATGCTGAAGTCCAATGAGATTGAGAAAGTATTGCCGATTGAAGTAGAGGAAATTGATTTTCATGTCAAACTATATTATGAAATAACAGCGAAAAAAATTCTATCTCAAGTACTACGTGAGAAAAAGTTATCGATGCAAGAATTTTATCAATTGCTTTATCAGATTGTTGCAGCAATCGATGCAAGTATGGAATATATGTTGGAAGAGCAAAACTTCATTTTGGATGAGGACTTTATTTTTATTGAAAAAGACTTCCAAGATATTCATTTAACCTATTTGCCATTATCACAAGTGTCAGGGAAGCCTGAATTAAGGGATGAGTTTAAAGATTTGTTCTTTAAGTTAGTTGGACATGTTAATGAACTAACAGGTAGCGGCGTACAACAGTTGACCAATTACATAAATGATCCAAGTTTTAATGTGCATGCCTTAAAGAAAAAGTTGAATACCTTAAGAAATCAATCAAACACAGCTGCTCCAGTAGTAGATAAAGTAGAATATAGACCAAATCCAATCTCAGAAAAGAAACCTGTGCAACCCCAATCTGTATCCAAGCCAGTAGCAATTAAACCAAAAAAACAGGTGGAAGCAAAAGAAACAAAAACACAAACGGAAACAGAAGAGAAGAAGGGGCCGAGTAAAGTTATCGTTATTTGTTTAGCGATTTTTGGTCTAGCGATCGTATGGAAACTATATCAAGCGTTAGCAAGTGAAGCGATGCTTTACATTAGTGTTGGTCTATCCGTATTTGTTGCAGCTGCTTCTTACTACTTTATGTTTGTTTATAAAAGTTCGGGTTCAAAAGAAGCAAAAACAGACAAGAGTAAACCAGTGAAAGAGAAGAAGCAAAAGACGAAGAAAAACCAAAAAGGTGATAACGTAAAGGAAGGTATTTCGCCAAAAGAAATAGATGAAGTAGACGATGTCCAACAACAAGTATCTGCAACTACAGATGGTAAGACATACTTCCAAGAGCTCCAACATCAAACAACGTTACTCTCTCAACCAGATCAAACTGTATTGTTAGATGAGAGCACCCCACCACAAAAAGACGGAGCATTTTTTGAAATTAACCGAAATGGTAAAACAGAAAAGATATTTTTTAATCAGTCGCCATTCTTAATTGGTCGCGATGCTGCGACTGTTCATTACATGGAAGATGCAGTTGGTGTTTCACGTACGCATATTGAAATAAACCAAGCAGAGGAAGCTTTTACGATTAAAGACTTGGGTTCAAAAAATGGTAGTAAGCATAATGGAGAAGCAATGGTAGCGTACAAAGTGTATCAACTAACTGATGGCGATCAAATTACAATTGGAAAAGTAACATATATTTTCCGAAAAGGTTAAACACATGTTGAATAGAGTGAAAAATGCATGGGAATATGGCTTAGCCACAGATTGCGGACCAGTGCGACAAGTGAATGAGGATCAAGCGTTTTTACGTATTTTCACAGATCCGAATGCAGATCAACTCATGCTTGTAATGGTCGCAGATGGTATGGGTGGTTACCAAGGTGGTGAAGTGGCTAGTCGAATGGTCATTGATCAGATTAATCGTTGGTTCACGAATAATATCGACCGGATTTTTAGCTCTACCCATCCTTTTTTGACATTGCGAATCGAGTTAAACAAGCTTTTAATAGAATTGAATCAAGAGGTAATTGATTATGGAAAGCGCAATGGGAAGCAGCTAGGTACGACACTTTCCCTGTTGTTGCTATACAAGGGAAGATCGTTGCTTGCCCATGTCGGGGATAGCCGAATTTATCAACTCGAACACGTGACAAAATGCTCGAATTACTTGCAAACAGAGCGCATTTATCAAGCGGATGAGGAAACAGAAGCCTTGGAAGGGGAAACAACGCTGAGGCAGTTAACCGAAGATCATACATGGGTTAATCGACAAGTTCGAGAAGGAAAGTTATCCAGACAAGCGGCGCGTACACATCCAAAGCGAAATGTATTAGTGCAATGCTTAGGTATCGAGAATCATCTTGATCCGTTTTTTGCTGAGAATTCTTACCAAGTAGGTGATTTCTTCCTTCTCTGTAGTGATGGATTTCATGAACTATTCTCTGATGAAAGTATTTTAACACTAGTAGAGCACTATCAGAATAATCAACATGACTTGCAGACATTTACGGAAGAGTTGATTCGTGTCGCTAATCAAACAGGTGCGACAGATAATATTACGCTGGTAATTATTAAACCTGTGGCTACAAAAGTTAAAAGGAAGAAGCGTATGGTACGTCTTTTCTTATAGGTTGTTAGTTGATATGGAATGAAAAGGAGGGATATTGATGGACTTTATCACTGGATATTACTCAAGTATTGGACAGAATAAACAAGCCAATCAAGATGCACTCTTAATTAAAACAGCAGATACATCAAAAGGAAAAGTAGGCATATTTATCGTTTGTGATGGGATGGGCGGTTTAACACAAGGGGAGCTAGCGAGTGCTACGGTTGTTAGGGGAATGTCTGATTGGTTTTCGTTAACGTTACCAGTACTCTTGCAGTCAGATGATTATAGTAGCAGTATTCAACAAAGTTTAGATGCAAGAATTAATTTGTTAAATGAAAAAATTATAGCCTACGGTCAAGATAATCAGGTGCAACTTGGCACAACAATAACGGCGTTTCTCGTGATAGATACGCATTATTATATTGTCCAAATTGGTGATAGTAGAGCATATGTAATCACGGACTCTCCGCAACAGTTAACAGAAGACCAATCACTTGTTGCTCGTGAGGTTGCCAGAGGTAATATACCAAAAGAAGAGGCGCAAAATCATCCGAAAAGGCATGTGTTACTTCAATGTATCGGTGTTAATAATACGATTGATGTTGTTATTTCAACTGGGACACTGACGCAAGGGATGTCCTTTTTGTTATGTACAGATGGTTTCTATCACAAGTTAAAAGAAGAAGAGTTTGTAGCTAAACTATCTGATCCAACGATTCAAACGAAAGAGACGGGAGAAGCTATCCTCAAGAGTTTAGTAGATCTGGTTAAACAGCGTGGAGAAGTAGATGACATTTCTGCATTGTACATCAAAGTTAGCTAGAGGGGAGGAAATAAGGTGTTACAGATTGGTTCAGTTATTGATGGTAGATATGAGATTCTGAAGGAAATCGGTCGAGGCGGTATGAGTGTTGTCTACTTAGCAATGGATAATCGGCTCAATAAGTCATTAGTAGTAAAGGATATTCGTAAACGAGAAGGTAGTAATGATGAACTGTTAATCAATAGTTTAGTTGTTGAAGCAAACATGCTGAAGAAATTAGAACATATTGCGTTGCCGCGAATCTATGACATTATCGAATCAAAAGGCGATATATACGTCGTAATGGATTATATCGAAGGCGAATCGCTCAAAGAAAAACTCGATAGAGAAAAAATCATAGCGGCCAAAGACGTAACAAAATGGGCGAAACAATTAAGTGATGTCCTCGGTTATTTACATACTAGAAAGCCTAACCCAATTATTTATCGAGACATGAAGCCTGATAATATCATGTTAACGCCAGATAGTGCGATTAAACTGATTGATTTTGGAATTGCCAGAGAATTTAAAGTTGATCATTCGACAGATACGACTAATTTGGGAACAAAAGCATATGCATCCCCCGAACAAATTTCAGGAAAGCAAACAGACGCACGAACAGACATATATAGCTTAGGTGTGACCCTTTATCATCTGGTTACAGGAAGAAGTCTTAGTGAGCCACCCTTTGAAATTAAACCAATTCGCTATTGGGATCCATCTTTACCCGAAGGATTAGAGCACATTATTCATAAATGTACGCAACTTGAGCCAGATAACCGTTACCAAAGCTGCGCCGAACTTTCTTTTGATTTAGCTAATATCGAAAAGTTAACCCAAGGATATAAAAAGGAGTTAGTTAAACGATTAACAGTTTTTCTAATTCCGACAGTATTATTTTTAGGGTTTACTACTACTTCCATTTTAGGTTATTCAGGTATGAAAAATGAACAGTTTCAAGATTATATCGGATTAATGAACGAAGCAAGTAGCCAATTGATTGATGGTGATGAGACAGAAGCCATTAGTATGTTGGAAACTGCAATGGCTGTGGATAATAAAAGAGCAGATGCCTATATAAGTCTACTAGATTTATATATTAATAGAGAAGAAACGGATATTGGCTTAGCTAAGATAGAACAATATATCGACAATGGTTATGGTGGAATTGATAAGAATGAAGCAGTTTTATTTAAAGTAGGGATGACGTACTTTGATATAAAAAAAGATTACAAAGCGGCCCTAAGCTACTTTAGAGAAATAGACGCTGAAGATATACCGGATGTCCAGTATTATAAGACATTAGCAACGACAATGAGTAGTTTAAACATTGACTATCAAGCGTTCTCTGAAGAGTTAGCAGCATTTGAAACTTACACGGATGGACTTGCGAATGATAATAAAAAAATCGAGAATTATTACGCACTAGCAAATATTTATTTATCCTATAAAAGTCAAATTCAAGAAGCGAATACAAAGGCAATCACGTTACTAGAAAAGACCATGGAGATGCTAGTGATTTTAAACGATGATGCACTAGATTTGCAATATGAATTAAATTTCCAGCGTAAAGTTGCGCAAGCCTTTTATAGCAGAGGCATTAACTCGAATGATACGTTAAGCGCGCGTGAGGACTTTAATCAAGCAATTGAATATTACACAATTTTATTAGATGCAGGCGTTGCGGACAAACAAGGTGTTATGGTAACGATCGGTACCATTTATCAAGAGATGGGTTCTACAGAGCATGCAATTGAACAATATGCACGGACGATGGAAGAGTATCCTGATAGCGTTGATGCTTATATTAAACAAGTAAACCTGCTTCTTGATGTCGAACAAAACAAAGAAGAAGGAAAAAGAAATTACAAGAAAGTAAAAGAAATCTATCAACAAGTAAAAGCAATAAAGGCTGCCGCAGAAGATGATGGTTTTCAGAAATTAACTAGACGGTTACAAAACGCATCGGTGTTATAAGGAGGTACTAAATTGGGATATCAAATCATGTTTTATGGTGGATTAGGTTTAGCTATACTTACCCTTCCTATTGCTATTTGGCTATTTATTAAACTAGATATTTTACAAGTAATAGAGGATTTAACAGGCCTTCGATTGCAAAAAACAAACAAAAAGCGTTCCTTTCAGTATCAACCGAAGCTAACAGAAAGCGGAAAAAACACATCCAGTCAAATTATTTTGAAAAAGGAACCAGCTTTAGTTGCTTTAAGTAATGTCGTAGAAACGGAGAAGTTAATCGATTCTATCCCAGAAAGTAAGCCAGTATTAGCTGAAACCACTTATCTTGGTGATGATAACGAAACGGTATTATTAACAGATGAGCTAGACTTCAACATAGATGAGGATATTATGGTAATTGATTCGACTAGTAAACAAAAAATAGGAGGAGAACAAGATGGCAGCTACGTATAAAAGTAATAAAAAGTTATTTTGGATCGTAACACTAGCTATAGTTTTCTTATCAATAGGCATATTTGGTAATCATGTATTTTCATCTAGCGAGCTTAGCGTGAAAGTTAACTATAAAGATGATACGTGGGACACTAGCAAAGCGTATCCTTTTGAAAAGAATTGGCTAACAACAGAGGAGCAAGTGACCTTCACGATTGATCTCAGCACTTATTACAATCAATTGGAAGAAGAACAGGTTGTAACTGATCCTGATCAGCCCTTTAAGCTGAGTGCAACCTATTCAGGAAATGAGATAGAGCTAGACAAAGTAGAGTCCCTCTTGTCAGAAGAAGGAGATTTTCAAGGAATCTATCAAGTTAGCTATCAACTACCACCAGAGGAGGATGGTCAGCTTGATATCGAAATGACTGTCTTGGAAGCTGATAATTGGGGTATTACGACCCAACAAAATCCAATTACCTTTGCAATAGTTAAAGATACAAAGTCCCCTGATGTAACAGTTGATGTTGATGGGGTAGAGCCAGGTGATATCTATTATCCGAAAGCTGTTGGACAACCGACATATCCAACACTTGATATAAAAGTAGAAGATCTTAACTTACTAAAAGATACGTTAGTAATGACTGTTAATGGTGAAGCGGTTGATCCAGGTTGGGAAATAGATGGTACGACAGCAAAAAGTAGTTACAAGGTGGAAAATGATGGCGATTATATCATAGATGTAATTGCTCAAGATATTGCTAGTAATGAGACAAGTAAGAAAGTGGCCTTTGCGGTACATAATGAAGAGCCTGAACTTACTGTCTCTGCTGGTGGAACTAAAATTGAGAATAACGCTTATGTAACAGAAGAGTCGATTCAATTTGTGATAAACAATGGTGTATCTATTGGAGATGCAGCAATTGAAGTTACGAAAGATGGAAATCCGCATGAAGACATAGAAGCCATTACAATTGAAGGGAAAACAGCAACAGTAACAGATGATTTTGCCGAAGAAGGAACGTATCAGGTAACGGGTTTTGTAAAAGATGCAAATGACGGAAAGAGTTATGATTTAGAGTCTTTCACTTTTATCGTTGACCGTGAGGCGCCGAGTATATCTATTCTAGATAAGAGTGGAAATGAACTCGGGGCAAACTATGGTGAAGTGATTGGAGATGTGACAATCCAAGTCAACGATACAAATTTAAATAAAGATGAAACAACAGTTACTATAACGCGTCAGAAAGAAGATGGTAGTGAAGACGTAGATATTGATTTTGAATTTGATAAGACAACAGCAACAGCTGTATACGATTTTCAAGAACAAGGATTATACACGATAAACGTGCTCACAACTGATCTAGCAGGTCGCACGTCAGAAGTTACGCAAGAGGTTATATTGGATTTAAAAGACCCAGAAGTTCAACTAAAAGACGTTACGAATGACCAAGATTTAAACTCTTTTTACAAAGAAGAAGTAGAAGTAGAATTTATCTTATCTGATTTAACACTTGATTTAGAGAACTCTAAATTTGAAGTAAATAAGAAAAACCAGACTTCAGGTGAGATGGAAGCCTATTTAACAAAAGATGACCTTAATAATGGGGATTTTCTTTCCTCTTTGACACACACTTTTGGTGAAGGTGTGTTTGAGATTAATATCGAAACGGTTGATTTATTGGGAAATAAAAAAACGCAGAGTGAAAGTCTCGTGATCGACCTCTATGATCCGATTATAGAGATCGATTCCTCAGTAGAAGATGGCGATCATCTAACGCGCACTGCTATTACTGACCAAGGGGTGAATAAACTTTTTCCAATTACTATTGAAGAATTAAATCTTCACTCACAATCGGTTAAAGTTAAAAGAACAAATGCAGCTGGAGAAGAAGTTGTATTAGAGGATGTTGAAGTTGGTAAATGGGAACAGTCTGAAGAAAATGAATCGATCCAGCAATTTGTTTTTAAAGAAGGCGTCTTTGATGAAGACGGTAATTATGAGTTAGTTGTAGAAGCGAAGGATAGCTCAAATAGAACGAGTTCTAAGGAATTTACCTTTACAGTCGATAATATAAAGCCAGTAATCGAACTTTCTGAATTAGCTGCATATGAGAACGAAAGTGTAATAGCAAACATAGCAGTAACAGAAAATAATTATGCTACGAATAATGTTTCGATTGAAATATTAAAGCAAGACAATGATGGTTCCTTTGCAGTGTATGAAAATGATAGCTTTGAAACATGGGAAAACAAAGCAATAGTTTCAGATTCAGATTTATTATTTGATGAAGATGGTACGTATAAAATTAAAGTTCGTGCTACAGATAAAGCAGGAAATAAAGCAGATGAAATAGTTAAAACTTTTACAGTAGATACGAAAGCACCTGTATTAGTAATTGATGGAGTGAAGGATCATGAACATTATAATAAAGACATAAAAGTTGATTTCTCAGCAAACGATGAGAATATCGATTTGGAGAACACTATTATTCAAATTGAAAAGTGGAATGATAGCGCAAATGATTATCAAAAAGTAGAAATTGATGAGGAACTGTCTGTTATATCAGGTCTTGTGTCGTTAAGCCACAAATTTACAGATGAGGGCATGTATCGTTTGCGCTTAGCGGTAACAGATAAAGCTGAAAATAAAGCGGAAGAGGAAATTGTGCATTTTACTATTGATAAAACAACTCCTATTACAGCAATAACGAATATCACCGATCAAAAATTTTATTCATCGAATCAAGCGGTCACCTTTTCAGTGGTGGAAAAGAACTTCTTATCGAATAATGTATCGTTTACTGTTATGCGAAATGGTACAGATTATACCGATCAAGTAAATAAAATGGTCGGAGAGAAGTGGATGAATAAAAGTAAAGAAGCCGCGATCACTTATGATTTCGAGGAAGATGGATTTTATACGGTTAGCCTTCGTGCGATAGATGCTGCAGGTAATCAGGTTGATGAAATCACCAAATCTTTCACAATTGATGCAGCTTATCCTAATATTGTGATCGAAGGTGTGGAACAAAACAAGCATTATGACCAAGATAAAGAAGTGGAAATAAAGATTCAAGATGATAGTTTTGAAACGAATAAAGTAGAAGTGACAAGAGACGGCATGGCATATAATGTAGGCGATTTTGATATTACCAAAGTATTCTTTGGTGATTCTACTGCAAAAATAACACATACCTTCAAGGAAGAGGGAGAATACACGATTTCCGTTGAATCAATTGATAAATCAGGTAATCGCTCTACTAAAGAGATTACTTTTACCATTGATAAAACAAAGCCAACTATTGAGCTTGGAAAAGATATTGCTCCGTTTATTACGAGCAAAGCGATAAATGAACAAGGTGTAACAAAGCTTATCCCAATAACGGTTGCTGAATTAAATTTGAAAGATAAATCCATAGAAATAACACGAACAGGTGTAGATGGAAAAGAAGAAACATTTAAAAAATCAGACATAGGTAATTGGGAAAAAGTAAATGAAACAGCTTATCGTTTTATGCTAAAAGACTCGTTTTTTGCTGTCGATGGTGATTATACGATTACGATTAATGTCGAGGATAAAGCCGGTCAATCTGTAAAAGACTCGCTGCAGTTCACGGTGGATAATAGTAAACCAACAATTAAGTTAAGCAAAATCGACAAGTTTAATGAAAAGGCAGTTACTCAAACCATTCAAGTAGACGAATATAATTATCGCAGTAATGATGTCACCATTAATATGTATAAGGAAAATAGCAATGGCAAATTTGTTACGTATAATCATTCTGCTCTAAGTAATTGGGAAAACAATAAAGAATCAAGTTCGTTAGATTTTAAATTTGAGAACGATGGTAAGTATAAAGTCGAAGTAAAAGCAGAAGATGCATCTGGAAATAAGGCGACAACACAGTCAAATACTTTTACTGTTGATACGATCACACCAGAATTATCACTTTCAGGAGTGAGAGAAGGCGTACACTATAATACAAATAAGAAAGTAACAGTAGCTGTAACAGATCAAAACATTAATCCGAGTAACACCAAGCTTTCTGTTACAAGACTAAATCATTCGTCTGGAAAAATGAGACCATATGATACAGCTACGAAACTTAATTTCAATCAAACAAGCGCATCATGGGCCTACACTTTTAGTACGGATCAAGAAGGGACGTACGAAGTGAAAATAAGTGCAACGGATAAAGCAGGGAATAAAGCCGATGCGAAGAAAGTGAAATTCACAATTGATAAAACGGCACCAATGTTATTTGCTAACAACGTAAAAGATAATGCATTTTATTCAATTAGTAAACGAGTAGGATTCCTTATTGATGAAACGAATTATCAAGAGAATAGTGCGAAATTCACTGTACAAAAGGATGGGAAAGACATTACTCCTACAGTCGAAGGAAGTAAGGGTAGTGACTGGAAGTATGCTAGCAAAATTTCTTCGTTAAATTATAACTTTAATCAAGAAGGTTCTTACACGATTAATATGAGTGCAAGAGATGCGGCAGGGAACAATGCGAAGTCCGTACAAAAAACGTTTGCGATTGATACGATTAAACCAACAATAGACATTGAAGGTGTATCTGATAACGAATACTATAACGTAGATAAACCCGTATCTGTTTCAATTAAAGACGTGAATTTAGATGCGAATACGATTCGAGTCACAAAGGACGGCGCAGCATATAATGTAGGTGGTTTCTCGATAACCGACAATGGTTACCAACAATCAATCGCGTCCTTAAGTCATCGTTTTAGCCAAGAAGGTGAATATGAGATTTTCGTTGATGCAACAGATAAAGCTGGTAATCAATATAGCAAACAAGTTGCCTTCACTATTGATAAAACGGCACCAGAGTTAACTCCGAAAATGAGTGGAGATAATACAGTTATTAAAGACGGTTCATATATTAATAAAGTATTTACACCAATCTTTTCTTTAGACAATCCAGAAGAAGATACCATTGAATCTGTTCGATTAAATGGAGGGTCGAATCTGGCAGGAAATGTACCAGTAGCTTCAAAAGAAATGTTTTATGAGTATCAGGTATTGGCGTCAGATAAAGCAGGAAATACGACAACACTAAATATTAGTTTCACCTTGGATACGACTATGCCAAGATTAACAATTACTGGTATTCTAGAAGGCTATTTTAATGAAAATATGGCTCCTAGGGTCATATATTCAGATAAACATTTAGATGAAGAAAGAACATCTGTTACATTAAATGGCGAACCATTTGAAAATGGGGCACTATTAGATAGAGAACAAGATTATATTTTAAAAGCTGCAATTACCGATTTGGCGGATAATAGTAGTGAGCGTACGATTGTTTTCAGTATTGATAAGACAGCACCAATTATCCAATTTAAAGAGGCGATTTCTGGTCAATATTTAAATGAAACGATCATACCAGAGTTGTTCATAGAAGATATGAGTGCGTATGATATTATCACTTTAACATTAAATGGTAACCCTTATAACCTAGGGGATCCAATTGAAGATGAAGGGAAACATGTCCTCTACTTTGAAGTGAAGGACAAAGCTGGTAATATCCAACAATTAACAGTTGAATTTATTATTGATAAGACGAATCCAGAGGTATTGTTTGAGGGTGCTGAAGCGGATGAAGAGTACTATGATCCAATTGAGTTATCTATCCAGTTAGAAGATTCAACGGATACAATCAAAACTGTTCTAATCAACGGAGAAGAATTTGTTGGAGAAGTTACGGAAGAGGATGGCAATCTTTCAGTTAAGGTTAACCTATCTGAAATAGATGCATATGAAGTGGAAGTTATTGCATATGATCAAGCGGGCAATGAAGTGAATCCAACGCTTTCTTTTGAAATTGTGGATAAAGATATTTTAACTAAAGTATATGAGAACAAACCGTTATTTGCGGGAACCATTATAGGACTACTTGCTTTAATTGGTGGTGGCGGAACACTTTTAATAAGAAAGAGAAGAATAAGCCTAATTGATAAGCCAGAAGTAGAATAATAAACCTAATAGGCCTTGTGTTACTAGATTAATAGTGACAGAAGGCCTTTTTTGTTAAGCATCATTGCGTATCATCTTACTAATTTGTATGCTAATCTATTAGTGCAAGGTCATTTCGAAATACTTCGAGAAGCTCTTTTGTGTGATAAATGACTTTATCTGGTTGTGCTAGCGTGGTTGGCTTCCTATGCCTGTGATTTAACCAAATCGATTGCCAGCCAGCTTGTTTAGCTCCTACAACATCGTTTTCAAATGAATCACCAATATAGATAGTTTTTGTTTTGTCTAATTGTAACTTTTCTTCAATATAGTTAAATACTTCTGGTACCGGTTTGGCATGTCCAATTTCCCCGGAAATAAAAAAATGTTCTTCTGGAATCCACTTTGCTAAACCCAGTTGTTTGATTTTCATTGTTTGATGGTCTTTTTCTCCATTTGTAAGAACAGCTAGTTGTTTTTTCTCTCGAAACAGTGCATCCAATAATTCCTCGACTTCTTTAAAGAGCGTTATATTATTTTGCTCCGCTAAATATGTAGCTTGAAAGTCAATTGCTTCTTGATAGCTAATCGTTATGCCGAATTCCTTACAAGCTTCAGTGATTCGATACGTTTGTAACTCTTCTGTAGTTACCTCGCCCGTTATACTTTTATGAAATAATGCATCACTATATTTTCTGCTAGCTATGTAGAGTTCGGTATGCTCTTCGTCCGTAAATGTTCGTCTAAACTGTTTAATTACTGCTTTCTTAAAAGGTAATGTTTGATCATAAAGTGTGTCATCTACATCAAAAATGATTGTATCCAAAATTGTTTCCTCCCTAAATGTAAAACGAGTCTGCTGTTAATCATAACATGCTAGATTGATAATGATGAGCAGTTTTTGGCAGTGATAGATAATTAGCTTAATTTTTTGAATATTGTAAGTTGAAAGTAAATAGGAATGCTGTTAAAATGATCACAAAGATTAAAATATTAAAATGGTTTAAAAGAATGATGTTTAATAGATTGCGTGTTTAAGATATATTTGTAGATAAAAAAACAGATGGGTGTGGTGACATGAATAGAGTGTATAATTTTTCAGCTGGACCGTCAATGCTTCCTTTACCAGTGTTAGAGAAGGCACAATCAGAATTGTTGAGCTATCGTAGCTCAGGTATGTCAGTAATGGAATTAAGTCATCGTTCAGCTTTGTTTATGGATATTATTACAGGGGCAGAAAAGCATTTGCGACAATTGATGGTGATTCCAGATAACTACAAGGTACTGTTTCTCCAAGGTGGCGCTTCACAACAATTTGCAATGATACCAATGAATTTGCTTGTTAAAAATGGAAAAGCTGATTATGTAAATACGGGCTCATGGTCGAAAAAAGCAATAAGTGAAGCAAAGAAATTCGGTGATGTTCGCGTAATAGCCTCTTCTGAGGAGGATAACTTTACTTACATACCAAAGATTGATCGAAGCATGATTGATCCAGAAGCTGATTATGTTCATATTACTACCAACAATACAATAGAAGGAACAGCTTATACAGAGTTCCCAGATACAGGTGATGTGCCATTAATCGCTGACATGTCTTCTAACATTTTATCAGAAGAGATTGATGTATCAAAATTCGGTTTAATCTACGCTGGAGCACAGAAAAACATCGCACCAGCAGGGTTAACGCTTGTGATCATTCGTGAAGATTTAATTGGTCATGCGCCGGATAGTTGTCCGACGATGATGGATTATAAAACGCATAGCGAAAGTGGATCGCTTTATAATACGCCACCGACTTATGCCATTTATATTGCTAAGTTAGTTTTTGAATGGTTGAATGAGCTTGGTGGTCTTAAAGAGATGGAGCGTATTAATCGCAAGAAAGCACAAATTTTGTATGATGCCATTCATGATTCTTCGATGTTCGCTTCACCAGTTAAAGCAGATAGTCGTTCGTTAATGAACATTCCGTTTGTTACAGTTAACGGAGATTCAGATTTAGAGGCTGCATTTATTAAAGAAGCGCAAGGATTAGGACTTGAAACGCTAAAAGGCCATCGTTCCGTAGGTGGTATGCGTGCAAGTATTTATAATGCAATGCCATTAGCAGGCGTTGAAAAGCTAGTTGGTTTTATGAAAGAATTTGAAGAAAATTACAAATAAATAGGTTGCGGGAGTGGTAATGATTCAATCATTGCCGCTTTTTTGTATAAATCTTACTCAGATTGGAGGATTAGTGATGACTGAAAGCAAGTGTATCTATTGGTCGAATTTTACTGTTGGAGAGTGGCATTTTTATTTGGCTGCGACTGCAAAAGGTTTATGTTATGTTGGTTCACCAGATAGTAAGTGGGAAGAACTTCAAAGTTGGATTATGAAGAAGTTTAGTAATGTTAACTTAATAGAAGACAACCAAAAGCTAGCACCATATAAAAAGGAGTTGACTGCTTACTTTCAGGGGGAACTAGCAGCCTTTAGTTTTGCTACTGATTTACAAGGAACTGTATTCCAACAGAAGGTGTGGCATGCACTGCACCATGTACCATATGGTAAAACGTATAATTACGCGCAAATAGCCGAGTTGATTGGGAAGCCGACTGCTGTTCGTGCAGTTGGAACAGCAATTGGTGCAAACCCGGTTCTTGTTTCGGTTCCTTGCCATCGCGTAATTGGAAAAGACGGAACATTAACAGGCTATCGTGGTGGTTTAGAAATGAAAACGCATCTCTTGAAACTGGAACAACGCACATTCAAACAAGATTTATCATAGATAAAAGAACGATTCCTTATTAACATTGGAATGGTTCTTTTTTGTTGTGAGATAATAGTGATAATCACGTATAAAAAATAAGTGTTTTTTGCTAATAATGCTGTTATAATTTGTTTTTACGCTATCCTAAAAGGGAAAAGAGAGAGCATATGAATCCGATAAATGTATCATATAAAATGCCGGCAGAATGGGAAAAACATCAACGCACGTTTATCTCATGGCCTGTAAAAGAATCAATGTGTTATCCTGAAGATTATGCGACTGTTGCCGAGGGTTATCGTGCTATTGTAGAAGCGATAGCTGTATATGAGCCTGTTACTGTTTTGGTTAATAAGACAGAGCTAGAGAAGGTAGAGTCACTTTTTACTAACGTAGCTATTGAACTACTTGCTATCGAACATGATGATGCGTGGCTACGTGATAATGGGCCAACGTTTGTTGTCTCAGAGGCTGGTGAAGTTGCAGGTATCAACTGGATATTTAATGCGTGGGGAGAAAAGTACACACCATGGGAGTTAGATGATCTTGTTGCATCAGAAATATTATCGAATTATCAAGTTAAACAAATAGATGCACCAATCGTAATGGAGGGTGGTTCGTTTCATGTAGATGGAGAAGGAACGTTAATTACCACAGAAGAATGCTTACTCCATCCAAATCGAAATCCATCATATACAAAGGTAGAAATTGAAGCTTATCTAAAAAAACACCTAGCTGTTTCAAAAGTTATCTGGTTGAAAAATGGTTTAGATGGTGACGAAACAGATGGTCATGTTGATAATATTGCTAGTTTTATTGCGCCTGGGAAAATAATGATTCAGGTATGTGATGATCAAACTGATGCAAACTATAAGATTACCCAAGAGAATCTGGCTATATTAGAAGAGGAAGTTGATGCACAAGGGAGAAAATTAGAAATTGTGAGAGTCCAACAGCCATCACTTCGAAAAGATGGTGACGACCGGTTAACATTGAGTTACCTTAATTTTTATTTTGTTAATGGCGGTATCATATTGCCGGTGTTTGGTGGAGATGCAACGGAAACAGACAAAGTTGCGATCGAACAATTCAAGCAGCTCTTTCCTGAACGTGTGATTCATCCGATTGATGGAATGGCAATTATTCGCGAAGGTGGTAACATTCATTGTATGACGCAACAAATGCCTATTAGTAGGTGAAAAGGAGAGAGTGTAAATGGCCAGAAATGTAACTGTCGCAGCTACTCAAATGAGCTGTTCCAATGATATAGAAGATAATATTACAAAAGCTGAAGTGCTAGTTAGAGATGCTGCCAAACAAGGCGCACAAGTTATCTTGTTACAAGAACTATTTGAAACACCATACTTCTGTCAAAAGGAAAAACCGGCTTATTATAGCTATGCGACTGAATTAGATAAAAATAAGGCGATCCAACATTTTCGACAAATCGCAAAAGAACTAGAGGTAGTTTTGCCAATTAGTTTTTATGAAAAAAAGAACAATGCTAGATACAATGCGCTTGCGATGATTGATGCAACAGGTGACGTATTAGGCACATATCGTAAGAGTCACATTCCTGATGGTCCTGGTTATGAGGAGAAGTTTTACTTTAACCCAGGCGATACGGGCTTTAAAGTTTGGGAAACACGCTATGGAAAAATTGGTGTTGGTATCTGTTGGGATCAATGGTATCCAGAAGCAGCAAGGGTGATGGCGTTACAAGGTGCTGAAATGTTGTTCTATCCAACAGCAATAGGATCAGAACCGGAAGATGCATCGATTGATTCGAAAAATCATTGGCAAGCATGTATGCTGGGACACGCAGCTGCGAACTTAATGCCAGTTATCGCTTCTAATCGAATTGGTGCTGAAACGGATGAAGATTCAGAGATTACTTTTTATGGCTCTTCATTTATTGCAGGTCCGGAAGGGAATAAACTTGCAGAAGCGGGAAGAACAGAGCAAGAAATCTTACTTGCGACATTTGATTTAGACGCGTTAGATGCACAACGGATCGAATGGGGTATTTTCCGTGACCGTCGTCCAGAACTTTATCACGCTATTACGACAAATGATGGGCATCAACCAGTTAAATAACATAAAAAATGGTCCTCGCTATAAGATGAGAGGGTCACCTTTTTTTAATAGTACAGGTTGGGGGAATGTTGTTTTAATGGTGATAAACTGTTATATTATATAGTGTAAATAAAGTATAACAGGGGGGATTTTTTTGAAGAAATTAGTAAGTGTTTTGGTTTTATTAATGGTTTTAGTTGCATGTGATAGTAGTAGTGGTGAAGAAGCAAGTACGTGGGATGAGATAGAAGAATCAGGTGAAATTGTTTTTGCAACAGCAGGTACGCTATATCCAGCATCCTATTATCCTGAAGGGTCTGATGAGTTAACTGGATATGATGTCGAGGTTATCCGAGAGGTTGCGTCTCGATTAGATTTGGAAGTTAATTTTGAAGTGATGGCTTATGATGCCATGCTGGCTGCTTTACAATCTGGACGTGTTGATATTATTACAGCTGGTCCTAGAGAAGAAAGTGAAGACAATTTCATTTTCAGTCAACCTATTAAATACTCTTATTCGACAATGATTGTCCGGTCGGAAGATCATTCTGGAATAGAAAAGCTTGAAGATTTAGAAGGAAAAAAAGCTGGAGGAGCTGCAACGACTGTATATAGCGACATTGCAGAAAAGTACGGGGCTGAAGTGGTAACTTACGGTAATGCAACCAATGATGTCTATTTACGTGATGTAGAAAATGGTCGAACAGATGTTGTAATTAACGATTACTATTTACAATCGCTTGCATTAGAAGCTTTTCCTGAGATGGAAATTGAATTACATCCGGATTTAAGATTCCATCCTCAAACAGTTAGTGTTGTCGCTGACTTAGGTAATGACGAACTAGGTGAAAGAATCGAACAGACGATTAGCGAAATGAAAGAGGATGGGACGCTGACTGAAATATCTGCAGAATTCTTTGGTGGTCAAGATGTATCACAAGAAATCACAGAAGATATTGAAGAAATAGATGGAATAGAATAAAAACATTGAATAGTCTTTATAAAAATCCCTGGAGGTTTGAAGAATCTGACCTTCGGGGATTTTTTTATAGTGACTTGATATAAAATAGACTTTGCTACGCATTAATAATTCTTATATTCTATCCGATATAAAATAGAAGACATTTTATAAATAAGGTTCTTTTGCAACCTTGGTACAAGTGGAGGGTTACTTTTGTACACACAACCAGATCTTAAATATTTTATAGTTTTAAACGGTGAATATGATTGGCCTATCGTCTTTTTATCTATACTTATTGTTTGTTTCGCTTCTTATGTAGCAATTTCAATGAATGATCGGATTCAAAAAAATAGTTTTTTTGATCGAAAAATATGGATTTCATTAGCGTCGGCTGCCATGGGTTTTGGGATATGGTCGATGCATTTTGTTGGTATGGGTGCATACATGCTTCCAGTTTCAATGAGCTATGATCATAGCCTAACGATATTGTCGATGATTCCAGCCTTTGGTGCATCATTTCTTGCTTTCTATTTAGCGAATCGATCAGATAAGTCCTGGTTTCTCTACGTATTATCAGGATTTATAATGGGAGTTGGAATCAGTGGAATGCATTATATTGGAATGGAGTCCATGATTATGGATGCGAAATTCGTATATAATCCGCTATTTGTTTTCCTTTCAATAGGTATTGCAATACTCGCTTCGTTTGTTGCGTTGTATATTTTTTCTACTTCCCGAAAAAAGCAAATGCAAGGACGATTAATGAAAATGCTAACAGCTATTTTATTAGGACTTGCTGTTACGAGTATGCATTATACAGCAATGCTCGGAACAACGTTTTATCTCAACCGAAATTACTTGATTACGAATAGCACTACCCATCAAATGGATACGGCTTTCTTAATTACTGGTATATGTATTGGTGTGGTTAGCTTATTAGTTTTATTAATGCTATCCGTATTTCTTGATCGCTATATTGATTATCGTGTCAGTTTTTTTGATACACGTACAAAACTTCCTAATGCGCGCCTATATGAGAAAACGCTTAGGCAAACGAGTTCGACTAAGTCCTTAGCAGTTTGGCAAATTAACAATTTCGAAAAAATGAATATGATATATGGCTATCAATCTAGTGATGAATTAGTCGATTTTATAGCAGAAACATTGCAAAAAGTCCGTATTCCACAAATAACACTATATCGTTTAAAAGATAATCAATTTGCTTTTTTAACCAATCGGTCTGATCAGTTAGAGCAACTGAAACAGGCAATGTTAGAAGTCTCTGAGAGTTGGAGTAACCCGGTGGTGATTGCAGATAATCATATTATGATTGAAGGTGTCTGTGCAATTTCAACGATTACGCCAAAAGACGACATTAGGGATTTATACAATTATGCACTATCGGTACTGGAACACCCAACAACCGTTTTTCAACGAGAGGTGATGCTGTATGATCCAATTATTCATACATATTCGTTTGACCACAAAATAATGGAAGGTATAGATCGTGCGATGGCTGAGAATCAACTTTTTCTTGTTTACCAGCCGAAAATATGTGCTGAAACAACGTCGATTTCAGGATTTGAAGCTTTAATTCGGTGGCAACATCCGGAATACGGGCTGTTATCACCTATTGTTTTTATTCCGATATTAGAGCGATTTAAGCGTATGAGGGATTTAACAGATTGGATTATAAAAAAGGCATGTTCGCAGTTAAGAGTCTGGCAAGAAAACGGTCATCTAGAATGGAATATGGCGATTAATATTCCTGGTGAATATGTTAGCTCATCCCGATTAGTTGGGGTGTTGCAGCATGTTATAAAAGAAACGCAATTAGATGCACAAAGAATTGAATTAGAAATTACTGAAACAAGTTTTGTCGAGTCTATTGATACGGCAATTTATTCGATTGAAACTTTCCGTTCGTTAGGTTTTAAAGTGGCTCTAGATGATTTTGGTACAGGTGTATCATCTCTTTCTTATTTAAAACAAATGCCAATTACTACATTGAAAATAGATAAAACATTTATTGACCATGTTCCCGGGTCAGAAAAAGACGCAGCGATATTAAAAGCAATTATCGATCTTGGACAATCGCTTAATTTAACGGTTGTTATTGAAGGGATTGAAACAAAAGAACAATATTCTTTCTTAACCAAACATAGTTCAGCTTTATTATTGCAAGGTTATTACTTTGCAAAACCGATGGTAGCAGATGAAATAGAGGAATGGATAAAACATAATCACCCCTTGATTTAAAAAGGTGTGATTATTTTTTATATCCTTCTATTTCTGTTGTTGCAAAGGTTACTTTATTATTGGTTAAGGATTCGATTCTTGCTAAGGATTCTACACGATAGCCTTTAGAAAGTAATGTAGTTGCCCCTGGTTGAAAGGATTTTTCAATTAAGATGCCGATTCCACTTACCTTTGCTTTTGCTTGTTCGACAATTGTAGCTAGTCCGAGAGCGGCCTGACCATTAGCTAGAAAATCATCAATAATTAGGACATGATCCCCTGGTTGAATGTACTGTTTAGATACAGTGATGTCATTTGATTCTTTTTTTGTGAAGGAATATACAGTTGCTGTGTATAAGTTGTCTATTAGCGTTAGTGATTTTCTTTTTCTAGCAAATATAACAGGGACTTCTAACTTCAATCCGGTCATGATTGCAGGAGCAATGCCAGATGATTCAATAGTTAAAATTTTTGTGATCTGCTCATCGCGAAAAAGCTTGGCAAATTCTTTTCCGATTTCCTTCATTAAAGTTGGATCCATTTGATGGTTGATAAAGGAATCGACCTTAAGTACCTGATCACTTAGCACGATACCCTCAGCTCTAATTCTGTCTTCTAATAACTTCATTATATATTCCCCCTTCAAATGATCATATTCCTGCTTTTCTACGAGATAATTAAGATGTTTAAGTTACTTTGCATTATATAGGATTGTAAACAGATTGAAAACCTAATAGGTAAAAACAAGTTGGAATTGCTTTAATAGAACTAAAATAAAATATTTTAAAATAAATGTTGCAAACGTTTTCTTGCGATGCTATAATAAATTTATCAGTTAGGAATGTTACCGCTTTCGGGCATAACCTGAACTGATTTGAACGCCACATTTACGTGTGTGTGCTCAAATCAGTTCGGGTTTTTTGTTTTTAAAATATAATAACAGAAGGAAGGGTTTATTATGAAATACGAACAGTTGTCAAAAGACATTATCAAAAATGTCGGTGGAAAAGAAAACGTTATCAGTGTTGTTCATTGTATTACACGTTTACGTTTTAAGTTAAGAGATGAAAGTAAAGCAAACACAGAAGTTTTAAAAGATATGGATGGTGTCGTTACTGTCATGAAGAGTGGCGGTCAATACCAAGTAGTTATTGGTAACCACGTGTCTGATGTGTTTAAGGAAGTAGTTGCTGTCGGAGGATTTGATACTACTACAGATCAAGATGAGGACGATCAAGAAAAAGGTAGTTTATTTGATCGCTTCATTGATATGATTTCTGGAATATTCACGCCAATACTTGGTGTGTTAGCAGCTTCAGGTATGATTAAAGGTTTTAATGCATTATTTGTAGCAGTTGGATGGTTAGATGACACAGGTGGAACATATCAAATATTAAATGCAGTAGGGGACGCACTATTCTATTTCTTACCAATACTCTTAGGTTATACAGCAATGAAAAAGTTTGGTGGAACACCATTCATAGGTATGGTTATTGCGATGGCGTTGGTTTATCCTGCACTAGAAGGAATACCAGCAGCAAGCGATCCTTTATATACATTGTTCGCTGGAACGATGTTTGAATCACCTGTGTATATAGAATTCTTTGGTATTCCAGTTATTTTAATGACTTATTCTATGTCCGTTATACCGATTATCGTTTCAGCATTTTTCGCAGTAAAAATAGAAAAATTCTTAGCAAAAGTAATACCTTCAGTTGTTAAAATGTTTTTAGTTCCAATGTTCACATTGCTAGTTGTTATCCCGTTAACTTTTATTATAATCGGCCCGATTGCAACATGGGCAAGTCAAATGTTAGGGGATGTAACTGTTTGGGTATATGATTTAAGTCCAATTATTGCTGGTATGTTCCTTGGTGGTTTTTGGTTAGTATTTGTTATGTTTGGCCTACACTGGGGTCTTGTTCCAATTGCAATTAACAACTTTACGGTTAATGGATCTGATGCAATCTTAGCGTTAATCTTTGTTCATTCATTTGCCTTAGCGGCAGCTATTTTAGCTATTTGGATAAAAACAAAAAATGAGAAAACGAAAACACTTAGTGCACCGGCATTTATCTCAGCAATATTTGGTGTTACCGAGCCTGGTATGTATGGTATTGCCTTACCACTTAAGAGACCATTTATATTTACGCTTATTTCATCAGCAATTGGTGGAGGAATACTAGGATTCTTTGGTACAACAGGTTATGTGATGGGTGGTCTTGGAGTATTCCAATTCCCTAGCTTTATTCATCCGGAAGAGGGTATTAACACAGCGGTTATCGGTTCACTTATTGCAGTTGTGGTTGGATCAGTTTTAGCTTTTGTATTAACTTATCTTTTCGGTGGAATTAACAAACAAGAAACAATTAAACCAGAAATAGATGCAGATAAATCTGTTGCAGTTACTACTGAGCAAGTGGATCTTGTGAATGGAGAAGTAATTACTAGCCCACTTGCTGGTGAAGTTAGACAATTATCAGAGATTAAAGATGAATCATTTGCTTCAGGTGCAATGGGTAAAGGTGTTGCTATTGAACCAATCGAAGGTAAATTATTCTCACCAGTTACAGGAACAATTACAGCGTTATTCCCTACCAAGCATGCAATTGGCATTACAACAGAAGATGGTGCAGAAATTCTGATTCATGTTGGTATGGATACTGTTAATCTAGGTGGTCAATACTTTACGAGTTATGTAGAGCAAGGTGATAAAGTTGAAAAAGGTAAATTGCTTATTGAATTCGATCTAGTTGAAATTAAGAAAGCGGGTTATCTCGTTACAACACCAGTAATCGTTACAAATCCAGATAAGTATGGATTAATCTCATTTACTGAACAACATATAGTTAAACCAACAGAAACATTGATTACGTTAGAGAATGATGCTAAATAGAAAGAATTAAGAAACAACAGTGCAGCAAGGTGAGTAGTAATACTCCTTTGCTGTGCGTTGTTCCTACATAAAAGTTAATGTAATAGATTAAATAGGAGGAATTCAATATGACAAATAAGACCAATTTCCCTGAAGATTTCCTATGGGGTGGTGCAATTGCGGCTAACCAAGTAGAAGGTGCACATTTAGAAGGTGGAAAAGGCTTAACAACAGTTGATCTTTTACCAACTGGAAAAGAACGCTTTGATATTATGCTAGGCAACATAGATTCTTTTGAGCCAAAAGAAGGTGTCTATTATCCGTCGCATGAAGCGATTGGTTTTTATCATAAATTCAAAGAAGATATCGCATTATTTGCTGAGATGGGTTTTAAAAGTTTACGTTTATCCATTGCTTGGTCAAGAATTTTCCCAACTGGAGAAGAAGAAGCGCCAAATGAGGCAGGACTTCAATTTTATGACGATGTATTTGATGAATTGTTGAAATATAATATTGAACCAGTTGTCACAACGTGTCATTTTGATGTACCTGTACATTTAGTTGAAAAGTACGGTAGTTGGAAAAACAGAAAAATGATTGGACTTTATGAAAAGTATACAAAGACAATTTTCAAACGTTATCAAGACAAAGTGAAATATTGGATGACATTTAATGAAATCAATATGTTACTTCACCTTCCTTATATGGGAGCGGGTATTGTTATAAATGAAGGGGAAGATAAAAATCAAGTACTTTATCAAGCGGCGCATCACCAATTAGTGGCGAGTGCTTTAGCGGTTAAAGCATGTCATGAAATTATTCCTGATGCTAAAATTGGTTGTATGCTTGCAGCTGGAATGACGTATGCCTATTCATCAAATCCAGATGATGTATGGAAAGCGATGGATAAAGATAGGGAATCATTCTTCTTTATCGATGTACAATCCAGAGGCTCGTATCCAGGATATGCAAAACGTTTCTTTGAAGATCAAAACCTTGATATTAAGATGGAGGCTGGTGACGAAGAAATTTTACGTAAAAACACAGTGGATTACATCGGATTTAGCTATTATGCGAGTCGCTGTACCAGTGCTGATCCAGAAATATTAAAGGATCAAACAGAAGGAAATGTATTTGGCTCTGTAACAAATCCATATTTAAAAACATCTGAGTGGGGATGGACGATTGACCCTAAAGGTTTACGTATTACAGCAAATCAGTTGCATGATCGTTACCAAAAACCATTATTCATTGTCGAAAACGGTTTAGGTGCAGTGGATGTTCCTGAAGAAGATGGTAGTATTAATGATGATTATCGGATTGATTACTTACAACAGCACTTTGTTGAAATGGCTGAGGCTATTAAAGATGGTGTTGAAATCCTTGGTTATACAAGCTGGGGACCAATTGATATTGTAAGTGCTAGTACTGGCGAGATGAAAAAACGTTATGGCTATATTTATGTTGATAGAGATAATGAAGGAAATGGGACATTAGATAGAAAGAAAAAGAAAAGTTTTGATTGGTACAAGCAAGTTATCAAAACAAACGGTTCAAATTTATAAGCACCATCTTAAGAAGAGCGAAATGAGCTCTTCTTTTTTTGTGAAAGAAAGTCTTAAAAGTCTGCTGTCGGTCTATCAATCGACAAATATTCATTTTACTTGAGTAACTTCCTATAAGTCACAATTATCATCAACTGCGACGTAAGCAGCTTATTACCTGCTACGGAATCAAAGGCTATCGCTTTCCGTGGGCACAACCTCAGCTATCTATAGAAGCAAAGAACGCTTCTATAGAGGATCTTCGGTTCGTGCTGTTCCCACAGGAGTCTCAAGCCTTTGCTTCCTTCGCGCATATAGAGTTACTATTCACTTGTTCGCAATCAATTACAAGTAATAATCAGAAACTTGATAAATGGACTGATAGCGAAATCAGCAACTGAGGTGGTCGAGATTCCTAGAAAATAAAAAGCTATTTTATTGAGTAATTAGATTCTCTGTATTATCTCTTATTACAAATTTATCGCCAGTAAAATAGATAAGTTATCTTTGTGTTTGTTATTACTACAAACAAGCGGAGGAAGCAAATGGTCGACTCTCCAGTGGGAACAGCACGGACTGAAGATCCACTTAGTAAAGCGTTTTTTGCTTTACTAAGTTAGCTGAAGTCGTGCCCACGGAAAGTGAGACCATTGGCTTACGTAGCGTGTCTAAAGTAATTGATTTTTGTTTGTGATAAGAATGTTACGTCGCAGTTTCTCTCAACTTTGACGTTTAAAATTGAGTTGTAAAAATGTTTGGGGATCCTTTTGACCTGTTTTCCCCTATTATATTGTAAAAGATTGCTTGTAAATTCTGAAATACTATATTTTTTAATAATAACTTCAGAGGTTATAGTTTTTTAGTAATGAACGCACCTAGGCCTATTAAAATAAACAAAAACATCATGTATACGATTAGGATTTCGATTTCGATTGTTTTAACACCTATAGCGAAAAGGATAAGGAGCAGAGCACTACTACCAAACAAAACTATATACAAAACAAGCAAAAAATACCGCTTAAATAGCAAAAGAGTTCTCTCATCGATTGCTGGAATGTTTCCATGTTTTTTCTTGCGATAATAGGATAGAAAAAAGAAGATACCCAAGCCTCCTATTGTTCCGATTAAACTAGATGAAATTATTTCTGAAAGTGATAAGGGAATCTCTTGCCCTCCTTTTTCAAATAAAAGATATAGTCCTAAATATCCTCCAAATAGAACACAAGATATTAAAAAGGCAAAAATAAGTATTTGATGCTTCTTCTTCATGTTTTCGTATCTCCTTCGTCTAAATAGAATAATGTATCAAAAGGTATATCAAAATAGTTAGCTAATTTTAAAGCGAGCTCTAAGCTGGGGTTATATTTATTTTTTTCAATTGCATTAATCGTTTGACGTGTAATTTGTAAGTCTTCTGCCATTTTTACTTGTGTAATCTGCCGGCTTTTACGCGCTTCCTGAATGTGGTTGATAACCTTCACGAGCCACACTCCTTTCAATGAAAAATGTAAAGATATCTTTACATATAAAATAACGGTTATTATAATAAATGTCAAGATATCTTTACGTTTATAGTGCTAACTTTATTTGAATACGTTAAAATAAAATGAGATAACAGGAAAGGATAGATGGTATGAAAAAAGTGGCGGTATATTGTGGTTCTAGTAAAGGGAATAGCCCGATCTATATGGAACAAGCAAGAAGGTTAGGTGAAATTCTAGTAGCAAATGGAATTGATCTGGTTTATGGTGGTGCAACGGTTGGGTGTATGGGTGCTGTGGCAGACGGTGTGTTAGAAGCAGGTGGGCAAGTTATTGGTGTGATTCCTAAAAAATTAGCTGACGTCGAAATTGCTCATCAGAATTTAACTGAAATACATGTAGTAGAAACGATGCATGAAAGGAAAGCATTAATGGCTGAATTAGCAGATGGTTTTATAGCACTGCCTGGAGGTTCTGGGACATTAGAAGAGTGGTTTGAGGTATTCACATGGGCACAACTTGATTACCATCATAAACCGTGCGCGCTTTTAAATATAAATCGTTACTATGATCCGATTGTAGCGCTCTTTGACCACATGATTACCGAAGGATTTGTCAAAAAAGAATATAAAGAGCTAATTATGTTAGAGGAAAACGCGGATGCTTTACTAACTAGGATGACGGACTATCAACCGCGCTATATTCATAAATGGTAAACAAATAAAAAAGTAAGGCAGGAATTATACCTGTCTTACTTTACGAAGCTTTTTTCTATTTCTTGTTGCTTTAATTCTCGACGCAAAATCTTACCGCTTATTTTTGTTTTTGGTAATTCGTCGATTACTTCAATTTCTCTTGGAGCAGAGTGAGCAGCCAATTTATTTCGAACAAAAAGACGAATTTCTTCCGTTAATTCTGTGGATGCATTGTATCCGGTTCGTAACGTAATGAACGCTTTTACTATCTCACCGCGTAAGGCATCAGGTTTCCCAATCACGCCAGCTTCAGCAACTGCAGGATGTTCAATTAATGTACTTTCTACTTCAAAAGGTCCAATTCTTTCACCAGCAGAATTGATCATATCATCATTTCGACCTTGGAAAAATACATATCCTTCTGAGTCTTGAAAAGCTAGATCGCCAGAAATATACCAACCTTCATATTGGAAATAGGAATTATATTTGTCGTTATTTCCCCAAATTTCTTTCATTAATCCAGGCCATGGTGTCTTGACAGCTAACTGTCCTACTTCACCGTTTGGGAGTTCTTTACCTTCATCATCTAATATACCAACATATATTCCTGGGAATGCTCTACCCATAGAACCAGCTTTAATAGTTTCAGAAGGTAAGTTCACAATTAAATGGCCACCTGTTTCGGTCATCCACCATGTATCATGAATGCGTAAGTTCAATGTATACCATGCCCAGCTAATGACTTCTGGATTTAATGGTTCTCCAACACTTAGCACATGGCGAAGGGAGGTTAGATCATAATTTTTATTAAGATCTCCTTGTGCCATTAACATCCGGAAAGCTGTTGGTGCACTATACCAGGTTGTCACCTGTAACGTTTCAATTAATTGGTACCAATTTTCAGCCTTGAAGCGGCCACCTTGAATGACAATCGTGGCTTTGTTTAGCCAAGGTGCAAATAAACCGTAGACACTTCCAGTAACCCAACCTGGATGCGATGTACACCAATATACATCATCTTCTTGAATATCAAGTACCCATTTCCCTGTTTGGTAGTGATGAATGATCGAGCGGTGGGCATGAAGTACACCTTTTGGTTTGCCTGTTGAACCACTCGTATAATGAATAAGCAACCCATCTTCTGGATCTACCCACTCAATTAAGGATGCATCACTTTCTGTACCATATGTTTTTGATTCAATATCTTCTGTATATAAAATCTCTTTTAATGAAGGGATCAGGTTTTTCTTTACACGTTTTCCAAGCGTCCTATCGGTAATTAATAAGGTTCCTTGGCAATCGTTGATGCGATCTTGTATTGCTTCATCCATAAATCCTTCAAATAATGGACCGGCAATTGCGCCTATTTTGATTACTGACAAAATTGAAATATAGCAAGCAACGTTTTTTGGTAAGAAGATAAAAACGCGATCCCCTTTTTTTACGTCATTTTCTTTTAAAATTCTAGCATAATGATCTGTCTTTTCTTTTACCTGTTGGAAGGTAAGTGAATAGCTCTCCTCTTGATCAACATAATGGAGTGCGATTTTATCCCCATATCCGTCGGCGACGTGCCGATCAATTGTTTCATATGCTGCATTCATCTTACCCGTTTCACCATAATATAAAGCTTCTTTAGCTTGATCCCACTCGAATGTTTCCTTTGTTTCTTGATAATTTGATAGATTATATACTCCACTAACAGGAGTCAGTTCAATAGCCATCGCTGATTTCCCCTTTATTTGTTTAACATATCTGTCTATGACTAATTCTTTCGATTGAGGTCTAAACTTTCTAATATATCAGATTTACATTTTGCGAGTTCCTGACTGCCTCTATTGCGTGGTCTTTGTTCGGTTAAAGTTATCTCACGATCAACTTCCCCAGGTTGACCGCGAAGGATAAGGATTCGGTCGCATAAATAAGTAGCTTCATCTATATCATGTGTTACAAGTACAATAGTCGAATTGTAAGCTTTCCAAATATCAAGAAGTAGATCTTGTAGTTGCATTTTAGTGAACGCATCTAATGCGCTAAAAGGCTCATCTAATAAAAGAATTTCTGGTGATGTTACGAGTGCACGTGCAATTGCTACGCGTTGAGCCATTCCTCCTGACAATTGACGTGGATATAGGTTCTCATTGCCAACAAGTCCAACATTCGCAATATATTCTTTCGCACGTTTCTCTCTAGTTGCCTTGTCACCTTTTAGACCAAAAGTGACATTATCTAATACGGTCAGCCATGGCAATAGACGTGGTTCTTGAAAGATAAAACCTGTCGTATCATGTACGCCTTTAGAGGTACTCCCATTAATTTCAATTTCACCTTCGTAACCATCATCCAAACCAGATATCGCTCGCAATATCGTGCTTTTTCCACAACCACTTGTACCTAGTAAGCCAACAATCTCTCCAGGTTGAACAGATAAATTAACATTTCGGACGGCTGTGTTTCCGGCGAAGGTTCGACTAACGTTACGTAATGCTAAGCTCATGTTGGTTTCCCCCTGTTATGTTTTTATGAATCGATCTTGCCAATGTAGTGAGCGATCTTCTAGAATCTTTAACAACCAGTCCGATAATTTACCAATAATTGCAAAGAGAATAATGCTGGAAATGATTGTTTCTGGTGATAGTGTATTCTGTCCTAATACAAGTAAATAACCAAGCCCTTGACTTGCCCCCATTAATTCAGCTGCAACAACGAACATCCAACCAAGTCCCAGTCCACTGCGTAAACCAATTAAGAAGGAAGGTAATGACGCTGGCAATATAATCCGGCGTACTTGCTGAAAAGGTGTTAATTTGTACATTTTACCAACTTCAATTAATTTTCGGTCTACACCTAAAATACCGCTAACAAGATTTAAGTAGACAGGGAAAAACACCCCAACTGCAATCATCGTGATTTTGGATGTTTCCCCTATGCCCATCCATAAGATAAATAGGGGTACCCATGCTAGTGATGGAATGGAACGAAAGGCTTGAATAATTGGATCAAATAGCAGTTCAGCTTTATGATAAAAACCAACGAGCGAACCTAATAGAATTGCGACAAGCGTTCCGATTATAAAGCCAGCAAATACACGGTAAACGGTAATGCCGATATGGCCCCATAATTCACCGGATTGAGCCATTCCAAAAATAGTTAAGAATATTACTGAAGGAGCTGGAAGTTGATAGGAAGGGAATACCCCTGCTCGACTAAGCAACTCCCAAAAGAGAAGCAATATAACTGGTAATATACTTCCTAGAATAATAGTTTGTGAGCGTTTATTTCTAGCCTTTTTGAGCTTCGCTTTTTTTGCTTGACTCGCAACATATGCTCCTGAAACATCAACTTCATTTTTAGACATTCGTTATTCCTCCCACTTATTCAATTGTTTCTTCTGCGAAAGAGGGATTAATTAATTCATTTGTAAGTTCTTCGATATTAGCATCAGCATCAATAACTTCCCCATCTTGCAAAATGACTCCAGATTCAATCAATGCTTCAACATGAACGTCACCAGGAATTGGATTAGAGAAATCGTTTCTCTCTAATTGGATTTTTGCAACTTCCACATCAATTTCTGCTTCTTCAGCTAACAGTTCAGCAGCTTCTTCAGGGTTATCAATTATCCAATTTCTTGCCTTTTCATAGACTTTAATCACACGATTTACGTAGTCTGGATAATTTTCAGCGAATTCATTTCTTACATTTAAGAAACCGTACGTATTAAAGTCTGCATTTCGATAGAACAATGCAGCATCTGCTTCAATTTCTAGACGTGCCATATGAGGATCTAGTCCTGCCCAGGCGTCAACTTGACCAGATGCAAGTGAGGATGCACCGTCACCGTGCTGTAAGTTAATGATCTCTACTTCAGAAGGGTCAATATTCTCAGCAGCTAATGAACGTAATAAGAATATATAGGGATCTGTTCCAATTGTTGCAGCAACCTTTTTCCCTTTTAAGTCAGCTACTGTTTCAATGCCTGAATCTGGATTTGTTACGAGTGCTGTCCATTCAGGTTTAGAGTAGATATAAACATTTTGAATTGGTGAGCCATTTGATTTGGATATTAAAGCAGCGGCCCCGGCAGTAGAACCAAAGTCAACACTATCACTATTTAGAAACTCTAAAGCTTTGTTACTTCCTTGACTTAGTGCCCATTCAATTTCGATACCTTCTTCTTCAAATTCTTCCTCAGCCCAACCAAATTTCTTTAAAACTAAACTAGTTGGAGAGTAGTATGCGTAATCTAAACGGATTTCTTCTGGACCAGTTTCTTCTCCACTTGTATCAGATGAACAACCTACAGCTATTACCAATACAATACCTACAAGAATAATTGCTAGAAAACTTCTTACATCAATTAGTGCTATTCTTTTCAATTTTATTCGCCCCTTTGTTTTTACTAAACGATTTATATCTCTATAAATTTAACTGTGATACCTTTTAGATTTCACATGCATATGTTGAGATTGATCCGCGTAAACGTTGTGCTTCTTTATAGGTACATCTGTTATGAATTACTTCTAATCCTGCTTCACTTGCAATTTCAGCTGCTTCTGGTGAAACGACACCTTCTTGTAGCCAAAAAACTTTTGGTTTTACTTCAACTGCTTCTTTTGCAACTCCGATTGCTGCTTCTGGACTTCTAAATACTTGAACAATGTCAATTGCTTCAGGAATACTCTTTAGATCTGGATACGCTTTTTCCCCTAGTATTTCTGTTTCTCGTGGGTTAACTGGAATGATCTTATAACCTAAACGTTGCATTTTTCTTGCTAGACGGTAACTTGGTCTTGCTTCTTTACCGCTTAACCCAACAACTGCAATCGTTTTTGGTCTTGTCTTTTCAACGCCATCTATTTCAAATCGTTCATAAGGTGAATTTAACGCCCATTTAATTACCCCTTCATCATTGATAACAATGTCATTTGTTTCGCCTTCACCAATACCTGTTGCTTTAACTAATGCTTGATTTAAATCGTGAATAATATCATCAAGCGATTCAAGACCTACAGACAGTCTTACCAATTCTTCTTTAACGCCTGTTTCAATTAACTTCTCTTTTGATAATTGTTGATGTGTTGTCGAAGCTGGGTGAATGATTAATGATTTAGCATCTCCAACATTGGCTACATGTGACCAAAGCGAGACATTATCAATTAACTTTCTTCCTGCATCTCGACCACCTTTAATACCAAATACAATAATTGAACCGAAACCATTGTTTAGAATTTCCTTTGCTAATGCGTGTGAACTGTGATTTTCAAGCCCGGGATAATCAACCCAGTCAACTGCCGGATGTTTCGCTAAATACGTTGCTAAATTAATTGCATTTTCATTATGACGCTGGACACGTAAATGTAAGGTTTCTAATCCTTGGATAAGTTGAAAAGCATTATATGGGCTCAATGATGCACCAAAATCACGTAACAATTGAACGCGAACTTTTGTACTAAATGCTAACGTTCCAAAATCTGTTGCATAGCGAATGCCGTTATAGCTTGGATCAGGCTCTGTGAAAGTTGGGAATTTTTCTGAGTTCCAGTTAAATCGACCACCATCAATGATAATGCCGCCGATTGTAGTACCATGTCCGCCAATCCATTTTGTAGCGGAATGTACGACAATATCAGCACCAAGCAAAATAGGTTTACACACATAAGGAGTGGCAAAAGTATTATCAATAATCAAAGGTACGCCAGCCTGATGAGAAATTTCGGCAACTTTCTCAACATCTAAAACTTGTAAGTTTGGGTTTCCAATAATTTCACCAAAAACTGCTTTTGTTTTATCTGTAATTGCTTCTTTAAAATTATTTGGATTACTTGGATCAACAAACTTCACATTGATACCATACCGAGGTAATGTAATCGCAAAAAGATTGTATGTCCCTCCGTATAAGTTAATCGCTGCTACGATTTCATCTCCCGCACTGGCTACATTTAAAATAGACAACGTAATCGCAGACATACCTGATGACGTTGCAACTGCTGCAACACCGTCTTCTAATAGAGCTAATCGTTTTTCGAATACTTCAACAGTTGGGTTACCAATTCTAGAATAAATGTTACCTGGTTCATCTAGCGAAAATAATCGCTCGGCATGTTCGGAGTCGTGAAATACATAAGACGTAGTTTGATAGATTGGTACTGCACGTGAACCTGTTGTTGGATCAGGAGCTTGCCCACCGTGTAACGCTAAAGTCTCGATGTCATACGTTGTGTTTTTTTCTTTTGTCATTGTAAAAACCTCCTGTAATGGTGTATAAAAAAAGCCTTCTTCTTTAAGAAGAGGGCGGAATTACATTGCATGCTCTTCTTATCTATCAGAATAAATCTGCTGGAATTAGCACCTTTTAAGAAATAACTTAATGGTTGCTGGGTATCATCGGGCCAGTCCCTCTACCACTCTGGATAAGAGTTATATAGTTTTATTTAAAAATAACACCCACTTTCAACTGACGATGAAAGTGGGTGTTAAACCGCGAATTACTTCATCATCCAAAGCATATGCTTTGCTGGTAGGGGCACCTTGCTGTGCAGGTTGCCGTGGAGTCGTTAAGCCAGATCTTTCGTCCACTCTGTATAAATGATTAATGTTAAATAGAAGTATACCATACATATCTGATGTGTCTAGTAGGTTTTGTGATTTTTTTGAATATTCTCTATAAAAAGTTAGTATCTGTTTATGTACATACTAAGTATTATCAGCTATACGCCAAACATAAAATAGCCAACGATTAGCATGTATTAATGATGAGAAAGTTGAGAAAGAAGGGTACTAAATTACAAAGTTGGAACATATACTAACTAAAAGTTCGCATAAATGTTAGGGGATGAGAATGTAGTGAAACATATATTAATCATCAACGGTCATCAGAAGTATCCACATAGTAAAGGTGATCTAAATCATACTGTCTTTCAAGCAATAACTAAAAAATTAGAAACGGTATATCAAATAGATACAACAATTGTCGATCAGGGCTATGAAGTAACAGAGGAACAGAGAAAGTTCATATGGGCAGATATTATTATTTTCCAAACACCAATTTATTGGTTTAGTGTACCAGGCAAATTCAAAACATATTTCGAACAGATCTATAAGCGAGATCTCTTTTTTACTGGCGGAAAAGGTTATGGCCGTGGAGGATTGTTGACGGATAAACAATATATGTTCTCTACAACATGGGGTGCACCGGAAGAAGCATTTTTAAATGAATCGGCGTTCTTTGATGGAAAAGCTATTGATGATGTTTTACTACCGCTTCATAAAACACAGGAATTCGTTGGGATGACGCAATTAAAAACTTTTTCTGTGCACAAAGTTAAAACACCTGATATAAAGGGATACCTGCAAAAACTAGATAAACATTTAGATGAAGTGTTTGATTTATAATAACGAAAACACTTTATAATTAATCGATTGAGGTAATAAATAATAAAGAGGCATCTGTCTTGTTATAAGACAGGTGCCTTTTTAGACTCGTGATATTATTCTGCTAATATTAAAACTTTATGATAAAATAACGGAGATACATATTTTAAAAATAAGATAATACATTGCATATAAAAAGTTTGAGTAAAAGGCAGGTTAATTCATGGCAGAAGAGAATATTACACGAATTGAACAAGATGGTAAAGAATTTATTTTGATTGGAACGGCTCATGTATCTAAAAATAGTGCGGAGCAAGTAAAAGAAGTAATAGCTGCTGAACAGCCAGATGCTGTTTGTATTGAATTAGATAAACAGCGTTATCAATCAATTATGGACGGAAATAAGTGGAAGGAAATGGACATTTTTAAGGTTATTAAAGAGAAGAAAGCATCACTCTTATTAATGAATCTTGCTATTTCCTCTTTCCAAAAAAGAATGGCAAAACAATTTGGTATAGAAGCAGGTCAAGAAATGATTCAGGGTATTGAATCTGCTAAAGAAACAGGAGCGAAGTTAGTATTAGCGGATCGTAATATTCAAATTACGTTCGCTCGTATTTGGTCTGGTGTTGGTTTTAAAGGGAAGATGATGCTTTTAACCCAGGTTGTTGCGGGTATTTTTAGTAAAGAATCAATCACTGAGGAAGACTTAGAGAAGATGAAGAGTCAAGACTCGATTAATGCAGTGCTAAGTGAGTTCACGGAATCTTTCCCTAAACTAAAAAAGCCTTTAATTGATGAACGAGATCAGTATTTAGCACAAAAAATCAAGAATGCTCCAGGAAATAAGATAGTTGCCGTTTTAGGTGCAGCACATATACCTGGAATTAAGGAAGAAATTAAGAAAGAACACGATTTAAAGGCGTTAAATCAGATTCCGCCAAAGTCAAAAATCCCTAAAATCATTGGGTGGACTATACCCGTGTTAATCATTGCGCTAATCGCCTATACATTTATTGCAAATCCAGCAGCAGGTCAACAGCAAATTTTAAGTTGGTTGTTATGGAATGGTGGATTTTCAGCTCTTGGAGTTATAATAGGTTTAGGGCATCCATTGGCGGTTATCACGGCCTTTGTCGCAGCACCAATAACGTCACTAAATCCATTAATAGCAGCCGGTTGGTTCGCTGGATTCGTACAAGCTTTTGTAAAACGACCACAAGTCTCGGATTTTGAAAGTTTAACAGAAGATGTTTTTAGTGTGAAAGGTTTTTGGCGTAATAAAGTAACACGTGTATTACTAATTGTCGTGCTTGCCAATTTAGGAAGTACAGTGGGTACGATTATTGGCGGAACAGACGTTATCAGATTGTTTATTGAAAATCTATAGGTCATTAAGGCTTCACACCATTTAATAGGGTTTTATTAAATGGTGTGAAGCCATTTTATTATACTGTTGATGAAAAAGGGGCGGAAATATGATGAATAATTTTGAAAAGATAGGATCAGATGATACGGAGGAACGATACGAGGCTTATAAAATACTGCTTCAATTGACAAATGAAAAAGTTGATTGGGCTTATCAAGTTTGGGATGAGTTGCTTGAATATCTAACGGATACGAATAATCATCGTAGAACTATTGCAGCGCAACTACTGTGTAATTTAGCAAAGAGTGATTCGGAAGAAAGGATACTAACTGATTTCTCAGCTATTTGGTCAGTCACAAAGGATGTTAAGTTTGTGACCGCAAGACACACATTACAAGCTATTTGGAAAATTGCACTTGTAGGAGATAAGCAAAAGTCTCTGGTACTTAAACACTTTGACGACCGATTCCGCAATTGTGAAAAGGAAAAAAACCACACGTTAATCCGGTATGATATTATCCAAGCAATGCATCAAATTTACCAAGAACAAGCGGATGAAAACGTTAAACAACTTGCATTCGTGTTGATTGCGATAGAACAAGATGTAAAGTATCAAAAGAAGTATGAAAAAGTATGGAAATAAAGCGCGTGTTTGTTTTTTGATAAAACAGGTAATAACATAACTATCAAGGAATTTATAGGAGTTGTTATGTTATATGTCAGAATATAAAGAGAATAGCATTACATTAAGTGGAGCTGTTGGATTAGGTACTGGTGTTATGATTAGCGCCGGTATTTTCGCGTTACTTGGACAAGTAGCCGCGATGTCTGGAGTTTGGTTCCCCATTATATTCATTATTGGTGGTATCGTGACTGGATTTAGTGCATATTCTTATACGAAAATGAGTCAGCAGTATCCATCTGCTGGCGGGATTGGGATGTATTTAGTCAAAGCTTATGGAAAAGGAACGGTTACTGCTGCAGCTGCAATGCTGATGGCTTTGTCGATGGTGATCAATCAAAGTTTGGTAGCACGTACATTTGGTGCGTACACGTTACAATTATTTGAAGTGGATTCTTCCAGTATCCTTGTACCAGTACTAGGTGTTGGTTTGCTAATCCTTGCTTTCATTGTCAACATTTCAGGAAATAGTTTTATTCAAACATTTACATCTTCTGCATCATTAATAAAGATTATTGGTTTGCTTATTTTTGCGATCGCTGGACTTTGGGTAGCTAACTTTGCAATCGAGCCAGCAGAACTGGGTGATAATCCGCCGAGTCCAGGAATGGTAAACTATATTGCAGCAGTTGCGCTTACAATTTTAGCTTTTAAGGGCTTTACCACGATAACAAATAGTGGCTCTGAAATTACGAAGCCAAAGAAAAATGTAGGGCGAGCGATTGTTATTTCAATTCTAATTAGTTTATTTGTTTACTTAGTTTTAGCATGGGCGGTATCTAGTAATTTATCAATAACTGAGATTATTAATGCGCAAGATTATGCTTTAGCAGAAGCGGCACGTCCAGCATTCGGTGATATCGGTGTTTGGTTTACCGTTGTCATTGCAATTATTGCAACGATAACTGGAATTATTGCTAGTGTATTCGCGGTGTCTCGCATGTTGGCTATGCTTACGAATATGGAGCTAATCCCACATAAACATTTTGGGATGTCTGGTGGAATACAAAAGCATACCCTTGTGTATACGATTGTAATTGCAATGGTACTAACTATATTCTTTGATTTAAGTCGAATAGCTTCCATGGGTGCTATTCTTTATCTGATTATGGATATGATTATTCATTGGGGCGTGTTTAAACATTTAAGAGAAAAGGTTGGTGCAAATCCGTATATTGTGATTAGTGCTTTTATATTTGATGGAATCATTCTGTTGGCATTTATTTGGGTGAAATGGATTTCAGATCCATTGATTATACTTGTCTCTTTCATTACAACTATACTTGTTTTTGTTGGTTTACATGTCTTTTTAAAAAAACAACAAATTGAATAAAAATAACGCTTGCTAATTTGAAAATAGGTGCTATGCTAAATCTGATTCTAGTCAGATGGAGTGTGAGAATAGCAACATGAAAATCGTATCTTTTAATGCTTTTCGCACAATTGGCATGCCAGGCGTGCATTATATAAAACCAGATCTTATGTTTAAAGAAATAGATGCGATTAGGAAAGCTGACATTATCCTTTTCCCAGAAACATGGCAAGTCCCAGCTCTTGTTTATGGTTGGAAGAAAAAGATATTTCCAAGTATTGAATCAATGCAGCTAGGTTTTAGTAAAACAGAAATGACACGAGCTCTTTGGGCCGTTGCACCAGAAAATGTGCCTTATACAGAGATTTTGGCAAGTACGCCAACGAATATCGCGATGATTTTAGATACATTTCCCTTTCCTTTTGTTGCAAAAGAAATCCGGAATTCAATGGGCAGAGGAACTTTTCTAATTGAAAGTGAACAGCAATTCATGGAGTATGCGAAGAAAAATGATGTGCTTTACGTGCAAGAACATCTTGAGAATGATGGGAAAGACATGCGGATCTGTGTTATTGGTGATGAAGTTTTCGCCTCTTATTGGCGTGTGGGGATGGAAGGAGAATTTCTTCATAATCTAGCGCAAGGTGGAAAGCTTTGTTATGATTTTGTCCCACCAGAAGCTAGTGAACTTGTGCTCCGAGTAGCGCGGGAGTTAAATATTAATCATGCTGGATTTGATGTTATGATCAGTGAAGGTAAGTTTTATATTCTGGAATTCAATATTTTATTCGGTAATCAAGGCTTACAAAAGGCTGGCGTTTCTCTTGAACAAACAATCTATCAATATGTTAGAAATACGTTTGATCATCCATTTCCAACAAAGCCATTGCCGACAAGAACAGTTTCATAACGTAATAGAAGATATACGAAAGTTTCTGTGCGAGTTGTGGACAGAAATTATAATAGAAATAGCGTTATCTGAAAAGAAGTTATCTGCAGTATTATGCGGATAACTTCTTTTTTTGTTCAAAAGTAAGATTTATAGGTTAATAGAATCATTATTTGTAAACGGAATTTAAAGTATATATGCATAGCGTTAAGTGTCTGTAAACATTTGGTAACTAAAGATTTTCAGCTAAGAATTTATGTTTAAATAAAATCAAATGAATCAAGGAGGGTCATGTTTGTGAAACAGGTTGAATTAATTAAGGCATCCAAGTCATATGAGAAGCAAAGGGATGTACTAAATGAAATAGATATTTCCATTGAGGAAGGAGAATTCTTCGTACTGGTAGGCCCCTCAGGATCTGGAAAAAGCACATTACTCCGAATGATTGCAGGACTTGAAGAAATTACAAGTGGGACCTTAAAAATAATGGATAAAACGGTTAATCATCTCCCGCCTAAGGATCGAAATCTCTCGATGGTTTTTCAAAATTATGCACTGTACCCACACCTAAGTGTAGAACAGAATATTTTATTTGGATTAAACGCTAAGAAAGTAGCAAAAGAAGAGCAGAAAAGAAGACTAAAAGATACAGCTGAAATGATGGGTTTAACAGAATTGTTAAAAAGAAAGCCGAAACAATTATCGGGTGGACAACGACAAAGGGTAGCTTTGGCAAGGTCCGTTGTAAGTGAATCACCATTATGTTTAATGGATGAGCCATTATCTAATCTAGATGCGAAATTACGCGCACACATGCGGATTGAAATTCGTCGATTGCAAAAGCGTCTTGGCTTAACAATGGTATATGTAACACATGATCAAGTTGAAGCAATGACAATGGGTGATCGAATCATGGTGTTAAATGACGGTGAAATTCAACAAGTTGGTAAACCTATTACGCTCTATAATGAGCCAGCCAATCTGTTTGTTGCGTCCTTTATCGGATCACCAAAAATGAATATGGGAAAAGCACACCTTTTGGATCAACAGATAGTAGTAGAAGGTGGTATGCGGATACCGGTGACTGATGCGGATTTCGATGAGATTCCACAAAGTAAAAACATGACGATTGGAATTAGAGCAGAACATATTTTACAAGGGGATCAGCAAAACAGTACGCATCAGCTTGAAGTAATCAATGTAGAACAGTTAGGGAATGAAACGTTGCTAACGTTTGAGATCGGCCCAGAACTTTGGACTGCTAAATGGCTTGGCCAATGGATGGTGAACGTTGGTGATAAGGTTCCTGTACATATTTCATCAAAAAATCTAAGTTTCTTTGATACTGATACAGGATTACTTATCAAATCTGCAACAATTAACAAAGGACAAGAGGTTGTTGTTATATGAGTGAAATTGCGATTGAATCCCAAGTCGGTCGTACAATAGATTTTGAAAAGGAAAGAAAGAAACAACGTAGAGTCAATTTCATTAAAGGAATCTTGTTCTTATTACCTTCTATTGTACTGTTCAGTGTTTTCTTGTTTTACCCACTAATTCGAACAATATATTTAAGCTTTTTCTTAACAGATAATAGTGGGGTGACGACAGTCTTTGTTGGTATTGATAATTATGCGAATATTTTCTCGTCCCCAATTTTTATGAAGAGTTTAACGTCAACTTTTATATTTGTTTTGTATACAGTGCCAGGTGCTATTATAATCAGCCTGTTTTTGGCGCTCATTGCTAATGAGAAATTAAGAGGAGTTGGCATATTTAGAACAATGTTTTCGTCAACAATGGGGATATCCGTAGCTGCTGCATCGGTTTTCTGGATGTTTTTATTTCATCCGACGATTGGTTGGTTAAACCAATTATTAGAAGTTATTGGATTAGAATCTATTGGTTGGCTAACAGATCCTAATTGGGCACTCTTTTCTGTATCCATTACAACGATATGGATGAATATAGGCTTTACCTTTTTAATATTGTTGGGCGGGCTTCAGTCTATTGATACATATTTATATGAAAGTGCAGATATTGATGGGGCGGGTTATTTTTACAAGCTGCGAAGAATTACAATTCCGATGTTATCACCGACTTTGTTCTTTGTTATTACGGTCACAATGATCAATGCTTTTCAGACATTTGGACAAATCGACATGCTGACACGAGGCGGACCACAAAATGAAACAAATTTAATTGTCTATTCGATTTACCAAGAGGCATTTATGAATTATCAATTTGGTCCTGCAAGTGCACAAGCAGTTATCTTGTTTGTCATCATATTGGTCTTGACCTTAGTCCAATTTAAACTTGGTGAAAGGAAGGTGCATTATCAATGATCTTACCAATTCAAAAAAAGATAATTTTCTACTTTTTATTGATCATATCGTCGGTATTGATATTTGCACCAACACTTATCGCTTTATTAATGAGTTTTATGTCAAGTCAGGAAATCATGACGGGAAAAATCATCCCGAGCTCCTTAACCTTTGATAACTATGTACAAGTATTTGAACGGTTTGACTTGTTCAAATTTTTATTAAATAGCTTTGTTGTATCTATTTTAATTATGGTAGGTCAACTTATATTGTCTAGTTTAGCCGCCTATGCATTTGTGTTTTTAAAGTTTAAAGGAAGGGACGTCTTGTTTTTCGTTTTTATTGCAACAATGATGGTTCCTTTTGAAGCTTCGATTATTCCGAATTTTCACACTATTCGTGACCTTGGTTGGATTGATAGCTATCAAGGGCTTGCTATTCCCTTTTTCGCGATGGCTTTTGGAACATTTTTATTAAGACAAAATTTCAAACAGATTCCCAAAGAATTAAAAGAGGCAAGTGAAATTGCTGGTATGGGTGATTTTAAATTCTTTTTGACTGTTGTCTTGCCAGTGGCACGAACGAGTCTTGTCACGTTAGGAGTATATGGCTTTTTAACGTCGTGGAATATGTATTTATGGCCATTACTTGCAACGACTAATGATGATTTTCGTACAGTACAAATTGGCTTGCGTCAGCTGCAATCACAAGAACAGCTAAATGAGTGGGGAATTATTATGGCTGGATCAATTATAGTGGTCATTCCAACTTTAATCCTTTTGTTCCTAGGTCAAAAGAAATTACAAAAAGGGTTGGCAGAAGGTGCCTTGAAGTAAAACATTCGGGCGAAATGCCTGATTGAGATAAAGTGTCTTCTATAAAAAAAAATGTGATAAGGGAGTGTCAAAGAATGAGAAAATTAGTAATGGGTTTACTATTAATCGGTTTGATTTTAATTATGGCGGCTTGTAATTCAACGGATGCAAATACAGGAGAAGAAACAGAAGCAGATGAAACAGGAACAACTGACGAAACGGACACAAGCACGGAATCAGATACAGCACCAACTACTGTAACTTTTTGGCACGCGATGGGTGGCGCGGCACAAGAGGCGCTTGATAAAATTGTAGCAGACTACAATTCTTCTCAGGATGAGGTAGTAGTTAATGCGGAATATCAAGGTACATATGATGAAGCATTAACAAAGTTTCACAGTGTAGCAGGAACAGATAGTGCACCAAATATGATGCAAGTCTTTGAAATTGGAACAAAATCAATGATAAATAGTGGCAGTGTGGAACCAATTCAGACTTATGTAGATCAGGATGACTATGATATGAGTGGCCTTGAAGAGAATATCATTAATTATTATAAAATAGATGATCAGTTCTATTCAATGCCTTTTAATTCATCAACACCTGTTATGTATTATAACAAGGACGCATTCGAAGCGGCTGGATTAGATTCAGAGACTCCGCCTGAAACATATGAAGAAGTGGAAACTGTTAGTAAAGCAATTGTTGAATCCAATCCTGAAATGAAAGGTTTTGCTCTACAGGCGTATGGTTGGTTATATGAGCAGCTATTAGCGAACCAAGGTGCTTTATTAATGAACAATGACAACGGTCGTAGCGATACACCAACAGAAATTGGTTTTACGGATGAACAAGGAAAATCAGTTTTTAATTGGGTCGATAATATGATCGCAGCTGATACCTTCGCGAATTATGGAACAAATGGTGATAATATGGTTGCTGGATTTTTAGCGGAAGACGTTGCGATGTTTATGCAGTCATCATCAAGTGCAAGAGACGTTATTGATAACGCACCATTTGAAGTAGGTGTAGCATTTATTCCGTATCCTGAAGAAACAGAACGGGAAGGTGTTGTCATTGGTGGTGCGAGTCTTTGGATGATGAACGAAAAGCCAGAAGAGGAACAATTAGCAGCTTGGGAATTTATGAAGTACTTACAAACACCTGAAATTCAAGCGGAATGGCATGTAGGTACAGGGTATTTTGCTATTAATCCTGCAGCGTATGATGAGCAAGTTGTACAAGATGCTTATGCAGAAATGCCGCAGTTAAAAGTAACTGTAGAACAGCTGCAGGCAACTAAGCCGTCAGCTGCAACAGAAGGCGCATTAATGGACATGATACCAGAAGCACGTCGTATTACAGAAACAGCACTCGAAACGGTATATAACGGTGGAGATGTTGATGAGACATACAATACAGCTGTTGAGCAATTGAATGCAGCAATTGAACAGGCTAATAAAGCTAGAGGCGAGTAGTAATAGGTCATTTATGGGATAAAAGCAGCACGCTGTTTTTATCCCATATTTACTTAATAACTTAAAGGATGTGATTTGATGTCAAAAACAAAAATATATGGTCATAGAGGAAGTAAAGGTGACTATCCCGAAAATACGTTGCTTAGTTTTGAACAGGCGATCGTACAAGGGGTTGATGGTATTGAGTTGGATGTTCATTTAACAAAAGATAACGAGGTGGTTGTTATTCATGATGAACGTATCGATCGTACGACTAATGGTGAAGGGTATATAAAAGACATTAGCCTTCAGCAATTGCAACAATACAGTGCGGGTAGTGGATTTTCTCACTATAAATATTATCGATCGGATTGGAACAGTGAAAAGATACCGACGTTACGAGAAGTATTGGCGTTACTAGGCCCTTATGAAACGGAATTAAATATTGAATTTAAAACATACCTAATAAATTATGATGGTATTGAAGAGAAGGTACTTAACTTGGTTCAAGAATTCGGAAACAAGAGGAAGGTAGTATATTCTTCGTTTCACTTACCAACCTTAATTCGGATCAAACAACTTGATCAAAGTGCTGAAATTGCTTGGTTGTTGCAGCAACCGATAACACAGCCGCAAGATTATCTAGCTAGTTTGGACTTAGAGTCACTACACATTAATAAAACAGTGTTGTTAGCAAATGAAGTATATTGGAAACGAAATTCGCCGTCCATTAGGGCATGGACTGCAAATGATCAAGACGATATAAAAAGGTTATTAACCTTAGAAGTAGAAGCGATCATTACAGATTTTCCAGAACTGGCTTTAACGCTTCGGAATGAGCGGGCAATTCCTTTTGGCTAAACAGATATTGCTGGCCGCTATTGTTTTTGGGTTTATAAATAGTTTAACAGGCGGTGTCGATAGTGAGATTATAACAGCTACATTAACAGCGGATAAACCAAAAATCATTGCACATCGTGGAGCAAATGATCGCTTTAATGAGAGTACAATAACTGCTTATAAGATCGCTTCAGAAAATGGTGTAGACTCTTTGGAAATGGATTTAAGAATGACAAAGGATGGTGAACTGGTTGTCATGCATGATCAAACCATCGACCGAACGACTAATGGTTCAGGAGCCGTATCAGATTTAACACTTAACGAGTTGAGAACAGTTGAAACTGTAGAAGTTTTTGGAGAAGAAACGTTAACAGAAGCAGTGCCTACCTTAGAAGAAGTGTTGCAAACATTCTTAGATACAGAACATTACTACATTGAGACTAGATTGGTAAACGGTCAGGCCGTGATGGAGAAGGACTTGCTAGAATTATTAAATGAGTATGAGTTGATAGAAAAGAAGTTAGTCACACTTCAATCTTTTTCAAAAGTTAGTTTAGAAAAAATAAAAAGCATTGCTCCAGATGTTCCGCTAACGTACCTGTTCAGTAAAGGGAAATTTAATTTGGAGGAGGCAAGTGAAGTTACATATTCCTTTATTGGTATAGAAGCGTCTGATATCACATCACATGTAGTAAAGGTATTACATGATCAAGGAAAGGAAGTACATGTTTATTTTACGGATAAAGAAAAACAAAAGCACCAACAAAAAGACATGTATTTGTATGGTGTAGATGGGTATTTTACGGATGACATTGCATTTACTAAAAGTCTGTTAAAAGAAGGAGAGGGGTTCTAATATAGAAGCCCTCTTTATTTTTTGCGTTATAAAGATTGGTTGTTTGTGCTTTAGGGAATAGATACTATAATAAAGCTATGACATGCGCCAAAAGAGGAGATAGTTATGCTAGAAAAAACAGTTATCGTATGGTTTCGTAAAGATTTACGGCTTCAAGATAATCTAGCCTTATACGAAGCCACTAAAGAAAATAATGTGATTTTAGTCTACATACATGCACCGGATGAAGAAGACATGGGGATGGGATCTGCTGAATTATGGTGGTTACATCATAGTCTAAAAGCTTTGCAAGAGGAATTACAGAACTATCATGTTCCTCTGATCCTAAGAAAAGGATCAAGTCAAGAAGTGTTACAACAGATAATAAAAGAAACGAATGCAGCAGCTTTATATTTTACGAAACGTTATGAACCACAAATAAGTGAGCGCGATCAACAAATTAGTAATCTACTCACAAAACAGGGAATAGATGTGCAATCCTTTCATTCCAACTTACTATTTACCCCTGGCACAGTAAGGAATAAACAAGGTAATGTTTATAAAGTATTCACGCCATTTTGGAAACAAGCTAGACAGCAAGTAGTAGAAAAGCCAGTTCCTAAACCGAAGCATATAACTTCTAAACTCCCTTCTGACTTTGCTGTTGGACAATTGGACGAGCTAGGTCTGTTATCAGCCTATCCTTGGTCAGATAAATTTAATAGATATTGGAATCCAGGGGAAAAGGGCGCATATACGAAATGGCGAGATTTTTCACAAGATGCAATTGAACACTATGATGACCAGCGAGATATTCCCTCCAAAGAGGGTGTTTCAAAATTATCACCACATCTTGCATGGGGTGAAATTAGTACGCGTAGCATGTGGTATCAAAGTAAAGAAAAGTTAGACCTGGTTAGTAATGAGGAAGGGGAAGGTGATCGTTATAAGCAAATCGAGTCTTATTTACGACAAGTTGTTTGGCGTGATTTTGCTTATCATCAATTAGTTAGTTATCCACATGTTATTAACCAACCGTTAAAAGATGCGTTTAGGGCGTTCCCTTGGTTGAAAAATACAGAGGCGTTAGAACGGTGGAAAAGTGGGATGACAGGTTATCCACTAATTGATGCAGGTATGAGAGAGCTGTGGGAAACAGGATGGATGCATAACCGAATTCGTATGATTACTGCATCATTTTTGGTGAAACATCTACTTATTCATTGGCTAGAAGGCGCAGCATGGTTCCGTGATACATTGGTTGACCATGACCTTGCAAATAATACGATGGGATGGCAATGGGTTGCTGGATCAGGTTATGATGCTTCTCCATATTTTCGAGTGTTTAACCCTATTCTGCAAGGAGAAAAGTTTGATAAAGATGGCGATTATGTACGAAAATGGGTGCCGGAAATTGCTGATTTACCAAATAAATATATCTTTTCCCCATGGACCGCTCCAGAAAAAGTATTAACACAGCTGGGGATAAAACTGGGACAAACGTATCCAGATCGCATCGTTGATCATAAAGCAGCGCGTGAACGTGCATTAATGGCCTATTATGAAATGAAAGAGATTAAAAATATGTAAATAACCTGTGGATGACTGAAACTAATCCGCAGTTTTTTTACAATAATTTTTCCCTTATCCCCTTAAATTAGCTGATGTGGATAGTATGTGGATAAGTGGAATCGATGAAATAAAAAGGAATTGGAGAACATTCATCCAATTCCTCTTCTAACTGAGTCAATTTCATAATTACCATATCAGTGGCTACTAAATTGGTATTATGAAATTGATTAAACTTTAAAATTAAAATTCTAAATTATTATTTTCAGATACGTTTTGCACGTTATACCACTTATTCCCGACATTTGAATAACGTGTGTTGACCATATTAACTTCACTCGTATTGCTATCTGTTCTAAAAATAGCTTCATCCATATTGGTAATGACACTGCCTTCAATATTAATACTTGTTTTGAAAGTAGTGCCACCATTTTGTCTTATCATTTTACCAGCATCATTTGCGGTAAAATTGATAATGTTAAATGTAGAAGGTGCGTTCACTTGAAACATCTTATCATCACCGTGTTGAGCCGATCCACCAAAAATCGTAACATTACCTTGATCTTTAATTGTTAAAGCGTCTTCACCAATATCCTCCCAGACAACATTTTGGACTAGAGCATCTCCATACGTATGCACACCATCAGCTGCAGGAGCACCTAACACAACGTTACGTAATGTTGCGCCATCTTCTAAACGAAATACTGGATCTTGATCCTCACCTTGGCTACCATCTCCAACTGTATTTGGATTAGCTACATATCTATTCCCGGAACCATCAAAGGTTTCTCCTTCTTCTACGACAATGGTTTGATTTACTGTAATCGTCTCAGCTGGTGTGACTTCAGTAATCCGCCATTGTTGATTGTCTCCACCTAAATCTGCCCATTGCACAACATTCGCACCATCAGCTCCGGACCACTCGTACACTTCGAGTGCTTTGCCACTGAACCTATTGATTATTTTGACATAGCCATTGCCTATGTCGACGATATTCCATTGTTGACTATCGCCATTCCAGTCAGACCACTGTGCAATATTAGCACCGTCCGCAGTCGACCAATCTTGGACTTCCATCGCCTTAATACTGAATGCGTTTACAATTTTATCGTAACCATCGCCAATATTAATAATTTTCCATTGTTGACTCAGACCGCCCCAATCATTATACTGTACAATATTTCCCCCATCTGCTGTAGACCAGTCATATACTTCAAGTGCTTTTCCACTAGATTTGTTAACAATCTTATAGGATTTACTTGCGTCATAGCTAGCTGCGTGCACTGAATCCGCTATCATAAATATACCGATAAATAGACTTAAAGCTAATAATAAATAGACCTTTCTTTTCATTCCGTACATCTCCTTCAGTTTAGTGAATTTTTGATGGGTAGGTATGTTAAGAAAAGCTCATGATGTTTTTCTATCGGCCGATAGATTACACATAGTAGTATACATATTCTGTTAAAATATTACAATGGTAAAATAGTAGGACATTACAGTTTAAATATAATAGTTTTATAATGGATTTATGATGTACAATGTGAAAAGAGGAGGGAAAGTAATGCCGATAGATTTATATAAGTACCTCATAGAAGAGACGGATGAAGAAAGTGCAATTTTAGAAAACAAACTAGAAGTAAATAAAGGACTCTATACGAATCAAGCTGATTTTGTTATTGAAAGTGATAAGTTCTTGCGTAAAGATAATATGATTATGGTGCGCAAGCATACAAGATACGTTGATTTTCCAAAACATAAACATAATTATGTGGAAATCAACTATGTCTACCATGGAGAATTAAAACAAAAAGTAGGGAATGAATTTCTGCATCTAAAGCAAGGTGAACTGCTGTTACTGAATCAACATATGGAACATGAAATAATAGCTTGTGGTAAAGAAGATATTGTAATCAATTTCATTATTCAACCTCACTTTTTTAACTATATCTTCAGTTATCTGTCAGCGGAATCAGATGATCATAATATTAGTGATTTCCTCGTGAATAGCTTATTTAATCATACACAGAATGGACAGTTTCTCTATTTTGCAGTTGCTAGTTTAGATGAGATTCAACTATTAGTAAAAGATATGATTCTAGAAATAATGGAACCTTCCTTTTTATCTGATGCAAAGATTAAGTTTCAAATGGGTCTGTTATTAATTGAATTAATGAAGCACTCAGATAAAATAGAAAAAAGTCAGCAACATGTTGTGGAGCATAATATCATTATAGACACACTTCAATATATTGAAGCAAATTATGTTGATGCATCACTTTATCAATTAGCTAGTCAACTCAAACAACCGCATTATGCATTAAGTAAAAAAATCAAAAAACTAACGGATAAAACGTTTAAAGAACTCGTTCAAGAAAAGCGCCTGCAAGAAGCAAAAGTATTATTACTACACACTGATCTGCCGATTACGGCAGTTGTTGAGCAAGTAGGTTATGATAATATTAGTTATTTTTATCGAATATTCAAAACGAAATATGGGTGTACACCAAAGAAATTCCGTGAACAGTTACCTAAGTAACTTGTTTTACGGAATTTTTTTATTGCAAATAAGGACAATAAAAAAGTAAGTAGCGTTATTACCAAATAAGAAAACAACTTGTAATATAGATAATAAGACAACGTTTACAAAAGAGGTGAGTAGTTTGAAAAAATGTAGTTTAGCTGTTGATATTGGTGCCTCGAGTGGTCGATTGATGGCGGGTTATCTAGACGAAAACAAATTGCAATTAGTTGAAGTGCATCGTTTTGAGAACAAATTAATTAAAAAGAATGGACATTATTGTTGGGATGTTGGGCAGTTATTTAAATCTATTAAAGTTGGTATTCATCAAGCGATTGATCAAGGATTAGAACCAATCAGTATTGGAATTGATACGTGGGCAGTAGATTTTGTTTTATTAGATAAAGACGATCAGTTGTTAACAGATGCGGTGTCATATCGCGACTCCCGTACGGACGGTGTGATGGAAGAAGTCTTTCAAACGATCAGTAAAGAGCGCTTATATTTAGAAACGGGCATACAATTTCAGAAATTCAACACAATCTATCAGCTATGTGCGTTAAATAAGACAAATCCAGACATTATTACAAAAGCAAAAACGTTTTTAATGATTCCAGATTATTTGAATTTCTTATTAACTGGTAAGAAAGCAAATGAGTATACAAATGCGACATCGACACAATTAGTTAACGCTTTTACGAAGACGTGGGATTGTGACCTTTTGGAACAACTAGGTTTACCGTCAGCGATGTTTCAAACCATCCAACCAGTGGGCACGAACTTAGGAGCAATAAAACCTGAACTGGTTGAAGCGTTTGGAGTGGATTTTGATGTGATATTACCAGCAACACATGATACTGGATCAGCAGTAATCGCAGTGCCTGAAAAAGAAAAAACGATCTATATTAGTTCAGGAACGTGGTCATTAATTGGCTTAGAAAATAACTTTCCTATTTGTGTTACCAAAGCATTTAATTATAACTTTACGAATGAAGGTGGTATCGATTATCGTTTTCGATTTTTAAAAAATATTATGGGGCTTTGGATGATTCAAGAAGTAAAACGCAATTACAAGAATCGCTACACTTTTTCTGAATTTGTTCAATTGGCGAAAGAAGTTGGTGACTTTAAGGCAACCGTTGATGTTAACCAAGACAGGTTTTTAAAGCCGGAGAATATGATTCATGCAATTCAAAGTTATTGTCAAGATACAGGTCAATCGATACCACAAACTGCTGGAGAAGTAGCAAAGTGTGTATTTGATAGTCTAGCTAATAGCTATCAAACTGCAATTAACCAAATAGAAGAAATTTATGAAAGGGAATTTGAACAAATTAATATCATTGGTGGCGGTTGTCAAAATGAAATGCTAAATCAATTGATCGCAGATACAAGCAAAAAAAGAGTGATAGCAGGTCCAATAGAAGCAACGGCGATTGGTAATTTAATTGCTCAATTGATTGCAACAGGTGATATTAAAAACATTGACGAGGCACGCGAAATTATTAGTAAGTCTTTTGAGATGAAACAATATCAAGCAAAAGAGGAGAAATTAATATGACAGTAAATGAAAATTTTAAGCAGGCTAAAGCGCAATATCAAAAATGGGGTATTGAAGTTGATCAAGTGTTAGATAGATTAAAAACAGTTCCGATTTCTATACATTGTTGGCAAGGAGATGATGTTGCTGGTTTTGAAGTGAATCAACAGGAATTATCGGGTGGAATTGATGTGACAGGAAACTACCCTGGCAAAGCAAAGACACCAGCAGAGCTCAGATCTGATATAGAAAAAGCATTAACGCTTATTCCAGGTAAACATCGAATTAATCTTCATGCAATCTATGCGGAAACAGATGGAGAAATAGTAGAAAGGGATCAGTTAGAGCCAAAACACTTTGAAAATTGGTTGAACTGGGCGAAAAAGCATGATCTAGGATTAGACTTTAATCCAACGTTATTTTCACACCCAAAGGCTGATGATGGTCTAACACTATCGCATCCTGACAAGAAAATTCGTGACTTCTGGATTCGACATTGCCAGGCAAGTCGTAAAATAGCAGCATACTTTGGAAAAGAGTTAGGTACACCGACATTAACAAACATATGGATTCCTGATGGTTATAAAGACACACCTACTGACCGTCTAACTCCTAGAAAACGACTGAAAGAGTCGCTAGATGAAATTTTCTCTCAAGAAATTGATGAGGCTTATAATATTGATGCTGTTGAGAGTAAATTATTTGGAATAGGTTCAGAAGCATACGTAGTAGGATCACATGAGTTTTATATGGGCTATGCACTGAAAAATAATAAACTATGCTTACTTGATACAGGGCACTATCATCCAACAGAAATGGTTTCAAATAAAATTTCGGCCATGCTCGTATACAGTGATAAACTAGCACTCCATGTTTCTCGTCCAGTACGTTGGGATAGTGATCATGTGGTTATATTTGATGATGAGCTGAAAGAAATCGGCTTGGAAATTGTTCGTAATGATGCACTTGATAAGGTTATGATTGGTTTAGATTTTTTTGATGCGAGTATTAACCGGGTAGCGGCTTGGACAATTGGTACACGTAACATGATAAAATCGTTACTTTATGCCATGCTGATGCCACATGAGCATTTAAAGAAGTTACAAGATGAGGGAGACTTCACGGAACGTTTAGTTTTACTCGAAGAATTCAAGACATATCCATTCGGGGCTATTTGGGATTATTATTGTGAACAAATGGGTGTTCCAGTAAGAGAAAATTGGCTTGAATCTGTTCGTGATTATGAAAAAGAAGTACTATCGCAAAGATAGGAAATACTTACATGAAATAGCGAACAAAATATTGTTCGTTATTTCATTCTCTTTCTCCTACATTTTATTACTAAATCTCTTATTATTAGAATATGAGATAAAGATAAAACAACACATATAAACAAAAAACGGAATTATAATGTATTTACTTTTATCTTTGTTTTTAATATAATTGGGTATAGATACAAATTGTTTCATATTAATATCATATGTGAATTATTGAGCAATTATAAGGAGGAGAAAAAATGCCAGTATTGTATGTACCAAGTACAAATTTAGTGGGAAGAGGCTGTTTAGCTGAACTGAACCCGTTTATAAAAGATTTGGAGCGTAAAAAGGCACTAGTTGTGACAGATGAATTCTTAAATGAAAATGGGATTGTAGGTAGAGTATTAGAACACTTGGAAATAGCAGCTGTTGATTATGTTATCTATGATAAAGTGAAGCCAAATCCAACAACGAAAAATGTAACAGATGGTGTCGGGGTTTTTAAAGATAATGGGTGTGATTTTATTGTATCGATAGGTGGTGGATCCCCACAAGATGCAGCGAAAGGGATTGGGTTAGTTGTAACAAATGGTGGGGATGTACGCGACTTTGAAGGAGTGAATAAAACAAGTAAGAAGTCGGTTCCGATAGTTGCCGTTAATACAACTGCTGGAACCTCAGCTGAATATACAATTAATTATGTAATCACGGATGAAGCACGTGAAGTTAAAATGGTGATGGTAGATAAAAATAGTTTAGTATCGATCTCAGTTAACGATCCAGAACTAATGCTTGGTAAACCAGCTGCTTTAACGGCAGCTACATGAATGGATGCATTGACACATGCGATTGAAGCAATTGTTACACCCGGTGCATATAAAATTACTGATGCGACAGCACTTGCTGCAGTTGAGACTATTTTCGAATACCTACCACGGGCAGTTGAAGATGGGCACGATATTGAGGCGCGTGAACAAATGGCTTATGTAATGTTTCTGGCGGGCCTTGCCTTTAATAATGCTGGTCTTGGTTATGTGCATGCGATGGCCCACCAACTCGGCGGTGTATACGACTTGCCTCACGGTGTGTGTAATGCAATGTTATTGCCGATTGTGGAACGTGAAAACGCGAAACGTGATCCGAAAAAATTCCCTGCAATTGCAAAAGCGATTGGTATTGAAACAAAAGATAAATCCGCTGCGAAATGTGCAGAAGAAGTCATTCAGGCTATTAAAAAATTAGCAACAGAAGTAGGGATTCCTACAAAGCTTTCAGAATTAGGTGTAGATCAAGTTGATTTAAATAAATTAGCAAATAATTCTATGAAAGATGCTTGTGCAGCTGGTAATCCATTCCGGCCGACAAAAGAAGAAGTTATTGTAATGTTTGAGGAGATTATTTAAAGATAGACAAAAAAACAAGTAAGCAACTCACCTGTTGTTTTACTTGCTTTTTTTATTGATTGAATAATGGTAACGTAAACATTGTTGTGTTTCGTTTTACGGACTTGATAGAAATTGCGATGTAACAGAAAACCCTTACCCGCTCCACAAGTGAAATGGGATCGCTTTCCGTGGGCACGGCTTCAGCTAACTCGGATAAGCAAAGACCGCTTTCCGAGTGGATCTTCAGCCCGTGCTGTTCCCACTGGGGTCTCACCCATTTCATTCGCTCCGCTGGATAGGTGTTAAAAGTAATACATCGTCTACTGGTCATAAAGTTTTATTGCGCTTATGACGAAAGCTGTGCACATTATGCTGGTTGATTGTAGCGTAGGACAGTCGACTCCTGCGGGAAAAGCAACAGCTGAAAATCCCGCAGGAAGTGTTTTTTGCTTCCGAGGAAGTTGAAGCGTTGCCCGCGGAAAGCGACTGACCGAAGCGAAAATCAACATGGATGTATGTCGCAGTTGATGGTAATTCCGATGCAAACCTGATAGAAAGCAGTTTTTTAAAAGACTATCAAGCAATATAACGGCTACACGCCGAACTTAAAACAGTCAACGATTCGTGGTTATTTATAAGTTGGAAAGTTAAGTTTATAATTAATCTTTATTTATGTTGATTTATATTGTTTTAAAAGATAAAATAAAGATATAACAAATAAAATGTGTAATAACGCAGAAGAGAGGATGTTTCATAATGACAGTTATACAAAAAACAAAAGAGGATCCTATTATAAAAGCGCCATTCGTACAAGAAATGATGGAGGCTACAACTAATATGTGGCGCAATGGATGGGATGAGCGTAATGGCGGAAATGTTAGCTACCTTTTAAAAGAAGAAGAGATTCAACCATATTTAGACAAAAACCAAATTTTGCGTACGATTGCGCTAGATTTCCCGGTAGTAGAACTTGCAAATCAGTATTTTATTGTAACTGGTTCAGGTAAATATTTTAAGAATGTTATTAAAAGTCCGAATGATTGCTTAGGAATTCTGTGTGTAACAGAAGATGGAAATAGCGTAGATCTTTTATGGGGACTTGAAGGTGATGCGAAGCCCACTAGTGAATTGCCATCACACTTTATGAGTCATATCTCCCGTTTGAAACAAGATCCTAATCACCGGGTAATTATGCACACGCATACAACAAATGTGATTGCAATGACGTTTACGCATGAACTGAACGCGAAATCTTTCACAAAAACATTATGGAAAATGTGTACCGAATGTATTGTTGTTTTTCCGGAAGGTGTAGCAATTTTACCATGGATGGTACCAGGTACAGATTTGATTGGAACACAAACGGCAGCAGAAATGGCGGAGCATCGTTTAGTTATTTGGCCACATCATGGAATTTTTGGTGCAGGTGAATCAATTGATGATGCGTTTGGATTAATAGAAACAGCAGAGAAAGCAGCACAAGTATACATGTTAGTTAATAGTCATCAAAGCGGCATGCAGCAAGCGATCACAGATCAAGAATTAATAGACTTAGCGAATGCATTCGGTGTTATTCCTAATCCGAGTTATATTTAAACACTTATAATACGATGATAATTAGTTTATCTGTTGTTTTTCTTTTAGGTTGCGCTTAAACAACTACAATAATACAATAGAACAAAAGCGAGTAAAGGAATTTACTAGAAAGTAGGGGACGTTGTGTTAGTTGTAGAAAGACAACAGAAGATAATTGAAGTCATTAATGAAAAAAAGAGTGTACGTGTCTCAGAGTTAAGTAAACTATTTTCTGTTACAGAAGAAACGATTCGTCGAGACTTAGAAAAATTAGAAGCGGAACAAAAGCTAACAAGAAGTCATGGTGGTGCAGTAAGTGTTCAAATGAGCGATGCAGAAGAACTGCCATTCGAAAAAAGAGAGATCACCAATGTTGCGGAGAAAAGTGAGATAGCGCGACTTGCGGTAGAACAGGTAGAAGAAGGCGATACAATTGTTCTAGATGCTAGCTCGACCGCTTGGTACATGGCGAAGACACTTCCGGATATGAAACTAACCGTAGTTACGAATTCATTAAAGGTCGCTATGGAACTAAGTGCTAAAAAGTTAATCACCGTTATCTCTACTGGAGGAACTTTGTTAGATGGATCATTGTCATTTGTTGGCCCTTTAGCGACATCCTCATTGGATACTTATTACGTCAACAAAGCGTTTATATCATGTAAAGGATTCCATTTTGAAAGAGGTTTAAGTGAATCGGATGAAAGACAGGCGCTCGTCAAAAAGAAGATGATGGATATAGCACATACAGTATATATCATGTTAGATCATACAAAGTTTGACGTGCAAGCTTTTTCAAAACTGGGTGAGATTCAAGATGCTAACCATTTAATAATAGATAAAAAGCTAGATCTTGCAAGTAGAAAAAGATTGCAAGATCAGGGTTTGTGTTTAATTTCTTCTGAATAAGTTTGGTTTAGTTTTGTACTTATAAAGAAAACAATTGTTTCATATTTATTGCTGGTACTTCAGCTAAACGAATGTGCTCAAAGGTATCTTTTTGGGGGTTGTACTGGTAGTCTTTACGCCACTCATCTTTATGTTCGAGGATTTCTTTAATCGCCATGATGATAAATGCTATTTCTTTATTTGACATGACAGGATGTAAAGAAATCCTTACCCAACCAGGTTTTAATGACATATCACCAGCTTCCGCATTATTAGCCATTTTCTTAGAATAGGAATGATCAATATTAAATAGATAATGCCCATAGGGTCCAGCGCAAGAACAGCCGCCGCGTGCTTGAATTCCAAATCGATCATTTAATAACTTCACAAACAGGTGATGATGCATATCCTTTGCATAAAATGCAATAATACTCAAACGTTGATGTAACGGCGAATTATCTAAAATAGTAATCTCTTTTATCTTTTCTAATTGTGGTAGAAAAAAAGCTGTCAATTCTTTTTCTCGATAGAGCATCTCTTCAATGCCCATCTGTTCTTTGAGTTGAAGGGTTAGTGCAGTTTTTATCATTTGCAAAAAACCTGGTGTACCCCCATCTTCTCGTTCTTCTTCATTAGATGCGTATTTATAATCCCCCCATTTATCTGTCCATATAACTGTTCCGCCACCAGGGTTGTCGGGGATAGCATTTTTAAGTAACGTCTTCGATAGAATTAGAATGCCGCTTGTACCTGGCCCACCTAAAAATTTGTGAGGTGAAAATAGAATACCATCTAATTTTTTTAAGGAATCTTTAGGATGCATATCAATGTCAACATAAGGAGCGCAAGCTGCAAAGTCAATGAAACACAAACCCCCATGCTGATGCATGATTTTTGCTAATTGATAGTAGTCTGTTTGAATACCGGTCACATTGGAACATGCTGTAAAGGCGCCAATCTTAACTTTTCTATTTTTGTATTGGTAGAGAAGTGATTGCAGTTCATCTATGTCGATTGAGCCGTCTGATCCTGGTGGTAACATCACTACGTCACCAATTGTTTCCTGCCAAGAAAGATAATTTGAATGATGTTCCATATGGCTAACAAAGATTATTGGGCGATCTTCTTCCTTTAAATGAATTTGATTTTGTATATTTTGTGGTGCGCGAATCCCTAGTAACCTTTGTAATTTGGTTACTGCAGCGGTCATACCTGTTCCAGCTGAGATTAATATGTCGGAATCATGTGCATGGACATGACTTTTAATGATTTCTTTCGCATAGTGATAGGCCTCTGTTGTTGTTGTTCCTGTAACCGTTGATTCAGTGTGCGTATTTCCGATAAATGGACCGAATAAGTTTGTAAGTTTTGTTTCAATTGGACGATATAACCTACCGCTAGCTGTCCAATCTGCATAGATTATTTTTTTCATTCCATAAGGAGAATGAAATAAGTGATGATGGCCAATTATATGTCTGCTAAACGTTTGAAAGTGTTGCTCTAATTCGCCAGTTGGATAGTTTATGCTATTACCTATTTTTGCTTTAAACATCTTCAATCCGCCCTTCTAATCAAAAAACATCTACCATCAGCCTATGTTTAAATGATAAAAGTGTTATGAATAGAAGGGAAAAGACATGATTTTGTCACGGTTAAAGATTTTTTTAGATGAATAATTGCATGTTTGATTGTAATGCACTTTTTAAATATGTTTTTGCATCTACTATTTCTAGTTCGGGTAAGAGTTCTTCTTCTTTAAAGCCCATAATATCTACAGAAAGTTTACAGCCATAAAACTTCACATTTTTCTTTCGTGCACCTTTTAAGAAATGTATAAGGTGAGGTGCATGGTTATCATCAATCATATCAACTAATAGTTTTTTTCCTAAACCGTTAAAATTCATTTTTGATAAAGGTAAGTCTTCTATGCCTTTAGGTGAAAAGGAACTGAACATTTTTTCGTAAATCGTTTTGTCTTCGTTTGAAATTTTTTCGGGATCTCGAACTAACCATAAGCCCCAAAAGGAAAAAAACATGGTTACTTCGACATCAAGTTCACGAGCTGCATTTGCTAAGATTAGACCTGCCATTGCTTTGTCATATTCACCACTAAACATTAATAAATTCATTTCTTCTGGCATGATTGCACTCCTTTTTTTATTGTAGGTGATAGTATGTGTCATGTGCGATGGAAAATGTACAAAAGAAATATTTCAATTTGATTAAAAAGCATATAAAAGATAGACTTTCTAAATAATCATGCTAAAATTTAACGTAACAGTAGTAATTAAAAAAGGGGATGCTTACGTGATGAAGAATATTTGGTTGAAAAAAATATTTGTTGTAATGGTTTCAATCATGACTTTAGGCATGTATGTTCCTCCAGTCCAATTACAGACAAATGCGGAAGCAAGTAATAAAGAAATGGAGTCGTCCAAAGAAGACTCGCAGGTAGATGATAGCGCTGTTTTTATAAAAGAAACAACGGAACTAGTTAATGCGTTTATTCCCGAAACAGATCCGATCTATAACTTAACCGAGCAAGCAAAAATGCGAGCTTTAATGAAATTAGGTCCGAAAATTTCAAATCGAATTGAAGATAACTTCACTTCTGAAATTTTACCTGGAATAGAAGAAGTAGTTGCGACAATTTTACGTGATATAGAAAGTGATGAAGTTCCATATATGAAGATATCAGAAGAACAATATGCTGGTTATGGAGAAAAAATATTTGACTTATATGATGAACGAACAAATCAAGATATTGCACGCTTCCATGTTCGTAGGGATAATCGCCCGCAAGAAGGCTACTGGTTCAATTTTCACTATCATATAGAACAAGATGGATATGAAACGCATCACACTATTGGTGAAATATACTGGAGTAAAGATACACCACCAAAATGGATGGCATAATAAAAGTAACGCAAAAAAACGACTGATACCAATCAGTCGTTTTTTTCTAACATTTCTCCTACTATTTCATATGATCGTAGACGATCTTTCTGATGATAAATCTGTGAACTAATAATTACTTCGTCAGCATTTGTTTCGGTTAAAAAGGCTGCTAGCTGCTCTTGAACTTGTTTAGCGTTTCCAATGATAGTTGAGCGAGAATCAAGCGTCTTTTCAACAGCTGCTTTTTCTTGTGCTGACCAGAATGTGTTCATGTCATCGATCGGTGGTTGTAGTTTTGTTGGTCTACCACGAATGATACCTAAGAATTGTTGCTGCTGTGAAGTAGCCAGCCACTCTGCTCTTTCAGTTGTGTCAGCTGCAACGATATTAACGCCAACCATGGCATACGGTTTCGTTAAATTTTGAGAAGGTTTGAAGCGCTCACGATAAATATTTAATGCTGGGATCGTGTAATCTGGTGAAAAATGACTTGCAAATGCAAAAGGTAAACCTTTCTCGGCGGCTAGTTGAGCGCTAAATCCACTAGAACCTAATAACCAAGTTGGAATATCCAAACCTTGTCCTGGTACTGCACGAACACCTCTATTGCCCTCTTCAGTAAAATAAGCCTGTAACTCTTCTAATTGTGCTGGAAATTCTTCGGCTGAACTGTTTAACGTTCTTCTTAGAGCGTAAGCTGTACCTTGATCACTTCCGGGTGCACGTCCAAGGCCAAGATCAATGCGGCCTGGATATAGGGACTCTAATGTGCCAAATTGTTCCGCAATAACAAGTGATGCATGATTTGGAAGCATAACCCCTCCAGAACCAACTCGGATTGATTTTGTTGCTCCAGCGATGTGTCCGATCACAACGGATGTTGCAGAGCTTGCTATTCCGGGCATGTTATGGTGTTCGGCAAACCAATAACGGTGAAAACCCAATTTTTCAGCCTCTTTTGCTAATGTAACACTATGTTTAAATGATTCAGTCGGATTACTTCCTTCATTTACAGGTGCAAGGTCTAAAACAGATAGTGGTACGCCATTGAAATATTTATGTGTAGTCAATTTAAAAGCTCCTCTTTAGTAAAGTACTCTTAGAATACGCTGATTTTAACTTTTTCTCCAATTATCTGTTTCAAATGGAACGCCTTTTAATTCTAACTCTTTTCACTAAACAACATGGAAGATCTCGTGGTATAGTTATTTAAAAGACGACAAGGTAAAGGAGTTCTAGATGTAATGAAACGAACTGATATTTTAAATCAATTTGAATCTACAATGACACTTCCAGATTTTTCAGCTGCTATTAATACGATGGGTGTAGGTTTAACTGTTGTTGACGCTACTAATGAGGAACTACCACTTATCTATGTTAATCAAGGATTTGTAGAAATGACTGGATACAGTAAAACAGAGGTTTTAAATAAAAATTGCCGATTCTTACAAGGGAATAGTACAGACCAAAAAGAAGTAGATAAAGTAAGAAAGGCTATTAATAGAGCAAATTCAACTGCTGTGGTTTTAAAAAATTATCGGAAGGATGGTAGCTATTTCTGGAATCAATTTATTATCAGTCCTGTCCATGATACGGAAGGTGAATTAGCTTATTTTATTGGATTACAATTTGATGTTACCGAAGAGATCGAAGAAAAGAATTACTCCAATAAGAAAATGAAAGAATTATCGAACTTTGATCGGGTAACGGGATTAATGAATTTAGATTTTTTTAAGAAGCACCTGCAAGAAGCCATTGATCAAGAAGAACAAGGAACCGTTTTACGTATCAATTTAAAGCGATTTCGTAATGTAAATAATACATACGGTGAAGCACTGAGTGATAAAATTTTAGTTCAAGTAGCAGAACGACTACGCCAAGTATGTTCAAGCCCAATATGTCGTAGTTTTGCCGATGATTTTATTATTCTTTACTCAAATAACCAATCTTTAGAAGATATATTGACGGTATTAGAACATAAATTAAGTCGCTCCTATTTATTACAGGGAGAAGAGATACAACTAGATTATAGTATTGGAATAAGCAAGTTTCCAGAAAACGGACTGGATGTAGAAAGTTTGCTCGCATTTGCATCTCTTGCAATGAAACAAGCTAAACAGTTCACAACGCGTCAATATGCTTATTTCGATCTGACATTATCAGAACAGCTAACGGAACGGATGCGAATAGAAAAAAGATTTCAACATGCATTAGAATTGAATGAGTTTTCGCTTCATTACCAACCGAAATATACAGTGGAATCGGAATTAAGAGGAATGGAAGCGTTGATTAGGTGGAACGATCCAGTAGTTGGTATGATTAGCCCTGCGAACTTCATTCCGATTGCAGAAGAAACAGGCTTTATTATTGAGCTAGGTGAATGGGTAATGCGTACAGCGTGTGCTCAAAATAAAAGATGGCAAGAAGAAGGTCTTGCGGCTATTCCTGTATCAGTTAACGTATCTGCAGTACAGTTTGTTCATCCGAATTTTGTTGATAAAGTAGAACAAGTTTTAATTGAAACAGGCTTATCACCTGCTTTATTAGAACTTGAAATTACTGAAAGTCTATTAATTGATCCAGATCATATCATTACGAAACTTCATAAATTAAAGGGATTAGGAATCTCGATCTCTATTGATGACTTCGGTACAGGGTATTCATCGATCAATTATTTAAAAGATTTTCCTGTTGATACACTGAAGATTGACCGTTCTTTTATTGTTAATGTCCCAGGGGATAAACGAGATGCCGCTTTACTACATTCAATCATGCAACTGGGCAAATCATTAGGGTTAATCGTGTTAATTGAAGGTGTTGAAACGAAAGAACAACTACAATTTTTTAAAGAACATGACGGTGATCTAATTCAAGGGTATTACTTTAGTAAACCATTGGCAGTAGATGCTATGATGAAAAAGTTAATCGGTAATAAGAAGTAATATATTAGTTACTCAACTTTCTGACCAAAAAATAAGTGCTAATCGGTGGCTTTCTAATAGACTTTTGTTTAGTGTGAACGTTCCTTGCGTCGAAATTTATATCAACTACGACGTAACAGAATTTTTTGACCCGCTTCTCAAGTGAAATTGACTCCCTTTCCGCAGGCACGGCTTCAGCTAACTTTGGAAAGCAAAAAGCGCTTTCCAAAGTGGATCATCAGCCCGTGCTGTTCCTGCAGGAGTGTCGTCAATTTCACTTGATACGCTAGTTTAGTACACTGCAATATTAGAAGAGCATAAATTAATTACAAGTCGAAAAGATACGCCATCAAGCGAAGGAAGAAAATGGTTGAGACTCAAGTGGGAACAGCACAAACCGAAGATCCTCTATAGAAGCGATCTTTGCTTCTATAGATAGCTGAGGTTGTGCCCACGGAAAGCGAGACCATTTACTGACGCAGCGAGGACAAGCATAACTTATAACTATGTCGCAGTTTCTCTCAATTTAGCAAGATGAAAGGTAATGATGCTTACGAAATTGGTCCGAAGTTAGCTTTAATTTTGGATTGTGAGACTTTCTAGTTGTACCAAGATTTAAATGCCATCACTCGCTAAAGTTGAGTTAGTTATAAAGGATTAATGTCATCTGATTGAATGATAGCATTATTAGTAGTAAGGTTTTGATCTGGATTTGGTACAAATCTTAATATAATCATACCTACAATGAATAATAAGATTAGACTAAACACACCAAAATTTGAACGACCGGTTATTTGTGTCGTGATACCAACTAACAGCGGTCCAGTTATTGCAGCAAATTTACCGAAAATATTATAAAAACCAAAGAATTCATTCGCGCGATGTTTTGGAACAAGTTTGGCAAAATATGCGCGACTTAGAGCCTGAATGCCGCCTTGTGATGTTGCGACAAGCATTGCCAAAATCCAAAAGTCAACAATTGTTTCTAAAAAGAATGCATAGATGCAAACAACCATGTATACGCCGATTCCAACATATAACATCTTTTTACCTTTAAAGATTTCAGATAATCTTCCATATAAAATAGAAAATGGTGCTGCAACTACCTGGGTAACAAATAATACAATTAATAGACTTGTGGTGTTCAATCCTAGATCAGTTCCATATGCAGTCGACATAGAAATAATCGTACCAACCCCGTCAATATAAAAGAAGTATGCGATTAAGAATAAAAATACAGCACGGTATTTCTTAATCTCCTTGAAGGTACCACCAAGCCTCTTAAAACTATTCTTAATAATATTTGGTTCAGGTTTGATCGCATAGCGTTGCTTTACATGTCGCAATAGCGGGATTGAAAATAGTCCCCACCAAGCTGCGGTGATTAAAAATGCCATTCTACTTGCCGTAATACTAGATATCGGTAAAATTTCTTGTTGTGCCAACATAATGATCACGATACTTAATAAAAATGGTATGGCACTACCGATGTAACCTAATCCATAACCTCGAGCAGAAACGCGATTCATACGCTTATTCGTTGTTACATCAACTAAAAAAGCATCATAAAATATGTTTGCACCTGTTGATCCAATCGAAGCAACTAGAAAACAAATCAATAACAATAACCAATTATCACTGGGGATAAAGGCGAGTGTTGCGGTGGCTGTAATACCCAAACCAAAAAAGAAAGCAAAAAAACGTTTTTTATATCCTTGATAATCGGCTATTGTCCCTAAAATCGGGGCAATCATAGCTAAAATGAATGTAAAAATGGAAATGGTATAGCCTAGATAAGCAGTTGAATTTGCCCCTGAAATACCAGCTTCAGTCGCAGCCGCTTTATAGAAAATAGGGAAAACAGCTGTTGTTATAATAATAGAGTAAGCAGAATTAGCCCAATCATAAAATACCCAGCTTGTTTCTCTTTTAGAAAACTTCTTCATGTATACCTTCTCCTTTGTCTTTCTGTCTACGTCTACTTTACTAAAAAAACGAAATGAAATAGGTAATGTTGGAGAAACTTTACGCATACTTTACAATGTATTCCTTTTACGTGTTTCGATTATTTCAGATTGGGTATGGTATATATAACACTTTAGAATATGCTAAATCATTGATTGTAAAACACATCTCATTCTAAAAAAAGAAAGGGTGTATAACATGTTTAAGAAATTAGAAGCTTATTTCAAGTCAGAGAACGATGCCGAGGCTGTTCGAGCTAAATTAAATAATAAAGTTAATGTACGCAATGTAATGATTGATCAAGTCTCAGATGGATTGGCAAATAAGTTTGTTGTCCCATTAGTGGCAGGAGGTGGCGGTACATCAGCTACCATGCCAGGAAATTCACCATATCCAATCCCATCATCGGGTGAAGGGTTTTTCAAAGAAGATGAAGGTGAGCGTAAAACCGTATTAGAGTGTGAAGTTTCCGAGGAAGATTTTAATGAGGCATTAGTGATTTTACAAGAGAATGATGCACATGTGAACAAAAATAGCTTTGAATAGATTAATCAATTTCATAATACCTATTTAGTCACCACCCCTAATAATATATAGTTGGATAAAAACGTTTCCAAACTATATATTACTAGGAGTGGCTTGATAAGGTAATTATGAAATTGACTCAGATACTAAAATTACTTGTTAAAATATATAGTGATTTAACTCACTTCCTCCTAAACAAAAGTGCGCTATGTTCTTTATAGACACTTTATTAGGAGGCATTTTTATGCAAACATTTGATATAGATAATACACCCGCGGAAATCGTTAAGACTTTTCCGAAAGCAAGTGACTTTTTTAAGAAAGAAAAGATTAACTTTTGTTGTGATGGAGATAAATCACTTAAAGAGACAGTAGTGAATAAACCGGTTGATGTCGAGAGCCTTCTTCAGACTATAAACGAAGCGTATTCAAGTTGGAAAGAAGCGGGAAACGAAGTGATAGATTGGGACCAAGTATCAAGCACAGCGTTAATTAATCATATTCTAGAACGTCACCATGATTACTTACATGATGAATTAGAACCACTCAGTCAATTTGTAACAAAAATATTTCGTGTTCATGGTCAAAATCACGCACATTTAAAGGAACTTCATATTTTATATCACACATTTATGTCTGATGTAGAGTCACATCTATTTGAAGAAGAGAACACGTTATTTCCACTCATACGTCAATATGAAGAAACGAAAGATCTGGAAACGGCAATGCGTATTCAAGAACTTTCGCAGCGTATGGAAGAAGAACATCAACTGATTGGTGATCTATTAAAAGAAATGAGCGATGCTACGAACGGGTTTGTTTTGCCTGTTGGGGCATGTAATTCATATCGAATTACATATGCACGCCTAGCAGAATTAGAGGCGAATACAGTCGAACATATTCATTTGGAAAACAATATATTATTTAGAAGATAAACAGAGGACATCAACGCAAATTGTTGATGTCCTTTTTTAAAAGTAATATTCTCTCCGTTGTCAGCTTCGAAGAAAAATTAAACTCCTCATAGAAAACGCACGTAAAAGTGGCCTCTTTTAATGTTGTAAAGGACCGGGAGAAAGTTTTCCTATTTTTTTAGTTGACTAACATGTATATACAAGATATAATGAAAGCGTAATCAGATAACATGTATATACAAGTTGTCGTGTCCTTATTGTATAAGTCATTTATTTCGATATAAACTAAAATTAATCTTCGTAAAGAAGAAAGGGGTCAAAACAATGGGTAAATATGCAGATTCAGCTAAGGATCTACTAGAGTACGTTGGTGGTAGTGATAATATTTCGGTTGTTACACACTGTGCAACACGTATGCGTTTTGTCTTAAATGATAATGCGAAAGCGGATACAGATAAAATTGAAGAAATAGATTTAGTTAAAGGTACATTTACGAATGCGGGTCAATTCCAAGTAATAATCGGAAATGAGGTCTCCACTTTTTATCAAGAATTCACTGAAATTTCTGGTACAGGTGATACGTCAAAAGATGATGCGAAAGTTGCAGCAAAACAAAATATGAATTTTATTCAACGAATGATTTCGCACCTAGCAGATATCTTTACACCATTAATTCCGGCTTTGGTAGTTGGTGGTTTAATATTAGGTTTTCGTAATATTATTGGTGATATTCCGAATTTCGGACCAAATGGTGATCAAGCACTTATCGAACTATCGCAATTTTGGGCAGGGACACATTCCTTTTTATGGCTAATAGGAGAAGCTATTTTTCACTTTTTACCTGTTGGTATTGTTTGGGCCGTTACACGCAAAATGGGGACAACGCAAATTTTGGGTATTGTTCTTGGACTTACACTTGTATCGCCTCAGCTATTAAACGCTTATGGTGTAGCTGGAGCAGGAACAGGCGATATTCCGTTTTGGGATTTTGGCTTCGCTACAGTTAATATGATTGGTTATCAGGCACAGGTTATTCCGGCAATTTTAGCTGGTTTTGTATTAGCATATCTTGAAATTGGTTTGAGAAAGGTTATTCCAAATGTTATTTCGATGATATTTGTTCCATTCTTTGCATTATTACCAGCGGTTCTAATCGCACATGTCGTGCTTGGACCTATTGGTTGGGAAATCGGTTCATGGATTTCAGATATCGTTTATAGTGGATTAACGTCAGCGTTTGGTTGGTTATTTGCTGCAGTCTTTGGTTTCGCTTATGCACCACTGGTCATAACGGGTTTACACCATATGACAAATGCAATAGACTTACAACTTATGAGTGAATTTGATGGAACGAATTTATGGCCAATGATCGCTTTATCTAATATTGCGCAAGGTTCAGCAGTATTGGCGATGATCTTTATTAATCGTAAGGATGAGAAAGAAAAGCAAGTTTCGATCCCGGCGGCTATCTCCTGTTACTTAGGGGTTACGGAACCTGCGATGTTCGGTATTAATTTAAAATATGGATTCCCATTTTTAGCAGCGATGATTGGTTCGGCGCTAGCAGCAATTATTTCTGTTGGTAGTGGCGTAATGGCGAACTCGATTGGTGTTGGTGGTATACCAGGATTTCTATCGATCCAAGCTGCGCATTGGGTAATGTTTTTTGTAGCAATGGCAGTAGCGGTTGTCGTTCCGTTATTCTTGACAATGCTTTTCTCGAAAATGAAAATGGGTCAAAATGCATTTCAACGTTTAGGAAAAAAATAAAAATAAAGTAGCAAAGCGACTATGAATGTATAGTTGCTTTGCTCTTCTATAAATAAAAGAAGGTGAGCACTAAATGACGCAACCATGGTGGAAAAAATCGGTGGTTTATCAAATTTATCCAAAGAGTTTTAATGATACAACAGCTAATGGTAAAGGTGATCTACAAGGGATAATTGAGAAGTTAGATTACTTGAACAAATTAGGGGTCGATGTACTGTGGCTCACTCCAATTTATGATTCCCCACAGAATGATAATGGCTATGATATAAGTGATTACTATACTGTCTATAAAGAATATGGAACAATGCATGATTTTGATCAGTTATTAGAAGAAGCGCACAAACGTGATATGAAGATCATTATGGATATTGTGGTCAATCATACTTCTACAGAACATCAATGGTTTAAACAAGCAGCTTCCTCAAAAACTAATCCGTATCGAGACTTTTATATATGGAAGGATGCAATAGATAATAAAGAACCAACAAATTGGCAATCTAAATTTGGTGGTCCAGCCTGGGAGTATGATGCAACAACAGATCAATACTTTTTGCATTTATTCGATAAAACACAAGCGGATTTGAATTGGGAAAATGTAACAGTGCGCGATACAATCTATGAAATGATGGATTTTTGGTTAGAAAAAGGTGTGGATGGCTTCCGGTTAGATGTTATAAATTTAATTTCAAAGAATCAAGTATTTCCTGATGATGATGGATCAGTTGCGCCTGGTGATGGTAGAAAGTTCTATACCGATGGACCTAAGATTCATGACTATTTACGTGAAATGAACGAGCAAGCTTTTTCAAAATATAACATAATGACAGTTGGAGAAATGTCATCAACTTCTATAGATAATTGTATTAAATATACGAACCCTAATCGTCAAGAACTTGATATGACCTTTAACTTTCATCATCTAAAAGTGGATTATCCTAATGGGGAGAAATGGGCAAAAGCTCGATTTGATTTTCAGGAACTGAAACAAATTCTATCTGAGTGGCAGACGAAGATGCATCAAGGTGGTGGATGGAATGCGTTGTTTTGGTGCAATCATGACCAGCCGAGAGTCGTCTCGCGTTTTGGAGATGATGGGAAGTATCATAAAGAGTCAGCCAAGATGTTAGCAACAACAATCCATATGATGCAAGGTACACCCTATATTTATCAAGGTGAAGAATTTGGTATGACGAATCCGGGGTTTGATCGAATAGAAGATTATCGAGATGTAGAATCGCTAAATATGTATAAGATGAAGAAAGAAGAGGGCTTTAAAGACTCTGAGATTATTGCTATTCTCAAACAAAAATCACGCGATAATGCAAGAACGCCTGTGCAGTGGAGTGATAAGTCACATGCTGGCTTTACCACAGATGTACCTTGGATTGATGTAGCGGATAACTATCCAAACATCAATGCACAAACGGCACTTGAGGATGTAGATTCTATTTTTTATCATTACCAAAAGCTCATTCAGCTTCGAAAAGAATATGATATCGTTGTTGAAGGAGATTATCAGTTGATTTTAGATGATCATCATGCTATTTTTGCTTATATACGTAATAATGGAAATGAAAAGTTATTAGTGCTTAATAATTTTTATGGAATAGAAGCTGACTTTGAATTAACAAGTGATTTAGAACTGGATAAGATGGATTCTACCATTTTGATCTCAAATTATCTTGATGCCTCAGAGAACTTTCGATCTGGCAGACTTCGTCCATATGAGTCCATTGTATATTATTTAAATAAGTAGGCAGATGAGGACGTAGGTAGTATGACGAATAAATATTTAGTGATTTATAATGAGATTGTAAACCAAATTGACAATGGTACGTGGCAAGATGATCAGTTGTTGCCATCAGAACATGAATTAAAAGAACAATATCAAACATCACGAGAAACAATTCGAAAAGCGCTCAATTTATTGTCGCAAAATGGTTATATACAAAAGGTAAGAGGAAAGGGTTCAGTCGTGATTCCGCGGAATAAATATGATTTCCCTGTCTCTGGATTAGTTAGTTTTAAAGAATTGGCTAATAAAATGGATAATAAAGTAAAAACAATTGTTCATGATGTTTCACTATCAACGCCCGATGCATATTTAAAACAACAATTACACGTGTCAAGTAAAGATCAGGTTTGGCAAGTAATCCGTGTTAGAGATCTTGCGGGTGACAAAGTGATTTTAGATAAGGATTATTTTAATGAAAAGTATGTCCCGCACTTATCAAAGGAAATTTGTGAGGATTCGATCTATTCTTATCTAGAAGGAGAAGTGGGTTTGACGATTAGTTTTGCTAAAAAGGAAATAACAGTCGATGAGCCGACTGAAGAAGATCGTCAATTGCTTGATTTAGAAGGGTTTCATAATATTGTCGTAATTAAGAATTATGTTTATTTGGATGATGCGAGTTTGTTCCAATATACAGAATCACGACATCGTCCAGACCGCTTTCGTTTTGTTGATTTTGCGAGAAGGAGTCACTAATCATGTGAAAATATCAAGTAAAAGAACCGACGTCTTACGGTGTCGGTTCTTTTACTTGAAGATTATTGCTGCCATTTTTCAGCGATGGTTGGATCAACTGAACGTAAATGTAGATCGCGTTGCGGAAATGGAATTTCGATTTGATGTGCTTTTAGAATGTGATGGATTCGGAAATTAATGTTAGTTTTGACTCGGACAATGTCGTTTGGGTTAGAAATCCAAATGAACAATTCAAAATCTAATGACGAGTCACCAAATCCTTTAAAATAAACATATGGTAAAGGATCTAATAAGACGGATTCTGTTGAATCTGATTCATCATTTGCAACCTGGATGAGTAAATCACGAACTAGCTCTGGATCTGAACTATAAGAGACACCAATTGGAATCACAAGACGCATCGTTGGATCGCTATAAGAGCGGTTAATAACATGTTCTTCTAAAAAGTAGGAGTTTGGCACAATAATATGCTCGTTATCAATTGATTTAATTATGGTGGCGCGCATGTTTATTTGCTCAATATCACCAATAATATCATTTACAATGACGCGATCTCCAACTTTAATCGGGCGCTCAAATAATAAGATAATACCAGAAATAAAATTAGATGTAATATTCTGAAGTCCAAAACCAATACCAACACCTAAAACACTTGCGAAAACAGTTAAGGCGCTTAGATTGATGCCAACTGTAGAGATGCTTATCATAACAGCGATAATCATAATCATATAGTGAGAAACACGATTAAAAGTAAATTGAATACTTCGGTCAAGGTGATAACGATCATAAATACGTGGCATGAACAAACTGGTTAACACTCTCGAGCTTTGGTATGCGAACGATAAAATCAAGAATATTATTACTAATAAGGATAGCGTGATGTTAGTTGATCCTAGTTGGTAGAATGATTTTAGCATCCAACTGGCTTCACCGAAATAAAAGAAAAGAAACAATACCATAGAATAGAAAGTAATCCAGTTTAAAAAATAACGAATCGCTTGATTGCGTTCGGGATAGTCTGTAACTTTTTTTGTTGTGATTAACAAGATGAGAAAACGAATAAATAATATTAAAGCTAATATGGAAACAACAATAATAATTTGACCAATTATGTAATAGTTTTGGAAAAAGTCAATAAAACTTTGCATGTGCATCACCTAACCATTTATAAGAATAGATCAATTTTATCATAAATTTAGAAATGCCACCTATAATTTAGTTGTAAATGGTATAATACGTGTATATAGAGAAGTATAAGCTCTTATATTAGAAGGGGTTTTTAATATGCGCAATGTCTTGAAAATAATGAAGCCGTTCGATGTTGTAATCATCGTTGTATTAATAGCAATATCGTTTATACCGTTGACTGTTTTTTCAATGTCAAAAACAGTTAGTGAAGGAGATCAAGTGGTTGCTGCTATAATTCAAGATGGAGAGGTAATACAAGAAATAACATTAACTGGTCATGAAGGTAATGAACAATTTATTATAGAAGGTAAGGGAAATCAGTATAATTTAATGGAAGTAGATGGAGAACAGATTCGTATTAAAGAAGATAACAGTCCTGATCAAGTTGGTGTAAAGATGGGATGGAAAAGCGAACCTGGGGAAACGATTATTTGTCTTCCACACAAGTTGCTTGTAGAAATAAGGTCAGAAGGAACGGAAACAGAGAGTGAAGAAATTATTTCTTATTAACGCTTCTTTCATAAGCGTCATTGCGTTTCATCTTATGGACTAAAGAGAAACTGCGACGTAACATAAAACTCTTTATATAAAGTGCAGTACAATAGAGTTTATGCCCCGCTCCTCAAGCGAAATGGGCTCCCTTTCCGCAGGCACGGCTTCAGCTAACTCGGAAGCAAAGAACGCTTCCGAGTGGATCTTCAGCCCGTGCTGTTCCTGCAGGAGTCTCGCCCATTTCGCTTGATCCGCTGGTTTTAGTCTGTTAATTAAAATTGCGTAAAAGTTTCTATTTTTCGTAATTAATTGCTAACTAAAGCAAGAGTTAGAAACAATAGAAAGTGATTTTATTACCTGTATAAACAAAGATACGCTATCCAGCGAAGGTAGAAATCAGTAAATTATTTAGATAGCCAATAACAATGTTGTTTCGCAGTTGCTGGAAATTCCGACGCAAGGAACGTTACGTCAGAGTTTATGGACGTTTCGTACTAAACGACAGTCTTTTAGATAGTAGGCTTTTTAAAAAAACTGTCAAGCGATATAACAGCTGTACAAAAAAATTAGATAGTCAACGATTAGCTCTTATTTTTTGGTAAGAAAGTTTAGTTATTAAATAGTTGAATCTGTAAAAACCAAGAGAAATGATTCTCTTGGTTTTTATAATACATAGTAATATACGCTAAGAAAATGAGCTAATGTTCCAAGTAAAATAAAGATATGGAAAATCTCGTGAAAACCCATGTATTTTGACGCTAAAAACTTCGGTTCTGTCGCATAAATAACGCCGCCGATGGTGTAAATAATGCCACCCAAAATTAATAGAAACATGCCGATTGCTTCGATGTTAGACGATAGTGGTGCAGCAACAAAAATAATCATCCAACCCATCACAATATAAAGGCTGGTTGATAGCCATCTTGGACAATCAAACCAAACCATCTTAAAGATTACTCCACTCACTGCAATCGTTGCAACAACACCAAATAATAACCAACCTATTGTTCCGTTTAAAGCGATTAAGCAAAATGGTGTATATGTTCCAGCAATTAAAATAAATATCATCGCATGATCAAGTCTTCTTAACCAAGCTATCACACTCTCTTTCGCAATAACCATATGATAAGTTGCTGAAGTCGCATATAATAAGATCATACTAATGCCAAAAATTATTACTGCTGCAATAGCTATTGGGGATCCAGTTGTTGCGGTGGCTTTAATGATCATTGCGATTAAAGCTACAAAGGAAAGAACAGCACCTGCTAAATGGGTGAAGCCATTTATTGGTTCTCGAATATATTGATTCATAAGAAACACTCCTATTACGTTATATAGTTTTAAATACTACATACTATAATACTTATATATTTTAATCCCGTCAAGATTTACGTTTAAGGCATACTAAGCTATAATGGAACGAAATACCATTACTAAAAGTTGAGGTTTTGATGTGGAAAACATAAATAAAATTATCGAAGAACTTGAATTAAACAATAAAATAACGCGAGAAGATATCCCGTCGATTGATTTGTATATGGATCAAGTTACGCAGTTGTTTGATGATACCTTTTCTAAAAGTAAACGGAATGAAGAGGAAAAGGTATTAACTAAAACAATGATTAATAACTATGCAAAGGCCAAGTTACTATTCCCGATTAAAAATAAAAAATATAGTAAAGAACATATTATGTTGATTAATTTAATATACCAGTTAAAAGGAACACTCTCGATCAATGATATTAAAATCGTTTTATCAGATTTAAATGATAAAGTAGATCTAGATCAAACTGACTTGGAATTGATATATGATCACTATATTAATTTATATGATAAAAATGTTACCGACTTTAAACTAGATGCAGCAGCAATTACTGCTGATGTGGAGAAAGAAGCAGATGAATTTGATCAACAAGATCAAGCTTATATTGAACAAGTGCTGTTAATTGTGTCGCTTGTTAATAGAAGTAATATGTATCGGAAATTAGCCGAGAAACTGGTTGATCAAATATCGGATTCGTTCAATGAAGAGAAAAAAGAGTAATAATAGTGGTAGCAACAAAAGTGAATAAGGCAATATACTAACCGAACTATAATGGATGTCAATCCAATAATTCGGTTAGTATTTAGTAGAAAAAAGTCGTTCTTTTTATGATAAAATCTAAATGGAATGATAATTATAAAATATGTTTAAAAAGTGAGGATACACGATGATTGCAAAGACTGAAGAGGATTTTAATGGGTTAAAAGAAATTGGTAAAATTTGCGGAGCAATTCGAGATAAGTTAGTCGAATGTACTAAACCTGGAATTACTACAAAAGAACTCGATGAAATTGCGGGTGAGATGTTTGAAAAAGCAGGAGCACTGTCTGCTCCAAAAGGAGAATACGATTTTCCAGGGTATACGTGCATTAGTATAAATGAAGAAGTAGCGCACGGGATTCCAGGGCGACGAACGGTTCAAGAAGGAGACCTTATAAATATTGATGTTTCAGGTTCTAAAAACGGATATTTTGCTGATACTGGAATTTCCTTTGTTATTGGAAAGGGAGAGGTGATTTCACAGAAAATATGTGACGTAGTTAAAGAAGCGTTCGAGGTTGGACTTAAGAAGGCAAAACCCGGTTCGAAAAAAAGTGCACTCGGAAAAGCTGTCCACAATGTGGCGAAACAGCATGGCTTAACGGTGATAAAAAACCTTACTGGACACGGTGTTGGGCGCTCGATTCATGAGGCACCAGATCATATTTTCAATTACTTCTCTCGTTGGGATGATGAAATTTTAAGAGAGGGCATGGTAATTGCCTTTGAACCCTTTATTTCTACATATGAAGAGGAAGTTTACCAATCCGATGATGGTTGGACCTTCTTAACTGATGAAAGCCAAGTGGCGCAATACGAACATACGATTATTCTTACAAAGGAAGGACCGGTTATCACTACATTATAAGAGTATTAATACCACACAATAAGGCGCGTTTGTGATGATCAAAAGCCTAATTCCCTCATTAAAACATGAAGGAATTAGGCTTTTTTATCTTATGATTAGCTAGCTCGATCTATCATGGATCTTCGGGCTCATCTTTCTTCTTTCATTTAAACACATTAAAGATATGTCACATCTATATGTAAAAGGAATAATTGAAGAACTCTCCATTTTAATTAAAACAAATATGACAATGCCTCATGCTACAAAACAATTAAACTAGCATCTTACCAAAGTTAGTTAAATAAGCTAAAACGCTTTTTCTATATTAGATAAAATAGCTAGTGACAAAAGAATGGAAAAGTATTAGTATAACGTTAAGTTAAAAAACATAACAATTAATGTTAGATAATATAACGCAAAGGAAAAGTTAGCTGTAAAAAAAGAACGCCAACATATAAATGGCGTTTTTTCGTAGCCTTTATCATCTTTAATTTTCTGAATAATATAATAACGAGTACAGAAAGGAGATTGAAACGATGCGTGATATACATGAGGTATTAGACGTGATCACTTTAAAGCGAGAGCAATCGTCAGTTTTAGCAACAATTATTGACGTAAAAGGCTCAGCATATAAAAAAGAAGGCGCAATGATGTTGTTTACTGAAGATGGAAGGCAGGCAGGCATGCTTAGCGCTGGGTGTTTGGAAGAGGACTTAGCGGCTAGAATAGCGTTGCAACATTATCAAGTCAAAACTGAAGTTATCACGTATGATATGCGCAATGCCGATGAATGGAGTTGGGGTGAGGGGTCTGGTTGTAATGGCGTGATTACCATTCTAATAGAACCCGTAACTGCTAATATGAGGCATTACTTTATGGAATTAAACAGGGTAATGCAAGAAGGTTTCGCTGTCACTATGATTAAAACCATTCCTAGTAACGTGGCATGTGAGGAAACAGTATTTTTTCAAGTGGAAAATGGTCATGTGTTTGGAGATGATTCTAAAGAGAAACCAAATGAATTTGCTCGTTATATAAAGCAGTCTGATCGTAAAGGAAACGGTATAAAAGAGTCAGGTTGCTATGTGCAATATTTTCAAGCCAAACCACGCCTGATTATTTATGGTGCTGGGAGAGACGCTGAACCACTAGTTGAATTTGCGAGTAAAACTGGTTTTGCGGTAACAATTGCTGATTGGCGTCAGGCTCGTTGTCAACAAGAGGTCTTTCCGACAGCGGAACGGATAGTGCTGGGGTTTCCAGAAGAGGTTATCAAGGAAATAGAAGTTAATGAAAAGGACTATGTCGTTTTGATGTCACATAGTTTTAGAAAAGATAAAGAAATCATTCAACAACTTTCCGGTAAAAAAATGCGTTATTTTGGGATATTAGGGTCGCTCAAAAGGACGAAAAGATTATTTGCAGGAAAAGATATCCCTTCAACGATTACAAGTCCAATTGGATTATCAATTGATGCGGAAGGTCCAGAGGAAATCGCAATTAGTGTGGTCGCTGAATTAGTAAAGTTGTCAGAGAGGTCAAGGGATAGGAAGGTGAGAGCTTCATGACAGATGATATTTTCGGTGTTTTATTAGCTGCTGGAAAAAGCAGTCGAATGGGGAAGAACAAATTAAATCTGCCGTTTCGTGAAGATACGGTTGGAAGTCACGCATTAGATGCAGCAATTCATTCAGATTTAGATCACGTGTTAGTTATGACAAAGCCCGATGATTCATTGGAATGGATCGATGATCGTTTCTTCAGCGGTCGAGAGCAAATAAGATGGTCGCGCATTACGACGGATCAAGCTGAAAAGGGGCAAGCATTCACGATCCGAGCTGGAATCCAAGCGTGTCGGAAGTATGGTGCTCGTGCTGCAATGATTTTATTAGGTGATCAACCACTCGTATCAGTTGATATACTCAATCGATTAATTCGTAGTTATCGAGAAAAAAACATGCCGATCGTTGCTGCTTGTTATCAAGATCGACCGCAACCGCCGATTCTATTTGACGCTTCACAATATCAGGTATTAACGGATTTACAGGGTGACCAAGGCGCTAGGGCGATTCTTCGTGGTAAGGATAATTCACAAATGAAAATGATTGCGTGTCAAGAGAGAGCTTGGTTTCATGATATAGATACAGAAGGTGATTATGCATGGTTAATGCGAACGCAAATATAATTGGAGAACAATCAGATGAACTTGGCCCAACTAGTCGTATCTGGCAACCGGAAACGATAGAAGAGGCATGGAGAATCAAAAAAACGTATCAAGAAAAAGCGCAATATATCGCTGCAGGTACGTTAATTCAACTACAGCGAGAGCAAGGAACGCCATTAAAGTCTAATCTCATTCGTTTGGATCACTTTGGAAGTTTACAAGGATGTAAGTGGATTACGGAGAATAATATAGTGAAATTAGAAATCGGTGCGCTTACAACTCTAAAACACTTACAAATGAATAAGGATACGCTAGACTATTTTGGTATTTTGGTAGAGTCTGCAGGTGAAGTGGCATCACCTGCATTAAGAAATAGAGCAACGATTGGAGGCAATGTCTCTTATCGAGTTGGTGACACGATACCAGCCCTCTTAGTTTTAGGTGCACAAGTGCGCTGGTTTGATGATGGAGAGGTTTATGTAGATGATCTTGCTGTCTATTTAGATTCACAAACAGCACAAGATACTGCTTTGCTTATGGCGATTTTATTACCGCAACCGCAAGAGTCTACACATACGCACACATTTTATCAAAAAGTAGGAAGAAGGGAATCGTTTATTCCGTCGCTTGTAACAGCTGCCTTATCTGTTGGATTAAATTTAGAAGGTAGAGTGGAATACCTGTATATAGCAGTTGGTGGTGGTGCGACAACACCAATAAGATTACCTGCTGTCGAAGAAATAGTAACGCTTAATACGCTAGCTATCGAGTTGCTTGGTCCTGTTCATCAAAAAATACAAGACGTATTTCAGCCTGTCTCAGATCCATTTGTTTCACCGGAATATCGAAAAATTGTTGCGGCAAACTTGATTGTTTCGGAGCTGGAGAAGCTAATCGATCTGCAAAGGGAGGGGAAATAATGATTGAGGAAGAATCTTATAAAAGTAAAAAAAGAATTAGACCAGATGGTAAAGGAAAAGTCACTGGAAAATTACGATACTTAACGGATTTATCTTTTCCAGATATGTTATACGGAAAAATATTGCGCAGTAAGTATCCACATGCAAGAATACATGCTATTGACACAGAACGCGCAGAACAACTTCCTGGTGTGAAAGCGGTCGTAACATATAAAGATATTCAAGGATTAAATGGATATGGTATTGTAACCCCTGATCAGCCAGTATTATGCTCAGATGTTGTCCGTTATGTTGGGGATGCGGTAGCAACTGTAGCTGCTACATCTCTTGAAATTGCAGAACATGCGTTGACATTGATTGACGTAACCTATGAAGAGCTTGCTGTACTTGATGATCCAGAAAAGGCATTGTCTAAAGAAGCACCAACACTTCATCCTGATGGTAACGTCCTGCATCGTGCAGGTTATAAAAAAGGAGATGTAACAGCAAGATTCGAGAAGTGTGCCTTTATTGTTGAAGAGACTTATAACGTACCACGTCAAATGCATGCCTATATGGAAACAGAGGGTGGAGTTGTTGTTCCAGAAGAAGATGGTAAACTCAGTATTTATATGGGAACACAACATGGGTATAAAGACCGTTTTCAATTAGCACGTATTTTAGCGATGAAAGAAGAAGATATACGAGTTGTATCCAGTCCGATGGGTGGTTCCTTTGGTGGAAAAGATGAGTTGAATGTACAACCATACGGTGCGTTGTTAGCAATCGCAACAGGTTGCCCAGTAAAGATACATCAATCAAGAAAAGAATCGGTTATTTCTGGAATAAAAAGACACCCAATGCGAATTAAGATGAAAACGGGTGTCGATAAAGATGGAAAACTAATCGCTCATCAAGTCGATATTTTAGCTGATACAGGTGCCTATTCAACATTAGGACCCGCTATTTTGGATTTTGCAGTGGAACACGCAGCAGGACCGTATATGATAGATCACGTAGAAACAAGCGGATTATCTGTTTTCACAAATAACGGAGTAGCTGGTGAATTTAGAGGATTTGGTGGAAACCAGATTACCTTTGCGTTGGAAGGTCAACTTGATCGATTAGCAGACAAAATCGGCGTTGATCCACTAGAGATTCGACAACGTAATATTAGACAAAAAGCAGACCTCGGGCCAATGGGACATCGCATTGTGGAAAATAACGGTATGGATGATACCTTGCAATTGATAAAAAAACATATCGAGAATAAAAAAGCAGTTGAGTATTTGTCAACGGATAAGTGGAAAGTAAGAGGTATGGGAACAGCATTAGCAATGCATGGCGGCGGTCTGGGTTATGGGCGTTTGGATCCGGCTGGTGGGAGAATGCGATTAAATAAGGAAGGTAAAATTGAAATAGCATTTGGTTTTGAAGAAGCAGGGCAAGGGATCTTAAGTGTTATTGAAACAATCGTAACGGAAGAATTAGGCTGCAATGTTGCTGATTTAAAAATCGTAATTGGAGATACAAACTTAGTGCCATCTTCAGGATCGACTACAGCGTCACGAGGAACGAGTATGGTATGGACGGCAATACGTAAAATGAAGCCGGCATTCCAAGAAAAGATCTTGCGTTTAGCAAGTGAAATAAAAGGTGTAGACGGTGAGAATCTACGCTTAGGTCCTGGAGGTGTTTTTGATACGAGCGAAAATTGTATCCTAACGTATCAAGAAGCTGTTTTACAGGCACGAACAGAAGACTTTGTTGTTACGACTAATTTTGATTTTCCGACAACTCCTGATCCAGTAGATGGTGGACATTATCTATATACGTTTGGTGCAACTTTTGCTCAAGTTGAGATTGATCTTTTGACTGGAAAGGTTAAAATGATTGATTTAGACCAAGCAATTGCGGCGGGTCCAGTTGTTAGTCAAATGGGCTATGTCGGACAAATTGAGGGTGGAGGTGTAATGGCGTTAGGTTATGCATTAATGGAAGATGCGATTATTGATAAAGGATATTATGTCACGAAAAACCTTGATAGCTATTTAATTCCGAGTATTGAAGATGTTCCTTTTTCGATGCAAACAATAGCTATAGAAAACTTGGAAAAAGGTGATGTTTACGGTCCTCGAGGTGTTGGTGAAATAGGTACTGTTGCGGTTGCGCCAGCCATTGCACAGGCAATTTATAATGCAATCGGCTACTGGGTTAATCGGTTGCCAATATCTTCTGAAGAAATATTATTTGCAGCAAATAAAAGGAGTGAAGCCGAATGGGAACAAGTGAAGGTATAAGAACAAAGGAGAATAGCGCTATTTCTATTTCCGTGACAATAAACGGTGAATATAAACAGTTAGTTGTTGATCCAACCATTCGGTTAGTTGATATACTGCGTGATGAATGGAACTTAACTGGAACAAAAATTTCTTGTGGGATCGGACGTTGTGGTGCTTGTTCGGTCATGATAAATGGTGCATTAGTCAATTCGTGTTTAGTGATGGCTTATCAAGTCGACGAAGCAATCATTACGACAATTGAGGGTTTAAGTACGGAGGAAGATATTGATCCGATTCAACAAGCATTTCTGGAAGAAGGTGGCTACCAATGTGGCTATTGTACGCCAGGTATGGTAATGGCTGTTAAAGCACTATTACAGGAGACGTCTAATCCAACGGAAACGCAAATCAAAACAGCACTTTCTGGTAATTTATGTCGTTGTACAGGTTATGGCGGGATTATTCGTGCAGTACAAAGGGTGGTTGCTCAAACGTAACAATACCTTGGGAGGTGAGTTGATACTGATGAATGATATATATCAAGCATATGTAAAAAAGAATCTTGAATTAGTACCTAGCGGTAATGGTAATTTAGATAATTTAACTTTTTCTGTTAAAGATGTTTTTGCTGTTAAGAAATATTTAAATACAGCTGGAAATCCTGATTGGTATCGAACGCACAAGCCTGCTGAAGAACATGCCGCTGTCATTGAAAAGCTACTGTTTGAAGGTGCGGCATTAAAAGGTACAACACATACAGATGAATTGATGTACAGCCTAAATGGTGAAAATCATCATTATGGTACACCTGTTAATCCTAAAGCACCTAAGCGCATACCTGGCGGATCGTCTAGTGGGTCAGCGGTTACAGTGGCTGCTAATCTAGTTGATTTTGCTTTAGGAACAGATACTGGTGGTTCTGTTCGAATACCGTCATCCTATTGCGGGATATTCGGATTTCGGCCGACACATGGATCAGTTTCATTAAAGGGTGTCATCCCATTGGCAAAAAGCTTTGATACCATTGGTTGGATGGCTCGGGATCCTCTTCTGTTGCAGAAGGTAGGCGACGCGATCTTGCCTGCTGATAATGAGAAAGATTACACTACACCATTTAAAAAAGTGATTCTTGGTGTCGAACCTTGGAGTCTAGTAGATTCAACCATTGCGGCGTCATTTTCAAAAGGCTTAGACGTTTTGCATCAGGCTGTATCGAATATAGTGGAAGAAGAAATGCCTGTTGATGGCTTGGAAGTATGGGCGGATATCTTTAAAACGCTCCAAGGGAAAGAGATTTGGTGGGAACACGGTCCTTGGATAGAAAAAGAAAAACCGCATTTTGGCCCGGGGATTAAAGAACGCTTTGCTATGGCTAGTGAGATTACGCAGAATGCCTTCGATAAAGCGTTAGAAAGTCAATTGCAAATTCAAAAACAAATGAATGTCTTGTTAGGGAAAGATGGAATACTCGTTATCCCGACTGCACCAGGTCCAGCGCCGTTGAAAAACGAATTAAGTGAAGATGCAAATGATTATCGTGCAAAAGCGATGCAATTGACTTGTATTGCTGGATTATCGGGATTACCTCAAATAACAATTCCGATTGCCCAAGTAAAAGGGAATCCAGTGGGGTTATCATTAATTGCTAATCGTGGACAAGATCGACGATTATTACAGTTTGTTGCAAGCTATTTTCACATATCTGAAGCAGAAAATTTGGAGGTATAACTATGAAACTAGTTACAGTGGAGTATGACGGGATTGAACAAGCGGCAATTGCCGAAGATGAACAGTATTATTTAATTAAAACAATTGGTGAAGCTATTGATAAGAATTGGGAATATACAGTGGAAGCTATTTTAAAAGCTGATCAGTTGAAAGATATAAGTGAATGGTATCAATTTAATGGTAAAGAACAGCTTAATACGTTTGTATATAAAAGTGCAAGTGGAGCTAAACCAACAGCGTTATATCGTGCGCCAGGTAAAATTCTTGGTATTGGTATGAATTACGTTGCAAAAGCGATGGAGTTGTCTGGTGGTGCGCCTAAATTAAATCCGGTATTTTTCATGAAACCTACAAGCAGTCTCATTGGTCCAAATGAAGGGATTGAATTACCGTCTATATCAAACCATGTTACTGCAGAAGCTGAACTAGCAATTGTTATCGGCGAAACATGTAAGAATGTGAGTTATATAGATGCTTCCTCTTATGTAGCTGGTTTCACTACTACAATAGACATGACGGCGCAGGATATTCGTGCTGAAGATCCACTTTATTTGCAACGAGCCAAAAGTTTCGATACCTTTTTCAGTTTGGGAAGTGAATTGATCACTGGAGATGAATTCTCTGATATTAGTGAGATTGAAGTACAAACTTTATTGAATGAACATGTTGTTCATAAAAATACAATTTCAAATATGTTGTATTCCCCATGGTTTATCGTTTCTTTCTTCTCTAAAATAATGACACTTCACCCAGGAGACGTAATCATGACTGGGACTCCAGGATCAGTAACCATTCGTAAAGGAGATGTCCCTGGCTGTAAAGTAACAGGTTTTGATTTACTAGAAAACGCTGTATGTAATGTAGATAAAAAAGCAGCTTTAGTATAGTGGCTAGCTATATTGCTAAAAGGCTGCTCTTTCAAAAAAACTATTTATTGCGATGTAACAACATACCCGCTACGTCAGCAAATGGTCTCGCTTTCCGTGGGCACAACCTAAAGCTTATATAGAAGCAAAGAACGCTTCTATAGATGATCTTCGGTTTGTACTGTTCCCATTGGAGTCTCAACCATTTGCTTCCTTCGCTGGTTTGAGGATCAAATTGTTTAGATATAAACAATAGATAAACTTTTCTGTTGCAAAAAATATAATTAATTTCCACTCATAATTATTATCAAGTGTATTTGATTCAAATTAGCATATCAAATGAAATTGGCGACATCCTCGAAAATATAAAGCCATTTTCTCGTGCGAAGCGACGCTTTCGAAGCATTCCTTGTCCTGCAGGAACAGCACGGGCTGAAGATCCACTCGGAAGCGTTCTTTGCTTCCGAGTTAGCTGAAGCCGTGCCTGCGGAAAGGGAGTCAATTTCATTTGAGGAGCGGGTCAGAAATTTCTGTACGTAACAATTTCTATCATATGGGATGTTTTCAAGGCGACAAAGTTCACACAAAAGGTCAGCCCGTTTATAAAATCAAGCTTATTCTATTAAATCAGCTGAATAAACAGAATTTCCGTGGCTAAATGTCTCGATAACTTTACATGGAAAAACACGATCCATGTAAAGTGTTTCTTTATGTTTGGCCAAGAAATTATCGCGCTTTACAGTTGTCTCTTTGTTCATATCAATGATAGTTATATCTGCATCAAATCCTACTTCAATTGACCCTTTGTGTTGTTGCTTAAAACGTCTTGCAGGATTAAGGGCACACCATTTACCTACTTCTTCAAAAGGTATGTTATACAATTGAGCAAGTTCTATCATTGCTATTAGTGAAAACTGCCCACCGCTAATGCCACCCCATGCATGTAATAAATCATACTGAGAAGGATCTTTTAAATGAAAAGGCGCTGGAGAATGATCGGAACTAATCATATCAATTTTCCCTTTACGTAGTTTGTCTATTAAACGTAATCGCTCTGCTTCTTCTCGAAGTGGTGGAGCACATTTTGCAACTGCACCTTTTGTAGCTAAATCATCTTGGTTATATAACAAATAATGTGGACATGTCTCAACCGTGACGTCTAATCCATTGCGTTGTGCTTGCTCGATTTTATCGATTGCTGCAGCACTACTTATATGGACGAAATGGAGAGCGCAACCTGTCACCTTTGCGTATGAAAGTGCGCGCTCTACTGCTTCGACTTCAGCAATTATCGGTCTTGACGCAGCATAGTCGGCAGCAGTTGTGGCGTTTTTTTGTTTCATTTCCTTTGTTAAAAAATCAGTAATTGTTCTACTTTCCGCATGAAGTGCCAATACTTTATTTTGAGCAGCGATCTCCCACATGCCTTCTAATAATGTCCGATCGTCAGCTGCTTCAAATTCATCATTTCCAGATGCGGATAAAAAGGCTTTGAAACCAACTACACCCGCTTCACAGAGGGGTGCTATTTGATCTATATTACCTGGTACAAGTCCACCCCATAGTTCAAAGTCAATATGTGCTTTCTCATTTGCAATCGCAGCTTTTTCTTTAAAAGCTTTTAAAGTAACTGTTGAAGGTATACCGTTTAGAGGCATATCAAAAAAAGTCGTAATCCCACCAGCAGCAAGCATTTGTGAGCCAGTCTCAAAGCCTTCCCAATCTGTTCGACCAGGTTCGTTAAAGTGAACATGTACATCAATCATTCCGGGAAACACATATAAACCAGTAGCATCAATTGTTTTCATTGCTTCTTGATCAATTTTTTTTGCGATTTGAACAATCGTGCCATCTTTTACACCGATTGAAAGATTTTCAACGCGATCAGATAAAACAATCGTGCCATTTTTAATTAATAAGTCGAGTTTATCCATATTTATTATTCCCCCATGGTTAAGAAGTTACAATGCTTTCTGCTTGATAGATATCAAGTGCGGCTTGTAAACTTTTGCCGACTTGTATAGGTGCGCCATGACGAATTAAAACGGCTTCTAATGCGCTAAGTACAGCTAATATATTTTCTTTTCGACAGCTATAACCCATTGAACCGATGCGCCAAATCTTTCCTTCTAGTGGTCCGAATGATTTAGCGATTTCAATACCGAAGTGGTAAAGTAACATTTCTCGTACGGATTCAGGATCAATACCATTCGGTACATTAATACAAGTGACTGTTGGCAACTTACAAGTAGGATCCCCGTACAACTCTAATCCCATTGCTTTAATCCCTGTAATGAGCGCTTTTTCGTGTTCTTTGTGACGTGCAAATCGTGCCTCTAATCCTTCTTCTAGTACAATTCTTAGTCCTTCGTGAAGTGCGTAGACCATCGAGGTCGCTTCTGTGTGGTGATTTAACCGACGCGGTCCCCAGTAATCTTGTAACATGCTTACATCTAAGTAATTACTTTTAATAAAGCTGTTTGTGTTGCTAGCTTCTTGAAGTCGGTCTTCTTCTGTTGCTATGCCACTTTCTACTTTCTTTCGTTTGTTAAGAATAGCTTCAATTCGACTGTTATACGTTATCGGGGCCATACCTGAGGGGATGGATAGACACTTTTGTGTGCCACCTATTAATCCATCAATATACCATTCATCTACTTTAACCTCGGCACCACCAATTGTTGCGACGGCATCAACAACTAATAAAGCATCTAATTCTCGGCAAGCCTTTCCGATTTTATCAAGGGGTTGCATGCATCCGGTTGATGTTTCGCCATGCACAATCGCGACAATTTTTGGGTTGATATTTTTGATAGAATCGATGACATCAGCTTGACTGAAAACTTCTCCCCATGGACAGGTTATCGTATGGACTTGGGCGCCGTAGCGTTCACAAATCTCAGTAAGTAAGTGTCCGAATCTACCAAAAATCGGGACTAGTACTTTATCCCCTGGTTCGATAATGCTACATAGAAGCGCTTCGATACCGCTTCTAGATGTGCCGTCAACAGGAAAAGCCCATTGGTTTTCGGTCTGGAACACTTTGCGTAACATACCCATTACATCATTCATAGCAGATGTAAAGGAAGGATCAAACTGACCTACAATAGGTGTTGCCATTGCGCGAAGTACACGCGGATCAACTTCAACAGGTCCAGGGGTCATAATTGTGCGTAGTGGCATATTTAATTCGTGATAGGTCATTTACTTTTCCTCCTATTAATAGGCTAGCCGATACAAAAGTTCAGTTAGTATATCAACACCATTTTCTAAATCTTTTTTACTTGTAAACTCCTTTGGTGAATGACTAATTCCACCTTCACTCGGAACGAAAATTAAAGCGGTAGGATACTTTTCGCCGAATATTTGTGCATCGTGTCCAGCGCCACTAATCATGGGTTTATACGAAATAGACTGCTCTGTTGCAATTTCCTCCACCAATTTTGTCATTTTTTTGTCCATTGCAACAGGTTTTGCGTTTAACCACTGGGTACAGTTTATTTCCATGTCATGAAGCGTTGTTAACTCTCCCATAAACAAGGTTAACTTTTGATAAAATTGATCTAAAATTGCTTCATCAAAGTGCCTGACATCAAGACTGAAATCTACCTTTCCAGCAATTACGTTTGACGTGTTCGGTTTTACATTCACTTGTCCTACTGTAGCAACAAGATCAGGATCGAGTGCTTTTGCTTCGACTGTAATAAAATGAATGAGTTCAGCAGATAGAGCCATTGCATCTTTTCTAAGTGGCATTGGTGTTGTACCTGCATGATTACTTTCACCGATAACTTGAATAGCAAAACGATGTTGGCCGACGATATGACTTACCGCACCAATTGATTTATTCATACTTTCTAAAACCATTCCTTGTTCAATGTGTAATTCGATAAAACAAGCGATATCGTTACGATAAGCTGATTTTTGGTTTTTATGTTGCACACCTGCTTTGTTCATTGCGTCTAATAGAAAGGTATCTTCGTTATCCTTAATGCTCTCGCCATCTTCTATTTGATATTTTCCGGTGATATTACCGGATCCCCAAAATGTAATAGGAAAACGACTTCCTTCTTCTTCACATAAGGAAAGGACCTCAATGGTTTTCTTTGGTGATCCGTAGCGTTGGTATAAACGTTGCGTTGCTAGTAGACTGGCGATAATGCCGTAAACACCATCGTAAACACCGCCGTTTGAAACTGTATCAATATGTGAACCTGTTATAATTGCCTTTTCATCTTTATTAGTCCCAGTTAATTTTCCATATAAATTACCGACCGCATCAACGTTTGTTTCTAATCCAAAATCTTGCATTTTTTGTTCCAATTCTTGTTGTGCCTCGGTCCATGCTGCATCATATAATAAACGATTCGTACCACCTTCAGCTGATTGTCCAAAAGAAGCTAGCCATTTAACCATTTGTTCCACATCTATACTTTTTATTGCGGGACTTGATTTGATAACCACTTATATGGCCTCCTATCTATTCATCTAACGATTAAAGTCTTACGTATATAGTTTACCAATAGGTAACGTTATGTTCATTAGCAATAACGTGCTAATAAGACTGTTTTATTATGCAAAATAAACAAAAATTCAAATTATTATGATAGAATAGATAATTATACCTATAAGTCCTATACGAGGAGATGTTGATATGAACGTAGCTGAAGCTTTAAATATTCCGGCCTTAGCTGGTTGTGGTATCATTGCAGGAATAGATGGGAAAGAAAATGAAATTCTGCATGTTAATATGATGGATGCTCCAGATATAAGTAATTATTTGAAACCGAATGAGTTATTGGTTACGACAGCTTATCATGTCAAAGATGATCCACAGCTTTTGTTAGATTTAATTGTAGCAATGGATGAAAAAGGTTGTGCTGCTTTAGGGATTAAAACGCAGCGGTTTTTAATGGAAGTCCCAAAAGAAGTGAAAGCGCTTGCTGATAAATTGAAGTTTCCGGTTATAGAATTGCCAATAGAGACTTCGCTTGGAGATATTGTTAATCAAACATTGAGTAGTATTTTAGACAAACGAACAGATGAGTTACGGTTTGCGTTAGATACACATAAGCAATTTTCTGATCATATTATGAGTGGAAAAGGTATTCAAAAGTTATTGTTGCATTTGACAGAATTAATTCGATATCCAGTTGTTCTCGTCGATCCTTATGGAAAAGCAATTGCTAGTTCAGAAAAAAGTGATGCAATAAGTGAAGTGATCAACAACTTTTACTCTAATAGTCTAAGTGCATACTTTCCAAAAACATCTTTCTTTACCTTCTCAACAATAGTAGCAAGACAAACATATACGGTCTCTTCCGTCTATACCTATGAAAAAATAGCTGGTTATTTAATTATATTTGGACATGTTCGTCCAGATTACCATGCAGAAATGTTGACTTTAGAACAAGCTGCTAATGTTATTTCTTTTGAGTTAATGAAGGAAAATGCGTTAAAACAGTATGAGCGTAGAATTCGCAATGAATTTTTCTTTCATTTTACAGAAGATCGTTTTTCTTCAGATCAAGAAGCATTAAATCGTGCAAAGGAATTTGCGTTACCAAGTGATAGTTACTATCTATGTGCGATAGGGAAAGTTGATAAATTAGGTTCTACAAAGAGTTTTACAAGTAATCAACGTAAAATGGATACAATTTATGAGTTCATGGAAGAAGAATTAGACAGTTCATCGTTATCGACACACTTGTTTACAAGGGGAGATTTGGTAGTCCTGTTATTTGAAGCTGATTCTGTGAATATCGAAATGAATACGGTAAGTACAGAAGCATTAGCAATACTTCAAACGAAGATATCAGATCGATTTGATCATTTACTTTCCTTTGGTATTAGTAACTTAGCGCGAGGGTTTATTCAAGTGAAAGCAAGTGTCACGGAGGCACAAGACGCATTAAAGGCTGGTCAATTAGCTGGTAAAAAAGGATTTATGCAATATTATCAAACGAAGGATGTACTTGAGCTTTTGCGTATGTTGCCTAAAAATGATCTAAAAGACTTTTATCATCATACGTTAAAAGATTTGGCTAAACCAACACAACATGATCGCCAAACATTATTACAAACATTATTTGTTTATTTAGAATCGCATTGCCAAATTTCTGAGACGGCTAAACAATTATATGTACATCGTAATACGGTTGTTTACCGTTTAGAAAAATGCGAAGAAATTATAGGTCATCCTCTAACGGACCCGGATTTTTCTTTACGTGTTCGATTGGCGTTGCGCATGCAAACAATATTAGAGTTATGATAAAATGCTTAATCTCATTGTATGATACGATCAATAAAAAATATTATATTGTATGCAATAGACAATGACTATTTTTAGAATTCTCTATAAGCTAGTAGTAATAGAACTGGTAGGGAGATGAGCGAATGCTGCGAATAGAGGAAGTTAATCAATTATCAAAAGAAGATTTTATTAAAATGTTAGGTGGTATCTTTGAAAATTCACCATGGGTTGCAAAAAAAGTGGAAGTGTTTCGTCCGTTTGCATCGCTTGATCAATTATATGAAAGCATGACGGAAGTAGTAGGAAATGTCCCAAAACAAGAAAAACTTGAATTAATGCGCGCACATCCGAATCTAGGAAATAGAATAAAAATGAGTGATGCATCAACAAAAGAACAGCAAGGGGCTGGTCTGCAGGATTTGTCGGAGCCTGAATTAGCGACATTTTTAAAATTAAACAACGACTATATGGATAAATTCGGATTTCCATTTATTATTGCTGTTAAGGGTATGGACAAGTCGCTTATTTATCAAACGATGGAAAAACGTTTTTTGCAATCAGAAGAGGAAGAATTTGAAGTTGCATTAACAGAAATAAATAAGATTGCCTACTTACGGTTACAAGATAAAATAACGCAACCACAGTAAAGGAGATTACCAATGGCAGGATTAACGACACATATATTAGATTTAACGCTTGGAAAACCCGCTAATAATGTAAAAATTGAATTATATCAGATCCTAACTAATAATAAGAAAGAGCTATGCAAAAGTGTTGTTACAAATACTGATGGTCGTTTAGATAGTCCGTTGTTAACTAAAGAAGAACTCCAGCAAGCGCAGTATGAATTGGTCTATTATATTGGTTCCTATTTTAGAAAGAATGGAATGGATATAGAAGAACCACATTTTCTTGAACAAATTCCAGTTCGATTTGTAGTTAATAATAAGCGAGAAGATTATCATGTACCGTTATTGTTATCCCCATGGGGTTATCAAATTTACCGCGGTAGTTAAAACGCAACAAAAAACGAGGCGGGACAAATAGTCCTGCCTCGTTATATGAAAAGGGTGTTACCAGAAGAATAATGGTAGTACTGCTAACGTTGCAATTGTTCCAAGGGCAACGCCCCATCCGAATCCAGCACCTGGTCCCCAAAATCCATAACCATATCCACCGAGATTCTTAGAAGGTAGAGGTTGTAAATAAACGTGAGTAGCATTAACACGATGGATAACACCGCGGTGTTCTCTTCCATCTCTCGTCCGAATACAAACTGGGCGACCAATATTTTTATTACAAAGACTGTGATAATGAGACATAAGCAAACTCCTTTCCTGCCGAGTTAGTATACTATATGACAGGAGTATAGTATTTGTGGAGGATAGATGACGGGTGGCTAGCGCACATTTTGGGGGAATCCTGATTTCTCGATGATCGTATCTGTGGGAGTCTGCAATAGTTCTAACAAAGATATTTTATTTATTTCCATATAATTTTCAACAAGATGAAATCCTACGTTATAACCAGCCCATTTAGGTATCTCTTCTCCACCGTACATTAATCGGTCATGTTGCGCATTAGTTTTAACGAGATGCTGATTTGGTTTTATCCATTCGTTCCAATAGAATTGCGCTTCTTCTTTCGTATGAAGACTGCCAGCTTTTGATAAATAGGTATTGCCAACTATTTTCTTAACTGCTATTTCTGCAATACCCTCTAGCACGATGGCATCAGATAAGGTAAGGGTTTTATCTTTTGAGTGATTATATTGCAAACGATAAACATGGCTATATTCATGTGTCAGTAAAGCTTCTAACTTTTTTAAAGGAGTATCGTCTGTAATAAATAAAAACACTTTATCTGGATAACTTAATCCCGAAAGGCCACTAAATTCTTCTTGTAATCGATTGTTGGTAAAGTCGGACGGAAAAAGGAGAACCGGAACCTCAGGGCCTTTCCATTTCAGTTTTAGTGAAGCAAATTGCTCTTCAACTTTTCTCCAATAATTACGTTTTATCATGGTAAGGATAATCTGCTTATCGTGGGGATCAGGAAAAAATAGGCCATGTTGCAGCAGGTGCCATTGAATGGTTTGTGCATCTGTATCTGTAAAATAAGAAACTAACGGTTCACATAATGTGTCCATATGAACAACGACGTTTTCGTGTATTTTGTCTGTTTTATTTGCTACATAATTTTGTAACCAATTATCAGTTTGGATCACGCCAATGGTATGCTACCTCCTTTTTAATTAATTTGTTATTTTCGACAATAATATAACCGTGCACTTAAATCATCTTTATACTTTTCAGTTAAGTTGTAATGATTAGCCATTAAATCAAAGTATGCTGGATCAATGGATTGATTTAGATCAAAATCAATCACGGCTTCTAAGGAATCAGGGATTTGCTCCACTTCAATTGAGTGAAAACCTGTTTCTTTTAACATATCAATCCAACCTTCTTTGGTTAGCAATGCGGTAACGCCATAAAATTGTTTGATTTCATCTTGAACAGCAGGAGTTAATTGGCGATTAGACGTCATTTCGAGTAACGTTAGCATGCCATTATCTTTCAAAACACGGTGGTATTCTTTTAATGCAAGCTTGATTTTGGTGAAAGCTGTAACAGATTCAGAAATGATGCAATCAATAGATAGAGAAGAAAAGGGTAATTCCTCGGCGTCTGCTTGTATGATGTCTACACGTGGATGGTTTTTTAATCGTTGGGAAGCTTTTTCTAGCATCACTACATTTTGGTCAATTCCAATAATCTGGCTTGATGTATTCTCGGCGAGGTAAAGTAGACTTTGTCCAGTACCACATCCAATATCTAATATTTTTTGGTGAGGCTTTGGGTTTACCTTTTTGATCCATTGTTTTGTAATCCCTAGACCACCGGGGTGGGCACCGCCAATGCCAAACATTGCAACCATATCAGTATAGGAAAGTTTCATTTAATTTGCTCCTCCTGAGTAATTATTCTCTGTTAGAATATGCAGAAGCATAGTAAAATGGAATCGTAGCTAATTGGTTATTTACCTCTTTGAACTTTTGTAGTACGATTAGCTATAATTATCAAAATAATCTTAATATTGAAAAGCATAGAAAAGTAGGTGGATAGTATGGAAGAGAAGGAAATAGAATTATTGAAACTCTTAGAAAAAAACGGCCGTTTAGAAGTGGAAACGATTGCGAGCATGATTGATTTGGATGCGGATAAAACGAAAGAAATGATGGAGAAACTTGAAAAAGAAAGTGCGATTTTAGGCTATTCAACCTTAGTTAATTGGGCGAAAGTACTGAAGTATGATGGTGTGACAGCGATGATAGATGTCAAAGTGACACCAACACGTGGAACCGGATTTGATAAAGTGGCTGCGCGTATTTACCGATTTCCTGAAGTGAAAGCACTCTATTTAATGTCTGGTTCATACGACTTGTCAATTTCAGTCGAAGGAAAAACAATGTTGGAAATTAGTCGCTTTGTATCGGATAAGTTATCAACATTAGATAGCGTTATTTCAACAACTACGCATTTTGTATTGAAAAAGTATAAGCATGATGGCATTATTTTTAAAGAAGAAGATGATGATCAAGATAAAAGGATGATGGTGTCGCCATGAAAACACAAGAAAAGTCATATATTGCGCACCATGTAGATCAACTAAAACCTTCTGGAATCCGTCGCTTTTTTGATTTAGCTTCGAAAATGGAGAATGTTATTTCGTTAGGTGTTGGAGAACCTGATTTTGTGACACCTTGGAATGTAATTGAAGCTAGTTACCACTCACTTGAACGCGGATTTACGTCCTATACAGCAAATGCGGGTCTCTTTGAGTTAAGACAGGAGATTAGCAAATTTTTAAAAACAGAATATGAATTGGAATACAACCCAGAAAATCAAGTCCTTGTTACGGTTGGTGCTAGTCAAGCAATTGATGTAGCACTGCGAACGATATTAAATCCTGGTGATGAAGTTATTGTTGTCGAACCTAGTTTTGTTTCTTATGTACCTGCTGTTCGTTTAGCTGGTGGCGTTCCAATAACAGTAAGTGCGACAGAGGAACATGCATTCAAAATCCAAGCGAACCAAATGGAAGCTGCAATTACGCCACGTACAAAGGCTTTAATGATTTGTAGCCCGAATAACCCAACTGGCGCTGTTTTAAGTAAACAAGAGATGGAAGAAATAGCAAAGCTTGCAAAGAAGCATGATTTTCTTGTTATTTCGGATGAAATTTATGCAGATTTAACATATGATGAAACATTTACAAGTTTTGCTTCAATATCGGAAATGGCAGAGCGAACAATTTTGATATCTGGCTTTTCAAAAGCATTTGCAATGACTGGTTGGCGTTTAGGTTATGCAACAGGACCAAAACAAATTATAGAAGCAATGACAAAGATTCACCAATATACGATTATGTGTGCACCTACTATGGCACAGCACGGTGCATTAGAAGCCTTACGAAATGGTAGAAGTAGTGTATTAGAAATGAAAACAAGTTACAGGCAACGTCGGAATTTCGTGGTAAAAGCTTTAAAAGACATGGGACTATCTTGTCATTTACCTGGTGGAGCTTTTTATGTATTTCCATCTGTGACGTCAACAGGGATGAGTTCAGAGGATTTTGCAGAAGAACTTTTGCAGGAACAACAAGTGGCCGTTGTTCCGGGTGGAGTCTTTGGCGAAAGCGGTGAAGGATATGTGCGCTGTTCATACGCAACATCGATGAAGCAGTTGGATACAGCAATGAAGCGGATGCGTAAATTTGTAGAAGAGAAGCAAATACAATAAAAGCATAGTAAGTCCTCTAATTTACTTTTCAAAGTAGTTAGAGGCTATTTTTTGTTAAAGTATATGCACCTATACTGTCAGATTTGGTATAATTAAAATTACTCGTTCAGCATTTCACATAATAACCACGAAACAATGGGGGTTGAGTTGATGAAGAAGAATGTAGACGTGCCAACAGATATTGAGATAGCTAGCCAAGCAAAAATTAAATCAATTACAGAGATTGCAACAAATCTTGGTTTACAGAGTGAGGAGTGGGAGCCTTATGGTAAATATAAAGCAAAACTTTCGCTGTCCGTCTTGGATCGACTAAAGGATACAAAAGACGGTAAATTGATTTTAGTAACTTCTATTAATCCAACACCGGCTGGTGAAGGGAAGTCAACTGTTACCGTTGGGTTAGGTCAAGCGCTTAACCGGGCAGGACATAAAACTGTAGTTGCTTTACGTGAACCGTCATTAGGGCCGACAATGGGTCTTAAAGGTGGTGCAAGTGGTGGTGGATATTCTCAAGTGATTCCGATGGAGGATATTAACTTGCACTTTACAGGAGATATTCATGCTATTACTGCAACCAATAATGCTTTATCTGCTTTCATTGATAATCATATTTTTCAAGGAAATACATGTGAAATAGACGCACGTCGAATTGTCTGGAAGCGTGTTGTAGATTTAAATGATCGCGCATTACGTAATGTTATCGTTGGTTTAGGTGGACCGAAACAAGGTATACCAAGGGAAGATGGATTTAATATTACAGTAGCATCAGAGATAATGGCGATTTTTTGTCTAGCAAAAGATAGAGCAGATATGCGACGCCGATTAGCTAGAATTGTTGTAGGTTACCGCTCAGATAACACGCCTGTAACCGTTGAGGACTTAGGAATGGAAGGTGCCTTAACGCTGTTATTAAAAGAGGCTATTATGCCGAATCTCGTACAAACACTTGAGAATACGCCTGCGATTATTCATGGTGGTCCTTTTGCTAATATTGCACATGGTTGTAATAGTTTGCTTGCAACAAAGATGGCGAGTAAATTAGGTGACTTTGTTGTAACAGAGGCTGGTTTCGGTGCGGACCTTGGCGCGGAGAAGTTTTTAAATATTAAAACACGGATTGGGGAGCTTAATCCTAATGCTGTGGTAATTGTTGCGACTATTCGGGCACTAAAAATGCATGGTGGCGTTAATAAAGAGGAGTTAAAGAAAGAAAATCTAGCAGGATTACGGGATGGGATGAAGAATCTAAAAAAACATATGGAAACGATCGAAGCGTTTGGTCTACCGTTTGTCGTGGCAATTAATCGTTTTGTTACGGATACAGTGGCGGAAGTTGCCTATGTAAAGGAATGGTGTGAGGAGCAAGGTGTTGCTGTTGCGTTAACCGAGGTTTGGGAACATGGCGGAGCAGGTGGTATAGAACTTGCTGAAAAGGTAGTTGAAATTATTGAACAAAAACAGAGCAACTTTCGTTATCTTTATAAATTAGAAGATTCAATTGAGAGTAAAGTTGAGAAGGTAGCAAAAACAGTTTACGGTGCTGCTGGTGTGCAATTTACTGGACAAGCAAAGCAACAAATTTCAGAAATGATTGCTAATAAATGGGATAATCTACCGATTTGTATGGCGAAAACACAGTATTCTTTATCAGATGATCCAAGCTTACTTGGTCGACCAGAGGGTTTTATGATAACAGTAAGAGAAGTTCGTCCTTCTATCGGAGCGGGTTTTCTTGTTGCGCTAACTGGCGATGTTCTAACAATGCCTGGCTTGCCTAAGGAACCAGCGGCATTAAAAATGGATGTAGATGAAAACGGAAATGCGGTCGGTTTATTCTAAGTCTAAGGTCTCAAAAAGAGGCCTTTTTCAATTTCACGCTACGAAAGTCATTTTAGCATAAGGTTTATAACGCATTTCAATATACATACGTACATGTAAAAAATATTTAGATGATTTTAGTTACTTATAAGTACGTTTTTTGTTATAATAGAATTAGATTATGTGAGAGGATGATAATAAATGCAAATAAAAAAAATACCTACTAGTAAAGAAACGATTGCATTAGGGCAATCACCGACATTACCTGAGCTTGTTGAAGTGGAATTAGAAAATGGAATTAAGGCGGATTTTCCGGTTGAGTGGGAAAATGTAAACGCTGTCGATTTAAAAAGTCCCGGTGTATTTACTGTTGAGGGAAGTCTTAAAGTAAAAACATTTCCTAAACCACTGATTGAAAAACGTGCTGATCCATATTTATATAAACATACGGATGGATATTATTATTTTACAGGATCTTATCCATTATATGATCGAATTGTCTTACGCCGGGCTAAAACAATTGAGGAGTTGCCAGAAGCAGAAGAGGTAACTGTATGGGAACGACATGAAAGTGGAATAATGTCGGAACATATCTGGGCACCAGAGTTACATTTTATTAATGAAAAATGGTATCTTCATTTCGCGGCTGGCGAAAAAGATGACGTTTGGGAAATTCGACCTTATGTCTTAGAAGCAGATGGTGCTAATCCACTAGAGGCTAATTGGGTAGAGAAAGGGCAAGTAAATACAGAATTTCAAAGTTTTTCATTAGATGCAACTACTTTTGAACACAATAATAAACGGTACTTAGTTTGGGCACAAAAAGTTGATAAGGACACAATCTCTAATTTGTACATTGCAGAAATGGAAAACCCTTGGACAATTAAAGAACAAGTATTGTTATCCACTCCAGAATATGACTGGGAACAAGCAGGCTTTTATGTGAATGAGGGACCAGCAATGATTCATCGGAATGGAAGAGTCTTTATTGCGTATTCTGGTGCTGCGACGGATGACCGCTATTCAATGGGGTTATTAACAGCAGATGAGAATAGTAATCTATTAGATCCTGCATCGTGGACGAAAACACCAGAGCCTGTTTTTGTATCAAGTGATAACACAAGTGAGTATGGACCTGGTCATAACAGTTTTAGTGTGGATGAAGATGGATTTGATCTATTAGTTTACCACGCTCGTCCATATAAAGAAGTAGAAGGGAATCCATTGTATGACCATAATCGTCATGGCAGAATTCAACGTCTGTTCTGGAATCAAGACGGCACACCATACTTTGGCATACCAGGCGATACAGTTGAACCGACTGATCAAAAAGCAAAAGCGAAGATAACAGTAAAATGATGAAATGAATCTTTAAAAAAGTACATGTCCCTTCATAAGAGGCATGTGCTTTTTCTTTTAACCGGAATTTGGCTATACTAGAAAAGGATAAGAATTATACGGAGGTGCAGCTGTGGATATAAAAACATATCAAGATAATGATGCCATTGGTTTAGCGGAATTAGTGAAAAGTAAACAAGTCTCTCAAAAAGAATTACTAGATGCGGCATTCCTTCGATTAGAAGAAGTTAATCCGGACATAAATGCCGTAATTCGGACGCGAAAAGAAAAAGTTTATCAAGAGGCGCGTAATGAAAAAGGACAAGACCAGCCGTTTTTCGGTGTACCTATGGTGTTAAAGGATATTTCCCAAGCGATAAAAGGGGAAGTACTGAGCTCTGGTTCAAAATTATTGCAAAACAATATAGCGAAAACTGATTCAAATCTAGTGGCAAAATTACGAGAAGCTGGTTTTTTATTTTTGGGACACACAAATACACCTGAATTCGGTTTAAAAAACATAACGGAGCCTGAAACATATGGTGTGACGCGTAATCCTTGGAAACTTGGCCATTCTTCAGGTGGTTCTAGTGGTGGCTCCGCAGCAGCAGTTGCGTCAGGTATCGTACCTGTGGCTGGTGCAAGTGATGGTGGCGGTTCGATTCGTATCCCAGCTTCGTTTACGGGGCTGTTTGGACTCAAACCTACGAGAGGAAGAACGCCAGTCGGACCAGGCGTAGGAAGACAATGGCAAGGTGCATCGATCGATTTTGCATTAACACGATCTGTTCGTGATAGTGCTGCACTCCTGGATCTCTTGCAAACGATCCAGCCAGAAGCAGCTTTTCAAACACCTTTATATGAAGGGAGTTATTTGGACCTTGTTCATAAATCAACTGATCAAAAGTACCGAATTGCTTTTACGACTGCTTCACCAGTTGGGACCCCGGTTAGTGAAGATGCTAAAAAGGCAGTTCACAAAGTTGTGAAGTGGTTAGAAGAAGAAGGGCATCATGTAGAGGAACTTGAAAGTCCAGTAGATGGCACTGCGCTAATGAAAAATTATTATGTGATGAACAGTGGGGAAATGAATCGTGTCATTACGAATTTAGAAAAAATGTTAGGTAGAGAGATTACGCTAGCGGATACAGAGATTGTTACTTGGGTACTACATAAGGCTGGAGAAAAGGTATCTGCAGCAGCTTATAGCGAAAGCCTTGCAGGTTGGGATATAGCAGCTGCACAAATGGCACGATTTCATCAGAAATATGACTTTTATGTAACGCCAACTAATGCACATCCAGCACCTGAGAATGGAGAATTGACCCATATACAGCCGCAAATAGAAAAGTTGAAACAAGTCGATCAATTAACAAGGGTAGAACAACAAAAACGGGTATATGAGATGTTTTTACCAAGTTTAACCTATACACCGCATACACAATTAGCTAATTTAACAGGTCAACCAGCAATGAGTGTGCCAACCTTTCTAACCAAATCGGGTTTACCGATGGGCGTACAATTTATCGCAGCAAAAGGTAGAGAAGACAAACTTTTAGCTATTGCAAGTCAATTAGAACAATCCGACCTATGGATAAATAAACAAGCATTCCCATTTTCGTGATTATAAATAAGCGGCCGTTTTAATGAAACGAGCCGCCTAACATACTACTCTATTACAAAATCAACTTCATCTAGTTTGCGTGAATATTTAATATGAAAATCCATATCGTCGAAATACCAAGCATCGGATTTTTCAACAAAGAAGGTAATTCCTTGTTCTTTAATTTGCATAACAGGATTATTCGCTTGAGCATTAGTCGATATTCCAAGTGAAAAGCCTTTGTGAATGCCTCCATGACCTCCATAACGAGCGAAAAAACGAATCGTATCCCCTGATTCTAATTCCAGTTCATTTATAAACCATTTTACCGCTGGTTGCGTAATAGACATTTCCATTTGTATGACGCCTCCTTCCTTTATACTATACCAAAATAAGTAAGACAGTACGAGTATTTGTACTGCTATTACTGGTATAGCGGTGGGAGCTTCATATCGTTGTCATTCAGAGTGACATACAGGGAAAGGTTTTCTGTTAAAGAAGCAAAAAACACATCATCTATCGCATTGACGCCTTGTTTTCTTAACATCGCGATTAACCAAGCTTCATCAACTTGTAAACTAGTTAAAACAGATTTATACAGCTTACCATCAATAATTATTGGAAGCGGGATACTATCCGTTTGTTTTAAAATACCAAAATCTTCACGGTTTGGTGTGTCTTTTTCTGCCTTTCTAAAAACACTCAATTTTCCGTTTGCTTCAATAATTCCCAATGCAACATCTTCTATATAGAACACATCGTTTTGCCGTAACATAAGGAGAATGTTATCAATAGAATAGCGTATTTTTTTCATGTTCTTTCTTAAAAATTGTCCATCTTTAATAACGATGGTAGGCTCAAAGGTTAATGCTCGTCCTATCTTTCGGTTGGTTAATTTAATATGTGCCACAAATCTTTCAAGCAAACCGATTCCAATGATGGCTATAGCAGTAGGTAAGTGTTTTACGTTTGGATCTGCGATGTCTGCACCAACGACTGACCCAAGTGTTAGAACAATTAAAAAGTCAAACACAGGTAATTCTCCGATAGCGCGTTTCCCCATGAAAATAGTAACGCCAAGTAATAAAGGTAAAATCGTAATAATCCTTCCTAATACTAAAAGAATATCTTTTAACATTTCCATTATATGAACTCCTTTATTTACATTTATATACTGCGGTCTTTTTAAAAAAATATACAGAACCCTTCCATGGGAAGTTTTTTTACATGTTCTTTGTTAGAAGATCTGACATAACTATATAGCTAACGAATTAAACTGTGTATAATAGAACAAATAAAGTAACACAAACATAAAATAAGTTTGGAAGTGAAAATTATGACTGACAATCCTTCATATAAGGAAAGAAAAGTAATCACGATTGGCGTCGTAAGTGAACTAACCGGCTTAACCGAACGACAAATTCGGTATTACGAAGAAAGGAAATTGATTTTTCCTGATCGTTCACCGAAAGGTAATCGTAAATATTCGTTTGCGGATGTTGAACAACTAATCGAAATTGCTAATAAAAGAGAAGAAGGCGTACAAACCTACGAGATTAGACAAGAGATGCTGAAACAAAAACGTAAAGAGGAACGTAAAGGTAAAAAGGAATTACTAAGAGGGGAAATCAATGCACGCTTCGGTATTCAAAAAGAATAAGATTTAAACATTATTTCCATCAAAATAATCTGAATATTTTGTAAAAAATAACTGAAATGGTATTAGAATAATAGTAACTGGTAAGGTGATTACGATGCGATAGAATGAGCGTCTGATCATCTTATTCTATTTTGTGGGGTGAGGTTGATGGGGTTATTTGCGCACGAAATATTGAAACTACCAATCTTTGAATCTTCAAAAGTAAAAGCAGGAGAAACTAATCTGGTAACAAATAATATTGAATGGGTATCGGTCATCGAGTCGCCAGTTGAAAATTTTGTTCGTAAAAATGAATTTGTATTAACCACAGGTATTGGATGTAAAGATGATCCAGATGCTTTGGAGACATTTGTTAGAGACGTAATCCAATCTGGTGCATCTGTTTTAGCTTTTGCCACGGGGAGGTATGTGTTTGATATACCTAGTAGTCTATTGCAAATAGCAAAGCAATCGAACTTAATTTTAGTTGATATTCCATGGGAAGTCCGATTTGGTGATATTGTAGCTAAGATTATGCAGAAAATCACCGCTGATAAACAAGACGAGAGAGAAGCGGCGGAAAAAGTTCGTCAACAATTGGTCAATTGTGTACTGAACGACAAAGGGTTACAAGATATAGCGCAGGTCTTATATAAACATGTACACTTACCTCTTGCTATAAGTGATAACCAGTTTTCTATGCGAGCAAACAGGAGTTTCTCTAAAGAGTGGTTAGTCCCTTTTCAAAAGGAATTGAAGCATGTTGAAAAGACTAATCGAAATGATTTATCAGTAGGAGAACACCCTTTATATTATTTATTAGAAGCTTACCAGGTTAAAGAGCAGACAATTTATTACCTTCCAGTCATTAATAATCATAAGATACAAGGGTATTTATTGGTTCAAGTAGCAGAATCAAATCAACTTTCGTGGTTTGTAATGAATGTGTTGGAGCATGCATTAACGGCATGTGCTTTATACTTTGTTAAAGAAAATGCGATTGAATTAACAGAGGTAAGGCTTAAAGATAACTTTGTATTACAATTAGCGCAACAGAAAGTGACCAAAGATAACCATTTAATCGCAAAAGCAGATTTACTTGGTTATGATTTAACTTGCTATTATATTTGTTTAGTCGGAGATTTATATTATAGTGACGCTATCAAACAATATGATAATGATCGGTCAGAGAATTCATCTTTGCAAAGTAAAAACTACGCCATTCAAAAGGAGATTACCTACGCGGGTGAATTATTTACTGTTAAAACGATGACAACATTTGATGCAGGAAAAGTGATTATCTTTTTAGAAGCAACACCAGAAGCGTATATAGAAATAGCGAATCAATTTTTAGATAAAGTGGAACGACGTGTAAGTGAGTTGTTGAAGGGCATTGTGATGTCATGGGGCATTGCAGCTCCAGAAATTGATGCTTATTCTTTCTCGGATGCGTATAAAGAGGCGAAAGTCGCGCTTGATATTGGTATGGAGCATAGTGGTTATGGTAATCGAACCATGTATCAGGATACTAAAGTAGAGCGATTGTTGATGGCTTTATCTGATCAGCCGGAAGTTAAAGACATTGTGCAGCAGACTTTAGAGAAATTATTAATCTATGATCAAAAGCGTCAAACAGATCTTGTCCACACTTTTTCAACATATAATCAGTATAAGGGTAATGTTAGTCAAACGGCTCGAGCCTTAAATTTACACCGCCAATCGTTATTACATCGTTTGCGTAATATTGAATCATTAACAAAATTATCTTTAGTTGATTCAGACGATGCATTTTTACTGGAACTAAGTGTTCGTATTTGGAAACTACAACAAGTAAAGAATGATAATCAATAAGAGACAAAATTAAAATAAGTCAATCAAATAACCGAACTCCAGTAGATGTAACTGGAGTTCGGTTATTTGATTTGATCAAAAGAAGTAATTTAACCGTTGGAATATGCGAAACTTCTTGAAAATATAAAGCCGTTTTCTTCACGATGGAAACTCTTTGAGGCATTCCTTATCTGATTTTTAATTGTTGCTGAAGGGGTAAATTAAGCAACTTTTACACAAAAACTAAGTGCTAATCGTTGTCTGTTTTAAGTTTAAAGTATAACTAAACATTCATGGACTCTGACATAACGTTCCTTGCGTCGGAGTTTATCATCAACTACGACTTAACCCCCGCTACGGAAGCAAATGGGCTCCCTTTCTGTGGGCACAGCCTCAGCTAACTTGGAAGCAAAGAACACTTCCAAGTGGATCTTCGGCTTGTGCTGTTCCCACTAGAGTGTCACCCATTTGCTTCCTTCGCTGATTAGAGCAACTAAATCTATATGTTGAATAACAATAACGAGAGAAATTAGTTGCAGGCAGTAGTCACTAACAAAGTTGCGGTGTTTTCAAATCAGTATGCCATAGGATGCACATATTATATTTTTGACAAAACTAGCGGAGCAAATGAAATTGGTGAGACTCCTGTGGGAACAGCGCGGGCTGAAGATCCACTTATTAAAGCGATTTTTGCTTTAATAAGTTAGCTGAAGCCGTGCCCACGGAAAGCGAGCCCATTTCAATTGTGGAGCGGGTATAGAATCTACGTCGCAGTATCTAACAAGTTCGTCAGTTAATGCACCATGATGCTTACGAAACTTACGAAAGGAGTTCGAAGTCAGCTTCAATTTTGTATTGTGAGATTTTCTAGTTATACCAAGACTTATCTACCACTTTCACTCTGCAAAATTGAGTTAAATTTTTTACGCTTGTGCAGGTACCTAGCAAATTTGTAGTAAAAGAAAAATATTACTTCATACAATTTGAACATTACATAAAATGTGATTAAACCTTACAATAGTAAGAAATATATAAATATTCTGATAATAACACTTGAATTAGATAAGATTCTACTAATTCAGGAAGGGGGATTGCACATGCTAGCTTTTGATTTGATTGAGTATCAAAATCGGTTAAGGAAAACAAAACAGAAAATGTCTGAAAGTGGAATTGATGTCCTATTAATTTCTGACCCTGCAAATATGTACTATTTAACGGGGTATGATGCATGGTCCTTTTATGTACACCAAATGTTAATTATTATTAGCGATGAAGATCAGCCGATCTGGATTGGGCGATACATGGACGCAAACGGTGTAAAGAAGACGACATGGCTTTATGATGAAAATGTGATGGCATATCCGGATTATTATGTACATTCAACTAACTATCACCCAATGGAATATATCGCAGAAGTCTTGTCGCAAATTGGGCAAGGGAATCGTAACATTGGTGTAGAGATGGATCATTATTATTTCTCAGCAAAGGCATATGATAGTTTGAAGCGTGGTTTACCCAACGCAACATTTAAAGATGGTGATTTAATTGTAAACTATGTTCGAATGGTTAAATCTGACCAGGAGATTTATTATATGAAAAGAGCAGCAAAGATTGCTGAACAAGCGATGTTTAGAGGCACAGAAATGATTCGCACAGGTGTAAGAGAATGTGATGCTGCAGCGACAATGTATTACAACATGATTAGTGGTACAGAGGAATATGGTGGTGATTATCCGTCGATTGTTCCTTTACTTCCTTCAGGAGAAAATACAGGTAACCCTCATTTAACATGGTCAGATCGTAAATATGTCGAAGGTGAAGCTGTAATTGTTGAACTAGCTGGTTGTTATAAACGATATCACTCCCCGTTAGCACGCACCGTTTCAATTGGGAAACCATCTCGTAGATTACAAAATTTGGAACCTGTTGTCTTAGAAGGAATAGATAAAGTTCTTCATGCTATAAAACCCGGAATGACATGTGGTGAAGTAGAAGAAGTTTGGAGCAAGTCTATTAAGAAATATGGTTTTCATAAAGAAGCTAGAATTGGCTATTCAGTTGGTTTGAATTATCCTCCTGATTGGGGTGAGCATACAGCTAGTCTTCGAAAAGCAGACGAAACCATTTTGCAACCAAATATGACTTTTCACCTTATTCCAGCTTTATGGTTTGATCAACACGGTATTGAAATAAGTGAATCTATACGTATCACGGAAAACGGCTGCGAAACATTAGCAAATTATCCAAGGGAATTAATCGTTCAAGATCCTTTTCCACGAGCGCAGCAGTCAGGAATAATTAGTTAATTAGCATTTATGAGGAGGAATAATAATGAAACAGGCAAAAATAGGAACACGCGCAATATGGGCGGGCGAAAAAGATTCATTAGCATTTGGAGCAACACAAGTACCAGTGGTCCATAGTGTATCTTTTGGTTATGATGACATGGATGAGTGGTATGATGTTGCAATTGGAAAGAAAAAAGGTCATATATATGGACGTAACACGAATCCAACAGTTCAGGCTTTTGAAGCAAAGATAAAAGATCTTGAGGGAGCGAAAGCAGCTACTAGTTTTTCAACTGGAATGGCAGCAATTAGTAACACGTTAGGTACATTGCTATCACCAGGTGATCGGATTGTATCAATTAAGGATACGTATGGTGGAACAAATAAAATATTTACTGAATTTTTACCAAAATTGAATATTGACGTTGTGCTTTGTGATACAGGCGACCATGAAGCTATTGAAAAGGAAGTTGCTAAAGGTTGTAATGTATTATATTTAGAAACACCAACGAACCCTACTGTGAAAATAACAGATATTAAACGAATGGCGAAAGTAGGAAAGGCAGCAGGAGCCGTTGTGATTGTTGACAATACCTTCGCAACACCGATTAATCAAAACCCTCTAGCACTAGGAGCTGACCTGGTAATTCATAGTGCAACAAAATATTTAGGAGGACACGCGGATGCACTAGGAGGTTCTGTTTGTGGATCAGAGGAATTGGTTGAAGCAATTTATCATTACCGTGAAATTAACGGGGCAACATTAGATCCTATGGCTGCATACTTGTTACTTCGAGGAATGAAAACGCTAAAACTTCGTGTCGATAAACAATGTGAAAATGCGTTAGCAGTGGCGAAATATCTGCAAACAGTAGATATTGTTGAAGCGGTACATTACCCAGGATTAGAGAGTCATCCAGGGCATTCAATTGCTACGGAACAAATGAAACAATATGGTGGTATGTTAAGTTTTGCTGTAAAAGGTGGTGTGGATACCGTTCGGCATTTGTTACCTAAGTTAAAATATGCGAATCGAGCTGCTAATTTAGGAGCTGTTGAAACGGTGGTTGGTCCATCAAGAACGACCAGTCATGTTGAATGTACACCAGAGGAAAGAGCCGCAATGGGAATACCGGAAGGATTGATTCGTTATTCTGCTGGTATTGAGGATATTGAAGACCTGCTAGATGACTTAGAGCAAGCTTTTCAGTTACTTCCAGAAAACCTTTTTGCCACTACGTGATAAGGAGTCGTGCGCGTGAAACAACAATTGGATCTCATAAAGAATCAAGCTAAGTCACTACAAGAACAGTTAAGTAAATGGAGACGTCACTTTCATCAATACCCAGAATTGAGTTTTCAGGAAGCAAAAACGAGTGATTATATTGTAGAAGTGTTAGAGTCATTTAACGTATTTACAATTGAAAGAGGGATTGCAAAACATGGCGTTATTGCAACTGTTACGAAAGGAAGTGGACCGGTAATTGGTATTCGAGCCGATATGGATGCACTCCCAATTGCCGAACAAACTGATTTTTCATATGCTTCTTCATATCCAGGTGTTATGCATGCTTGTGGTCATGATGCACATATGGCAATTCTATTAGGCGTAGCGGCCTTAGTAGCAACTGACTATCAAACAGGAGATTTCCGAGGTACGGTAAAGCTGATCTTTCAACCGGCGGAAGAGGATACAGACATAGAGGGTAAAACGGGTGCATCTTATTTTGTAGAAGCTGGTCTTACCAAGCAAGTAGATGCAATTTTAGCTTTACACATGTGTCCTTGGCAATGTACTGGATCAATCCAAGTAAATAAGGGTCTAAGTATGGCGAATGTTGATAATTTTAGTCTCACAATTATGGGAAAGGGAGGTCATGGTGGCTACCCGCATGAGAGCAAGGATCCAATTTGGATGCTAGGATTTGTCCTCCAAGCCTTGTATGGCGTAATAAGTAGAAAAGTCGATCCACTAGAAGTTGGAACAATTAGTATAGGGAAAGTTATTGGAGGCCAAAATCCAAATGTAATTCCAGATACAGTGAAAATTATTGGAACTATGCGATCTTATTCAGCTAAAGTGCGGAAGCAACTTATGAAAGAGTTGGAGCAAGTGGCCCAGTTGGTCTACTCTTTTTCTGGTGATTATCAATTGGAAATAGAAAGTGGTGAACCAGCCTTAGATAATGATGCTAAATTAATAGATTTGATCGAAAATGCAGGATTATCTCTATATCCAAATATGGAAATAAGGCATGCGCCATACGGTATGGGAGGAGAAGACTTCGGACATTTCACGAGAGAAATTCCTGGTGCAATGTTTTTCCTAGGCTGTGCTCAATCCGAAGAAATGAAAAATTCACTTCATGCCTCAGACCTCAGATTGGATGAAGCGGCGTTTCCAATAGGAGTTGGAATAATCAAAGCTACGATAGATAGTTATTTTAGAGAATACAATACTAATGAAAGGCTTCCTTAACGAACGGTGTTAGGAAGCCTTTTAAATGCGCTAATAGAGCACTATTTTATCTCCTCTGAGATTCGTTATAATAGCTGTAATTTTAAATATTATTTTGGATCCCCTGTTCATTTCTAGGTTTGGTTGGGGCGTAACGGGTGCCGCATACGCTACGATTTTATCACAAGGTGTGGCATTTTTGTATGGGATTATTTTTGTATTAAGACGTAACCTTGCCCCATTTGTTTTCCCGTTCTTACCAAAAAAAGCAGAAGTGAAATTGATTTTAAAATTAGGCATACCTTCTGGTTTACAGATGGCGGTTCAAGAGCCAGCAGCTGTCCAATTTGGTTCGGAATTTCTAATGATCGTGGCATTCTTGTATCCTTTCCTTGGCGTTAATTTTGTGTTAAATGGGATTGTGCGAGCTGCGGGTGCAATGTACCAAGTACTTATCTTAAACGTCATATCCTTTTGGTTATTTCGTTATCCGTTAACGTATTTATTATCAGAAACAATAGGTGAAAAAGGTATAGCAATCGGAATGGGGTTAAGTTTTGTATTAAGTAGTATATTTGCGTTTCTTTATTATCGTTTTGGGAAATGGAAAGATAAAGAAATATTTAGAAATTAACAAAAGATAGATAAATCTGTGTAAGGAATTTCTGCATTTGAAAATTCGCGTCAGAAAATCTGACAACAATCTAGGTTAATGATTGGTTCCATGCTATAGTGAGTTTACAAAATAGATACAAAGTGCATGTCATGGGGAAGTCATGGTTATAGGCTTTTGAGGTGCAGATAGTTTGTACCTAAAGGTTTATAATGAATTGACAAGATAATAGCACTAACTATTCAAACGTTGAATAGTTAGTGCTATTGTTTGTTTTTAGAATGAAATTGTAATTATATTATTCCATGTTATGTACATATAAACTAACATCTTATAATTAGACTAACGACATGCCATCTGATTTATATACCCCCGTTACAACACCCAGAATTTGAATGCCTTTTGCACTGGAATTAATGATTTCCTTTGTGTGATGAAGTGCTTTGAATTGAATCACTTGTTGCCTTTTATGGCTAGTATATAGGTTAACGACTCCATCACTAGTTGTAGCTAGTACTATTTCTCCGTTTTGAGCCTGTTGTTGTTTTTTAATAACAATGATATCTCCAACTTGAATGCCTTGTTTATTCACCTTAAGTTCAGGAGCGATGATGACGAAATCACCTTCTTCAGCGAGTGATTTAGGGATCGGAATGTACTTAAGCAAGTTACCATCAGCATATAATAGTGGTGCTGTTAGTTGGTTTTTAAGTAATGGGAGTTCGAGATAATACTCCGTTGCTATATATTGGACACGTTTTTTATAATTACTGTAAAATCCAACAAAGGCTTGGATAAACTGTTGATCTTCTGAAGCTAAACTTGAAAAAGACGAATCTAATTCACGTGATTTAGATAAAAATGACGAAGGTTCAGTAAAATTTGTTTCCTCGTCTAGTTTCCCTTTTAGTAGCCAATCAGCTGTAATTTTAAAATAGTCACTTAATGCAATAATGAATTTTCCGCCGGGTATGCGTTTATCACTCTCCCAATTACTTATATTGGCTGAGTCTGTCCCGATTGCCTTTCCTAATGTAGCCATTGAATCTCCATTTTGAGTTCGTAAATGTTTAATGCGTAACCCTATTGTGTGCATCTTCGTAGAGTCCTCCGTTCAAATTTGTTACTTTAATACTAATACAAAAATAGGAAATATGTATCAATTAAAAACAAATATTAGTAAAAATAGTGACTTTTATCAAAATAAAGTTGACTATATTGATTTTAATCATTACTATTGAATTAGGTAAAATAATACTAAAAAGAATGATGTATGTAGCAAAGGTAATATAAGTACAATTCAAATATTTCTTTTCAAAAAAACGTAAGGTATAGTACATATATACCACTATTTACTGATTTTAATCATAATGTGGAATAAATAGTTTTCTTTAGTAATTAAATAGAGCTAATTTTAATTTAAATAAAGAAAATACGACAGATTAAGCAAGTTTTCTCTCTATTTCATTCTACTTTATACAACAACATTTAAATAAATACATAAGTGAATTAAATTTAAATAAAGGTGATAAAAATGAAAATATTATTTGTGAAAAAGCCCTCATTATTAAGAGAAGGCATTGTTCAATTGCTTAATCAACGATTTCAAGAATCAGAAATATGTGTCAGTGATGGATCGGGTTATCCAGATGATTTAATTGCAAATGAACTCAGTGACATGATCATTATAGATTTAGAAACAGATGTACCTTATAGAGAAATAATCGAGGTATATAAACAGTGTAATAAAAAAGTGATTATTTGGGTTGCTGATAAAGAGTGTATGAAACTAAATGAATTATTCACAAAGAATTTAGATGGTTATTTCTATAATGGAATGGAAGAGAAGGAATTAATGGATGCGATTCAACTCGTTCAAAAGGGGAAAAAGTATGTTCATCCTGCTCTTTCTTGTCTTTTATTGGCGGATTATGTAAAGATTCAACAGAAAGTGTCAAAACGTCCAGTAGGAATACTATCAAATAGAGAATGGGAAGTACTGCAGTTATTATCTAAAGGATATAACAATATAGACATTGCGACACACTTATATCTTTCTGATAAAACTGTAAAAAATTACGTTAGTGCGATCTTGAGAAAACTCGAGGTGCCTGATCGAACGAATGCTGTCTTAAAAGCATTAAAACAAAAGTGGGTATATGTTTAAGGATATGCAAGTAAGAGGGAGAATGTCCCCTCTTATTTGTTCTCTTCTAACATTGCCTTTACTTGTTCTGACCCATTAGCATAAGTAACAACTTCGCCATCTTTAACATGGATTATGATTGGTGTACCTGTAATCTCGATAGCATCGGCTGTCGCGGGTTCACTATTTGCGAAGGGCGTATTGTGTGTGACAATGATTTCATCGTATTCAGTTACTTCTATTTCCCAACGTATATCTGTGTTTTCTGTATATTTCTCAAGCGGAATTTCATCATTAAGCTGTTCTTCTCCATCTACAACTTTCCCGATTTTAATATCATGTTCTTCATGGTGACTTTCCCAATCATACCAGGCGGACTGATTGTTTGGTTCTTGCATATCAACAAGGAAAAAAGGGCTGTCCGTATTTTGGATGAATTCTAGAACATTAGGCTCTACCTCTTCACAATATACACATCCCTCTTGCCAAAAGTACACAAGATAATCATCAGATTCTTGTGTGAAAGTGTCCTGATAATCTATTCGTACTAAATCTTCAATTGTAATGTTAGATGTTCGCATTTGGTTTAGTATAACGATCCCAATAACGAGTATAAATATAATTCCAATGGTGAGTACAATGCTCATTTTCAATCTCGTAAACCATCCTTTCACGAATTTATTCATAGTAAAATCATACCATTTCATTATAGTTAAAAAAGAAAAATAAGTAAATTGCTTTAATGCTTTATTTGGCCTTGTAAGTATCTTAGCGAACGGTTTCTTTGAATTTATTGCATCCTATAATTTATAATAAGAAAAAGGAGGTTTTTGATGTGAATTGGTTAAAACGTATATTCGCACCAAAACAGTGCTATATTTGTGGTCAAAAAGCGTCCCAACCTCAAACATACCTTGATGACCAAGGTAAAAAAGTACAAGTTTGCTATAAATGTGTACCTTATGCTGAAAGAAGGGCACTTCGTAAGCCTTAAATAATAGGGAATAGTTTTTCTCGAATTGTGCAACCTATAGAAAAGAACTAATGAAACTTCGCATTGATTAATGCGAAGTTTTTCTTTATCCATAGAGGTGATGAAATGGGTAGTGCCGTTTTTTGGGGAACATTTGCAGCTTCTGCTACGTTACTGGGTGCTTGTATGTCATTATATTTCTCGATTCCAAGGCGATTGATTGGATTTATTATGGCACTTGGGACGGGGGCACTTATTGGAGCAACAAGCTATGAATTATTAGAAGATGCACTAAAAATAAGTGGTTTTATTGAAATAGCAATTGGTTTCTTGGGTGGTGCGCTTATTTTTACAATACTAGACATTTTGGTCTCACATCGTGGAGGACAAAGGCGTAAAGAAACAAAACCATACCAAAAATCAGAAGCTGTTGGTACAGATCAATCAAGTTCAGGCTTGGGTATGTTTATTGGTACAATTATGGATACATTACCAGAATCAGCAATGATTGGTATGAGTATCGCAAATGGGGATAAGGTTAGTGCGGCGCTAGTAGTTTCGATTTTTATAAGTAATATTCCAGAAGGATTATCAAGTACAGTAAGTCTTCAAAAAAGTGGTTATAGTAAAAAAAGAATTTTCATTCTCTGGCTTTTTGTTGTAGGGTTTTCAGCTATTAGTTCAGGTGCTGGAGTCTTGCTTTTGGCAGCTCCTGATAGTATTAAAGCGATTACGAGTGCTTTCACAGGTGGGGCGATAATTGCAATGGTAGCTTCCACAATGATGCCCGAAGCATATAAAGAGGGAGGGCCAATTGTCGGATTCATTACAACGCTAGGTATGTTTTTGGCGTTGTTTTTACATCATCTTGGATAAAGTTATTTTTACTGAATAAGAAGGCGATATGCAGTAAATAGTATGACCAGGAGGGATGAAAGTGAAAAACAAATTAAACGATATGCTTTGGATTACATTAATTTGCTTTATAGTGTTAGCTGGGTGTGGAAACCAACAAGCAGATCAGATTGAGCGTTCAGATGACCAATTAGAAAATACGGATATGACTACAGATCCTATCAGCTTTGGCGGAGGAGAACAAGAGCCTAGCGAAGGTAATCGTAATGCTACACGATCACGATCACCATTTCCTATTCCAGGAAAAGAGCAAAATATTTTTACAACAGAACCAGAACGGGAAAGTGCACAAGACGAAGGGATACGAACTACTCCAGAAGAAACAGAACGAGATGAAGCGACTAATCAATCCTCTAGTCAATTTCAAACAGAAGTAACTAATTTAACAAATAAAGAACGTGAAAAAAATGGATTAGCAAAATTGGAAATTGATAAGGCAGTTGAAGATGTGGCTCAAAAGAAATCAGAAGATATGGCAACAAATAATTACTTTTCACATACTTCGCCAACATATGGTTCTCCATTTGAGATGTTGCAACAATTTGAAGTAGATTATACAACAGCTGCTGAAAATATAGCCGCAGGTCAGCAATCACCGCAGGAAGTTGTGACAGGTTGGATGAATAGTCCTGGCCATCGTAAGAATATACTAAACGAGAAAGTCACGCATATCGGAGTAGGATACGCAGAAAATGGAGCTTATTGGACACAGCTATTTATAGGGAAATAAACAAATATCTTAACAGGACCAGCAGCATATGCTAATCCTGTTTTTTATTTTATTTTTTTAATATATGTTAAAGAAGAAAGTCATTTATCTGAATGGCTTCTTATTAATGTCCTGATAAGCCTTTCCATCCATAGTATTTACTCGTATAATAGATAATCAAGTGCGATAAATACAAAATGGTAACTAATTCGACAGGGAGTGAGGTTTATGGCTAAAGAGGATTCACTTGTACCATTAAAGATGTTATTGTTTAGTTTTCATGGTGCAAATACAATAATCATTAGTTTTTTACCTTTATTACTTCAATATAAAGGATTAGATGGGAAAGAAATTGGCTGGGTGCTGGCTGTTGGCCCGACTGTTTCTATTTTTTCACAACCATTTTGGGGTTATATGAGTGACAAATATCAAACAGTAAAACGGATATTATTGATTTGCTTAATTGGTTTACTTATAAGTAGTTCTGTTTTTTTTCAAATGACAACACTCCCATTATTACTCACACTAGCGGGGATTTTTTATTTTTTCACAGCTCCGATTGGTGCTTTAGCAGATAGCTTGTCCCAGCGACGAGCAGACGCATTACATATATCATTTGGTACGATTCGAACATGGGGTTCCATTGGATTTGCTACATCATCTTTATTAATAGGAGAGTTATTGGAAGTCATCGGAATTAAATACCTACTTGTTCCATATTTGTTTATGGGTGGATTGGCACTTTTGGTTTGTTTCAAATTAAAAGATGTTACGGTCAAAGTTAAACCAATTCAATTCCGTGATTTGAAAAAGCTGATACAGAATTACCCGTTTATTATTTTTTTAGGGCTTATTCTCTTGATTACAATTACACACCGAGCAAATGATAGTTATATTGGAATATTCATTGCGCAGTTAGGTGGTAGCGAGAGCTTAATTGGTATTTCTTGGTTTGTTGGAGTAGCAAGTGAAGCTCTTGTTTTTGCTTTTGCTGCACGTTGGTTTCGGAAATATCATCCACTTATTTTTATAATTGGTGCAGGATTGCTCTATACACTTCGTTGGTTTTTATTTGGAATAGTTGATAGTCCAATTCTTGTAGTGGTATTGCAATTTATGCATGGTCTATCATTTGGTGTTTTTTACTTAGCTGCTTTTCAGTATGTAACAAGACTGATTCCACAAGCGTTACAATCAACAGGACACTTACTTTTTATGGCCGTATTTTTTGGGATTTCCGGTATTGTTGGTTCACTTGGTGGGGGCGCATTAATCGATTCAGTGGGCGGCAATACGATGTACTTTTACATGGGTTGGATGGCTTTATTAGGAACAATTTTCATTACAATTTATCATATCCTACCGTATGGTAAAGAATAATATTAAATGGATCAAAAGTGGAGCGGAGATAAAATGTGTAATAAGGAAATAACAAAGGTTTGTATATTGGCTGGTAAAATAATGCTGCAAAGTGGTGCTGAAACCTATCGTGTAGAAGATACAATGATACGAATGGCACTTGCCTTTGGAGTTGTTAACGCCCAGAGTCATGTAACACCAACCGCTATCATGTTCTCGATGGGTGAAACAGAAGCAACGAATTTTGTTCGAATCGTTGAAAGATCAACAGATTTAAATAAAGTTACATTAGTTAATAGTATCTCGCGAAATATCACAAATGGTGCACTTTCTTTAGAAAATGCAAGTGAAGAGTTAAAGGTGATTGAGAAGCAGACACATGCCTATCCAATTTACTTGCAAATTCTAGCAGCAGCTCTAGTCAGTGGATGTTTTACGATTATGTTTAAAGGTCAATGGATTGATTTTATACCGGCATTTATCGTGGGGGGGACAGGATATTCGGCAATTATCTTTTTTCATCGTGGTGTTGAGATTCGCTTTTTTGCAGAGTTTTTAGCATCCTTATTAATTGGGTTCTTCTCCTACTTTTTTATTTATATCGATTTCGGATTAGAGTTAGACAAAATTATTATTGGATCGGTTATGCCAATGGTACCTGGCTTATTAATTACAAATGCGGTTCGTGATCTAATGGCAGGTCACTTGGTTTCTGGTTTATCGAAAAGTGCGGAGGCATTTTTAACGGCTTTTGCGATAGGAGCCGGTGTTGCTGTTGTCTTCTTAATCGTCTAAGAATGAAAAGAAAGAAGGGATCGCTATGATTATTGAGCAATTAGTTACTAGTTTTATAGCGGCCGCAGCTTTTTCAGTCATTTTTAATGCACCGAAAAACAGGTTAATACAATGTGGATTAGTAGGTATGTCAGGTTGGTTGGTTTATACAGTTTTTACAGTCAATAGTATTGACGCAGTCGTAGCAACTGTTGCTGCTTCTATCTTAGTTGCTGTGTTAAGTCAATTATGTGCGAAGTTTTATAAGACGCCAATCATTATTTTCACAGTTTCTGGAATAATACCATTGGTACCTGGTGGCTTAGCCTATGATGCGATGCGGAATTTTGTGGTGAATGATTACAATATGGCAATTCAATTGGCAGCTAAAGCTTTATTAATATCCGGTGCAATTGCCATCGGTTTAGTTTTTTCAGAAGTCATTAATCAAATGATTCGAAAAGCAAAGTGGAAAAAAATACAGTAGGTTTGGTGATTTTAGATGGGCACATTTAGCGTTTTACTCCCTATTTTCGGTGTCTTTGCACTTGGATTTATTGGAATGAAATTATTGAAAATGGAAGTAAAGTCAATTTCAACGTTAGCAATTTATATTTTATCTCCCTTTTTAGCATTTCAGACTTTTTATCAAAATCCGATTAATATCGACTATTTATATTTAAGCATTTATTTGCTAGTGCTTTGCATTGCATGTATTTCCATATGTTATCTCATTGGTTATTTTAAAAAATGGGACAAACAAAATACAAGTGGCTTTATTCTAGCTAGTTCGTTTATGAATAATGGTAATTATGGTACACCATTAGTTTTATTGATCTTTGGCCAGGAAGGCTTCCATTATGCTGTTATTCTAATGGTATTGCAACAGTTAATTATGTGTACGATTGGTATTTATGTTGCCGCACAAGGCAGTCAAGGAGATCAGGAATTATCTCCTATAAAAGAAGTAGCTAAAGTACCGATCGTTTATGGGTCATTATTAGGTATGGCTTTAAATGCAATGCATCTAACAATCCCAACTCAAATTGAAACGGTAGTTGATATGGTTGCTGCTGCAGCGATTCCGATTATTATGATTGTCTTAGGAATGCAACTTGCTACTATATCTTTAAAAAAATTAGAGGTAGGAAAGTTGTCAGTTGCGTTGCTCATTCGATTAGCAATTGCGCCACTTATCGCATATGTTATTACACTATTTATGCCTGTAGATGAGGTTGTGAAGCAAATCATGATATTGATGGCGGCAATGCCAACTGCAGCGAATACGACGATGTACGCGGTGCAATTCAATGCAAAACCAGATTTCGTTTCGAGTGCCACATTAGTTAGTACCATACTTAGTATCATTACCTTACCAATTATATTAGCTATTATATTATGAAAAGCACGCTCAGTAGAGGTGCTTTTTTGTAGTTTACGCAACTTTCATAGAGTTAAACTGGCAAAAAAACTAAGAAGTCTCACAATCTAAAAGTGAAGTTGACTTCATGCTCCTATCGTTTCAACATACGAACTTGATAGAAACTGCGACGTAGATTCCCTACCCGCTCCACAATTGAAATGGGATCGCTTTCCGTGGGCACGGCTTCAGCTAACTCGGATAAGCATAATTCGCTTTCCGAGTGGATCTTCAGCCCGCGCTGTTCCCACAGAAAGGGAGCCCATTTGCTTCCATAGCGGGTAAGTTACGTCGCAGTTGATGATAATTACGTCGCAAGGAAATGTTGCGTTATGTAGGATACGAAAAACAGTAATATTAACCATTTCCGCTTTGATGCGGAAAAACAATGCGTGGTGATGAAAGCGCTTGTAAAATATAATGAGTTTAAGAACAAAATAACTTACCTTTTAAAGGAGGACATAAAGATGAAAAGAATATTACTAGCATGTTCAGCAGGTATGTCTACTAGCCTTTTAGTTACAAAGATGGAAGAAGAGGCAAAAACACGTGGAATTGAAACTGAAATTTGGGCAGTAGCACAAGATAAAGCACCAAGTGAAATGAAACGTGCTGATGTCCTTTTGATTGGACCGCAAATGCGTTTTATGAAGAAGAAATTTGCAGTTACAGCAGAAGAAGTAGGAATACCGCTTGATGTTATCGATCCAATGGCATATGGCCGCGTTGATGGCAAAGCAGTTTTAGATAAAGCATTAGAGTTAATAGGCGAATAGGAATCAAAAATCTGTTTAAAGGTCATAAAATGAAAGCGAAACATAAGTTGATCTTTGAACAGAAAATTAAATAAAGGAGGAAAATAATTATGAACAGATTTATGGAGGTATTAGAAAATGTTCTTATGCCAGTTGCGGATAAACTAAATAACAACCGTTATTTAACCGCATTACGTAATGGTTTTATGGTAGCCTTACCGTTAATCATTTTTGGTTCAATCTTTGTTGTAATCGCTAACTTTCCGTTTTTAGACAAATTGATAAGTGAAGATGCTTATGCCGCATATCAAAATGCGTTAGGTCCTGCATCAGCTGCAACATTAAGTATTATGGGTCTCTTTGTTATCATCGGTATAGGATATAAGATGGTAGAGCAAAGAGGTGGAGAGGCGATTTATGGTGGAGTAGTTGCCTTAGCTGCATTCTTAATTTTGACACCACAAGTGTTAGATGAGGTTTCTGGTGTAATTCCAACCTCAGTATTAGGAGCACAAGGTATGTTCTTAGGAATTTTTACTGCATTTATTGCAGCGGAAATCTATCAAGCTATTGTTAAAAAAGATTGGACAATCAAAATGCCAGCTGGTGTTCCTGGTGCTGTAGCTCGATCGTTTAGTGCCCTTATTCCAATTGCGCTGACACTAACTGTATTTTTAGCTGTCCGTGTTATTTTTAGCTATACACCATTTTTAACAGTACAAGACTTTATCTACACACTAATTCAAGAACCATTAACTGTATTAGGTAGTGGCTTACCAGCAACAATTATTGCAGTCTTGTTGATTCAAGTATTCTGGTTCTTTGGTTTACATGGTCAAATTATCGTAAACTCAGTATTTGATCCAATCTGGTATGCATTGAATGACCAAAATTTACAAGCATTTCAAGCAGGTGAGGAACTTCCGAACATTGTAACAAAGCAGTTTATTGATACCTTTATTGTAGGTATTGGTGGTTCTGGTATGACGCTTGCAGTAATTATTGGAATCTTTGTTATAGGAAAAAGCCGTCAAATGAAAGAATTAGGCAAGTTAGGTGCTCCATCAGGTATCTTTAACGTGAACGAACCAATTATCTTTGGTTTACCAATTATTATGAATCCACTAGTTATCATCCCGTGGTTAGTAGCGCCAGTAATTGTCGCATTAGTAACATACTTTTCAATGGCAACGGGTATTGTACCAAAACCTGCAGGGATTATTGTTCCATGGACAACACCAGCTGTATTAAGTGGATTCCTGGCAACTGGTAATCATATCATGGGTGCGGTATTACAACTAGTTAACATTGCAATTGTATTTGTAATTTGGTTCCCATTCCTTAAAATCATGGATAAACAGTATTATGCAAATGAGAAAAACGCTGAATAGAGAATATTACTAGATTTTAAAAGGATACGTATTTCTCATGAATAGTAGTAGGAGAAATACGTATTTCCTTTTCATTAGAAAATTATAATAGGGGTGACAGTTACAATGACAACGGAAAATACGATAACTGAAATTGCTTTCCAAATAATTCTTTATGCAGGAAATGGTAAGTCAAGTGCTATGGAAGGTATTCATGAAGCAAAGGATGGGAATTTCGAGGCTGCTGATAAAAAAATAGAAGAAGCAGGCGAAGAATTAGGTAAAGCACATGGCTTTCAAACGAAATTATTACAAGCAGAAGCTAGTGGAGAAGGACAATCTGTCAATGTTATCTTAGTTCATTCACAAGACCATTTAATGACAGCTATGACAGTAAGAGATCTTGCTATTGAAATTATTGAAATATATCGAAGTAAATAAGAAAGGGGCAAGCAACCATGACAGTAGAATATAAGTTTCCAGAAGGTTTTTGGTGGGGGAGTGCCGCATCCGCGACCCAAACAGAAGGTGCTGACAAAGAAGGCGGAAAAGGAAAAAACATTTGGGATCATTGGTACGAAACAGAACCAAATCGTTTTTTTGAAGGTGTAGGACCAGAAACAACATCTGATTTTTATCATCGATATAAAGAAGACATTAAAAATATGAAAGAGATTGGTCATAACACTTTCCGTATGTCTATCTCATGGGCACGCTTAATCCCAGGTGGTGAAGGTCAAGTCAATCAAGAAGCGGTAACTTTTTATAATAACGTCATTGATGAGTTTCTTGCGAATGATATCGAACCATTTGTTAATTTATTTCACTTTGACATGCCCCTTGAATTACAAGAAAAAGGTGGATGGGAAAACCGTGAAGTTGTTGATGCATTTGTAGAATATGCACGCCAAAGTTTTGCTCTGTTTGGAGATCGCGTGAAAAAGTGGTTTACATTTAATGAACCAATTGTTCCGGTTGAGGGTGGATATTTATATGACTTTCACTATCCAAATATTGTCGATGCGAAAAAAGCGGTACAAGTTGCTTATAATACGATGATTGCACATGCAAAAGCAGTAAAGGTTTACCATGCGTCACATGATGGAAAAATTGGAATTATTCTAAATTTAACACCATCATACCCACGTAGTCAGAACCCTGCAGATTTAAAAGCTTCGCACATTTGTGATTTATTCTTTAACCGTAGTTTTTTGGATCCAGCAGTTAAAGGAGAATTTCCAGCAGATTTAATCGCATTATTAGAAGAGCATGGACAATTACCAACTACAGATGAGGGGGATAAAGCTTTATTAAAAGAAAATATTGTTGATATTCTCGGTGTGAATTATTACCAACCTCGTCGGGTGAAAGCGAAGGAAACTTTGCCAAATCCATATAGTCCATTTATGCCTGATTGGTTCTTTGATAATTATGAAATGCCTGGTCGTAAAATGAATCCATATCGTGGATGGGAAATTTACGAAAAAGGTGTCTATGATATCATGATTAACCTAAAAGATAATTACGGAAATATTGAGTCATTTATATCTGAAAATGGTATGGGTGTTCAAAATGAAGAACGATTCTTAAAAGACGGCAGAATTGAAGATGATTATCGGATCGATTTTATTAAAGAGCATCTTAAATGGGTGCATAAAGCAATTGAAGAAGGCTGTAATACAAAGGGATACCATTTGTGGACATTCATGGATAACTGGTCTTGGATGAATGCATATAAGAATCGTTATGGTTTTTTCTCAGTTGATATAGAAACAAAAGAGCGAACAGCGAAAAAGAGTGCTTCGTGGTTTGCTGAAGCTTCCAAAAATAACGGTTTTGACGCATAATATAGAAGCGTAGCAGGTATTATTTGCTACGCTTTTCTAACTATATATTATAATGGATACATATAGTTAGATAATGGGATAGGAAGTATAAAGGGGATGATTGATTGAACTCCCGGATTATTCAAATTTTGCGTGAATTAATGGCCTCAGAAGAAGCAGTTACAAGTGAGTATCTTGCTAATATTATTAATGTTACATCTCGTACAGTACGTGATGATATAAAAGCGCTTGGTCGCTTATTAGATTCTAATGGAGCGAAAATTAATTCGATTCGTGGATCGGGGTATGTGCTGCATATCGAAGACGATCAACGTTTTAGGTCATACTTGCAACAATTTTTAGATGAAGAAAAAGGTGAGGATACTGTAATTCCAGATTCACCAGATGAAAGAATTAAGTATCTAATTAGACGCTTTTTATTAGCAGAGGGCTATTTAAAACTAGATGAACTTTGTGAGGAAATGCATATTAGTAAATCAACGATTCAAAATGATGTGCGTCAAGTCAAAAAGGTACTTGAGAATTATGCGATACATTTAGATAAAAGACCTAGTTATGGTATGAAGGTGATAGGCAGCGAGGTGAAGTTGCGTTTTGCGATGTCAGAATATGTATTTGACAGAAGTGCAAATGTTGCAAAGTCTATCTGGCAAGATCAGTTATCATCCATCACAGATCAGAAAAATCTTGATGCTATTTGGTCTGTAATTATGAATCAAATTAAAGAAAACGGCATTACATTATCTGATATTGCGATCAACAATTTATTTATTCACATTGCAATAGCCTATAAGCGTATTAAGAGTGGGCACCATGTTTCTCTATTTAAGAAAGAATTAAATGAAATTATTGATCAAAAAGAGTACGAGGTTGCTAAAAAGATTGTGGTTAAAACGGAAGAACTTTTAGGTGTTACTTTCCCGCAAGAAGAGATTGCGTATATCGCCATTCACTTATTAGGAACTAAGATGATTAGTCAAACAAACATGAGTGAACAAGAGATTGGTCTAGTGATGGAGGATAATATTTATCGAATGACGATGCTTGTATTAAATTCGATTGAATCTAAACTACATCTGGGGATCCGCCATGATCGTGAATTAATTATTGGACTTGGCTTGCATTTGAAACCTGCAATTAATCGCTATAAGTATGGAATGAACGTACGAAATCCAATGATTGACGATATTAAGACAAACTATCCGTTGGCATTTGAAGCAGGAATTGTTGCAGGGATGGTTTTAGAAGAAGAAATGGAAGTTTCCATTGATGAGAATGAAATAGGTTATATCGCTTTGCATATCGGGGCAGCAATTGAGCGTAGTAAATTACAAACTGGACCGAAGCGTTGCATAATCGTCTGTGCTTCTGGTTTAGGAAGTGCACAGTTACTGAAATATAAATTAAAATCAAAATTCGGTTCTAAGTTAGATGTTATTGGTACAACAGAGTTTTACAAATTACAACAGATACCATTTGAAGAAATTGATTTTATTGTAAGTTCCGTGCCGATCACGGAGAAAGTCTCGGTGCCAGTAATTGAAGTGAATACAATTTTAGGTGATAAAGATTTAGATAAAATTGAAGCTTTTGTAATTGATAATACGAGTAGTGTGTTTGAATATATTAAACAAGATTTGTTATTCTTACACCAATCGTTTCAAACAAAAGATGAAGTGCTTCACTTTTTGGTAGATGTATTGGAAGATAAAAAATTAATACCGGACAACTATCTAAACCTTATCTATGAACGTGAAAAAGTCGCACCGACAGCTTATGGGAATTTAGTAGCGATTCCACATCCGATAACGGCTCAAACGAACAGTACCTTTCTTACAATCTGCACATTAGAAAAGCCAATTGATTGGGCCGATAAACGAGTGCAATTCATTTGTTTGCTAAATGTTGAAAAGGATAGCCAAAAGGATTTGCAGAACATGTATGAGATGCTTGGAAAAATTGTTGATAATGCACATTTAATTCAACAGCTAAATAAGTGCGAAAACTATCAAGAATTTATAAGAGCACTAATTAAATAAGTTAAATTTAGATAGACAGTCCTAAAACTGTCTATCTTTTTAACTTTTCTTTTCGTATGGTTGGAATAGGTGTAGAATGATGAGAGAAGAGAGAAATAATTTAATGAAAAGGAAGAGGATATGTGGCAACGATTAACGAAATTGCAGAAATGGCTGAGGTGTCACGATCAACAGTTTCAAGGGTGTTGAATGATTCCGGATATGTAAGTAATGAAGCAAGAGAGCGTGTTGAAAAGGTAATTAGTGACACAGGTTATAGACCGAGTGAGCATGCTAAATCTTTGCGGACAAAAAAGACGAAGGTTATTGGTGTTATTGTACCAACTATTCGAACAGAGACAACAAGTAGACTTGTTGCGGGAATGGACCACGAACTTTCCTCCATCGGATATCAAATCTTATTGGCAAATACGAACTTAGACAAATTGAAGGAAATAGAATATGTGCAATTATTAAAAGTAAGACAAGTAGATGGTATTATCTTAGTTGCAACAAATGTGAATGAAGAATTAGTGAAGCAGTTAAATAAATTAGAAGTTCCTATCGTAGTAATCGGACAAGAAATAGATAGTTTTTGTAATGTATTGTATGATGATTATCAAGCAGCACGTGATATTACAGAATATTTAATAGAAAAGGGTCATAAGAGGATTAGTTTTATAGGAGTTGATGAATCAGATCACGCTGTGGGTTATTTGAGAAAAAAAGCATTTCTTAATGTGATGAAAGAGCAGAAATTACCAATTGAACAAGCTTGGGTCACTAAGGGGATATTTGATATACATTCTGGCTATTCAGCCATGGAACAAATTTTAACAAGGTCTAAACAGTTACCAACAGCATTATTTGCAGTAACTGATCGGCTAGCGCTTGGTGCGATGCAATATTTAAAAGAAAAGCATTATCGTGTACCAGAGGATATGGCGATTATTGGAATTGGTGCATCTGAAGTATCTGAACATGTAACACCACCACTAACAACAATGGATTACCAAAATGAAGTTGCGGGACAAGAAGCAGCTAAGTTAATGTTAGATCAACTTTCAAAAAAAGAACACGCTTGCAAAAAAAAGTTACTTTCGTATAGACTTTTAAAAAGAGGTAGTGTATGATGGGATTGTAATCGATTCCATCATTGTTAAACACAATGTGGAATCGATACCACAAATATATAGTTTATGGTTTAGTGCTTTTTATTTAATTAATATGGAATCGATCTCATACAACGAAAGGGAGCGTGAGGATTATGTCAGAAAACAGAAAAATTGCTCAAGAAATTATTGTGGCCGTTGGTGGTGAAGAAAACATTTCATCTATTGCGCATTGTGCTACTAGACTAAGAATAATGGTGAATGACAAAGAGAAAATTGATCAAGAAAAAGTAGAATCAACTGATAAAGTTAAAGGAGCATTCTTCAACTCAGGTCAGTATCAGATTATTTTAGGAACTGGAACAGTAAATAAAATTTTTGAAGAAGTTGAAAAGTTGGGAATAGGAAGTTCAAGTAAGTCAGGACAGTCAAAACAAGCTTCAAAGAGCGGTAATATCTTGCAAAGATCAATTCGGTCATTAGGTGACGTGTTTGTTCCGATAATTCCAGTTTTAGTTGCAACAGGTCTATTTATGGGTCTTAGAGGGCTTTTGATACAGGAACAAATTTTAGCGTTTTTTGGTTTAACACCAGCAGATATTTCAGGTGATTTCTTATTATTTACTGAGATCTTAACGGATACTGCATTTATATTTTTACCTGCACTAATAGCATGGTCAGCTTTTCGAGTCTTTGGTGGTTCGCCTATTATAGGTTTAATACTTGGTTTAATGTTAGTCAGTCCATCGTTACCTAATGCTTGGGGTGTGGCTGAGGGTGCAGTCGATCCAATTTACTTTTTTGATTTCATTCCGGTTGTCGGTTATCAAGGTTCAGTTTTGCCAGCCTTTTTTGCAGGAATTATTGGTGCGAAATTAGAACGATTTATCCGGAAGCGTGTTCCAGAAGCTTTAGATTTAATTTTAACGCCATTCTTAACACTATTAATTATGATAACGTTTGCTATGTTTGTACTTGGTCCAATTTTTCATGTAGTAGAAAATTATATTCTTAGTGGAACGCTTGCAGTATTAGGTCTTCCAATTGGAATAGGTGGATTACTTGTTGGATTGTTACATCAAATTATTGTTGTAACAGGTGTACACCATATCTTCAATCTGTTAGAAATTCAGTTGTTAGAAAGTATGAAAAGCAATCCATTTAATGCAATTATTACAGCTTCAATAGCTGCGCAAGGTGGAGCTGCGTTAGCTGTTGGTTTGAAAACAAAATCTAAAAAATTGAAAGCGTTGGCGTTACCTTCTTCCTTCTCAGCATTTTTAGGCATTACTGAACCAGCTATTTTTGGTGTGACACTACGATTAGGAAAACCATTTTTGATGGGCTTGATAGGTGGAGGTCTTGGTGGATTTGTAGCTTCCCTCATGCAATTAGAAGCAACTGGAATGTCCATTACGGTTATACCAGGGACATTGTTATATCTTAATGGTCAAATTCTAACGTATCTTTTAGTTAATGTGATTGCAATTGCAACAGCCTTTACACTTACGTGGTTATTCGGGTATAAAGATAAAGAGATACCAGTAGATTAGTAAACAGCAATAATAGAGCAAAAGGGGACTCGCTAGTTATGAAAGAAAATAGCAACTTAGATATAGTGAAAGATAATCAATTGAAAGAACAAGCCAATGCACAAGTAAATGAATTTTCTAGCGTTTCAAAAGAAGATCCATTTCGATTGCATTATCACGTTATGCCACCAGTTGGCTTATTAAATGATCCAAATGGTTTCATCTACTTCCAAGGGAAATATCATTTGTTTTTTCAATGGAATCCATTTGCAACAGATCATAGTCTAAAGTATTGGGCACATGTTACATCCACCGATCTATTCAACTGGGAATGGCAGCCGATTGCGTTAGCTCCTAGTGATTGGTTTGACAAAGACGGCTGTTATTCAGGTAGTGCAATTGAGCATGAAGATAAAATGTATCTCTTTTATACTGGAAATGTACGTGCGCAAAATGGTGAGAGAGAATCATATCAATGTCTTGCCATTTCAGAAGATGGGATAGACTTCAAAAAAAGGGGTCCACTATTTACTGTGCCAGATGGTTATACAGCGCATTTTCGAGATCCGAAAGTATGGCGTGAATGTGATGGATGGTATTTGGTAATAGGTGCACAAACAGTAGAAGGAAGCGGTTGTGTCTTACTCTATCGCTCAATGGATTTAATCAATTGGGATCAAGTCGGTGAAATAAGTACGCAAGATGGTGATGAATTCGGCTATATGTGGGAATGTCCGGATTTCTTTTATCTTGGTGATAAGGATGTCTTAATGTTCTCTCCGCAAGGGATTCCAGCTGAGGGATTTCACTATCAAAATATTTATCAGACCGGTTATTTAGTTGGTGGACTTGATCGTGATACTGGTGGCTTTTGTCACCAACCTTTTGTAGAATTGGATGCAGGTTTTGATTTTTATGCCCCACAAACAACGAAGGACATCAAAGGAAGAAGATTACTCTTTGGTTGGATGGGTCTTCCTGAAGAAGATGAAGCATATCATCCAACAAAAGAATATGGCTGGGTGCATGCAATGACTTTGCCTAGAGAGTTGAGCGTGAAAGATGGACGTCTTTATCAACAACCAGTTGAAGAACTTATTGCATTAAGAGAGAATGAAGTAACGCGTGAACACATTACTATCGTAAATGAAAGAGTACAAGTTGATAGCGGCAATGGAAAAGCATTTGAACTGATGTTGGACGTTCAATCATTTGTAGGTTCATCTTTCATACTCAATTTAGACGGTAATACAAGTTTAGCCTTTGACAAGATTGAAAACACGTTAACTTTATTCAGAAAAAGTATAAAGACAAATCAACAGGAATCACGGACGATTAGTTTAACAAATGTAGTAGATTTGCAACTTTTTGTTGATACATCATCTCTTGAACTTTTTGTTAATCAAGGTGCTTTTGTTTTTACGTCACGACTATTTGATGTTTTAAGCAAAAGAGATTGTTATCTTGAAGTAGATGGACAGATGAACTGTTCCATAAGAAGTTGGAATTTGAGACAAGTAACAAAGTAAAAATGTATTGGGAGGGAATTGAACAATGAAGTTTGTAACATATCAAGTGAAAAATACACTAGCACCTTTTAGAACTGGATTTGTCGAAGGAGATAAGGTTATCGATTTGCAGCAGGCTTACCTGAGTATGTTGGTACATACGGAACAAATAGACAAAGCATATACAAGTGAAACGTTATTGCCTTCTGATCCAGCTGATTTTTTTAAACTAGGAAAAGTCGGATTTGATCGAGCAAAAGAAGCGGTAGCTTTTACTACAAATCAAGAGGTTTTAGTTGAAAGTTTTTCAAAAGAACAAGTTGTAATAGGTTCCCCTGTTCAAAATCCGTCTAAAATCATTTGTATTGGAACAAATTATAAAGATCATGTGAAAGAAATGAAAAGTGCAATTCCAGATTACCCGGTTTTATTTGCTAAGTTTGCTAATGCATTAATTGGACCTGAAGATGCAATTGAAAAATCACCTGCGACAGAGAAACTTGATTATGAAGTAGAGTTAGCAGTGGTGATAGGGAAAGAAGCTAAAGAAGTAACAGAAAGTAATGCGCTAGATTATGTGGCGGGTTATACGATTGGTAATGATATTTCTGCGCGCGACTTGCAAAAGCGCACACCTCAATGGTTGCAAGGGAAATCACTAGACCGTAGCACGCCAATTGGACCGTGGCTTGTGACAACGGATGAATTGAAAGATCCGTCTTCCCTTGCCATCACGTCCCGAGTTAATGGAGAAATCCGTCAAGCTTCCAACACATCGGAGCTTATCTTTAGTATTCCATACCTCATTTCGTTTATTTCAGAATTAATTACGTTGTCACCAGGAGATATCATTCTAACTGGCACACCAGATGGAGTTGGTTTTGCCCAAAATCCACCACGATTTCTACAACCTAATGATGTGGTTACATTAGAAATTGAAGGAATAGGTGTACTCGAAAACAAAGTCATTAATAAAAGATAGGATAATGTGCTAGGCAATGAACACCCAAAATAAAACGACATATACTATAAGTGGTATGAACCGTACAACACCCCAAAAGTTAAAGTGAAAATCTTACTTTTGGGGTGTTTTTTTATGACTAAATATAAGGAAAAAATCAAGTTTATACTGATGAAAGAATATAAACAAAGAAAGAGAAGTCACCCTAACTTATACCGTAATTTAAGTCTACTGCGACATAACATTACCACCGACCGCTACGTCAGCAAATGGTCTCGCTTTCCGTGGGCACAACCTAAGCTATCTAAAGAAGCAAATAACGCTTCTTTAGAGGAACTTCGGTTCGTGCTGTTCCCACAGAAGTCTTAACGATTTGCTTCCTTCGCTGATTAGAGGAACTAATTCTGTTTGTTGAAAAACAATAACGAGAGAAATTAGTGGAAGGCATTAGTCACTAACAAAGCTGCCGGTGTTTTCAAATCAGTATGCCATAGGATGCGTGTGTTATATTTTTGACAAAACTAGCGGAGCAATTGAAATTGGTGAGACTCCAGTGGGAACAGCACAAGTTGAAGATCCACTCGGAAAGCGAGCCGATTTCACTTGTAGAGCGGGTATGGAATCTACATCGCAGTTTCTCTCTATTGCGACGTTTAAATTTTTACAAAAAGAGCCCTCCAATAGAATCCTCTTCTTTCTGACAGGCACACAATTCAAAACATGCATAAAAACGTATATTTATTCAAAAAGGTATGTATATTTCAAAAATATCGAAATAACTATTGTATAAACATACATTTTAAAGTATAATAATTAATCACAATCAAGTTCGGATTAGGAGTGAAAAATGACGTGAAAGTAGCAATTATAGGAGGGACTGGATATGGTGCAATCGAGCTAGCTCGTTTTCTTAAAATGCATCCATATGCAGAATTAACAACCATTATCTCGCATTCTAAAAGTGGCACACTTTTTTCAGAAGTGTACCCGCATATGACAGACATTCTTGAACTTCCAATGACAGCTCTAGACGTTCAAGATTTAAGCAAAACGATTGATCTTGTATTCTTTGCAACACCATCAAATATTAGTAAAGATCTGGTCCCGGAATTTATGCGATATAACGTAACATGTATTGATCTATCTGGAGATTTCCGCTTGAAGTCATCAGAAGATTATGAAAAGTGGTATGAAGCACCAGCAGCTAACGCTAAATACTTAGCACAAGCAACTTATGGCCTTAGTGAGATATATAAAGAAGATATTAAACAAGCAAAACTTATTGCAAACCCTGGTTGTTACCCAACAGCAACACTTTTAGGTTTAATACCAATCATTCAAAAAGGTTGGATAGAGCCCAACAGTATTATAATTGACGGTAAAACAGGTGTTTCGGGTGCTGGTAGAGGTCTAGCATTAAATGTACATTTTTCAGAAATGAACGAAAATATTAAAGCATATAAATTAGGAGCACATAAGCATATTCCAGAAATGGAGCAAGTGTTAGGACACGAAGCAAATGATACGGTGCAAGTTACATTCACACCGCATATCGTACCAATGACGCGAGGGATCATGACAACGATTTATGCAAATCTAACAGGATTAATCGATCAAGAAAAAGTGCAACAATTATATGAAACGTTTTATAAAGATCATCCATTTGTGCGAATACGAGCTGAAGGTGTTCTTCCAACAACAAAAGAAGTATATGGAAGTAATTATTGCGATATTGGCTTACACGTAGATAAACGGACAGGAAAATTAACTATTATTTCAGTTATTGACAATTTAGTCAAAGGTGCGGCCGGGCAAGCAATTCAAAACATGAACATCATCAATGGCTGGGAAGAAATATCGGGATTAGATTATCCCCCTATTTATCCATAAGGAGGGAACTTAAAAATGCATCATATAAGCACAATAGAAAAGTTTACTATACTTGAGAACGGAAATATTGCATCATCGAAAGGCTTTACTGCAGGTGGCTTACACTGTGGTATTCGAAAGAAGAAACTGGATCTTGGTTGGGTTTACTCAGAGAAAGCTGCACAAACAGCAGGCGTATATACTACGAATCTCTTTCAAGCTGCGCCATTAAAGGTTACCCAAGAAAGTATAGCTACGGACCACTTATTGCAAGGGATTATTGTTAACTCAGGTATTGCAAATGCTTGTACAGGAGAGCAAGGCTTAGCTGATGCATATGAGATGAGAAAACTATTCGCTGAAAAAATAAATATTCCTATCCAACATGCTGCTGTTGCGTCAACAGGTCTTATTGGAGATTTTCTACCAATGGATGCAATTCGGAATGGAATTAAACAAATAGATGAAGAAAAAAATCTTGGTAGTAATCGTTTCGAAAATGCTATTTTAACTACAGATACAAAAGAAAAGGGAATTGCAATTCAATTTGAAATAGACGGTAAAAAGGTGACAATTGGTGGTGCTGCTAAAGGGTCAGGGATGATTCATCCAAATATGGCGACGATGCTAAGTTTTATTACAACAGATGCCGCTGTTGAATATGAAGCCTTACAAAATGGATTGAGACAGTTAACGAATCAATCGTTTAATATGATTACGGTAGATGGAGATACGAGTACGAATGATATGGTACTTGTTTTAGCTAATGGGATGGCTGGAAATCAAACATTGAATCCAGAACATCCAGAGTGGAATGTTTTTCTTGAAGGACTTCAATTTGTTTGTCAGTCATTGGCTAAAGAGATTGCTAGGGACGGAGAAGGGGCTAGTAAACTGTTAGAAGTACAAGTTAAAGGTGCTAAAACGGAAAAGGCAGCACAAGCGATTAGTAAGGCGATTATTTCTTCAAACCTAGTCAAAACGGCTATACATGGTGCTGATGCCAATTGGGGACGTGTGATTACGGCAATTGGATATAGTGGAGAGATGTTAGAACCAAATGATGTTGCCGTTGCACTCGGTGAGATTGAAGTGGTTAAAAATGGTATGCCTTTACCGTTTGATGAAATCGAAGCAAAGCAGTATTTAATGCAGGACACTGTAACGATTCATGCTAGTGTTGGTAATGGAGAAGGAGAGGCCACTGCTTGGGGTTGTGACCTTTCTTATGAATATGTCAGAATTAATGCTTCCTATCGCACATAAGGGGATGGAAAAATGGAATATATCATAATTAAATGTGGTGGAAGTATTGTTGATCAGCTTCCACAAGCTTTTTATCAAAATATAGCTAGCATTCAGGCAGATAAAAAGGTGCAGCCGATTATTGTTCATGGTGGTGGTGCACTCATTTCCTCTCGTCTGAAGCAAATGAACGTTGCTACAACGTTTGTGAATGGTTTGCGTGTTACAACTACCGAAGTGCTAGATGTTGTTGAGATGGTCTTAAGTGGCTCTGTTAATAAACAAATTGTCCGTAATCTTATACAAGAGGATGCGGCGGCACTCGGGATGAGTGGTGTGGATGGTAATTTATTACACGCTGTAGAGGCGAAACAAGATAAAGGTCTTGGCTATGTTGGTGAAGTTGATGATGTTAATGTTGATTTATTACAGAATGTTATTGCGCAAGGCTATATTCCGGTTGTTTCACCAATTGCGATTGGTGAAGAGGGCCAACGTTATAATATTAATGCAGACACAGCCGCTGCCGCAATAGCACAAGCATTAAAAGCTAAACTATGTTTTATTAGTGATATTCCTGGAATTTATATCGAAGAGAACGATAAGAAAGTTACATTGCATCATACGGATAAGGCCCAAATTGAATCGTTAATAGCTACCAATGTCATTCAAGGTGGAATGATTCCTAAAGTGAGAGCAGCTTTAGCAGCACTTGCAGAAAATGTACCAGAAGTGGCTATTGTTAATGGAATGGATGCACAAGCTTTACTTGATTTTATCGATGGTAAAGCAGTAGGTACAAGAATTCGACTTGAGGAGGTTAGTCATGTCTGAAACAAGTTCTACAACTCAAATGTCAGCAGTAATGCAAACGTACAATCGTTTTCCCATCACATTAATGAAAGGGAAAGGAAGCTATGTTTGGGATGATACGAATAAAAAGTATTTAGATTATACAGCAGGAATTGCAACATGTAACTTAGGTCATGTTCCTGATGTTGTCAAAGAGGCAATTGACAATCAGTTAGAGAATTTATGGCACTGCTCCAATTTATATCAGATTCCGTCACAAGAAGCGTTAGCGAAGAAGTTGGTTGACAATAGTGCTGGTGATCAAGTTTTCTTTTGCAATAGTGGAGCTGAAGCGAATGAAGCGGCAATAAAAATCGCTAGAAGATATGCACAAAAAGTAAAGCAAAACAACGCCTATGAGGTTGTTACATTTAATCAGTCCTTTCATGGTCGTACATTAGCGACACTATCCGCAACTGGACAAGAAAAAATTCAAGAAGGCTTTCAGCCATTAATGCCAGGTTTTCGTTATTTACCTTATAACGATATAGCTGCTTTAGAAGATTTAATCCATCCCGAGACATGTGCGGTTATGCTGGAACTTATTCAAGGTGAGGGTGGTGTAATTCCAGCTAATCCTGTATGGGTTGAAAAACTTGTTCAACTATGTAAAGAAAATGACGTCCTTATCATGGTTGATGAAATTCAAACTGGCATGGGACGAACAGGAACGCTGTTTGCCTATCAACAATATGGATTTGAACCAGATGTAATTAGTGTGGCAAAAGGATTGGGTTCAGGTTTCCCAATTGGTGCTTTAATTGCTAAAGAGTATGTGGCAAAAGCATTTGAACCGGGATCACATGGCAGCACATTTGGAGGGAATCCACTTGCATCAACTGCTGGTTTAGCAACGATTACAGCGATGACAGATACGGATTTCCAACAAAAGTCTAATGTGCAAATGGAATATCTATGGACGAAATTAGAAGAACTAAATACCAAGTATGATCAGATAAGCAACATAAGAGGAAAAGGATTCTTAATTGGTATTGAAGTTACTGGTAAAGCTATTGATTATGTTACAAAGGCTCGAGAAGAGCATCAATTGCTTATTCTAATAGCTGGAGAAAAGGTGATTCGAATCCTTCCACCAATCACGACAACAAAAGCAGAAATTGATCAAGCGCTGGATATTTTAAATAAACTGTTTGCAGAAATGGGTTAGTCACTAAACTTTCTTACTATAAGAACAAGTGCGAAACGTTGACTACTTTAGGTTTAAAGTACATCTTATGTTACTTGACAGTTTCTAAATAAACATGCTTTCTAAAAAAATGTTGTATATTATGAAACAACCATAAATTCCGACGTAAACTTTATCATCACGCTACGTCAGCAAATGGTCTCGCTTTCCGTGCCCACGGAAAACGAAGTATATTTCCAAAGCGGTATGTCGCGTTATCATTATATATCACGTTCGAAGAATTCATCGCAATGTTACTTACGAAATGAGCACGAAGTCACCTTCATCTTTTGATTGCGAGACTTCCTAGTAACGTTAAGACTTAAATACCTGTTTCAGTCTGCGAAAGTTGAGTCACTAAATGAAAGTAAATTCGTTGACATCTTACTTGGGCCTCTATATAATAGTCCGAGTATATGGATACGATTCCGTTATAAAATGGGAGAGGTTCTTAGCAACAAACCCTCTATAAAAAACTAAGGACATATGACTGCAAAAGCCATATCCTTATAGGGATGGGCTTTTTTAATGTGTATGCAAAAGGGAGGTTAGCCAGATGGCTGGAAGAAGAGATGAAGACTTACAAGATCTATCGTTACTAGGGAATCAAGAGACGAAATACGCATTTGACTATACACCTGAAGTATTAGAAACGTTTGATAATAAACATCCAAATCGTGATTACTTTGTTAAGTTCAATTGTCCTGAATTTACAACATTGTGTCCAAAAACACATCAACCCGATTTTGGTGCTGTATATATTAGTTATATTCCAAGTGAGAAGATGGTCGAAAGTAAATCATTGAAATTATATTTATTTAGTTTTCGTAACCATGGTGATTTTCATGAAGATTGCATGAACATTATTATGAATGACTTAATTGAATTAATGGATCCAAGATATATAGAAGTTTGGGGTAAATTTACGCCAAGAGGTGGTATTTCTATTGATCCCTATTGTAATTATGGCAAAACAGGAACAAAGTATGAAAAAATAGCAGAGCATCGTTTAATGAACCACGATATGTACCCAGAAAAGATTGATAATCGCTAATGAGGGTTAGCTAAAGAACCTCCTTATATAGGTTAGGGGAGAAATGAAATGTTTGTCTATTTAAACGCATTATTTGTTGGATTATTAATATTATCAAATATTATTTCGGTTAAATTATTTAGCATTGGTGAATTTATCTTACCGGCAGCTGCAATTGTATATGTTGTCACTTATCTTATCACCGATGTTATTGGGGAAGTTTATGGTAAAGAGGCAGCAATGAAAACAGTTCGTGCTGGTTTTTTCACACAGGTAGTTGCACTTGTTTTCGTATTTATAGCGATTCACTTACCAGCAGCTTCTGCTTTTGGAATGCAAGCTGAATTTGAAGCGATATTAGGCGGAAGCTTCCGCGTTATGATTGCTAGCCTTTTAGGATATGTCGTTAGTCAACATATTGATGTGTCGATTTTTCATCGTCTTAAAAAACAACATGGTGAGAAAAAATTATGGCTACGTAATAACTTATCAACGATTTCAAGTCAATTGTTAGATACCATTATTTTTATCGTTGTTGCGTTTGTAGGAACAGTACCGTTTAATGTCTTAATTGGGATGATTCTTACACAATATGTTTTTAAATTTATCGTAGCAATTGCAGACACGCCGATCGCATATTTACTTGTTCGTTTAGCGAAAAAAGAGCAAGCAAAACAAGAACCAGCACCGGAAATGAAAGTTAGTTAATAGAGAAACCAGTACCCTTTACTAGGCGTACTGGTTTTTTGTTGGCAATTAAGAACATTGCTATCATTTCACACAATGTTTTTAATTTAGTAAGATGGTATAAAGAAGTAAATGCAATTACTCTGATTCTGGATCTTTTTTTGATAGAGTAGAAGATAGAAGGGAAGCTAGAATATACATGACGTTCTCTAAAAAAATAATATATGAAGGTTTTATGGTATTCTTGGCAACGTTATCCATTGCAACTTTATGGACTGACCTGCCATATACCAGTTATATTGTCTGGATCACGTGGGCTATATTCTTTGCTGACTTCGTATACCGTTTATATAAGAGTGAAAGTAAGTTTGACTTTTTGAAAAGTAATCCATTTTTACTAGTAGCAGCGATCCCTTTAGATGCTGTATTTCAAGTAGCTCGTTTTGCACGTATTCTACATCTGCTCCGGCTAAAAACGATTACAAAATATTATACGATGCCTTTTGTATCGTTTCTAAAGAAACAACATTACGGCTTAACTTCAGCTGTTATTTCGGTATTTTTAATTTGTATGATGGTAATTCTGGTGGTGATAGAACCGGGAATTATGAGTATGACAGATGCGGGTATTAGTGTAGTGACTGCAGTTACCTTTTTTGGTGAAGCGGCATTTTCTCCAAAAACAATGGTTGGGCATACTATTGTTGTTTTGATTACGATTATCGGTGTCATGATACATGGCTTTGTGATTAGTTTAGCTTTCGATTACGTAGCAAATACCAGATGGTTTAAGAAGGTAAAAGAAAAAACGTTCCAAAAAACGAATGCATGATAAAAAAAGGAGTGTAAAAAGCAAATGACAAAAACATTTAAAGCATATCAACTAACAAAAGAAAATGAGACAGTTACAGGAGCAGTAACAACACTAACAACAAACGATTTACCAGAAGGCGAGGTACTTATTAAAGTACATTATTCTAGCATCAATTATAAAGATGCAATGGCTAACACGAATAATAGTGTGATTGTAAAAAACTATCCTCAGATCCCTGGTATTGATTTAGTTGGTGAAGTTGTAGAGTCTGCTGATGATCAATTTGAAGAAGGTGATCATGTTATTGCAACGAGTTATGGGATAGGTGTCACACATGATGGCGGGTATAGTGAATATGCGCGTGTAGGCTCAGAATGGGTACTTCCCTTACCAAACGGACTTTCAATGAAAGATGCAATGTTATTTGGAACAGCAGGATTTACGGCAGCACTATCAATTGATCGTCTAGAGAAGAATGGATTAACACCTGAAAAAGGTCAAGTACTCGTGACAGGTGCTACTGGTGGAGTAGGAAGTATAGCAGTTGCTATGTTAGCTCACAAACGTTATAACGTTGTTGCAAGTACTGGTAAATCCGAGGCAACAGACTTTTTAAAGAAACTTGGCGCGAAGGAAGTGATTAGTCGTGAAGCGGTTTTCGATGGAGAAGTTAAGGCTGTAGCGAAACCACAGTGGGCAGCAGCAGTTGATCCTGTTGGTGGAAAAACATTAGCTTCTATTTTAGGTAAACTGCACTATGATGGTGGCGTAGCTGTTAGTGGATTAACGGGTGGCGTAGAAGTTCCAACATTTGTTTATCCGTTTATCTTACGAGGTATTAGCTTAATTGGAATTGACTCTGTTAATTTTCCAATGAATAGAAGAAAAGAGATTTGGGATCGGGTTGCGACTGACTTAAAACCAAGCAAGGATATATTGGAGATTATCTTGAATAAAGAAATAGGTTTGGAACAATTAGCGGATGAATTACCTAATTTGATTGCTGGAAAAGCTTTGGGAAGAACGATAGTTAAAGTCGTGACGAAATAATTAGATCGAACTAACAATAACAAGAATAAAAGTATACTTTCTTATTTATTGAAAACACTATGTTTGATAGTAAATAAGAAAGGAATGACTAATTGTGAAAATGCGCAAGAGATTGTTATTGTTAGTTCTTTCAATGGTTATGCTTGGTTTTGGAGCAACGATGGTTGGGGCAGAGAAAGACCATCCGAAACCAAAATTTCAAGAAGTTGAATTAAGTGAAAAGCAAACCAAAGAATTGAAAACAATGTATGAGGACTTGGTTAATCAAAGAAAAGGAATTGTTGAGAAGTACAAAGAGTTTGGTGTCTTATCAGAAGAAGATGCTACAAAAATGGAAGAACATTTAGATATGTTTATGGAAAAGATGCAGGAAGATGGATTTGTTCCGAAATGGCAGGAACATAAAAAGAAAGATAGCCAGGATTAATTATACGAAAACCCAATTCTAATAGAGTTGGGTTTTTTGTGTAACAATCTTGAAAGTTGTTTACATGAATAATAAATTTTATTGCATAACTTGTATGGCTTTTAAGTATATTTAGTATAAGAGATATATAATAGATTTAAAAAATCACAAAAATTAAAACTAGTATTCCCTTTTAATACGCGGTTTTTCTAATTTAAAAGACCCTTTTTAAAATTAATTTATAAAAATATCATAATATATATTGATTGTACGTACAAATTATATTACTATAAGATTAAATGATATAAAAATTACGTATGAAATCAGGTTCATATTGAAAGGCGTTGACTAAATTATGTTAGAAGTATTAAAAGAACAAGTGCTTGAAGCAAACTTAGCTTTACCGAAACATCAATTAGTCACTTTTACCTGGGGTAATGTAAGCGGTTACGATAAAGAATCAAACTTAGTCGTGATTAAGCCTAGTGGTGTACCATACGAAGAATTGACTACAGATGATATGGTTGTTGTTGATTTAGATGGGAATATCGTAGAAGGAAATAAAAAGCCATCTTCCGATACAGCCACTCATCTTGTATTATACAAGAATTTCCCTGGAATTGGTGGGGTTGTTCATACGCATTCACCTTGGGCAACAAGTTGGGCACAGGCAGGTACGGGGATTCCTGCTTTAGGAACGACCCAGGCAGATTACTTTTATGGATCTGTTCCATGTACAAGGCGTATGACGGAAGATGAAATCAAAGGCGAGTATGAATTAGAAACTGGAAATGTAATTATTGAGACATTTAGGCATGTGGATCCACTCGCAGTGCCCAGTGTACTAGTTCATAGTCATGCACCTTTTAACTGGGGTAAGGACCCAGCTGAAGCTGTGCACAATGCAGTTGTATTAGAGGAAGTAGCTAAAATGGCGTTACGCACCTATCAAATTAATCCAAATACGCCAAATATGCAACAAGTTTTATTGGATAGACATTATCTAAGAAAACATGGTAAAGACGCTTATTATGGGCAATAAAAGGAGGTAGTCCAACTTCCACATGAAAGAGAAATATGCAATAGGTGTTGACTATGGCACGGAATCAGGGCGAGCGGTACTAGTATCACTTGCTACAGGTAGGGAAGTTATTGATCACATAACACCTTATCGACATGGAGTTATTGATGAGACATTACCAAGCTCAGGGGAAAAACTAGGCTATCAATGGGCGTTACAATATCCACAAGATTATTTGGAAGTATTAGAAACATCTATTCCAGTAATAGTAAAAGAATCACGTGTAGATCCAGAAGATATTATAGGCATTGGTATTGATTTCATTGCATGTACAATGTTACCGGTGGATGCTAACGCTTGCCCCTTATCTTTTGATCAAAAATGGGAAGACAATCCACATAGTTGGGTGAAACTATGGAAACACCATGCAGCTCAAGAAGAAGCAAATAAATTAAATGAAATAGCAAAGCAAAGAGGAGAAACATTCTTGTCACGTCATGGTGGCAAAACGTCATCTGAGTGGATGATTGCGAAGATATGGCAAATCCTTAATGAAGCACCAGAAATATATGAAGAAGCAGATAAATTTATTGAAGCTACGGATTGGGTTGTCTCACAATTATCAGGCAATTTAATTCGGAATAGTTGTGCTGCAGGTTATAAATCTATCTGGCACAAAAAAGATGGTTACCCTAGCAATGACTCTTCAAAGCATTGGATCCACGTTTAGAAAATCTTACAGAAACGAAATTACGTGGCGATGTAGTTCCATTAGGTACAAAAGCTGGTGGGTTAACTCGTGAAATGGCTAAGAAAACTGGTTTAAAAGAAGGTATGGCAATTTATGATAAGTTATACCAAGAATACGTAACGCTTCATGACTATCTTGGGCGTGGAGAAAATAATGTAATGAAACGATTAAAAGCTATTCGTTAAAGTTTATAAAAGATTAATTGGAGGAGAGAGAATATGTTAAAAACAAAACCGTACGAATTTTGGTTTGTTACAGGAAGTCAACCGTTATATGGGGAAGAAACACTTAAAGAAGTGGAAGACAATTCAAATAAAGTTGTAGAAGGCTTAAATAGCGCAGGCAAATTGCCTTTTAATATTGCATTTAAAGAAGTATTGACGACATCAGATAATATTCATAAACTTGTTATGCAAGCAAATGCAGATGAAAATTGTGCAGGGATTATCACATGGATGCATACTTTCTCACCTGCAAAATCATGGATTGCAGGATTAAAGGCTTTACAAACACCATTATTGCATCTTCATACGCAATACAATCGTGATATTCCATGGGAAACGATCGACATGGACTTTATGAACACAAACCAAGCAGCACATGGTGATCGTGAATATGGTTATATTGGAACAAGACTTGATATTGCACGCAAAGTGGTTGTAGGACATTGGGAAAATGCACAAGTAGTCGAGAAAATTGCAGGCTGGATGAAAACAGCAATTGCTGTTGCGGACGGTTCTAATATTCGCGTAGCGCGTTTTGGCGATAACATGCGTAATGTTGCGGTAACAGATGGAGATAAGATCGAAGCTCAGATTAAATTCGGTTGGGTAGTAGACTATTTTGGTATTGGTGATCTAGTCGAAGAAATGGATAAGGTTACAGATGCTGATCTTGATAAATTGTATAAAGAATATCAAGAACTTTATGATTTACCAAATGAAGCAGCAGAGCCTGGTGCTGTTCGTGATTCAATATTATATCAAGGGCGCATTGAATTAGGTTTGAAATCATTCCTAGCAAAAGGAAATTATAATGCCTTTACAACAAACTTTGAAGACCTTCATGGCATGAAACAATTGCCAGGACTTGCGGCACAACGTTTGATGGCTGAAGGATATGGATTTGCTGGAGAAGGTGATTGGAGAACAGCAGCATTATTACGTTTTATGAAGATTATAGCTAATAACAAAGATACGTCCTTTATGGAGGATTATACCTATCATCTAGAACCTGGTAATGAAATGATTCTTGGTTCACACATGTTAGAAGTTTGTCCGACTATTGCTGCAACAAAACCGAAAATGGTTGTTAGTCCGTTAGGTATTGGTGGTAAAGAAGATCCAGCTCGTCTTGTATTCGACGGAAAAGGCGGAGATGCTGTTAATGCATCATTAGTAGAATTAGGTGGACGTTACCGCTTAGTAATTAACGAAGTGAAAGCAGAGCAACCTGAGAAGGAAACACCAAATTTACCAGTTGCAAAAGTACTATGGAAACCACAACCGTCATTAAGTGAAGCGACAGAAGCCTGGATTTACGCAGGGGGAGCACACCATACGGTTCTATCATTTGAAGTTACAACAGAACAACTTTGTGATTTTGCAGATATGGCAAAAATTGAATGTGTTGTTATTGATAAGGATACAAAACTACGTCAATTTAAAAATGAATTAAAGTGGAATGAAGTAGCATTCCGTAGATAAATGCATGAATAGGCAGAGATTTACTTAGGTGAATCTCTGCTACATTTTTATTTAAATAAATAAGAATTTATCTCATGGAATAGAATAGAATTTTTCTGTATTATGCCATGAGATCAAAAAAAATTAAAATATCTCAATAATTAGTCTTAATCTGTTGATCAATGTTATAATTGTTAAGAGGCATATACGAATAAGTTCATTAGATTTATGAGGTGTAATTATGCAAACAAAGTACAATACAGTCAAACAAGCAATTAAGTCAAAAATACTGGATGGAACATTTCAGCCCCATCAAAAGATTAATTCAGAAAGTGAATTGATGAAACAGTTTAACGTGAGCCGTCACACTGTTCGATTAGCTATTGGAGAATTAGTCAGTCAAGGTTGGCTCTATCGCGAGCAAGGCGCAGGTACTTTTTGTGCTGACCGTTCGAAAGAAGAAACGGTTAGTCAGGTGAAAAACCAAAAAAATATCGCAATCATTACGACGTATATTTCTGACTACATATTCCCGTCAATAATACGTGGAGCAGAATCCTACTTAAGTGAACATGGTTATCATGTAAGTCTCTTTAGTACGAATAATGATCATGAGAACGAAAGACGCTTTTTGGAAAAGATATTAACGCAGCATTTTGAAGGTGTGATAATTGAGCCGACAAGAAGTGCAATCTCAAATCCTAATATTAATTATTATTTGAATTTAGAACGTCAAAATATACCTTATATTATGATTAATGCCTATTATGATGAATTAGAGCCACTTAGCATTACCTTAGATGATGAAAAGGGTGGACAAATTCAAGCAGAACACCTAATTGATTTAGGACATAAAAATATTGTAGGTTTTTTTAAAAATGATGATATTCAAGGAACAAAAAGGATGAAAGGTTACTTAAAAGCACATCGTGCAAACCAGTTGCCAATAAATCCGAATAATATTGTAACTTATAAAACGGAAGAAAAGGCTACTAAACCATTTGAAGAGTTAGAAAAACTTTTATCCTTGTCAAATGGGGACCGACCAACAGCAATTGTTTGTTACAATGATCAACTAGCGGTCGCTTTATTGGATGTGTTACGTCAAAAAAACCTACGTGTACCAGAAGATATATCCATTGTAGGCTTTGATGATTCGTTCCTAGCAGAGGTTTCTGAAGTGAAATTGACTACGATAAGCCATCCGTTAACTAAAATGGGTGAAAAAGCAGCGGAAGTCATCTTAGAACTTGTTAAAGATGTTAACGGCAATCCAAATAAGTCAAAAGATGCAATAGAATCGATTGTTTTTGAACCTGAGTTGGTTATTCGAAATTCAACAAGAAAACTTGAATAAACGAGTTATAATTTAAAGAAGCGATAATGCAAAACATGCATACATCGCTTCTTTTTTTCTAGTTTTTTTTAAAACAAGCTTTAAAAAACAGCTAAAAGTTAAGATGAAGTTGTAATAATGTTGCTAACATATAGAGATAAAAAAGGATTACATGCTCAAAAAGTCTGTGTGTGTTATGTGACAAACAAATATATGTGTACGTACAAGATAGTGTGATATTTGAATGCATAGATTAAGCTTGTGTGGAATAGCCTATTAGATATAGATAAATCAACTAATAAATCCTTTAAACCAACCAAATATGTTAATCGATCTCTACATATTTTGATTAAAATTTCACTAGTTTTCATCAAAACTGTTGAAATAATAAAAAAAACGCTATATAATTAACGCAATACTACTTATACGTACGATTTCATGAAGAGATAGTATGAAAGAACAAAAGATGTGATTTCAAAATGTACTAGAGGGTTCTTTTGTTAAAAAAATAATCAGTATCTTTTGTAAGCGTATACAGAAACAGCGTAATAAAATAAATACGATATAAATTATAAAGTAAGTAATATAAAGGAGTTGGGATGTTATGAGTAATGAGAAGGCAAAAATGATACTAGATAAGAATTATCAAATTGCGAAAGTGGATGAAAGAATTTATGGTTCTTTTATTGAACATTTAGGTCGTGCGGTTTATGGAGGTATTTATGAACCGGGGCATCCAGAAGCAGATGAACAAGGGTTTCGTAAAGATGTAATAGAACTAGTGAAAGAGCTACAAGTTCCGATTGTGCGTTATCCAGGAGGGAATATGGTTTCAGCATATAACTGGGAGGATGGCGTAGGTCCTAAAAAGGATCGTCCGCGACGTTTAGAGCTTGCATGGCGAACAACAGAAACAAATGAAATGGGAACAAACGAATTTGTAGATTGGGCTAAAAAAGCAAACTCTGATGTAATGATGGCAGTCAACCTTGGTACAAGAGGCATTGATGCTGCGCGTAACTTATTAGAATATACAAATCATGCGAGTGGAACATATTATAGTGACCTAAGAAGATCGCACGGTTATGAGCAACCGCATAATATTAAAACATGGTGTTTAGGAAATGAAATGGATGGGCCTTGGCAGGTTGGTCATAAAACCGCCTATGAATATGGTCGTATTGCTCAAGAAACAGGAAAGGCAATGAAACTAGTAGATCCATCAATTGAACTTGTTGCTTGTGGTAGCTCGAATACGGGAATGCCAACATTCCCAGAATATGAAGCAACCACATTAGATATTGCTTATAATGAAATTGATTATATTTCATTGCATCAGTACTACGGAAATCGCTCGAATGATACAGCAAATTATTTAGCTAAAAACATGGATATGGATCATTTCATTAAAACGGTTACTTCAACATGTGATTATATTAAAGCAAAACATCGTAGCAAAAAGACTATTAATTTAAGTTTTGATGAGTGGAATGTTTGGTACCATTCAAATGAAGCTGATAAAAAAATTGGACCCTGGGCAATTGCTCCACCACAATTAGAAGATCATTATAACTTTGAAGATGCTTTACTAGTGGGAAGTATGTTAATTACATTTTTACAACATGCTGATCGTGTGAAAATGGCATGTTTAGCGCAATTGGTTAATGTAATCGCTCCAATTATGACGGAGAACAATGGTCGATCTTGGAAGCAAACCATTTTTTATCCATATATGCATACTTCTATCTACGGAAGAGGTTTTTCACTAAAACCAATCTTAACGTCGCCTAAATATGATAGTAAGGACTTTACAGACGTACCGTACATTGATAGTGCAGCTGTTTACAATGAAGAGAAAGAAGAAGTAACGATTTTCATAGTTAATAAACATTTAGAATCATCTATTCCAATCGATATAGATGTAAGAAGTTTTGAAGATTACCAATTGGTTGAGCATATTGTCTTGGAAAATGATGATATGAAAGCTGTTAATACGGCATCAAATCAATCTGTCTCACCAAATTTTAATAAGGAATCGAAACTGAGTGATGGTTCATTAGTTGCTTTATTAGGTAAGGCATCATGGAATGTTATTCGTTTGAAAAAAAATAAAAAATAAAAAGGTGATATATCTATGAAACATCATCAATATGCATTAACCCCACCAATGGGTTGGAACAGTTGGGATTGTTATGGTGCAACGGTTACGGAAGAGGAAGTAAAAGGTAATGCGGCTTATATGGCTGAACATTTAAAAGGACTTGGTTGGGAATATGTTGTTGTAGATATACAATGGTCAGAATCTGGTGCAGTATCCTCTGCGTATCGTCCGTTTATTCCGCTTGAAATGGATGCGTATTCTCGATTAATTCCAGCGGAAAATCGCTTTCCATCTGCAGTTAATGGGCAAGGATTCAAACCACTTGCAGACTATATACACGGCCTTGATTTGAAGTTTGGTATTCATATTATGCGTGGTATTCCGCGTCAAGCTGTTCATCAAGATACGAAAATTTTAGGTACTAATGTAACGGCAAGAGAAATTGCAAAGCCGAATTCTATTTGTCCGTGGAATACGGATATGTATGGGGTAGATCATACGAAAGAAGGTGCACAAGCCTATTACGATTCGCTGTTCCAGTTATATGCGGAATGGGATGTGGATTTCGTTAAGGTAGATGATATTTCTGATTCAAAAATATATGGTGCACACGTCGATGAGATTAAAATGATTCGAAAAGCTATTGAACGATGTGGTCGTCCGATGGTATTAAGTCTATCGCCAGGTCCCGCATCATTAGAAAATGCTAGTTTATTAGAAGAAAATGCAAATATGTGGCGTATGACGGACGATTTTTGGGATATGTGGCCACCACTTTATGACATGTTTGATCGTTGCTATAAATGGAGTAAGAATACAGGACCAGGTCATTGGCCTGATGCGGATATGCTACCGTTAGGCCATATTGGAATTCGATCTGTAGATGGCGGTGCGAGCGATCGTTATACTAGATTCACAAAAGATGAACAAATTACGATGATGACATTGTGGACGATTTTTCGTTCGCCACTAATGTTTGGTGGAGAGTTAAGGGATAATGATACATTTACTAATTCGTTGCTGACAAATAAAGAAGTGTTACACATGTATCAAACAAGTGATAATGCACGCCAAGTCTATAGAGAAGATGAGAAGGTAGTTTGGACTACCAGAGGAATAAACGGTTTGATTTATGTGGCATTATTTAATATAGGTGAAGTTAAATCAGAAGTATCTATTACATGGAATGAATTAGAAATAGACGGTAAAGATGTTGTGCAGGTAGAAGACTTATGGGAACAAAATAAAGTACGTACGGTTAATGATAAAATAACTTTTGAACTCCGCCCGCATGCAGCAATATTACTTAAAGTAACGCTAGTTTAAAAAATATTAATAAATAACAATGAGGTGCTTAAATGGAAACGAAAGTAGTTGTCAATGCAGATGTATCAAGAGGAATTATAAATAAAAATATCTATGGTCAATTTTCTGAACACTTAGGTAGATGTATTTATGAAGGACTATGGGTAGGTGAAGACTCGCCGATTCCAAACACGAAGGGCATTCGTAATGATGTACTTCACGCATTAAAAGAATTAAATATTCCAATACTTCGTTGGCCTGGAGGTTGTTTTGCTGATGAATATCACTGGAAAGATGGAATAGGCCCACGTGAAGGTAGAAAACGCATGGTTAATACACATTGGGGTGGTCTTGTAGAAAATAACCACTTTGGTACACATGAATTTATGATGTTATGTGATCTACTTGAAACAGAACCATATATTAACGGAAATGTGGGAAGTGGAACAGTTCAAGAAATGTCAGAGTGGGTTGAATATATGACATTTGATGGAGAATCGCCAATGGCTAATTGGCGTAAAGAAAATGGAAAAGAAGAAGCATGGAAGCTAACGTACTTTGGTGTAGGGAATGAAAACTGGGGTTGTGGCGGTAACATGCGTCCACAATACTATGCTGATTTGTATCGACGTTTTCAAACGTACGTCCGTAATTATGGCGATAATAAAATCTTTAAAATTGCTGGTGGACCGAACGTTGATGACTATAATTGGACAGAAGTGTTAATGCGTGATGCTACACACTTAATGGACGGTTTAAGCTTGCATTATTATGTACACCCAGGCGGATTTGAAAATAAAGGTTCAGCTACAAACTTCTCTGAAACCGAATGGGAAGTTTCGATGCAGAAGACGATGTATATGGAAGAATTAATTGAAAAACATAGTACAATTATGGATAAGTATGATCCTGAAAAACGCGTTCATTTAATTGTCGATGAGTGGGGTGGTTGGTATGATGTAGAACCAGGCACAAATCCTGGTTTCTTATACCAACAAAACACAGTCCGTGATGCTTTGATTGCTGGTGTAACATTAAATATATTTAATAATCATAATGAGCGTGTTCAAATGGCTAACATTGCACAGATGGTAAACGTTATTCAAGCAATGGTTTTAACAGAAGAAGATAAAATGCTGTTAACACCAACTTATCATATATTTAATATGTATAAAGTTCACCAAGATGCTGAGCGAATCGCATTGGATATTGACACGAAAATGCTTGAGATTGATGGAAAAGAATATCCACAAGTAAGTGCCTCTGCTTCGAAGGCAAATGGTGTTGTTAATATTAGTTTGTGTAATTTAGATAAAGATGAAAAGGTAACGTTAGATTTAGACTTACGCGGCGTAGACTTTTCGGATGTAACAGGCGAAGTGGTTACTTCGGAAAAAATGAATGATTATAATTCGTTTGAAAACCCAGATAAAATTAAACCTGTTGACTTCAAGGCTATAAAAGTTAACGAAGATAAAGTGACAATTGAATTACCAGCAATGTCTGTTGTTGTCTTGCATGTAAAATAGAAAGTTAAGTCGATAGGGATCTTCCTTATCGACTTCTTGTCTTATAGAGGAGGAATAAATATGGAAATCCCAATACAGATGCATCAGTTAATGAAGGAAGTCGGCGTGGAAGATATTGTGCTTCCCGAACTTACGGTTGAAAAGAATGCTTTATTAAAAATTGCGCCGTTTCTAAAAGAAAAAAACTTATTACAAGTCGTTATGGTTGTTGATCAACCAACTTACAAGGCAGCGGGTCAACAATTGGAGAAACTTTTAGAAAAAGAAAAAATTAGCTATAAAATAGTTTTGTTAAAAGAAAATCAACATGGGCAAGTACTCGCTAACGAGCAAGCACTTGTACAACTATTAGTTGAAACACCATCTGATACACAAGCACTTTTAGCTGTTGGATCAGGAACGATACATGACACGGTGCGTTTTGTAGGTCACAAAATGGAAAAACCTTTTATCTCAATTCCAACTGCTGCTTCAGTTGATGGTTTTACTTCTAAAGGAGCACCACTAATATTACGTGGTGTAAAAACAACCATTCAAACCGCATCACCACTAGCAGTATTTGCTGATTTAGATGTGTTAGTTGCCGCACCAAAAGAACTAACCGCTGCAGGTTTCGGTGATATTCTAGGAAAGTATACATCCCTAATAGATTGGAAAATATCAGATGTAGTTGGTCAGGAGCCTTATTATCCAATAGCGGCAGAGATGACAAGACAATCATTAGAAACATGTGTGCAACAGATAGATAAAATAGCAGCACATGATGAAGAAGGAATCAAGGTATTAATACAGGCACTAATTGAATCAGGCCTCGTCATGCTAATATTAGATTTTTCAAGACCAGCATCTGGTGGAGAACATCATTTATCACATTATTGGGAAATGGATTTAATCCAAAAGGACGCCAAACAGCTTTTGCATGGTGCAAAGGTCGGCGTAGCGACAGCGATTATTTCAGACTTATATAAACAAATGGCAAATCAGTTAGAATTAAAAGATTTGAATCCGAATAAAAAGTATACAACAGAATTAATACAGTATTGGCCTGAAATTAAGGTAATGATTAATGAGTTACCATCAGCAAAAGAGTTAAGAAGCATGTTAGATATCATTGGAGGTCCTTCAACCACTGATGCGTTAGGTTTGTCAGAGCAGTTGATAAAATCAAGTTTAAATGAAGCGCAGTACATTCGTGAACGTTGTACGGGGTTACTTTTAGTAAACGAACTAAAACAAGTAGCGATTAAATATCCGATCGAGAAACTATCCATTTAATACTTTAATTAATGTATAAAGAGAGAATCTTATTACCCTTACAATTAGAAGGATCAGTTTTTTAAAACAGATAGTTTTAATAGCTTAAATCGCTCGCATAATTTAGTATGCCGAGCGATTTTTCGTTTTAAATTCAATTTCGCTGGAACAAACATTGATAAGTGTAATATATTTTTTTAAAATATGTCCGTACAAATTGTCGAATTTAGTTGTGTTTTACTATTGGTATAGACTATAATAAATCCATAGGTAATAAGTTTCATTTTGTTAGCGCTATCAAAATTGAAATAACATAACATCAGGGGGGATTATATTGAAATTTTCATTTAAGAAACGTAAGAAGAAATCGAGGAAAAAAGGTAGTTCACTAATAAACAATATGAGTATTGGGAAAAAGCTAGGTGTTAGTTTAGGAATTGTCTTTCTACTATTTATTCTTTCAGCTGCGAACGTAATACAATTAATAAATAATATAGGAGAAGATGTTAGCACGTTAGAAAGTCGATCAGAAAGAGCGTTAGAAATTTCTGAAGTGAATACATTAACACAAACAATGGGGCTACGAATAGCTAATTATGTGCATTATTCAACGGCTTCTTTTGTGACCGAATATAATGATCGACTTCAACAATATAACGTGTTAATTGAAAAGTTAGAACCAGAAATGGATACGGTAGAAAAATCTGATTTATTAAATCAGGTGATTCTAAATAACCAGACAATTGACGAAACGTTTACACAAGCTATTATTCCAGCAGTAGAGAGTGGAGATTTTGTAACGGCAAAAAGAACTGCACAAGAGGTCAACGGACTTCAATTAGAGACAGTTGTTATATTGGATATTCTTCGTGATATTGTAAATGACGAAAGTCAGGGTGCAGTAAATCAAGTGAAAGAAGGGCAAGAGCTAACGTCTATTACGTTGACAGCCTCAATAATTATTTCCATTTTAATAGGAAGCACGCTTGTCTTTTATATTAGTAGAAATATATCTAGAAATTTAAAGAATGTTGTAAAGGTAAGTAATAAAATAGCTGATGGTGATCTTACGGTGAATACATTAACCTATCAAGGTAAAGATGAAATTGGTCGCATATCCCTTGCTATGAATAAGATGAGCGCAAACTTACGAGAAATGATTCAAAATATATCTAATGTATCTGAAGTAGTAAACAACCAAAGTGAAAAATTAACAGATTCAGCAAACGAGGTTAAATTAGGTTCAGAACAAGTTGCGTCAACAATGCAAGAGTTGGCAGTAGGAGCAGACACACAAGCAAATCACTTAAGTAATTTTTCTGTAGCAATGGGGACATTTACAGAGAAAATAAGTGAAGCGAATGAAAATGGAGGACTTATACAAACCTCCTCAGATAGTGTTTTAAATATGACTAAAGATGGTACAGATTTAATGCATCTATCGATGAGTCAAATGGAGAAGATTGATCAAATTGTAAGAGGAGCTGTCAATAAAGTTCAAGGTTTAGACACAAAATCGCAAGAAATTACTAAACTAGTACATGTGATCAAAAACATATCAGATCAGACAAATCTATTAGCCTTAAATGCTGCGATCGAAGCTGCACGTGCCGGTGAACATGGAAGAGGATTCGCTGTGGTTGCAGATGAAGTTCGTAAATTAGCTGAACAAGTTGGCGTATCTGTAAAAGATATTACAACTATTGTACATGATATTCAATCCGAATCTAGTAACGTAGCAGAATCATTACAGATCGGTTATAAAGAAGTTAAAGAAGGGACAAATCAGATTAACGCAACAGGAGAAACGATTATACTTATTGACAAATCAATAAATCAGATGGTTGAAACGATTGAAAAAGTGACAGAGAACTTAATATATATAAATTCTAAAAGTCATGACATGAATGGATCTTTGCAAGAAGTTGCCGCTATATCAGAAGAGTCTGCAGCTAGTGTAGAAGAAGCTTCTGCTACAACAGAACAAACAAGCGCGTCCATGGAAGAGGTAGCGAGTAATTCGAATGAGTTAAATAAATTAGCAACAAAATTAGATAAAATAGTAAGTGAATTTAGATTATAATACACGTTAAACAGTATCTTATTGAAGTCTAGTAAATGTATTGAAAAATACTGTTAATAAGTTTCAATATTTGACAAAATTATCATTGACATGTACGAATAAGTGTATTATATTAATAACATGAAGTATGCGCTTTCACTTCTGGTACAAGTACGCTGAATTGAAAAGCACTTATTTTATTGTAAGTAATGTAAAGGTTTTCATTTATTGCTAGTTTTATAGTTTTTATTAAACTAAAGATACGGGGGAAAAAGAAATGAACAAGAAGTCTTATCGTGTACTCACTGCATTATTACTAATCTCAATCTTATTATTAAGTGCTTGTGCTGGTGGTGGAAGTGATTCGTCATCTGGGAGTGAAGATGATGGCGGAGATAAAGAATTAACATTCATGTTTAGAGGTGGCGAAGCAGAAGAAGAAGCTTACTCTAAAGTAATAGACCAATTTGAAGAAAAAAATCCTGGTGTAACTGTAAAAATGATCGTAACTGCTGCAGATCAATATGCAACGAAGTTAAAAGCATCTATTACGGGTAAGCAAGTACCAGACGTATTTTATATAGATCCAGGTAGTGTAAGATCTTATGTTCATAGTAATGTATTATTAGATTTAACAGAATTTGTTGAAAGTAATGATGACATTAATTTAGATAATATCTGGCAATATGGTGTTGATAGCTATCGCTTTGATGGTGAGACACAAGGTCAAGGTAGCATTTATGCAATGCCTAAAGATGTTGGGCCATTTTCATTAGGTTATAACAAAACAATGCTAGAAGAAGCTGGTATTGACGCTATAGATAAAGATGTACCATTAACTTGGGATGAATTCATTGAAATTAACCAAGCTGTGACACAGGATACTGATGGTGATGGTACTATTGATAATTATGGTACAGGTTTCAACATTAACTGGGTATTACAATCATTTGTTTGGAGTAACGGTGGAGACTTCCTTGATGAAACACAAACAAAAGTAACTGTAGATACGCCAGAATTTGCTGAAGCATTACAATGGTTTGCTGATCATGACCTTAAATATGGTATAACTCCTTCAGTTGAGGATGCACAAACACTTGACACATATCAAAGATGGATGCAAGGTCAATTAGCATTTTTCCCTGTAGCTCCATGGGATTTAGCTACATTTGATACAGAATTAGATTTTGATTATGATGTAATTCCTTATCCGGCAGGTAAGACTGGTGAATCAGCAACATGGATAGGATCACTTGGAATCGCTGTTGGAAATGATACAGAACATCCGGATTTAGCTACAGAATTAGTATATTATTTAACTGCATCTGAAGAAGGGCAACAAGCGCTTTCTGATGCTCGCGTACAGATTCCAAACTTAAAAGATATGGCAGTTGAATGGGCAGCGGATGAAACAATGGCACCTGCCAACAAAGAAGAATATTTGCAAATCGTTGAGGATTATGGTCGTGCATTACCGGCTAATAACACATATAATGCTGAATGGTACGATTACTTCTTCACTAATGTACAACCAGTTTTAGATGGTGATATGACTGCAGCGGAATATGTTAAAGACATACAACCTAAAATGCAAGAGTTTCTTGATAATGCAATACAATTAGAAGAACAATCAAAGTAATAGACTAAGAGTTAACTTGGCTATTAAGGGAATGATGTTACGTTTATAAATAAGTAACATCATTCCCAATTTTTAAGCCAACATAACTAATAATGTATGAGTTAGGGGTGAAGAACAGAATGGAAACAACAAAAGTAGAAGTTACTAAATTGTCAAAAAAACAAAAACCCAAAAAATCCAATTTTTATAAAAAGGAATCAAGAGCTGCATTTATTTTTATTTTAGCTCCTTTGGTTGGTTACTTAGCCTTCACACTATATCCATTTTTATTTTCCATATATGCATCATTTACGGCATGGAATGGTTTAGGTTCAATGCAGTTTATCGGTATTGATAACTATATCCAATTACTGTCAGATGATTATTTTGGTAGGTCTTTGTTTAATACATTATTCATGATGATGGGAATACCAATCGGTTTAATGATTTCCATGTTTTTAGCAATGGGACTTAACCGAAAAATTCCTGGTACAACAACTTTTCGAGTCATCTATTATGTCCCAGTTATCTCTTCATTAGCTGCAATATCGGTATTATGGCAGTGGGCGTATAATGGTGATTATGGATTGGTTAACCAATTTCTAGCTGTTATAGGCATTGATGGTCCGAACTGGTTACAAAATAAAGATACAGTTAAACCTGCCCTCATGATTATGGCGATATGGAAAGGCCTCGGTTATTCGATGTTACTTTACTTAGCTGCTCTTCAGAGTGTGCCTAGGATTTATTATGAAGCTGCTGAGTTAGATGGAGCAAATGCATTTCAGCGTTTTAAACATATAACATGGCCGATGGTAAAACCTGTTACTTTCTTTTTAGTTATAACAAATATTATTGGTGGAGCACAGATGTTTACAGAGGTAAATATTATGACACCAACTGGTGGTCCTGAATATAGTGCTGCGACAGTTGTATTTTACATTTGGCAAAAGGCATTTAGTAACTTACAAATGGGTTATGCATCGTCTATGTCTGTAGTATTAGGTTTAATTATTTTCATCGTTACACTTATTCAATTCAAATTAAATGATAAATCATCATTTGAAATTGATTAATGTCAAGTCTTACAATTTTTGAAATAGAGGTGAGATAGTTGTCGCATAAAAACAATACAAAATTAGCTAATATATCTATTTTTATTGCTTTAACAGCAGGTGCGGTAGTAATGATAGCACCACTACTGTGGATGGTTTCCACATCGGTAAAACAAAAAGCGGATGTTTTTGCAATGCCTCCAATTTGGATACCTACTGATATTAACTGGAGTAAGTTTATCGAAATATGGGATAAAGGTCCGTTGCTGACGGGTATTCAAAACAGTCTAATTATATCTTTATCAGTGTGTATAGTGGGTACGTTTTTTTCTAGTTTAGCTGCATTTGCTTTTGCTAAGTTAAGACTTGCATATAAGAATGCTCTATTTATACTATTATTATCTGCAATGATGATCCCTTATCCAAGTCTTATGATCCCGCAGTTCTCTATGTTTGCTAGTATTGGTTGGGTAGATACGCTATTACCATTAATAGTCCCGCCTATTTTTGGTAATGTGGTGATGATATTTTTCTTACGTCAATATTTAATTAATGTACCAAACTCAGTTATTGAAGCGGCGAAGATTGATGGAGCATCATTCTTTGGGATGTATAGGAAAATTATTTTTCCCTTAATTAAACCTGCGATAGCGGCTCAATTAATCTTATGGTTTATGGGCGTGTGGAATGATTATTTAGCACCAATTATTTACTTGAATTCACCGGAAAATTTAACGATACAGCTTGTAATTGCAAACTTTAATGCAAGCTATGCCATTCAAACGGATTATCCATTAATAATGGCGGCTTCAATTGTAGCTTTATTACCAATGTTAGTTGTATTTCTTGTATTCCAACGACAAATTATTGAATCAATTGCAATTTCTGGTTCCAAAGGATAAGTCAATTAGCTCAATAGATTTGTTAATAAAAATATCAATTAATACTCCATCACTGTTATTAGGCGGTGGAGTATTTTTCATTATAAAAGCTACCTTGTTATTGTATACTAAAATAGTATAAATGTTTTGATATGACTAGTGGTCAATATAGATTATAAAAAGGGGTGCAGGTCTGATGGAAACTAACTGGGCAGGAACAATTATGAATATAATAGATAAAATAACCAAGTTAGTTCTAATTAATTTATTGTGGGTGGTCTTTGTAATTGCTGGATTAGGTATTTTTGGTATTATGCCTGCTACCGCTGCTGTAAATATACTTATAAGAAAGTTATTGGTGGGCGAAGAGTTATCTAATCTTTTTGGATCTTTTTGGAGTGAATACAAAAAAAGCTTTTTAACATCTAATTTACTCGGAATAGTATTTTTAGTATTCGGGTTATTTCTTTATGTCGATATTAGTGTGCTATTTGGAACGGAGTCTTTACTCGGAAAAGGCATTCTGGCAATCCTATTCATGATTGTAATTATCTATTTCGCTACACTATTACACTTATTTCCGTTGTATGCACGGTACGAGATGAAAACCTTAAACTATATTAAACTTGCTTTTGTATTGGCAATGTCAAAACCACTGACTACTATGCTAATGGTTTTGTGGTTGTTTGTTGTGGTAATAATTACGCTTCAGTACACAGTGATATTCCCGCTTCTTTTTATAACGATGGTTAATATAGGTGTAAATTGGTTAAGCATGAAGTTTGTTGAAATAGAGATTATTTAAAAAAATATAATGTTTGGGAGGAATTTTAAGATGATAATACCCGAGAAAATACCCAAAGATAAATTATTTGATGAAACTGTTTTAGACAATGAATCGCTATGGACAACTAACTTTGTACATGATCCAGCTATAATCAAGGATGGAAATTGGTACTATGTTTTTTCGACTGATGCGCAATTTGGTCAGACAGATAAAGCGGGTATACAGATTCGTAAGTCACAGGATTTGATGAACTGGCAATGGGTTGGACGAGCATTAGATGATGTTCCTAAAGATGCAGAAGAGTGGACTGGAGCAAAAGGATTATGGGCTCCCGAAATAGTCAAATATGGTAACACATATTACATGTATTACGCTGCTTCTCAATTTGGTAAAACGCAATCTTTTATTGGAGTAGCAACAAGTGATACGATCGAAGGCCCTTATACTGATTTGGGGGAGGTCTTTAAATCAAGACAAGATGAAGAGGGACCTAATGCTATAGATGCAAATATTTGTTTTGATAAGGACGAAGAACCATGGATGGTATATGGTTCGTTTTTTGGTGGTTTATATGTCAATAAAATAAACCAGGAAACAGGTAAACTATTAAAGTATGGTAGAGGTAAATTGATCGCTAAACGACATGAAAGTGTTGAAAGAGCAATAGAGGGACCTTATATTGTCTATAATCCTGAATTCGATTATTATTATTTATTTGTTTCTTATGATTCTTTATTTTCTGATTATAATATAAGAGTTGCAAGATCAAAAAGCATAGAAGGACCTTATCTTGATTTTCATGACAATGATATGACCAATACTACGTTACCGCCAAATGATGTTGGTCTTAAATTACTAGGTGGTTATAAATTTAATGCTGGTGACGGATGGGTGGCACCAGGTCATAATTCTGTTTTAAAAGATAATGACGACTATTATGTCTGTCATCATGTAAGAGCTGAAAAAAATAAAAGATGGCACTATCTGCATATTAGAAAGATCATCTGGACTAAAGATGGTTGGCCGCTTATTTCACCGGAAAGGTTTGCAGGTGAGCAAGATGTCACTGTTAACATGGCTGACAGCATAGGTGAATGGGAATTAATTCGTGTCGATAAAAATGAAAACGAACAAAATCACGCATTGAAATTAAAAATACAAGACGATAATCATGAAAATTATTGGATAGATTTATCGGATAATTATGTTACGCTTGTAATGAAGAATAAAGAAGTAACTGGAGTAATATCAGAATGTTGGGACTGGGAAAAGGAGCAAAAATCATACGTTTTTATGGGTAAGGACTTATATGGTACTGTTTATTTAGCAAAAAAAATAGGTTAGGATTTAGGCCTTCATATTATGAAGGTCTTTTTGTATTGGGTGAAAGGTTATTAATATAAACAACAAGCCACAGGTACACACTTCTAAAGGTAAATTAGAAGAATACAATGACAGTAATGAGATCGCTTTATAATCAAGATAATAGCTTTCAACTGCACTTTCTTGCAATTTATTAACCATGTACGTATATGGTTAATAAATAAAATGTCAAATTATAGACATCATTGAAGTGCGATGTTAACATTTAATTAGTAATTACTAATTAATATTCATTTAATAAATGATAGCGCTTATATTATGATATTTTATTTCATTTTGGATTTAAATAAAATAACTTTAAGCTCTCCAACAAGGCGATTTGGTTATCTTTATCATATGCGTATATGTTAAAATAAAATTACGGTTAAATTATTGACAACCTTGTGTGAGAATGTTAACCTTTTTATAAAGATAGAATTTTTAGTCACTTAAAATACTTACAAGTTGTTGGGGATTATCTATTTTGATTTTGGAGGTGTTATAGATTCAAAGGATTTAATTTTATACATTGTTTGAAAGCGCTTTATAAAAATAAGGGGGTAAAATTTATGAAGAAAAGTTTATTGTTTTTGCTTTTCAGTCTTATGGCTTTAGTATTGATGGCATGTGGAGGCGGTGATGATGATGCATCCGGTGAAGCAGAAGAAACTGCTGTTGTTGGAGATGACATTGAAGACGCTACCGAAATAACTTTATGGACATTCGTTGGTCAGCATATGGATTTATATAGTGATGCAGCTGAGCGATGGAATGAAGAAAACCCAGATCAACCGATCAAATTAAATGCGGAAACATATCCGTTTGAACAAATGCATAATAACTTATTGCTAGCAGTACAATCAGGACAAGGTGGTCCGGACATTGCTGATATAGAAATTGGTCAGTTTTCAAACTACTTGCAGGGTGATGTACAGTTAGAGCCAATGAATGAATATGTAGAGCCGGTTTTAGAAAATGCAGTATCATCTCGATTTGAGAATTATGCACAAGATGGTAACTACTATGGTTTACCTACACATGTTGGTGCAACTGTCATGTACTATAATACAGAAATCATGGACGCAGCTGGAGTCGATATTGAATCGATCGCAACATGGGATGATTTTGTAGCAGCAGGTGAGCAAGTAGTAGCCAATACAGATTCTGTCATGTGGAACGTAGGTACGGAAGATTGGTTGATGGATATGTGGCCAATGATTTCACAACAAGAGTCAGATGCTTTTGATGAGAATGGTGAAGTAACATTAGATAATCAAACTAATATCGATACACTACAATTCTTACAAGATGCAATTTATGAGAATGAAATTGCTGAATTAACTCCAGGTGGCATGAACCAATCAGAAGAATTTTATGGTTATATGTCTGAAGGTGGGGCAGCTTCTATTTTAGCTCCATTATGGTATATGGGAAGATTCTTAGATAATATGCCTGATTTAGAAGGCAAAATAGCTATTAGACCATTACCAGCTTGGGAAGAAGGCGGAGATCGCTCAGCAGGTATGGGTGGTACTGGTACCGTTGTAACAAAGCAATCTGAAAATGCAGAACTTGCAAAAGAATTCTTAGCATATGCGAAACTTTCTGAAGAAGGAAATATTAAACTTTGGACTGAGCTAGGTTTCGATCCTCCACGTTGGGATACATGGGAAAGTGAAGAAGTAAGAGCGGATAATAAATATTATCAATATTTCGGTGATGGAATCTTTGACATGTTACTAGATGTTAGAGAAGAAATTAACCCATTGAATTTCACAGAATATACACCTGATGTTATCAGTGAGTATCATACAAATGTGACACAGAATGTTTTACGCTCAGATTCACAAACGCCAGAAGAAGCGCTTAAAGCAGCAGCAGATGTAGTAAGAGATCAGCAAGATAATTAAATAAGTAAGTCTAGGGAGACAAAAGATATATCTTTTGTTTCCCGCTATTATATGAAACATGTAAATGATCAATCAACCCCACCCTTCTCAGTTGTAAGACTACTGAAAAGGAATTGACACCTCAAAAGCTTGTTGTATCAATTGAAGATATAAACCTATTGTAGAAATAATTATTACTGAGTTTAATAAAGAGGATATTTCATTTAAAATGGAGATCCCGCACTAATTCTAAAAAAAGGAGGTTTTTAAATGTCTTCTGAATTGTCGGAAAGTAAAGTCTCACCTGATTTGCAAAAGAAGCCCTTTAAAGAGCCTAATAAGTTTTTTAAATTTTTAAACTCGAAAAAAGTGGTACCATACATTTTTGTTTTTCCTTTTATTATATCTTTCTTGATTCTCACCTTATATCCTGCTATTCGGGGTATAATAATGAGTTTCCAAAGTATTTTACCTGGACAAGTAGAGTTTATAGCGTTAGATAATTACTCCAGAGTAGCTAATGCAAACTTTTTTAAAGCGTTATCGAATACGTCAATTTACGTTCTACTAACGGTATTAATTTTAACAATCGTACCGATGCTTTTAGCTATTTTATTAGATTCAAAGTATTTGAAGTTTAAGACATTTTTTCGCGCATCATTGTTTATTCCAGCATTAACTTCTACTATTGTTGGTGGTATGATATTCCGTTTGATGTTTAGTGAAACAGACTCTTCGGTAGCTAATCAGATTGTTAGTTTATTAGGAGCAGAGTCCGTTGATTGGCGTTATAATGCTTGGTCAGCTATGTTTTTAATGGTGATTCTTGGATCTTGGCGTTGGATAGGTGTTAATTTACTATACTTTCTTGCGCAATTACAAAGTATACCTGGAGAGTTATATGAAGCTGCAGATATAGACGGGGCAAGTGGATTTCAAAAAATGAGATTTATTACTATCCCGCATTTAAAACCGATTATTATATTTGTAAGTACAATAACAATAATAAATGGATTTAGAATGTTTGAAGAAAGTTTCGTGTTCTGGGAGACAAGTTCTCCAGGTAATATTGGTTTAACAGTTGTTGGTTACATATACCAACAAGGTATAGGTCAAAACGACATGGGCTTTGGTTCAGCAATCGGTGTAGTATTAATGTTAATTATATTTGTAATTAGTATCATTTATTTGATACTTACAGGAACATTCAAGAGAGGTGATGAATAAATGGACTCGAAAAGTAAAGGTAACGGATTAAAGTGGCTTGCGACGATAGGTTTTGGTTTTGTCTCTTTAATTGCTTTATTCCCAATTATCGGACTATTGATTTCATCATTTAGACCATCATCTGATCTAATGAGAGACGGCATCACCTTTAGTATTGATTTTAGTAAGTTGAATTTTGATAACTATGCGTATATTTTTCAAGAAGCATCTCAATATTGGACTTGGTATGGTAATAGTTTAATCATTTCAGGAATGACAATTATTTTATCTTTGTTCTTCTCGTCTATGGTTGGATATGCATTGGCAGTATATGAATTTAAAGGTAGAAATCTATTCTTTGTTCTTGTTTTGTTAATCCTTATGATTCCTTTTGAAATATTGATGCTACCATTATACCAATTGATGGTAAGTGCACAAATTGTAGATACTTACTTCGCTGTAGTACTACCATTGATCGTTGCGCCCGTAGCGGTATTCTTTTTCAGGCAATTTGCTTTAGGTTTGCCAAAGGAACTGATGGATGCGGCGAGAATTGATGGAAGTACGGAGTATGGTATATTTTTCAGAATTATGCTACCATTAATGGGGCCTTCATTGGCTGCAATGGCAATTTTACAAGGTCTTGCTAGTTGGAATAACTTCTTGTGGCCATTACTTGTATTACGCTCAAATAGTATGTTCACACTACCAATTGGTTTGGCTACCTTATTAACACCGTATGGTAATAATTATGATATTTTAATTGCAGGATCTGTATTAACGATCATTCCTATTATTATCTTGTTTATTTTCTTCCAACGATATTTCGTTGCAGGACTGACATCAGGTGGAGTAAAAGGATAATACGTATAAATTATTAAGAAAGATCGTAGTTTTCTACTTTGCATTATAAGAGAACTACGATCTTTTTTAACAAAATATTTAAATTAAGAATAAAAGGGTGGATCACAGTATGAATGCTAAAAGTCTAGTGACAACTTTAGATAGAGTAATGTATTGGGTAACGAAACTGGCGCTTTTGAATTTTCTTTTTATACTGTTTTCGGTCTCTGGTTTGATTATAGTTGGTATATTTCCGGCTGCGGTTGCAACATTAGGTGTTTCAAGAAAGTGGATAATGGGACAGTATGAAATTAAAGTATGGTCAACGTTTAAACGGATATTCCGTGAAGAATTTATTTCTTCAAATATTATAGGTTGGATATTAACTTTAATTGGTGGTATTTTTTATTTGAATTATAAAGTTATCGTAGAATCACAAGGTGATATATTTTTTATAATACCCTTTGCATTCTATTTGGTTATTTTTCTATATCTCGTTATTGTGTTTTGGGTTTTTCCATTAAATGTACATAACTATGCTAGTGTGATGCAACAATTTAAGAATGCCTTTATTGTAGGGATGACAAAGTTACCTATCACGATTGCAATGATGTTGCTATTATTCTCCGTTATGTTTTTTTCGTTGGAATTTCCAGTGTTACTAATTTTCTTTACATTTAGTATAAGTGCAACAGTGTGGATGTGGTTATCCATGCGCGTCTTTTCTAAGGTGCTAGGCGATAACGAAGAATAGCTAATAAGTTGAGAAAAGATTCCGCCTACTAGACGGAACCTTTTCTATTTAACTTCGTATTACTTTTGCATGAAATTTCCGCTTGCGTGGCCCATCAAATTCACAGAAATAGACCCCTTGCCATGTTCCAAGTACAAGTTTACTGTTAGAGATGACTAGTGTTTGTGCATGTCCCACTGTACTTGTTTTTAAATGGGCTGCGGTATTTCCTTCCATATGCAAATCCTTTTGATGCTTCCAAGGAAATACTTCTTCTAATCTCCTAAGAAAGTCTGTTTTTACATCTGGATCCGCGTTTTCATTAATCGTTATCCCTGCTGTAGTATGCAAGGAAGTAATAATAATAATACCATCTATAATTTGCTGTTCGGCGATCCAATTTTCAAGAATTGACGTGACATCAATCATTTCAGAATGATCCTTCGTACTTAAATAAAAAGTGTGCTCCATCTTAAAATCCATCCTCTCAATTTTTAATCTAGCTTAATTGTACTAAAAAAATCATAATATGTTAAAATTCTTAATAGGTATATTAAAAACATCCCGAATTAGAAGTAGGAGGAAATCTTATGACACTAAAAAAAATCCAAACTGACCAAGCACCACAAGCAATTGGACCGTATTCACAAGCTATTGACTTAGGTGATCTTGTCTTTGTATCAGGACAAATCCCTCTAGACCCAGAATCGATGGAAGTAGTGACAGGTGATATTACGGCACAAACAGAACAAGTTATGAAAAACTTGCAAGCTATTTTAACAGAAGCAGGACTTACGTTTGCAAACGTAGCGAAGTTTACTATTTATATAACAAATATGGATGACTTTGCTGCAATTAATACTGCTTATGCAAAATTTTTAACAGAACCATACCCTGCAAGAGCAACCGTAGAAGTTAGTAAGCTTCCTAAAGGTGTTAATGTCGAAATGGATGTTATTGCAAAACGATAGTAAGATAAGTAGGATTCTACTACTATAAAATAGAAATGGACATGCATTTCTAAAGGAGATTAATCTAAAATGAAACGTTTTAAAACACTTTTAGTCGTTTTTATTATAGCAATGTTAAGTGCTACTTCTGTAATGGCCAGTACAGACGATTCAACTAGCATTGATGAAAAGAATGGATTACCACGCGTTGTTTATGGTGATGCCTTATCTGAGGAACAAGTTAGAGAAGTTCAGAATTTGTTGAATGTGAATGATCCTGCAATGGTTGAAGAATACACTGTTACGGGAGAAGATCTAGCGAATTATATTGGTGGAGACGCAAGTTCAAATATGTATTCATCAGCTAAAATAACGAAAAAGAATGAAGGTCATGGTCTCGTCATTAATATAGTTAATTCTGAATTCATTACCGAAGTGACTAATGAAATGTATGCAAATGCCTTATTAACGGCAGGAGTTGAAGATGCAGAAGTGGATGTTGCCTCCCCAGTAAAAGTAAGTGGTCATTCTGCTTTAACTGGTATTTATAAGGCGTTTAATGTTGATGGAGAATCTTTGGACAAAGATCGGATGGAAGTCGCGAATGAAGAACTAGAGATTGCTACAGATTTAGCAGATGAATCTGGTATGGACCAAGAAAAGGTTAGTGAGTTATTAACAGAAATTAAACAACAAATTGCAGAGCAAAATCCTGCTACAAAAGAAGAAGTTGAACAAATAGTACAAGAGCAATTAGACAAATTAAACATTGAGTTAAGTGACGAAGATCGCCAAATGTTGACTGATTTGTTTGAAAAAATGCGTTCAATTAATATTGACTTTGGGAATGTCTCTAGTCAGTTAGATGACATAGCAAGCGATATAAAGAACAAGATTCAAGATGTAACAAGTGACACAGGTTTTTGGGAAGGTGTTAAAAATTTCTTTAAAAATTTAATGGACAGTTTAAGAGATATTTTTGCAGCTGAATAAAGGAACGTCTTATAGTTGAAATAGCATACCATTATTTGGTATGCTATTTGTATAAGCTTTATGTTAACAATTAGTTGGGTAGAGGTGATGTATTGAGAATTTTCGGATGGATAATTTCTATATTAGTTGTGATCTTAATCGCTGTGGTTGGCTATTTTGGTTTTATCGTATATCAAGACTTTGTAGATGACCCCAATGAAGATGAAAAGACATCGGAAGTTGCTGAAACTGAAGAGGCACAAGAAGTAACAGAACTCTCACAAGAAAAATTTGAAAATAACGAGGGTTCTGAATTGAATCCGTTTGGTGATACTATTATAAAAGAAGAACTAGATGATGAAGACTATCAAGAATATATTCATCAGATGTCCCATCAAAAAGTTATAGCGGATGAAAAATGGGGATTTTATTTAATCACGGATGAACGAATTATGTGGTTGCTAGAAGGACTTGACGAAGTAGATTTGGGTGAAACAGAAGCTACTTATAAAGGAGTTTTACAACGCTGGGAAAATGGGGACTTTTCTCAAGTAGATCAAGATCATAATATAATTTGGAGATTACAAGGTGGTACTATTGGTAAGGCTACCGGGATAATGAGTGAATCAGCCGAAGAAGCTTTTATAAATAATGAACAATAGGAATGCTTGAATTTAAAGTAACCTTAAAAAGGTAGACAATTTATTAAAGGCAAAAGTTCGAGAGTGTATCGGACGCTTGCCTTTAAGTTTTGACATTTGCCATGAAGTAGCACTACACGTTAACAGTATCTAATACTAACGGACAATCGAATGCTTTTAATCTTCACCTTGCATTGCAAGTGGTAATTCTTGACGTATGTTCAGATTTTGTAAAAGATGTAAGTGATCTGTTGAGAAACCATAATTAATTTCTTTTTAACCAAATAGAAGAGGCATCCTTTATTAAAGGATGCCTCTTCTTCATAATTATACGAGACGTTTACGAATATAACCGGAAATTTGATCAATTATTGTTACTACGACAATGATTGCAAGTAAAATCATGCCAACTTCTTCCCAGTTACGATTCAAATATGCAAAGGTAATTAATGTACCGATACCACCTGCACCAACAACACCAAGTACAGAAGAGGCGCGGACATCGATTTCAAAACGATAAATTGCATAGGATAAGAATTCAGGTAAAACCTGAGGGAAGATTCCGTAAAAAAGAATCTGTAATTTATTTGCTCCACTAGACTCTAAGGATTCAATTATATTCATATCAATTGATTCAATAACTTCTGAGTATAGCTTTCCTAACATTCCGGTAGAACCAATAGATATAGCTAACACACCAGCAAAAGGATTTGGCCCAACAGCTGCAACAAAGATTATTGCTAGTATAATCTCAGGAAAAGCACGAACGGCACCAAGAATCCACATACCAATAGTGTTTAAAAATTTATTTTTAACAATATTAGAAGCACATAAAAATGAAAGTGGTATAGCAATTATCGCTGCTGTAAATGACCCAGTATAAGCAATAAAAACTGTTTCAATCATCATTTCTATTATAGTCGGTGTTTCCTCAAAAGCAGGATTAAAGAATTTAGGAATAATGCGATCAAAGTTTTCAATCGTACGCATACTAAAAATAGTATCCCATTTGATGTTAACACTAGTGAAAGTCCAAATATAAATTGCCGCTATAACTATGGTACTAATAACACGTTTCATTATTTTCTTTCGATCAATTGGTTTAGAGGGTATATTCGCTTTCATTATACAAGTCCCTCCCTTAATTTACCGCTAATATAATCAATTATAACTACCACAGCAAAGATGATAAGTACGATAACGGATACTGCTGGATAGTTCAGGAAATTTATTTGTGAGTTAATTAATTGACCGACACCACCGGCACCAACTAATCCAAGTACAACAGAAGCTCGGATATTTATTTCAAAAACATATAAACTAAATGAAATAAACTGTGGTAATACTTGTGGCATTACAGCAAACCAAATCGTTTGCAATGCGTTACCACCGGAAGCTTTGATAGCTTCTGAGGGATTCATATCAATTGATTCAATTGTTTCACTTAATAATTTAACCAAAATCCCAATTGCAAAAACGGTTAATGCAATAATCCCTGGAAAGACACCAATACCGAATAAACCAACAAAAACAACGGCTAAAACAATATCGGGAATCGTTCGGATAATATTTAAAATAAATCGCATACTACTGTATAAGTATTTATTTGTTGTAATATTTGAGGCAGTTAATAAGCAAAAAGGAATACTGATAAGAGTAGCCACAGTTGTTGAGATTATTGCCATATGGATTGTTTCAAACAACTTTTCCCAAACCATCCCAGCAAAACTCCAGTCAACTGGGAAGAAACGCCCAACTAAGTCTGTAATATTACCGATGCTCATAAAGAAATTTATGATAAAAGATTCGGTTGTAATCGAACTAATTAAATAGAAACCAATTACAGCAACCAAAGAGAGTGTGATAATTCTTTTCGTTTTTAAGGGATAAAGACTCTTTGGAATAAACTTTCCTTTGTTATTCGGCATCTTCCGTGCCCCCTCGCATATCTTCTTCACGAATGGTGCGCCCGTATATTTCTTCAAATGTCTGTTCCGTAACCTCCGATACAGGACCATCATAGACTACCTCACCAGCACGCATTCCGATAATTCGGTCGGCATATTCCATCGCCATATCAATAAAGTGTAGATTAACTACTGTTGTAATGTTATCTTCCTTATTAATCTGCTTTAAATATGTCATTACTTGGTGTGAAGTTGGTGGGTCTAAACTTGCCACTGGTTCATCGGCTAAAATAACAGTTGGTTTTTGCGTTAATACACGTGCGATGCTGACACGTTGTTGTTGCCCACCACTTAGTTCATCTGCGCGACTGTATAATTTGTTGTCAATGTTAACGCGTTTTAAATTCTCGTATGCGAGTTCCATATCTTCTTTGGAAAACATGTTAAAGATACTTTTTAGTGTACCTGTATAACCAAGTCGTCCAGCAATAACGTTTTTAATTACTGTAGAGCGGTTGACAAGATTATAGCTTTGGAAAATCATACCAATCTTTTTGCGTAATTGGCGTAAGTCGTTTCCTTTATATTTTAAAATATCTTCATCACCGACATGTAACTCTCCACTAGTTGGTGTTACAAGTCTGTTAATACTTCTAATAAAAGTAGATTTACCAGCACCTGATAAACCAACAATAACAACAAATTCACCTTCATTGATTTTTATGTTTATATTCTTAAGTCCTTCTGTACCATTTGGATAGGTAAGAGACAAATTTTTGAATTCAATCACGATGCATAACCCCCAATGTTTTTTCTGATTATTTACTATAATTATATATTACTAGATTCAATGTATAAAGGTGGAAAAGTCACTAAAATTTCATATGTAATGAAAAACAGGAGAGAAGCACGCATCTCTCCTGTAATATGGGATAACGATATAGAAATTCTTAACTTTCAACTATTTTTAAAGATCGTCAATTGTAATAGAATCACTAAACATTTCATACGTTTCACGAACAACGTCGTACTCACCGTCATCAGCTTCTATAATAGCGTCCCAGTTATATACCTCATTCATAATAGTGATCATTTCTTCATCATCATTAAAACTTAAAAATACATCTTTAATGTTTTGTACCAATTCATCATCTAACTCAGAAGTAACAGAGATTGTATCATTTGGAATTTCATTCGTATATTCAATAACTGTTAAAGCTTCCATGATATCTGGATATTCCTCTTCTAATTCTGATCTTACATCATCAAAAGTCGTTGCAACATCAGCGTCACCATTATAAACCGCAATAGCTGAGTTATCATGACCACCAGTTTGAACAGACTCACCAAAGAATTCAGTTTCTGGATCTTCTACATCAAATTCTGTAGCAATTTGTGCAGCTGGGAATAAATAACCACTTGTTGAAGTTGGATCACCATAAGCCCATGTTGTTCCTTCTAAATCAGCTAAAGTTTCGAGTCCAGAATCAGAACGAACTAAGTATTGTGCAACGTAAGAACCACTGCCATAACGTTCAGACTTTAATATAACTTCAACATCATGTTCTTGGTTTGCTAGGACATATCCAAATGCTGGAACAAAGCCGATGTGTACTTCATTCGTACCCATTGCCTCAACTAATGCAGTGTAGTTTGTCATTACGCGTCCTTCAACTTCTATATCTTCACCAAGTTCTTCTGAAAGTTTCTCTGCTAATGGCGCAATTGTGTCTGCAATTGTATCAGACTCTTGAGAAGGTACGAATCCCATAATAATTGTCTCAGGATTTGCATCACTACCTGCGCTAGAACCACAACCAGCCATTATTAATACAGTTACGAGTGCTAAAAACATACCAGCAAAAATTTTCTTCATTTGTTTATATCCCCCTAATACTTTTTAAGTTGCTCTTTTATTATGCACGATTTTTACGAAGGATGCTAGTCTATTTACAAAATTTTAATGAAAAATTTACAAATTTTCTGTATATTTGTGAGAGGATATAACAAAACGTTCGTGTTTTAATCAAAATATCCATATAAAGGAATATTATTATGTGTTGTAATCTTAATTTCTAAATAGGGAAGTATAAACAAACATATACTAGTACAATATCTCGTGTGATCAAACAATTCGTATTTTAAGTTAACATATGGCAAGATAATATAGGTTAATCTATATGATTTAGTATAATAGATGTTAAAATAGGTCAAAAGAGAGTAAGTAGTAGTTAGGAGTGATAACCATGGATGAGCAAAAGAAAGATTGGCCTGAGGAAAAAGCAAGGGTTGATCACGTGGTGCAACGAATTAAACTAAAAATGGATAAATTAGGTGCACATGTAAAAACATTAAAAAATCGGGTAATAGATATTCGTAAGAACTTTTGGGATGATGTAACGGTTAATATAGAAGAGATAGATGATGTAGTTGAAACACAAGCAAGTTTGAAACAGCAAGCTGAGTTTCTTTCGGAAAGAGAGAGAAGTCATGGACAATTATCCAAGGAACTTAACACATTAGATCGTTTGAAAGATTCCCCTTATTTCGGTCGTATTGACTTTGTCGAAAATGAGGATAAGGCAACAACTGATTCTATTTATATTGGTGTTGCTTCATTAATGGATGAGAAGGAAGAAGATTTTCTGATTTATGATTGGCGTGCTCCAATTTCTAGCCTTTATTATGATTATCAACCAGGGGAAGCGTCTTATCAAGCTGTTGATCAAGTAATAGATGGTAAGATTACCTTGAAGCGACAATATATAATTAAGCAAGGCCAATTAAAGGGAATGTTTAACACGGGTTTAACAATTGGCGATCGATTATTGCAATCTGTACTAGGTACGAATGCAGATACGAAAATGAAAAGTATTGTGGCAACAATTCAACGTGAACAAAATCAAATAATTAGAAATGAACGCAGTAATATCCTTGTAGTTCAGGGTGTTGCTGGTAGCGGGAAAACTTCAGCAGCACTTCAACGGGTCGCTTATTTACTTTATCGTTACCGTGAAAATTTAAAATCGGAAAATATTGTGTTATTTTCTCCAAATCCGCTTTTTAATAGTTATATTGCTACGGTATTACCTGAATTAGGTGAAGATAACATGAAGCAAACAACATTTTATCGATATATTGATACACAACTAGGTAATCAATTTGCAATTGAGTCTCCCTTTGATCAAATGGAATACTATCTACAAACAAATAATCACAGTATTGATCCAAGAATTACAGCTATGCGCTATAAGGCAAGTATAGATTTTAAAGATCATATTGATCAATTTATTGAAACCCTTGCAAGAGAAGGGATGGTATTTCGAAATGTTCGTTTTCGCGGTGAATTAGTTATTTCCAAAAGGAAGATCCGTAACTATTTTTATGCGTTTCCTTCTAGTTTAAGCATTACACTTCGTATAGAAAAGGTGATGAAGTGGATACTGAACCAACTAGACGAATTAGAAATAAATGAACGAGAGAAAGATTGGGTACTTGAAGAAAGCGAGTTATTAGATAAAGCTGATTATCTAGATGTGTATCAACAATTAGAAGATGAAGCGCCATTTTCCGATGATACCTTTATGGATGCGTCAAGAGAGGAAGCGTTACTAAGGAAAAAAGTAACGAAAGACAAGATTAAGCCATTAAGACAAAAAGTAAAGCGTTCGTACTTTATTGATGTTAAAAATACGTATCAACAACTATTTGAGAATCCTGAACTTCAAGAAAATAAACGTGATATGCTCCCAGAAAACTGGCATGCTATTTGTGCAGTCACATATGAAAATTTACGTACTAACTTTTTGTCATGGGAGGATGCAACCCCTTATCTATATTTTCAAAATAGGTTGAAAGGTTTTCAGGCAAATCGAGCGATTCAGCATGTATTTATTGACGAAGCACAAGACTACTCGCCGTTTCAGTTTGCTTATTTGAGAGAAATATTTCCAAGCAGTAGGATGACGTTACTCGGTGATATTAATCAAGCCATTTATGTGCATGCATTAGAAGAAGATAACATTTTAGCAGACCCAACTGAAGAAAAACATGAGAAAATAACACTTACAAGAAGCTATCGATCAACTAAACCAATTGTTGATTTTACGAAAGCTTGGATGCCACAAGGGGATCAAATTGAGGCATTTAATCGAGATGGTAAACTTCCTGTCTTAATGGAAGTTGATAATGTAGCGATCGCTTCAGATAAATTAAGTGAAGCCATTAGTACGTATCAATCAAATGGACATCAAACGATTGCGATCATATGTAAAACAATGCAAGAAAGTGATAGAGTATATCAGACTTTAAAACAACATTTTGATGTGTTATTAATGGATCAAAGTACGCATACATTTCAAAAAGGTATATTAGTAATACCTGCCTATTTAGCTAAAGGGATAGAGTTTGATGCTGTTATTATTTATAATGCTTCAAAAGCACGTTATCAAAATGAATTAGAAAGAAATCTATTATATACAGCGTGTACAAGAGCAATGCATGAATTATTCGTGCTGTCACTTGGTGAAGTCAGTGAATTTGTTCAACAAGTTCCGAAAGATCGCTTTATTCATTATAAGATTCTGTCAGTTGAAAAAGACAACTAGAAATGAGGCATTCCACTGTATGGTGGGATGTCTTTTTTCTTAATATAGCGCTAATGAAAGCGTAATTATAAGATCGTATTTTTTCACATTAAGACAAAATTATGAGATAATGTCTTAAATAGATAATTATAAGGAGGAGTAAAGGATGTTTGAAAATTTACAAGCAACAACAACGCTACATAATGGTGTTAAAATGCCATGGTTAGGTTTAGGTGTATTTCAAGTAGATGATGGAGACGAGGTAATGCATTCTGTGACATCTGCCTTAGAACATGGATATAGAAGCATTGACACCGCAGCGGCATATAAGAATGAAGAAGGAGTAGGGAAGGCACTTGCAAAAGCAGGCATTCCCCGTGAAGAATTATTTATTACTTCAAAGTTATGGAATGGTGATCAAGGTTATGAATCTACATTAAAAGCTTTTGAATCAAGTCTACAAAAACTAGGGTTGGATTATTTGGATTTATATTTAATTCATTGGCCAGTCCCTGCAGAGGATAAGTTCAAGGATTCATGGAAAGCGATGGAGAAACTCTATAAACAAGGAAAGATTCGTGCTATCGGTGTTAGTAACTTTAAAGAACATCATTTAGATGCGTTAATTAAAGATGCTGACGTAGTGCCAATGGTTAATCAGGTAGAATTTCATCCTCATTTAGATCAAAAATCATTGCGTGATTATTGCAAGAAGCACAGCATTCAAGTTGAAGCATGGTCTCCATTAAAACAAGGAGAACTATTAGACGATCCTACACTTAAGAAAATTGCTGATAAATATGGAAAAACGACTGCACAAGTTATTATTCGTTGGGATCTTCAAAGTGAAGTAATCACGATTCCAAAATCAGTGAAAGAACACCGAATTGTTGCAAATGCAGCTATTTTTGATTTTGAGTTATCACAAACGGACATGGATACGATTAATGGTTTAAATAAAGATGAGCGTGTTGGACCAGATCCAGATACGTTTAACAAAGTATAAAAAAAGTGGCGCTTCACAAAGCGCCACTTTTTTTGTATCTTATAAAGGGTAACTTTCACAGAGCGAAATAGGCATTTAAGTCATGGTAAACTTGAGAAGCCTCGTAATCCAAAATTGCAGTCGACATTGTGCCCCTTTCGTAAGCATCATTGTTTCATCTTGCGAAAGTGATAGAAGATGCAACGTAACATACCGCTCTGGAAATACACTTCGCTTTTCGTGCCTGCGGAAAGGGAGCCAATTTCATTTGAGGGGCGGGTCAGGAAATTCTGTTATTTCTGCGTTTATAGTTGTTTCGTAATAAACGACAATCTTTTAGAAAGTAGTTTTTAAAAAAACTGTCAACGATTCGCGCGTATGTTTTTGTGAGAAAGTTGTGTTTTAAATCAAATAAATGTTCGAAGGGAGAGGTGACGATGGATTATATTAGTTATGTTCGATCAATGGTAGGACAGCAACCAATTATTATGGTTGTAAGTGGTGCGATAATCTTTGATGAGCAAAGACGTGTTTTGCTCCATTTACGTGCGGATACTCAAACATGGGGATTCCCCGGTGGTTATATGGAATTAGGTGAATCGGTAAAGGAAACCGCAAGAAGAGAGGTTTTCGAAGAGACAGGTTTAAAGATAGGCACGTTAGAGTTGTTTAGTATTTATTCTGGTGAAGGTAATCAAAAAACATTAGCTAATGGTGATCAAGTGTCACTTGTACAGCATTGGTTTACATGCGAAGACTTCACAGGAGAGTTAATCAAAGAAAACGAAGAAACATTAGATACAGCATTTTTTTCATTAGACAAATTGCCTGAAAACTTGTTTCTAAGCCAAATGAAGGTAATAAATGATCTACAGTCAACTGCTAGTAAACCGATAGTTAGAGATTAGTGATAAAAGGGTTTCCGCTGGCTAAAGAAACCCTTTAACACGAATCAATAAGAATTAAGATTGTATATTATTTGGGACAAGTGTATGCTGTTTTATTCTCGATAAAACAAATACCCCAAGTATTGCTCCTGTACAACTACTAACGATAAAGCCTGGCACAAATGCTAATGCTCCCGCAGACTGTCCTAACACAATATTAGCAATAGGAACAGATAGTAGCGATCCAATTACACCAGTACCAATTATTTCTCCAGTTGCTGCTAGTGCCTTTTTCTTTGTCCAACGATAGAAGTAACCAGCGAACAACGCCCCAATCATTCCGCCTGGAAAAGCTAATATCGTACCTAACCCTAATAAATTACGCAGTAAGCCGATTACAAAAGCAATAATTACAGCTGGAATGGGTCCTAGTATGACTGCAGCCATAACATTGACAGCGTGCTGTACGGGATAAGCTTTGGCAATTCCGGTTGGAAACCATAATAGTTGTGCCCCTACCGTACCAATTGCCACAAATAATGCCATCGTGGTTAATAATCTCGTTCTATTCATTCAAAATTCCCCCTATTAAAAAAATATTCAAAATAAAAAGCCAGCTCCTCAAAAAAAGGACCTGACAGTATCTACGAATGTAAACGATTCGGCTACTTCCCTCCGCTAGTACGAACTAGATTAGGTCCAAAAGGGTTAAAAAGCTTAATCGCGCTTTTCTCTCAGCCTATGCATATAGGCACCCCTAGTAGTTAATATGAAGTTATTAGTTAAAGCATAGCATAAGAGGATTGGAACATAAAGGGAAATTAAATAATATCATCACAAACATTTATCTTGAATTCGAGATAAAAAACGTATATAATTAAAATATAGTCAAATAGTAAGCTATCGTTAGTTTTAGAAAGATGATCTTAAGGAGTGATTGAAATGGAATTAAAGGGAATTCACCATGTTTCTGCCATTACAGCAATAGCTAAAAATAATTATGATTTTTATACGAATATACTAGGAATGAGACTTGTTAAAAAGTCTGTTAATCAAGATGACACAAGTATGTATCACTTGTTTTATGCGGACGAAGTTGGTAATCCAGGAACAGATTTAACCTTTTTTGAAATTGTACGTGCTGGTCACACATATCAAGGGAATAATAGCATTTCACTAACTTCCTTACGCGTTCCTACTGATAGGGCATTAGTTTATTGGGAAGAACGTTTTAAAGAAAAAGCTGTGACATATCAGCCAATTGCTGAACAATTTGGTCGTAATGTATTGTTTTTTCAGGATCCTGAAGGACAAAGGTTAGTGCTTGTTTCTGATGAACGAAATAAAGGAGTTGCAGCTGGTGTCCCTTGGGATAAAAGTCCCGTGCCAAAGGAATTTGGCATTACTGGTTTAGGACCAGTTAAATTAACTGTACCTGAGCTAGGTCCTACTACGCGAGTGTTAACTGATATACTAAACTTTCGATATAAAGGAAGTTATCCAGCTTATGTGGACGGCCAACCTGAAATAGAGGTCTACGAAACAGGTGAAGGTGGTACTGGTGCAGAAGTTCATATCGAGACGCGAACTGACTTATCACGTGAACGACCTGGTCGAGGTAGTGTGCATCATGTTGCATTTCGCGTCGAGGACGAGGAAGAACTCGCAGCCTGGCATAAAGTTATTCAAGAAGCGAGGATGCCGAATTCAGGTTTAGTTGATCGGTATTATTTCCAATCGCTCTATTTTAGAGAACCGAATGGTATTCTGTATGAATTAGCGACAGATGGACCAGGTTTTGCAACAGATGAGGCAATAGAATTTTTAGGAGAGAGCGTTGCGTTACCTCCATTCCTAGAGGAAAATAGAGCGTCAATTGAAGCGCGATTAAAACCTTTAGATACAATTAAATAGTAGTGTGGAAAAAGGATGACGCTTAAAATGCGTTGTCCTTTTTCTTAATAATTAGGAGAGGTAACGGTCAAAATGCTATACTAGCCTAAGAGATATCATATGCGAAATACTTCAGGGGGAATATAAATGAACAAACTTGCGGAGCCAAAAGCAATTTTTTTAGACATGGATGGAACAATTTTAGATCATCACAATCAAGTTAGTCAAAATACAAAAGTAGTAATTGATAAGTTACGAGCAAAAGGGATCCCTGTTTTTATTGCAACAGGTCGTTCTCGTGAAGAAATTTTCCCGATCGTTCCAGAAGGATTTACAGTTGACGGTATTATTAGTTCAAATGGTATGACAGTTTATTTAGGTGATGAGAAAATCAAAGAGCATACGTTATCTATTGAATTAGTAACAGAAATAATAGAAAAAGCACGTGAAAATCGTGTTTATTATGAATTGTTTCCAGCAGTTGGAGAGCGGTTAGTATTAAAAGAGGACCAGCCTATACTGGATAACGAAATAGAAGATCCACAACCAGAGAGTGTTGGTATTAACGAATGGCTATCAAGAAAAGAAGCGATGGATGGTCAGATTAAATGGGTTGATTCAATCGAAGAACAAACTTTTTCTAAATTCTATTGTTTTAGTAAAAGTAAAGCACATATCAATAATTGGATAGCTATATTAGATGACCTAAAAGAGAAAATTGATTTTACTACATCTTCCTCTTCGGAACATAATGTAGAAATTATGGTTGCCAACGTTAACAAAGGAACGAGTATTCAACTGATATTGGATCAACTAGATATTACTGCGAATGAAATATTAGTGATGGGTGATAGTCACAATGATTTGCCAATGTTTGCATTAGCAGGACAGACAGTAGCAATGAAAAATGCCGCACCTGATATTAAAGAAATAGTCGATGAAGTCACCAAGCATACTTGCGATGAAGATGGTGTGTATCATTATTTGATGGACCGATTTTTCGCGAAGTGATCAGCACGGTTAATTGACTAAAATTGTTTGTTGTGATAAAAAGAATAAATAAATTTTAATAAAGTATACATGTATAAGCTTGGGAATTGGCCTGAGTGTTTCTACCAACTGACCTTAAATCATTGGACTACATGTGAGGAATATCGATTGATTAGAAATGGCTAATGGCTTATCACATCATCGCTCCTACATGTCATAGCCTTAGGTTATATAAGTTTACCTTAGGCTATTTTTGTATATTTTTTTCTGCAATAAAATAAAAAGGGGCATTTCAATATGAAAAATAAGTTATATCAAGTCAATCATTTATTAGCAAAAGTTGCTTTAGGAGAAGAGAAAGCCGACATAGTAATCCAAAACGGTACTGTAGTAAATGTTATAACGGGTGAGTTAATTGACGCATTAGATGTCGCGATTTCAAACGGTCGAATCGCCTATGTTGGAAAAGCCGATCACACAATAGGTGTTGATACAACGGTTATTGATGCGACTGGTCAATACATCGCTCCCGGTTTAATGGATGGACATATGCATGTTGAAAGCACCATGCTGTCTGTCACCCAATTTGCAAAAATTGCATTAACTAAGGGAACAACCAGTATTTTTATGGACCCGCATGAAATTGCTAATGTATTCGGTTCAGAAGGTGTTCGTTTGATGCACGATGAAGGACAACAACTACCATTAAATGTGTTTACTACTTTTCCATCTTGTGTTCCTGCAACAGAAGGTTTAGAAGATGCAGGTGCAGCATTAACGGTTAAAGATATTGAACAAGGCTTAACATGGGATAACGTGGTTGGGCTTGGTGAAGTAATGAATTTCCCTGGTGTCGTTTATGGAGATCCGAAAATGTTAGGCGAAATTAATGCAACGATAAAAGCTGGCAAAGCGGTAACGGGTCATTTTCCAGATGGTACGGATCAAATGTTACAGGCATACATTACATCTGGTGTTACTTCAGATCATGAGACCGTTACACGTGAACAAGGTTTGGAAAAATTACGTTTAGGCATGTATGTGATGATTCGTGAAGGTTCTGCATGGCATGATGTCAAAGAAGTGATTAAAATTGTAACAGAAGATAATGTGAATACGGATTATATTTTATTGGTGACGGATGATGTATATCCACAGACACTTGTCGAACAAGGCCACATTAATCATGTCGTACGCCGCGCCATTGAAGAAGGCGTCGACCCTGTAGATGCTATAAAAATGGCAACACTTAATGTCGCGCGTTATTTTAAAATGGAAGACGATTATGGAAGTATTACACCAGGAAAATGTGCCGACATCATATTACTTGATAATTTAAACCAAATGAAACCAAGTACGGTTATGATTGATGGAGAAATAGTGGTAAGTCGACAAGCATTGACGCTTGCACTTCCTTCCTTTACGTATCCAGATCATATTAAACAATCGATTCATGTCAAAGCTCCCTTGAAAAAAAGTGACTTTGTAATAAGCGCAAAAAACAATGAAATAAATGCAACGGTTAATGTGATAAAAGCAATTGAAAATAGTGCACGTACTGCGCTCGCTGAAGCTATTTTGCAAGTAATAGAAGGAGAAGTACAAGCGGATATTTCACAAGATGTGATTAAACTAGCTTGTATTGATCGGCACCATAAGTCTGGAGATATTTCAGTTGCATTCACGCAAGGTTTCCAACTAAAAAGTGGTGCAGTTGCATCTACCGTAGCGCATGACAGTCATAATTTACTAGTAATGGGCGCAAATGAGGATGATATGGTCATAGCTGCTAACGAACTTATTGCATCTGGTGGCGGTATGGTAGTTGTCGAAGATGGTCACGTCTTAGCAGAAGTGTCGATGCCAATTGCTGGTCTGATGTCTGATCAACCTGCTGAACTAGTTGTAGAACAGGTGAAAGAATTAGAGAACGCGTGGAAAAAACTTGGATGTCCTATTCACGCACCATTCATGACATTTTCGCTAATTGCGTTACCTGTTATTCCCGAAGTTCGAATTTCTAATCGAGGCTTGGTTGACGTGACTAAGTTTGAATTAATTGATGTTGTAAAATGATAGTCAGTTATTCACGTTATAAGCATCAATTAAATCAAAATGCTTCTTTCGGCTAAAGATATATAGTAAACTAGTAGTGAAAACGCAACCATAACTAAAGGAAGTGACTAGAGTGCAATATAATCAACTAGGAAAGACTGATTTGAAAGTAAGTGAATTAAGTTTTGGTACATGGGCTATTGGCGGTGCATGGGGTAAAACAAATGATACGGAAGCATTAAAAGCTCTCCAACACGCAATGGATGCTGGAGTTAATTTTTTTGATACAGCTGATGTGTATGGAGATGGGCATAGTGAAGAACTCTTAGCAAAGGCTACAAAAGGAAAAGAATCTGATATACACATCGCTTCAAAGTTTTGTCGTGCAGGTGATGTACATGATTTTGAAACATATTCAGAAAAAACTGTAACAGCATACTTAGAAAATACGCTTAAAAGATTAGATCGTGATCAACTTGATTTATATCAAATTCATTGTCCGCCATTAGAGATACTAAAAGATGGCAGTGTATTTAATGTGTTAGACAAATTAAAACAACAAGGTAAAATCCGCAACTATGGTGTTAGCGTCGAAACAGTCGAAGAGGGATTATTATGTTTAGAGCAAGAAAATGTTAGTACGCTCCAAGTAATCTTTAACATGTTACGACAAAAACCATTAGAAGAACTATTTCCAAAAGCAAAACAAGCTGGCGTAGGAATAATAGCTCGTGTTCCGCTTGCGAGTGGTTTATTAACAGGGAAATTTAGTTCTAATCATCAATTTGAAGCGGATGATCATCGCAAGTTTAATCAAAATGGTGATGCATTTAATGTGGGCGAGACATTCGGCGGTCTACCTTTTGAAAAAGGTGTCGCACTTAGTAATCAACTTAATTGGATTACAGAAGACAGAGGGAGCATGACCCGTGCTGCATTAAAATGGATTATGCAACAAGAGGGAATCTCAACAGTTATTCCTGGTTTTAAAAATGTCCAACAAGTAGAAGATAACCTTCAAGCAATAAAGGTACCAACGTTTTCTACTGCCGAATTAGAAAAGCTCAAAACATTTTACCATGAAGAGGTACATCAACATATTCGCGGTGGATACTAAATAGATAAGGCTTACTCTTGATAGGGTAAGCCTTCTTTTTGTTTTAACTTCTTGTTTAATTAAATTAATTAATATATTATTATCACTAGTTATAGTAACAAGAGAGGTGAGGTGTATAGTGGTGCAAACAGGAAGTTTTCATTGGATGAAGTCATTAAATAAGTCAGTTATTTTAAATAAAATACTAAATGATGGACCAATTTCGAGAGCACAAATTGCAAAAGATACAAAATTAACACCACCTACAGTTGGTAGTATTGTTAAAGAATTGATCGAGCAGGATATTGTTAAAGAAAGTGTCCAAGGTACCTCGCAAGGTGGGCGAAAACCGACAATGCTTATCATTAATCATCTTGGATTTTATATTATTGGTGTAGATGCAGGCCCAACAGAGGTTGAGTGTATTCTTACAGATCTATCAGGTGAAATTACGGCCATTCAATCTACTGAAATAACAACTCCTATTTCCAAAGAATCATTTCTTGTGACAATGAAAAAGAGTATTGGTAGTCTATTAGAAACGAATACTAATATAGAGGATAAAATAATTGGTATCGGTGTGGCGATGCACGGTGTTGTTGATGTTGAGGAAGGAATTGCATTATTTGCACCTAACTTGGATTTACGTGATATTCCTATAAAAAGAGAGTTAGAAGCGGCGTTTAACTATCCAGTAAAAGTTGAAAATGATGCGCGAGCCTTAGCGATAGGAGAGGTATGGTTTGGTAAAGGGAAAGGTTTCGGTAGTATGATAGCCGTTAATATTGGTAATGGTGTTGGAGCTGGCATAACAATTAATGGGAAGCTATATCATGGAGAGTCTAACATTGCTGGGGAAATTGGACATATGACTGTAGATCTAAATGGAAAACGATGTGAGTGTGGAAATAAAGGGTGCTTGCAAACTGTGATTTCAGGACCAGCCATTGCAGAAAGAACAATAGAAGCCTTAAAAGATGGCGAATCAAGTGCATTACAAAGCCTTTATCAAGGCAAACTAGATAAGATAACAGGGATTTCTGTCTTTCAAGCAGCGCAACAAGGAGATAGCTTTGCACAACAGTTATTATATGAAACTGGTGAATATATCGGTATTGGTTTAATTAATCTGATTCATATTATTAATCCTTCCAAGATTATTATAGGTGGCGGTGTATCGAAATCAGGTGATTTCATTTTAGAAGCGATACAAAAAACGATCAAAGACCGCGCACTAACTAAAGAAGCAAAACAAACAGAAGTCGTCCTTACTGATTTAGGTGATCAAGCAACTGCATTAGGTGCTGTAGCATTATTACTAGTAGAATTGTTTGAACGTAACGGTGAGGTAAACGTATAGGTGTTGCATGAAGTGTGTTATCTTATTACTAGTTAATGAGGAAAAATATCAAAGTGTCCTATCAACTCATTATAATTTACATGAATTTAATCCCTTCTCCATACCCCCTCTATATTTGTATGCTAGATTGTAAGTGTTCAAAGAAGTTTTCAAAATGGAGGAGGAATGTTCATTGTTTAAGAAGATGTTGATTAGTTCAGTGTTGGTAGCAAGTTTATTTGGATTTGGGATTCCGAGTGTTTTAGCTGAGGGTCCAACAGATCCAGCACCTGAGATTAACCCTTCTGGAAATGCTAACGGGATGTCTGTATTATTTGATAACGTCCACGGACAAACAGCTGGAGCAGCTGACTGGGTAATTGATGGCGCATTTTCTGATTTTGCTGATGCAATTTCAGACGAAGGTTATTATGTAAAAGAATTAAGAAAAGAAGGAAGAATTACCTTAAGTGATTTAAGTAACCATGAGGTATTTGTTATTCCAGAAGCTAATATTCCTTTTTCTACTCAAGAACAACAAGCATTACTAGATTATGTGGATCAAGGCGGTAGTATTTTTTTCATCACAGATCATTATAATGCAGACAGAAATAAAAACAGGTGGGACTCCTCAGAAGTTTTTAATGGATATCGCAGAGGAGCATGGAATGATCCAACGCTCGGCATGAGCGAAGAAGAAGCGAATTCCTTTTACATGTCGAATGTGAATAGCTCAGATTGGCTGTCTGATAACTTTGGCATCCGTATTCGTTACAATTCACTGGGGAATGTTGCTGGTGATATTATCGTTTCCCCGCAGCAAAGTTTTGATATTACCGAAAATGTAACAGAGATGACAATGCACGCAGGTTCTACACTTGCCATAACCGATCCGAATAAAGCAAAAGGTATTGTATATGTCGAAGAGACAACACAAGCATGGGCACATGCAGTAGATCAGGGTGTATATAATGGCGGTGGTGTTGACGAAGGTCCATATGTAGCGATTTCAAAACCAAGTCTAGGAAAAGTTGCAGTAATTGGAGATTCTTCACCTGTTGAGGATATTACACCAAAATATAAACGAGAAGAAAATGGTCAGACAAAAACAACGTACGATGGTTTCTATGATCAGGATAATCATGAGTTGTTGACAAATTTGATTAATTGGTTAGCAGAACAAGAGAGCTATACTTCATTTGATCAGGTTTCTAGTCTGCAACTTGATCAGCCGACTGATTTATTAACAATTGAAAATCCTGAGACATCTACAGAGCCTGAACAAGAGCCATGGGCAAGCCCGGCTCCAGGATATGATTGGTGGGATAGTTCTACTTTTAGTGCGGGCTCCTATGGATATGGAGATGGAGGAAGTGAAGAACCACCGACTGAAACAGACGGCACTGAGAATTTTGAAAATGGCAGTAAAGGAGCATATGCTGCTGGAAATGTCTCTTTAGATTCAGGAGAATGGGACTTTGACAACGCACTCCTTGGTACGTTAGCATCTGATAAAAAGGATGGAACACAGTCTGCGCGTATCCGATCTAATGGAAATATTCGCATGAATTTCGATGTGGAAAGTGCTGAATCGGTTACCGTGTCACATGCTAATTATGGAAGTGATACTGGTGCTGCGTGGTCGCTTCAGAAATCAACCAATGGTGGTAGTAGTTGGACAAACGTTGCTGGACCTTTTATAAGTAGCAGTTCTCTTGAAGAAAAAACTATCTCTGTTGGCGAAGTAGGATCCGTTCGCTTTCAAATTGTTGTTAATGGGGCTTCGAATAAACGGATCAATATTGATAATTTTACAATTGAACAAGCTATAAGTGAACCGTTAGAAGAATTTGATACAGGATCAAAAGGAGCATATACAGCTGACGATGTAAGTCTGACGTCCGGAAGCTGGTATTTTGATAATGCGCTTCTGGGCAATTTATCATCGGATAAAAAAGATGGATCCCAAGCTGCTCGAATTCGTTCTAATGGAGCAATTCAAATGAACTTTGATGTGAACAGTTCCAGTGCAGTTACGTTATCTCATGCGAATTTTGGAGGCGATTCTGGAGCAACATGGTCCATTCAGAAATCCACAGATGGAGGTAACAATTGGACAAACATAGCGGGTTCATTTACAAGTAATAGTAGTTTAGAAGAGAAAAAAATAACCATTAATGAAACAAACCCTGTTCGATTTAAAGTAGTGGTAAATGGAACTTCTGGGAAAAGGATCAATATCGATAACTTTATTATAAATCCATAAGTATAGATTGAAGTAAATAAAATGATTGATGGTTGGTGGCTAAATTTTCACTAACCCATCGATCATTTTTTTATTTCTAATCTTTTTCATTCAAAGGTAACTTGTTAATTTATTGTAACAATAAATTAACAATGTTTTACATGTCATTCATATCTGCTAAACACTTAACGGCTAGTATAAAGAGTAGTTTCAATTAATAAATAATAGAGAGGGGATTAACAATGTTAAAAAAATTCATGGTTGGAATAGGTATAGTACTATTAGTTTTATTTCTAGCTGCTTGTGGAAATTCTGAAGAGGATGAAGAAAAAGAAGCAACCGAAACTGAAGCGACAGAAACAGAAGAAGTTTCAGCAGAAGAAGAGGTAGCGGAAGAAAATAAAACTTTAGACAAGCTTTCTATTGGTTTTGTACCTTCAAGAGATCCAGAAGAGATTATCACGGCTACTGAGCCACTTAAAAACTTATTAACAGAAGAAATGTCTTCTCTTGGTTATGATATCGGGGAAGTAGATATTACCGTTGGAACTAATTATGAGGCTGTAGGAGAAGCCCTTTCTGCTGGAACAACAGATGTTGGATTGATACCAGGTGGAACTTATGTTTTATATGACGACGGAGCAGAAGTGATTTTAACTGCTACTCGTGCTGGTTTAAATAATGATTCGGACGAAGCTTTAGATTGGAATGAAAATAAACCAACAGATGCGTCGGATGAGCAAGTTACTTACTATCGTGCATTAATGATCGCAGGTCCTTCTGAAAAAGGACAAGCGTTAGCAGAAAAAGTAAATAATGGAGAAGAATTAAGCTTTGAAGATGTAAATGATGCATCTTGGGCAGTGATGTCATCTTCATCACCAGCGGGTTATATTTATCCAGCACTTTGGTTAAATGACCACTTTGATAAGACGATTACGGACTTAGATAATGTTGTACCAGCAGATTCTTATGGTAGTATGTTTGCCCGTCTTGCTGCAGAACAAATTGATGTAATGGTTACCTATGCAGACGCTCGCCGTGATAATGCGGAATCGTGGGAAGGTGATTTGGAACGTGAAGCATCGATATGGGACGAAACAAATGTTATTGGTGTAACGTCTGGAATTTATAATGACACGATTAGTGTTAGTAAGAATTCTGAAAACATGGATGATGACTTAAAAGCGGCACTTCAGCAAGCATTTATGAATATTGCTGAAACAGAAGAAGGAAAAGAAGTTATCTCGATCTACAACCATGAAGGATACCAAGAGGCTACTTCTGAAGATTACGATGCAGAACGCAAAGCGCAAGAATTAGTTCAATCATTAAATTAATCAGGGTTAGTTAGTTCCTACGTAAGGAAAAGTAAAAAAGAGGACATCGTCTATGGTGTTCTCTTTTTGCCTAAACTTAAAAGTTGCAATGAAGAATGGGGATTTTGACATGATAGAATTTATAGATGTTGAAAAAAGATATGGAAATGATGTATTGGCACTAAAAGATATAAATTTAGCCATTGAACAAGGTGAATTTGTCGCAATAATTGGTTTATCTGGGGCTGGCAAATCAACTCTATTACGATGCATTAATCGGATGCATGATATTACAGGTGGAACCCTCTTGGTAGATGCTATTGAAGTAGGGCGATTAAAAGGAAAAGGTGTGCGGAAATTGAGAAGAAGAATTGGAATGATCTTTCAATCTTTTAATCTCGTTACCCGAACTACAGTAGTTAAAAACGTACTCGTTTCTTTCATACCAGACTTACCTGTTTGGCGTAAAATAACAGGGATATTTTCAAAGGAACATAAAATAAAGGCACTTACTGCCTTGGATCAAGTCGGAATTTTAGACAAAGCTTATGTGCGTGTCGATCAATTATCTGGTGGTCAGCAACAGCGGGTGGCTTTGGCAAGAACATTAGCACAAAATCCAGCCATTATTTTAGCAGATGAACCCATCGCCTCCTTAGATCCTGTTACAGCTAAACAAGTAATGGATGATTTCAAAAAAATTAACCAAGACATGCAAATATCCGTAATTATGAATATTCACCATGTCGAAGTGGCCTTAGAATATGTTGATCGTATTATCGGGATTCGGAATGGAAAGATTGTCTACGACGGCCACACGAATGAAGTCACACCTGAAATTCTTGACTATATATACGACGGAAAACTAGATGAAATAAAAGAAGAACTCGAGGAAAAGGGGAAAGAAGCATATGTATGATAAAATCTTTCCTCCTAAAAATATAACATTACCAAATGGAAAATCTATTCTGGAGAAACGTTCCCGTACGCCTTTTATGTTATTAGTTGTATTGATTGCGTTGGCGTTATCTGTTCACTTCACAAATTTCAACTTACAAACTTTAATAAGAAGATGGCAGGAGTTTTTCGTTATTATTGGAGATATGATACCTCCTAAATGGGAGTACCTTCCTTATTTGTGGAAGCCATTAATGGACACGATAAAAATGTCTCTATTAGGATCTGTTTTTGGGGCAGTTGTAGCGATTCCAGTGGCCTTTTTAGCCGCTTCTAATATGGTGAAACAAAAAGTAATTGTCTTTCTTGCAAAAATATTTTTAAGTATTTTAAGGACACTTCCCACATTAGTGTCAGCTCTTATTGCTACTTTTGTCTTCGGGCTTGGGACGCTTGCCGGAACTGTAGCAATCTTCTTGTTCACACTTGCTTATGTCGGAAAACTTCTCTATGAACAAATAGAGAATGTAGACATGGGAGCTTTTGAAGCGATGGAGTCAATTGGAATGACGCGGATTCATGCTTTTCGTCATGCAGTATTCCCACAAGTTTTACCTAACTTTTTATCAACTTCTTTATTTTGCTTTGAAGGCAATGTACGTTATGCAGCCATATTAGGATATGTTGGTGCAGGTGGGATAGGACTTTTACTTAATGAAGGACTGGGTTGGCGAGATTATGCGAGTGTCGGGATGATCTTATTCATGCTTGCCATCACAGTATTTTTAATCGAAACTGTTAGTGAGCATTTCAGAAAAAAACTGATGTAAATGGGGGGATATAAGTGGATCTGATAGAGAAACAGTTAATGCATGCACCTCGTAATAATCGTTATATTTTAATTGTGTCTGTACTTGTTACAGTCTTATTTTTATGGTCTTTTTCAGCAGTAAATCTTGAAAATGTTGAGGAGAGCGGCTGGATAATTGCGACAAATATTTTACAAGGAATTGTCACTCCAGATTTAGAACTATTATTAAATGTGACAACACAAGGGGTTTTATATTTACTGGTTGAAACGATAGCAATCGCTTTTTTGGGAACGATCATTGGAGCATTATTAGCTATCCCATTAGCCTTTTTATCGGCATCAAATGTGGTCCCTAAGCCCGTAGCGTTTATCACACGATTATTTCTAATTTTTATCAGAACAGTTCCCGCTTTAGTTTATGGATTAATGTTCATTCGGGTGACAGGGCCAGGACCGTTTGCAGGTGTACTGACCATTGCGCTTATTTCAATTGGCATGTTAGCAAAGCTTTATGTGGACGCAATTGAGGATTTAGATACAAGCATTCTTGAGTCTATGACATCAATTGGATGTAATACGTTTGAAAAAATCCGCTATGGGATCGTGCCACAATTATTTGCAATGTTTCTTTCGATTATGATCTATCGCTTCGACATGAATTTAAGAGAAGCCTCTATCTTAGGTTTGGTAGGAGCAGGTGGGGTTGGAGCACCTTTAATTTTTGCTATGAATGCTTACAGATGGACTGAAGTTGGTTCTATTCTAATTGGGTTAATGGTACTTATTTTACTTGTAGAATTATTCTCTAACCATATGCGAACAAAATTAGTCAAAGGTTAAGAAAAGCAAGTTAGATTACAGCTATTTCCTTTAGGTCTACATACCTCTCATAATTTATTGAAACATTTTTAAAACAATATTTCTAGTACCTTGTTTAGATTTTCTAATTCTTGTCTGATGTATCTAATAAAAGTAAAAATTAACACCCCGTATAATGTTTATACGAGGTGTTAAGCAAGTTTATTTCGTACTAAAAGTAAAGCTAGTAGTTGTTTTATAAGGTGCATCTTTTTCTAATATAATACTAGGAAAATCCTCATGTTCAAGTGAGGCAGGTGATGATTGTGTCTCCAAACAAACACCTAAATATTTAGCAGACTTACCTTCTCTAAGTTCAAGTGTATCGTCCAGTCCATTTGACGTGTACATAACGATACCTGGCTGGTCTGTTTGGACAGTTAACTTCCTGCCACTTGTTTGTTCTGTAACTACCACGTTTTCTTTTTTGTTATGATCAAATAGAAAGTAATGATCATAACCGTTTAATGCGACTAAATTTTGTTGATCAACGGAATGCACGCCGTCTATAATAGCATGCCCACGTCGAAAATCAAAAACGGTACCTTCAACAGGAAGAATCTTTCCGGTCGGGATTAATTCATGATCTAACTCGACAAATCGACTTGCCTCCATTGTTATATCATGCTGTAAAATGTCTGTTTTTAAATTACCGCTTAAATTAAAATAAGAATGATTGGTTGGTGTTAGTACAGTTTTTTGATCTGCAACTGCTTCATATGTGATGCTAAAAGCATTCTCATTTGTTAAGGTATAAGTCACTTTCATAACAAGGTTTCCAGGATAGCCGGCTTCTCCATCTTGGCTTCTATGCGTCAGCGTTACCCCAACTGATTCAGCTTCTTCAAATGTATCGGCTTGCCAAAGTACTTTATGGAATCCTACAGATCCTCCATGTAAATGGTGTTCCCCTTCATTAGACGGTAGATTATAGGTCTTGCCATCTAATTGAAAAGATGACGCTTCAATTCTACCAGCAACTCGGCCTATTAAAGCTCCAAAAAAGTTAGGATTGTCAAGATAATCTTCATAATTTGCATAACTTAAGATAACGTTTTCAAATTCGTTATTTTTATTAGGCGTCATTATTTTTGTAATGATTCCACCGTAATTTAGTAAGCTAACTTCCATTCCTTGAGTGTTTGAAAGCGTAAATTCCTTCCAACTTTGTCCTGCTATATCTAACTTATCTACTTTTACTTGCATCTGTTGCCCCTCCTGTATTTACCGATTTAAGGTTTTAAGGAAACGTCTAAACGCTTCTCTACCTACATTATTCGACTTAAAGACGCCAGAATCCTCTAAAACTCGCGTAAATTTTTCACCTAAAGCGTCATAGACGATCTCTTCCACGTTAGATTCATTCAAGTTAGGGTTAGCGTCCTTCATTTCTTGCGCCCATGTTTGATGATAAGGATCTACGGTGGTTTTTCCATCAAGTAAATAGCCTTTTATTTGATCGATTTCAGACTTTAATCGAGGAGGAAGTACAGCTAACCCCATTACTTCAATTAATCCGATATTTTCTTTTTTAATATGATGGACATCCTCATGTGGGTGAAAAATACCAAAAGGATGTAGCCCAGACGTACGATTATTTCGTAAGACAAGATCTAATTCAAACTGGTTATCGCGTATGCGTGCAATTGGTGTAATCGTATTATGTGGTGTATTTTTAGTAAACGCCTCAATTTCAACACTTGGATCACTATATTGCTTCCAAGTGTTCAAAATATGTTCTGCAGCGTCAAGCAGATCTACCTTATGCTGACTGCGTAAACGAATAACAGACATAGGCCATTTAACAACAGCAGACTGAACATTTGGAAACCTTTCTAGATCAAATGCGAATTCCTCTTGCGCTTTTGTCATTGCAAAAGTATATCTTCCACCTTGGTAATGGTCATGATTTAGTATACTGCCCCCAACAATTGGTATGTCTGCATTGGATCCCATAAAGTAATGCGGGAATTTTTCAACAAATGCCGTCAAGCGTTCAAAACTTGCCCGATTTATTTTCATTGGTCGATGCTCGCTTGCAAATAAAATACTATGCTCATTATAATAAACGTAAGGAGAATATTGTAAAAACCATTGTTCGCCTTCTAGTGTGACATCGATAATTCGATGATTTGATCTAGCTGGATGTCCCGTTCGACCAACATATCCTTCGTTTTCAGCACATAGTACGCAATTTGGATAACTTGCAGCTTGTTTCATCGCGCGTTCCCGTTTCAGCTGTTCAGGATCTTTTTCAGGTTTAGATAAATTAATCGTGATATCTAAATCGCCATACGGTGTTTGCGTTTTGTAGTGAATATTTTTTGCGATACGATTCATTTGAATATAGTTACTATCTTTACTTAGTTGATAAAAGTAGTCTGTAGCAGCGCTTGGTGATTCCTTATATTTTCGATAAAAAGTTGCGTTTATCTCTGTCGGTTTAGATAAAAAGCAATCCATGATCTTTGCACTAAGGATTTCCTTTTCATCTAACACATCTGCGATTACCTTTGTTTCTATTGCAAACAGTATAAGAGCATCGAGTAGATCGGGAATGCTTCTATCTGCTGTATCTATAACTTGCGCATCATATTCATCCAGATGTAGCAACCCAAGAATTTGATTGCGGACATAAATTTCATCACGTTCAGTGATCAACTTTTGCTTGATGCCTTTATGAATCAATTGCGCAATAGTTGTAGAGATGTGTTGATTCATAGCCTACACGTCCTTTCGATAGCCAAATGGATGTTGCTGATGCCAGCGCCATGCATCTTGAATAATACGGTTAATCTCCGTTTTTTTAGGTTCCCATTTCAGGATAGTTTTTGCCTTTTCAGATGAAGCGATCAGTGTACTAGGATCGCCAGCTCGTCTTTCACCAATTTTTTCAGGAATCTCATGATTGGTAACTTTTCTAGCTGCTTCAATCATTTCTTTTACAGAAAAACCTTGGCTGCTTCCTAAATTAAAGATGTCACTTGCACCACCATTTAGTAAATATTCAAGAGAAAGAATGTGTGCATCAATTAAATCTTCCACATGAACGTAGTCACGAATACACGTACCATCTTCAGTTGGATAGTCTTCACCAAATACATTAATATGTGGCCGTTGTTCTAGGGCTACTTGTAAGATAATCGGAACGAGGTGTGTCTCTGGTTGGTGGTCTTCACCAATCTCAGCTGTTGAACGTGCTCCAGCAACATTAAAATAGCGTAATGATACATAGCGTGTACCATAGGCAACTTCACACCACTTCATTAATTTCTCCATCGTTAATTTTGTTTCCCCATATGTGCTTGTTGGTAAAGTAGGCATTGTCTCTGTTATTGGAACAGACTCAGGTTCCCCATAAGTCGCAGCTGAAGAAGAAAAGACAATTTTATCAATCGAAAACTCTTGCATTGCTTGCAGTAATACTTGTGTGCCATAGACATTATTATCGAAATATTTAAGTGGATTCTCCATTGATTCGCCAACTAAGGAATTCGCTGCGAAATGTAAGACAGCATCAATTTTTTCATTTGTAAAAACGTCACGCAAGAAGTCAATATCACGAATATCTCCAGGGTAAAATGTTGCATCAGGATGAAGTGCCTCGCGATGCCCAGTTTCTAAATTATCAATCACAATAACATGATGTCCTTGATCGATTAATTGATAGACAGCATGAGACCCAATAAATCCTGCTCCACCTAAAACTAATACTTGCATTTATAACACTCCTTCTGTTGTGATTTCTTTCGCGCCATTTCCGATTGTTGCGAGGTAAAACGTTGCATCATAGCCGATTTTTTCTTTATAAATCGCATTGACATTTTCTTTGAATGTATCCACTTCATTACGCGGTGTAATTGCGATGGCACAACCACCAAATCCTGCGCCTGTCATCCTAGCTCCTAATACACCTGTTTGTTCCCAAGCAGCTTCAACAATTGTATCCAATTCAATACCAGTTACTTCATAATCATGTTGAAGCGAAAGGTGTGATTGGTTCATTAATTCACCAAAGGCAGCTAAGTCTCCACTCTGTAACTTAGCTAATGCCTCTTTTGTTCGCTGATTTTCGTATACAGCATGTTTTGCGCGTTGTTGGTTTGTCTTATCCTTAATTAAGTGTTTATGCTCTTCAAATGTCTCAATTGACAATTCGCCTAAACTTTTAATTTTTAATACTGACCGCAAATCTTGTAATGCTTGTTCGCATTGCGTGCGACGCTCATTATACTTTGAACCTGCTAATTCTCGACGTTTATTTGTATTAATGATCATAATGACATAGTCTTTTAAATCAACTGGTGCATATTGGTATTCTAGTGTATTGCAATCCAATAAGATGGCGTGATCTTTTTTGCCCATTCCAATTGCAAATTGGTCCATAATACCACTATTAACACCAATATAATCATTTTCTACCTTTTGTCCTAATTGTACCATGTGAATTCGATTGATACGTAGGTCAAACAAACCTTCTAGTAAGACCCCAGTAACTAGCTCAATTGATGCTGAAGAAGATAAACCGGCACCATTTGGAATATTACCAAAGTAGAGTACATCGAATCCAGTCTCGATTGAAAAACCTTCCTTAATAAGCATAGCTAACATTCCTTTAGGATAATTAGCCCAATCATCATTCGTATCATAGGATAAATTATTTAGTGTCGTTGTAATGATACCGTTATCATCAAAATTCATCGAATAGAAACGAACCTTTGCATCTGTACGTTTTACAGCTAAAGCATATGTTCCAAATGAAATAGAAGCAGGAAATACATAGCCACCATTGTAATCGGTGTGTTCACCAATTAAGTTTATTCGACCCGGAGCAAAAAATAAACGCGGTGTTGTTTCTGTTTGAAAAACAGCTTGAAATTTCGATATTAATGTTGCAGTTTCCATAGAAATGAATCCTCCTCATTTAACTTAATTAAATTAATTTATTAACTATACTTATTATATGCTACCAGTTGAAAATATTCAACTACAGATCTTAAATTCCTATAAATTTCATATTCTATGAAACTAGTAAAGTACTAATATAGTCAAAAAGTCTCAAATGTAAATAAAAACAGACGAAAAGTTAATAATTTTTTACAAAAACCGTAAGATAACCTTACAAAAGTTTAATAATGTTCGGTTTTGGTGTGTTACAATAGAAAATGTAAAATATAACAATAGGAGGGAAAAGATGAATTATTTATCATTAAGGAAGTTTAGTAGTTTGTTTTTAATCGCAATTCTAGTATTTGCGAATTTCTCAAGTGCACTTATTCCTGTAGTGAGTGCAGCAGAAAACGAAGAAACAACTCTTACAGTAGCAGAAGCTCTTGAACAAGAACACGGAACAGAGGTGACATTAAAAGGCTACATAGTGGAGGGGGTTAATGGTCAATATGCTGTTAGGCTGTCTGATTCCGATACGGATACTTCGACTACTATAGTTGTTCAGTTACTACCTGATTATAGAGAAGCTTTTAGTCCGGTAAATAATCCGAACGCTTTAGGTGAAGAAGTTTTGGTAACAGGTGAAAGAGATGTATATTCAGGTGAAGAGTCAATTGAATATATATCTAGCATGGAATTCGTAGATTCTTCCGTGCCAACCGAACCAACGGAACCAGAAGAACCAACAGAAGTATCAGACATTGCGGATGTTCGCGATATGGCTGATGGTCAATTTGCAATGATAGAAGGTATTGTACTTGCAAGCCCAAGCTCAATTGGGAATGGTCAATATTCGACTTATATTCAAGATGATACAGGTGGGATTAACCTATTTGCTTTTGAACAAGGTGATTTTCCTGCTTTAGAAAAAGGGGACAAGGTTAAGGTTTCTGGAGAACTCGAAACGTATAATGGTTTAAAAGAGATCTTACCGACTAGCGTTGAAGTTATCGATCAGGGACAAACGTTACCTGAACCGAAGTCGATTACTTTAGTCGATATGCAAGATAGTGCAATCGCAGAAGGATATGAAGGAGAATTGATTCATATCAATGGTTATATTAGTAATATTCCAGACAGCCCAGCTGGTGGTGGTTATAATATTTCCTTAGTTGATGAAGAATTTAATGGTACAACCTTACGTGTGATGGAAGGTTCGCTTGATATTTCAGCTTTAGAAGAAGGCAAATGGTATGATGTGACGGCAATCATGAGTCAATACACTTCTTATCAATTGATTCCGACTGAAGCGAGCGATATAACAGTTGCAGCTGAACAACCAGAAGCGCCAACTGCAGCAGGTGAATATACGGCTACAGTACATTCTGTTACAGACGGTGATACGATTCGAATAGATTCACCAGTCTTAGGAGCTGACCGTGTTCGTTATGTGAATATCGATACACCTGAAACAGATATGGGTGGCGATCCAAACCAAGATCAGCATGGAGAAGAAGCTAGTGCATACTTAAAAGAATTATTGCAACCTGGTGATACGGTTACATTAAAGGTTGGAGAAGAAGCGACAGATAATTATGGACGTCTTTTAGCGCAAGTAATAAATAAAGATGGTATTAATACAAATCTAGAAATGGTGGAAAAAGGTTATGCAGTAACGTACTTTATTTGGCCATTTGAAGATGGTGGCGATTATGATTTATATCAAGACGCAGTAAAGAAAGCGAAAGATAATGAAATAGGTATATGGGACCCTACAGACCCTTTAAATGAATTACCATTCGTATTTAGAACCAATATAGATGATGGTATATTCGATAAACCTGTAGGAAACTCAGATACAAAAGAATATGTTCAACCTGCTGATTGGGAAGATGTCCCTGTTGAAAAAAGGACATTCTTTTGGACAGAAGAAGAGGCAGTAGCACAAGGATACACATTAGCTGGAGATGATAATGAACAAACGGATCCTCCTAGTGAAGATCTACTTGAAGTTCAATTATTAAGCATGAACGATCTTCATGGTAAAATTGATCAAGAATATGATCTTGATCTTGATGGAGATGGCGAAGTAGATGGTACGTACGGTCGTATGGATTATACGTCAGCTTATATCAAAGATCGCGAGCAAGATAATGAGAATACTTTTATTGTTCATGCAGGAGATATGATCGGTGGAAGTTCACCAGTATCTGGGCTTTATCAAGACGAACCTACTGTTGAAATAATGGAGGAAATTGGTTTTGATTTTGGTACAGTTGGTAATCATGAATTTGATGAAGGAACAACTGAAATGCTTCGAATGGTAAATGGAGGAGAACATCCTAGTGGTTTAGGTACAGAAGGTTATGATGGTATTGATTTTGATAATCTATGTGCTAACTGTGTTAATAAAGACTCAGGAGAGACTATCTTGGATGCCTATGCAATTCAAGAAATTGATGGAGAAGAAATTGGTTTTATCGGTGTTAATACACAGGCATCAGCAACTATGGTTATGCCTGCAGGAATTCAAGATATTGAATTTACGGACGAAACAGCAGCTGTCAATAAAGCAGTTACAGAATTACAAGAACAGGGTGTAGAAGCTATTGTTGTTTTAGCACATATGCCAGCTGATCAAAATGGTGCGTCTGCTACTGGAGATGCAGCAGACTTAGCGAACAATGTGAATGATGCGGTTGATATTATTTTTGCTGCTCATAATCATCAAGTGGTTGATGCAGTAGTAGATAATAAATTAATTGTTCAAGCATCTGAATATGGTAAAGCATTTGCTGACGTAGATATCGAGATAGATAGAGAAACAGGAGATATTGTTACCAAAGAAGCAGAAATTGTATTTGTTGATCAAAGTGCAATGGAACCAGATGCAGCGGTAACAGAAATATTAGAAAAGTATGATGATCTAATTGCAGACAAAATGAATGAAGTATTAGGCTATAATGCGAATACAATGACAGGTAGTTATTCGAATGATGGCGATCATGGATTAGGTAATTTAATTGCAGATGCAATGTTATATTCCATGGATAGTGACTTCTCTCTGATGAATGGTGGAGGTATTAGAGACCAATTGTTAGCAGGTGAAGTGACATGGGGAAATTTATATAACGTCATGCCATTTGGTAATACCTTAATGAAATTTGAAGTGACTGGTGCAGATATGTACGAGATTATAGATGAGCAATTATCTCCGCAATATGGCCCAGATTACAGTGTTGGTGGAATGAAATATACATGGGATACTTCAACAAACGAAGCTATCGATATTATGTTTATGGATGGAACACCAATTGATGAAAATGAAACATACACTTTAACAGTAAATAATTATATGGGAACTTCAGAAGGACCAATTAAAGATCTTGGTATGAATGAAGAAATGGGTCCAGTAGACTTAGATTCTTTTGTTGATTATGTGAAAAGTTTAGAAAGTACGGAAGCAAATCCAATTGACTATGCGGCAGAAGGGCGTATTGTTGCAATGGACAATGGATCAGATGAAGAATTAGGAGAAGTAACAATTGCCGAAGCAAGAAATGCAGAAGCGGGTACGGTTGTAACGGTAGAAGGTATTGTTACAACAACTCCAGGTGTTTGGGGAAGTAACGGCTTCTATATGCAAGATGAAACTGGTGGAACATACGTATTTGGTGACGATAGTGTTTCTATCGGAGATATTGTAACATTTACAGCTGAAGCTGCAAGTTATGGTGGCGAGTTCCAATTATCTGGTGTAACAGGACTAGATATAACAGGATCTACTGATGTACCGAATCCAATTGAATTATCACCAAGTGCAATTGAGGATTCGAATCAAGGTGAATTGGTATCACTTAAAGGTGTAACGATATCAGATCTTGAAGAAGTGAATGATTACGGTACTTTTGAATTCACAGCTTCTATAGATGGCGAGAGTATTCTTGTCCGCGTTGATAACCGAACTGGTCTAGCATACGCTGATTTTGAATTTGAAAATGGCGATGTAATTGATATTACTGGTATTTCTAGTATCTATAATGGGACATACCAGTTGAAAATAACCAGCCCTACAGATGTCAGTGAATATGTACCAGGTGAGCAAGAACCACCTGTTGATCCAACAGATCCAGAAGAACCAGAAGAACCAGAAGAATCAGAAGAACCAACAGATCCGACAGATCCAGAAGAACCATCTGAACCTGAGGAAGATCAAGCAGATGAAGCAGGCAACGTGACAACGAAACCAACTGTTACGGAAGGGAAAACGAAAATTTCTGATAAAGCAGTTGAAAATGTTAAAGAAAATAGTAAAGTAACCATTGAATTAAATGAAGAAGATGAAATTGAAGTAAGTTTGACAAGTGCTCAAATTGCAATGTTAAAAGCGAAAAATTCTTCTGTAACAATTAAAACCAAACAAACAACTGTAACTATTCCAGCGAGCGCGTTTGGAGATGGTGATACAACAGTTGCTGTAGTAGCTATTGATAGTGATATGGTAAATGGAGAGAATTCAATTAGTGGGATTTTTGATTTCACAATAACATCTAATGGTGAAGTGATCTCCGAGTTTGAAGAAGCAGTTACATTGGAATTTAATGTAGATGCGGATAAAGTAAGTAATCCAGAAGATGTGAAATTGTATTATTACAACCCAGAAACATCCGAGTGGGAATTAATAGGTGGAACATATCAAGATGGTGTTTTAACTGCAAAAACGAATCACTTCAGTATATTTGCTGTATTTGAAGTGGCGGCAGTAACTCCTCCTGTTGATCCAGAGGGTGATACTTCCGGTAATGGTGACAACGAAGGGTCTGAAGACGATACAGATACAACTGATGAAAATGAAGAAACAGCTACTTCTAGTGATGACGACGAAACATCATTACCAGACACAGCAACAAGTATCTTCAACATGCTCCTAATGGGTGGTTTACTACTATTAGCAGGCTTTGGATTTTATCTGTATCAAAAACGAAGAGTATTAGAATAATTTCTAAACCCGTTCATCGTATCATGATGAGCGGGTTTATTTTTTGTCTTTTATTTGTAATGAAAAGATTTAATGAATGATTCAAGAGAATAATGAAATATGTTTTTGATTATGATAATGTTTATTAAGTAATTCGCAAAAATTGTCGAAATAAAACTATAATGATATGGTCTCAAGTTCACGGGTGACGTTGTCTGAAGTCATAGAGCAACAAGAAATTTCCTTAGCCAGGGGAAAATTATTATTCCCAACACATCATGAAAACGCTTTACAATGAAATGAAAGCTAACACCTAGGGAGGGTTCTAATGAATACGAGGCATCAGCAAATACTCAAAGAACTAATCAGAGAGAGTACTCCAGTGACTAGTGAATATATAGCTAGCTTAATTCAAGTTACATCAAGAACGATTCGAAATGATATTAAACAATTGAATGAAATATTAGTGGATTCCGGAGCTAATATTATTTCAGAACGAGGTCATGGATACCATTTAGATATTTTTGAACAAGATGAATTTAAAAACTTTATACACACTATGATGGAAATGGATGAATCAGTGCCTGTTGAACCAGAGGATCGCGTTCATTATTTAGTAAGGAAATTTTTATTAAATCCTACTTATTTAAAAATTGAGGATCTTGCTGATGATTTGTTTGTAAGCCGATCTACGTTAAAAAATGACCTGAAGGATGTTAAAGTGGTACTCAGAAAATATCACTTAAGTTTAATGAAACGTCCTAATTATGGTCTGAAACTTAGTGGTGAGGAAAAGCATGTTCGCTATTGTATTGCAGAAGTATTATTTAGTCGAACAGCAAGTATCACTGGTAATTCGGATAAGCAGTGGTTACTTCCAACTGATCAGATGTATGAGATTCGCTTAACTGTTTTAAAACGTTTAAAGGAATTTAATTTAAATTTATCGGATATAGCTTTGGATAATTTGGTTGTGCATATCGCAATTGCTTGTCGTCGGATTAAAAGTGAACAGTACGTGGAACAAATAAATAATGCTGAAAAAGACACAGAAAGCGAAAAAGAACATCAAGTTGCAAAAATGATTATAAAAGATATTGAATCAACGGTACAGTTAACTTTTCCTAAAGTAGAGATTTCCTATGTTGCGATGCATCTCTTAGGAACCAAAATATTCTTAAATAAGAACCAATCGGAAATTGTGAGTAATTTTGATCAAAAAATCATACAGACAGTTGACGGTTTGGTTTATCAAGTAGAGGAACAAATGAAGTTAGGTGTTTCCAAAGATAGGGAGTTATATGCTGGAATTGCGATTCATTTAAAACCTGCAATTCATCGTTATAAAAACCATATGAATATCCGTAATCCAATGCTTGAAGCAATAAAAGTGAATTATCCAGTAGCATTTGAAGCAGGAGTAATTGCTAGTAGAGTTATTGAACACGAACATAATATTTTGATTGATGAGAATGAGATAGGTTATATTGCTTTACATTTTGGTGCGGCCATTGAACGGACTAAATTACAAGTCAAACCAAAACGTTGTTTAATTGTCTGTACTACTGGACGAGGAAGCTCACAGTTATTACTTTATAAAATGCGTGCTAAATTTGGTAACCAGTTAACGATCATTGGTGCAACAGAGCTACACAATTTACCGAAATATAGCGAAGATGACATTGATTTCATTGTAAGTACTGTAACACTTCCAGACTCCATTCAGATTCCGTATGTAGTTGTTAGCACACTTTTAGGTGATGTGGAGTTGGACAAGATTACACAAGTTATAGAAGATAGAAGCGAGTCCATTATTGATAAATACTTGGACCCAAATTTAATCTATTTGCATTTAGGCTGTTCTACTCCAAGCGATGTTATCACTTTTTTAGGCAACGAATTGGTCAAACAGGGTCGAACTAAGGAAGGGATTATTGATTCAATTATGGAGCGTGAAAAGGCTGCTTCAACAAGCTATGGTAATCTAGTGGCAATTCCACATCCGTTGATCCCAAAATCAGATCAAACTTTTTGGACATTAGCTACGCTTGAGAAGCCAATTGATTGGGGTGGGAGCATGGTGCAATTTGTTTGTCTCCTTCATGTAGCAGATGAGAATCAAGAAAAACTAGAGCCAATGTATAAGAATTTAATTAAGTTTGTTGATAATCGTGAAATAATTAAACAATTAATTAACTGTAAAAATAAACAAGATGTGCTTGAAATATTAAGAAGAATGTAGACATTAACGTTACATTCTTTTTATTTTGGCAGATAGAGTAACAATATATATCGCCATGTTTAGGTCATTGTTATTACTTTGGTCAATATATTCCGTTGGGTAAGGAAAAAGGTTAACTTTAGATGAAAGCGTTTTACATTTACGATGAACTTAAGAAAGAGAAACAAAAGTTAAAAGATAAGAAAGGGAGGACTTCCGATTGGATAATCAAGAGATAATCATGGGGATAATCGTCAACGGAGGAAATGCACGAAGTAATGCAATGCGAGCAATAGCTGCCTCAAAACAAGGAAACATTGAAGAAGCGAATCAATTCATGGAGTTAGCTAGTGAAGATTTAAATAAAGCACATCGAATTCAAACAGATTTAATTCAAGCAGAAGCGCGTGGAGACAAAGCTGAAATTTCACTATTAATGATCCACGCACAAGATCATTTAATGAATGCAATGACAGTTAAAGACTTAGCCGTAGAGATGATCCATATGCATGAAAAAATTAGTAACTTATAAAAATATAAATTGGAGGAATTAAAAATGAAAAATATTCTTTTAGTATGTGCAGCAGGTATGTCAACAAGTATGTTGGTAAGTAAAATGGAAAAGGCAGCAACAAGTAAAGGTGAAGAGGTAAAAATCACAGCAACATCAGGTGGAGATATTAAGAAACACATAGATGATGCTAATGTTTTACTTCTAGGACCACAGGTTTCTTACCTAAAAGATGATTATGAAAAGCAATATGGTGGTGCAAATGGTATACCAGTTGAGGTTATCAATAGTCTTGATTACGGCATGATGAATGGTGAAAAAGTCTTAGATTGGGCTTTTGAATTAATTGATTCAAAATAAGGACATTATCTTTTAATAGGAGGGGTTAACGTGAGTGAGAAAACGCAAAAAGTGCAAATGAAAATTCAACGAGTATCTGGAAAAATTTCTGAGAATAAGTATTTGAAGGCAGTTTCTAATGGTTTAATGTCTACGTTACCAGTTATGATTATTGGTGCTTTGTCGACACTTTTGGGTAGTTTGAACTTTGAAGCGTATCAAAATTTCATCCAATCAACAGGTTTAAAGGGGCTTTTTAGCTCTTTAAGTACAATGACATTAGGTTTGGTCGCAGTTTATGCAGTATTTTTAATCGCATTTAAACTAGCAGAAGTTTTTGGGCAAGATAGTATCGGCGCTGCTGGTGCTGGATTAATTTCCTTAATGAGTTTCATGGTATTATTGCCAACTATTCAAACAGAAGATATAAGTGCTATTCCATTTCAATTTTTAGGTGCGCAAGGACTGTTTGTTTCAATTATTGTAGGACTCATAGCAGCACGTATCTATTTACTATTTATTGAAAAAGCATGGGTAATTAAGTTACCAGATGGTGTTCCACCAACGGTAGCTAGAACGTTCTCAAATTTGACCCCAGCAATAGTTATTGTTGTAGGTTTCGGTGTGATAGGTTCGTTATTTTCGCTAACTGATTATGGAAGTATATACCAGTTCATTTATACGTTAATTCAATCTCCTTTACAAAACATTGGAGGAACTTTACCGGCACTAATTCTAGTCGTTTTTATACAACAAATACTTTGGTTTTTTGGTATTCACGGCAGACTTGTAGTAAATCCAATCTTTTTAACTGTATGGCTACCTCTTGGTGTGGAAAACTTAAATGCTATCAGTGCTGGTCTTGAACCAACTAATATCGTGCATACTGGATTTTATGCAGTATTAATTGGTATCGGTGGAGCAGGTGCTACTCTAGCATTGGCTCTCTTAATGACTTTTATGTCCAAAAGTAAACAGTATAAAACATTAGGAAAACTATCTTTACCTGGAACGATTTTTGGTATTAATGAACCAATAATATTTGGTACACCAATTGTATTAAACCCAATAATGTTTATACCGTTCGTATTTACACCTCTAGTTTTGGGTAGTATATCATATTTCTTACTTTCTGTAGGTTTATTCCCAATTCTTAATGGTACACATATCCCTGTTGGTACACCAATAATAATGAATGCACTTTTACAAGGGTCTGTGGTTATAATATTACTTCAATTCATTAATATCGCTATCGCTGGATTAATCTATTATCCATTCTTTAAAATGATAGATAAAACTGCAGTTGAAAATGAGTCAGATAGTGCAGAATAAATTTAAGGAGGAGGGAATAGAAAAGATGGGGAGTGAAAACTCCTCTCTTTTTTAAAATATGAATAAAAAGAAAAATGTAGTAATGATTGTAGCAGATCAATGGCGAGCTGATTCAGTAGGATATGACGGAAACAACGTTGTGCATACGCCAGAAATTGATGGACTTGCCAAAGAAGGTGTTTCATTTTCGAATACATTTTGTCAAAATCCAGTATGTGTACCTAGTAGATCTTCATTTATGACAGGATGGTATCCACATACTAAAGGTCAGAGAACTATGCATAATTTAATGGATGATAAAGAACCCAATATTTTAAAAACATTAAAGAACTCAGGTTATCATGTCTACTGGGGAGGGCGTAATGACTTTTTAAAAACAGATTCAGATGTGCATCAACTTTGTTCGACAAGGGATGATCAATTCGCTGAAAAGATGAAACAAATACGTTTAAAAAAAGAACGCCAACAAAAAGAAGCGAATAAAAATATCGAAGAAAAAGAAGTCTATACACATGCAAAAGGTGTGAGTGAAAAGGTTCATCATCCGGAAGAAGAGCAATTTAAACATGCCAAAGAATTTCTTGAAAATAAAGAATATGGTGATGACCCATTCTGCATGTATCTAGCACTTGCGTTACCGCATCCGCCATATCAAATTGATACTAAGTGGTTTGATATGTTTGATGAAGAAGCTATTCCAGATCCAATTAAATTATCAGAGGAAGAATGGAGTAAAAAGCCTAGTTTAATACAAGGGATTTATAAAAATCAAAAACTGTACAATTTATCAGATGAAGAATTAAAGGAAATCAAACAGATCTACTATGCTATGGGGACTAAATTAGATAATTATATTGGTGATCTAATTAAAACATTGAAAGATCAGGGATTATACGACGATACCATTTTTGTTTTCTTTAGTGATCATGGTGATTATACGGGAGACTACCAAATGGTAGAGAAAACTCAAAACACATTTGAAGATTGTCTTACAAGAGTTCCATTAGTAATTAAACCAGCAAAAGGAATGGAATTTAAACCTAGAAATACAGACGCTTTAGTAGAACTAATTGATGTTCAGGCTACCATAATGGATTTATTGGATATAGAACCAGATCATACACAGTTTGGGAAATCGCTAAGATCTGTCCTTCAAGGTGAAAACGAGCATAGAGATGTTGTATTCTGTGAGGGTGGTCGTTTAGAAGGAGAAAGTCATGCTATGGATGCTGGACATACACCGGATAACGAGTACTGGCCTAGAACTACTGAACAAGAAAAAATACCGCAACATACTAAAGCAATGATGCTTAGAGATAAAGATTATAAGTATGTTTATCGATTATATGAAGAAGATGAATTTTATGACCTAAAAGCGGATCCAAACGAGAAAAATAATCAAATTGATAATACAGCATTTAATGAAAAAGTAAAAGAATACAAAAACAGAATGCTTCAACATTTCTTTGAAACTGGTGATGTTGTGCCTTTTAAACAAGATAAACGATTTTAGAATAAAAATAAGGTGCATTTTCCATGGCACCTTATTTTGTTTAAATAATAGGGGTCAGTGTCAAACGGATTTTTTAAAAATGAGGTGAACTTTATGCAAGAAGATGAGGAATGTAACTGTTGTTCAGTTTCTAGAGAATCTCATTTCTCAACTTTACAATCTGTAAATATAACGCCGAGAGAAGATGATAAATTCATATCCAAAATGGCCTATATTAATGGTGGAGAGTTTGTTATGGGAACTGATAGCAAGGAGGGTTTTATTCAAGATGGAGAAGGCCCTACAAGGAATGTTAACGTAAATTCATTTTATATTGACCGTTATGCTGTAACTAATGAAGAGTTTTATACTTTCATAAAAGAAACAGGATATAAAACGGAAGCCGAGCAATATGGCTTTTCATTTGTTTTTCATTTGTTTTTACCGAATAATTATCCAGGACGAATACAACAGGTTCAAGGTACGTCATGGTGGTTTGCGGTAGCAGATTCAAATTGGTACCAGCCGGAAGGAATTGGTTCAACAATAACCAATCGAATGGATCATCCTGTCATTCATGTTTCATGGAATGATGCTAAGGTGTTTTCAAACTGGGCTGGAAAGAGGTTGCCAACAGAAATGGAATGGGAATATGCAGCTAGAGGTGGACTTAATCAAAAGAAATATCCTTGGGGGGACGATCTTACACCCAATAATGAACATCATTGTAATATTTGGCAAGGATCCTTTCCAGAAAAAAACACAAAAGAGGATGGTTATGTAGGAACTGCACCTGCAGTCTCCTATCCACCAAATGGCTATGGTCTCTATAATACATCCGGTAATGTGTGGGAGTGGTGCGAAGAAAACTTTGAAACAAATGAGATAAACAAAAATGGGAGTAATAATGGAGATGTTAGCAAGGTGATGCGTGGCGGGTCCTATCTATGTCATCATTCATATTGTAATCGATATCGTGTAGCAGCTCGTAGCTCAAACACGTCAAATAGTTCAACAGGGAATTTAGGATTCAGGTGTGCAAGGGACATTAAATAAGAGAGAAAAAAAGAATAGAGGTGATCACAATAATAATTTTATATTTTATTATTGGACTATTCGCCAGTATATTGGGTTCTATAGCAGGTTTGGGGGGCGGAGTAATTATTAAACCGGTATTGGACCTGTTTGGACATTTTGATTTAGCCACAATTGGTGTCCTCTCATCTGCAACTGTTTTATCCATGTCGACTGTTTCTATATTAAGTGTAAAAAACTGCAAAATAGAGATAAATAAAGCAGTAAGTTCAACGATTGCAGCTGGTTCAATTGTTGGAGGGATTATAGGTAAAGCTATATTTAATTACCTTATCAATATATTAGCTGTAACTGATTCATTAGCTATTTTCCAATCAGCATTTTTAGTAGTATTAATGCTAGCTATTGTTCTACTAATTAACAACACAAATAAAATGTCTAGTTATAAAGTTAAAAATAAGATAATTATATTTGTTGTTGGTTTAATTTTAGGTTTAATTTCAGCATTTTTAGGAATAGGTGGCGGTCCGTTAAATGTTGTTGTATTAACCATACTTTTTTCAATGTCGTTTAAACAAGCTGCGTTTAATTCCATCTTTATTATATTTTTCGCACAATTATCCTCATTAGTATTAGTTGGGATAAGTACAGGCTTTAACCCATATGACTTGTCTATGTTAATGTACATGATCATTGGAGGTTTATTAGGTGGTTGGATTGGATCAAACGCAGCCAATAGAATATCTAACAAACTAGTTAAAAGGCTATTTAACTTTGCAATAATAGCTATAATTTTGTTGAATATATACAACGTGATTGTTACTTTATAGGCTCTTATAATAGGAATGTGGTTTAGGAATTATAGTAGTTAAATCTGCGGGTGTAATGTGGAAGACTGTATCGGAAGTTCGCAATTTACCTTGTGACTACTGTTATTAGAGTAGCTGTAGAATTATGTGCTCATCAGAGAACATGTCTTAAAAGAGTAAGGTACATTTTAAATAATAGTTAAATGGGGAGGAAAAAATTGTGTCATTAAAGAAAGATTTCTTATGGGGCGGTGCGATTGCTGCTAACCAAGCAGAAGGTGCATATAAAGAAGATGGAAAGGGTATGGCATTGGTTGATATATTACCAGCAGGTCAAGAACGAAGAGAAGCTCTATTTCATCCAGAGGTGGCGTTGACCAAGGAATATACACATTATCCAAGTCATGACTCCATTGATTTCTATCATAGTTATAAGGAGGATATTAAACTTTTTGCGGAGATGGGTTTTAAAGTATTCCGGACATCGATTTCTTGGCCACGGATATTTCCAAATGGTGATGAAACAGAACCGAACCAAAAAGGTCTAGAATTCTATGATAATTTATTTGATGAATGTAAGAAATATGGTATTGAACCATTAGTAACTTTAAACCACTTTGATACACCACTATATCTTATTGAAGAGTATGGCGGATGGAGAAATCGTAAATTGGTTGATTTCTATGAACGATATGCAAGAGTTGTCTTTAATCGATACAAAAACAAGGTCAAATACTGGTTGACATTTAATGAAATTAATATGCTCCTACACATACCGTTCTTTGGGGGAGGACTTATTATAAAAGAGGATGAAAATGCTGATCAAGTCAAATATCAAGCGGCACATCATCAATTAGTTGCAAGTAGTTTAGCTACTAAAGCAGCGAAAGAAATTAATGGCGAAGATTTCATGATAGGGTGTATGTTAGCTGCTGCTGAAATCTATCCCTATACATGTCATCCAGATGACTTACTAAAATCAGTTAAAGAAAATCAAAAGCAATACTTTTTTATTGATGTTCAATCAAGAGGTGAATATCCTTCTTATGCAAATCGATTGTTTAGAGAACTAGATGTAGAAATTGAGATGGAACCAGAAGATAAAGTACTATTAAAAACATATCCTGTTGATTTTATTTCTTTTTCTTACTATTCTTCTAGATTAACAAGTGCAGATCCGGAAGTGAATAAACAAGGAACATCTGGAAACGCCTTTAAATCATTAAAAAATCCATATTTAAAATCCTCTGATTGGGGATGGCAAATTGACCCAGTTGGATTAAGGGTAACTATGAATCAAATGTATGATCGATATCAAAAGCCATTGTTTATTGTGGAAAATGGTCTTGGTGCTGTCGATCAATTAACGGAAGTTGGGACGGTAGAAGATGATTATCGGATTGAATATATGCGTGAACATTTAAAGCAAATGATAGAAGCTGTTGATGATGGGGTTGATTTACTAGGCTATACTTCTTGGGGATGTATTGATATAGTGAGTGCAGGCACTGGCGAAATGAAAAAGCGTTACGGCTTCATTTATGTTGATCTTGATAATGAAGGTAATGGTACAGGTAAACGATATAAAAAGAAATCGTTTAATTGGTACAAAAATGTAATTGAATCAAATGGTGAAATTTTACAATAACGTTTGAAGAGTCTGTCATAGAGGTGACAGACTCTTCTGCATCTAATTTACCATTAGAAAAGTCCTTACAAAAACTACGGTAAGTTAAAATTCGTAGTAGATAGAAACTGTGACGTAACATTCTTTTCACTAACAAAAATAAACTAGTTTAGACACGCTACGCAAGCAAATGGGCTCCCTTTCTGTGGGCACAGCCTAAAGCTTTCATTGGTAAAGAAAAACACTTTACCGAGTGGATCTTCAGCCCGTGCTGTTCCTGCTGGAGAGTCGACCATTTGCTTCCTCCGCAGAACAGAACTTAAATGTAATACAAAATACACTATCTATTAGTTCCTAAAGTTTTATTAAGCTTATGACCGTGTTGAGCTATATGAATAATATCTTAAAAGGCCTGTTATGCTTTTGATAAAGCAACTTCATCAATAAACATATTACCGACCAGCGATGAAAAGCCACTACGACTCCTGCAGGAACAGCGCGATCTGAAGATCCACTTGGAAGTGTCTTTCTTCCAAGTTAGCTGAAGATGCGCCTGCGGAAAGCGTAGTGGATTTTTAGAGCGAGATAAGCTGTTAAATTACGTCGTAGTTTAATTTGTTTTTAAAGACAAGAGTCTTTTTCTAACTTTTCGAAAAACAATATGATATACTGGATGAAAACGATTCTCAATTAAAAGGGGGAGAAATTATGAAGTTAGCGGAATTGATCAAAGAAAGACGTTCGATCCAATTGTATGAAGATCGTCCAGTGGACTTAGAACAATTAAAAGGAATGCTTGATACGGCAGTTTGGGTGCCAAATCACAAAATGACTGAACCATGGAGGTTTGTAATTGTTCATGGTGAATCGCTTAAAAAGGTTGCAGAATTAAATCGCAAGTTCTCTGCAACAGGTAGTTCAGATGAAGATAGAAAACGAAGTGGTGAAAAGGCTTATCAAAAAATAAAGGACGTACCCGTTTTGTTAATGGTGATCATGGATGAGAATCCTGATGCAAAACTTAGAGAAGAAGATTATGCTGCAACAAGTTGTCTCATTCAAAACTTTAGTTTACTAGCTTGGGAACAAGGAATCGGAATGATATGGAAAACGGGAGCATTGACTACGCAAGCTAATTTCCGTGAATTGATTGGGGTAAAACGTGGAGAGAAAGTTGTTGGAATGGTTCAAATCGGTTATCCAGCAAAAGTTCCGAAAGCAAGAAATAGAACAGATGTACAAAAGAGAATAGAAGAATTAAACTAACTTATTTAAATGGGTCTACAATCGTAGATCCATCTTTTTTTGCGAAAAAAAGATGCTTACTTGTATAGTAAACATCATAAAAGGGGCTATTACTTCGTGAGAAAGCTACAAGTGATAAGTAAGCTTTCTTTGAACACTTTAACTATACCAAATAGATAATAACCTAGTATGAAGAAAACGTAAAAGGTATGTAAAATTTATCCTATATGATAGGAACCACATGTTTCTATGCTGAAACAAATTCCTAAATGAAAAACAAGTGCCATTATTCCATTTTTATTCCTATTAAGCAAAGAAATCGTTTATGATTAAAGAAGAACAGAATGTAATGAGGAGGGTAATAATGGAGCATAAAAAAAATAAAGCATTTCCATCTGATTTTCTTTGGGGTTCAGCTTCTGCAGCCTATCAAATAGAAGGTGCTTGGGAACAGGATGGTAAAGGCCCATCTGTTTGGGATACGTATACAAAACAAGAGGGAACTACATATAAAGGAACAAATGGCGATGTAGCAGTTGACCATTACAATCGTTATAAAGAAGATGTGAAATTAATGGCGGATATGGGTTTGAAAGCATATCGCTTTTCTATCGCATGGAGCCGTATTTTTCCTGAAGGAAGCGGAGAAATTAATGAAGCGGGTTTACAGTTTTATGATGACCTAGTTGATGAGTTAATTAAGAATAATATTGAACCGCTAATTACGGTTTATCATTGGGACGTACCACAAGCATTAATGGATAAGTACGGGGCTTGGGAATCACGAGAAATCATAGAAGATTTTGATCTATATTGTCAAACACTATTTGAACGTTATGGAGACCGCGTGAAATACTGGGTTACGCTAAATGAACAAAATATATTCGTTGGACTTGGCTACCGATCTGGGGTTCATCCTCCTGGTGTTAAGGATTTAAAACGAATGTATGAGGCGAATCATATTGCAAACCTTGCAAACGCTAAAGTAATTCAATCATTTCGTAAAATAGTTAAGGGTGGAAAGATTGGACCGAGTTTTGCTTACTCTCCTGTTTATCCATATAATAGTGACCCGAAAAATATTCTTGCTGCTGAGAATGCAGAGGAATTTAACAGCCATTGGTGGATGGACATTTATGTCTGGGGCAAATATCCTGAAGCAACGTGGAACTATCTAGAGGATAATGGTTTGGCTCCTACTATTGAAGAGGGTGATATGGCATTACTTGCTGATGCAAAGCCTGATTTCATGGGTTTAAACTATTACCAAACAACAACTGTAGAATTCAATCCGCTTGATGGTGTTGGTGAAGCCAAGATGAACACGTCAGGTAAAAAGGGTTCATCAAAAGATTCTGGTGTACCTGGGCTATTTAAAACAATCACTAATCCTTTCTTAGGGACAACGGATTGGGATTGGACAATTGATCCGCGTGGATTACGAATTGCATTACGTAGAATCGCAAATCGCTATCAGCTTCCAATTTTAATTACGGAAAATGGGTTAGGTGCATTTGACGATTTAGAAGCAGATGACAGTATTAATGATGATTACAGAATTGATTTTTTAGAAACACACGTCGAGGAAATTCAAGGTGCTATCAGTGATGGTGTTGATGTACTTGGGTATTGTACGTGGTCATTCACTGACTTACTTAGTTGGTTAAATGGGTATCAAAAACGTTATGGTTTTGTTTACGTTGATCGTGACGAAGATGGACCCAAAGATTTACGTCGATTAAAGAAGAAGAGTTATTTTTGGTATCAAGAAGTTATTGCAGCAAATGGATTAGTGAAAAGAAAATAGATCAATAAAGAGCGAAAGTCTACTAGACTTTCGCTTTTTATTATAGATAGTTATTTTTGTTTAGAAGTCATTTCTTGATACGTTGTTTTAGCTAGGCGTTCAAGTAAGTATATAACAGGAATTTGTGTTGTTAAATTTGTATCGCCTAAAAATTCTGAACTAGCGTAATACGCTAAATTGTAATCTGACATTTTTGCTAAAGAGCTATCAGCTTTATTAGTCACACTTACTATAATACTTCCTTCTTGCTTAAATTGATTGACCTGAGACAAGGTTGCTCTAGATTCCCCTGAAACCGACAATACAATTGTAATACTATCTTCTAAGTATTGTCCGTGAATTGGTAAGTACGGATCTTTAATATAGAGGGAAAACTTTTTTAAGCCTGAAAAATAACGTGAGCCATATTCAGCAAGAATACCAGAGCTACCAACACCGATAAATACAACGTGTTTTGCCTTAGCTATAACTTGAGCAATCTCTGTAATTTTGTGTTGGAAATCTTGGGTGAGCGTTCGCTCAAGAAATTCTGTAAGACTGCTTTCGCCATCAATTAAGGTGGGTGAATCCTCTTGTTGTTCTAAATATATTTTTAGTTTTATTTTAAATTCAGAAAATCCATTACAATCAACTTTTTTGCAAAAACGTAAAATAGTTGTCGTTGATACGTGCGTTTCGATTGCAAGATCTCGGATTCGCATATAGATTACTTTATCTAAATGATTGATGATAAAGTTGTATAGGTTATATTCTAAGTCGGAAAATGTTGCTATTTGTTCGCTTGTAAACATAATTCAACTCCCTTTTTGATCGGTAACATTATCAATAGTATTATATCATTTATTTCTCCTAATGAACTTTTTTCGGTACAATAGAGTCAAAGATAGATTTATAAGGGGGATAAAATGTGGAAACGAAAAAAATAACACTGCTTTATACTAGTGATGTTCATGGCTATATTTTACCAACGAATTACAGTGATCATCAGGAACGGGCATTGGGTCTTGCAAAATTAGCAACGGTGATCAAACAAAAAAGGAAACACGATGCTATAATTTTGCTTGATAATGGTGATCTGATTCAAGGTAGTCCTTTTACATTCTATCATGCCAAATATCATTCTGATAGACCAAACCCAATGGTTAAGGTAGCAAATGAAATGGGTTATACATCTTCTGTTTTTGGTAACCATGAATTTAATTATGGATTGGATTATCTAAGAAGTGTTATTGAACAAGCAGACTTCCCATGGTTATCAGCTACGGTTGTGAATAAGGAAGATAACGAGCCGGCTTTCGGAAAACCTTATCTAATGAAAGAAGTCGATGGCATCAAAATTGCAATTCTAGGTGTCACGACGCATTATATACCCAATTGGGAGGATCCCAAAAACATTCCTAATCTAGCATTTGTTGATGCAGTAGAAGCGACAAAAGAATGGGTTGCGCATATTAAAAAAGAAGAACAGCCGGATGTTTGTATTGTCTCCTATCATGGCGGTTTTGAACGGGACTTAGAGACTGGAGAACCAACGGAACCCCTAACAGGTGAAAATCAGGGTTACCGTATGTGTCATGAGGTTGAAGGGATAGATATCTTACTCACAGGTCATCAACATCGATCGATTGCGACTGAGCTTAATGGTGTTACGGTTGTCCAACCAAGCAATAATGCACAATTATTAGGTGAGGTAAGTATGACGCTAACGAAAGAATCTGGGAGCTGGAAGATGACTGACTCTAAACCAAATTTGCTTGAGGTAGATGCAAGTATAGAGGCAGATCAAACAATCGTGAATCTTGTTCAAGATTTAGAACATAAAACACAAGAGTGGTTAGACACACCAATTGGCCAAATGGATGGTGATATGTCAATTACTGATCCATTAACTGTTCGTTTAAAAGAACATCCATTTGTGGAATTTGTAAATAAAGTTCAGATGGATGTTGCAAATGTAACCATCTCGAATACTGCTTTATTTAATAATGACTCACCGGGATTTCCAAAAAATGTGACCATGCGTGATATCGTTTCGAATTATGTTTATCCAAACACATTAAAAGTCGTTCGTATTACTGGAAAAGATATCAAAGATGCTTTAGAAAAGTCTGCAACCTATTTTGTTATTGATAAAGATGGAGAAGTCGCTGTTAATCCGGCTTATATGAATCCAAAACCACAACATTATAACTATGATATGTGGGAAGGAATTGAGTATGAGCTGAAGATTAGCAATCCAATTGGGGATAGAGTTGCATCTTTGAACTACCAAGGTGCACCAATTAACGATGAACAGGAATATGATGTCGTTATGAACAATTATCGTGCTGGTGGAGGTGGTAACTTTACTATGTTCCAAGGCAAGCCAGTTGTTAAAGATATCCCAACAGATATGACAGAGTTAATTGCAAATTATATTATAAAACAAAAAATGATAAAAGTTAGCAATAATAGCAATTGGAAAGTTATAAAATAGAATCATATTTTTTATCCATAGTGTTGCTTATCAAAATACAGATTTGATGGAAACTGCGACATAACAGAAGACCCTTATCCGCCACGGAAGCAAATGGCTTTATGTTTTCGAGGATGTCGACCATTTGCTTCCTTCGCTAGAAAGAACTTAAAGTTCGAAAAGGTCTGTTATTGTTGATATTGCAACTTCATCAATAAACATATTACCGACTAGCGATGAAAATCCACTACGACTCCTGCAGGAACAGCGCGATCTGAAGATCCACTTGGAAGTGTCTTTCTTCCAAGTTAGCTGAAGACGTGCCTGCGGAAAGCGTAGTAGATTATCAGAGCGAGGTAATCTTCTAAGTTGTGTCGTAGTTGATGATAATTTACTCATAAAATACTGTCTATTAGAAAACAGTCTTTACGAAAAAAGCAGTTTGGATAAGTTGTCCAAACTGCTTTTTTGATGTCCTTTTTATTGTAAAAAATTCAGAAAGATTACAATTCTATGTATAAAATGCTAGATTATTGCCCCACAATTACATTATGACAAAGAAAAGCCCGAAACGTAAATGTTGCAATGAAACCTTAAAGGCATTGTAACCACAAATGCTATTGTCTATGTTAGGATTGGGCTTGTCACAAAAATAAGGAGGAAAACAGATGAACAAAAAAGTCGTAGCATTCGCTATTGGATTAAGTATAGTGGGTACAGCTACAACAACAGCATCTGCAGAAGAGTACCAAGTTGTCAAAGGAGATAACCTCTGGGAAATTGCCCAAGAAAATGAGAGCTCAGTGGATGAGCTAATGGAAATAAATGAGCTGGATAAAGAGATGATATTTCCTGGTCAAACATTACAAATAGATAAAGAGATTGTATATATAGTTAAAAAGGGCGATTCTTTAAGTGAAATAGCAGATGAATATGATGTTGTGGTGGAAGAATTAATAAAATGGAATGACCTATCTTCTGATTTGATTTTAATAGATCAAGAGTTACGTATCCAATCTGTTAAACACGTAGGAAATGAGACACAAGCAGCATCTACTGAAACAACAGAGCCTGTAGCAGCAGAACCAGCAGAAGTAGACGAAACTCCGGTAGCAGAAGAAGTTGAAGAAGTTTCTACTACTAATGAAGAACAAGCTGGAGAAACCATAACAGTAACAGCAACAGCTTACACCGCTGAATGCGAGGGCTGTTCAGGTATTACAGCAACAGGTATTAATTTGAACGAAGATCGCAATAAAAAAGTGATCGCCGTTGATCCATCCGTTATTCCATTAGGCACAAAAGTTTATGTGGAAGGATATGGAGAAGCAATTGCTGGTGATACTGGAGGCGCAATTAAAGGAAGTAAGATTGATATTCACGTACCAACTAAAGACGAAGCTTATCAATGGGGCGTTCGAACCGTTGACGTTACAATCTTAAATTAAACAGAATCGGAAGTGCGTATAATTAAACGCACTTCCGATTTTTTTGATCACATTTATATTTTAGATTCTAGAATTAAGGTTTCTTCACTTTGTTGTTCTACTTTTACGCCATGTGTGGGGGAGTTTTGCACGATACCAACCACACTAAAACTAATAATTAAAAGAAGAAAGAAGAAGACTAGCAATTTCCTCATTTTGTATCCCCCTGTTTGTCAACCTAGGTTATATTGTATATGATAAACACTATCATTGGCTATAGAAAATTTACAAAAAAAACAATTTTCTTATAGAAAGGGAGTAATAAAATGGAAAGCTTAGCAATCGCCGAAGTAATAAGTGTTACACCGATTGGAATGGGGACACGGGTGTGTTTAGATGTGATTGACCAACTAGCACCGTCAGAAGGAATTTTTGTTGGGAATACAGGGAATGGTTACCTACTAGTTTTATCGGAAAACAGGTCAACAAATACATATCCACCACGTCCATTTCGTATGAACGGTGGCGCTATTCATCAGTATCTTCATTTAGATGAGGGGAAGACAACCTATTTATCAGAAGTGAAACCAGGCTTGGAGGTTCCAATTTGGCAAGGAAATGAAGTTAGAAAAGTAGCAGTAGGGCGAGTTAAAGTGGAAAAACGTCCCTTTTTACGTGTTGTGTGTCAGGTAGAAGGAACGGAACAAGAAATATCAGCAACCTTACAAGAAGCTGACAGTGTTCATGTCTTAACTGCAGATGGACAGGCAAAGGCCGTCCTTGATTTAGAAAAAGGTGATCGAATAACCTGTTATCCTGATCAACCAGGCAGACACTTAGGTGAAAAAATTGATGAAGAGATAAGTGAATATTAATCTACTCTTAAGATAAACTAGGAGGGGATCTATCTAAATTTGTATATAAGAATGATGTGAGAGGAGAGAGCTGAATTTGTCCAATAAAATAATTCCATTGCAACCAGGTGATATTATTTATTCATCAAAAAGCTTTTCAACCTTTTTAGTCGGTCATTGCAGTATCGTGGGGCATGACAATAAGATATATCATTCTCATCCAAAGGGAGCCTTTGCTGATACGTTAAAGCAGTACATATCGCGTCACCCTTATGGTGGCAGATTAACACTAATTCGACCGTTACGTGGCGGAGAAGAAAGTGCATCTTGGGCCCAAGGTAATATTAAACATGTAACAAGATATTCATTTCATCCACATTTAAACAATATACAAATGAACTATTGTTCTAAATTTGTTTGGCAAGCTTATTGGTTTAGTTTAGAATAGGATATAACTGGGGGAGATCTCACAAATAAAATGAACTGGTGGATTCGCACGCCCCATATTCGCTATTCTCCTGTGTTTTCTATGATTGGTGTGTGGGATATAGCAGACCTTTAGAAATGAATTATCTAAAATGTTTGAAAATTCAAGCATGCCTGTTGACAAAATAATAGTAGCATATTATGATAAGAGACAAGATAGCAAACGGTAATAAGCGTTGACGAAGAGTAGTAGCTTATTTGTTTCACTAAAGAGAGCTAGTGGTTGGTGTAAACTAGTGTGAACGATAAGTAAATGGACTTCTGAGCTTTCAAACCAAACCCCTTCTTTTCTGAAGGGCAGTAGGCTTTGACGATTTCGTCTCATCGTTATCTGAGACAACTACTCGAGTGTTCTACTCGGCTAGTAAAGTGAGCTGACTTTCAGCTAACTAAGGTGGTACCACGGGTTTCCTCGTCCTTTTCGGATGTAGGAGACCCTTTTTTTTATAGGTGAAATTGTTTGAGTAGGAGTAGTATGCTTTTGTTTTTCTTATCATAGAGAGCCGGGATTTAGCTGGAAACCGGTATAAGAACAGAGCAGAATGGACTTACGAGAGCCTTTCTGAACAGTTGAAGGTTAACTAAGTAGGAAAAGACGGATTATCCCCGTTATCGGATCTGTGAGTGGAAGAGTAAAGAGATAATCTTCAACATAGAGGTGGCACCGCGGTATCAAACCGTCCCCTATACATGCAATTGAATTGTGTGTATGGGGGATTTTTTTATTACTAAAAATGACTTGATATATAGAAGGGGAGAATGAAAATAATGGAAACAAAATCGCAAAAGATACTATTCGAAAAGAGACAAATTAACGGCGATACCTTAACACCAATCTCGGTATATAACCGGATACAAGGAAAGAAAAAGTTCCTATTAGAAAGTTCTAGTGGCCATGGTGAAAAAGGCCGGTACTCCTTTATTGGTTTTGAACCTTTTAAAGAAATTGTTGGTGATAGTAGTCAAACTATTGTTTATGATAATCAAGAAAATACGAATAAAGAAGCGTTTGGAACACCATTGGAAGTTATCAAACAGCATATTCCGCTTCAAACACTTGATTTACCTTTTGCATTTTATGGTGGCGCGATTGGTTATATTGGGTATGATACGATCCGTCAATATGAAGATATTGGTGAGCTATTAGATGATGAAATAGAGATGCCGGATGTCCATGTTATGTTTTATCAAGATGTTGTCGTTTTTGACCACAAAAAACAAACGGTAACGATAATTGCAACGAACTTAGACGGTAAACGGACCAAAAACCATTTAGTTAATCAGTTGGAGCGTATACAAGCAGATATACTGAAACATGTGGAAGAAAATACGGAAGAAAGTATTAAAGTTTCCTTTAAACCTTCTATTAATAAGCAAACATTTATGGAAATGGTGGAGACAGCAAAAGGACATATAACAGATGGGGATATATTTCAAGTCGTTTTATCACAGCGAATGATAGCAAGCTTTGATGTTGATCCATTTACTTTTTATCGCAGATTACGTCTAGCAAATCCATCACCATATATGTTTTTTATCGATTTTGAGACGTACATTGTCTTAGGGGCTTCCCCAGAAAGTTTAATTAAAACAAAGGGTGATCAACTAATTACCAATCCAATTGCAGGTACTAGACCACGTGGTACTACGGAGGCTGAAGATCAAGCGTTAGCTGAAGAGCTGTTAGCAGATGAGAAAGAGCGTGCAGAACATAAGATGTTGGTTGATTTAAGTCGAAATGATATCGGACGCGTTTGCCAAGTTGGTACGATTACGATACCGAAATTTATGACAATTGAACGTTACCAGCATGTCATGCATATTGTTTCAGAAGTCCAAGGGACACTCAATAAAAATTTCACTGGTATTGATGCGCTAGTATCTACACTACCAGCAGGAACAGTATCTGGAGCGCCAAAGATAAGCGCGATGCAAATTATTAATCGCTTGGAAACAAAGAAACGAGGCGTGTACGCAGGTTCTGTCGGTTATATCAATATGAACGGTGATGTTGATTTAGCCTTAGCGATTCGTACGATGGTGATTAAAGGAAAACAGGCATATGTGCAAGCAGGAGCAGGGATTGTTTATGATTCTGATCCAGCTTCTGAATATCAAGAGACATTGAACAAAGCAAAATCATTATTGGAGGTAAATTGAGATGATACTTTTAATTGATAACTATGACTCTTTTACGTATAACTTATTTCAATATATTTCTGAATTAGATAAAGAAGTGCAGGTCGTTCGTAATGATAAAATTACGATTGAGGAAATTAAAGAGTTGAAACCAGAAGCTATTATTCTCTCACCAGGACCTGGAACACCAGAGGAAGCTGGAATTTGTATCGAAGTCGTAAAACAGTTAGATAGAACTTTTCCTATTTTAGGTATCTGTCTTGGACATCAAGCGATTGGTGTTGCATATGGCGCGACTGTCTCCCATGCGGCACAGATAAAGCATGGTAAGACGTCGATGATCAAGCACACAGAAGATGAAGTATTTCAAGACTTAGCGGCACCATTAGAAGTGATGCGTTATCATTCATTAGTAGTCAAACAAGATACGGTACCATCGACACTTAAAATTACAGCTACATCTGTTGATGATGCGGAAATTATGGGATTGAAACACGTTCATCTACCGGTTTATGGTCTGCAGTTTCATCCAGAATCAATTGGAACAAATACAGGGAAACAGATGTTAGCGAATTTTTTTGAAACGATAAAAAAGGAGCGATCACATGAGACAATATCTTAATAAAGTTATGAATCGTGAGAGTTTAACACTTGTAGAAATGGAAACAGCAGCACGAATTATGTTTATGGAAGAAACATCGGATATCGAGATTGGGGCATTTTTGACGGCTTTAAGAGTTAAAGGCGAAACAACGGATGAGATTGCTGGAATAGTTAATGTCATTCGCGAGAAATCACTAACTCTCCCACACGTAATTCCGGGAGTAATGGACAACTGTGGTACTGGTGGGGATGGTTCGCAAAGTTTTAATATTAGTACAACAGCGGCATTTGTGATCGCTGGAGCTGGTATTACTGTTGCAAAGCATGGAAATCGAAGTGTCTCTAGTAAAACAGGAAGTGCGGATGTATTAGAGCAATTAGGTGTCTCGCTAGATATGACACCAGAACACATGCAAGTAGTGTTAAAAGAAAATGGGATAGCCTTTTTATTTGCGCCACATGTTCATCCGGCCATGAAGCGAATGATGCGAGTTCGTAAAGCATTAGGCGTTCCAACTGTTTTCAATTTAATCGGTCCTTTAACAAATCCAGTAGAATTAACAACGCAGCTTTTAGGTATTTATCGTCGCGATCTGTTAGATCAAATGGCAAATGTATTACATCAATTAGGTAGAAAACGAGCGCTCATTCTTAATGGTGCAGGTCATATGGATGAAGCTTCACTTGCGGGTGAAAATCATTTGGTCCTCTTAGAACGCGGTGAACTTATGCAGTTCACGCTTCATGCGGAAGAAGTAGGATTACCAGTTTATCAAAATGAGGAGATTAAGGGCGGTGACGCTAAAGAAAACGCCCGTATCTTGCGAAATGTTCTAGAAGGGAAACCAGGTGCTGCTCGTGATACAGTTATATTTAATGCTGGCTTAGGGATCTTCGCTGATGGAAAAGCGAGCACTGTCCAAGAAGGTGTGGATTTGGCCCGAGAAAGTATAGACTCTGGTGCAGCTTTAGAAAAACTAGAGAATTTAATCAACTACAGTTATCAGATAAAACAAGAGGTGTAAAAAGATGACGATTCTTGATACTATATTAGAAGAAAAGGCAAAGGAAGTAGCCTTATTAAAACAAGACTATCAAAAAAAGAAGAGGCAAAGTAAGCTGCCAATTAAATCATTATACGACATATTTATGGAAGCGGACTATATGAATATTATTGCTGAAATCAAACGTTCATCTCCATCAAAGGGGAGTATTAATCCAGATGTAAATCCCCCAGAGCAAGGGAAGAAATACGAAGAGTATGGCGCAAGTGTTATCTCTGTACTAACAGATTACCCCTTTTTCAAAGGGACGATGGATGATCTTGCTGCCGTTCGTGAAGCGGTGGAAATTCCCATTTTAAATAAAGATTTTATTATAGATGAGATTCAATTAGAGCGTGCAAAAGACTATGGTGCTAATGTCATCTTGTTGATCGCTGCTGCATTGCCAAAGAATCGTTTAGTGGCATTATATAAACATGCGAAACAATTAGATCTAGAGGTACTGTTTGAAGTGCATAATGAAGAAGAACTACTAATTGCACAAGAAATCGGAGCAGATATTATCGGGATTAACAACCGCAATCTAAAAACGTTTGAGGTTGATCTAGCAATAACCGAACGATTAACCAAATTGATTGATACAGGTAAAACAGTAGTTATCAGTGAGAGCGGTATAAAAACTACACAAGATGTGGAACGAGTAAAAGAAGCTGGTGTACGTGGGATTTTAGTTGGCGAGACAATGATGCGTTCGGGACAACTAGAAAAAACGTTTAGCGATTTACGGATTAAGTTGTGAAATGGGGTCTAGATGATGTTAGCTAAAATATGTGGCATTACCACAATAGAAGCTGGATTACAGGCTGCAGAAGCAGGTGCTGACTTTATTGGATTTGTTTTTGCAAAAAGCAAACGGCAAGTAACAAAGCAGCAAGCGCGAGTAATTTCCGAAAAACTTCCAGTTAACGTTAAAAAAGTTGGCGTATTTGTTAATGAAGATCTCGCAACAATTCAAGATATTGCAAAAACTGTAGGGCTAGACTATGTACAACTACATGGAGATGAATCAGCTGATTTCTGTCAGGAAGTAAGTTACCCGGTAATAAAAGCATTCGAAATTCGAGAGCAAGCAGATGTTGCACAACTTGTTAATTATCAATGTGCTTACTTTTTATTAGATAGCCCTGCCGGTAAATATCGTGGTGGGAATGGTGAAACGTTTAATTGGTCGTTGGTAAAAGACCTACCCGATATCGAGGGGAAAGTGTTATTAGCAGGTGGCTTACATGCAGGTAATGTAGCAGAAGCTATTGAAGAGGTGAAGCCCGCTGGAATTGATGTTTCAAGTGGGGTTGAAACAAATGGATTAAAAGATAATGAAAAAATAAAAGCCTTTATACATGAGGTGAAAAGGGATAGGTGAGCAATGTGGCAGAATATAATCAACCAAATGAAACAGGACATTATGGCTCTTTTGGAGGAAGATTTGTACCAGAAACATTGATGCCAGCTGTAATTGAACTAGAAAATGCGTATAAAGAAGCGATGAAAGACCCGGCATTTATAGACGATATTAACTATTACTTCGAGCAATATATTGGAAGAGAAACACCGTTGTATTTCGCGGAACGACTTACTAAAAAGTTAGGCGGACCGAAAGTTTATTTAAAACGTGAAGATTTAAACCATACTGGAGCCCACAAGATTAATAATGCCATCGGACAGGCACTACTTACGGTCCGAATGGGTAAGAAAAAGGTAGTAGCAGAAACAGGTGCTGGGCAGCATGGTGTTGCTACAGCAACCGTTTGTGCACTGCTAGGTCTAGAATGTGTTGTTTTTATGGGAAAAGAAGATATTCGCAGACAAAAGTTAAACGTGTTTCGCATGGAGTTACTTGGTGCACGTGTTGAAAGTGTTGATCAAGGAAGTGGCACATTAAAGGATGCCGTTAATGAGGCGCTACGATATTGGGTCAGTAATGTAGAAGATACGCACTATATTATTGGTTCTGTTGTTGGTCCGCATCCATTCCCGCAAATTGTTCGAGATTTCCAACGTGTCATTGGTGATGAAACAAGACGCCAAATTCAAAAAGCAGAAGGAAAACTTCCAAATGCAATCGTAGCTTGTATTGGTGGTGGCAGTAATGCAATGGGTATGTTCTATCCGTTTGTTAATGATCAAGACGTTAAGTTATACGGTGTTGAAGCAGGAGGATCTGGTTTAGAAACAGGCAAGCATGCTGCTACATTAACGGATGGTCATACAGGAATCTTACATGGTACGATGACCTACTTACTACAAGATACGAATGGTCAGATTCAAGAGGCACATTCTATATCTGCTGGACTAGACTATCCTGGAGTTGGACCTGAACATAGTCATCTTAAAGAAATTGGACGTGTAACATATGAGTCGATTACAGACGATGAAGCACTTGAAGGATTACAAGTATTATCTAAAACAGAGGGAATTATTCCAGCGTTAGAAAGTGCACATGCTGTTGCTTATACAATGAAATTAGCAAAAGAAATGCAAGCGGATGAAACGATCGTTATTTGTTTATCAGGTCGTGGCGACAAGGATGTTGAGACGATTAGAGAATCACTTGGGGGTGAAGCAAATGCCTAAACAAAAAATTGACCAAGCGTTTGAGCGTGTTTTAAATAATGGTGATAAAGCTTTCGTTCCTTATATCATGGCGGGCGATGGCGGGTTAGATAAATTGGATGAACAACTGGCTTTTCTTGAAGAATGTGGTGCAACAGTAGTTGAACTGGGAATAGCTTTTTCTGATCCAGTTGCAGATGGTCCGACCATTCAAGAAGCTGGGATTCGCGCATTGAAAAATGGTGTTAGCCTAGGAGCTGTACTGAATAAACTTGTTGAAACGAAGCAGACACGAAGTATTCCAGTTGTCCTGATGACCTATATTAATCCAATTTATGCGTACGGTGTTGCGAATTTCGCGAAAGCATGTGAGCGAGCAGGTGTGGATGGTTTAATCATACCAGATCTTCCATTAGAAGAAGAAACGATTGTTGTTTCAGAGCTTACAGCAAGTAATATTGCATTAATTCGATTAGCAGCATTAACGAGTCCAAAAGAACGAATTGAAGAAATTGTTAAACGTACAGAAGGTTTCTTATATGCTGTCACTGTTACTGGTACAACTGGCGCACGTTCGGAGTTTAAAGAAAACCTTGCAGCACATTTGACTTCATTACAAGAAATCAGTAAGGTACCAGTCTTAGCGGGATTTGGTGTATCAACACCAGAACACGTGAAAGAATTGACAAAAAGTTGTGATGGTGTTGTAGTTGGTAGTCGTATTGTAGAGTTATTACACAAGGGTGACCACGAAACAATTCGAACATTAATTCAATCAGCTCGAGCATAGATGGAAGATAATGTTGGTAACTAGAATTGAGCGAAAAACAGAATAATCGGTCGAACACAGCTCGAATCGAGCGAACACAAAACAACAGTAAAATCAAACAGCACAATCAGTTGATAACATATCAATTGATTGTGCTGTTTACTCTAATATTATTATTATTCAATAAGACGTGACTAAAGAAAGCATTATGTATTTTCAAAGCGCGTTCTGCATTTAAGTTGTTTCGTAAACAAATAACCGAACCATAGTAGTTTTAACAACTAGTATGGTTCGGTTACTTTAGTGCCAAATTTCTTTTATCTAGGTTCTATTTAAGCTTTTACCAATGTTTCTTTATTCCTTTTTGTCTCTTGTGCCATTGCTTCTAATGCTACTTGATTCAAGAAGTTTATTGGCTTATTGTAATGCGGTTGGAAGAAAAAGTCTGTTAAAGCTAGTTGTTCGATCGTCATATCATTTGCAATAGCTATACTTATTGTGTTGATCGCTTGAGTAAAGTCAGCATCTGATATAACTTGTGCACCGACAACGCGGTGTGTTTCTAATTCGTAAACGAGTTGTAACTTAATCACATCATTATCTGGCATAAAATCTGGACGGTACGTATCTTCAATATACGCACTACCAACAGTTAACCCAGAAGCTTCACCCGCAGAAACGGTTAAACCAGTTGAAGCAATATTGTGATTGTAAATTTTTAATCCAGATGTTCCCTGTGTTCCTGGATGTGGTAAAGTTGGTTCAACTAAATTGTGTGCAACTAGTGTCCCCATGCGAACTGCATTTGTAGCTAGAGGAATATATGCAGGCTCTTTTGTTGGGTTATATTGTACTGCACAACAATCTCCCGCAGCATAGACATCTTTCACACTTGTTTGCATATACGCATCAACAATAATAGCTCCATTACCCAGTGTGTTGAGTTGATCTTTTACTAACCCTGTATTTGGTCGGAAACCAATACACATAACAACTAGATCAGCTTCATATTCACCTTTATCTGTAATAACTTTTTCAACTGTCTCTGTACCTTCAAATGCAGAAACGGTTTGACCTAGTGCTAAATGCACACCTTTTTCTTTGAATGAGTTTTCTACAGGTGTAGTAAACTTTTCGTCTAAATAACGATTTAGAATTCGATCTTCACTATCAATTAATGTTACTTCTTTCTCATTTTCTTCAAAGGCCTCGACAAGTTCTACACCGATATAACCTGCACCGACAACGACAACTTTTTTAACGGATTCAGCACGACGGATAATTTCTTTTGCATGATCATAATTTTTACAAAGAACAACATTGTTTAAATCTCCACCAGGTATTGGTGGTGTTATTGGCCATGATCCAGTTGTAACGATAATTTTATCAAATGTGTGGGTAGTGGTTTTTCCTGTTTTCAAATCTTTTGCTTCTATTTTCTTTTCGTTAATATCACAATTGGTTACTTCATGTTGCATATGCATTTGCACACCGTTTTTTTCAAATTGATCAACAGATGCATAAAATAATCCGGCAGCATCATTTACAACGCCTCCAACATACAAGGCGATACCACAAGATAAAAAGGAAACATTATCATTTTTCTCGAATACTTCAATTTTTGCTTCTGGATATAGATTTAAAATATTTGTTATAGCTGCTGTTCCAGCATGTGTACAACCGATAACTGCTATTTTCATTTTTATCATCCTCCATTAGGTTCATTATTTCACATTAAGTTAAAAACTATGCAATGAAATGTTTGTAAACTTATTATACGATTATGTGTAATAAATCACAATAGATATGCTCATAAATTCACAAAATGTTCACAAATAAAAAATCCCACTCTATTTAAAGTGGGATTTTAACCTTGTTATTATGCGTACATTTCACTAATTTGTTTTTGTAATTTCTTATCGACGACATACTCATCATAGCTCATTTCTTTATCAACAATACCAGTAGGTGTAATCTCAATTAGGCGATTTGCTATACTGTTAACAAACTGTTGGTCATGAGATGTAAATAATAACGAACCTTTAAATTTAATTAAGCCATTGTTTAAAGATGTAATGGACTCTAAATCTAAGTGGTTTGTTGGTTCATCTAAGATAAGCACATTAGCATGCGAAAGCATCATTTTAGATAACATACAACGTACTTTCTCTCCACCGGATAAAACATTCGCTCTTTTCAATGCTTCTTCTCCAGAGAATAACATACGACCAAGGAAACCACGTAGGAATGTTTCTGTTTGATCTTCTGGTGGCGCATATTGACGTAACCAGTCAACTAGTGGCATATCATTACCTTCAAAGAATTCACTATTATCTTTAGGGAAATAAGATTGGGAAGTTGTGACGCCCCAAGTATAAGTTCCTTCATCAGGCTCTACTTCTCCCATAATAATTTGGAAAAGTACGGTCTTAGCTAACTCATCTCTTCCAACAAATGCAACCTTATCATCACGATTTAATGCAAAACTAACATTATCTAGTACCTTTTTGCCGTCAATTGTTTTTGAGATGCCTTCTACACGTAGGAAATCATTCCCCATTTCGCGATCAGGTGTGAACATAACATAAGGATACTTTCTAGATGATGGTTTGATGTCTTCTAATGAAATATTTTCAAGCATTTTCTTACGAGAAGTTGCTTGTTTAGATTTAGAAGCATTTGCACTAAAACGCGCAACAAAGTTTTGCAATTCTTTGATTTTCTCTTCTTTTTTCTTATTGTTATCTTGTGACATTTGTAAAGCTAACTGGCTTGACTCATACCAAAAATCATAGTTACCGATATAAAGTTGAATTTTCCCGAAATCAACATCGGCAATATGTGTACATACTTTGTTTAAGAAGTGACGGTCATGGGAAACAACAATAACTGTGTTCTCAAAGTTGATCAAAAACTCTTCTAACCAATGAATTGCAGTAATATCCAAGTGGTTGGTAGGCTCATCTAATAACAAAATGTCAGGTGAACCGAATAGTGCTTGTGCTAACAACACTTTTACTTTGTCAGAACCACTTAGTTCTTCCATTTTCTTATCATGAAGTTTTTCACTAACGCCTAAACCTTTTAGTAAGACAGCGGCATCAGATTCTGCTTCCCAACCGTTTAATTCCGCGAATTCACCTTCTAATTCAGCAGCACGCATGCCATCTTCTTCAGTAAAGTCCGCTTTTGCATAAACAGCATCTTTCTCTTGCATTACTTCATATAAACGTGTGTGTCCCATGACAACTGTTTGCAAAACTTCTTGTTCCTCATAAGCGAAGTGATCCTGTTGCAATACAGCTAAACGTTCATCCTTACCAAGGGATACATGCCCACTTTGTGCTTCAACTTCACCAGAAAGAACTTTTAGAAAAGTTGACTTTCCAGCTCCATTCGCCCCAATTAACCCATAACAATTGCCAGGTGTGAACTTGATATTAACATCTTCAAATAACTTTTTATCTCCAAAACGTAAACTAACATTCGTGGCTTGTAACATATATTTATAATTCCTCCAGAAAAAACATAATCAAAGCTAAGCTTAAGCGATTTAAGCTTGTAAGTCAACTCCATAGCAATGAATGTGTGCCAATTGATGGTATAAATAAGATTTATTTGTAATGTTTCCCATTCCGGAGAAAGAATACAGCTTAATTATATTTCTTTGCATCGAGATGCTGAAGAGATTAGAATTGCAGATAGGAGAGAAATTTAGCTAAAATTGAAACGAAACTGCATTCCTATACGTTATAATAGTGAGACGTATCTAGAGATAGAATTATGGATAGTGTGATGGGGGATTTTGTATAATGGCAACGGGTATAGGGAAGAAAATTAAGTACTATCGAATAAAAGCAAAGATGACACAAGAGGAACTGGCTAATGGTATTGTTTCTGTCTCTTATTTATCTAAAATCGAACATAACACAGCAGCGCCGAATATTGAGGCTGTAAAGCTTATATGTGATAAATTACAGATTAAACCGGTAAGTACAGATGATGAGCAAATTCTAATTATATGTAAAAGATGGTTTACAGAATTATTGTACGAACGCCTTGCGACTGCACATGAAACGTTTCAGCAAATAACTGAAGAATTTGAAAAGGTAATTGATTCCGATTTGTATTGCTTAGTGGAATTACACACGTTACAGTTTTATCTTTTAACCAACCAAATTGAAAATGCAAAAATACAATATGAAAAATTAGAAAAATACGAGCACGTGCTTACTGATTTAGAATTATATTATTGGAATAAATTTTCTGGATGTTTCCACATAAATAATTCGGCTTATAGTTTAGGTTTAGAGCGATTCCAAAATGCTGAGAAATTGATTAAATCAGAAATACATAATTATCAACATGAATTACATGATTTGTATTATAGAATAGCAAAAGTAACAACCGATTTGTATTTCACTTATCATGCTATGACCTATGCCAATAAAGCTTTAGAATATTATCGGAATAATTATTTACTGAAAAATTGTGCTGCATGTCATATTTTAACTGGTATAGGTTATCAGCGAATGAGAGAGATAGAAAAATCAATGAAGAGTTTTCAATTGGCAATTACAATAGCTAATGAACAAGATGAACAGGGTTTACTAGCTGAATGTCAGCATTATTTAGGTGTGTTGTACAAGAGAAAACTACAGCCAACACAAGCGTTAAATTGTTTTAATCAAAGTTATCAGTTTGTGAAAAACACATTAAGTCAAGAAGAATTAGTGGCTACGATCAGTTTAATGAAAGAATATGTCGATCAAAATGATCTTGATCAGGCAATTATTTGGTATAAGAAAGCAGCTATTATCGCTAAAAAAATGAGACCAGACAAGTCTTTTTTAGTATATGAAATTAAAGTTTACAAGTATTTAATTTATGGTTTTACACCTTCATTTGAAACGTTAATGCAAAAAGAAGTATTACCCTTTTTGAAGGAGCGAGAGTTATATATAGAATACGGTTTATATCTCAAAAAAATGGGTGAATATTATTACAAAGAGCGTAAATATAAAATAGCTGCGGATTATTTTGAAGAAGCTTTTCAATCTGTGGATCAAATTAGAAGAAAAGATAGTAATTCTCTTTTACTAAAGTAAAAGAGAATTTTTTTGTTCTTTTATAAAACTGTAAACTCTTTCATTGTAAATAAAATAGTGATAAGATGTTTTTTGGATCTTATTTTCTCCTCGTTCCTTCTTTCAACTTTAAATCTCCTCATGAATTTCACCATAAAAATGGAGGATTAGCCAGATGACTTTTAAAAAAATAGGTAGTAATTTTTATTATGGCTGGATGATTGTTTTTATTGCAGGCCTAGGAATCTTTTTTTCTGGTCCAGGTCAGACATATTCTAATTCCGCTTTTATAGATCAATATATCAATGATTTTGGATGGAGCAGATCACAAGTATCGGGTGTGTATTCTGCTGCAACTTTGTGTGCGGGTTTAATTATGATGTTTGTCGGTCGATTTATTGATCGGTTTGGCCAACGTACCATGATGGTAACTGTTGGAACGCTTTTTGCGTTAGCATGCTTTTTTAATAGTATGGTTTCAAGTATTTGGATGCTTGCGATTGGTTTTTTTCTAATTCGTCTTCTAGGTCAAGGCAGCATGTCACTCATACCAAGTACGCTTGTTGCACAATGGTTCATTAAAAAGCGGGGCTTTGCTTTTAGTATCATGACACTTGGTAGCTTTATCAGTGCCGCCTTGTTTCCAATTATGAATACATGGTTAATACAAACGTGGGATTGGCAATTTGCATGGCGCTTTTGGGGTGTTGCACTTTTAGTTATTTTTCTACCATTCGCATTATTTGGTGTTCGTAATAAACCAGAGGATATGGGTTTAGTTCCGGATGGTAAGGTGGATGCTAAGAAAAAGAAATCTATTTTAGGTGCTGCAACTGCAGACCCTGCACAGGAAGACTGGACATTACGAGAAGCAACGAAAACGAAAACATTTTGGTTTTTGATTGCCTGTATTGGAATTCCTGCAATGGTTAATACAGGAATAACATTTCATATCTTTTCGATCTTTGATAGTCAGGCATTATCACTTGAAGTGGCCGCTACTGTTCTTAGTTTAATGGCTGTTGTAGGTATTCCAATGTCATTATTAGCTGGTTATTTGACTGATCGACTTCCGACTAATTATTTTCTGATAGCAATCTTCTTAATTGAAATTATTTTATTGCTATTGTTAATGGTCACTACAAATGTAATGATCGCAATCTTATTTGGGGCAATATGGGGTATTGCAAATGGTCTTGAGCGGATTAGTTTGAAAATTATTTGGCCTAATTATTTTGGGCGTAAATACATAGGAAGTATCAATGGTATAGGAACAACAATGATTGTATTGGGATCCGCTTTTGGTCCACTACCATTTGGCTACGGATTTGATTTATTTCAAAGTTACACACCAGTTCTATTAGTGACACTTCTATTTCCTGCTTTAGGTGTAGTTTTTGCATTTTTAGCAAAAAAACCATCTAAATCTGAATTGAAGGGTTCTTATTAATTTTCATCAAGATTTTGCGTCCACCTGTATTATTACTCTTTTTTTGTAAAGGATAAGATTGTAAAAATACAAACGTAAAATCTGGAGGGTTGTAAGATGTCAAAAGATTTTTATACAGCTATTAAAGACAGGCGCTCATTTTATCAAATAAGTAATGAAGCTGTCGTATCGGAAGAACGAATAGAAGAAGTGGTAAACTATGCTGTGAAATATTCCCCATACGCATTTAATTCACAAAGTGGCCGTGTTGTCGTTTTATTTGGTGACCAACATCATGCATTATGGGATATAACGAAAGAAACATTGCGTAAAATAGTGCCAGCCGATAATTTTTCTTCAACGGAGGAAAAAATCGCAAGCTTCGCAAGTGGTTATGGAACGGTTCTTTTCTTTGAAGATCAAAAAGTTGTGCAAGGTTTACAAAAAGACATGGAATTATATGCAGATAAATTTCCAGTTTGGTCTGACCAAGCATCTGGTATTTTGCAGTTTGTTGTGTGGACTTCATTAGAAATAGAGGGGCTAGGTGCATCACTACAGCATTATAACCCGCTAATTGATGATGAAGTAAAAATGAAATGGGACATTCCAACTAACTGGGAACTAAAAGCTCAAATGCCCTTTGGTAAACCAGCTGCTGATGCTGGCGAAAAGGATTTCCAACCTTTAGAAGAACGCGTTAAATTCTTTAAATAAGTAAAAAGAAGCGAAACTCTCTATAAAGAGAAGATTCGCTTCTTTTTTATTATTTCTGAGACTAAGTTAACCGACAATCTGTCGGAAGAGCGTATTAATTCGACGGAAGAGTGCGATAATTCGTCGGAACGCAACATCTAGCTAAAAATTATCTTCTGTCTCCACCAAAAATATCAAATAATCCACCGGCAATACTTCCTTCGCCTTTAGATCCTCCATTTTCAGGTGCCGCAGAGAAAACGCGACTTGCTAATCTGCTGAATGGTAGTGATTGTACCCAGATCGTACCTGGTCCACGTAAGGTTGCGAAGAAGAGTCCTTCTCCACCAAAGAGGGCTGTTTTAATCCCGCCAACAAACTCAATGTTATAATCAACATCACCAGTCATTGCTACAAGACAACCTGTATCTACGCGCAAAGTTTCTCCAACATTAAGCTCGCGTTTGTACATAGTTCCACCAGCATGAACAAACGCCATGCCATCACCTTCAAGTTTTTGCATAATAAAACCCTCGCCGCCAAAAAAGCCAGTACCAAGTTTGCGTTGGAACTCTATACCAACGGATACCCCTTTAGCTGCAGCTAAGAATGCGTCTTTTTGACAGATTAACTTGCCATTTATTTCACTTAAATCCATTGGGATAATCTTACCTGGATAAGGAGCGGCAAATGATACGCGTCTTTTTTCAGCGCCTCCATTGGTGAAAGTAGTCATAAACAAACTCTCTCCACTGATCACGCGTTTTCCAGCACCAAATAATTTGCCAACCAGCCCGCTAGGACCATCAGATGAACCATCACCAAAAATAGTCTCCATCTCGATTTTTTCTTCCATCATCATTAAACTTCCGGCTTCAGCAATTACCGTTTCATTTGGATCAAGTTCAACCTCCACAAATTGCATATCATCGCCATGGAGCTTGTAATCAATTTCATGGTTATTCATTTTTATCGTCCCCTTTCATATTTAAATTCATTGTACATTTGATTTAGTTAAAAAAGTAACTATATTTGAAAAATAATCCAAAAGTTCTATAAGGATTTTACTTTATGGAGATGCACGCATCTGTATATAACGGTCCTGTTTGCTAAACTTGAAATGGAGTGGTTTGAATTCAATTTAGTTAATACCTTTCTCGTCCACTGCTTGATATGATAAAGTATAAGTAGTAACTAGGAAGGATTGAAATAAATGAGTAAAACAGTTGTTTTAGCAGAAAAACCTTCAGTTGGACGCGACATTGCGCGTGTATTAAATTGTACCAAAAAAGCAAATGGATATTTTGAAGGTTCGAAATATATTGTAACTTGGGCTCTTGGTCATTTAGTAACTTTGGCAGACCCAGAAACATATGATGAGAAATTTAAAACGTGGAAGTTAGAAGATTTACCAATGCTTCCTGCTGATTTAAAGTTAGTGGTTATGAAGAAAACGGGAAAACAGTTTCAAACAGTGAAAGCACAAATGCAACGAAAAGATGTATCAGATATCGTTATTGCAACCGATGCAGGACGTGAAGGTGAGCTTGTTGCTGGTTGGATTTTAGAGAAAGCACGTATTAATAAACCAGTAAAACGTCTGTGGATTTCATCTGTAACAGATAAAGCTATTCGTGATGGTTTTACTAACTTGAAACCAGGGAAAAATTATCAGAATCTCTTTCAGTCGGCTGTTGCGCGTTCGGAAGCAGACTGGTATGTCGGTTTAAACGCAACCCGAGCTCTTACAACAAAATTTAATGCGCAATTATCAAGTGGACGTGTCCAAACGCCAACGCTTGCGATGATTGCTAAACGTGAAGAAGAAATTAAAAAGTTTCAACCCAAAGATTTCTATGGACTTGAGGCTAAAACGAAGCAAGGCTTAACATTAACATGGCGTAATGAAAAAAACGATACGCGCATTTTCGATAAAGAAAAGGCAGAAAAAATAGCGACAAACTTAAAAACTAAACAAGCAACAATTAGTGCAATAGATAAAAAAGAGAAAAAAAGCTTTGCGCCTCCTTTATATGATTTGGGTAGCTTACAACAGGAAGCCAATAAGGCATTTGGCTTTTCTGGTAAACAAACGTTATCGATCATGCAAAAACTCTATGAGCAGCACAAAGTATTGACATACCCACGAACTGATTCACGCTTTATATCAGCAGATATTGTACCTACTCTAAAAGATCGTGTTGATGCTTGTGGCGTAGACCAGTATGCGAAAGTAGGAGCAACTATTTTAAAACAGGGTATTAATGCTAATAAATCTTTTGTTGATGATAAAAAAGTTTCAGATCACCATGCAATTATACCTACTGAACAAGGCGTAATATTGTCGGATTTAGATGATAAAGAGCGAAAGATTTATGACCTTGTTGTGAAACGTTTTTTAGCTGTTTTATCAAAACCATACGTGTATGAACAGACAACAATCGAAGTAAAGTTTGGGGAAGAACGCTTTTCCGCTAAAGGAAAGAAAGTAAAAGATCATGGCTGGAAAGAAATTTATCAGAATCGTTTCCAGGATGACCGCGAAACAGCAGATGAACAAACACTACCTAATCTTACAAAAGGTGATGTTTTAGCTGATGTATCAGTGCGTGTCACGAATGGTAAAACACAACCCCCTGCACGTTTTACAGAAGGTACTCTGCTAGAAGCAATGGAGAATCCAGTTAAGTATATGGATCAAGAGAATAAACAATTGGTACAAACGATGCATCAAACGGGTGGACTCGGAACAGTAGCGACGCGTGCTGATATCATTGAAAAGCTTTTCCATACAAATTATATCGAGAGTAAGGGAAAATCTCTGTTCACAACGTCAAAAGGACGTCAATTACTTGAAATTGTACCATTAGATTTACAATCGCCAATCTTAACTGCCGAATGGGAGCAGAAGTTGACTAAGATTGCTAATGGAGATTTGAAAAAGGAAGCGTTTATTAAAGAAATGAAAACCTATGCGACAACAGTCGTACGGGAAATTAAAAATAGTAAAGAAAATTACAAACATGATAATATTACGGGAACTAAATGTCCGACTTGTGGCAAGCTAATGTTAGAGATAAATGGCAAGAATGGCAGAATGCTTGTCTGTCAGGATCGATCATGTGGTGAGAAAAAGAACATTGCCCGTAAAACAAATGCACGTTGTCCAAATTGCCATAAAAAATTGGAAATGCGTGGTGAAGGAGAAGGCCAAACCTTTACATGTAGCTGTGGTCATCGTGAAAAGCTAACGGCATTTCAAAAACGTAAAGAGCAAAACAACAAGAAAAAGGCTTCCAAACAAGATGTAAAAAAATATGTGAAACAAGAAAAAGAAGAATTTACAAACCCAGCGCTTGCAGAAGCGTTAGCAAAGTGGAAAAAATAATTTCTTGTGTCGATTTGAAAGAGTCAAGTAACACACTCCAATTTACGGAGTATTACTTGACTCTTTTTATTTTAAATATGAATTGACAACCTTTACCACTATAATATATAATCTAAATCGTAACCATTTCGATCGTAATGGTTACGATTTAATTAATGAGAGGGGAATTTATTTTGAATAAACATACATATGTTATTTACTTAATGTTACTATCACTAATTATTTTTTTGTCAGCATGCTCAGCTTCGTCTTCAGAGGAAACGGATGACGAAACAAAGGAAATTCACTTTTTATATAATTTCTCAACAAGTTCACTAGATCCACATGTTGATTCTAGTTATGTGCCGATACGAGCTGGTTTAACAGAGACCTTAATGCGCTTAGATGAAGAGGATTTGTCGGTAGAGCCTTGGTTGGCAGAGGATTGGAGTAGTGAAGATGGGCAAAATTGGACAATCGAGTTAAAAGAAAATATTACGTTTCATAATGGAAATGTTATGGATGCGGAGGCTGTGAAAGCTTCGTTAGAACGTATGTTGAAAGAAAGTGTTGCAATGCAAAATGCCTTACATATTCAATCGATAGAAGCGGATGGATTAAGTTTAAAAGTTAAAACGGATCAGCCATTTCCAGAATTTATATCGGAACTAGTAAATCCAAATACATCGATTATAGACGTAACGGAAACAGACTTTGTTACTAATCCTGTTGGAACTGGTCCATTTAAATTAACGTCATTTACACCAGGAAGTGGTTTGGAATTAGAGAGATTTGATGCATATTGGAACGGGCCATCGAATTTAGATAAAGTGAAATTCTCGTTTAATGAAGATGCCAATGCACGGTCGCTTGCTTTAGAAGCAGGTGAAGCTGATATTGTATTTCGTCCTGAGGTTGAAAGTATAGACTCTTTAGAAGAGCGTGACGGTATCACTGTAGAAGCAACTGACACATTTCGCGTACATCAAATGACGATGAATATGGAAAAGGAAAGTATACAAGATGTAAACGTAAGAAAAGCAGTAGATGCTTTAATTAATCGAGAAGAGATTGTCGATTCCATTTTACAAGGGTTTGGAAAAGTGGCAGAAGGACCTTTTCTTCCCTCACTCTCTTTTGCTCCTGAATACGAGGAAAGACTTACCGGTTCAGAAGTTGCTACAGATTACCTTGAAAAGGCTGGATATGTTTTAGAAGATGGTTTGATGCAAAAAGATGGAGAACAATTAAGTTTTACTTTATTAACGTATAGTGCACGTGCTGATCTACCGTTGATTGCACAAGTGTTTCAATCAGATGCAGGTCAAATTGGTATTGAGGTAGAGATACAACAGATTGATATTCCAGAAGAATATATGGCATCTAACCGTGATTGGGATTTAGCAACGTATAGTAATTTAACTGCACCACGAGGAGATGCTGGTTATTATTTGAATGCAACCTATCATCCAACTGGAGCACTAAACTTTAGTGGTACGGAAGAACCCGAGTTAACTGCTATTATAGATGAATTGAATCAAACTGTTGATGCGGATGCTAGAGCAGAATTAGCTGAACGTGCAGCGATGTATGTTGACGAAGAAATGATTAATTCCTTTATTTTACATCCAGCAACACTTGTTGCTTATGATGGAGATAAAGTAGAAAACTGGGTAACAACTAGAAGTGAATATTATATGATTACGAATAAATTGGATGTGAAGTAATGTTTCGAATTATAAGTAGACGATTAATAGAGGTTCTTATTTTTGTCCTTATTATTACCTTTATTAGTTTCCTATTTATTAGATTAGCACCAGGAGACCCAATATTGACAATATTAAATGCGGATGAGCTAGCCGTGACACAAGATCAAATAGAATTATTACGTGAGGAAATGGGTTTTAATGAACCGCTCATCATTCAATACGTAACATGGTTATGGAGATTCATTCAATTTGATCTAGGTGATTCTTTTGTTACTGGTCAACCTGTTATGGGTCTTATTCTTGGGGCAGTTCCTGCAACATTAGAATTAACGATAGGATCTACCATTGTTATGCTTTTGATAGCTGTTCCGTTAGGATCGCTAGCTGCTTTATATCGAAATAGTTGGATTGATCAGTTTAGCAGAGGCCTATCTGTAGTTGGGGCTGCAATGCCGAGTTTTTGGTTAGGGCTTCTCTTAATTGACCTATTAGCTGTTAAAATGGGTCTTTTTCCTACGATGGGACGTGATGGGTTTTTATCTTTGCTTCTACCATCATTAACTTTAGGAATTGCGATATCAAGTGTTTATGTACGTCTATTGCGCTCCAGTTTACTGGAGTCTTTAAACCAAGAGTTTATTAAATCTGCAAGAGCAAGAGGACTATCGTCATTTCGAATTTTCTTTTTTCATGCTTTTCGTTCCGCGCTACCTCCAGTAATAACTGTTTTTGGAGTAAGTATTGGTAGCTTAATAGGTGGAGTTGTCGTGATTGAAGTACTCTTTTCGTATCCTGGGATTGGTAAGTTAGTAGTTGATTCAATAAAACAACGTGATTATCCAATTATTCAAGGTTATATATTGATTATGGCGATCATTGTTTTCGTGGTTAATACGATAGTGGATTTATCGTATTATCTATTAAATCCCGAAGCTCGACTGCGAGAAAAGGAGACAAATTGATGGCACTTTTATCTAATAATAGCTTTGTAAAGAAAAAAAATAACTGGAAAATAATCTCTAGTATATTAATTGGTGTTAGTTTATTAGTATGTATCCTTTACACATTCTTATATCTGCAACATGATCCGAATCTTACCGATATGTCAAAGAGATTACTAGGCATGAGCTTTCAACATCCTTTAGGGACAGACCATTTAGGACGAGATGTGTTAACTAGAATCTTGCTTGGAAGTAAGTTAACAGTTGGCTACAGTGTTTTGGCACTTATTGTAGCAGTTATAATTGGTGTTCCATTTGGTGTCTTTGCTGGTTTTAAGGGAGGATTAATTGATCGTATTTTTATGCGTGTGGCGGATGGATTCCTAGCATTTCCTGACACTGTAGTTGCAATTGTTTTGAGTGGTTTACTTGGAGCCGGGATAGGCAACTTATTGTTTGCGATTATATTGGTTAAATGGGTTAATTATGCACGATTAGTTCGAAGTACGGTAATGACAGAACGTAAAAAAGAATATGTAGATATAGCTAGAATAAATGGACTGAAGCCGTGGAAAATAATGATTAAACATATTTTTCCACATGTAATTGGAAATGTTCTAGTACTTGCAAGCCTTGATTTAGGGAAAATAATATTGTTAATATCATCTTTATCCTACATAGGACTTGGTGCACAACCGCCATCACCAGAATGGGGAGCGATGTTAAATGACTCTAGACCATATTTTCAATCAAGACCTGTGTTAATGATTTACCCAGGACTTGCAATTGTTAGTATTGTTTTAGTATCAAATCTCTTTGGCGATTATTTAAGAGATCGTTTTGATGTGAAAAAGGAGGCTTAGTTCGATGTCTGTATTAGCTATTGAACAATTATCTGTTTATAAAAAGGATGAAACAATTATTAATAATATTTCCTTTGAAATTAAAAAAGGAGAGTGGTTTGCCCTTGTCGGACAGAGTGGAAGTGGGAAGAGTGTTACAGCTTCTGTGATTGGTCAACTAGCCGCAGCTAACTTCAAGATTACTGGAGAGATAATTTTTGAAAAGCAGGATATTTTGACAATGTCTAAAAAGGAAATGCAAAAGATTCGCGGACAAGAAATAGCTTACATCTTTCAAGACTATCATGGATCATTCACACCCTTTTTAACAATTGGAAAGCACTTTGAAGAATCGTTTAAAAGACATACGAACTTTTCAAAGAAGAAGAGAATAGATGAAACGATTAAAGCACTTCATTCTGTTGAACTAGATGAAGCGCTCTACGCGCGTTACCCTTTTCAACTTAGTGGGGGACAGTTACAACGGGTTTCGATTGCATTAGCTCTTCTTTTAAAACCTAAACTTCTAATTGCTGATGAAGCGACAACAGCATTGGATAGTGTTACATGCTATAAAATCTTAGGATTACTAACCAAATTACAAAAAGAAACGAACTGTACCATTTTATTTATAACGCACGATTGGCGTCACGTAAGAAATTATGCTGATCATATCGCTGTAATGAAAGACGGAGAAATCATTGAAATTGGTAAAAAACAAAAAATAATTTCTAATCCACAGCATAGTTATACAAGAAAACTAATCGTTGCGGCCCCTACGTTGAAAGATGATAGTTTTGAAGAGGTGAAGTAAGCAATGGCAGTACTGCAAGCCAAATCTATTTATAAGACATATAATAAAGATAATCTTATTCTGAACAATGTAAATGTAGAGATTGAAAAAGGAAAATGCTTTGGTTTGGTTGGCGAGAGTGGATCTGGTAAAAGTACATTAGCCAGATGTTTATTAGGGATTGAGCGAATTGACAGTGGAAGCATTGTTCTTAATGGCGTACAATTACAAGGCTTAAACGAACGAAAGTTAAGGGAACATCGCATCCATATGCAAGCTGTTTTTCAGAATCCTACAGCTTCACTGAATCCGAAGTTAAAAATAAAGGAATCAATGATTGATCCATATATGCAGTTCAAAGACGAACTTAATTTAACTTATTTTAACTATGAAAATAAAGAGCAGTATATAAATAAATTACTTGAAGCAGTTGAGCTACCTTCGAGTTTGGCTAATCGTTACCCACATGAACTAAGTGGTGGTCAAAAGCAACGCGTAACAATAGCACGAGCTTTAAGTATTGAACCCGAACTCCTTATCCTCGATGAACCAACTGCAAGTCTGGATGTGCTCTCACAAGGAGCTATATTAAAGCTACTTACTAGTTTACGTAAACAAATAGGAATGGCCTATTTGTTTATCTCTCATGACTTAGCAGCTGTATCTGAAATGAGTCAAGATATAATGGTAATGAAAGAAGGATCTGTTGTTGATAGTTTTTCGGAAATAGATTTATTCTCAAAAAATAGAAATAACTATACCAAGGAATTAATAGAATTATTTGTATGATCTAGCGTGAATAACAGAATCGTTTAAAAGGAGAATTAACATCTTTGTATGAATCACCCATCAAGTGTGTTACCAGTTGTATCACATAAAAATTATATGCAATTAGCTCTTCCATTAGTGTTTGCAACAATTACAACACCGCTTTTAGGAGCAGTTGATACAGCAGTAGTTGGACAACTACCTGATCCAGTTTATATAGGAGGTGTTGCTGTAGGAAGTCTGATTTTCAATACACTCTATTGGAGTTTAGGATTTCTGCGTGTAAGTACATCAGGTTTTACCGCACAAGCTCATGGAGCGAATGATCCTGATCGTTTAGCGCTGTCTTTTATACGCCCTGCAATAATTGCAGCTATAATCGGATGTCTATTCATCTTGTTTCAAATTCAAATTAAAGACTTTGCATTATTTATTATGCAACCGACGAATGAATTGAAAGAGCAAATTTTAATTTATTATAATATTCGGATTTGGGGTGCGCCATTTGCCTTAATGAATTATGTCATATTAGGGTGGTTAATGGGTTCTTCAAAAGTCCGATTAACACTGTTTTTACAAGTTGGAATGAATCTAACAAATATTGGATTAAACATTTTATTTGTTACTGTTTTTAGTCTTGGTGTCACAGGTGTCGCAACAGCAACGCTGCTAGTTGAGATTGTATTCATGGTAATTGGTCTGTTTTTTTTAGTTAAATTAAATATGATTAAGTTTTCTCTGCATAAATACAGAGCAATTTTTGACAAAAATAGTATAGTGAAATTAGTGAGAGTTAATCGAGATTTAATGATAAGATCGATATGTTTACTAGTTGTTTTTACGTTATTCACTTCTATAGGTACACAAATGGGTGAAGCTGTTTTAGCCGCTAACGCTATACTGTTTCAAATCCATTATCTAATGTCTTATTGTTTAGATGGCTTTGCGAATGCGAGTAGTATTTTGATTGGTCGCTCTGTTGGTTCTGATAATAAGCATATGTATAAGCGAACATTAAATCTTTCTGCGATTTGGGGTGGGGCTGTTGCAATTTGTTTAGCTCTTATCCTTTATCTTACTTCAGATATTATCTTTTCTCTTTTTACTTCTATAGAAGAAGTAAAAGTACTTATCACAAACTATCAAGGTTGGCTTTTGTTATTCCCACTCGTTAGTTTCTGGGGATTGCTATTAAATGGTGTTTTTTCTGGAGCTACGGAAGTCGTTCCAATACGAAATTCATTAATTATAGCAATGATATTATTTTTAATCATGATATATTTTTTGATTCCTCTATACGCTAATCATGGCTTGTGGTTTGCATTTATTTTATTTTCGTTTGCACGGTCAATTATATTAAATACATATTTACCGGGACTATCCAAGACGTTATTTAAAAGAGGAAAAGTTTAAATAATTTTTAGTTTGTTCTATTTAATTTGCTTATGTAATAGTATATGGTAGAGATAGAATAAAAGACTTCACTATAAAATATTAGGAATACGGGGGTTGGAAATTATTCGGGGATTTCGTTCCTTTTTAATAGATTTTTCATTGGTTATTGTGATTGGTTTAGCTGTTTATGTACTTTCTTTTGGTGATTCTTTTTCAACTGTTTTTCAGTTACCCAATTCTGTTTTGCATATGAATACGATTTTCTTGAGCATCTTAATTGAAGCACTCCCATTTGTCTTAATAGGTGTTTTAATCGCTGGTATAATCCAAATATTTGTAACGGAAGATCATATAAAACGTTGGATACCAAAGAATACCTTTTTAGCGATTATTATGAGTTGTTTTGTAGGAGCTCTATTCCCTGCATGTGAATGTGGCATTGTTCCAATTGTTCGTAGATTACTAGCAAAGGGTGTTCCGATACATGCTGGTATAGGTTTTCTTCTTACTGGCCCACTTATTAATCCACTAGTTATTTTATCTACGTATATGGCATTTGGAAATGATTTTAAAATTGCGGCATCAAGAATGATATTAGGTTTCTTTATTGCGATACTTATTTCTATTATTATTAGTGTATTGTTTAAGTCGAATCAATTAAAACATACACTCGAAATACCACACATACATACAAGTAGTCATGCTTCACAATCAATTTTCAGTAAACTAGGTCATACAGTAACACATGCAGTTGATGAATTTTTTGATATGGGAAAATATTTGATTGTAGGTGCGTTATTAGCTGCATTTGTGCAGACATATGTCTCTTCAGAAGCTTTACTTGAACTTGGAAGTGGACAAGTTTCTTCTACTGCTGTCATGATGGGCTTAGCTTATCTTTTATCATTGTGTTCAGAGGCAGATGCGTTTATTGCGGCTTCCTTTAGTAATGTATTTCCAACAACTGCAATATTAGGATTTCTTATTTATGGACCAATGACGGATTTAAAGAATACAATGATGATGCTAAGTGTTTTCAAAACGAAATTTGTACTTTTATTTGTCTTAATCGTAACTGTTGTCGTGTTTAGTGTGTTAACGTTACTAGACGGCTTCTATTAGGGAGGGAAAGAATATGCGTATTAATTTACAACAGGTGAGTAGAGCAATTATTTTATTGGTTTTTGTTATTTTTATTGTACGTCTACATTATACGGGAGATATTCTTAAACTTATTAATCCTAAATATGTGATGCTGAGTAAGACAGCCGCTATTCTTTTTCTTGTTTTATTTGTCGCACAAATTAAACGAATTCTAGAATCTAATAAGCATGATCATGGAGAACATGATGATCACGATGGCCATAAGCATGATCATGGTAATGCACCGTTTACTATCAGAAAATTCATTTCGTATGCAATTGTTATCTTACCTTTGTTCACTGGATTCTTCTTTCCAATGTCCACTTTGGATGCTTCTATAGCAGCAAATAAGGGTACAATGCTTTCGTTATCGAATAATACGAGCAAAGCTGATGTGTCAGAAGAGAATGTAACCGAATCAGAACCCGAGAGTATTGAAGAAGGCACAAGTAATGAAGTGCAACAGGATGATAATGTTGCAGATCCTAATCTTTACTCAAATACGATAAGTAAAGAAGAACATGATACATTAATAGATGAATTATCTGAACGAAATTCTATCGAGATGACTGATCAACTGTATACGACCTATCATCAGGAAATAAATATGAACGCGGATGATTTTGTAGGAAAAGAAATAAAGGTAACGGGATTTGTTTATAAGGAAGAAAGTTTTTCGGCAAATCAATTAGTGCTCGGTAGATTTATTATCACACATTGTGTTGCTGATGCAGGAGTAATAGGATTTTTGACTGAAATGGATATAGCAGAAGAATTAGATGAAGATACTTGGGTAGAAGCAGTAGGTACAATATATTTGCAGGAATATGAGGGCGATTTATTACCAGCAATAAAGGTTACCGAGTGGAATGTTGTCGAAGAACCAGCACAACCGTATTTGTATCCAATATCAATAAAAATAACATAAGTGATTTTTACACACCCCAATAAAGCTGGAATTTCTATGGCTATATTGGGGTTTTTGTATTGAGATTATTAATGTTGAAATACGAGCATGTATTACATCTTGCCATTTAGTTCCTAATATTATATAGTTGAAATATTACTGAAGATAGTAATCTATATATCTCGGTTGATAAATAAGCCTCTAGTCTTAAATGAAAATACACCTTTTGGCTATATTACTATCGATAAGAATCGGTTAAACTTGCTGATGGGTAAGTAAATTTATAGAGAAGTTTTAGCGTGTCTAAGGGGGAAACCGAGTGGAAACGAGAAAGGTATATCTTGTTTTTTCAGATACAGGTACCTTGTTAACAAGGACAATCAACTTGTACACTAAATCAATACTAAATCATGCTTCAATTGCATTAGACAGGCAATTAGATCATGTTTATAGTTTTGGAAGAAAAAGACCGAATAACCCGTTTATTGGGGGATTTGTTAAAGAAAACTTACAAGCACCATTTTTCAAAAAAACAAAATGTGCTGTCTATCGCTTAACGATATCTGAAGAAGAATATCAATTGTTGCAGCAACGTATTATGGTAATGGAAGCAAGTAAGCACTTATATAGTTATAATTTATTAGGTTTATTTGGAATTGTGTTAAATAAAGAGTTAGGGCGAAATAATGCATACTTTTGTTCGCAATTTGTTGCTACTTTACTAGAAGATTGCGGGTCTTATCATACTGCAAAACCCACTTATTTAATCAGACCGCAAGATTTAAGAGAATTACCCGAACTAGAACTGATCTATCAAGGTGAATTAGAACAGTACCCATACTTCTCAACGCGCTATGCACCAACACTCACAGGAAAGTGGAATAGATCAAAAGTTAAACTTGGCTAATCATATGCCAAGTTTTTTTGTTTTATGTAAGTGTTAATTGAGTGAATTACGCCTTAAGTCTTATGACAAAATATAACGGTAGTCCATTATGAAGAATACGAGCTAGGTTTAAGATAGATACATGAAGGAGGGAATGGAACATGAAAATATTTTTATTAGTAGTAGTCGGTGTGATAGCATCTCTTATTCTACTCGGTACTTTAGGACCAATGATCTTTCTAGCGATTAGTTTAGCCATTGCCTATTACGGCGTTCGAAGATTTATTTTATCTGATTCATTTATTGGAAAAATAAGTTGGGCACTAATCGTGCTAATTGGCTTATCCCTTTCACTATCAAATACTGCAGCTTTTGTAGGGCTTGTTGCTTTTATAGTTCTATACTATACCTATAAAAGTTGGAAAAAAACAAAACGGGATGAATACGACGAAGATTGGATTTTAGATTAAAATAGAAGGAGACGATAAAAATGGCAAACGTTTTTACTCGAGTAAAAGATACGATCGTAGCAGATTTCCACGAATTGTTGGATCAAAAAGAAGAAAAGCACCCAATGACTCACTTGAATCAATATATTCGAAATTGTGAAGAAGAGGTTAAAAGTCTAAAGAAATTAATTGAAAAGCAATATGCGATTAAACAAGAATATAATCGTGAATTGCAACAGGCTACAACAATGATGACCAAAAGAAAACGTCAAGTTACGTTAGCCGAGGAAATGAATGAATCAGCGCTTCTAGAGGAAGCATCAGAAGAGCTACAAAGATATCAAGCTCGCGTGGAACAGTTAACAGAAATGAATAATCAAAATTTTGAACAACTAGAGTTAATAGAAACAAAATATATTGACATGAAGCATAAACTAAAAGACTTATACGTTAAACGTTTAGAATTAAAAGGTAGAGAAAATGTCGCGCGTGTCCACAAAGGGATGAATAAAGTGCTTCATACGGAGTTAATAGAGAGAAGCGAATCGAAATTCCAAGAAGTAGAAGCGTATATTGAACGACTGGAACAACAAGTTACAACAGATGGACGATTACACACGCTTGATGCAAGATTTCAAGAATTAGAAAAAAAAGTTACTACTTCTAAATAAGTTAATGGTAAGCTAGTAATAGAAGGACGCAGCAAGTGTGATCGCTGCGTCTAAAATAAAAAGGGGGGAAGCGCATGCTAAATCATAAAAAAATGAGGAAAATGGATTATGTACTATTAGCTATTATAATTTTCTTTATATATGAAGTTATCTTTGTTCATACCGAATCGTTTATATGGATTGGAATATGGTTAGGTATGATTTATCTTGCAAGACAATACTATTATCGACCTGCAGGAAGAACCTTTTTTTGGATCGGAATAATAGGTTTTGTGATTACCGTAATAAATACGACAACCTTCCAATTTATTCTATTCGTCTTGCTCGTATTTCTACTACTTAATTGGTACCAATCGAAACAAACTACCACGCACCATCAACCACAATTTTCAACTATGAAAGAAGGAATAAATAAAAAGATTCTCTTTAGTAATAAATGGTTTGGAAAACAACAAACAGCATCCCATTCATACCAATGGGAGGATATTAATATTCAATCAGCTTTTGGTGAGACTGTGATTGATTTGACCTATACTGTTTTACCAAAAGATGAACCACTAATCATGGTTAGACAACTGATTGGTACAATTAAAATAATTATTCCATTTGATGTGGAAGTTAGCGTGCATCATTCCGTTTTGATGGGAGCTGTGGATATATTAGATCACCGGGATGATAACATGACGAATCGCGTCGTGCATCTACAAACAGAGAATTACCACGATGCAAATCAAAAAGTAAAGATTGTCACCTCGATGATTGCAGGGAAAATTGAGGTGATACGTGGATGAGGAAAATAATAAGCCGATCCATTCTTGTTAGTATCATCCAGTCTTTATTAGTAAGCGTGATCTTACTTTCTATATTCTTAGTTAATTTCCCTTTACAAAGTTGGCTCGAGATATGGTACCGTCCTGTTTTAGGTATGCCGTTTGTCGTTTTTATTGTCATAATCAGTTTATTATTTGGTATAGTAAGCGGTTTAATGAACGGATTTTTTTGGAAAAACCAAATAGAAGTTGTTGAGAAGGCATTAATTAAGTTAGAACAAGCAACACCTGATACTACCATCACTTACGAAGGGTCTTTAACTGAAATTTCTAATGTCATGGAAAAAATAAAGCAGCTTCAACTTGCTTTCCAGGACCAAACGAAAAGAAGTCAAAAATTGATCAGTGAACGGGTCGAAAGTCAGGAAGAAAGAATAGAGGAAGTTATTACACAAGAACGAAATCGTTTAGCAAGAGAACTACATGATTCGGTTAGTCAAGAGCTTTTTGCAGCTTCTATGCTCGTTTCTGCGATGAATGAATTACCTGTAGCACAGGACTCACAAATGAAGAAGCCGATTCAACAAGTTGAAACAATGATACAACAAGCACAACTTGAAATGCGCGCATTACTGCTGCATTTGCGTCCTATTGCATTAAAAGATAATTCATTAAAACAAGGGATGGATCAACTATTACAGGAATTGGATGAAAAAGTGCCATTGGAAATTATATGGGATGTAAAAGATGTTGATCTAAGTAAAGGTGTGGAAGACCATCTCTTCCGTATTTTGCAGGAATCGGTTTCTAATACACTACGACATGCGAAGGCAGAAGTATTAGATATTCTCTTAATTGAACGTGATGGATTTGTAATCTTACGCGTAATGGATGATGGTATTGGGTTCGATTTAGAAAAGAAATCGAGTTCATATGGATTAGCAAACATGGAAGAAAGGGCGGCAGAAATTGGAGCCAAGTTACGTCTCGTTAGTGTTCCTAATAAAGGAACGAGAATCGAAGTGCGTGTACCTATTATGGATGTAGAGGGTGATGAGAAGAATGATTAACGTTTTATTTGTTGATGATCATGAGATGGTGCGAATTGGTGTGAGTGCGTATTTGGCTACTCAATCCGATATTGAAGTTGTTGCAGAAGCGGCGAATGGTAAAAAGGCAATAGAGCTAGCTTTAGAATTGCGTCCAGATGTTATTTTAATGGACATTGTGATGGATGAAATGGATGGAATTGAAGCAACACGACAAATTATTGCAGCATGGCCAGAAGCAAAAATCTTAATGGTCACGAGTTTTATTGATGATGATAAAGTTTACCCAGCACTAGAAGCAGGAGCAACAAGTTATGTATTGAAAACATCAAAAGCAAGTGAAATTGCTAGAGCAATACGTAATACGCATCGAGGTGAATCTGTTTTTGAAGCAGAAGTAGCGAATAAAGTTTTAACAAGAATGCGGACGAAACATGAGATAGCGCTTCATGAAACATTAACGATGAGAGAAAACGAAATACTATTATTAATTGCACAAGGAAAAACAAATCAAGAAATTGCTGATCAACTATTTATTGCACTTAAAACAACGAAAGTACATGTTAGTAATATTTTGAGTAAATTAGAAGTACAAGATCGAACGCAAGCTGCAATTTACGCCCATCAACAAAAACTTGTTTAGCGTAAGGGGAGAGAAATTTGGATAAACGCGGGTTTATGAGAGAATTGGATTATCATTTAAGAGATTTGTCTATATCGGAAAGGAAAGATATTTTAGAGGACTATTCAGATCATTTTAAGATAGGGGAAATCGATGGAAAAACAGAACAGGATGTGGTTCTAGAACTAGGAAGTCCACGTACAATTGCACAAAATAGGTTAGGTGACCGACAATTAGTGGGCGATCAAACAAGGCCATCTTCATATGAAAGAAAATCAAATCCATTTCGTTCGTTTTTTCTATTAATATTGCTCGTCATTTTTAATTTAATAGTTGTAGTTGGACCTGCAATAGGGTTATTTGCAGTATGGATTAGCGTATGGGCCGTTTCAATTTCTTTTACACTTGCACCAGGTTTTTGGATGTTTTCCTTTATCAATCAATCGGTTATAGATGTAACGGCAGAATTTTTTGTTGTTTTAACATTGACCAGTATCGGTGTTTTGATTGGTCTTGCAATGATTCCAATTTCAAAAGTGAGTTATAGAATAGTTAGGGGATATTTAAAATGGAATGTTCGTCTTATAGGGGGATGAAAGTATGATGAAAAAGATAGCTCTTGTTGCATGTTTAACATTGTTGATTGGTATAGTTGGAATATTGACCCTTCGTGATCGGATATTTTCAGATAGCTCAAAAGCATCTGTAAACGAAGAACAAGTAATTGATGCATCGGACATTAAACAAATATATGTTGAAGCTGATGTAGTTGATATTAAGATAGAAAAAAGTTCAGATGAAAATATCCATGTTTTCTTAGATGGAAAAGTAAGTGAAAAACGGAAAGATAATATTGATTTCCGTGTGGAAGAAGATAATGGAGAGTTGAAGATTGACTTAAAAGGAGAGAAGCAAATATCTATTTCATTTTTACCATTGCAAGATTGGGGTTCAATCAAACTTACCATACTAATACCGGAGAAGCAGTTTGACAAATTAGACCTTGTAAATAATGTTGGAGGAATTATAGTTAACTATGGTGATTTTAATACTGTAAATGTAGAATCAGATGTTGGGGATGTAAAACTCCAAGAAATCATTAGTAAATCTGCTTCTGTAACATCTAGTGTTGGTGATACTAGTATCCGGCAAGCGCAAGGGGAATGGGACATTAAAAGTGATGTTGGTGAAGTTGACCTACAATTAAAAGAATGGGAACAAGATATTACAATTGTATCTGATATAGGTGATATAGAGGTTCAGGTAGCAAAGAAAACAGCTGATTACACATTAGATTTAGATAGTGATATAGGTGATGTCACGGTAGATGGGTTTGATCTTAATCGTGATGGTGGAAAAGAAGTATATTTACAGTCAGGTTCAGGTGAGCCACTACTAAAAGTTTCAAGTGATATGGGAGATATAGAGGTAAGCACGCCTTAATCTTTATCCGAGTTAGAAACATAAAAGACCAAGTACATGTACTTGGTCTCTTATAATCCTAGTGTTGCAGTTGGAACTTTTATACGAAATGATATTTGGTCATTTTCTAGATCGATTTGCTGCGCTCTTACTTTAAAGTTACTCTTAATATCCATTTGCGTAACTGCAATATAGATTTCTTCATTATCGGGGTCGATAATGACCCATTCAGGTGCATCAATTGCTTTAGCGACATACTCAAGAATTTTATTTTTCGGTAAATTCAATAAACCTAATGACATTTCTGTTTGTTTTAAAATGATATCGCCGTTTTCTTGTACGATAGGTTCCATTTCAATTGATATTGGAATATCCTTGTTAAAAGCTTCAACAGAACCAAAAATTTGCACATTTTCATCAAGTTGAATCGAATACTTTCCTTCTTTATCATTTAATGCTTTATCTATATATTGATTAACCAATTCAGTTAAATTCTGCTTGCTCGATCGAACAGTAAATTCTGCTCCGGCCTCATCTTCAATATATTCCTTTTCTGGGAGTGCATTACTACCAGGAGTAGGAGAAAAAATTATAATGAATAAAGTAATGATAATGAATATATTTAAACTAAATAAACTTATGAATAAAACCTTCCAATTTCTTTGATGCATGTTATCGTTCACCTTTCTGCCTTATTACTGTGCCTCACTTGCCTCTTCCTCATTCTCGCTTTCTTCATGTGCTGCTTCAATGATAGGACGAATATAGGTTAGAATCCGTTCAGCAATAAGTGTATACCCTGTAGCGTTTGGATGGAAATTGTCATCAGCTAAGAGATCCACATCTTCTATTTGAAATAAATCATTTGTAGGAATATAGTGCGTTTGTTGTTTCTCTGTCGTTAGTTGTTTCCCAGTAGTATTAAAATCTGTTAGAATTCCATCCAGCTCTTCAATATCATCAAAATACCCTTCAAAAGGATTGAAAAATCCAATTAAATAGATCTCTGCATCTGGACTTAAATCTAGCATAATATCAATAATCTCTTGTAAACGTTGTTCGTAAGCCGATCGTTCAGCAATAAAGGGCTCTTCATTAAGACTCATGAAGTTACTTTTGACAACTTTCATAATATCGTTTGCTCCAATTGTAAGTAGAATCATGTCTGCTTCTTCTAAAGATGATCTTATTTCCTCATCTTCCAAGCGTTTTAGTAATTGATCTGACCGATTCCCACGCTTACCAAAGTTATCGATAGAAACACGTTGATCTTCATTGGAAAATGCATCTTCTATTCTTCCGACATATCCATCGTTATCTGCTGAGTCTCCAACCCCTTGTGTTAATGAATCCCCTATTGCGACGATTTTATAATCGTTACGTAGGAATAAGCCGATTGTACTTTCAACAGCATCTTTTAGATTATTGGAAATGCTCCGATTTTCTTCATTTTCAACTTCTTCATCTTTTTCCTGTACTTGATCAATGACTTCTTCTATATTCTCCTTTTCCGCTTCAATGTTCGCGGTTAGATTGGAAGGAGAACTGGATTTTTGTGATATTAAAATGAACCCAATTATAAACAGTAAGAAAAACATCCCACCAAGTAATAGCCAAATCTTTTTTCTATTCATTATCCCACACCTGCTATGCTATAGTTTTGCAACCAACATTCTTCTTTAATCATAACATCAAACAAAAAAAGAAGAAAAATAAATCACTTATAAGACAAATGAAATTTTTTAGTCTATCCCACATTATATGTTACACAAACCTTATTTAGCAATAGCGTTTCCAAGTAAATATCAAAACAAGGTTGGAGCCAAATTAAGCCAGTCGGTTGAAAAATACCATTATCCACGATGAATCGATAATTCGGCGGAAGGAAGCAATAATTCGGCGGAAGGAAGCAATAATTCAGCGGAGAGGAAACCTAATGTAGTAATACATCATCAGAAAAAGAGCTTAAATAAAAAAAGCAGTCTCACTATTGCTAGTGAGATTGCTTTTCTTGTTTACTTCTATCTAGTTCGTCTAATGCGATCAGCTTCATTAAAAGGGCAACGATTTTCAATAATAACGCGTTGATTTGATTTGGCGAATTCTTTTTGTTCCGTATAATCTGCCTTCGTATTAAACCAAACAAGTTTTGCTGTTTTTAAGGATTGATTCGTTACTGTCGATGGATCAGTAATATATATGAGATCGATAGCTTCCTCATTTTTCTCGACAGTGGTAATCTGATAGCCAAGACCTCGTAATTTCTCTAGTGCTTCATTACCGTCAATTGAACCAGCAACGACAATATTTTTGAGACGTAATTGGCCATCTTCACGAGCAAATGGAGAATCAAACGCCCACTTGATTGCTGTTTCTTCTGAATTCGAAATGGTGGTTTGTGTATTGGTTGCTTTTGCAATTGCTTGATCTAAATCTAGTAATATATCATCAATTGTTTCTAGTCCAACCGATAAACGTACTAATTCTTCTGTTACACCACTTGCTTTTAATGCGTCCGCACTTAATTGCTGGTGTGTAGTAGAAGCTGGATGGATAATCAATGACTTAGCATCACCAACGTTAGCAACATGTGACCACAAATTAATAGTGTCAATTAGCTGGCGTCCAGCATTACGTCCACCTTTAATGCCAAAGGTAATAATCGAACCGAATGTTCCGCCTAAATACTTTTTGGCAAGTTGATGGGATGGATGTGATTCTAAGCCTGGGTAGGCAACCCATTCAACTTGTGGATGTCCCTCTAAATATGCCGCAACTTTTTGTGCATTTTCATTATGCTTCTCGATTCGTAAATTCAACGTTTCTAACCCTTGGATGAAGTAGAATGCATTTTGTGGCGTTAAAGATGGGCCAATGTCACGCAGTAGCTGCACGCGGAATTTCGTTGCAAAAGCTGCCGGTCCAACATCAATCCCAAAACGAATTCCATTATAGCTTGAGTCAGGTTCGATAAAGCCTGGATACTTTGCTTGATTCCAATTAAAACGGCCACCATCAACGACGACTCCGCCGATAGAAGTACCATGTCCACCAATCCACTTTGTTGCGGAATGGACAACAATATCTGCACCCCATGCTATTGGTTTGCATCCATAAGGGCTGGCAAAAGTGTTATCAATAATTAGAGGTAGATTATTTTCGTGTGCAATAGTTGCTACCGCTTCTACGTCAAGGACATTAAGTGATGGATTTGTAATAATTTCACCGAAAATAGCTTTTGTTTTGTCTGTGATAGCCTTACGGAAATTTTCCGGATCAGTACCATCAACAAAAATCACATTAATACCGTACTTTGGTAAGGTTGATGCGAATAAATTGTAAGTTCCACCATATAGATTACTATCCGCAACAATTTCATCACCAGCGTTGGCAAGATTTAGAATCGATAATGTAATCGCAGAAGCACCAGATGCTGTTCCAACAGCTGCAACACCGTCTTCTAATAAAGCAATCCGTTGCTCAAATACATCAACAGTTGGATTCATAATCCGAGAATAGATATTACCTGGTTCCGCTAATCCAAATAAGTTTTGGGCATGCTCTGTATCACGAAAAACGTAAGAAGTTGTTTGATAAATGGGGACAGCGCGTGAACCAGTCGTTGGATCTGGGACTTGACCGCCATGTAATAGATTTGTTTCTGTTCCTGTCGTATTGAAATTTTGTTCTGTCATTATGAATTCCTCCTAATAAATTTGATATAAATAATCTCTTATATAGGTCAATGAAGAAGAAATCAAAAAGCCCTCTTCTATTGTAAGAAGAGGGCGTATAAACGGTTTCCTCCTCTTATCTATCAGGCTATTAACCTGTAGGATTTGGCACCAATACATATATAGTTGGTTGCCGGGCTTCACAGGGCCTATTCCCTCTGCCACTCTTGATAAGAGATATGTAGTTGATGTTAGTTTGGAGTATAGGCTACTAGTAGACGTTCGTCAAGAATTATTTTCAGAAAAATGAAATTCTTTAAAAGAATTCGGTCTGCTTATAACAAATGTGTCAGTTTTGCATATGCTAAGAGCAGATTAATTGGTTAAAGGAGGTTTATTTTATGGAAGATAAATCATCGAATAAAAAAGCAACGGACTTTTTTGAAACGGGGCAAGAATTCATTCGGAAAATGGATGGTTTATTTGCTGATCGACCCAAAAATAATATGTTAGATTCCATTGATGCTTTTTTTCAAAAGAATGGATTGACACGTTTGCCAGTAGACGTTTTCGAAAATGAGAAGGAGTGGATTGTGCAAGCAGATTTACCTGGATTGCGAAAAGAAGATATCCATATTGATGTGATTGGAGATCGGTTAAAAATTAAAATTAAGCATGATGAAATGAACGAAAAAAAAGATGATAAAAAGGCCTATTATCATAGAGAAAGGCGCTATCAACAGGCAGAACGAACCGTGCAACTACCGTACGTAATAGATAAACGAACAACCAAAGCTGGATATAAAAATGGCGTATTAGAAGTACGTGGACCGAAAAAAGCTAAAACAGACCACATTATTGATATTGATTAAAAGCGAATGGTAGGCCATTCGCTTTTGTAGATAACTTAATGCGCAGTCTTTCTGCGATTATACTGAAAAGCTCTTATTTTAGACGTTGTATAAATAGCGAGTGCGGTCCAAATACATACAAACGCTACTAGATGTGCGGGCGTGAATTCCTCTTTGTATACAAAGACGCCAATGATTAACATTAAAGTAGGCGTGACGTATTGTAAAAATCCAATCATGGATAACGGAATCCGTTTAGCACCACTAGCAAATAGTAATAAAGGAATAGCTGTGACGACCCCAGCTCCTATTAACAATCCTGCCGTTAGACTTGATTCCCACATATTTATCAGTGACCCAGAGTCTGACGGATGCATGAGTAAATAAAGGAAAGCTAGTGGTAACACAATAAAGGTTTCTAATGTTAATCCGTATAAGGATGGAATATCAACGACCTTCTTCACGAAGCCATAAATTGCAAATAACAAAGCTAAAAGTAGGGAAATCCATGGGAATACACCAAAATAAATGGTTAAGTATAATACTCCCATTCCAGCTAATACAACAGAGAAAACCTCCCATTTATTTAATGTTTCTTTTAAGACGATAATCCCTAATAAAATACTTAACAAAGGGTTGATGTAATAGCCGAGGCTCGCTTGAATAACATGATCGCTATTGACTGCCCAAATAAATATGAGCCAATTCCCACTGATAACGAAAGATGCTAAGATCAGTCCTAAAAGTTTCCTTTTGTTATGTATGATTGCATGACATTCTCGGATAAAGCTACGCCATTTTCGAGTTATAAGTAGTAAAAGAATCATAAAAATAAAAGACCAGATGATGCGATGGGACAATATCACACCGGCAGATATATCTCCAACAGCTTTCCAATAGATCGTCAGAAATCCCCATAAAATATAAGCAAATGTTGCGAATAAAACTCCTGTTTTAAGTTCCTTATCCATCTTGATGTCCCCTCGTCTTTTCTAAAGAATAAGCATAAGTTTACGCCCGAAAGGGTAAAAAAGCAATGAAAATGAAAGGTTCTATAGTAACCCGACATAAACAGTAAAGTAAGTATATCGATTAGAATTATGCTATATTATGAAGAGGGAGTTTTGTGAAGGGGGATGAAATATAATGAGTATCACACCAATTATATTAGGGTTTGTCCTAGTATTTAATATATTCTTAGCACTTGCTATTGTCTTTTTAGAACGAAAAAACGCTACATCAACATGGGCATGGTTAATGGTTCTTTTATTTATACCTGTTGCCGGATTTATATTATATCTAATTTTCGGACGAAAATTAAGTAATAAGAAGTTGTTTATTTGGGATAACAAAAGTAGGTTGGGTGTAAAGCGTGCAGCCGAAAATCAAATGCAGTTAATAGAAGAGGGTAGTTTCCCAATACCTGAGAGTGTTAAAGAATATAAGGACTTATTTTATTTACATTTACGCAATGATGATGCCATCTTAACACAAGATAATGATGTCGAAATTTTTACAGATGGTGTAGAAAAGTTTAATGCTCTTATAAAAGATATAGAGTCAGCGACAGACCATATCCATTTAGTTTATTATATTGTTCGAAGTGATCATCTCGGTCAAAGGGTTGCAGAGGCATTAATGAAAAAGGCGAGAGAAGGCGTGCAAGTTCGTTTTCTTGTTGATGATATGGGCTCCAGAAAGTTAGCACGTAAGTACAAACGGCAGTTACGTGATGCTGGTGTTGAAGTCGAATTCTTCTTTCCGTCACTGATTCCAAAAATAAATTTTAAAATAAATCACCGAAATCATCGTAAATTAGCGATAATTGATGGTAAAATCGGTTATATAGGCGGATTTAATATTGGAGATGAGTATCTCGGAGAAAACAAAAGATTCGGCTATTGGCGTGATACCCATTTAAGAGTTATCGGTGGATCAGTTCGAAATATGCAAACACGATTTATTTTAGATTGGAATCAAGCTTCCCGACATGATATTCTTTATGAAGATCGTTATTATGATGCAACACCAAAAGGTAATGTAGGCATGCAAATTGTGTCAAGTGGTCCCGACTCAGAATGGGAACAAATAAAAAATGGTTATATGAAGATGATTATGAAAGCAAAATCTTATATTTATATACAAACACCGTACTTTATTCCAGATGAAAGTCTAGCCGATGCGCTTCGGATTGCTGTACTTTCAGGTGTGGATGTTCGTATTATGATTCCTAATAAGCCTGATCACCCGTTTGTATATTGGGCAACATATTCAAATATCGGGGATTTATTAAGAGCTGGTGCAACGGTCTATGTTTATCAGAAAGGTTTTTTACACGCCAAAACGATTGTTGTGGATGGTAAAATAGCTTCAGTTGGTACTGCGAATATAGATGTACGCAGTTTCCGCTTGAATTTTGAAGTGAATGCCTTTTTATATAGTGAAGATATTGCACAACAATTAGTAAGTGAATTTCAAAAAGATATGATGCACGCATCCCAATTGACTTCACGTATTTATAACAATCGGTCTTTATGGATTCGATTTAAAGAGTCCATTGCCCGTTTAATAGCTCCTATTTTATAAGGAATGAGGGAATAATATGAACAACAAACCTTGTGTAGCATCTTTAACTGTAAAAACAACGCATGTACTACCATCTGATACAAACGGACATGGGACGTTGTTCGGTGGACAATTAATGGCACATATTGATGATGTTGCTGCAATAAGCGCGACAAGACATGCTAGAAAACTAGTTGTTACAGCCTCGATTGATTCAGTGGATTTTTTATATCCGGTAAAAGAGGGAGATACAATCTGCTTAGAGGCAATTGTTACATGGGCACACAAAACGTCAATGGAAGTTTTCGTTAAAGCTGTTACGGAGAATCTAATAAGTGGAGAGCGAAAAGTATGTGCAACCGCATATGTAACGATGGTTGCAATTGATGAAAATAATCAACCCACTTCGGTACCAGGTGTCTATCCAGAATCAAGTGAAGAGAAATGGTTGCACGCTGAAGCGGCAGAACGTGCTAATCAACGAAAAGAAAGACGAAAAAAATCCAAGGAATTAGCTAGAACATTTGGGACAGCCTTTCCTTGGAATGAAAAAAGTCGATTCGGAGAGAATCCTTCAATTTAGGGTTCTCTTTCTATTCACTACTATTTAGTTGGTTGGTAAATCTTCTTTTAAAATGGCTACTTCTTCTTCTGTTACCCATGCTTCTGCCCAGTTTTGAATATCCTTAATTACTGGTTGTAAGGCCAAGCCTTTTTCAGTAAGAACATATTCAATCCGAACGGGAAATTCAGAGTATACCCTTCTCTCGACAATACTTTCTTGCTCTAACATTTTAAGACGCTCAGAAAGTAAACGTCCACTAATCGGTAGTTCTGTTTCCATTTGTGAAAAACGCTTCGGACCTTCTAATAACTCAAACAAGACAAGACCAACCCACCTTTTACCAAAAAGTTGCATGGCTTTTTCAAATCTTGGACATAATTCTTTCATTTATATTCACACTCCTGATTAACTAGTATAATCAATTTTACAAAAGAAAAATATTGACTGGTAGCTATTACTAATATGAACTTACTTACTAAAAGTAACTATTAAAGTATAGCACAGGAAAGGGTTAACGTAAACATGGGTAACACACCAATCGAGAAATTCCAATGAAAAACAGTATTTTTGACGATTTAAAATTTGAAACGTTCAATTGATTTCTACGCGCGAGTTTTAGGTTTACACCTCATTGAAGAAACAACTAACGTAGCTAAGCTTGGAATGGAAGATGGCACAGTTCTTGTTCAATTAGTTGAGACCACCGATTTAAGCTGGCTTCCTTAAACATATATTGCGATATTTCTCGGGATTAGTTGTAAAACCAATTGTATCTGTTTGTACTCCTAACATCTCTGTACTATACTTAGTAGTAGAGATGTTTTTTTAATTGAAGGGTGAATATAATGGAAATAATAGCGGTTGAGAATGTAACGAAATCATATGGAGATAAAGTGTTGTTTGAGTCGATCGCCTTTTCTATTAGTAGGCATGAACGAATTGGTTTGATTGGTGTCAATGGTACTGGTAAATCGACTTTGCTGCGGATTTTAGCAGGAACAGAATCAAGAGATACAGGAGAGATGCATCACGCTAAAGATTTTGAAGTAGCGTATTTACCTCAAGAACCTGTACTGCAAGAGGAACATACCATTTTAGAAGAAATCTATGCAGGCGATGCTGACGTAATGGTTGTATTACGTCGCTACGAGCAACTACTATTACAACTTGAAGCGGATGCGACAAACGTAGATTTACAAGAAGCATTAGTAAATACGCAACAGTCAATGGATCAGTTTAATGCATGGGATGCAAGTACAACAGCTAAAACAATTTTAACCAAGCTAGGTATCACCATGTTTAATCAGCAGATTAAAAACTTATCAGGTGGTCAAAAGAAACGCGTAGCTATGGCGAAAGCTTTAATTCAACCAGCTGATTTATTAATACTTGATGAGCCTACTAACCATTTAGACAATCAAACGATTGAATGGTTGGAAACATATTTACCGCAATATAAAGGTGCGATCATGCTCGTTACACACGATAGGTACTTCTTAAATCGAATAACAAATAGTATATATGAATTAGACAATGCGACATTGTACCGTTATCAAGGTAATTATGAAACGTTCCTAGAAAAAAAGGCAGAACGAGAAGCATTAGAAATGCAAAGTGAACAAAAACATGCCAACACACTAAAACGAGAACTTGCTTGGTTAAGACGCGGTGCAAAAGCACGTTCAACAAAGCAAAAAGCTCGAATTGGTCGCGTTGAAGAAATGAAGGAAGAACGTTTTAATACAGATAAACAATCGTTAAACTTTCAAGCGGGAACAAAGCGTTTAGGGAAAAAAGTTCTTGAAATAAATGGTGTGAATAAAGCGTATGAGGGGCAACATGTAGTTCGGGACTTTGACTTCTTAGTTAATCCAGGTGACAGAATTGGTATTATTGGTGCAAATGGAAGCGGAAAAACGACGTTGTTAAATATGATTGCTGGCAGAATAGAGCCAGATACAGGTGATATAGATGTAGGACCTACAGTTAAAATTGGTTATTATACACAGGATCACAGCCAAATGGATGAGAATTTGCGTGTCCTTGAATATATTCAAGAAACAGCACAAGTGATTCATACAAAAGATGGGGAAACCATCACAGCTGAACAAATGCTAGAACGCTTCTTATTTTCACGTGCACATCAGTGGACGTATATTAGAAGACTTTCTGGTGGAGAACGAAGAAGACTATATCTATTAAAAGTTTTAATGGAAGAACCTAATGTTTTGTTGTTAGATGAGCCAACAAATGATTTGGATACCCAAACATTAAGTGTTTTAGAAGATTACTTGGATTATTTCTCGGGTGTCGTAATTACCGTTTCGCATGATCGTTATTTTTTAGACCGTGTTGTTGATCAGTTAATTACATTTGAAGCCCCTGGAGAGATTGGGCATTTTTATGGTAATTATAGTACGTATATGGATCAGAAGAAGCAAGATGCGGAAGTGAAAACAAAAGATTCAAAGCCAGAAGTTAAAAAAACACGATCTAAACGAAAAAAATTATCATATAATGAACAAAAGGAATGGGAACAAATTGAAAATCAAATAGAAAAGTTAGAAGAAGAAATAGAGGCTGTGAAACAAGCCATTATTGATTCTGGTAGTGATGCAGAAAAGGTTCAAACGCATTTTGATAAACAAGTAGAACTTGAGTCTAGTTTAGAACAAAAAATGGAACGATGGGAAGAACTATCGTTACTTGTTGAAGCAAGTGAATCATAATAATGCAGCTATAAGTAAAGGCTATAATTAAATCGAAGGAAAGATGTAAACCGAGGACTTCGATTTAATAGCAATAGATTAGAGATACATAAATGGAGGGAATGTCATGTCAGATTTACAAATGCAAGAAAAGTATGCAGAATTAGCTTTACGTACCGGAGTGAACTTACAAAAAGGGCAAGCGTTGATGGTTAATTCATCAATTGAAGGAGCAGATTTCACACGTATTGTTGTTAAAAAAGCGTATGAATTAGGTGCAAAAGATGTGCTTGTAAATTGGGAAGATGATGCGTTAACACTGCTTAAATATCAAAATGCGCCAGAAGAAGTGTTAACAACGATCCCGCAATGGAAAGTTGATAAATATTTAGCCTTTGCAAAAGACGGCGGAGCGTTATTATCGATTCGCTCGACTAATCCTGATTTGTTAAAAGACGTTGATGCAGGAAAAGTGGCAAAAGCGCAAAAGGCAAGCGCAGAAGCAATGAAAGAATTCCGTAAATATACGATGAATGATCGGATTGCATGGTCGATTATTTCCATTCCAACTGGTGATTGGGCCCAAAAAATATTTCCGGATAAATCAACTGAAGATGCAAAGGAAAGTCTTTGGGAACAAATTTTTAAGATTGTCCGTGTAGATAAAGAAGATCCAGTTGCAGCCTGGGATGAACATAACCAAAAGTTGAAAGACGCTAGAGAGGTCTTAAATAAAAAACAATATACCAAATTGGTTTTTAAAGCTCCAGGTACCGATATTAGTTTTGACTTACCAAAAGGACATGTTTGGAAAGGCGGTTCCGCAAAAACAACAGAAGGAACAACGTTTAATCCGAATATGCCTACTGAAGAAGTGTTCACATTGCCACATAAGTATGGCGTGAATGGTACTGTGGCAAGTACAAAACCATTAATTTATGGTGGAAATATGATAGATAACTTTAGTCTGACTTTTAAAGACGGTAAAGTTGTTGATTTTAAAGCAGAACAAGGTCTAGAAACACTCAAACATTTACTTGATACAGATGAAGGGTCCAGTCGACTAGGAGAGCTAGCACTAGTACCACATGCATCACCGATTTCACAGTCTGGTTTGATTTTTTATAATACTTTATATGATGAGAATGCATCGTGTCATATTGCACTAGGAAAAGCTTATCCAACGAATTTGGAGGGCGGATCAGATATGAATGACAAAGAGTTGGATGAACATGGTGTAAACGATAGTCTGACACATGTTGATTTCATGATCGGGTCAGGAGAATTAGACATCGATGGCGTAAGTGCTGATGGTACAACAGAAGCAGTTTTCCGAAAAGGCGCATGGGCATTTTAATAAACGAAAACCTCGCAAATTAACTTTGCGAGGTTTTTTAATGAATTCTTTTCGTAAACTTTTTTGCGTTTAATCTTACGAACGTGAGAGTGACTACGACGAAGCTGCCTCGTCCGCTATGTCAGCAAATGGGCTCCCTTTCTGTGGGCAGAGCACTTTGATGGGACGAGTAATCGCAGTCCCACGGCGCTAACTTAGTAAAGCAAAAAACGCTTTACTAAGTGGATCTTCAGCCCGTGCTGTTCCCACTAGAGTGTCACCCATTTGCTTCCTCCGCTGGTTTGTATTAATAACAAATGAAGAAATGATTTATCTATTCTACAGTCAAAGCAAATGTAAACGGAGAAAACGCAGGGATTAAAAAGCTTCAATAAATATAATTAAAACGAGCGAAGAAAGTAATTTATTTTCAAAGCATCTCGATTGCTATAATTATTACGCAGCTAGCTAGCGACGGAAATACACTACGACTCCTGCAGGAACAGCGCGATCCGAAGTTAGCTGAAGACGTGCCTGCTGAAAGCGTAGTGTATTTCCAGAGCGTGTTAGCCTGTACTTTATATGTCTGAGTTTATTAGAAATTTAGTCATAAGAAACAATCTACTGCTAATAGTAGTATTTGATCTCAAACACAATAGGTTAACTCGTTATGATTCTATTTTTTATTAGTACGGCTCGGATGATTTCATAACTATAGGTTTCATCTAAGCTGTCCTTCAGAGCTTTCAGTTTCGGTTCTTCTAATTGTTCGTGAGATTCCAAAACAGCCTTCTCCTCATCTTCTGAAAAAAAGACGGACCAATCTAACGCCATTCCATGTTGATACGCTTGAAATAAATGGCTAGAAACAGTTTGATCTTTAATTTCTCGTTTTTCTGCGATTTCAGTTAACGTTTCACCAGCTTGATAAAGTTGATAACTAACTAAATAGCTTGGCTGATCATCCTTTTCCTTTGGCGCTTGTTCTTTTAACCATTCTGCAATAGCCGCGATGAAGGCTTCCCCATATTGTTCGAACTTTTTCGTTCCAACTCCCTTTATACGAAGCATGTCCTCCTGAGTCTGTGGTAAATAGCGACTTAATTCTTTTAATGTAGCATCTGAAAAAAGAACATACGGCGGAACCTTATCATGAGCGGCCATTTCTTTACGTAACACACGTAATTTCTCAAATAAACTTTCTTTGTAATCTGTCTCCGCGGCTTGTTGAACTTTACTTACTTGCATCCATATCTGTTGGTTTCCTTTTAAGACCGCTTCTGCATTTTTTGTTAATTGTAAGATAGGAAAACGTTGATCACCAGTTGTTAAAAAATCCTCTGCCACCAAATAGTGAATGAAATTTGTTATTTCTTTTTCGGTCTGATTGGCCATTAAACTGTAGGTTGTTAACTTGTCAAAACCAAACTGTTTAATTTTTTTATCCTTGGAACCTTTCAATACTTTAGCCGTTAATCCTGCGCCAAATCGTTCGTCCATCCGTTTTACACAGGAAAGAACCATTTGTGCCTCTTTTGTTCGATCGCGCTTGTCACCGCTGCTTTGACAATTGGTACAACGGCCACAATCCTTATTGGTTGAATAATCCTGAAAGTAATGCAACATATACGTCTGTAAACAACTGGCTGTATGACAATAATTAACCATTGATTGTAGTTTCTTGTATTCGTTCGTTTTCATTTTTTCGTCCATCATCGATTGTTCGATTAAGAACTTTTGTAAATGCGTATCTTGTCCTGAAAATAATAAAATACAATCACTAGGCTCACCGTCACGTCCAGCACGTCCAGCTTCTTGGTAGTAAGCTTCTACGTTCATTGGCAAAGCAAAGTGAATAACAAACCGAACATTAGATTTATCTATCCCCATACCAAATGCATTTGTAGCGACCATGATGGTTGCTTCGTCCTGTATAAAACGATCTTGTTCCGTTTGTCGTTTTAGCTCACTTAACCCTGCATGGTATCTTGCGACGGATAAGTTTTTCCCTTCTAACAGATTTGCAAGCGAGTCCACTTGTTTGCGTGTTGGGGCATAAATAATCCCTGATTCCTGTGGGTGTTCCTTTAAATATTCTGCGACGAATTCGTGTTTATCGCGTCCTTTTACTAGATGAAAGGCTAAATTTTCACGAGCAAATCCAGTATTCACTACAGCATCGGAATCGATCGATAATAGTCGCTGAATATCTTTAACGACCTCTGGTGTGGCCGTCGCGGTTAGAGCCATTACCATAGGGATGTGTGTGAGGCTATGAAGGGTAGTAACGATTGAGCGATAGCTAGGACGAAAATCATGACCCCATTGCGAAATACAATGTGCTTCATCAAAAGCAAGAAATGAGATTTTCATTTGTTTAATTGTATAAAGAAATGAATTTGTCTCAAAGCGCTCAGGGGCAACATAAACAAAATCGTAAGCTCCTTTTTTCAGTTCATTTAAGCGGGCTTGTTGCTCATCGCTTGAAAGCGAACTATTAATATAAGTCGCAGAAATACCTAATGCGTGAAGAGCATCTACTTGATCCTTCATTAACGAAATCAAGGGAGAGATAATGATAGCTGTTCCTTCCAGTAATAGGCCTGGGATTTGATAACAGATTGATTTACCGCCTCCGGTAGGCATAAGACCTAACGTGTTCTTTTTATGTAAAACATGCGCAATAATCTCTTCTTGACCACGGCGAAAAGTATCATACCCATAATATTCATGTAATAATTTTTTTGCTTCTTCTAACATCTAGATAGCCATCCTTTATCAATATAATTTCAATTATAGTATATATCTCATTCTACCATTAGCGTGCAACTAAAAAAATAGTCGAGTCAATCTAATTCAAACTGTTTTACAATATTGGATAGTACAAGTAAACTATCTTTATAATTAAAAAGAGAGACGGAAAGAGAGGAGGGTGCAAAATGCTTGATTCATTCTTAGTACAATTTATGATAATTGGTATACTTGGAGTTGGTTCCCAATGGGTAGCATGGCGTTTTCGTTTACCTGCAATTGTGGTAATGTCGATTGTTGGTTTACTAGCGGGCCCTATTTTTAGCGTAATTCATCCGGAACAGGACTTTGGTGACATGTATCGTCCCTTTATTTCCGTAGCAGTTGCGATTATTCTGTTTGAAGGTAGTTTAAATTTAAACTTTAAAGAGGTGCGTGGGTTAGGTAAACCGGTACTTCGAATTGTAACATGGGGAGCTTTAATTAGTTGGATACTTGGCTCATTAGCAGCCCATTATGTTGCGGGATTATCATGGACGATTTCCTTTGTCATTGGTGCTATTTTCATTGTGACAGGCCCAACAGTTATATTACCGTTATTACGACAGTCAAAATTAAAACCACGCCCAGCTAAAATACTGAAATGGGAAGGTATTATTGTTGATCCCTTTGGTGCATTATTAGCTGTGTTTGCATTTGAAATTATTGTCTTTTTAACAGCGGAAACTCCTGATATAACAGCATTACTATTTTTCGCTCTAGCGTCCATTTTTGCTGTCGTACTTGGCATAGGATTCGGAAAATTAATTGGTTGGTCATTTGAATCTGGCTATATGCCGGAGTATTTAAAATCCTCTGCGGTATTAATTGCCGTAATCGCCTGTTTTGCAATTGCAGATGAAGTAACACATGAAACAGGTCTATTGGCTGTGACGGCTATGGGTATGACGTTAGCAAATATGGGTATTGCATCAATTCGTCAGATGCGGCATTTTAAAGAAGATATATCGATCTTACTCGTATCAGCAATTTTCATTATGCTGACTGCTTCACTAACAAGAGAAACATTAATTCAAGTTTTCAATCCTGAAATTATTGGCTATGTACTTTTAATGCTGTTCTTAGTTCGACCATTATCTATTTTTATATCAACGATTGGAACGGATTTGAAATTTAAAGAGAAAATTCTGGTAGGGTGGATTGCACCACGCGGAATTGTTGCACTAACAGTGGCTAGTTACTTTGCATCTGTATTTACTGATGGAGATTTTGAAGGAGCAGAGATCATCACATCGATAACATTTGCTCTCGTATTCTTTACTGTTTGTGCGCACGGGTTTTCAATTGGTTGGTTAGCGAAAAAGTTAGATTTATCCTCAGATGGTAAACCAGGTGCATTAATTATAGGTAGTAATCAATTCTCTGTTGCCTTAGCAAAGGTAATGAATGAATTAAAAGTGCCAATCTTAATTAGTGATTCATCGTGGGAAAGACTTTATAAAGCGAGACAGGCAGGAATAGATATCCATCATGGAGAAATTTTATCAGAGCAAACAGAATACTCGGTTGATATGACACCGTATGATTATTTGATTGCTGCAACTGAATATGATTCCTATAACGCTTTGGTAGCTTCTACATTTGTTCCAGAGTTCGGTAGAAAGGACGTTTACCGCCTTTCGATTCAACATAATAGTGGGGATAATATAGAAGATATGGACCATACGATTGGTGGAAGAATATTGTTTACCAAAGATGTTGCGCTGGATGATTTAACACATAAAGTAGAGATTGGTTATGTGTTCCGAAAGACAACATTAACAGAACAATATACATTTAAAAGTTATCGAGATAACTGTGAATCGCATACCGTCTTATTATTTGTTTTAAAAGCAAACGGAAAGTTACTTTTCTTTACGGAGGAGATGGCAGTTTCACCAGAAGCAGGTGATACGGTTATCAGTCTAACTCCGCCGAGTAAAGAATTTAATAAGATAAAAGAAAAGATTGAAGAACAACGAAATGATAAAGAAGCATAATAAAAAGGTTCATGCAAACGCATGGGCCTTTTTTATGTACCATTTTTTGAAAAAAAGTGTAACTCGTAATGTGTATTATTACGCTTAAAATATTTCATACAGTTTGTACATTATAACGAAAGACTATATCCATTATTCTAAAGAGAAATAAAAATGTAAAGAAATTAAATACGGTAGAAGAGGGGTGAATATATAATAATTGGAAATAAATTAGTAATTTTAAATCCTTTTTTTAGCATATTTAAAGTATTTGCTAAGAAAAAAGAGGATTTTAGCCTATAACTACATATACTCCTCTCCTTTTTGTGACAGGCTAATATTTGTCGTAAGAAAGCGTGTAACTAAAGCTTAGCACGTTTGTTAAGGAATCTACGTTACTCTATAATTATAGTATTCTGAATAATACGGTAATCGTGTATGAACATCCCAATAGAGGAGGAAACAAGTAATTGAAATTATTCCAAGTGCTCGATAATTTATTATTGAAATTAGAAGAGATTATCTTAAGTTATTCTATTTTACTAATTGCATTTATGGTTGTTGGAAATGTGCTTAGTCGTGCGATTACAGGTAAGAGTTGGTTTTTTGCAGCTGAAATTAGTTTGTTTGCTGTAATAATTGCCACTTTTATGGGAATCAGTTACGCTGCACGAAAAGGACGACATATAAGTATGTCGGCATTTTATGATTTAGCTCCATTTAAAGTTAGAAAAGTATTAGCAATATTTATTCCATTAGTTACTGCAATTGTTCTTTTTGTTGTTTCTTATTACTCTTTCAGACATGTACAATCTGTTTACGAGAGTGGAACTGTTACAGCTGCATTAGAATTACCAGCAGTATATATGTTGATTTTTATCCCAATTGGTTTATTTCTAGGTGGACTCCAATACTTACGAAATGTATGGATGAATATCAGACACAAAGAAATTTATCTAGGCACAGATTTAAAAGACTATAACGATAAAGAAAACAAAGAAGAGGATATAAAAGATCAAATTCATGTATAGAATTAGAAAAGTAAATACTGAAGGGGAAAGGATTACACTATGCTAACAACATTAGTGACGATTATGATCGTCTTATTACTATTAAATTTCCCGATGATGATTCCTTTAATTGCTGCGCCATTAGTGGTAATGATGATTTACTTCCCAATGATGGATCCGATGCTGATGATGCAGCAATTAAAAACTGGAATTGAATCGTATGTCTTATTGGCTGTACCATTGTTTATCTTTGCTGCAGACATAATGACGACAGGTAAAACATCTAATCGTTTATTAGATTTTATTGGATCATTTGTTGCCCACATTCGTGGTGGTTATGCGATTACTACCGCAGCAGCATGTACTTTGTTTGGTGCCATCTCTGGTTCAACACAAGCAACTGTTGTAGCAATTGGAACACCAATGAGGCAACGTCTACTTAAAGCAGGTTATAAAGATTCCAGTGCAATTGCATTAATTATTAATTCCTCAGATATCGCATTACTTGTCCCACCTAGTATCGGAATGATTATGTATGCACTGGTTTCTGGAACCTCTGTTGGAGATTTATTCCTGGCAGGTGTTATTCCAGGTTTACTCGTATTTCTGACATTTGCAGTTTATAGTTATTTTTACGCACGTATTAAAAAAATCCCATTAGCAGAAAAGGCAAATTGGTCTGAACGTTGGAAATTCACTAAAAAGGCATTATTACCATTAGGTTTTCCGATAATTGTAATTGGCGGTTTGTATTCAGGTATTTTCGGACCAACAGAAGCTGCTGGTGTATCCGTATTTTACGCTTTTATTTTAGAAGTAGTGATATATCGCTCGATAAAACTAAAGGACTTACCACACGTTGCATTGTCAACTGGATTAGTAACCTCCGCAGTATTCGTTTTAGTGGCCGGTGGTCAAGCATTTACATGGCTGATTTCATTCGCTAGAATACCACAGCAGATTACTGAAACAGTTCTAGGTACAGATCCTAGTGCAATATATGTACTATTAATGGTATCGTTATTTTTCTTTATAGGTTGTATGTTTGTCGATCCAATTGTTGTTATTTTAGTTTTAACACCAATCTTTTTACCAGCGGCAACAGCAGCGCAAATTGACCCTGTTCATCTTGGAATAATTGTAACATTCCAAGCAGCATTAGGATCTGCAACACCACCATTTGGTGTCGATATATTCACCGCTAGTGCGGTTTATCAAAAACCGTATTTAGAGGTAATTAAGGGAACGCCACCTTATATTATTATGTTATTAGTAATAGGTGCACTCTTAATCTTTATTCCGGAAATCTCACTTGCTTATCGTTGGTTCATCCCATCGTAGAGCGGTGATTTCATATATAACAAAATTCTTAGGGGGTAAGGCATATTTTTAACAAAAAATATTTTTTCGGTTTATTAACTGTTCTCGCACTTAGCTTTTTATTAGTAGCTTGTGGAGGAGAAGAAGAAGACACAGGAAGTGATACAGAAGGTGATGATACTGCATCATCAGATATTACTCCTGAAACATGGCGCTTTGTAACAGAGGAAGTTTCTGGTCAAGTGCAATACGAATATGCAGCTGAATTTGCTGCACGTATGGCTGAAAAGACAGACGGAGCAATCACAGTTGAACCATACGAGTTTGGTGGTTTAGGTAGTGAAACAGATCAAACAGAATTATTACAACAAGGTGGCGTTGAAATGGCAGTTATGTCACCAGGTTTTACAGGTGGAATGGTTAAAGAAGGACAACTATTTGCTCTTCAATTCCTATTTCCAGATAGTGTAGAAACAACACAAGAGATTTTAGAAACAAGCGAAGCATTAAATACAGATTTACGTGAGCGTTATGAAGAATATAATATTTCACCATTAGCATTCTGGACAGAAGGTGCAATGCAGTGGACTAGTTCATCACCACTTGAAACACCAGAAGATTTCGAAGGCTTTAAAATGCGTACGCAAGAATCGCCTTTAATCCTTGAATCTTATCGTGCATATGGTGCGGAACCAACAGCAATGAGCTGGAGTGAGTTATACACTGCATTAGATAACGGTACTGTTGAAGGACAAGAGAACCCAATCTTCTTTATTGGTGATGCTTCATTTAATGAAGTGCAAGATTATATGACGATTTCGAATCATAATAACTACGTAGCAATGACTACTGTTAATACAGATTGGTACAATGGTCTAGATGACAATGTAAAACAAATTGTTGATGAAACAGTAGAAGAAATGCAAGAGTGGGTATTTGATGAACAAGCAAGTCAAAACGAGGAATTCTTAGAAACAATTAAGAATGACACGGATAACCCAACAGAAGTTGTTGAGTTAACAGAAGAACAACGTGATGCATTTAGAGAATTAGCTGTTCCTGTTCGCGAATTCTATCGTAATGAAGTATCAGAAGTAGATGGCGCAATTCTTGATAAGTTAGAAGAAGAAATAGAAGCAGCACAATAAGCACATAAGCATAATAAAAAGCCAGGCTCATTTTAAAAGAGCCTGGCTTTTTATTTGATTAGAAAATATCTTGTTCATCTTCAGGTTGTTGTTTTTTCCATTCATGATAAAAGTGTGAAATGATCGTTTTTACAACTGCATATGCCGGTATTATGAATAATAATCCAAGAAATCCAGCAATACCTCCCGCAGCAAGAATTAACGTAATTACTGTTAACGGATGAATTTGTAACACCTTACCCATTACATTAGGCGAAATAAAGTTACTTTCAATTTGTTGCGCTATTATCATAACAACTGCTGCCCATACCCCTAACATTGGATCTTGGAAGAGACCGACAATAACTGCTGGTATTGCAGATAAAAATGGCCCAACAAATGGAATGAAGTTCATTAAAACTGCAAATAATGCGAGTGTTAATGAATAGGGTAGATCAATAATTAGGTAGCCAATATAAAGCATAATACCAACGCAAACACTAACAATAAATTGTCCTTGTATAAAGGAAGCCAATGTATGATTGATATCCCCCATTAATGTTTTGTAACTTTTTGCTTTTTCCTTGCTTAAAAACTTTGTAATAAATGGAACAAATCTATATCCGTCTTTCAACATAAAGAATAAGAAGAAAGGGATAAGGAAGAAGGAAAATACAAAACCAAATATTTGTCCAACTGCATCAAGTAGAAAAGATGTAATATTCTCTACATAAGTATTTAGGTTGTCTGTAACATTCTGAATAGAAGTCTCAAGTTGTTCTGGAATATAATCCTGATTATTTTGCCATAAATTTATTAATTCTTCTGCGGTTGAGATCATACTTGGCGTATTAGAGACAAGTTTGTTAAATTGATCTTGAACAATTGGTACAATATAATTTAAACCAAAAAACCCAAGTGTGATAATAAGAAGAAATACAATAATAATACTGATGATACGTGGAATTTTGTTTTTTTCTAATAGATTTACAAGTGGATTCGTAACATAGAAAATAACACCTGCACCAATGATTGGGACTGCAATTGCCGTTAAATATGCAACCAATGGGGCAAAAACAAAATTAGTTATCGAAATTAAATAAATAAGTACGAAAATTAATATGGTCGATATTAAAATTCGAAACCATTTTTTATGCATCAAAAAAACCACTTCCTTTTGTTCAAATTATTTAGTATGTATTTTAACAGTATTTACTATAACAATAGCATATAAAACTAAAATCTTCTATTATTTTATATGTTGGAAAACTTGTTGACAATAGCTTTCAGTAGACTTAATATAAAAGACATGAATAAAGGGGAGTAGCTGTTACAATTACGCCGTCAATACGAGAGAATATCTCCGGTGTAATTGGCAACGAAAGTTGTTAGCAAGACCTTTACCATTTTCAATGGTAAAGGTCTATTTTTGTGTTGAAAATAGAAACATGTAATTTTTAAAATAGAAATAGGGGGAATACTAATGGATGCTCAATTATTAATTGAATATGGATGGGTCTTAATTGTACTTGTTGGATTGGAAGGAATATTGGCAGCTGATAATGCGCTAGTTTTAGCTATTATGGTAAAGCATTTACCAGATGATCAACGTAAAAAAGCTTTATTCTATGGTTTAGCAGGTGCTTTTGTATTACGTTTTGCGTCATTATTTGTTATTTCATTTTTAGTGGACGTTTGGCAAGTACAAGCGGTTGGAGCGTTATATCTATTATTTATTTCTGCTAATCACTTATATCATAGATTTAAACGAAAAAGTTTGGAAAAAGAGAAAAAAGAGAAAGAAAAGAAAAATAGTGGTTTTTGGGCTACTGTTGTAAAAGTTGAATTTGCTGATGTTGCCTTTGCAGTTGATTCCATTTTAGCTGCCGTAGCTTTAGCAGTTGCACTTCCAGCTACTAGTCTACCTAATATTGGTAGTTTGGATGGCGGTCAATTTCTCGTTGTGTTTGCTGGTGGTATGATCGGACTAATTATCATGCGCTTTGCAGCCAATGTATTTGTCCGTATATTACATGAGCGCCCAGGCTTAGAAGTGGCAGCATTTGTTATTGTTGGTTGGGTCGGTATTAAACTAGTAGTTAGTGTTCTAGCTCATGATGCAGTGCAAGTTTTATCACATGATTTTGCCCATTCATTAGGATGGAAACTAACATTCTACTTTGTTCTAATTGGGATCGCACTTGCTGGTTGGTTTTTATCAAGTGTTCAAAAAGTAGAAGAGCCTGAAGTAGAAGTAGAAGAAGGAAAATAGCTTATTTTTTACTGGAAAGGATGATAGTTATGGCAGTACATCAATTTCATCTAGAAGCAGATTGGACTGGTGGTCGTAATAGTGTTGGTAAAATTGAATCAGGTAATCTTCAGACTGAAATTTCAATACCACCAGAAATGGATGGTCCAGGAATTGGTACGAATCCAGATGAAATGTTACTTGGAGCAGCAGCGACATGCTATTTGATTACGTTAGCTGCAATGATAGAACGAGCAAATCTACCATTAGAAACGATAAAGTTAACATCAGTTGGAGATGTCGATGTAACAAATGGTATTTTTACCTATCAAAAAATCACACATCGACCTTTGGTGCAATTAAAAATGGAAGCAACTGAAAGAGATTTAGACACACTTAAAATCCTTGTAAAAAAAGCGGAGTCTACTTGTATGATTTCAAAAGCGCTGCAAGGAAATGTTACCATTAAACTCGAACCTAAAATCTCAATTGCAACATTATAAACTAATAGAATCAACTTTTGTTAAAAACCTTGACAAAAGAATGTATAACTTGTAGTCTATTCCTTATAAAACTTATCGGATTAAGTGTAATTCGATAAGTTTTATTTTTGTTTTTTTTACTTAGCATGAAGATACACACATATGGGGGGAATTAGGTTGGATACAGTTTTTATTCTTATCAACATTGCATTAATGTTAGCACTAATAGGTTTATTAATTTTTATGCAAAAAAGGCATGTCTCTTTCAGTAAAAGAGTCTTTACAGGTTTAGGGCTAGGAATACTCTTAGGAGTGTTATTACAAGTTGCATATCCTGCTGATTCAGAGATAGTAAGTACGACAACAGAATGGTATAACATTCTTGGTCGTGGCTATGTTCAATTACTAATGATGATTGTTATTCCACTTGTTATGGTATCAATCATTCAATCTATCATAAATTTAGAAAAATCAGCTGATCTAGGTAAGATGTCAGCTTGGATTATTGGTATCCTTGTTGGAACCGCAATGATTGCAGCACTAGTCGGTATTGTAACGGCTTCTGTATTCAATTTAGATGCTAATCAAATTGAAATAGGTCAAGCGGAACAAGACAGAGGTTTCGCTTTAGAAGAAACATTAGGCGAAGTAGAAAACTTATCTACACCAGACAAAATATTGAGCTTTATTCCAGCTAATCCATTTTTGGATATGACAGGACAACGATCAACCTCAACAATAGCTGTTGTAATCTTTTCTGTGTTTATTGGTGTAGCGGTATTAGGTGTGAGACGAAAAAAACCAGAAGAAGCAGCAAAATTTACTGAAATAATCAATGCGGTATATGCTGTCGTGATGCGAATTGTAACTTTAATATTACGATTAACACCATTTGGTATTTTAGGTCTGATGGCTAATACAGTTGCAGGAACAGATGTTGCGGGGATTCTAGAACTCGGTAAATTTGTTGGAGCTTCTTATGTAGCATTAATTTCGATGTTTATTATTCATTTAATTCTTTTAGCGTTGTTTGGTTTAAACCCATTTACATTTTTAAGAAAAGTATTGCCGGTATTAGGCTTTGCCTTCACATCACGTTCAAGTGCGGGTACGATACCACTTAACATACAGTCGCAGAAGAATAGCTTAGGTGTGCATGAAGGAATTGCAAACATGTCTGCATCATTCGGAGCAACAATTGGTCAAAATGGTTGTGCAGGAATTTATCCAGCTATGTTAGCTGTAATGATTGCACCGTCACAAGGAATTGATCCATTATCATTTGGTTTTATTGTCCAATTAATTTTAATTATTGGTATTAGTTCGTTTGGTGTTGCCGGTGTTGGCGGTGGGGCAACCTTTGCTGCACTAATCGTTTTATCATCAATGAACTTACCGGTCGCATTAGCAGGTCTACTTATTTCAGTAGAACCATTAATCGATATGGGACGTACTGCATTGAATGTTAATGGTTCGATGTTATCTGGAACAGTAACATCAAAAATTTTGCGTAAGTTAAATATAAAAACCTATAACAACCCAACAGCGATTGAAAAAGATACAACTATTTAATAAAGAAAGACAGTTCTCATCAACAATACAACTGGTTAAATGTCACAGTAGATAGAAAAATGCGGCGTAACATTATAAAGGTTAAGTTATATTCCTTGATAATCTGTCGCTGCGGAAAAACACTCGCTTTCCATGGGGAACGCTTCAGCCTCCTCGTGAGCAAAAGTCGCTCACTGCGGGGTCTTCAGACTGTTCCTTTCCCATAGGAGTCTCGCATTTTTCCGCCGCTAGTTTGTGCTAATATTTTCCGTTTCTAAAACGGGGTGCCATAATAAACATGCATTAGTCTTAATCAAACTAGCGTATCAAGTGAAATTGGCGACACTCCTGCAGGAACAGCACGGGCTGAAGATCCACTCGGAAAGCGTACTTTGCTTCCGAGTTAGCTGAAGCCGTGCCTGCGGAAAGGGAGCCAATTTCACTTGAGGAGCGGGTCATGGTATTCTGCTAAGTCTAATTATATCGATTCTTCAAACAATAATCTTGTAAAATATAATGAATAAAAGAGCATCTCCTAATTTGAGGAGATGCTCTTTTAGATTTGTGCTTATTTTCGAATGCGGTCCATTGTTACGTAAAACGCTGGTAATAACAAGAGCGTTAAGATGGTTGAGAATAACAAGCCGAAAACAATCGAAACTGCTAATGGCTTAAACAGTACATCTCCCGTGAAAATAATTGGTACAAGCGCCGCGATGGACGTAAGAGTTGTTAATATGATCGGACGAATACGAGCACGACCAGCTTCGGTTATAGCCTTTATCGTTGACTCATATTTTACTTTGTTTTGTTCAATAAATTCAATCATTAAAATTGAATTTCGAACGACAACACCGGATAAGGATATAATACCTAACACGGCTAAGAAACTTAATGGCTGTCCTGAGATGAATAGTCCAACAATTGCGCCTGTAATGGCTAAAAATACTGTACTTGTCACAAGCAATGGCGTTAACAAGGAGTTAAATTGAATAGCAATCGTTAAGTATATCAAAAACAGAACAATCAAGAATAGTTTTGCAACTTCAATAAAGAAATCTGATTCAGCAGACGATTCACCCGTTTCTAAGATTTGATACCCTTCTGGTAAATCTTCTTTAACACGAGCAATAATTTCATCTGCATCTGTAGTGAAGGATTGCCCCTCACCGTCAACTTCATATCCCTCAATTGTAATCGTGCGCTCACCGTCTAGGTGTGGAATCGCACCAATTTGTTCAGTTGTCTCGGTTGTAATAAATGTATCAAAACTTACCATAGTAGGAATACCATTTTCAGTCTGATTCGTTAATGCAACCTCTAATGTGCTCAAATCAATACCTTCTGGATTTCCGTCATCTAATCCTAATTGGATAGGTAAACGTTCAATACCATTATCGAAATTGCCAAGAGGTACGCCTATGTTAGCTAATTGTAATGTACCTGTTACTTGATCAATGCTGATACCTTCCGCAGCTAAAAAGTCTCGATCAATCTTATAGTTTATAAATGGCTGATCTTGACTTGTGTTACTCGTCACAATTTTAGCTGTTTCTAAGCTAGCTAGTTCTTGTTTGAGATTGTCTGCAATTGTAACGAGTTGATCAATTTCAGGTCCTTGAACCTTTACTTCTACACTTGAAGAAGGAGGTGGACCAGAAGTAATTGTTTCTAAGAATAGTTCAGTATTAGGGAATTCCGCACGTAAAGCTGTTTCCCATTGATCAATAAATGTACTTGCATCTGTTTGATCACGATCTACACGAACAACTAATTGTCCTGTGTTTTCTCCTGATCGCGTTAAAGAGGAATTAAATATGCCTGGTAGCCCACTACCGCTGTAAACGGCTGTTTCACTTATATCATCTGCTTGTGAAACTAAGAAACTTTCGATTTCTTCAAGTTCCTGGTTTGTTGATTCCAACGTTGTTCCTTGTGGTAACATAGCTGAAATAGTAACCTCGGCACGGTCGGCCGCTGGGAAAAATTCAAACGGAACTTTAAAAGCCAAAAGAACTAATAATAAGCATAAGACTACGCCGCTTGTTACTGTCAACCAAGGTTTTTTAAGTGTTGCAGGAATAATTTTGTCTGCATAACTTCCTTCCATTTTACTGAAAAGAGGTCCTAAAAGTCCGGTTTTAGATTTTGTTTTCTTCGTTTTTGAATATTTTTGTTTTGTATATTGTATCGTTGGTATCATGGTTAGTGCCAATAAAGTCGAAGCGACTATTGTACAAATTAACGCTAAAGGCAAGGAACGGATAAAGTCTCCATTACTTCCTGATAAAAAGGTCAACGGTAGAAAACTGAATACAATCATCAACGTTGAGGTAATAATCGAAACAGATATCTCACGTACCCCATTAATTGTACCTTTAAGTGCTGATTCACCCATTTGGAATCGCCGCTGAATATTATCGTTTACTACAATCGCATCATCAACTAAGATACCGATCGCAACAATCATCCCGATAATTGATATTTGATTTAAATCAACACCTGCATAAGGTAAAGGAATGAGCCCGATAATAATCGAGATTGGTATAGCCAATGCTACTAGGATGGCTGATGATAGTGGTAATCCCAATAACATGATAACTAGAACAGCGATTAATGATATCGCAAATGAAGTAATAAGACTTGAATAGACCTCATCTATTACTGTACTTTGCGTGTAAAATTGGTCAACAGTTACTTCACTAGGAAGACCCTGTTCTAATGCTGCAATCTTCTTATCAATTTGTTCCTGTAAATCAGCAATATTTACGCCTTCTTTTGCTTGAATGGTTAAAGAAAGCGCATATTGATCCTGATAACGAATAATATCCTCGACGGGATCATCTGCGATTTCTAGCGATGCAATATCTACCAAATACACAGGTTGATTGCTTGCATTTTGACCAATTAAAACATTCTCTAGATCATCTATTTCTTGATAAGATTCGAGAGACAGTTGATAAATCCCGTCATCTTGTTGTTCGGTACCAATTGCTGTTGGGGCAATTGCTGTATTTAGTGCTGAAATAACTTGATTAGGTTGGATTTGATTGCTACCTAGATCATCTGGATTCATGGTAATTGCAATGGATTGATCTGGTAATCCTTTTGTTAAAATCGCTTCTACTCCAGCAATTTCAGTTAATGTTTGTTTCCATTCGTTTACCGACGCGCGAAGTGCAAATAGGCTAGCTTGATCATCAGCTAGTAAATGATACGTCGCAACATTTGAAGTGACAATATCAGTATTTACAGAGGCTGGTAGAGCAGTTTCAGGAAAAGACGTACTTTCTTCCGCTGCAGCTTGGCGAATTGTGCTATACACTGTAGATGCTTCAACATCACTATCCAGTGAAATAGTTATCGTAGAAAAACCGGTAGTCGATGCGGATGATAGTTGTGAAATCCCATCAATACCTTCTAATGCGTTTTCAAGCGGATTGGTAATCGTTTGTTCAACTTCCTCAGGGTTTGCACCAGGATAAACGGTAGAAATGGATGCAATGTTTTGACTGATTTCAGGTATGTCACGTTTAGGTAGCTGGATATATGTAAATATACCGGTGAAAAATAATAATATAATAAAAACCCAAACGATTTTACGGTAATGTAAAAGCAGTTTCATATATTTCCTCCTAGACTTTATTAGTGTTCATTATATCAGATCAATTTTTTAAATGCCTCTTAGATAAGCTATTTATTTTTTTGAAAATGTGAAATAATAGTAATATAATACGTAGAAAGTGAGGGGATTAGAATGCCTCAAAAAGAAATAGTAACAAAGTATGGAGAACTTGCAATTAAAACAGGTGTTAATGTCCAACAGGGACAGGGGTTAATTATTAATGCTCCAATTGAAGCGGTAGATTTTGTTCGAAGTCTTACAAAAGAGGCTTATAAAGCAGGCGCAAAAAATGTTCATATCCAATGGAGTGATGATCAGCTTACTTATCTAAAAATGCAACATGCTCCTCTTGCAGTGTTAGAAAACTTTCCAACTTGGCAAGCAGAGGGTTTGATTGAAATGGTAAAGGATGGATACTCCCTTTTAACCGTATACGGACCAGATCCGGATTTACTGAATGGAATTGATGGCGAACGTATTAGTGCCGTGACAAAAGCAAGTGCAAAGGCATTAAGCGAATATCGTGATTACGTGATGAATGATCGCGTGACATGGTCAATAGTAGGTTATGCATCAGAAGCATGGGCAAAAAAAGTATTCCCAGATTTACCACTAGACGAAGCACAGGAAAAACTATGGGAACAGATCTTCTTTATTACACGTGTAGATCAAGATGATCCAGTAGCAGCGTGGCAAAAGCACAATCAAACGTTAAAGTCAGCCCGAGAGTATTTGAACGAGAAGCAATATAAAAAATTGATCTATCGTGCAGAAGGAACTGATTTAACTATTTACTTACCAAACGGCCATATTTGGCAAGGTGGATCTGGACCTTCAGACAAAGGGATAGAATTTAATGCAAATATTCCAACAGAAGAAGTGTACACATTAGCTGATAAATATGGTGTAAATGGTACAGTGGTGAGTACAAAACCACTTAGCTATGGCGGAAACATTATCAATAATTTTAGTCTAACTTTCAAGGATGGGAAAGTAATTGATTTTACAGCGGAAGAAGGAGAAGAAGCGTTGAAAAACATGCTCGATACAGATGAGGATGGTGCCAGGCGACTTGGAGAAGTAGCACTGGTTCCACATGAGTCTCCGATTTCAAAGTCAGGGTTAATTTTCTATAACACGTTATTTGATGAAAATGCATCGTGTCATTTAGCTTTAGGCAAGGCGTATCCAACTTCAATTAAAAATGGATCGACAATGTCTAAAGAAGAACTTGATCAACATGGGGTAAACGATAGTTTAATTCATGAAGACTTTATGATAGGTTCAAGTGAGATGAATATTGATGGTGTAACAGAAGAAGGAGAAACCGAAGCGATTTTCCGAAATGGCAACTGGGCAATTCAAATATAGTTTAAAGAACATGCGTGCCAAATCAATTAAGATTGGCACGCATGTTTTTTATGTTATTCTTTTATTTGGACAACAATCTTTTTAACTCTTCTATCTGTAACCTCATCTACAATAATGTTTAATTTGTCGTATGAAAAGGTGGCGCCTATCTCTGGGATTGCCTCTAATTTCTCGATAATCCAACCACCAAGGGTATGATAAGAACTTTTTGGAATAGGTACATTCATAATATTTGCAAAGTCATCTAAAGGATATTGTGCATCAAGCCTATAGTTAAGCTCGTCGATTTGGAAAAGGGAAGTTAACTTTTCATCCTGCTCATCCCATATTTCCCCTACAATCTCTTCTAAAATATCTTCTAAAGTTATTAAACCTGCTGTACCAGAGAATTCATCTAAAACAATTGCCATATGAACTTTCTCTTTTTGTAGAGTTGGTAATAAAGTTGAAATATTTGTTGATTCTACAATGAATAAGGGCTCTCTGAGCAATTCCCTAACATTAAATTCTTTATATCTAATCATATGTGTGAGGAAATCTCTTTCTGACAATATTCCAATTATATTATCAGTATTACCTTCATAAACTGGTATTCTTGAAAATTGTTCTGCAAAGAAAATTTCTTTTATTTCATCTAATGGTTGATTAATATTAATAGCAATCATATCCATACGAGGGGTCAAAATTTCTTTAGCAATCGTATCATCAAAATCCATCGATCGGTGAATTAATTCTCGTTCTTCTTTATCAATAACGCCTTCTTCTTCACTAATATCAAGCATTACTTTCAACTCATCTTCAGTAACAGAAGGCATTCCATCACTTTTAGCAAAGAATTTTGAGACGAATACTTTTAATTTAATAAATAGAAAGTTAATAGGGGCAAGTACTTTTATTAAAAGAAATAATATACTGGAAATCCTCAAAGCGTACGTTTCAGCATGTTCTTTAGCTAAAGATTTAGGTAGTATTTCTCCAAAAATTAATATTAAGATTGTCATTACAATTGTACTAATTACTATAGCACTGTTTCCTCCGACTAAGTCAGTAGCTATTTTAGTAGAAATACTTGCAGCTGCAATGTTCACGATGTTATTACCGATTAAAATTGTTGATAAGGATTTGTCGAAATTTTCTGAAATATACAATGCTTTTTTACTTCCACTTTTTCCTGCTTCAGCAAATTTTTTGATTCTAATTTTGTTAAGACTAGAATACGCTGTTTCGGCAGATGAGAAAAAGGCAGATAACAGGATTAAAGATATAAGTAAAAAAATCGCATTCAGTGGTAAATCGTCCAAAAAAAGTCACGCTCCTAATAGTTTAAAATGATTTTTGAAACCTAAATTGAAAAGGTATACAAAGGATATTATAATATAAAGAATTGTGCATGTATAGTTTATTATAAAGTGGCTAGTTATAAAAGATAAGATAGCAGATTAGTAAATAAAGTGAATTAATTACAAAGATTACATTAGATTAAAAATCAATTACAAGTTGATTAACGGCATTTAAATTTGCTTATCTTATCATATAATGGGTATATAGATAAAGGAGATCTTTCAACTAGATAAGGGTGAGTGAAATGAAGCGAGATGCTTTTTTTGATAATGCTAAATTTATATTGATTTTTTTAGTGGTATTTGGTCACATGATTCAACCGTTCACGCAAGATTCAGCAATCATGCGTGTCAGCTATGATTTTATCTATCTATTCCATATGCCTGCATTTATTCTTCTCAGTGGCTTCTTTGCTAAAGGAATAGGAAACGCGGGGTATATTTGGAATCTAACTAAAAAGTTAGTATTTCCATATATCATTTTTCAAGGTGTATATTCGGCTTATTATTATTTAATTGGTAATGCTAGTTGGCAAACACCAATTTTTCAACCACATTGGTCATTATGGTTTTTACTAAGTTTATTCTCTTGGCATCTGTTATTAATCGTATTTAAAAAAATGCCACCATTGGCTGGGATTATTAGCGCAGTCGGAATTGGCATTATAGTTGGTTATATAAATGGTATTGGAGCGGAATATAGTCTTTCTAGAACTTTTGTCTTCTTCCCATTCTTCTTAATGGGTTACTGGATAACAAAAGATCAAATAAAAAATCTAACGCATCCAATTGTGAAACATGTAAGTTTTGCAATAATGAGTATAGTAGTAATACTACTTGTCTATCTACCTAGTTTTTCATCGCATTGGTTACTGGGATCGTTTGCTTTTGCAGATTTGGATCAACCAATATGGGGTGGTTTCATACGTCTAGGTATTTATCTTATTGCAACAATTCTAATTTGTAGTCTATTTGCTTGGATTCCACGTAAACAATATCGATGGACAAATCTGGGACAACAAACACTCTATGTTTATTTATTGCATGGATTATTCATTCAATTCTTTCGCGAAGCTGGATGGTTTAGGGTAGACCACATACTTGATGTATTTGGATTAGCTATATTATCACTTTTAATTGTTTTGCTTTTATCAAGCAAAACGGTGTTTATATCGTTTCAACCAATTATCGAGGGCAGATTGACGCAAATAAAACTAAGAATAATGGAAAGAAAAAACAGAAAAGACAAACAAGTAAACTATCAATAACAAAGGACTTTTCGCGAGTATTGTTACTCCATTCGAATTTGATAGAAGCTGCGACGTAACAGAAGACCCTTACCCGCTTCACAAGTGAAATGGGCTCGCTTTCCGGTGGGCACAACCTCAGCTATCTATCGAAGCAAAAATCGCTTCGATAGAGGATCTTCGGTTTGTGCTGTTCCCACTGGAGTCTCACCCATTTCACCTGCTCCGCTAGTTTTGTCTTGAAACATTTTATGAACTACAAATAAACACATTAATCATTAGTCTCTTGAAAATGTTTCGATTGATTCTGTCTTACACTTAAAAATAGTTCCACTAACTAGCGAAGGAAGCAAATGCTTGACACTCCTACGGGAACAGCGCGAGCTGAAGATCCACTTAGTAAAGCGTTCTTTGATTTACTAAGTTAGCTGAGGCCGTGCCCGTGGAAAGGGAAAGCATTTGCTGACGTAGCGAATAAGACTATCGACGCAATGAAATGTTACGTCGGAGTTTATAGAAATTTAGTCATAAACGTAATCTTTTAGGAAACTGCAATAACAAAACAGGTACCCATAATGGATGCCTGTTTTGTTTATTAACGTAAAAGATAGGTGAATCCTGCGATAGCTAATGAGAAAACGGCTATTAAACCTGTATATAACGCAAGTTTTGTCCGGAAGTTGCGGTGTTCGCTTGTTTCAGATTGATAACTAGAGCGTTCTCGATGTGATTGTCTATCTGTCGGAACACCACCAAGGGAAAGCATTGAAACAATCAAGGCAGTCACACCAATGATAAGAAAAACTGTCAAATCGATACCCCTCTCTAGAAAAATACTTTATTTAAAAAACGTTTGATATTTTTGCGTATTACAATATAGTACGTATGAATTTTTTGAAAAGTTTCATTTTAGACGTATCTGTGTAAGATTCGATCTACAGAGCTTCCGTATCCTTCACCAAATAAGGTTAAATGGATAAGCAAATAATAGAGCTGGTATAAAGGTTTCACATCATTATAATAATCTTCAATAGGCATAACTTCATTATAGGCCTTATAAAAGTCGTCTGGAAATCCACCAAACAATTCGGTAAAAGCTAATTCGAATAAATGATCACCGTAGAAAACAGCGGGGTCAATTAAGTATGGTTTACCATTAGCACCAGTCAACCAATTCCCGCCCCAAAGATCACCATGCAAGAGAGAAGCTTTAGGGAAAGAGGGAATCCAATTATCTAGATCATTCATTAGCTTTTCTAATTTCGTATAGCGTTCGTATGGCAATCTGCCGCGTTCACTGGCGATGTGAAGTAGTGGTCGCAAACGATAGTCACGGAAATAACCAACCCACGTATCTGTAAAATGATTCACTTGTGATAAGGATCCGATAAAACCATCCTGATCATAGCCGTACATTGAGTGGCTATGTTGATGAAGCGAAGCAATTTGCTGACCTAGCTCAATTGTCGTCTTGGCTGTTGCTTGTCCTTCAATCCAGTCCATTATAAGTATGGCGTGTTCATGTTGCTTTGGTTCATTATAGTAATGGACATAGGGAACCGCTATTGTATTGGTATCCTTAATTAATTGAATCCCATTTGCTTCAAATTTGAAAAAATTAGACGGGACATCTTGATTTATTTTCACAAAATAAATTGTGCTATTTGTTTGAACGCGATATGCTTGGTTAATATCTCCACCTGAGATAGGTTTAATAGTCTGAATAGCCGCATTTGGATTGATTTTTTCGATTGCTTCGTGTATGATTCGTTTCAATCTGTTCACTTCCTTTAACTAATTATAAAGGGACATCTTAGATAATTTCAAATGCTATCTATTTTAACTAAAGCAAACGAATTGTATAATAGGAAAAGAAGTTTTAGGGAGGCATAAAAAGTGATAACAAATAAAAAGGTATTACAAAAAATGCAGCAAGAAATACAATTGGCACTTACAAAACATGATCAGGTTGCAGAAGTGAAGGAACATGCTCGAGCAATTCGGTTGTTATCTGACTTAGTTTTAGATACGGAAGAAATTGTAGACAAGCCTGCACAAACGCATGATGCACAAGAAGAGCTTGAACTTCGAAAAATGATAGGCGAACAACCAGTCCAGCCGAAACCGAATAGCGGAAGTGTTTCTACACAATCAAAGCCACTTGTTGAAGAAGATGCAAATGGCGATTCATTATTTGATTTTTAAATAGGAAAGTGTGTATTTTAAATGAAAAATATAGTAAGGGGATGGAAAAATGAAGTTATTTTTATTACTTGGTATTATTAATGGATTTATCGCTGTTGCATTAGGTGCCTTTGGTGCACATGGACTAGAAGGGAAGATTACGGAAAAGGCAATAGCTACGTGGGAGAAGGCTGTTCAATATCAAATGTTTCATACAGTCGCATTACTAGCTACAGGATTTTTATTAGCAAAGTATCAAGTCACAAGTATCTCGATGGCAGGTTGGTTCTTTCTAGCAGGAATTATTCTCTTCTCGGGTAGCTTGTACATTTATTCGACAACCGCAATTAAGACATTTGCATTAATCACACCGCTTGGAGGCGTGGCTTTCTTAGTAGGTTGGGTGTTACTAGGCTATGCTATTATGAAATTCAGTTAATTTAGGTAGCATACAAATAACTAACAAAGATTAGGATAAGGATAACGCGTAAAACATGATAGGCAAATTGAATGGTATCATGGTTCTTCCATCCAATAAGCCCTTCACATAATAGGTTAACAGCTAGCATGAGACAAGTGACGTAAGCAAGAAATATGTACCCGGAGAACAATGTTATAATCCCGAATACAATAGCTAATAGTAATGTTGAAAATTCTAATTGTAATAACCTTTGATACGGATTACGCATCATGCTCTTCCTCCAAAAAAGGAGTCCTTGCATCTTGATTAGGAAGCAAGGACTTCTTATTTATCTATTTGCGGGCACCAGGAAAATCGTAATTAATCTCTCCGTCAAATGTAATATAATCTAAATAGACCATTAAAAGGAGATAGCGTTTTGCTGTTTCTGGGTCACTAATAATGATGTGGTCTCTACCAGCAGCTTCAATTACACCTTTAAAAACTTTTGCATTCCAGCGATCATTGTTTTCAAAAGTCATATAAACAGTAGCGACTTTGCCTTTGTTTAGGCGCAAAATGTTTTCAATGTAAGATTCTTCTAAAGGTAACATACCTGGTACTTGGCTAGACGAAGGTTGAGTTTGAGTAGGACTTTGATAGGCTTGTGCAGGATAATAAGATGGTTGTTGATATCCTTGTTGGTACATACCAGGTGTGTAACCGTAATTGGGCATTTGCTGTGGCTGATACATCGTTTGACCTTGTAAACCTTGTTGCTGTGTAACTTTATGGGTTGGTTGCCCCGGCATTGGTTGGGCTTGTGCCATATATCCCCCAGCAGGCGTTTGGCGTAGCTTTTTTTCATCAGTCATTTATTATTCGCTCCTCTCATTATTTTACTTATATTAAGAAATTCTCCACTACCTATACTTATGCATAGGCGCAAAAAAGATGAACAAATATGGCAAGATAATTCAAATGCAAAAGACTTTTTTTCGTAACCTTGCTATTTTAAACATAGGAACAACAATTTTTCAAAAAAGCCCATAATAAAAAGCCACGCATATGCGTGGCTTTCTAACTTAAATATATAAAAAAGTAGGGACTGTCTCTTTTGTTAAAATGTTCCCTACATAAAATTTACCAAATTCACCATACTTAGCACTTACTTCATCAAAACGCATTTCATATACTAATTTTTTGATTTCAAGTGCATCTTTGGCAAAAAGTGTAACACTCCATTCCCAATCATCAAAACCCATTGAACCAGTAATGATTTGTCTGATTCGGCCCGCATATTTACGACCAGTTAAACTGTGTTCATACATTAAGCGACGACGATCTTCCATTGGTAGGGAATACCAGTTTTCATCGCCTTCACGACGTTTGTCCATAGGATAGAAACAAATATATTCCCACTTAGGAAGACGAGGGCGTAAACGTGCTTGTGTACCAGGGTTAGCTTCAGGGTTTTCTCCTTCTTTAACCATATATTTAGATAACTCGACAACTGACACATAAGAATAAGTTTGTGTTGTGAAAGCTGCTAGTGAAGATTTATTGAACTTTAATTCAGCCTCGCTTAATTCTTTCATCGTTGGACGCAAGATCATAAAAATCATATCAGCTTTGTGGCCTATAATTGTATAGACAGCATTACTTCCGGTTTTTGCTTCATCAATCTCTTCCCAATTTGATAAAAGTGTTTGGAATTCAGCAAGAGCTGTTTCTCTTGTTTCAGTTGAAGCGGCTTTCCATGCTCCCCAATTTATTTTGCGTAGATCATGTAAGCAATACCAACCATCCATTGTTTCTACTGCTTCTGCCATATGTATCTCTCCTTATTTTGTAATTATTATAATCTAAAATGGTTTATAGATTTAATATAACATAATTCGGGAATAGTAATCATACAGGAAATTTAAATTTGAATGATTTAAGGCGTTACAGAAAAAATATTGTCATGAATTAGACAAAATTTAATTTTAATCTGATTCAGACAGTAAAGTAGCGCATTTTCTAACGTCAAGAGGTAGAAAATGAATAAAAAAGGGAGGAGAAAACAAGATCAAGATCATGATTTTTAAAAAATAATCGGTATCACTTTCATTCACACACAAAAAGGCGTATTATATATAACAGAATAGATTCTGGAGGGTAAAAATATGAGTAATTTATATGACATGCTAAAAGGTAGATTAAAAGGGAAAAGCAGAAGAATTGTATTCCCAGAAGGATCAGACGAAAGAATTTTAAGAGCTGCAAGTAAATTAGGTGATGAAGGTTTAGTGCAACCTGTACTAGTCGGATTAAGAGATAAATTAGAACAGCAAGCGAAAGAATTGAATGTTTCATTAACGAATGTAGAAATTGTTGATCCTAACAAATATGAAGCATTTGATGAAATGGTTGCAAGCTTTGTTGAACGACGAAAAGGGAAAGCAACAGAAGAAGCTGCACGAAAAATGCTTTTAGATGAAAATTATTTTGGAACAATGCTTGTTTATATGAACAAAGCAGATGGTTTAGTAAGTGGTGCTGTCCATTCTACTGCAGAAACTGTTCGTCCAGCTTTACAAATCATTAAGACAAAAGAGGGTATTAAAAAGACATCAGGCGTATTCATTATGGTACGCGATGAAGAGAAGTATGTATTTGCGGATTGTGCGATAAATATTTCGCCAAATAGCCAAGATTTAGCTGAAATTGCTTTAGCAAGTGCGGATACAGCTAGCTTATTTAATATCGATCCACGTGTTGCGATGTTGAGTTTTTCAACAAAAGGGTCTGCTAAATCAGAAGAAACAGATAAAGTTATCGAAGCTGTAAAAATTGCCAAGGAACAACGTCCAGAATTAACTTTAGATGGTGAATTTCAATTCGATGCTGCTTTTGTACCAAGTGTAGCAGAGAAAAAAGCACCAGATGCAGACATTAAAGGTGATGCAAATGTATTTGTATTCCCTGGATTAGAAGCAGGTAATATTGGTTATAAAATTGCCCAGCGTTTAGGTAACTTTGATGCTGTTGGTCCAATTTTACAAGGGTTAAATAAACCGGTAAATGATTTATCACGCGGTTGTAACACAGATGACGTTTATAAATTAGCGATCATCACTGCAGCGCAATCTGTATAATAAAATATCTATCAAGAAGGGTTCCGCTGAAAAAGACGGAACCTTTTCTGTATCTTTTGGGGGAGGGATTCAATTGCTTATAATAAATCGCGTCGTGCTGCATCACCTGATAATGGAATATAAACACCCGTTTGTGACAAGTTTTGGGCGCGTCGAGCATAAGGATTTTTATATTATAGAAGTTATTGATGAAGACGGTGTGAGTGGTTTTGGTGAAACAGAGGCATTTACAACTCCCTGGTATACAGAAGAAACAACAGAAACAAATCGACATGTGATAGAAAAATTATTAGTACCATTACTAGTAGCAACACCAATTGCCCATCCAGAAGAAATTACGGAGCGCTTTCAAAAGATTCGTCGTAATAACATGGCAAAAGCGGCTGTAGAGAGCGCTGTTTGGGACCTATTTGCAAAAAAGAAAAAACAACCGCTTTACCAGATGATTGGTGGAACGAAACAAGTAATCGATGTGGGCGTAAGTATTGGACTCCAAACATCTACGCATCAACTTTTAAAAGTAATTGAAGCCAAGCTTTCTGATGGATACAAGCGTGTTAAGTTAAAAATAAAGCCTGGAAATGATGTGGAACTTGTTCGTGAAGTAAGGCGCGCGTTTCCAACAATTGATCTAATGGTAGATGCGAATTCAGCCTATAAACTGTCCGACTTGAAGATTTTGCAACAGTTAGATCAATTTAGTTTACAAATGATTGAACAACCATTAGCGAACGATGATTTTGTTGAACATGCTTCATTACAAAAACAATTGCAAACACCAATTTGCTTGGATGAAAGCATTCATACATATAGTGATGTGAAAACAGCAGTAGCACTTGGAAGCTGTCAAATTATTAATGTCAAAATGAGTCGTGTTGGTGGGATCAAGCATGTTAAAGAAATAGAAAAATATGCAACAGAACATAACATAACGCTTTGGTGTGGTGGCATGCTCGAAGCGGGTGTTGGCAGAGCACATAGCCTTGCAGTTGCAAGTTTAGGCCAATTCACATTACCTGGAGACACAGCAGCATCAGACAACTATTGGCATCGTGATATCATCGCACCAGCCGTGCATGTAAAAAATGGCCAAGTTCATATTCCAAATAAACCTGGAATTGGATATGAAGTTGACAGAGAGGCTCTAGAGTATTTTTCAATAGAGAAAATAGTTTTGAACAATTAATTAAAGGCATCTATTAGGTGACAGATGAGGATTCTGACGGAGCGAGTGATTAACGCCCGATTAAGTTAAAGATCGCCCGAATAATCAAAATAACGCCCAATAAATCAAATCTGCGCCCAATTAAAAAGCACGCGGTTAAGCTAAATCACCGAGTGCTTTTTGATTTCTATCAATCATATGTTGTTTTCTTTTTTTGTATTCGATACTTTCTTCTTCTATTAAACCATCTTGATCACTTTCTCCAGTCAAATTCTCCAATAGAGTTGTTAGCTTGTTTATCACTTGTCCGACCGTAATCGGCTCGCCTATTAATTCAGATAAGGAGCGCATAGTTTCAGGTTTAACCGACGGATAAGTGAATTTTGATGTTTCCCCGCGTAAGCCGAGGGTGTAAAAGTGTCGGATTAATTCTGCACGTTCCTGTCCATCACCTTCTACCGAAATATAAATTTGAACAGCTATTCCATCACGAACACGTCGTTGTGAGATACCGGCAAACTTTTTACCATTGATACTTAAATCATACTCCCCAGGACAATATGATCCAACAACCTCAAATGCTTTAATATCATTCGTATAATCTGCCAATAGATCTTCAATGAAGGCAACCATAATATCGTATCCTTGATGAATGCCGACTGTATTTCCTCCAGAAAGTAGGAGCGATATGTTAAGCACACCTGAATCAAGGACGACGGCTAAACCACCTGAGTTACGGACAACCGTTTGATACCCTTGGCTTTGCAACCAGCTAACAGCTTCTTCCATATAAGGTAAGCGTGCATCTGATATTCCTAGCACAACCGTTTTGTCATGTACCCATAATCGAATCGTGTGTGGTGCTGTATGTTTACTAACAGACAGAGCGATAGCATCATCATAAGCAAATGAATCCATTGCCTTTTTGATCACACCTGGATCACTATGGTCAATTAGTCGATATGTTGTTCCGGTAAAAAAAGATTTCCAGTCTATCATCTGTTGTACTCCTTTGTGTGTAGCCATTGTTTTGAAAATTATCCGATTGTTAAAGTTTAGTGCCTCTTTTAGAATAACCAAAACTATTATATAATGAAATGATAAATTGTGCAGAAAAAAAGGAAACGGAAAGGATTAGAAAATGGCTTATAAGGACGAACAATTATATGAAGAAAAAGTTTTTAAAGACCCTGTCCATCGCTATGTTCATGTGAGAGACTTGGTAATTTGGGATCTTATTGGAACTGCTGAATTTCAGCGTCTACGTCGAATTAAACAGTTAGGCACAGCCTATGTAACATTTCATGGGGCTGAACATAGTCGATTTAATCATTCTTTAGGTGTTTATGAAATTGTTCGGCGCATATTGTTTAATTTTGAAGGACGAGCTGATTGGAATAAGGACGAGCGTCTTCTTAGTCTATGTGCTGCATTACTTCACGATCTAGGCCATGGTCCGTTTTCTCATTCTTTTGAAAAAGTTTTTAAATTAGATCATGAAGACTTTACCAAGAAAATTATTTTAGGTGACACAGAAATTAATCAGATATTGCGTAAAGTAGAGCCGGGTTTTCCACAAAAAGTGGCAGACGTTATTAATAAGACGTATGAAGATAAATTGGTAGTTAGTATGATTTCAAGCCAAATCGATGCTGATCGGATGGATTATTTGCAACGGGATGCCTATTTTACTGGTGTTAGTTATGGCCATTTCGATATGGAGCGTATTTTACGTGTCATGCGTCCGATTGAAGATCAAGTCGTGATTAAAGCTTCGGGAATGCACGCGGTAGAAGACTACATTATGAGTCGCTATCAAATGTATTGGCAAGTTTATTTTCATCCAGTTAGTAGAAGTGCTGAAGTTATTTTATCAAAAATTTTGCATCGTGCAAAAGATTTATATCAAAAGGATTACGCCTTTTCTTTAGAACCAACACATTTCCTTTCTATTTTTGCAGGAAAAGTAACAGTGAAAGATTACTTGCGATTGGATGAATCAATTGTTCTCTATTACTTTCAAATGTGGCAAGAGGAAACAGATCCTATTTTAAGAGACTTATGTCGCCGTTTTATGAATCGCAATCTATTTAAATATATTGAATTCAATCCCAATCTTCAATTGAAAGAATCACGAGAATTAACGCGTTTATTTACTGAAGTAGGAATAGATCCAGCTTATTATTTAGTTGTTGATTCTTCCTCTGACTTACCATATGATTTCTACCGTCCTGGTGAAGAAGGCGAGCGTTTGCCAATTAATTTATTAATGCCGAATCAAGAATTAGAAGAATTATCAAGGCAATCTGACATTGTTGAATCAATTTCAGGAAAGAAAAGAACAGATCATAAGTTGTATTTTCCGTTAGATTTTGTTCAAACATTACCAGATGATAATCCGAAAAAAGCTAGAATAGAAGTTTTACTAGGTTTGAGAAAAGAATAAAGATTGCAGATCTGAAAGTATTTTTAACAAGTTTGGAATAGGGGATGTTTTTATGTTAGCAAATCATGCTAAACTGATGAAGTTTTTCATGACTTCTGGCGAAATTGTTGGTCGAAAAAAAATGCAAAAAATGATTTATATCTTAAAACAATGTGAGATACCTTTCGAAGAAAAATTCGAATTTCATTTTTACGGACCATATTCAGAAGAATTATCATTAAGAATGGAAGAGTTATGTAACTTAGGCTTTATTGCAGAACAAAAAGAAAAAAAGAGCAATTATTATCAATACCGTTATACAATTACAGCTGATGGTGAAGACTTTCTTGAACAATCTGACGTAAACCTTCCGCCCTTTGAAGATAAAATTGAAAAGATGAAAGAGAAAAGTTCGCGATTTCTGGAGCTTGTCTCAACAATGCTTTATTTTAACGAGTTAACAAAAACAGAAGTAGAAGAAAAAGTACAAGTTGTCAAAAAAAGTTCAAATTACACACCAACCGATATTGAAGAAGCATGGGCGTTTATTAAAGAATTGCAATAATAAACTTTTTAAAAGGCCTTAACGAGAAAAGCGCAGCAACTAATGCTGTGCTTTTTGCTGTCTGGAGATTTATTGTTAATTTTCATAAATTTCATTATAATGGAAACTAGTAATGAGAAAGGGGTTGTAAGAGTGAAGAGGCTAGCACGTTTTTTACTATATTACATAGCAGGTTTGATAGGTATCCTGATCGTTAGTAGCGCACCTATACTATTTCAACCTACTTACCTTTTTAACGTATCTGCATTTTTAAATCAATTCATCTCCCTTACAAAAGCATTAATACAACCAGATAGCTGGACATATTTTTATTTAGATCGGGAGGTATCTGTTTTTTCGATGTTATGGAATCCCTATCTCTATTCAATAAGAATTTTCGTTAGTGCTATCATTTTGGGGTTTCTTGTTGCATTTATAGTAGCGATAATAACGCTATTTTTACCGAAAATAGCAATGCAATCTATTAAACGTTTACTAGGATTGCTAGAATCAATCCCAGATTTGATGGTGGCTTTTTTATTACAGTTGGGCATTGTGATGATTTTTCAACATACCGATACTTTATTGATGCGATTTGTAACGTTAGGTGATGAGCGTATCTATTTAGCACCTATTGTAGTTTTATCCTTTTTGCCAATGGTTTCACTCTATCGAATCCTTATCTTATTGATCGAAGAAGAGTTGATAAAAGACTATGTTGAATTGGCTCGGAGTAAAGGAATTAGACAAAGCTTTATTCTAGTTAAACATGTGCTACGCAATATTATGAAGAGTGTTTTTTATCAGTCAAAAATTATCGTTTGGACAACGTTATCTAGTTTATTTGTGATTGAATATATGTTTAATATTAATGGAATCTCCAGTTATGTGCTGGAAGACTTTCGTTCGATTGTCCTTGCTGTTGTGCTGTGGATGATTTTTACCCCGTTATTTCTCCTTTATCAAGGAGTGGAGATATTCGTTTTTAATGAATCATATGATTCACATCCTGTAGCTTCAGTAAAACAAAAGAAACGCTGGCAAACACTTAAACAATTGGGGGCTCGAAAATGAAATATGGCTATCAATTGGTAAAAGGACTAGGAGCGCACTTGAAAAATCCTAAGTTCTTAATTGGCTTTCTGACCATCTTTGGAATTCTTGTTGTAAGTATTGGCCACTCCATTATCCAAGAAGAACCTGTAAGACAATATGTGTTAGTTTATGATGAAGATGGTGGCTTAGTAAGTTCTAAACCGCACCCACCTTCTAAATATGTCCCTATGGGCAGTGATCTTCTTGGATATAGTATTAGCGACCAATTAATTACTGGAGCAAAATATACGATCCTTTTTGCAAGTGGAGTCGCTTTATTACGTATATTAGTTGGATTTCTATTTGCAATTCCCTATGTGTTTATGCTGAATAATAAGTGGAGAAGAATGGTTGAGAAATTAGTTGACGGCTTTCACTACTTACCGCTGACTGTTCTAGCAATTGTATTGTTAGCACCTTTTGTAATGGGTTCAACAGGAGGGTTTGAATATAGTTTAACGGAACGTATCCTTGTACAAGGACTTATCTTAACTATTTTAGTAGTGCCGCTTCTTACGGTTTTGATTGGTAATGAGATGCGTTTGATATTAGGAAAAGAGTTTATCAATGGTGCTAGAGTTTTAGGAGCGTCTAATCGGCAAATTATTAAAAAACATGTAATGCCACACTTAAGTGCTAGATTAGGTTTGATTTTTGGTCAACAGTTTATTCAAGTTTTAGTGCTGCTGATGCATTTAGGCTTATTTGGTCTATTTCTAGGTGGAACAAGTGTGATGTTTGATGAAGTTTATAAAGCGCCAAAGCATTCTGTCACATTTGAATGGTCTGGACTGATTAGCAATGCAAGGGAGGCGTTCATGACTGGTCATTATTGGATTGTTGTGCCTGTCTTTATTGCGTTTATGGTCGTGATTATTGCGATGCAACTTATTGTCCAAGGAATACAAGAGGTACAGCAGAGAAGAGTAGGCGTTGGAATGTCTAGAAGGAATAGAAATGTATTTAAACGGAAGACAAAAGCAACTGACAATTCTACAAAAGTAGCATCGGTGAAACCAGAAGACTTTCATTTCTTATAAAAAATACCCTAGTAATTTCTACTAGGGTGTTCTCTAATCATCAATCAATCAGACGTTTACCACCGACACCATATTGACTTTTATCAATATCTTCAATAAATACGATGACTTTCTCTTTAGACGCTCCAGTTGTTTCACTAACTGCCTCTGTAACCTTTTCGATGAGTGCCTTTTTTTGCTCGTCTGTACGACCTTCTAACATTTTTACTGTAACGTATGGCATAATAACTCACTCCTTTTCTTTTACCATTATACTTAAATTAGACTTTGAAATCATTTCTAAGCTTTGCAAGATGAAAAGAGGCTATCCAATATGCTACAATAATAGCACTAAGATAAGTCGTTTAGGAGGATTTTAATTATGTCTAAAGAAGATGGATCAAAGCAGAAGAAAAGTAATGCTTTTACAATAATGAAAGACGATTCGACAGATGGCCATGGTGGTTATGGTATTGGAGCGGTTAGTTTGGAAAATATATCACCAGTAATTATCGACCCAAATGAAAGCCGTGCTTTTGTTGATATGGGTGCCATGCACGCCCGAAGTGAAATAGAGCGACGTGTGAAGTTTCTTCCAAACAAAGACGAAGTGCCAAACGGACTATTATATTGGATTGTCTGGGTCACGGTTGAACGGGGAGAGAATGGTCCTTATTACTATGGTGTTGCAGGTAGTGAAGTACGCGTAGATAGATCAATTAAGCGGGCTTATAAATCAATGCCTGAACATGTTACGCATATGGATAAGTCAATGAAAGGAAAATATATAGTAGAACATATGGATGATGCATCTAAGAAATTATTAGCTGACTTTTTACGTTCGTTTGATGCAAAAATGTGGGAGAATGCACCGGATGAATTAAAAGAGGCACTACCAGCATAATAATATGCACTAAAAAAGGATTCTGCTCTCTGCGGAATCCTTTTTCTTCGTACTCAACTTTCGCAGAGTGAATCAGGCGTTTAAGTATAGGTATTACTTGGAAGTCTCGCAATCCAAAATAGAAGCTGACTTCACGCTTCTTTCGAAAACATCTGACGAACTTGAGAGAAACTCCGTCGTAAGTATCTTCGGTTTGTGCTGTTCCCACAGGAGTGTCAACCATTTGCTACCTTCGCTGATTAAAGCAAATATTTCTAAATGTTAAACAAAATTAGTTATTACAGAAATTAGTAGAAGATGCTAAAAAGCGGTAAAAATGTTGGTTTTTTAATTCATTATGCAATAGATTACCTGCTAAATATTTATGAACTAATCTAGGGTATCAAATTAAATTGACGACATCCTCGAAAATAAAAATCTATTTTCTTCGTGCGAAGTATTGCTGTTGAAGTATTCCTTGTCCTGCAGGAACAGCACGGGCTGAAGATCCACTCGGAAAGCGTTCTTTGCTTATCCGAGTTAGCTGAAGCCGTGCCTGCGGAAAGGGAGTCAATTTCATTTGAGGAGCGGGTCTGGAAATTCTTTTTTAAGACAGAGTCTATGATAATTCTGTCATTGATAACAATCTTTTAGAAAGCAGATCTATTTAAAAATGTCACGTAATAGAACAAATATAAACCAAACGCAATACGGCCAACGATTAGTGTTTACTTTTTAAGTGAGAAAGTTGAGGTCGTATAGATTAATTTAATCTTCTGGTTGATGAACAGAGCAATAGTGTTCAGGAACTGTACCCGCAACAAAATACATCAGTTGTCTATTTTCACAGTATGGCGTAGCTAATTCACCACTTGTTGGATCAATATATGCTGCAACAATGCCAGCGGGTGCGTCAAAGCTTTCAACGGCTTGGTTCGCATGAACAGCTTCCATGAAATCAGCCCATATTTGCTTGGCAGCGTGTTGTTCTTCTGTTTTATTGATCGCTCTGTTGTCGTCATAACCTGTCCATACACCCATCACGAGTTGTGGACTATAACCAATCATCCAGCTGTCGGTTTCGGTTGTACCTGACTTTCCTGCATACGTATGTTGCAATTGATCTGCAATTGATTCTCCTGTGACGTGCATATAACCATTTAAATTGGGATTAAACATCCCAGTCATTAATTGATTCAAGATAAAAGTTTGTTGCGGATCAAGAACTTGTTTTTGCTTCTGTTTTGGACGCTGATAAATAATCTTTCCTTTAGAATCAGTTATTTTTTCAACGGTATGTGGTGTAAGAGAACTGCCACCATTTGCTAACATGCTATAAGCGGTTACCATTTCTTTCACACTAATGGATGCCGTTCCTAAAGCAAGAGAAGGTACTGCTTTAAGCTCACTTGTAATTCCGAACTCACGTGTAGTATCAATTAAGCGCTTCGGAGTTAAGAAAATATTTGTTTTTACCGCATAGATATTATCACTGACAGCCAGTGCTTGTGCTAATGTGACAGGTTGATCGGCATAATAACCGTTGTAGTTACTAGGTTGATAACTACTGCCATCAGCTAAGACAAAGTTGGTTGGCTTACTCATTAATGTTGTGCTTGCCGTATAACCATTCGTCAATGCACTATAATATAAGAAAGGTTTAAAAGTGGACCCGACCATTCGTTTTGCTTGGACGGCTCGGTTATAGGGACTTTCTGTGTAATTCTTCCCACCTATTAGGCCTGTAATCGCACCTGTTGTCGGTTCCATTGCAATCCCACCGATTTGCAACGCGCTACTTGTATTGATTTTAGTAGCTACTGATTGATCTAATTTCTCTTGGTGTGTTTCGTCTAACGTTGTATAAACATGGTACCCACTTGTACGAATAACCTTAGGCTCTTGTGCTAAGATCGTTTCCATTTCGGCTAAAACAATATCTTGGAAGTATGGTGCGATAGAATCTGTAGTTGTTGGAAATGCACTATTTATTTGTAGATCTTCTCTTTCTGCCAAAAAGGCTGTTTGTTCTTTAATTATTTCTTCTTCAGCTAATGCAGATAAAATTCGCTTTTGACGCTCTTTTGCGTGATCATAATGATTAATCGGTGAGTAATAACTTGGACTATTCGGTATACCAGACAATAAAGTTGCCTCTGCAAGGCTAAGATCAGCACTTTCTTTTTTAAAGAAATAGTGACTAGCAGTTTCAATTCCATAAGCACCATGGCCATAATAAATCGTATTAAGATAGCCTTCCAGCAAGTCGTCTTTACTATAGAAAAGCTCTAACCGCATGGTATAAAAAGCTTCTTTTATTTTTCGTGACCACGTTTTTTCATGTGATAAGTAAAGGTTGCGTGCATATTGCTGGGTGATCGTGCTCGCTCCTTCTTTCTTTGACCCGCTACTGATATTGACTAAAACTGCTGCCAGAATTCGCTTAAGATCAAAACCATGATGACTGTAGAAATTTTGATCCTCAGCTTGTATCGTTGCATTAATTAGTGTCGGATTAATGTCTTCTAAATCGACCCAATAGCGATTGACTACACCTAATTCTTCGCCGATTTTGGTTCCATCTGAACTATAATAAATCGTGTTTTGGACAGTAGTTAAAGGAGGCGCTCCAAGAACTAGCGCATATGTGTAAATAGATAGTGAGAAAATAATGATAGAAAGGGAACCGATAAAAAAACTAATTGCAATAAAGCGAAGAGGTCTGTGCTCTATTTTTTGAAATATCTGTTTGAATAGCTTCATCATTTTATTGAAACTCCTTTATACGGCCAAATGCGCTCTGGATAGTAGTATCATTATGGTGGAAATGACACATATATAAACGTATGGATTCGACAAATTTAATAAAAAAAGGAAAAACACTTGCTTTTTTCATTAAACTCTCTAGAATTAGTTTGTTTGAAACATTAAATAAGTAGTTGTAATATAGATTTAAAAGCCAAAGGAGATAGACACATGGAATTATGGTATACAGAAAAACAAACAAATGATTTCAGTATTTCAGCAAAAATTAAACAAACATTACATACTGAAAAAACAGACTTTCAACAATTAGATATGATTGAAACAAATGAATGGGGAAATATGCTTGTCTTAGATGGCATGGTTATGACAACAGAGAAAGATGAATTTGTTTACCATGAGATGATTACGCATGTTCCGTTGTTCACCCATCCAAATCCGAAACATGTTTTGGTTGTAGGTGGTGGCGATGGTGGTGTCATTCGTGAAATTCTAAAGCACCCATCTGTTGAAAAAGCGATTCTAGTTGAAATTGATGGAAAAGTAATCGAATATTCGAAGAAATTTTTACCGACAATTGCTGGTAAGTTAGACGACCCGCGTGTAGAAGTAAAAGTAATCGATGGTTTTATGCATATCGCTGAAAGTGAAGCAATGTATGATGTCATCATGGTAGATTCAACTGAACCAGTAGGACCAGCTGTTAGTCTGTTTTCAAAAGGGTTTTATGCTGGAATATCTAAGGCGTTAAAGTCGGATGGTATTTTCGTTGCACAATCGGACAATCCATGGTTTAAGGCAGATCTAATTAAGCAAGTTTATCATGATGTCGAGAAGATTTTCCCGATCACTAAATTATATACGGCTAACATTCCTACTTATCCAAGTGGATTATGGACTTTTACAATTGGAAGTAAACAATACGACCCATTAGAAGTAAAGCCAGAACGTTTCCATGAAATCGATTCTAAATATTACACAGAAGAAATCCATAAAGCTAGTTTTGCATTACCAAAATTCGTTAAAGATCTAACAAAGAAATAAAGGAATAAAAGACGTAGCGCTTCTATCAGTAGAAGTGCTTCTATTCCATTTTTAAAGCCCTTTCGTAAATTTTGTTTCTTTTAAAACTTCGTTAAAGATATATATGCAGACTTAACATTATCGAGGATTTGTTCTATTCTTTATAAGTGCAGTTTTATTCTGCCACTGCGGAAAAACACTCGCTTTCCATGGGGAACGCTTCAGCCTCCTCGCGAGCAAAAAACGCTCACTGCGGGGTCTTCAGACTGTTCCTTTCCCATAGGAGTCTCGCGTTTTTCCTTCGTTTTGTATGGTTTTTCTTAAGAAAGTATAAAAGTTTGTTATTGTTGGTCTAATACCTCTGATAAATCTGTTCGACTAGCGACGGAAATACACGGAGACTCCTGCAGGAACAGCGCGATCTGAAGATCCACTTCGTAAAACGCTTTTTACTTTACGAAGTTAGCTGAAGACGTGCCTGCGGAAAGCGTAGTGTATTTCCAAAGCGGGATCATTACAGAGTTCATCGATTTATTTTAACAATCTTTTGAAATACTAAAGTTTACGAAAAGGTCCTAAATAAAAAGATACTTGAGTTTAGTTGAAAACCTTCTTATACTTAAGATTATCTAGTTAGTGAGGGTGGTACAATGGAAAGTGAACAAATCCCTGTTACAATTAAATTAGTTACGGAAATTCGTGAGCTAAGTGATAAGACAAGAACAGTAGTCGAAGAGACAGGCTCATTTATCCAAAAGGGTACGATCAAGGTAATTCGCTTCACGGAACATCTAGAAGAACAAGGTGACGTGGATGCCTTCATAACCATTACCGATGATAAAGTTAGCATCAAGCGAACAGGCGCTGTAGCGATGCTCCAGCAATTTAAAAGGAAACAACGTACAGAAAATATCTATCACCATGAATTTGGTACGATACATATGGAAACCCACACAGATCAAATTACTTTTGAACAATCAAAAGGGACACGATCAGGGAAACTGTTTATTAGTTATACAACAAAAATAAATGGTGAAGGTGAACGAAGACACCGATTAACATTGACTTTCAAGGAGGTTTCGTAATGAATATTATGCAAGAAATGCAGGAAAGATTAAAAACAGAAATTAAACAAGCTGTACTCAAAGCGGAATTAGCGACAGAAGAAGAGTTACCTGCTATTGTACTGGAACAACCAAAAGACAGAGGACACGGAGACTACGCAACAAACATCGCGATGCAACTAGCAAGAATTGCAAAGAAGGCACCGAAACAAATTGCGGATGAAATTGTTGCAGCACTAAATACAGTGGAAGCCTCTATTACAAAAGTAGAAATTGCAGGTCCAGGATTCATTAATATTTTCATGGATAATACGTACTTAACACGTCTAATTCCAGTTATATTAAAAGAGGGAGACAATTATGGCCGATCAGAAGCAGCATTAGGTCATAAAGTGCAAGTCGAATTTGTTTCGGCAAATCCAACTGGTGATTTACACCTTGGACATGCGCGTGGGGCTTCTGTAGGTGATTCGCTTTGTAATATTCTAGATGCAGCGGGTTACGATGTCGAACGTGAATATTATATTAATGATGCTGGTAACCAAATAAATAACCTAGCTAAATCTATTCAAGCACGCTATATGCAAGCAATAGGAAAAGACGAGGCGATGCCGGAAGACGGTTACCATGGTAAAGATATTATTGCGCTTGGTAAGGAATTAGTTGACGCATATAACGATGAGTGGGCTAATAAACCAGAAGAAGAACGATTAGCATTTTTTAAAGAATATGGTTTGAAATATGAAATTAAAAAACTAGAAAAAGATCTATCGGAATTCCGTGTAAACTTTGATCAATGGTTCTCTGAGACATCTCTTTATGATGACGGTAAAATAGCTCCTACTTTGGCTTTACTTAAGGACAAGGGGCATACATTTGAAGAAGAAGGTGCCACTTGGTTCCGAACTACTGATTTTGGTGACGACAAAGACCGTGTACTGATTAAAAATGATGGAACGTATACGTATTTAACACCGGATATTGCTTACCATAACAATAAATTAGAGCGTGGTTTTAAAACGTTAATTAATATTTGGGGTGCAGATCATCACGGTTATATTCCAAGAGTACGTGCTGCAATTCAGGCGTTAGGCTATAATTCAGACACACTTGAGGTTGAGATAATCCAAATGGTTAGCCTGTTTGAAAATGGTGAGAAAGTCAAGATGAGTAAGCGAACAGGTAAAGCTGTAACATTGCGTGAATTGATGGAAGAAGTAGGCGTTGATGCAATGCGTTATTTCTTTGTGATGCGTTCAAGCGATTCACATTTAGACTTTGATATGGATCTAGCTAAATCAGAATCAAATGATAACCCAGTTTTTTATGTGCAATATGCACATGCAAGAATCTGTGCGATGCTTCGTCAGGCTGAGGAGAAAGGTTTCCTTGTAGATGAAAACTTTGATGCTAGCCTGTTAATTGCTGAAAAAGAAGAAGATTTATTGAAGCGAATTGGTGAATTCCCACAAGTAATTATCGATGCCGCAGAAAATAGAACACCACATCGTCTAACGCAATATATCTATGATGTTGCGTCTGCGTTGCATAGCTTCTATAATGCAGAAAAAGTGTTAGATGCTGAGCATCCGGAGCGCACGAAAGCAAGATTGGCGCTAATGCAATCTGTTAAGTACACGCTTGCTAATGGCTTACGTTTAATTGGAGTAAAAGCTCCAGACAGTATGTAATACTAATGAAAAAGATCCAGCCCATTTAAAATGGACTGGATCTTTTTTTTAAAGAAGGCTTTTCGTAAAAGTTAGTATTTTGAACGAAACAATTGATGGAAATTGCGACGTAAGGCCAGGGCAATCCGGCGGAAGCACGTCGTAATCCGACGGAGCACATAATTTATACCTCTTCTCCAAAAAAAAGTAAGAAAATTCACATAAATTTGTGTTAAAATATTTTTAACTATCAGAATAGAGGAGGTAGAAACACTGTGATTCGGCAATTGACGGAACAAGATGATGCTGTGACACAAGCGTTAATCCAACAAAAACCAGCAGAAAATTTATTTATCATCGGAGATATTGAAGCGTTTGGATATGCAGAAGATTTCCAGCAAATATGGGGTGATTTTGATGAAACTAACCAGTTGCGCGCTATTTTGTTAAAATACGAAAAAAACTACATCCCTTTTGCACTCGGATCCTTCGATGCAAGAGGATTTGCGGATATTATTAATGCCGATAAAAATGCACCACAGCTTTCCGGGTTAAAAGAAGTTACAATCCAAATCGAACCTCATTTGCAAATTACATATAGTGTGAAGCGGCAGTTATATTATGCGAAATGTACGAATAACGACTCATTACCAGAAGTCGATACAACAGAAGTAAACGAGCTGACACTTAACGAAATTAACAAGCTAGGCGATTTTTTGACTAACGTCCCAGAGTTTTCCGAATTAGTATATGATCCAGAGAGCAAGCGTCGCAATCTAGAAAAGGGCGTATCACGTGATTATTATATCGCGCGAGAGGGTGAAATTGTTTCTTCGGCTTCTACAGCTGCAGAAAATAGTAGCTCGGCGATGATAGTAGCTGTTGCAACACATCAAGACTATAAACAACAAGGACTTGCTACTATGTGCTTGAATAAGCTCTGTAAGAACTTACTAGCTGAAGGGAAACAACTTTGTCTCTTTTACGATAATCCAGACGCGGGCAAGCTATATAAACGGCTGGGATTTGAAGACATCGGTTACTGGACGATGTATCGTTAAATTGTTCTAATGAACTTTTATTTACAAGAGTGGCTCAACTAACTTGCCAATCCATCCAGCAATTTTTGCTCTTAATGATTGGTTATTTAAATAACTTTCTGTAGCGGGAAAACTAGATTTAAGATCTTTTAAAAAAGCATTTTTGATTGGTAAAAGCAGCTCTTTGTCACCAGACATTTCAAGATTGATCTCTTGATTTAAAAAAAAGCTCCGTTTGTCAAAGTTTGCAGTACCAAGATTAGCCCAGTTATCATCAATTAAACTAATTTTTGCGTGATAAAATCCATTATTGTAAAAATGGACTTTTCCGCCTGCAGCTAATAGTTTCCGATAGTAAGGAAATGCAGTGGGTTTTACTAGTGGATGGTCCTCCTTTTCTGGAACAAGTATCGTTACATCGATTCCTTTCGCACATGCTTGTAATAAGCAATCGAAGACGCGTTTACTTGGAATGAAGTAAGGGGAGCCAATGCTAATGGATTGTTTTGCTTGCTGTAACCAATGGACTAACAAGTCTTCTAGCTGCCCTGCTTCTGTTATGTGAACGGTAAAGGAAGTATCTCCTTTTAGAGGTTTGGTCGGGGTCTTTTTTAAGGCAGGTTTATTTTCTGCCTCCCAATCATAAGCGAAAACGTTTTGCAATATCCCAGCCATTTGTTTATCAACTAGCTTTAGATGATAATCACGCCAATCACCCAACTTTGGATCGGCGCCTAGATACTCTTTACCGACATTGAAGCCGCCTAGATAACTAATGGTAGAATCAATTATCGTTATTTTTCGATGGTTTCTTCTGTTAAGTCGATAAAAAAAGAATGGAAAAGTTGGTGGATTACTTTTACGCACATGTACACCGCTAGCTCGCAGGTCTTTTATTAGCTTTCTTTTTAATGCAATTGATCCAACCCAGTCTACCTGTAGATTCACTGTTACACCAGTCTGTGCTTTTTCTTTTAACAATTTAAATAAATCTTTACTAATTTGGTCATTTCGAACAGTGAAAAAAGCAATCGAAACGTTTGTTTTCGCTTGTTTCACATCTTCAAAAAATTGTTTAAAAAATGTATCCCCCGTTGTGAACAGTTCGTATTTAGTAGGATCTAATGGAAAATGAACGAGGGGAGCTTTTCTTTTAAAGTGTTTTTTTCCTATTTGAAAATCAATCCATATAAGAATAAGTAAAATAAAAATCCCGATGATTATACTGTACATAGTTATGTCCCCCTTTAGAGATTCGTACAAGTTATCATGCCCGAAAAAGAAAAAACATTTCCTAATAAAAAAAGTAAATGCTTTTTTAGAAAGTATGCGTTACCATGAAAAGTAGTTGAATTAAAATGTGAAGGGATGATAAATTTATGCAAAAGCTTATATTTTTTGTAGGAGTAGCAGGCACAGGTAAAACAACGGTTGCGAAAGAAGTTGCATCGTTTGTACCAAATGCATTTCTTGATCGTGATACGGTTGGAGGACGTTTTGTCGAGCGGATTTTGGACATGCAAGGAATGGACAAAAATGATCGTGATTCCGCATTTTATAAAGAGAATTTAAGAGATTTAGAATATGATACAACAATGGATATATGTATAGATAATGTAGCAGCAGGTCAGAATGTCTTTATGATTTCCCCATTTACTGCAGAGTTAAAAAACAAAGAGTGGATAGAGGATGTTTTAGCTAAAAGTGGCAAAACCTTTGCTGAAGTCGATGTTAAGGTTGTGGTCGTTACGTTAGGTGATATAGAGACGCAACGTGCTCGAATAGAAGAACGAGGCACTATCCGTGATACATGGAAACTAGACAACTGGGACAGTTACGAAACGCGTGTAGATTTCGTTCCAACAATTAACTGGGCAATTCCAGCTGAAAATATTCATATATACAATAATTCTGGCAGCTTAACAGAAGCTAAAGTAAAAGAAATAGTCGATTTTATAAACTAAACAGAAGTAAGTAGACCGAAAATTCATCTCTTTATAAAATGGAATCGCGGTAAATATTGCATTTTGATTTTCATACCAATATAATGTATTGGAGACAATTCAGATTCACTAGTTGTGCTTGATGAAGAAGAGTCTGTTTATAAAAAGAATTTCATCAGCCATTCGTGAAAATGTGTAATAGATGCTGACGCATTTGCTAACATATAAACAGGAAAATAATATGATAAAAGGGAGTGCTTTGACGGTGAGCTTGGATAAATATAGCCGCGAAGAATTACAAGAGCTATCAATGGTTAATTTAGCAACAATGGTATTGAAAAAAGAGAAAAAAGCGATGCCTTATCAAGAGATTTATGATCGTGTTATCGAATTGAAAGGTTTCAATGATGTGAAAAAAAAGGAATATTACGCTCAATTTTATACGGATTTAAATGTTGATGGTCGTTTTATAACGATTGGATCTGGTTTATGGGGACTAAGAGATTGGTATCCTATGGAAAAAATTGAAGAAGAAATTACTGCTGTTCCTAAGAAAAAGAAGAAAAAGAAAGCAGCAGCTAAGAAGAAGAAAAAGGCTGTCGTTGAAGAAGAGGATCTTACAGAAATAGATCTAGACTTTGAACAAACAGACTTTGATGAAAGTGATGATGAAGAATCATTTGACGACGATGATGATGTAGACGTTGATTTTGATGACGATGATGATGAAGAAGATGACGACGACAATGACGAAGAAGATGGAAAAGCGAAGAAAAAGAAATAGTCGATAAAAAATGCGCTTGACTTTTGATGGTGGAATGCGTACAATTTTATTCGGGCTCCATTATTTATTTAAATAATATAAATAGCGTCCCCCTATTAATAGGGGGACGCTTTTGTTTTTTTATGCACTTATGTCCATAAATTATCTTGTTCAATAGATTTTTTGTATTGGAAAACCAATAAGATCACACATTAAACAAAAAAGGAAGAGGGATGTAAGGTGACTAAATATATTTTTGTTACAGGTGGCGTTGTGTCATCCATAGGAAAAGGAATTGCAGCAGCTTCATTAGGACGTTTATTAAAGAATAGAGGATTAAATGTAACAATTCAGAAATTCGATCCTTATATTAATGTCGATCCAGGAACAATGAGTCCTTATCAGCACGGAGAAGTTTTTGTTACAGAAGACGGTGCTGAGACAGATCTTGACTTGGGTCACTATGAACGTTTTATTGACATCAATTTAAATAAATATAGTAACGTTACAACTGGTAAGATCTATTCTACTGTTATTAAAAAAGAACGACGCGGGGACTATTTAGGTGGTACAGTACAGGTAATTCCACATATCACCAATGAAATCAAAGATAAAGTATTTCAGTCTGGTAAACAAACGAATGCTGATGTTGTTATTACTGAGATTGGTGGAACTGTTGGTGATATCGAATCCCTACCGTTCTTAGAGGCAATTCGCCAAATAAAGAGTGACATTGGTAAAGAAAACGTCATGTACATCCATACGACATTAGTTCCATATATTAAAGCGGCTGGTGAAATGAAAACAAAACCAACGCAACATAGTGTGAAAGAATTACGTTCTTTAGGCATTCAACCTGATGTCATCATTCTACGTACGGAATTGAAAATAACACAAGACATGAAAGATAAGATAGCACTATTCTGCGACATTGATGCAGGTTCTGTGATTGAATCTACCGATGCTGAAACACTTTATCACGTACCTCTAGCTCTGCAAGCACAAAATTTAGATCAAATTACATGTGACCATTTTGGTTTGGATTGCCCACCAGCAGACATGACCGAATGGAATGAATTGGCTGAAAAAGTTAGACATTTATCAAAAACCGTTACAATTGGTTTAGTTGGTAAATATGTCGAGCTTCCAGATGCATATATTTCTGTCGTTGAGGCTTTAAAACATGCAGGCTATAGCTATGATTCCGATGTTTGTGTGCGTTGGGTTGATTCTGAAGTTGTAAATGCCGAAAATGTAGCTGAATTATTAGCAGATGTTGATGGTATTCTTGTACCTGGAGGATTTGGTGATCGTGGGATTGAAGGTAAAATTGAAGCAATTCGTTATGCGAGAGAATCTAAAACGCCATTTTTAGGAATTTGCTTAGGTATGCAGTTAGCAACAGTTGAATTCGCACGTAATGTACTTGGATTTGATGGTGCGCATTCTGCTGAAATTGATCCAAATACACCATATCCAATTATCGATTTATTGCCTGAACAAAAAGACGTTTCTGATATGGGTGGAACACTTCGATTAGGTGTCTATCCATGCCGTTTGAAAGAGGGTACAAAAACGAAAGAAGCATATGAAAATGAAGATGTTATTTACGAACGTCATCGTCACCGTTTTGAATTTAACAATGAATATAGAGAAGCAATGGAAGATAAAGGATTTATCTTTTCTGGTACTAGCCCTGATGGTAAACTTATTGAAACGATCGAACTTGCAGATCATCCATGGTTTATAGCATCGCAGTTCCATCCAGAATTCAAATCACGTCCAACTCGTCCACAACGTTTATTTTATGGATTCATTGGCGCATCAGTAGCACAACAAAATAAGTAATACGAAAAGTCGACATAGTTTTAACTATGTCGACTTTTTTAGTAGTATACTTAAATGATGCGAAACCGTAGAAGAAATAGAATGTAATTTTATACAGCGATTATACAAATTTAGTTAAAAAGCAGGAATAATAACAGTTGTCTAGAAATATATAAATATATAGTAGGTAGTTTTGTGAGAGTATATTTCCTATATTTAATATACTAACAAGTACAATGTTGATTCTTGATAGAGGAGTGGATTACGATGACACGTACAGTTTTGATCGTAGATGATCAACTAGGCATACGATTATTATTAGAAGAAATAGTGAAAAGTGAGGGTTACGAAGCATTTAGTTGTGCAAATGGAAAGGAAGCATTAGATTTTATTGAAGAAATACCGCCAGATTTGATATTAATTGATTTTCGTTTACCAATAATTGATGGAGCTGCCGTTATTGAAAAACTAGAAGAAAGCGGAAAATATATTCCAACAATAATGATGAGTGGGTTAGCAGAGGAAGCAAAGAGTAAAACAAAGAACTTTTCATCTGTAAAAGAAGTTTTATCTAAACCATTTAATATAGAAGATGCAAAATTTCATATGAATCGATTATTAAATGATAACTAATTTCAATAAGTTGGGCAATTCTTCAATATATCTTAAAAATTAGGTTATAAATCGATAACCTTCATATAAAAGACAAATTAATTCGGTAGAAAACGTTTACATATGTAAGATTTGTTGCACCTTCTTCATGAAATTGGTATTCTAATAGTATATCCAATCATCAAAACATATTTGACTGGCTATAGGGAATATTAGATTTACTAATCTTTATTAGGAGGAACAATTTTATGCCATTAGTATCAATGAAAGAAATGCTAGACACAGCAAACGAAAAACGTTATGCAGTGGGCCAATTTAACATTAACAACTTGGAGTATATTCAAGCGATCTTACAAGCTGCTGAAGATGAAAAGTCTCCAGTTATTCTTGGAGTTTCTGAAGGCGCTGGAAAATACATGGGCGGTTACAGTGTTGTAGTTGCAATGGTTGATGCAACAATGAAAGCACAAGGAACTACAGTACCAGTTGCGATCCACTTAGACCACGGTCAAACATTTGAGTCATGTGCTAAAGCAATCCACGCTGGTTTCACATCAGTAATGATTGATGCTTCTCACCATCCATTTGAAGAAAATATTGCGTTAACTTCTAAAGTTGTTGAACTTGCACACTTCCATGGTGTTTCTGTTGAAGCAGAAGTTGGAACTGTTGGTGGAACAGAAGACGGTGTTACAGGTGGCATCATGTATGCTGACACTGCGGAGTGTAAAGAGCTAGTAGAACGTACTGGAATTGATTGTCTTGCTCCAGCTCTAGGTTCTGTACACGGTGCATATGAAGGTGAACCAAACCTAGGATTCAAAGAAATGGAAGAAATTAATGTAGTTGCTGGAGTACCACTAGTACTTCACGGTGGAACTGGTATCCCTACAGCAGACATCAAAAAAGCAATTTCTTATGGTACATCTAAAATTAACGTAAACACAGAAAACCAAATTCAACAAACACAAAAAGTACGTGACGTATTAGCTGCAAATCCTGATATGATTGACCCACGTAAATACTTAGGGCCATCACGCGATGCGATTAAAGCAACAGTAAGCGGAAAAATGCGTGAATTCGGTTCATCTAACCAAGCTTAATATATAGTAGAAAAAGCCATCCTGACGGGGTGGTTTTTTTGTTATAATGAATAAATATAGCGTTAAAGGTAGTCCCTTTTAAATTAAATATCTGGTTAGGGTGGATAGATAGCCCAATTGTTTGTATAATAGAAATTGTGTTAGTGAAAAATTATGCATGTTTTCGGGAAAAATGTGTACGATAAGAAGAATACAATCATCATTTATATAAACAATAGATAAAGCGAGGAATTCAAATGCAAAAATTATATGTGCAGGGCGGTACTCCTCTTAATGGAAAAGTAAGAATCAGTGGAGCGAAAAATAGCGCGGTGGCATTATTACCAGCAGCGATTTTGGCTGATTCTAAAGTTATTATTGAAGGTTTGCCGAAAATATCTGACGTCGGTATATTAGGTGAGTTATTAGAAGAAATCGGGGGAGAAGTATCGTGGCATGGACAGACTGTACATATTGATCCTTCCAATATGACTTCTATGCCCTTACCGAACGGAAAAGTTAAAAAATTAAGAGCTTCCTATTATTTTATGGGCGCTATGCTTGGGCGTTTTAAGAAGGCAGTTATTGGTTTGCCAGGTGGTTGTCATATTGGACCACGCCCAATTGATCAGCATATAAAAGGCTTTGAAGCACTTGGTGCAAAAGTAACAAATGAACAAGGTGCAATTTATTTGCGCGCTGATGAACTAAAAGGTGCACGGATTTACCTTGATGTTGTTAGTGTAGGTGCGACAATTAATATTATGTTAGCAGCTGTTAAAGCAAAAGGGAAAACAATAATTGAAAATGCAGCACGCGAACCAGAAATTATTGATGTTGCTACATTGCTTACTAGTATGGGCGCCAGAATTAAAGGTGCTGGAACAGATGTTATTCGAATTGAAGGCGTAGATTCTCTGACTGGTTGCATGCATACGATTATTCCAGATCGAATTGAAGCAGGTACCTATACAATTATGGCAGCAGCTATGGGGGAGAAAGTGTTGATTGATAACGTGATTCCACAACATTTAGAACCATTACTTGCTAAACTGCGTGAAATGGGCGTCCAAATTGAAGAAGGGGAAGAACAGTTACTGATCACACGATCAAAAAACTTGAAGAGTGTTGATATCAAAACACTTGTACATCCGGGCTTTCCTACCGATTTACAACAACCTTTCACCTCGCTGTTAACAAGTTCAACTGGTACGGGTGTTGTAACGGATACCATATATCAGGCGCGTTTTAAACACATTGATGAACTCCGGAGAATGAATGCACAAATAAAAGTAGAAGGAAGTTCAGCTATTATTTCCGGCCCTGTTCAATTAGAAGGAGCAAAAGTGAAGGCGAGTGATCTTCGCGCTGGTGCGGCTTTAATTGTTGCAGGTTTGATGGCGAATGGTATTACCGAAATAACTGGATTAGAGCATATTGATCGTGGTTACGAAGATTTAACTGAAAAACTTACTAAATTAGGTGCTATTATTTGGCGAGAAGAGATGACAGAAAGTGAAATAGAACAATTTCAAAACTCGTAAATAGTACGAAATGATTGTACAGGAAGCTAGTAACAAACAGAAGCTTCCTGTAATTTTTTTGATATCCTCTTAATTTTTTCACCTCAAAAACTACATCATTTTATTTTTCGCAATAAATTTAGTCAATTTGTGCTAGAATAAAATTATAGATTGATTAATCTATAAGAAAAAGGTACGATATAAGAGGTTTAAGTATGTAAGAACAGGGTATCCTTTGTAGCAATGAACAAACTTCTATTCTATCTTTAAGAATCGAATCTATTTTGCTCCAATAAGATGGTCTACTAGCTAGAACAAACAATGAATTCCTTCGCATAACTTCTTGAATAAATGTGTGAAAAAGCCAGCTCTTCTACGCTGCATACATACTTACAGCAGGATGTTTACACAACTTAGCAGACTTCAATTACAAGAAGTATCCAAAGAATGAAGTAGTTTCTATATAATAAAGGAATAATTTTTACAGTTGAATAGATTACAGGATGGACATGCTTTTTTTATAATAAAGGTGGCCATGTTGTGTGTTTAAATAATTAAATAGGTGTGGTGATTTTGTGAACGAAGTAACTATTTCTCAATTAGAGACCATGACATTGAAAGACCTTTATACTCAGGCAAAAGAGTTTAAAGTATCTTACTATGCCAAATTAACAAAAAAAGAATTAATATTTGCAATTTTGAAAGCGCAAGCTGAAAAAGGTGGATATTTATTCATGGATGGTGTGTTAGAAATTATTCCATCAGAAGGATTTGGTTTTTTACGACCAATTAATTATTCACCAAGTGCAGAAGATATTTATATTTCCGCATCCCAAATACGTCGATTTGATTTACGAAATGGTGATAAAGTATCTGGTAAAGTACGACCTCCAAAAGAAAATGAGCGTTACTATGGTTTGTTGCATGTTGATGCCGTAAATGGAGAAAATCCTGAAATGGCAAAAGAACGTGTCCATTTTCCAGCATTAACAGCTTTATATCCGAATCGTCTAATGAATTTAGAAACGGACGAAAAGGCAATCTCAACGCGAATTATGGATTTGATAACACCTGTAGGTTTTGGACAACGTGGACTAATTGTTGCGCCACCAAAAGCTGGTAAAACGATGTTACTAACGCAAATTGCGAATAGTATTACTAAAAACCATCCGGAGGCTAAACTAATTATTTTATTAGTTGATGAACGTCCAGAAGAAGTTACAGATATTGAACGTTCTGTTCATCCTAATGTGGATGTTGTAAGTTCTACATTTGATGAAGTTCCTGAAAATCATATTAAAGTATCTGAACTTGTTCTAGAACGGGCAATGCGTCTTGTGGAGCATAAAAAAGATGTTATTATCTTAATGGATAGTATCACGCGTTTAGCTAGAGCATATAACCTTGTTATTCCGCCTAGTGGTCGTACACTATCAGGTGGTATTGATCCTGCTGCGTTTCATAGACCAAAGCGATTCTTTGGTGCTGCGCGTAATATCGAAGAAGGTGGTAGTTTCACGATCTTAGCAACTGCTTTAGTCGAAACAGGATCACGTATGGATGATGTTATCTATGAAGAATTCAAAGGTACCGGTAACATGGAATTACATTTAGATAGAGCATTAGCACAACGTCGTATCTTCCCAGCGATTGATATTTTGCCTTCTGGTACAAGAAAAGAAGAATTATTGTTACCACAGGAACAACTGGATATCCTTTGGGCTGTACGCAAATCGATGCAGGATTCATCTGATTTCTTAGATCGCTTCTTACGTAAGATTCGCTCAACAAAAACAAATCTAGAGTTTTATGAGCAATTAGAGTTAGAAATGAAACGAAAAGGAACGATGAAGAATAATCCTAGTAAAAAATAAAACTAGCTATTGCAAAGGTCAAACCAGACTGTTATAATCTTTCAGTGTGAGTATAAAGAATAAGTATATTAAACAGTTTTTTAAATTGTGTAATATAGCTAAATATTAACTCTGTTTCTAAGGGATTCAGGGCAGAAGGAGTGGAACATAATGAGAGAAGGCATTCACCCAGAATACAAGAAAGTAGTATTTCTTGATACAAGTTCTGATTACAAATTTCTTAGTGGATCAACGAAATCTTCCGATGAGACAATCGAATGGGAAGATGGTAACACATACCCGTTAATCCGTGTAGAGATAAGTTCAGATTCGCATCCTTTCTATACTGGTAAACAAAAAGCAGATAAAGCTGGCGGCCGTGTAGATCGCTTTAAGAAAAAATATAAACTTAACTAAGTCACTTAAATGTGCTAGTTAAAGTAAGAAGCCATTCTTCATTTTGAAGGATGGCTTATCTTAACTAATGTTGATGAGAAAACAGGCGAATTATCTTCCTTTGCCTGTTTTTTCCTTTTTAATAGAGTGAAAAATATCCTTTGACTTAAGGATAATGAACAGAATATATGGAATATGTATATAATGCTACTAGATAACCTCTAAGGCAACTTGTTTTACATATGAAAGGAGAAAATCATACGTGTATGTTATGAAGCAAAGTGGATGGGTAGAACTCATCTGTGGTAGTATGTTTTCAGGGAAATCAGAGGAACTCATACGCCGTGTCAGAAGAGCGACATACGGTAATTTATCTGTTCGAGTTTTTAAACCAGCAATTGATGATCGCTATGCTAAAGAATCCGTTGTTTCTCATAATGGAAATACTATATTAGCTCGACCAGTTTCATGTGCAGACGATATCATCGCCGAAATGGATGACTCAATTGATGTAGTAGGTATTGATGAAGTTCAATTTTTTGATGACAAGATTGTAGACATAATTAATGAATTAGCAAATCATGGTCACCGTGTAATTGTTGCTGGTTTAGACACTGATTTTCGTGGAGAGCCGTTTGGTCCTGTTCCAGCGCTAATGGCGCTAAGTGAATCAGTCTCTAAATTAAATGCTATTTGCCCTGTCTGCGGTTCACCAGCAAGCAGAACGCAACGATTAATCGATGATTTACCTGCTTCTTACGATGATCCAATTATATTAGTAGGTGCAGCCGAATCGTATGAACCACGCTGCCGCCATCACCACGAAGTTCCAAATAAACCAACGCAATCCATAAAAATAAAAGCTTCAGAAAAAACAGCAGATTAATAATCTTAAAGCACCGTCCATGTACGGTGTTTTTTAGTGAAAATTTATATCACTAGTTAGAAATGCTGGCGTGTGGCAGGTTTAATCTAGCGGAAGAGAGCGATAATCCGGCGGAGTACGCGATAATTGGGCGGAAGGAAGCGATAATTAGGCGGAGCAAGGCGATAATTCAGCGGAACACCGCAACAATTCGGCGGAGCACGCAAACGAAGTGTGAAATGAAAATAGGAACTTTTAAATCGGCTTCGGAATCACGTTGAACTTTTGACTCGAGATATCAGCTATACTATAATGAAAAGTATTGTATAATAAATAAGAACGTATTCGGGAAAAGAAAAAATGAGGTGAACTGCATGCTTGATAAATTACAATCATTAGAAGATCGTTATGAGAAATTAAATGAACTATTAAGTGATCCGGAGATAGTTAATGATACGAAGAAACTAAGAGATTACTCAAAAGAACAATCTGACTTAACAGATATTATTGAAGTTTATCGCGAATATAAAGAAGTATCGGAAGAACTGAAGGAAGCAAAAGTAATGCAAGATGAAAAATTAGATGCTGATATGCAGGAAATGGTCAAAATGGAAATTTCAGAATTAGAAGAACAACTTCCAGGCCTAGAAGAAAAGTTAAAAGTTCTATTGCTACCTAAAGATCCAAATGATGATAAGAGTGTAATTATGGAAATTCGCGGAGCAGCTGGTGGAGATGAGGCAGCGCTGTTTGCGGCTGATTTATACCGTATGTATGCTAAATTTGCTGAGTCACAAGGTTGGAAGATGGATGTAATGGAATCAAGTTCATCAGGTGTTGGTGGTTATAAAGAGATCATCTTCATGATTAATGGTAAAGGCGCCTATTCAAAATTAAAATATGAAAACGGGGCCCACCGTGTACAACGTGTACCAGATACAGAGTCAGGTGGAAGGATTCATACATCAACTGCAACTGTTGTAGCGATGCCAGAAGCAGAAGAAGTAGAAGTGGATGTTCATGAAAAGGACATTCGTGTGGATACATTTACATCTAGTGGACCGGGCGGACAAAGTGTTAATACAACAATGTCAGCAGTGCGATTAACTCACCTGCCAACAGGTACTGTGGTTTCGATTCAAGATGAAAAATCACAAATTAAGAATAAAGAAAAAGCGATGAAAATTTTACGTGCGCGCATTTATGATAAAGTCCGCCAAGAAGCGCAAGCAGAATATGATCAAACACGTAAATCTGCTGTTGGTTCAGGTGACCGTTCCGAACGGATTCGCACGTATAATTTCCCTCAAAACCGTGTGACAGATCACCGTATAGGTTTAACCATTCAAAAGCTTGATCAAATTTTAGAAGGTAAGCTAATGGAAGTAATCGATGCGTTGATCATGGAAGAACAAACAAGTAAAATGGAACAAATAGGTGAATAATATATGAAACAGCCTAACGTACAAGAAGTCCTTCGTTGGGCTTCTCTTTTTTTAGAAGAACATAATCGTGAGCCACGTGTAGCGGAAATTCTTTTACTCCATCATTTAGATTATACGAAATCACAACTCTTAATGAGCTTGCGCGAACCAATTCCTGATAAGGTATATCAAGCTTATCAACAAGATATACACAAACACACAGATACAGGCATTCCCGTTCAACACATAATTGGTTCGGAATATTTTTATGGACGAAACTTTCATATAACAAAAGATGTCTTAATACCACGACCTGAAACAGAAGAATTGGTGTTAGGTGTCCTGGAACGAACGAAACAAATGAAAGAACCAATCAAAATAGCCGATATTGGGACAGGTAGTGGGGTTATTGCAATCACATTAAAGCTAGAGGACCCGATGTTACAAGTAGAAGCGTGTGATATATCAATGGCCGCGCAGAAAGTAGCAACGAATAATGCAGAACGTTTAGATGCTGCAGTAACCTTTCATCAAAGTGATTTTTTGCAAAAGTGGATAGATAATGGAGAAATGCTTGATGTTATTGTCTCTAATCCCCCTTATATTGCTTGGGAAGAAAAAGAAACATTAGCAGATACGGTTAGAAATTTTGACCCAGAGCTAGCTTTATTCGCAAAAGATAATGGACTTTTTGCTTATCAACAAATTATTAGCCAAGCTAAAACTGTGTTATCCACATGTGGATTACTTGCTTTTGAAATTGGTTATCAACAAGCTGAACAAATTAAGACGCTTATCTTACACGCATTTCCTGATAGTGAGGTAGAAGTCTGCAAAGATATAAATGGCCGTGATCGGATGATTTTTGCAAAAAGAAAAGGTAACTAATACACAAAAAAGCAGCAGAAAATAAATTCAATAGATTGCTAGTTTAAAGAAAGCGTAACATGCCCATACTAATCTTAAGAAGTAATTAGGGGGCTGTTACAAATGAAAAAAATCATACCTATAATCGGACTTTTAGCAGTGTGTATCACACTATTTTCGATGCAATCTTTCGTTAGTGGTAAGGGAACATCATCAGACGAAGCGTATCAAGTTATTCCTGATGAAGCAATACGCTTACGGATTCTTGCCAATAGTGATCAGGATAAAGACCAACAAATAAAACGATTGGTACGCGATGAAGTTAATGAAGAAATTACTAGATGGGTAGAAGACCTTGATGATATTGACGTAGCACGTGAAATGATTGAATCTCGACTAGATAAAATTGAAGATATAGTAGGAAATACGCTAGTAGCTGAAGGTATAGAGATGTCATCGGAAGTGTCCTATGGAAAGAATGTTAATTTTCCAGATAAGGTTTATGGCTCCTACATTTATCCCGCGGGAGAATATGAAGCCATTATGATAACGCTCGGTGAAGGAAAAGGTGCGAATTGGTGGTGTGTACTGTTTCCACCGTTATGTTTCCTTGATTTTTCGAATGGAACTAGTGTTGCAGCTGCAGAGGAAAAGGATGAACCAGAAGAAATAGAAGAAGAGGACGAGGAAGAAGAAGTAAAAGTGAAGTTCTTTTTATTCGAATGGTTTAGTTAAATTGGTATATTTCCTTTTTTCTCTCATAAACTGATAGAAAACTAGATTCAATAGGAGATGATAGGAATGGAGTGTCTTTCAACGCGTACAGCAGACCATGCAATAGTGGATGATTTTTTTCAAGATCAGTGGCCTGACGGTCTAAACGAACAAGCGATATGGGAATACGGCTATCTAGTAAAGCATGAGAAAGTTGCATATGCCTTTTTCATGTTACAACCAGTTGAAGAGAACGCTCTGTGGTTAAATAACTTCTATATAAAGCAGGTATTGGCACCATCTTATGTGTTGGGACTAATCGAGATTTGTATGGAAGTAGCTCGAAAAAAAGAAGCGAGTAAACTATATGTGCATAGTCAACAAAAGGCAATAAGGGACCTTGTCGAACAACTTGGTTTCGAACTAATTGATCAACCAACATTTCAAAAAGAATCAATCGGAGAATGGTGGATGATTCGTGTTGATAAGTAAAAAAGTATCAACAGGTGTGGATAAACCCTGTTGATAAGCTGTGTGTAATATGAAGCACTTGTTAATCGTATTAATTTTATATAAACTTAGTAAATACAGCGTAAATAAGAGAATTTCAATTGTGGATAGAAAGTTGATAAGTGGATAACTTGTATATAAAGTGTATATAACTTGTGGATAAATTGTTAATAGCGAAAGGGATTGCGATGAAGCAGACAAAATATTGGACAGTTAAAGAAATAGATAGAGAAGGACAACAAGCAATCAATCAAGCGGCGAACTTATTGAAGCAACAAGAAGTAATAGCTTTTCCAACTGAAACGGTTTATGGATTAGGTGCTGATGCAACGAGTAGTCAAGCAGTTAGTAATATATTTGCAGCAAAAGGGCGACCATCAGATAATCCGTTGATCGTCCATCTTGCTAGTTCTGAACAAATTGGACAATATGTTACAACTATCACTCCTATTGCTAAAAAACTTATCGATGCATTTATGCCAGGGCCTCTTACTATTATTCTGGCTAGCAATGGAAAGATTGCAGCAAATGTTACAGCTGGATTAGATACAATTGGGATTCGAATTCCAGACCACCCAATAGCTAGGGCGTTATTAAAGGAAGCAAATTTACCAATTGCAGCACCAAGTGCAAATACATCAGGAAAGCCAAGTCCAACAAGCGCAGTTCATGTTTACAATGATTTAAATGGAAAGATTGCCGGGATTATAGATGGTGGTCCAACTGGTGTTGGATTGGAGTCAACAGTTGTAGACTGTACGACGGAGGTACCAGTTGTATTGCGACCGGGCGGTGTTACACAGGAACAATTAGAAGAGGTAACTGGGACACTTGTCTTAGATCATTCAATTAAAAAAGAAGATCAACCTAAAGCACCTGGAATGAAATATAATCATTACGAACCGGAAGTACCTTTATATCTTGTCGATGGCGATGCAGCTTTTATTCAATCACAGATTGATCGATTTGAGATTGAAGGCAAAAAAGTCGGTGTAATGGTAAGCGAAGAATTAGTAGCACATGTTACAGCATCTAATATGAAAATTATCGGTTCACAGGCAGACTTAACAACTGTTGCTGTGCATCTTTATGATACATTGCGCGCTTTTAACAAAACAGATGTGGATATTATTTTGGCGGAAGTCTATCCAAAAATTGGTTTAGGTGAAGCAATTATGAATCGACTGGAAAAAGCAGCAAGCCAACTGATTTTACAATAACAGATTAGATAAGAAGGCTTTCGCAAAGTGTAAGTAGTTCACTTTCGCTGGAGAAAACCTAAATTAGTAAGTGAACTAGCATACCAATTTGTATATTGGATGCTAGTTTTTGTGTATTTCAGAAACAGTCAGAACGTGAAACAGGAATTTAAGACTTGATAAACTTGAGAAGTCTCGCAATCAAAAGTTGAAGTTGACCACGTTCTCCTCATTGCGTTTTATCTTTCGAAATTGATAGAAAATGTGACGTAGTGGAACTTTCTTACCCGCTACGTCAGCAAATGGATTCCCTTTCCGAGTGGATCTTCAACTTGTGCTGTTCCCACAGGAGTGTCATCCATTTGCTTCCTTCGCTGGTGTCTAATTACAAACGGTATCTGTTTGGTGAGAACGTGATATTCTGAATATAATACTTTGTGAAAAAAATGTATCTATATGAAAAAATAAAGGAGGCATCAAGAAATGCCAACTTGCCAAAATTGCAACAAAGAGTGGAGTTGGAAACAAACGTTTATAAAGATGTTTACATTAGATAATTCTATGGAATGTCCTCACTGTGGCGAAAAGCAGTATTATTCAACGAAAGCAAGGAAAAGAACTGCAGCATTAACCTTTATCTTTCCCTTTATTATTCTACTGAATATGTTTGACATTTCACTTTATCTTTCAGTCGGAATTTTTCTTGTTTATTTGATTTTAATGGTGGGGATTTTTCCGTTTCTAACAGAATTATCGAATGAAGATGAGCCGCTATGGTAGTTAGTTGACAGCATATCGAATTCCCTTTTTTAAAAGAGTTAAAATATAAAATAGATCTATTCATAACGCCTTACTTTCGCGCATATAGTACAATAGCATGTCCGAAAGTAGGGGATAAACAGTGCCGATCGATCAACTTGATCAATATCTATCACTTATAATGATGGCAATTGCGTTAGGCATGGATGCTTTTTCGGTAGGACTTGGGATGGGATTACAAGCCTTACGCTTAAAGCGCATTCTTTTTATTGGTATTACGGTTGGATTCTTCCATATGTTTATGCCATTTATCGGTATTGTCCTAGGTAATTTCATTTCTGGGAAAATGGAAGGACTTGCTGTAATTGGTGGGGGGTTCCTCTTATTTGGTTTAGGCATACATATGATATTACAAACATTTGAAAAAGAAAATAAGCTTCCGTTAAAACCAATTGGATTTGGTCTATTGTTATTTGCTTTAAGTGTAAGCCTAGATAGTTTTTCAGTAGGCCTAAGTTTAGGAATGTCTGGAGTTAGAACATTCTTCGCAATAATTATTTTTGGAATATCTAGCATGATGTTGACATGGGCAGGTTTACTTTTAGGAAAGAAAGCTCGTGGTTTACTTGGAGTGTATAGTGAATTATGTGGTGGAAGTATTCTTTGCGCATTTGGTCTCCACTTTATTTTTGGCTAAAAAATGAACGAAACCGAGCTGCGTCTAACCAAACGGAGCTCTTTTTTCTTGTTTTGGTGCTAGTATATAAATATGATATAGTTTAATTAGATAAGTTGTCAGTTGAGGAGGAAGCAAGACATGAAGAACGTATTATTTATTTGCACGGGAAATACTTGTCGAAGTCCAATGGCAGAAGCATTACTGAAACATAAATCTAATTTCGAAGTGAAATCAGCGGGGATTTTTGCATCAAATGGTTCTCCTGCGTCACAAGGAACGATCGATGCGTTACAAACTGCTAATATTAAGGTGGAGCATCAATCACAGCCCGTTTCGGAGCAACTGCTCGATTGGGCGGATCTTATCCTAACAATGACGATGCAACACAAGCAAACAGTAACAATGCAATACCCACAGGTTCATGACAAAACTTATACATTAAAAGAATATACACTATTAGATGGACAATCCACATGGGAACAATTAAAAAAGGCATATGTACGTTTAGAAGAAAAGAGAGCACTAGTAGTTGCAGAAAAAGATCAAAATCAATCAGAACAACAACTACGGGCCTTTTTACGAGAAGATCAAGATGAAATTGATCGTTTAGAAGCAGAACTGCCGAATTTTGATATATCAGATCCTTACGGTGGAGATGCTGCAACGTATCAACAAACGTTAGAAGAAATGGATAAATATGTTGATCTTCTAATCGAAACGTTAGACAATACGGATAATTAAGGAATATTTCTAAAAATTTAAAAAAGTTTTTAAAAATAGTCTGACTTTACCTGTTCATCTAGCAGTAAAACAAGTAAGATAGTAGATAATAGAATTGTGTTCAATAAAGGAGCGGTTTACTAATGAAAGTAGTAGTGGCTTCAGATCATGGTGGCTACCAATTAGCCAAACAAATAGGCGTATTATTAGAAGAATTAGGCATTAATTATAACAATATTGGCAGTGATTGTGCTGATTCAGTTGACTACCCGGATTATGGTATCCCAGCGGCAGAAAGCGTTGCTAAAGGTGAATATGATCGTGGGATTTTGATTTGTGGAACTGGAATAGGCATGTCGATTGCTGCGAATAAGGTGAAAGACATTCGCTGTGCATTAGTTCATGATGTATACAGTGCGCGAGTTACTAGAGAACATAATGATTCAAATATGTTGGCGATGGGTGCACGTGTAATTGGAGAAGATTTAGCGAAAGAAATTGTGCGTACTTGGATTGGAACAACATTTCAAGGTGGACGACACGCAGATCGAATTGGTAAATTAAGCGACTATGAAACGAAGCATGAAGCATAAAGGATGCGAAGATAATGATGCAAATTGAAAAGCAATTACAAGAAATTATTATCGAGTGGAAAAGTAGCGGTTATATAAAAGAAAATCAACTATTTGTGATTGGCTGTTCAACAAGTGAAGTAATTGGTGAGCATATTGGTACGTCTGGTAGTGAAGAAGTAGCTGAACAGATTTATCAGGCTTTTCAACAATTACAAAAGGAAACAGGTATTGCGTTAGCGTTTCAATGTTGTGAGCATTTAAATCGAGCACTCGTAATTGAACGCCAAACAAGTGAAAAATATGGCTATGAGGAAGTATTTGCGGTACCTGTTCGCACGGCGGGTGGGTCTATGGCGGCTTTCGCATTTAAAGAAATGAAGGATCCTGTTGTTGTTGAACAGATAAAGGCAGATGCTGGAATCGATATTGGTGAAACAATGATCGGCATGCATTTGAAGCATGTAGCAGTTCCACTTCGCTTTAAACAGCGTACTGTTGGGAGCGCTAGAATAAATGCCGCATATACGAGGCCCAAGCTAATTGGTGGTCCACGAGCGGTTTATGTACGTTAAGTAGACAGTTTAGTTAGAACTCTAACTTTTCTAATAAAATAAACGAAGCAACCACATTACTTAGGGGGAATTACGAAATGGAGCATGTGAAACAGAATGATTTAGAACTTTTTCAAGCAATGGAACTAGAACGCGAGCGCCAAAATGATAAAATTGAGTTAATTGCATCTGAAAACTTTGTCTCTGAAGCCGTTATGGAAGCGCAAGGATCCGTACTTACAAACAAATATGCTGAAGGTTATCCAGGCAAACGCTATTATGGTGGTTGTGAATATGTTGATATTGCCGAAAATTTAGCGCGAGATCGTGCAAAACAACTATTTGGTGCTGAACATGTTAATGTGCAACCTCATTCAGGTGCACAAGCAAATATGGCAGTTTATTTCACCATTTTAGAGCCTGGAGATACTGTTTTAGGTATGAATCTTAATCATGGCGGACATTTAACACACGGAAGTCCAGTTAACTTTAGTGGAACGCTTTATAATTTTGAAGATTATGGGGTAGATCCTGATTCAGAGCAAATTGATTATGATGTCCTTTTGGAAAAAGCAATCGAAGTAAAGCCAAAGCTAATTGTCGCTGGTGCTAGTGCTTATTCACGTACAATTGATTTCAAAAAATTCCGTGAGATTGCAGATCAAGTAGGCGCATATTTAATGGTTGATATGGCCCACATTGCTGGACTTGTAGCAGCTGGCTTGCATCCTGATCCAGTTCCACATGCCCATTTTGTAACGACAACAACACACAAAACACTTAGAGGTCCTCGTGGTGGGATGATTTTGTGTAATGAAGAATTTGCGAAACAAATTGATAAATCTATTTTCCCAGGTGTACAAGGTGGTCCATTAATGCACGTTATTGCAGCCAAAGCAACTGCGTTTAGAGAAGCGTTATCTGATGATTTTAAAGTGTATGGTCAAAACATTATTGATAATGCAAAACGTTTTGGTGAATCATTGCAGGCTGAAGGTATTCGCATTGTATCAGGTGGAACAGATAACCATCTCTTATTATTAGATGTACGTGATCTTGGTTTAACTGGGAAAGTTGCAGAAAAGGCATTAGACGATATTGGAATTACGACAAATAAAAATACAATTCCGTTTGATCCTGAAAGTCCATTTGTGACAAGTGGTGTCCGTGTTGGAACCGCAGCAGTGACAACTCGTGGTTTTGGTTTAGCAGAAATGGAAGAAGTCGCATCTATCATTGCGTTCACATTAAAAAATCACGAAGATGAAACGAAATTAGAACAAGCAAAAGCACGTGTGAAGGAATTGACAGCTAAATTCCCTCTATACCAAAGCTAAATCCCTAATAAAACAAATCCCTAACCAGATTAACAGGTTAGGGATTATTTTAAATGACTGGTTTTTAAACCCGCAGATCAAGTGAAATGGGCTCCCTTTCTGTGGGCACGGCTTCAGCTAACTCGGATAAGCAAAATGCGCTTTCCAAGTGGATATTCAGCCCGTGCTGTTCCCACTAGAGTGTCACCCATTTCACATGATCTGCTAGTTAGTGGATCTACTTCTATGTGCAAAACAGAATCAATCAGTAAATTATTATGTTACTAACTATTGTATTTGTATATAGTTCATTACCTCATCGTCAAGGGCCATATTCACCGTATGTTGAATCAATCCCTGAGTTTAACAAGCAAAGTTTACGGAAATAGTCTATTAAAATAGAGGCATTTATTAAAAAAATAAAAATAATTAGCATCTTAACTTGAAACAATGTGCTTTTTTCAGTACACTTTTAAAGATGCAAAAAAAGATGAGGAGTGATCAGAAGTGGGAAATGTATTTGTACTGGATCATCCATTAATACAGCACAAACTGACGTATATTCGAAATAAAGAAACAGGGACAAAAGAATTTCGTGAATTAGTTGATGAAGTGGCCGGTTTAATGGCTTTTGAAATTACTAGAGATCTACCAGTAGAGGAAAAAACAATAGAAACACCAGTAACTACTGCAGTTACAAAAACATTAAGTGGAAAGAAAATAGGTCTCATACCTATCTTACGTGCCGGTTTAGGTATGGTAGATGGTGTATTGCGTTTAATTCCAGCAGCAAAAGTAGGACATGTTGGTCTTTATCGCGATCCAGAAACCTTACAACCAGTAGAATATTACATCAAATTACCTTCTGATATCCAAGAACGTGAATTAATTGTAATTGATCCAATGCTTGCTACAGGTGGCTCTGCTAATGATGCGATTGAATCATTGAAGAAGCGCGGGGCAACAAACATTAAATTGATGTGTTTAGTAGCAGCACCAGAAGGCGTAGAATTAATTAAAAAAAATCATCCTGATGTAGATATTTACCTTGCAGCATTAGATGAAAAATTAAATGATCATGGCTATATCGTTCCGGGTCTAGGTGACGCCGGTGACCGTTTATTCGGTACCAAATAATATTGTGAAAGAAGCGCTACCTATGCCATATATGTAGCGCTTTTCTTCTGAAAAGGAGGAAGTGTGACACATGACAAAACGAATCAAAGTAATGACGGTATTTGGAACACGACCAGAAGCGATTAAAATGGCACCACTCGTACTAGAATTAAAAAAACGTTCAGAACAATTTGAACCGATTGTTACGGTCACAGCACAACACCGAGAGATGCTTGATCAAGTCTTAACGATTTTTAATATTAAACCAGACTATGATCTAAATATAATGAAAGCGCGTCAAACGCTAGCAGAAATTACGACACGCGCGCTTGAGGGTTTAGACAAGGTAATGAAAGAGACAAAGCCAGATATTGTACTTGTTCATGGTGATACGACGACAACATTTGCAGCCTCTTTAGCGGCTTACTATAATCAAATTACAGTAGGTCATGTGGAAGCTGGACTTCGGACGTGGAATAAATACTCCCCTTATCCTGAAGAGATGAATCGACAATTAACAGGTGTAATGGCTGATCTTCACTTTTCACCTACTACTAGAGCAAGAGAAAATCTATTAGCAGAAAATAAAGCAGATGCGAATATCTTTGTGACAGGTAACACTACAATAGATGCACTAAAAACAACTGTTAATGCGAGCTATACGAGTGAAATATTAGATGAAATAGAAGGAAATCGACTGGTGTTAATGACTGCACATCGACGGGAGAATCTGGGCGAGAATATGCAACAAATGTTTCGCGCAATCAAACGTCTAGTAGAAAAACATCAAGATATCCATGTCATCTATCCTGTTCACCTTAATCCAGTTGTTCAAGAAACTGCTGATCAAATTCTAGGAAAAGAGCAGCGTATTACCTTAATTGACCCGCTTGGCGTTGTTGATTTCCATAACTTCGCGTCAAGAGCATATCTGATTTTAACGGATTCAGGCGGCGTTCAAGAGGAAGCACCTTCATTAGGTGTGCCTGTATTGGTGCTTCGTGATACAACAGAGCGTCCGGAAGGTGTAGACGCAGGAACACTGAAACTTGCTGGCACAGATGAAGACAACATATTCGAATTAGCAGATCAATTACTATCTGACGAAACAGAACATCAAAAAATGGCACATGCATCGAATCCATATGGAGACGGAGAAGCAAGTGCACGCATTGCAGATGCCATTCGTTATTATTTCAAGGAAATAAACGATAAACCACCTGCTTTTATAACGAGATAATACTAAAAGGAGAACTTCGCAACTAATGGAGTTCTCTTTTTTGTGAATTTTTGAGTGTATTCCATTCTCGCAACTAAAAAGTATAGCAAACTGATTTTTCTCACATACTAGCGAAAAAACAAGGAGAAAATCATTGTATGCGAACTAGAATTATCTTATTCTTTCTCATTACACTAGCGTTAATTAATCCCCCAATTACGATGCAAGCGCAAATAGAAGAACAAGCAATCATTGTAGAAGTTGAAGGGAATCCACACGAACAAAAAGAATATATTGAAACATATTTTCCAACTGTAGAAGTGCTTGAGGTTTATGACACCCTTTTTCAAGGATTAGCATTACGTGGTAAAGCCCATCAGTTAGAACGTTTGAATGGACTAGAGTTTCTAAAAAAAGCATACCCGGTACAAACGTATCAAATAACAGAACAAGCACCGATAAATGAAAGTGTTCCCTTTCTATTGGAAGATGCAGTAACGCATGAACCGCTATCTTACACTGGAAAAGGTGTGAAAATTGGTGTGATCGATACAGGAATTGATTATCAACATCCTGATTTAGAGAAGAATTATAAGGGTGGATTTGATCTTGTTGATATGGATGATGATCCAATGGAAACGCTAATAGAACAAGGGTTACCAACCATTCATGGCACACATGTTGCTGGTATTATCGCGGCTAACGGAAAGATGAAAGGGGTAGCACCTGATGCAGATCTTTATGGTTATCGCGCACTAGGACCAGGGGGTGCAGGCACATCCGTTCAAGTTATCGCAGCTTTGGAGAAAGCGGTCAAAGATGGTATGGATATTATTAATATGTCACTAGGCAATACAATTAATGGCCCGGATTGGCCGACTAGTATTGCTGTTAACCGTGCAGTAGATGAAGGAGTATCCGTTGTGATTGCAAATGGTAATTCTGGCCCAGATGATTGGACTGTGGGTTCTCCTGCAACAGCAACAAAGGCAATAGGAGTAGGTTCTTCTACACCTCCAATCAAAATCGCCTCTTTATACGATAGTTTTGAAAATAAAAAAATAGAACTTATTACATTGGCAGGAGCGCCAGCTTGGGATTTGCAAAAAAAATACCCGCTAGTAAATGGTGGAGATGGTAAAGAGACAATTCCAAATGCAAGAGGGAAAATTGTCTTAGTAGAACGAGGAGACATTTCGTTCACAGAAAAGGCCAAACAAGCTGAAGCTTCTGGAGCTGTGGCTGTACTTATCTATAATAATGAAAAAGGCAGCTTTCAAGGAGGGATGGAGGAAGAGATTTCTATTCCGGTTACAGGAATATCACAAAAAGATGGCAAGTGGCTAGTAGAACAAATCGATGCACACACGTATTGGATTGACACCGAATATCAGATCACACAAGATCAGATATCAGATTTCAGCTCACGAGGTCCTGTGACGGCAAATTGGCAAATCAAACCTGAAATTGTTGCACCAGGCGCACAAATAACAAGCACAGTCCCGGGTGGTTATCAGACACTTCAAGGAACCAGTATGGCTGCCCCACATATTGCAGGTGCACTTGCAGTATTAAAAGAAGCACATCCTGAATGGACACCTACACAATTAAAAGGGGCGCTTCTGACCCAAGCTTTACCGCTGCTAGATGGGGTGCAATTTTATGAGCCGATTGAGCAGGGAATGGGTAGAATCAGATTATCAGAATCGATTAATACGGCAACGATTATTACGAATCCATTACTCTCATTTGGTAAAATTAATACCCCAAAAGAAAGCCACGTCGTAGAACTTGAAGTAAGTAATATATCAGACAAGCCGCAAACGTATGCTTTTGATTTACCTGAACAAACAAAGGGATTACGCTGGTACACACCAAAATCGTTCACTATAAAACCGGGTCAAACAGAGCAAGTGCCAATAGAATTAGCGATTACGAGCAGTTTACTTGAACCGGGACTTTATCAGGGATGGTTAAAACTCACAAATCAAGAACAAACATTTTCTTTGCCATACATGTATGTCAATCAAATGAGTAATTTTCCTAAAGCAATGGGTTTTGAATTAGAGTTAGCCCCTTTTCAAGAAAAGATCTACCAGTACCGTTTTTATTCGCCAGAGGTTGCAGAAAAAATAACGGTTGATTTATATGATCCGAACACCCTAACATTTCAACAAACACTAGTAGCAATAGATGCTCCGAAACAAGGTGTAGTGGAAGGGGAAATTCCATTAAAATCGATGCCTGAACCAGGTGAATACATTGCAGATATTTCTGTTGAAACAGAGAATGAAGAAATTTTTCACTATCAAATGAATATATTGATTGAGTAATATAACGGATATTGGTAAGATAGTGATAGCAAATTTTAAATCTTCTCAAAATTTAATAGTGAATTCACAAAATTGTCTCTACCTTTATAGTGATAAATCCATTATAATAGTAAATAGACATTTTAAACCAAAGCTATGTATTCGAAGGCGATATTGTTCTTTTTAGGTGATTTCTAACTTGAATTTGATTTATTTTATCGGAACTATCCTAAATAAAGCGTGCCTAAAGAAATTAAATTTTGATTTATGACAGGGTTTTCATGTGACTTTTGTCACTGACAAATCATTTCTGGTTTAAAGACTTGCGAATATATTTTCTTTTTGTCATAATTTGTCGAGAGGATCGCCTTGGTTTGGCTGATGGATTTTTTTGGGGGACGAAGAATCATGGATGAATATGGACAAATGATATCTCGTCAGAAAAAATGGATGTTTTATTATCTTGCGATTCTAGCTTTAGGTACAGCGGTAACGTCCTATCATAGTATATTTAATGGTTTGTTACTGGGTAGTGCAGTTAGTTTTTATAATCTCTGGTTGCTACAAAGGAAAATAAAAAAGCTAGGTGAAGCTATTGTAAATGATACAAAAGTTTTTGGCCTTGGTACATTTGTTCGATTTGGTTCAGTTGCCGCGGTTGTCTTACTTGCAATAGAATTTGAACAGTATTTTCATTTTATTGCAGTGATCATAGGATTAATGACAATGTATCTTGTTATTATGATAGATGGTTTATTGTTCCTGACAAGAGATTAATTTTTGAGAAAAGAGGTGAAACAAGTGGATCACGAATCACCAATTGTATATGATTTTCTTGGTATTCCAGGACTCGATTTTAATGCGTCAACTGTATTGATGATCATTGTAGCGTCAGTCATTGTATTTATAATTGGTTTAGTAGGCAGTCGTAATTTGCAAACAAAACCAAAAGGTATGCAGAATGCGATGGAATTCTTAATAGACTTCGTAAAAGGTATTATTGGCGATACGATGGATTGGCGTAGAGGTAAAATGTTTTTGCCGTTAGGACTCACATTAATTTTATACATCTTTATTAGTAATATCTTAGGTGTAATAACGATGGGAGTATATGATCATGAGTTATGGTGGAAATCACCAACATCTGACGTAGGCATTACATTGTCACTAGCAGCATTTATTATCGTCCTTTCAAACTTTTATGGTATTAAAATTAAGGGTGTGAAAGGTTATTTTAAAGATTTAACAAAACCAGTTGCATTTATCTTACCATTTAAGTTAATTGAGGAAATCACAAATACGATGACACTTGGTTTTCGTTTGTTTGGTAATATTTTTGCGGGGGAGATCTTACTATCCCTTATAGCCCAAATGGCTTTTATGGCCGGAACAGGTAGTTTTATTTTTTCGCTAGTGCCGATGATAGTATGGCAAGGCTTTAGTTTATTTGTAGGGGCGATTCAAGCCTTTGTATTCACCATGTTAACGATGGTTTATATGTCGCATAAAGTGGCAGATGATCATTAAATATAATGTAGAAACTAATAAAATTTTTACATATTTTAAAAGGAGGAATTTTTAAATGGAAGCATTAGCAGCAGCATTAGCAGCAGGATTGGCAGCATTAGCAGCAGGTTTGGGAAGTAGTATGGTAGTAAAGACAACGGTTGAGGGGATTGCGCGTCAACCAGAATTAAGAGGACCATTAACTACAGTTATGTTAATTGGTATTCCACTTGTAGAGGCAGTTCCGATCTTAGCTATCGTTGTAGCCTTCATGGTACTGTAAGAACTCAATAGTAACAATAAAGTGGCGAAATTATCTTTAGGGGAAGTTTCGCCATTCCTTTAATTTCAAAATCAAGGCTTTCACCATGAAACTTGGCGATAAGCCAAGTTTTTAATCTGTTTAAAGTCTATTTTTATATAATCACGGATAACGGACCTACAGTTTGATGTTAGTAGTTGTTGAAAGGAGTGAATACAGTGGAATATTTGGCTGGAAATCTTATTCTCGGAGCTGGAGTTGGCGGCCTACTTTATGGGGATATTATTTTTTCGTTACTAAGCTTTGCGATATTACTTTATCTATTAAGGAAATTCGCTTGGGGTCCATTGATGAATAAAATGGAAGAACGAGAAAACTACATTGCAAATGAATTAGATGTTGCCGAAAAGAACCGTATCTCAGCAGAAAAAGCGTCTGTAGAAGCAAACGAGCGTTTAAAAGAAACGCGTCTAGAAGCACAAGTTATTATTGAAGATGCAAAAAAAGCTGGGATCGAACAAGAACAAGTTATTATGAAAGCAGCTGAAACTGCAGCAGATAGAATAAAACAAGCAGCGCAGGAAGAAATCAAGCAAGAAAAAGAAAATGCGATTCAAGCACTTCAAGCACAGGTGGCTTCACTTTCCGTGCAAATTGCTAGTAAAGTAATTGAAAAAGAATTAGATGCACAAGATCAAGAAAAACTAATTTCTGACTACATGAAAGAGATAGGAGAAGAGTAATGAGTAAAGCAGTGATTGCTAAACGCTACGCAGAAGCTCTTTTTCAACTTGCACAACAAACAGAAAATGTTGATTCAATTGAATCTCAACTTTTAATAGTCAAGGAAGTTTTTCAACAAAATCAAGATTTCATTGGATTTTTAGAACATCCTGGCTTTGATGCGTTGAAAAAGAAAGAAATAATTGATCTAGCTTTTCATGATTTTGCAAAAGAAGTTCGCAATACATTGAAACTATTAATAGATCGTCATAATGAAGATGCTGTTCCAGAAATTGTAGATCAATTCATTGCATTCGCAAATGACTCTAAAGGGATAGCGGTAGCGACGGTTTACAGTGTTCGCGCACTCTCTGAAGAAGAAAAGGAACAGTTACAAGTTGTATTCACCAAAAAATTAGCTGTTAAAACAATAAAAATTAATAATGAAATTGATACTTCAATTATGGGTGGCATCAAGCTTAAAGTTGGTAATACAATTTATGATGGCTCTATAAAAGGAAAATTAGAAAGAATTGAACGTAATATCGTTTCAGTAAACTAAAGATGATAGGGGTGAATTGGCATGAGCATTAAAGCTGAAGAAATCAGTGCGCTGATTAAACAGCAAATTGAAAATTATCAAGCGGATATTGAAGTCAGTGATGTCGGCACGGTTATTGAAATCGGTGACGGTATCGCACGTGTACATGGTCTTGATAACGTTATGTCAGGTGAGCTTGTTGAATTTTCAAATGGTGTAATGGGTTTAGCCCAGAACTTAGAAGAAAGTAATGTAGGTATTGTAATCTTAGGCGCTTATAGAGAGATTCGTGAAGGCGATGTCGTTCGTCGTACTGGTCGTATTATGGAAGTACCTGTTGGTCCTGAATTACTAGGTCGTGTAGTAAATCCACTAGGTCAACCAATTGATGGAAAAGGCCCAATCGAGACAGGTAAAACGCGTCCAATTGAAGCGCCAGCACCAGGTGTAATGGATCGTAAATCTGTTCATGAACCACTACAAACAGGAATTAAAGCAATTGATGCACTTGTGCCAATTGGTCGTGGACAACGTGAATTAATTATCGGTGATCGTCAAACAGGTAAGACAACTGTTGCAATTGATACGATTATTAATCAAAAAGACCAAGACATGGTATGTATTTATGTTGCGATTGGTCAAAAAGATTCTACTGTTCGTTCTACAACAGAGGTATTTCGTAAACATGGTGCACTAGATTACACAATAGTAGTTAGTGCCGGAGCTTCAGAACCAGCACCACTTCAGTACCTTGCACCATATGCAGGTGTAACGATGGGTGAAGAATTTATGTATGACGGCAAGCATGTACTCGTTGTTTATGATGATCTATCAAAACAAGCAAATGCATACCGTGAATTATCACTATTACTTAAACGCCCACCAGGTCGTGAAGCATTCCCAGGTGATGTATTCTACTTACACTCACGTCTATTAGAACGTGCAGCAAAGCTTAGTGATGCAAAAGGCGGTGGCTCATTAACAGCGTTGCCATTTGTTGAAACACAAGCTGGTGATATTTCTGCTTATATCCCAACAAACGTTATTTCCATTACAGATGGTCAAATATTCTTGCAATCTGATCTATTTTTCTCTGGTGTTCGTCCAGCGATTAATCCAGGTCTATCGGTATCACGTGTTGGTGGATCAGCACAAATTAAAGCAATGAAGAAGGTTGCTGGTACACTACGTTTGGATCTAGCCTCATATCGAGAGTTAGAATCATTTGCACAGTTTGGATCTGATTTAGACAAAGCAACACAAGCAAAACTTAATCGTGGTGCTCGTACGGTAGAAGTGTTAAAACAAGGCCTACATAAACCACTTGTAGTTGAAAAACAAGTTGTGATTATCTATGCGTTGGTTCATGGCTACTTAGATGACGTTGAAATAGATGATATTACGCGTTTCCAATCAGAATACTTTGATTATTTTGACGCAAAACATGCGGCTATCTTAACAACAATCCGTGAAACCGGAAACCTTGCTGAGGCAGAAGCGATGAATGCGGCAATTGAAGAATTTAAAGCACAATTTGTACCGAAAAATAAATAATTTGGAAGTGGAAGGTATGAAAAATGAGAAGCAATTCTGATTTTCGTTCTTCTTTTGCAACAGAAACCTTTTCAAGAAAGGGGGCTGAACGTAAGTGGCATCACTTAGAGATATTCAAACACGAATAGGCTCAACTAAAAAAACAAAACAAATTACGAATGCAATGCAAATGGTTTCAGCATCAAAGCTTAGTAAAGCGGAATTAAGTTCAAAGTCTTATATCCCTTACAGTGAAAAGATGCAAGAAATGGTGCATCATATTGCATTAAGTAATGAGACATTTGAACACCCGATGCTAAAACCAAGAGAAGTGAAAAAGACAGCCTATTTTGTCATTACATCTGATCGTGGATTAGCGGGTCCTTTTAATAGCAGTGTATTACGTAAAGTGTATCGAACCATTCATGAAAAACATCAATCGGTAGACGAATATACGTTGATTGTAGTTGGACGAATGGGGAGAGACTTCTTTAAACAACGAGATATGCCAATTACAAATGAGATTATTGGTTTAGCAGACCAACCTGTTTTTTCAGATATTAAGGATTTAACTTTGGAGTCCGTGCAACTATTTATTGATGAGGAAGTAGATGAATTAAATATTGTCTATAACCATTATATTAGTGCAATCTCACAAGAAGTAGTCACTAAAAAGTTACTACCTCTTACAGACTTTGAAAATGCTGAACACACAACTGAAAGCAAAAACAGTGCATTTGAATTTGAACCTAGTAAAGCAGAGATATTGGAGTCATTATTACCTCAATATGCTGAGAGCTTGATCTATGGTGCTTTATTAGATAGTAAAGCAAGTGAACACGCAGCGCGTATGTCAGCAATGCGCAGTGCTACAGATAATGCGAACGATTTAATTGATGATTTATCTTTACAATATAATCGAGCTCGTCAAGCTGCTATTACACAAGAGATTACGGAAATTGTCGGTGGAGCAGCAGCCCAAAAATAGTAAAATGTAAGTAAGGAGGGAAATCGATGAGTAAAGGACATGTAACGCAAGTAATGGGACCAGTTATTGACGTGAAGTTTGATAACGGACAACTTCCTGAAGTATATGATGCATTAGTCATTTCTCCTAAAGAGGAAAATGGTGCTGCATTAACACTTGAAGTAGCATTACACTTAGGTGACAACACAGTGCGCACAATTGCCATGCAGGCAACAGAAGGTATTCAGCGAGGCGCAGAAGTAATTAGTACTGGTGGTGCTATTTCGGTACCTGTAGGTGATGTCACATTAGGTCGTATATTTAATGTGTTGGGAGAAGAAATTGATTTAGGTGAAAAACTGCCTGATGATGTTCGCCGCGATCCAATTCATCGTCAATCACCAGACTTTGAAGATTTGGCGACGGAAACAGAAATTCTAGAAACAGGAATTAAGGTTGTTGATTTATTAGCACCATACATTAAAGGTGGTAAAATCGGTTTGTTTGGTGGAGCCGGAGTAGGAAAGACCGTCTTGATTCAAGAGCTTATTAATAATATCGCGCTCGAACATGGTGGTATCTCCGTATTTGCTGGAGTTGGTGAGCGTACACGTGAAGGTAATGACCTTTACTTTGAAATGAAAGATTCTGGTGTTATTACAAAAACAGCAATGGTGTTCGGACAAATGAACGAACCACCTGGTGCACGTATGCGTGTAGCTCTAACAGGGCTTACAATGGCAGAATACTTCCGTGATGATCAAGGACAAGACGTGCTCTTGTTTATCGATAATATCTTCCGTTTCACACAAGCGGGTTCTGAGGTATCGGCATTACTAGGTCGTATGCCATCAGCGGTTGGTTATCAGCCAACGTTAGCAACAGAGATGGGTCAGTTACAAGAACGTATTACATCAACGAATAAAGGTTCTGTTACATCAATTCAGGCGATTTATGTACCTGCGGATGACTATACAGATCCAGCGCCGGCAACAACGTTTGCGCACTTAGATGCAACAACTAACTTAGATCGTAAATTATCGGAGCAAGGTATTTATCCTGCCGTTGATCCATTAGCATCAACTTCACGTGCACTAGACCCTGAAGTTGTTGGAGAAGAGCATTATAATATATCCCGTGAAGTGCAGCGTACACTACAAAAGTATAAAGAATTACAAGACATTATTGCAATCCTAGGAATGGACGAATTATCTGATGAAGATAAATTGACCGTTTCACGCGCTCGTCGCATGCAATTCTTCTTATCACAGAATTTTCACGTAGCTGAACAGTTTACGGGTCTTCCTGGTTCATATGTGCCGGTAAAAGAAACAATTCGAGGCTTTAAAGAAATTTTAGCAGGTAAATATGATGATCTTCCTGAAGATGCGTTTCGTTTAGTTGGAACAATTGAAGACGTTGTTGAAAAAGCAAAACAAATGGCGTAAGAAATATTCTATAATAGCTTTATTCCAGCCTGAGGAGGGGTTTCATTGAAAACACTAACGGTGAGTGTTGTCACTCCTGATGGCCCTATTTTAGAAGACACATTTGAAATGGTTAGTTGTAAAGCTGAAAACGGTGAGTTAGGAATTCTCCCAAATCACATACCATTAATTGCGCCACTTGTAATTAGTGTTACACGATTAAAAAGAGATAACGAAACAATAAAAATTGCGATTAATGGTGGATTTGTTGAAGTAAATAATAACAAAGTAACCATTCTTGCGCAATCAGCTGAAACGCCTGGTGTCATCGATGTTCAGCGTGCTCGTAAAGCAAAAGAACGTGCTGAAAGGCGTTTGCAAACTAAACAAGATGATGTTGATTTTAAAAGGGCAGAATATGCACTTAAACGTGCACTAAATCGTCTAGATGTGATAGAAAACAAATAGATAAATACCACTTTTGTGGTTTTATCAAAAAATAAAAGACTTTATTTCCATATAAAATTGGATTTAAAGTCTTTTTTTTGTCCATTGCGACTATATTCAGTAAAGGAATAAGAATGTTTAGTTTAAACTAGCTGGGGAATAGTTAAAAAGTCATTTAAAAAATAGACGATCCATGGTATTATTCTTATTTAGGTTGAATGATAAAGTAAGAAATGAATTTGTGTAATAATGTCGTTATTCCCCGGGAAATGACAAATGATTGTATCGATAATTAAAACAGAAAAGTGAGGTTTCGTTTATGGAAGAACTAGGGAGATTAGCTTTAATCAGTATGCTTTCCCACATTATCTTTATTGTTATAACGTGGCAAATCATGCAAGCTTTAAGATTGGATTCGATCTTTAAAAAAGAGCGGACTTTTGAAGCGAAGATTTTTATTGTTTTTATTGCAATTGTTATTGGTACTACTGTAAGTAATTTCTTCTTAGATTTCCTTAAATGGTCACAACAGTTTGTTTACTTGTTTTAAACCTATTGTCATGATTTGACGAACGCCTTTTAGTATGGTTTGATTGCCGACCGACCATACTGAGTAATAAAAAAGGTAGGGAGATAAAATCATGATTAAAAATAGAAGTTTAGCAATCATACTACTTGTGGTACTAATTTTCACCTTTCATTTAAAAGATGTAATTGCAAAAGATTCGGCAATAAATGAATTAGTAGAAATGATCGACGCGGTAGAAGACGAAGCGTTACAGGTAAAGACATGGCAAATTATGATTAGAGAGCAAATCAACAAAAAAGAGATGCCAGATATGATGCAGGCAATAAATCAAATCGGCTTTTCTTCTAGTTATACAACTGAAACTACAAAAAATGCAATTAAATATAAGTGGAACAGCCGTATAGAAGAAAACTCAAACGAATCTATTATAATGGTAACCTCAAAAGAACAGGATACTGTTGACGTAATTTACAAAATCGAATCATTAGAAGTAGGTAGTTTGGATCAAAAATATTTAGAAAACCGCGTGCAACGTGTATTGGAAAATGTTTTCAGTGATGATATGACAAAATTTACTTGTATTTCGACAGAAGTAGATGCTATTATAGATAGTGATGTTCTTTTTGATAGAATGATAGAAAAATTACAGGTAAAAGAAATTGATGAAATGAACGAAAAAGACTTTATTGTAATGTCTGGATACACAGAAAAGTGGGAGACTGCTATGCCTTCATTGAACAAGTCAATGAATATTCAATTAGCAGCAAGAAAAGGTTTAAACGGAAAATTAAACTTTACAATAGGAACACCTATCCTAACGACTGAATATTAATAATATAGAAATTGGACTTTAGAGGAGAATGAGCCTTGGATAAAATCATCGTCCGTGGTGGTAGGCAGTTAAACGGCACTGTACAAGTAGAAGGTGCAAAAAACGCTGTATTGCCTGTCATCGCAGCAAGTATAATGGCAAGTAAAGGGAAAAGTGAGCTTCATAACGTTCCAGCTTTAGCTGATGTTGTGACTATGAAAGATGTATTAAGTAATATGAATGCAAAAATTGATTTTCAACAAAATACAATAATCGTTGATGCAGTGGAAGATTTAATTACAGAAGCCCCTTTTGAATATGTTCGAAAAATGCGTGCATCGGTTCTAGTTTTAGGACCAACGTTAGCACGTTACGGCCATGCAAAAGTAGCAATGCCAGGTGGCTGTGCTATTGGATCAAGACCGATTGATTTGCATTTAAAAGGCTTTGAAGCAATGGGTGCAGACATACATGTTGGAAATGGATATGTCGAAGTGTTTTCAAAAGGACGTCTAAAAGGTGCGAAAATTTATTTAGATGTACCAAGTGTCGGTGCAACCGAAAATATCATGATGGCAGCAGCATTAGCAGATGGTAAAACAACAATTGAGAATGCAGCAAAAGAACCAGAGATTACTGATCTTGCCAACTTTTTGAATAAAATGGGTGCAAGAGTTGTCGGAGCTGGTACGGAAACGATTAAAATAGTAGGTGCCGAAACGTTACATGGTGCAGTGCATTCAATTATTCCAGACCGAATTGAAGCGGGAACCTATATGGTTGCAGCTGCAATTACTGGTGGTAATGTACTTGTAAAAGGTGTAGAGGCAGAACATTTGCGTGCACTAATTTCTAAGATGGAAGAAATGGGTGTAAGGATTGTTGAAGAATTAGATGGCGTGCGGGTAATTGGACCACACAAATTAAAAGCAACTGATTTGAAGACAATGCCACATCCAGGATTTCCGACGGATATGCAATCACAAATGCTTGCACTTATGTTACAAGCAGAAGGCACAAGTGTGATTACGGAAACCGTCTTTGAAAACCGTTTTATGCATGTAGAAGAATTTCGTCGTATGAATGCAAATCTTAAAATAGAAGGTCGTAGTGTAATTGTCGAAGGTCCAACTGATTTACAGGGTGCAGAGGTTGCAGCTACAGATCTTCGAGCAGGAGCAGCATTAATATTAGCTGGTTTAAAAGCAAAAGGTTATACACGCGTTACAGAATTAAAACATCTTGATCGTGGTTATGTAGATATTACAGAGAAACTTGCGAGCTTGGGTGCTGATATTGAACGTGTGAATGATGATGTTGAAGAAGAAATTATCTTAGAACCAGCAGAAGAGAAACATTTTTCTGCTTTGTAAAAGAAAAGAAAAAAGCTGTGCGATGAGACGGATATTCGTCTCAATTGCACGGCTTTTTTTGTATACATATCGGCTAATCGTAGCCTGTTTTAAGTTTAGGAGTATATCTGATAAATTGCTTGGCTTTCTTAAACAAAAGCTACTTTCTTTAAGAGTGTCATTAACTTTATTATCCCGCTACGGAAGCAAAGGCTATCGCTTTCCGTGGGCACAACCTCAGCTATCTATAGAAGCAAAGAGCAGCTTCTATAGAGGATCTTCGGTTTGTGCTGTTCCCACAGGAGTCTCAAGCCTTTGCTTCCTCCGCTAGAAATAAGGGAATAATGGAATTCTTAAACAAAATGGAACAGACCCATTCCACTAGCAAAACCGGCTTCAACCCCTTGGACAGACTTGATGAAGGAATGAAAGAACATTAGACTCGTTGAGGCGTGGTGGGGATGGGCCACCAGGGGCGGTGTTGAGAATGCGTGCAGTATATTTTGGGAATAAATAGAGTTAATATCAATACATCTATTTCCGCATGCCTTCATGTAACCTTAATCATCAACAAGCATTTCATTTATCCGTTATTTTTCTTGCAACGGGTTTGAAATCCTGCGAATGAGCAATAATTTGCGAGTATATGGAATCTAACTTAGAAAGTTTGAGGATCAAATTGTAATGTAAGTTAGAAACAATTGATATGCCTGTCTTTTTTTCATAAATGTAATATTTAACTCATGAAACGTCTACGGTAAAGTTTCTCGTAGCCACCAATTATTATGAAAATAAAATTATTATCATACAAAGAATGCATCTTTACTAGCGATGGAAATATACGTAGACTCCTGTGGGAACAGCGCGGGCTGAAGATCCACTTCGTAAAGCGATCTTTGCTTTACGAAGTTAGCTGAAGCCGTGCCCACGGAAAGCGGAGTATATTTCCAGAGCGGTATGTCAGATTATTAGATTGCGTCACTTTTAAAGTTTACCAATGCTTATTTGAAAATTTTACTCTGCGAAGGTTGCGTAGATATCTCTGGAAATCAGATGATGCGGTTTTAACATATTTGCTCGTATCAAACTAAATTTCTCGTTCTACTATCTTAATTTTATGTATAGAGTAATTAGTAGAAACGAAGATGATGTTTGGTAAAGGGAGGACGTATATGCATCCGTATCATAAAAACAAAAAGGGACACGTGTATTGGAAGTCTTGCAGTATGTTACTAATAGGACTGTTGTTAACCATTATATTACTCGTTCCTGCTTTAATCGTAGCGCCTCATACAGGCACATCAACAAAAGTGAAGACATCTACTGAGAAGACGACAGAAAAGACAGCAGAGACAGCAGAGACTGTCACATTGTCTTCTGAGGACTCAGCATTTACGGTTGAAGTAATGCGATCAGAAACAGATCAAATAGAAAAGGTATTATTGGAGGATTATGTTACACGAGTAGTTGCTTCTGAGATGCCTGCTGAATTTGAACTGGAAGCATTAAAAGCACAAGCACTTGCAGCAAGAACATACATTGTGAATTATCTGGCACATGTCAAAGATGATGCCGCAAATGTTACGGATACCATACAACACCAGGTTTATAAGAACGACGAGGAGCTCAGGAAAGTTTGGGGAAGTGACTACAGTTGGAAAATAAGCAAAATAAAACAAGCGGTGGCAGGTACAGTAGGAGAAATTTTGACCTATGAGGAACAACCTATTACACCAGCCTTTTTTTCTACTAGTAATGGTTACACAGAAAATTCCGAAGATTACTGGGAGAATGCCTTGCCATATTTAAAAAGTGTGGCTAGTCCATGGGATCAAGATTCGCCAAAATTTCTGGACCAAAAGATTATTCCAATTAATCAAGTAGAAGAAGCGTTAGGTGTGACACTATCACAAGCAAGTACTGCCTTTAACATGATAAGGACAGAGAGTAATCGGGTTGAAACGGTGGAAATCGCGGGACAAACTTTTACAGGAAGAGATATACGAGAAGCATTAGACTTAAGATCAAGTGATTTTGACATAGAACAAAAAAATGATCATCTTATTTTTACAACGAAAGGGTATGGTCATGGAATTGGAATGAGTCAATATGGCGCCAACGGTATGGCTAAGGACGGGAAGAATTATCAGGATATTGTAACCTATTATTATCAAGGAACAGAGATAGAAAGAATAGAAGATGCAACACCTACTCTAGTAGTAAAGAATTGATCCTTATAATAAGGATAGTTTTTTCTGTTAGTCAAGAACTTAGCTGAATTAGAAGAGGTTTCGAAGGATATATCATCGTATTAATTAAAAAATTGCTAAACGATGTATATTATTTCCTGTTTCTGATCAGAATGGTTCCTGAGGTGATGTAAAATGAAAGAAGATAATAATAACGTTTCAAAACAAAGTTGGAAACGTATCTTCAAGAAGAAATGGTTTTTCCCTGCTGTATATTTAACAGTTGCTGCATTTTTGTTAACTGGTGTTCTATGGTATCAAAATTTAGATAACCAGATTCCAGAGGCAACAGATAATACAGAGACGAATCTCGGAAATTCTAGTGGGAATCCATTAGACTATGAACAAGATTCAGATACTGTTGTAAGCCAATCAGAAACCGTTAAAATGCCAGTAGCAGAAGACAGTCAAACTGACATTGTAACAAAATTCTATGATTTCGGTAAAACATCTGAAGAGCAAGAACAAGCACTCGTTCTATACAACAATAAATACTACCAAAGTAAAGGTATAGACATTGCATCAGCTTCAGATGAAACATTTTCAGTAACTGCAGCATTAAGTGGTGAAGTTACAGAAGTCAAAGAAGATCCATTGTTAGGTTATGTACTAGAGATGGAGCACGAGAACGGTGTTTCTACGTATTATGCAAGTTTACAAGATGTAACAGTAAAAGCGGGACAAAAGATTGAACAAGGTGAGAGTGTAGCAACTGCAGGTCAAAACGTATATGGGCAAGCAAGTGGGACACATGTTCACTTTGAAATTCGCAAAGACAACGTAGCAGTGGACCCAGAAATATACTTGAACAAACCATTATCAGATATTAAAGCTCCAAGTGAAGAGGAATCATCAGAGGAATCGGCTGAAGAAACAGAAGATCCAGATGAAGCAGAAAGTGATGAAACTCCTGTTCCAGATGAAGAGCAATCAACAGAGGAACAAGAATCTTCTAGAGCAACAACAAACACATAAGTGTAATAGAAAAGAAGCGTGAGGGATTATCCTTCATGCTTTTTTTATTATACAGATTAGTAAAGTACGCAACCCTCTTTACAGTACTTGATAATCCTTAATAAAACCTGCTTTCTAAAAGATTGACGTTTATTGCGAAATATCATCTATCAACTGCGACTTAAAATCTCTGCTAAGGGAGACCATTTGCTTGCGTAGCGTGTCTAAAGTAATTTATTGTATGCGACGCGAGCACAAAGTCAACTTCAAATTTGGATTGCGAGACTTCCTGGTTATACCAAGATTAAAATGCCTGTTTCACTCTGCAAAAGTTGAGTGAAGTAGAATATTAGAAATATATAAGAAGAAAATATCGATTTAAATCATAGACTTAAATCATATCTTGATCACTAGTTTTCAATACTTGTAGGAAAATGTCGAACGATTGTATATTTTAGGGGTTGAATAATATTGAATTTATGAAATAATAATAAATGATGGTTGATTTTGGGAGGAGGAGTGTTTATGAAACAAGATTACTCTCTCCACAGGGAAGACGAGAAAAATACCGTTATAAAAATGGATGAAATAACTAACTTAGAACAATTCATTACGGTCGCTAGTATGGAAAATGAAGAAGATACTACTATTCAAAAAACATGTGAATATTGTCTAATCACAAAAAATGAAGTCGATTGGCGGATCGGCATGCATTTTTTATACACGAATGGATTCTATGAAGAAACACAATTCTTAATAGATAAAAATAAAAAAAGTAAAAATCAGATCAACCACAAATGGGCTGCTGTTTATGAACTGGTTCTTGCCAGACGTTTTCGCAGTATACCCCATCATGAAATTTTAAAAAAACTACAAAAATTTAAAACAGAAGACACAAATTTACAATTTATCATCAAGCAAACATTGCTCAGTACAAATTTTGATATGTTTGATTATGGAAGTTTTAACGCCTTGTTAGAAGAATTACAAGGCCTATTACTTAAATTAGATAATCATGTTTTGATTTCGCTAGCTCATATTAATTTGGATCAACTCTTCTTTGTTTATTATTGGAAAAGTAATGAGGTCATCTTAGCAAGAAAGTATGGCTTTCGCTTATTGAATAAGATGTATAATAAAAAACAGAAGGCACATTTACATGTGAATTTAAGCCTAACCTATATATTTGATGATTTTAACGCTTGTATGTATCACTTAAATCAAGCGAGGTTAATGGCTGAGGAATTTCAAGATAACCGATTACTAAATATGATTCGCAATCAAAATTACCCTTTTATCTGTGCGCATTTTCAGCAAACAGATAATGTGGCATCACCAAATAACAGTGAACAAGCACATCTAGAAATAGCCAGGGGTAATCTGATAAAAGCACAAGGTTTGTTAGAGCCAGTTACACAGGTAACCCCCTTTATAAAATATTATCTTGGACTAGCACATCAAGACAGAAAACTGCTGATTAGTTCCTATAATGATTTTATAGAAAAAAGAAGCGATTACTTTTTCGCACGGTTACCTCTACACGCATTACAAAATTTATAATCGGGGAGGAGGTCAGTAGCTTGAAAAAAAATCTGTTATCTATTTTGTTAACATTTTTTCTTATTTCAAGCATCCAGATTATTCAACCAGATGTAACGCTTACTAAAGAAATAGAAATAGATATACCGTCTCCCGTCGTCAATATGATGGCTGATCCTGGACACGGAGATACGGGTTAATGTTTAAGGTTGTTCTTCATGCTAGATGAAGAACAGCCTTTTTTATGTCATATTTGAAAAGCATGGGTTGTCCTTCAACTGTATTGTTAAATTTTAATCATAATCAAAAAGATTAACTAATAAACTGATACAAACCAAGCAAGTCTAAGGTGATCATGTAGCGCAAACCAAAACTCCTACTTTTGAAAAACAAATCAGAGAAATAGTAAACAGGACATCAACTATCACCTTGTCTCATTCACACCTTGGACAGACAACACGAGGAGGCTAGTGATGTGCATGATTACATCAAAGAGAGAACGGTTCGTATTGGAAAACACATTGTAGAGACTAGAAAGACGGTGCGTGTTATCGCAAAAGAATTTGGTGTTTCAAAAAGTACAGTCCATAAAGATTTAACAGAACGATTACCGGAAATAAATCCTGAATTAGCAAATGAAGTTAAAAATATCCTTGACCACCATAAAGCGATCAGACATCTCCGTGGTGGAGAAGCGACAAAGATGAAGTATCAAGTTACACCACCTAAACCAACAGAGCCTACAATGAAATCAGTCCAATAACCACATGATCCTCCCGAATTCTTAATAATACAATCCATTTTCTAGAGCTGAAGTAAGGTATGATCAATCGAAATTCGTACAAACTAATAAAAATTCTATCATTTGTTGCAAAATATACAATTAAAACCAACTTCTTCTGAAAAATGATTAACTAATCCAGTATATGTATGATATTATATATAATTAGAAGTAGCACAATCATACGGAAAAAATGTAACACTACTAGCAGGGAGGATCTAAGAATGTTTTCTAGGGATATCGGGATTGACCTTGGAACGGCAAACGTTTTAATACATGTAAAAGGAAAAGGGATTGTCCTTGACGAACCATCAGTTGTTGCGATGGATCGTACAACAGGACGTGTCTTAGAGGTTGGAGAGGCTGCACACCGAATGGTAGGTCGTACTCCTGGAAATATTGAAGCAATCAGACCACTTAAAGACGGTGTCATTGCTGACTTTGATGTAACAGAAGCAATGTTAAAATTTTTTATAAATAAAATTAACGTGCGCGGTTTTTTATCTAAACCACGGATGTTAATTTGTTGTCCTACTAATATTACTAAAGTGGAACAAAAGGCAATTAAAGAAGCGGCTGAAAAATCTGGTGGGAAACGCATCTATCTAGAAGAAGAGCCAAAAGTTGCTGCAATTGGTGCTGGGATGGATATTTTTCAACCGAGCGGAAACATGGTAGTAGACATTGGTGGAGGAACAACAGATGTTGCGGTTCTTTCCATGGGTGATATCGTAACCTCGGAATCAATTAAGATGGCTGGGGACAAATTTGACGGGGAAATTTTAAATTATGTAAAACGAAAGTATAAATTATTAATTGGTGAACGTACATCTGAAGATATTAAAGTGAATGTCGCAACAGTATTTAAAGGTGCGCGTAATGAGTCGATGGATATTCGCGGTCGCGATATGGTTAATGGCTTACCACGCACAATCAGTATAAATTCTGGAGAGATCGAAGAGGCTTTACATGAATCAGTAGCATTGATTGTTCAAGCATGTAAAACCGTATTAGAACGGACACCGCCTGAATTATCCGCAGATATTATTGATCGTGGCATCATTTTAACTGGTGGTGGCGCACTCTTACACGGAATTGATCAATTATTGGCAGAAGAATTAAAAGTACCAGTTATCTTAGCAGATGAGCCAATGAATTGTGTAGCAAAAGGGACTGGCATCATGCTTGAGAATATTGATAAAATAGAAAAACGAAAAATTATTTAAGCTATCTTCATTGCGAAAATTGTTAGAAACTAGATACAATTACATAGTTGTAGTATTTACTGTCTAGTTACGCAATAACTTTAATTAAAATAGCGCACAATTTGTCGATTTTATGCTAAAATAAGTTTAACTAAATGAATCGCTCATTCTGTAATGAATAGAAAATGGTTCAAGCTAAGAGAGGGGGAATCGTACTTTGTTAAGAGGTTATTATACTGCGGCAAGTGGCATGATGGCACAGCAACGCAGACAAGATACATTAGCTAACAACATCGCAAATGCACAAACACCAGGTTACAAACAGGATCAAGCAACGATTCGGTCTTTTCCTGAATTATTAATTCAACGCATGGAGTCAGGTTCTACTAAAACGTCCAGTGGTCAATTGGGGTTTCCAATAAAAAATACAATTGGATCAATTAACACGGGTGCCTATGTACAGGAAGTAATTCCTGATTACACAGAAGGTAGTTTAAAGGAAACCGGCACTGCAACAGATATGGCATTGATTAATGGTGCTTTACCAGACGAAGATGGAGGTCTCTTCTTTACTGTGCAAAATGCGGATGGTGAAGAACGCTATACTCGAAATGGTAATTTTACTGTCGATGGTGAAGGGTTTTTAACAACGAATCAAGGATATTACGTTTTAGATAACGCTGGAAATCCAATTGAGACGGATGGTCAGACATTTACTGTATCAGCGGATGGCATCATACAAGTTGGTGAGCAGGCGATTCCCTTAGCAATTGGTTATACTCCGAATGTAAATGGCATGGTAAAAGATGATGAAGATCTTTTTGCAGTAGGAGAAGATGGTGTTGCAATCGAGAATGCTCGAGGTAATGCTAATACAACATTTTCTATTCAACAGGAATACCTAGAAAACTCAAACGTTGATGCTGTTCAATCGATGACTGATATGATGCAAGCTTATCGTTCGTTTGAAACGAATCAAAAAGTATTACAAGCATATGATCAAAGTATGGATAAAGCAGTAAATCAAATCGCTCGATTAACATAAAACGAAGTTAGTAGTATCATGTTCGTCGTGAAGGGGGAACCAAGTGTGAATCGTATGTCTGTGCAAGCTGCTGTAACAATGGGACAGCTTCAAAGTAAGTTAGATCTTGTTGGTCATAATCTTGCAAATGTCGATACAACTGGATACAAAAATCGTTCAGCTGAATTCTCTTCTTTATTATTTCAGCAAATTGATAACTTAAGTGATGAAGAAGCGAATGCAGTAGGACGTGTAACTCCTGATGGCATTCGCTTAGGTTCAGGTGCAAAACTCGGATCTACCAATGTGAATTTAGCATTAGGTTCGATAAAACAAACAGATCGTGGCCTTGATATTGCGTTGTTACAAGATAATCAACTACTACAGGTTGATGTAACCGAAAATGGTACAACGGAAACGCGTTATACACGAGATGGAACGTTATATCTTAATCCAATGGAAGATGGTCAATTAATGCTAACAACAGCTGATGGTCATCCTGTTATTGGTGAGAATGGTCCGATACAAATAGCTGATGGAGCAGAAAATGTTTCTATTACTGAAAATGGAGCGATTCAAGTCACTCGAAATGGTATCGCACAAAATGAAGGCCAGCTGGCGATTGTGGAAGCAATTAGACCACAATTTTTAGAATCAGCAGGTAATAATCTTTTTCGCTTACCAGATATCACTGATGAAGCATATGTTGCAGGTGACATCATTCAGGGTGTAGCGTTTAATGAGATAGAAGTTCAGAGTGGTGCGTTAGAAAGTTCAAATGTTGATTTAGCAACACAGATGACTGAAATGATGCAAACACAACGTGCCTATCAATTTAACTCTAGAACAATCTCGATGAGTGATCAAATGAGTGGATTAATTAATCAGATACGTTAAAACAGACTAAAGATTGAAGGAGTCACCAAGTATGCAGCCTGAATCAAAGGAAATAACACAAGAAGAAAAAAAGAATAACAGTAGAAAAGAAAAACGAAAGCAACGACGAACTGAGAAAAAGCTAAATAAAAAACCAATTCGTCGTATCTTTCCTATTTGGCTCCGTATTATCGTTGTCTTTCTGCTCTCTTTTTTGGCGCTTATTATTGGCTTAATTGTTGGGTTTAGTGTACTTGGAGACGGTAATGCACTAGATGTCTTAGAATTTGAAACATGGCAACATATTTTAGATATTGTTACAGGTGAAAGTTGATCGCGTCTCATAAGACCGATTAGCTTTTTATTTGTATAGAATAATTCAAAAACAACAGTTTTCTGGGGATTTATTAACACTGACATAACAAACTTTCCTGCCCCGCTTCTCAAGTGAAATCGGCTCCCTTTCCGCAGGCACGTCTTCAGCTAAATTCTTAAAGCAGAGAGCGCTTTAAGAATTGGATCTTCAGACCGTGCTGTTCCTGCAGGAGTCTCGCCAATTTCACTTGATACGCTAATTTAGTATACCTTAATAATAAGTAAGGGTTAAATTGCTTTATTAAATGTAGTTACACTCGAGTTAGACAAAAATGAAATCTGTATGCAGCAAAGATACGCTATCAAGCGAAGGAAGCAATTGGATGACACTCCAGTGGGAACAGCACAAGCCGAAGATCCACTTGGTAAAGGTTTTTTCTTTACCAAGTTAGCTGAGGCTGTGCCCACGGAAAGGGAATCCATTTGCTGACGTAGCGGGTAAGAAGCTTCCCGTACATCGCATTTTCCAGCTAATACGTTTATAATTAACAAAGTTTTTGAAGATAACTTAAAGAGAATCAAGGAGATGAAGATATTATGTTAGATATCCAACAAATAAAAGAAACGATTCCGCACCGCTATCCATTTTTACTAATAGACGAAGTAATCGAATTGGAAGAAGGAAAGCGCGTCGTTGCAAAAAAAAATGTCACAATCAACGAACCATTTTTCCAAGGACACTTTCCAGAATACCCAGTAATGCCAGGTGTTTTGATTGTTGAAGCATTAGCACAAGCAGGTGCAGTTGCAATGCTTAAAAAAGAAGGAAACGAAGGTAAAATTGGCTTTCTTGCAGGAATTGATAAATGTCGCTTTAAACGTCAAGTGAAACCAGGCGATCAATTACGACTTGAAGTGGAAATTACACGCTTAAAAGGACCAATTGGAAAAGGCAAAGCAATCGCAACAGTTGACGGTGAACTTGCTTGTGAAGCTGAAATCATGTTTGCCATTCAGTAATTTTACACCACTTCTTTAAATTATTTTAAAATAGTAGGAATTTTTCTGTGAATATGGGAAAACTACACGTGAAAATAATTTTTCTAAGGAGGGAATAATAGATGATGAAAAAACATGCAATGAAATTTTTAATCCCAATGTTTGCATTCACAATGCTGGTAGGTTGTGCGCAAGATGAAGAGGATGACGTGGAAGCACCAGTTGATGAAATGGAAGAAGAGATGGATGACACAGGTGAAGAAATGGAAGAAGATATGACCGAAGATCCAGCCACGGAAGAAAATCAAGATCAAACAGAAACTGAAACCGACACAGGAACGGGAACAGAAGAAGGCGATGCTGAAATCGATCAAGATACAGATGACGCAGACGATGCTGGTAATGAAGATACAATGGAAAATGGAGAAGAAGAGCAAAAAGAACAAGAATAATAACAACAGCAAAAGAGGGACTTGGGATTACAGCCAAGTTCCTTTTTTGCAATCATAGATATAAAAAGTATAGTGCAAGAAGCGAAATAATTGCATCGTGTTTCATTTTTATGCTATAGTGTAAATCTGAATGACTGACTGGTCATTCAGAAATGAAACCTTTTGAAACCTTATTCGTAAATAAAAATAGAACCAGGTGAGAATAGTGAATGAAAAGAAAAAACGAATTATTGAAGAAAGTATGAAGTTATTTGCAGAAAAGGGTTTTCATGCAACTTCAATTCAAGAAATAGCAAAGAAAAGTGAGGTGTCAAAAGGAGCTTTTTATTTATACTTTCATTCAAAAGAAGAACTGACCATTGCAATATTTGACTACTACACTTCCATGGTAATGGAAAAGGTAGAAAAAATTCACCAGCAAGACAAGGATGGGAAAACAAAACTTGTCGAGCAGTTGAAAATGTTTTTTGACTTAATAACAAATCATAAAGAGTATGTGATTATGCAATTCCGGGATAACCTACAAGTTGGTAATAAAATTGACGAAATGGTCATTAAACTAAATAAGCAAGGTTTTGAGTGGATTCAGAAAAGTGTTAAGGAGATTTACGGTGACAAAGCAGATGTGTATATTGTCGATATATCAATTCAATTAGACGGTATTATACAAGGATACTTTAAATCAATCGTCTTACATAATTTACATCTTGATACGAGTAACCTTGCGCAATTCGTTGTTGATCGCTTAGATGATATGATTATTGGAATGGTAAGTTCGAATGCCAAACCACAAATTACTCTTGAGCAGCTTTCCTATGATTTTATAAAAGAAAATAAAGTAAATAATGAAAGTGTCCAATTACTTATCGATCAATTAAGTAGTCGAATTAATGATTCAAGTCTAGAAAGTGATAAAAAAACACAGTTACGTGAAGCGGTTAGTGTGATACATGATGAATTACAAAAAGAGAATAAGAATGAACTAATCGTACAAGGTATGTTGACACAATTTTACGCCATACCATCTTTGCAACAAATAAGTAAAGAAATAGCTGATGCATTACATGTATCGGTAACCACAATAGATATAAAAAAGAATGAGGGGGACCAGTAAATGAAGAAGATTTGGATACCATTACTTGCATTGCTATTCATATTAGCAGCTTGTTCAGAAAATGATGCAGAGTCAGAAGAAACAGAAGAAAGTGTAACAACAGTAGAGGTTGGTGAAATCACGAGTGGGGATTTAACAATTGATAAGAATTTTTACGGACGTTCAACACCTACACAAACAACGCCAGTAATGGCACCAATGGCTGGTGAAGTAGACAGTCTTGATGTTTCAAATGGTGATCAAGTAGAAGAAGACGATGTAATTATGACCATCATTGGTGCTGAAACGGGACAATCATTTGAAATTGTCGCACAAAGTGATGGAGAGGTAACAAGTCTTACAGCTACAGAAGGCGCAATGGTTTCAAATACAGATCCAGTCGCAGTGATTGCTGATCTAGAACAACTTAAAATTCAAGTTGATGTTACAGCGGCGAATCTAGAACTTTTCAAAAAGGATGAAGAAGTTGCAATACAATTTACTGGTGATGAAGAATCATCTGTCGCAACTGTTGACTACATCCCGTCATTACCGAATGAATCAGGTTTATTCCCTGTTGAATTAATGCTTGAAAATGAGGATAACCAATGGATAGCAGGTATGGTAGCAGTTCTTACATTAACCGAAGAACGAATGGAAGATACGCTTTTAATTCCTACTGCTTCATTAATCGAAGAGGGAGATGAATCATTTGTCTTTCTTGTAGAGGATGATACAGTAAGAAAAGTATTAGTTACAGTTACTAAAACAGAAACAGATGTGACTGCAATTGAAGCAGAACTGGAAGAAGGAAATGAAATCGTAACTAGCGGTCAGTTAACCCTTTCAGATGGTAGTAAAATAAAAGTAGCAAACGGGGGAAGTGAATCGTGAAGTTAGTAGATCAATCCGTCAAAAGACCAGTCGGTGTAGTGATGATTGTTCTTGCGATTATCGCACTAGGGATTATTTCGGTACGTAATCTAGCAATCGATTTGCTTCCGGAAATTGACTTACCTATAGCGGTAGTAGCAGTGAACTATCCAGATGCTGCACCAGAAGAAGTTGAAAAACAAGTTAGTCAGCCGATAGAATCTGCCTTAGGTTCCATTCAGGGGATTCAATCGATTCAAACACAATCGCAAACAGGGTCAGCACTTGTGGTTATGATGTTTGATACAGGGACAGATTTAGATAATGCACTCCTGGAGGTAAGAGAAAGTGTTGACCAAGTAAAAGGTTTCCTTCCAGAAAGTGCAGGGGAGCCAAGTGTATTACGCTTTAATCCAAACCAATTACCAATCATCCAAGTTGGTATATCTGGCGATAGTCTTGCGCAACTACAAAGTATTGCAGAAGATCAAGTAGTACCACAGTTTGAACGTCAAGCTGGTGTGGCTTCTGTATCAGTTGAAGGTGGTCAAGAACGTGAGATAAGACTTGAACTGGATCAAGCTAAATTAACAGAGTACGGCCTGTCACCACAACAGATTATGCAAACACTGAGTCAAGTGAATCAATCAGGTTCTGCAGGTACTGTAGCAAAAGGTGATAAGGATTTACAAATTCGAATTGATGCGGAGTACACGTCAATCGATGATATAAGCGAAACAATATTACAAACGGCACAAGGTGCAACGATACACGTAGAAGATGTTGCAACGGTTATCGATACATTTGCTGATTCAGGTACAACGTTAGTAAATGGAGAAGAATCTGTTGTCTTATCCGTTATGAAACAATCAGACGGTAATACAGTCGACGTGTCCAATAACATTTTGTCTAGTATAGATGAATTAAATGAAACACTTACAGGTGATGTAGAATTAGATGTTGTTTTAGATACATCAACATTTATTAAACAATCTATTTCGTCCGTTATTCAAAATATGGTAATAGGTGGAATATTCGCCTTGCTTATCTTATTACTTTTCTTGAAAAGTTTTCGGGCAACGCTTGTTGTTGGTGTTTCGATCCCAATCGCAATTGTCGCAACATTTACCTTATTATATTTTACAGGTGGAACGTTAAATGTTCTAACAATGGGTGGTTTAGCACTCGGACTCGGGATGATGGTCGATAGTTCAATTGTTATATTGGAGAATATTATTTCCTATCGGCAAAAAGGATATAGTATGGTGGATGCAGCGAAAAAAGGTGCCTCAGAACTTGCACCAGCTGTTATTGCCTCTACGACAACAACATTAGTCGTATTCTTACCAATTGTATTCGTTGAAGGAATAGCTTCAGAATTATTTGCACCACTCGCAATGACGGTTGCATTCTCTTTAATCGCATCGTTAGTTGTTTCGATTACTTTAATTCCGATGCTTTCATCTAAATTATTAACGAAGGCAATGGAAGATAATGGTCGACGTTATTGGTTTGATCAATTACTAAATCGATTTAATAAAGGATATGAACGTGCACTACGGAAAGTAATGAAATTCAGAAAAACGACAATCTTTACGAGTTTGTTCTTAATTATCGCAAGTTTAGCTTTAACACCTTTTATTGGAACGGAGTTTATTCCAGAAGGTGATCAAGGACAATTAACTGTTAATGTTGAAACGCCAGTAGGAACAACAGAAGAAAAAACAAAAGAAGTTACGGACCAAGTCAATGAAAGGTTAGCAGAATTTCAAAATGTAATTGATGTTAGTTATGTATCGATTGGTGGATCTGGTAATGGATTGATGGGCGGAAGTGCGAATCAAGCATCATACACGATCCAATTAGTAGGTGTAGATGATCGTGATCAATCAACAGAAGAAGTCTCACAGGCCATTAGCAATAATCTAGAAGGTATTGTTGGTGCCGATATTACAGTAAGTGAAGTGGGCGCAGCAATTAGTGCTGGTGATCCGATCCAGGTCCAATTGAATGGTCCAGAGCATGAGGTCTTACAAGAATTGGCTGACCAAGTGTTAACAGAGATCGCTACGATTGATGGCGTGCATAATCCAACTACTTCTGTATCTGAAACACAGTCACAGTTGAATATCACTGTAGATAATGAAGTAGCAGCGCAATATGGACTGACCGAACAAGAAGTGATGACGCAAGTGCAGTTAAGCTTCACTGGTCAAACGGTTATGCAATATCGAGAAGATGGCGATGAAATGGATGTACGAATTACGTATCCAGAAGAATCGCAGGACACGATTAGTGATCTTGAAACATTGTTAATTTTAAATCAACAGGGATCACAAATTCCGTTAGAAACAATTGCAACATTTGAACAAACACAAGCAGCGGCATCACTAACAAGAGAAAACCAACAGGCCCAAGTTAACATAACGACCGGCGTGTCAGGTAGCGACTTAGGTACCGTATCTGCAGCAATTGAAACAAAACTAAGTAACATGAATTTACCGGAAGATTATACGTATACGATTGGTGGGCAAGCAGAGGATATGTTAGAAGCATTCTCTGATCTAGCTTTAGCACTTGTATTATCGATTTTCTTAGTCTATGCAGTAATGGCAATTCAATTTGAGAACTTCTTATTCCCATTTGTCATTATGTTCTCCATGCCAGCAACTGTAGTAGGCGTAATAGGTGGATTGTTTATTACCAATACACCACTAAGTATTACAGCCTTTATCGGGGTGATCATGCTCGCCGGTATTGTCGTTAACAACGCGATTGTGCTTGTCGATTATATCAACATACTGCGAGGGCGTGGTATGGGAAGATATGAAGCGATTATAGAAGCGGGTGTCAGCAGGATGCGACCAATCCTTATGACTACCTTAACAACAATCTTAGCGATGGTTCCATTAGCAATGGGGCTAGGTGAAGGTGCAGAAATGCAAGCACCAATGGCAATTGTCGTTATCTTTGGACTAACAGTATCAAGTATCTTTACCTTATTGTTAATTCCGGTTATTTACACATTATTTGATGATTTAACGAAAAAAATGCAAGGTAAGTCTAAAAAGAAGAAAGTAAAGACTAGTTAAATAATATATGATAAAAAAGGTAGCTCCCAAACTAGTAGGAGCTACCTTTTTTTGTGTGATGTGGAGGAGTGGAAAGCTGATCGCCCGATCCGACCAGATATCGCCAGAATAACCAGATTAACACCCGATTCAATTAGAGATAGATCACAAAATAACTTTACTTACAATCACTCCAACACAATTATTAACTAAGTTCCTCTATAAATACATTAGATAAGCAACAGCGATCCGATAATAATCAGGCTAATACCGCCAACTTTTTGCAGAGTTATTTTCTCTTTAAGAAAGATGGCAGCAAGTAAGAATGTCCACACATAGGTGATGGATGTTAATGGGAAGAGGATCGTATAGGCAACGTGTTGTAAGACATATATGTTCAGAAGTGCACCGATTCCATAAAAGCATCCACCTAAACAAAGATAAATAAATAAGCCCTTATTCCAATTCAATCCATTTTGGCCGGCCTTTTTAAAAAATAATCCGCCAACTGCACCGAACAAAGTAAACAACAATATAAGTGGTAACCAGTTAATGATCTCCACCACCAATCAAAATTGCGCCAACTATAATACATAACGTTCCAAGAAGATGGGTAGGAGTAAGCATTTCATTTAAGAAAAACCAACCAAAGAATAAAGCGACAACATATCCAAGACTTAATAAAGGATGAATGACAGACAAGCTTCCATAACGAAAGGCGACAATCATACAAACGGCACCAATGAAATATAAAAGAAAACCAGCGAATAGAGCGCTATTAATAGCGCCGTCCGCTAGCTTCCAAAATAATTGTCCAGTAGCAGTAAATAGGGAAGCTAGCGTCATAATCATGATACCAATTTTATTGTCTTGAAGTGATTGGCTCATTTTATTCATCTACAACACTCCGATCATCCACCAAAAAAGCTAACATTAATAACATATAAACAACTAGTGTATTCGAATATAGATAGCGAAAGTCTTGGGCAGGAAGGCCTGCATATATCGTAGCCGTATTCAATAATACAGGCAGGGCGATGAGCCATACCCGCCATCCTAGTTTAATAGAACTGACAAAACTTAATAAGATAATAGCGAACGTATAAACAGCAGGCCGCCAGATTATTTCTTTCATATGCGCTTGTGAAAAACTATACCATCTTGAAATATTTGTTTGTAACCATGGGCTAATCGATTGCGTTTCTAATCCATACTCATTTGGTTGATAAATCGTTGTAGTAAAGATATCTGTATACCCATTATCTGGTTGATTGATTTGCCAAACAAGAGATGTTTGTTTAGCAAATGCCTCAATTGCTAGAATAGGATTCTGATAGACGACAGCTACCCAGTTCTTTAAGAATGTACCGTTATCCGACGTGATTACCTCCGAATTAAAATCAGCAGCAAATTTAAGTGGATCAGTTCTATAAGGGTTATAAAGTGATTTCCACTGTTCAATTGGTAAGATTCGATTAAAATAGGCTTCTTGTTCTTGGCTCAATTCTCCATCAGATGTGATCACATGTGCAATCTGTTGTGTTGGAATCCCCATCGCTTCATTTGCATTTGCGGGTATCACCTCTAAATAATCATATAAAGGACCAGTTACAAGATAAAAGAAAGCAAATACGCTAGCAAGTAAAAATAGCACACGCTTAAAATAAAAGCGGTAACTACTTAATAGACAAACTCCCAACAAGATAATGATCGGAAATCCGTTATTACGAATAAACAACACACCTAGCATGGCACTGGCTAAAAGTAATAGATTTGGCCACCTTTTTAGCCACGCGCCCTCAGATAATACAATCCGAAATAATACAATGGTTAGTAAAAATAAACAAGCGCTATAGAGTACGTCTTTCCAAAGCATTAACACAAAACCACTATTAACCGGTGATAATGCGAAAATAATTGTTATCGTCCATGTGATACGCTTATGTAATCCATAGCGATTAAGGCTATACATGCCATATCCAAATATGAGCGCTAGAATAATACTTTGCCCAATTACCACAATGGCAGGAGAATGCCAAATTGACGTTAGTACTAACATAAACCAAGTATATAAAACCGGATGCCAATTACTAAACTCCAGCGTATGGATTTGACGCCAATGCGATAAGGAGTCAGGTGTCATTGCGCCTGGAAAGAAAGCCAGTAAGCATAGTATCCATACGATCGTACAGGGTATTGCATAGTAAAAAAGTTGTCTTTTTGAAATAGAAGTTGGTTTCATGGTGATAGTTGCGTTTAAGATTAAATAAGTCACTGTGTAAATGATCACTACTATCGTGAAGAAACCGCCAAGATAGACGAAAAGCTGCGTAAACCAGCTGTTGTCTGTTAAGTGTTCGAGCGATCCTTTAAAACTAAACGTCACTGCAAGAGAAAAGAGTACGATTATCAAAAAAATAACTGGTTGAGAAACCAGGTTAAAAAACATGTGTCGCTTCTTATGAATCAGCCGTGCTAAATAGTAATAAAAAGCAACAAATAGTAAACCGATGAATAAAGAAATGTACCAATTCGTATGTGTGAAAGATTGTTTGAGTGAAACAATAGATACCGTGCTACAAATACTTATAAAAAGAAGCAGAAAGGCTGTTTTACTACTCATTTTGATACCCCTCACAACTTTCTATGATTCGATTTAACTCCAATTCATAATTTTTCTTATTGGATGAAATGACTGTATCTAATATTAAGCCGCAAGAAAAGGTCAGCATCGCTATTGTAATTAATCCAGTCGCTAGAATAGCAGAAGGTACTTTCGTAATATAGCTTGTCTGGATGAACTCTAGGATAACAGGTAGGCCAACTAGTAAACCTAATACTAAAAACAGAAAGGAAAATAGCCCAAAGAATAGAAATGGCCGATACTCCTTAAATAATGAAAAAATCTTGATGAGGACTTTGAATCCATCACCAAGTGTATTCAATTTCGACTCACTTCCATCTGGACGGTCTCGATAATCAATAGGAATTTCCTTGATTGGAAAACGTTTATCTAACGCATGTAATGACATTTCCGTCTCGATTTCAAAGCCAGGACTCATAACGGGCATTGATTTAACAAACAATCGGTTAAATGCACGATAACCAGTCATAATGTCATGTACATCACTTTTATATAGAAGGTTAATACATCTTCGAACTAATGAATTACCAAAGTTATGAAATTTACGTTTATTTTCCTTCGTATAAGATCCATTAGAGAGCCGATCACCAATTACCATACTCGCTTCATTACTTTCAATCGGTTTGATCAATTGATGTACAAAAGGAGCAGGATAGGTATGATCCCCATCAACCATTACATAACAATCAGCATCTATATCGCGAAACATACTCCTGACAACGAATCCTTTACCTTGACGATTTTCTCTGCGAACAATTGCACCATGTGCTTTTGCAATTATTGCTGTATCATCTCTAGAATTATTGTCGTAAATATAAATCTTAGCTTTAGGAAGCTCATGCTTGAAGTCATCAATCACATTTCCAATTGTCAACGCTTCATTATAACAAGGGATTAAAATAGCGATTTCCAAGTTTTCACCTCATTCAAAATAGTAGTCTATGATTAAGTGCATTATAGTAAAAAGTTCCTTAAAAGAATTGAAATTTACATAAACAACAGCATTATTTTACAATTTTGTAAACACGTAACTCACTTTTTTCTTTTAGTATGAACCATTCACACACTTTTAAATCACATGTATGTAAATCCGTTACTAGGAAAAGCACAATTCGTATAGTAAGGCCTATTTTAGGCAATGATAGATTTGGTGTTTTCATTTTGTGGTAAAGTGTTAAGCTAACATGAAGAATATGTAAAATAATAGATATTCCCGTAAATAGTTGTTTCAATTCTGCTATATTTAACATATAAAGATTGGAGTGTTGTTAATGTGAAGGGGAAGATAGCGATCACGAGCATTATCTTTATTTTAGCAACATTAGTATTAAAAATAACAGGCTTACTTCGTGATATTGTCGTAGCTTACTATTTTGGTGATAGCTATCAAGCGGATGCTTATCTAGCCGCTTTTATTATTCCAAACATGTTGTTTCTATTTTTAACAACTGGAATGAAGAATGCTTTTGTACCACAATATATAGAAAGTCTGGAGCAGAATCGCTCCCGAAAGCTTTTTAATCAGATATGGAAAGCGACAGGAATAACAAGTCTCTTGTTTGCTATTTTAGGTATTTGTTTATCGCCAATCATTTTGCCTTTGGTTTATGCCAATTTTGAAGAAGTGGCACTAGAAATAACCATTCATGTCACGATGATATTTATGAGTGCATTGGTGTTTGTCGGAATAAATGCTGTTTTAGAAGCGTATTTAGATGCAGAAAACAGGTATACACTATCTATTATTTCGCAAAATATCGTACTCATCACGATGATTACCAGCGCCATTTTATTTGTCCCTGAAATAGGAACTTATGCATTAGCAATTGGCTATTTAGCTGGAACAATTATTTCATTACTATTTAAACTGTTTTTCATTATCCCAAAGAAAATTATAAAGATAACTGATAAAATCGATTTTCCTGAAGTAAAATCATTTTTCATCATTCTATTCCCTGTAGCAATCACGGTGATGGTTGGTCAAGTTAACTTAGCCGTAGATAATATCTTTGCTAGTTATTTTGAAGAAGGTGTTGTAACCTATATCAATTATGCGAAAAATCTCGTCCATTTTCCGCAATCCATATTCGGTGTGACAATAGGTACAATTGTTTTTCCACTGATTGCTAAAGCATATGCCAAGCAAGATATAGAAGGTTTTAAAGCTGGTACTGAAAGAGGATTAACTGTCATGTTTTATGTACTGCTACCAGCAATAGTAGGAATGCTTCTGTTAATGCCGACGATCATCCAATTATTATTTGAACGAGGTGCTTTTGATCAAGCAGCGACAATAGCTACAAGTAAAGTTGCCTATTATTATGCAGGCTCTGTCTTGTTTTTTAGCTTAAATATTATGATCAATAACGGATTGTATACGATTAAAAAAGGGCATTTAATTATGATGATTGGTCTCTTTTCTATCGTACTTAATGCCATTTGCAATCTGATTTTAACCAATTGGATGGGGTATGTGGGGATTCCGTTAGCTTCATCTATTGTAGGACTCAGTTATGCAGGAACGTGTTATCTCGTATTTAGAAAACATGTTGGTCCATTAGTAAGCAAAGTATTTGTCAAAGAAAGTCTGAAAGTAATGCTGGCAGTTGGTGTAATGGCAGGAGGTATTATTTTATTAAGATCTAGTCTACCACCAATCTCGGCAATTATTGATCTTATCCTATCTGTCTCTACTGGTGTAGTGGTTTATCTTGTATGTTCTTACGTGTTGAAAATCAAATCTTTTCAATTTTTATTGAAGCATGTAAAAAGGACAGAAGGTTAATAATATAAAAAAGCAGCTCATATTCGGAGGTATAGAACTAATGAAACAAATAATTCAGGGAAATATGCATCGAATAGAATACATCTTTATTTACTTTATTCTATTACAACCAATTCTAGATGTATTTGCATACATGGAATTACCGATACCCGAAGTCATTCGAGTAATGGCAATTGGACTTGGATTTTTGTACCTCACTTTTTTCCCGAATCAAAAGATACAAAAATATACACGTTTCTACCATGTGCTAGCTTTTGTTTACTTTCTAGCACATTTTATCACCAATTGGTTCATCAAAGATCCATTCTCGCTAACATTAGAACTGACACATATGATTAAAACGTTTTTCTTTATTGAGTTGTTACTGGTTTATGTTTGTTTACTTTATTCATTTAGTAAAAGAGTAGACTGGCAAAAGATAATTTTGCGCAATGTAATAATTAGTATGGCGATCATTAGCGTAATTATGCTACTTGCAAGTTTTACCGATACAGGAAAGCGTACCTATGACATGTTAGCGAAAGCTGGACATACAGGCTGGTTTTTTTCAGGTAATGAACTAAGTGCAATATTGGTGTTTGGGTTTGGTATGACACTTTTACTCATGCTGAAAAATAAAAATAGACAGCACAAACTATTCATTTTTTCGCTACTGCTTGTATTAATTTGGTCCATGATGACAGTAGGAACGAAAGTTAGCTATGGTGGATTACTCTTATTACTAAGTACAGCTATTTTGATAGCGATCGTAAATCATTTACGTACAAAAAGCTTTCCAATTAACGTAATCATTTTACTGCCGCTATTAATTGGGACTATTTTATGGACACCCTATTCGGCAATTGGTCAAAATTTAAATCTAACTCTAACGAACCAGCAAAAGAGTGAGCAAGATTTAGCTGATAATGTATTAATTGAAGAAGAAGGCGTAGGCGTAGGAATTGTATTAAGTGGTAGAAATGAATTTATGCAAGAAACGATTAGCCAGTATAAAGACGCAGCGATTCCCCAACAACTATTTGGAATGGGATATGGTGGAAATTATCAGCGTGATCCCAAGCTGATAGAAATGGACTTTTTTGATTGGTTTTTTGGATTTGGCATTATCGGCATTATCATCCTACTAATTCCGGTCGTATCAATTGGTTTTTATATTTTGAGAAACCTCTTGCAAGGTCGATTTCAAAAAATAGATATGAGTATGATTATGATTGGATTAAGTGTTTGTTTAGGATTTGGAATTGCATTTGTTGCAGGACATGTTTTATCATCGCCAGCTGCTAGTATTTATTTAGCGCTAATGATCGCCTATCTATATGTCCTGTCAAATCGGCTAAAACAACCAAATGAAGGGTTGGATTAAATGAGGCATGCAAAGGAAAGAGTTTTAGTAATTAGTACGATGTATCCAAGTAAAGAGAATAAAACGTTTGGTATTTTTGTGAAAAATCAAGTAGAAGCAATTCGTCAACAAGGTATTCTTGTTGACGTTGTAGCTATAAAAGAGCCAAGAATGGGCAAGACTATGCTTATTAAAAAGTATACCAAATGGTTTCTACAAACGGCTGGCTATTTTATCAGAAATGGCCGAAGATACACAACGGTTCATGCGCACTATACCTTTCCTAGTGGTTGGTTGGGCCTTTGGTTTAAGCGTGTCTTTAAGGCAAAATTACTCGTTACAGTTCATGGTGGAGATATCGACAAAATGGCTAGAATTAATTCATTTTTGTATAAGCAAACAAAACGTGTGTTACATGCAGCGGATGAAGTAATAGTAGTTGGAGAGGGCCTAAGGCAGGCTGTAGAAGGTGAATTTCAGGTAGACCCTAGCAAAATATCCGTATTAAATATGGGCGTTAACCGAAACATCTTTCAACCAAGAGATAAGGAAAAAATGAAGAAAGAATTAGGAATACCTTCTTCCCATAAAGTTATTCTGTATGTCGGTAATTTAATTAAGGCGAAAGGGTTACAAGAATTAGTTATGGCCTTTAAAGATTTAAAGCAAGAAGACGACGATTTACACTTACATCTAATAGGTGCGAATAAAGAACCGAACTTTTTAATCTTTATTAAGCAACTAATCCATGATGAAGATATAAAGGGGATTAACTTTCATGATGTGAAGACACAAACTGAGGTTGCGAAATGGATGGCGGCATGTGAAACATTTGTCCTACCATCTTATATAGAAGGTTTTGGTCTCGTTGCCTTAGAGGCAATGGCATGTCACACACCTGTTGTCGGCAGTGATGTCGGTGGATTACATTATTTGTTAGATCAGGAAGCGGGCTTGCGGGTTGCACCTCAAGATGTCAAAGCATTACAGCAAGGATTACGTCAGGTCTTATCCGATAAGGCCTTGAGACAAATTCTAATATACAACGGGGATAAAAAGGCACTAGAAAATGAGCAGCAGAGGTTGATTGATTCACTGATTACATTATACCGTAGATAGGAGCGAGTTAAGATGAAACAGAAAAAAATTCTTCTGATTTCTTCAGTAGGTGGGCACTTAACGCAGTTACTCCAGTTAGAGTCTTTATTTAAAAATTATCGCTATCATATCGTGACGGAAAAATCAGCAATCACAAAGGATCTAATGGATAAGTACCCAATCTCCTTATTACTTTATGGTGCACGAAATTACCCTATTCGCTACCTCTTTAAATTCCCGTATAATATTATCAAATCATTATGCATTTTTGTGAAGTATCGCCCGGATATTGTTATCACAACAGGTGCGCACACTGCGGTACCAATGTGTTATATCGCTAAATTATTTGGTAAAAAGATTGTCTTTATTGAAAGTTTTTCGAAGTCAACAAGTCCTACATTGTCTGGCAGATTAGTATATCCTATTTCAGACTTATTTATTGTCCAGTGGGAATCAATGAAAGCAATATATCCAAATGCAGTATATGGGGGGTCAATCTATTGATATTTGTCGTATTAGGCACACATGAATTACCTTTTACTAGGTTGTTAAATGAAGTGGAACGTCTTGTAGATAAAGGTGTTCTTAATAATGATATTATTGTTCAAGCAGGCCATACCCCATTTGAAAGTGACAATATGACAATTTATAAATTTGTTACCTATGAACAAATGGATAAACTCTATGAACAGGCTGACCTAATTATTACCCATGCTGGCACAGGATCTGTCATTACCGGCCTAAAAAAAGGGAAAGTAGTTATTGCTGTTCCACGATTGAAGAAGTATGGGGAACATAATGATGACCATCAATTACAGTTACTTAACGCATTTGTTGAGCAAGGACATATATTAGCTTGGCAAGATGGGGAATCATTAGAAACAAAGATAGTTGAGGCGAAGTTTTTTAACCCAAAACCATTCATATCAGGAAGAGAACGATTATTCTCGATATTAGATGATTTTATTCAACATTAGATGGAAACTGAATAATTTGTTTTTAAGGTTAAGTTAAAGAAAATGTCATAAACTAATTACTGTTACACGTAATAGAAACGAAAGAGAAATGAAAAAGAAATGAAATGCTTTTTTTTTGTGAATATGCTATAGTTATTTGATGAGATAATAATTAAGTTGAAATGAAATGAACGAAAAAATGAAACTTTTTCTTCTAGTTAACGTCTAAAAAGTAGAGCCGTAAAAAGGGCGTCAAATTTCCACAAAATTAAAATCAAACAAATAAGAGATATAGCTGGGTGACCGGGAGGAAAGATTATGAAATATATTGCATTAGTCATGTGTATGGCACTAGCAATTGTATTAACGCCATATGTAAAAAAACTTGCAATTCGGATTGGGGCGGTTGATCAACCGAATTATCGTAAAATTCATGCGAAAGTAATGCCAAGACTTGGCGGATTAGCCATTTTTATTAGCTTCATGGTAGGTTTTATCGTCTTTAATCCGAATAGTCCTTACTTTTGGCCGATTTTTATAGGTGCAGTTCTTGTTACAGGAACAGGAGTTGTCGATGACCTATATGAACTATCAGCTAGGGTGAAATTTTCTATTCAACTTGTTGCCGCAGGTGTTGTTGTATTCGCTGGAGCACAAATTAATTTTATTAACTTGCCATTTGGTGAAACCTTGCATTTTGGGTATTTCAGCATCCCGATTACCATTATATGGATTGTTGGCATAACGAATGCTATTAATTTAATTGATGGTTTAGATGGTTTAGCTGCCGGTGTATCTTCGATTGCATTGATTACCATATCTGGTCTTGCGATCACATTAGGTGACACCTTTGTTGTTGCAGTTGGTTTTATGTTACTTGGTAGTACATTAGGTTTTCTTGTATATAACTTTCATCCAGCAAAAATATTTATGGGTGACACAGGCGCATTGTTTTTAGGGTATATGATTGGTGTTTTATCGGTTTTAGGATTTAAAAACGCTACATTATTCTCCTTAATTGTACCAATCACCATTTTAGGTGTACCAATTCTGGACACGTTCTTTGCAATTGTTCGTCGCGTTGTAAATAAGAAACCATTGGCTTCACCAGATAAATTACACTTGCATCACGCCCTATTAAAATTAGGATTTGGCCATCGACAAACGGTAATTCTAATTTATGCAATGAGCGCATTATTTAGCCTTGCAGCATTGATTTTTACGAAATCAACCATGTGGGGATCAACGATTACATTCTTAGCAATGGCGTTGTTGATTGAAATAACAGTAGAACTAACTGGATTAATTAGTGATAAATATAGACCACTATTAAGCTTATTGGATCGACGGAATAAATCATAAAAAAACTTTCCTTATTTAATAAGGAAAGTTTTTTTATTTTTAACATTAATCGACAAATAAATCTTAACATTTGCCTGCAAAACGTGCATAATGGTAAGTAAGGTAGGTGATTTATATAGAAGAACTAGAATATTGTCGTGTTTAGGTTATAGTCTTATGGGGAGGTATATATGAGAAGAATTATTTCTGTAATAATGGTTGTTTTATTAATGTTCAGCTTAGTGCCTTACAATGTTGCTTTTGCTGCAACTGACAATAATCTAGTTGAAGATACTAGTGAGGAAGTTGTAGAGACTGAACAAAGTGAAGTAACATCTGAAGATGATAAATCAGCAGAAGAAGAGTCAATTGAAGAGACTAACATAGAAGAAGACTCAGTGGAAGAAAGTACAATAGATGAAGAAGTGGTTAATGATTCAGAAGAGAGTTCTATTAAAGAAGAATCGACTTCCAACAATGAATCTAGTGTAGAAGATACAGAAACTGAATCGTCGACTATAGAAGAAGAATCCTCTAGTACACAATTAAGAATGTCTTCAACAGTCGTTAGTAACATTGACGAAAGTTCTACAAGTCTATTAGGTCACATTAGAAATTCAAATGTGCGCATTTACGATAGTTTGGAGAATCTATCAGACTACGAGACTGCAGGCTCTAGTTACACTAACGCAGTCTACTATATAAAAAAGCAAGCAAAACTAAATGCTGAAACCTACTATTTAATTAGTGAAAACCCAAGTAGTGTAAATGGAGTTGTCGGTTGGATAAAAGCCTCAGATCTATCTACGCATACACATGTAGGAGAGGACAAAGACTCAAAAACCTTTTACATCAAAGGAACAGGCAGTGCATTTAGCAAAGCTTGGGGTGGAAGCAAGGATCTTGTCTTTCAAGACATGTCCACATATAAAAATCAAGAGTTCAAGGTACACTTAACAGAAAAGGTAGGAAGTAACACGTGGTATCGTGGTACGTTAGACGGTAAAACGGTATGGTTGCACTCAAGTTATGTAACAACTACTTCTTCTGCTTCTTTCGTTGAAGAAAGCAAGACTAGCAGACTAGGACATTTGATAAGTTCTGATGTACGTATTTATGACAGTTTAAATAATCTTTCATCTTACCAATCTGCGGGCGCTTATACGAATGCGGTGTACTATATTAAAAAGCAAGCAGAATTAAATGGTACAAGGTATTATTTAATTAGTCAGAATCCTAGTAGTCTAAGTGGAGTAGTCGGTTGGGTAAAAGCATCTGATTTATCTACGCACACGCATGTAGGTCAGGATAATGACTCAAAATCCCTTTATATTAAAGGAACAGGCAATGCGTATAGTAAGGCATGGGGCGGAAGTAAAGATCTAATTTATGATGATATGGCAAAGTATAAGAATCATGAATTTAAGGTACATCTAACTGAAAAAGTTGGAAGTAATACCTGGTATCGCGGAACGTTAGATGGTAAAACGGTGTGGTTGCACTCAAGTTATGTGACTAATGATGCTGTTATTGAGGAAAGTTCTACAAGTCTATTAGGTCATATTGATAATTCAAATATACGTATATATGACAATTTGAATAATCTATCATCTTACGAAACTGCAGGCACTACTTATACTGACGCAGTTTACTATATTAAAAAGCAAGCAGAGCTAAACGGTGTGCGTTTTTATCTAATCAGTCAAAATCCGAGCAGTGTAACAGGAATTGTTGGATGGGTCAGAGCATCTGATTTATCTACACATACACATGTAGGGGAAGATAAAGACTCAAAAACATTTTATATCAAGGGAACAGGAAGCGCATATAGCAAAGCATGGGGTGGAAGTAAGGATCTTGTCTATCAAGATATGTCCCAATATAAAGATTACGAATTTAAAGTTCACTTAACTGAAAAAGTTGGAAGTAATACATGGTATCGTGGTACTTTAGATGGAAAAACAGTGTGGTTGCATTCTAATTTTGTAACAACATTAAGTGAGAGTAGTACGAGTAAATTAGGACATCTAAGAAGTACTAATACACGAATATATGATAGTTTAGGTAACCCTTCATCTTATGATGTAGCTGGTACTACTTATACTAATGCAGTGTATTATATTAAAAAGCAAGCAGAGTTAAATGGTGTTAACTATTATTTGATTAGCAAGTATCCAAGCAGTGAAAGTGGAGTCGTGGGTTGGGTGAAAGCCTCTGATCTTTCTACCAATAATCACGTGACCGTAAATGGCAATACTAAAGTGCTTTATATTAAGGGAACAGGTAGTGCCTTTACTAAAGCTTGGGGTGGAAGCAAAGATCTTGTCTATCAAGATATGTCTCAGTTTGAAAGCCAAGAGTTTTTTGTTAACTTAACAGAAAAGGTAGGAAGTAACACATGGTACCGAGGAACATTAAACGGTAAAACAGTATGGTTACATTCAAGTTATGTGAATGAAACGAATACTATTACTTCAAATTATGATCTATCATTAAGTCAAATGGTAACAAAGCAAATGAGTGTTACGCCTCAAACAGATAAATATAGAAATGCAGCAATTTGGGTTCACAGTAGTGATGTAGTAGCTACGAGTGGAAAAGCTAACGTAAAGGGAACAATTACTGGATCGGGTGTTAATATTAGATCGAGTGCGAATACATCCTCTGGTATTGATGCAAATTTATCTAGTGGTACAAGATTTGAATATTTAGGTAGTGTTACTGGTACTACTGTCAGTGGAAGTAGTAGATGGTATAAAATTAGATATAATTTAAAAGTGAGTTATGTACATTCCTCACTAGCTAAAACTTCTGTTTCGTACTATGAAAGCTCTAGCGCAACAAGTCACCGATATGGTAATCTATCATCATTTTTATCGGTAAACATTGCAGAAACGTCGGGCTCTTGGTATAGATTGAGCACAACAGTAACTTGGAGAAATGCTAAATACGCTGATGTCAAATCTTATGTAGATCCAAATTTACAGGATAATTTCCAATATTTAGTTCTATCTGAAACTGTTAATGTTAGTGCTACCGATCTAAATAGAACGCTAGCAGGAAAAGGTATTTTAGCAGGAAAAGGAAGCAAATATCTTGAAGCTGGTGAAAGGTATGGCGTCAACGAAATCTACTTAATAAGCCATTCTTTACTAGAGTCGGGTAATGGTACATCACCTCTAGCAACTGGTGTAGAGGTTGGTAAAAACTCAAGTGGTAATCCTACATTAGTTACCAATAGTAATAGAAGTAGCTTAAGTAGTATAAAAACGGTCTACAATATGTATGGTATTGGTGCATATGATAGTTGTGCTTTATCTTGTGGTGCGACCCATGCATACAACAATAATTGGACTTCTGTAGATACTGCTATTGTAGAAGGTGCTGCTTTCGTAAGCAATAATTACTTTGGTAGAGGACAAAACACATTGTATAAAATGCGTTGGAATCCAGCAAATCCAGGAAGCTATCAATATGCAACTGATATTGGATGGGCAAGTAAACAAATTAGTAAGATGAAAAATTTGTATTCTATGCTAAATGATCCAAATATTGTTTTTGATATTCCGAAATATAAATAAAAGTAATAATCATAGGAGCTACCTTTAAGATAAATCTTAAGGGTAGCTTTCTTTTTTTAGAAATATCTTCATATTTTAATAGATTTAACCGATAAAAGATATGTTGTATAAATATTGTTATCTAATTTAAATTGGAGGTATGTATGAAATTACGTAATTTATTTGTGTCGATATTATTTATAATTATAACTTTGTTGTTTTCTAACGGGGTTACAATATATGCCAATGATAAAGAACAAGGATTAATAGAAGAAGTTGTAGAAATACCTATAACAATTTTTGATGATAATAATCTAGGTAAGGGAGAGTACAATGAACTAGGAGTAGAAATAGGAACTGAAGTTTATGGTGAAGATATTAGTGAACTATCAGAAGAAGAGCTTCAATACGTTCCCAAAGGTTGGCGCGATGGAGTGGATGAAAACGAGCATGAAAGTACTAATCTTATACAAAGTAGATTCTCGATCATGCGAGTTAGTTATCCAGATGTAAACAGTTATATTAATAATTTGTCAGTTGCAAAAACCGAGTATGATTATAAAAGTGTTTTTGAAAGATTCAATTATCGAAATGGTTTTGGTGCAGTGGAGGGTGTAGTTGCTCATGAAACGGCAAATGATAAGTCAACTATTAATAGTGAGATAGCCTATATGACACGAAACCATGAAAATGCGTTTGTGCATGCATTTGTAGATGATCAGCGTATTATTGAAATTCATCCTCTAGATTATGGTGCGTGGGGAGCAGGTAGACAAGCTAATAAACGATTCGTACATGTGGAATTGGTAAGAGTAAATAACTTTGATGCATTTGCTAGATCTATTAATAATTATGCTGATTATATATCAAATGTTTTGTATAATTATGATCTTGGGGTCACAAGTGCTGAGGCTAGTGGTAAAGGATCTCTGTGGTCACATAAGGCGGTTAGTATACACTTAGGTGCTACCACTCATGTCGATCCACATGGATATTTCGCTAAGTATGGTTATAATTGGAATGACTTTGTTAATTTAGTTAAATCTAAATACGATGATATAGAACCCATTATAAGTAATACGAGCAAATTGGGTCATTTGCGTAGTGAAAATGCAAAAATATACAAGAGATTAGCAGATAATGATTCGTCAATAGTCGCAAATAGCATATATACGAATGTAGTTTATTATATAAAATCAGAAGCAAAAGTAAATGGCCAAAATTATTATTTAATTAGTGAAGAACCAAGCAGTAAACAAGGGATTGTTGGTTGGGTGAAGGCACAGGACATGAATACACATGCCCATGTGGGTGTTGATAAAAAGAGTAAAACGTACTATCTAAAAGGAACTGGTATAGCTTATGATAAGGCGTGGGGCGGATCGAAGGATATTGCATATAAAACGCTATCCTCATATAAAGATCAAGCCTTTTATATTGATTTGACCGAAAAGGTAGGGAATAACACATGGTATCGCGGTGATTTAAATGGTAAGAAAGTGTGGATCCATTCAAATTATCTAACAACGAAAATAGAATCAAAAACAAGTAAACTAGGACATTTTAAAACAAGTAATGTCGATATTTACAATAATTTAGAAGACAAAGATGTAGTAATAAAATCCGGAAATAAATATAGTAATGCGGTGTATTATATCAAAAAAAAAGCTAGGATTAATGAACAAATTTATTATTTGATTAGTGAACAACCAAGTAGTTCAGCTGGTGTTCTTGGATGGGTTAAAGCATCTGAAATGAATACACATAACCATGATGGGGTAGATAAAGATAAGAAAAGTTACTATATAAAAGGAACAGGAATAGCTTATAGTAAAGCATGGGGTGGATCAAAAGATGTAGTCTATAAAGACTTAGTTTCTTATGAAGAAACTATATTTAATATTGACCTAACGGAGAAGGTTGGCAATAATATCTGGTATCGCGGTAATCTGAATGGTAAGACGGTATGGATACATTCTAGCTATTTAATAGAGAAGAAAGAATTAAATACAAGTAAATTAGGTCATTTTAAAAACAGTAGTGTAAAAGTATATAAAGATTTTAGTGATAATACATCACATGAAACGATAAATGATGAATATACTAATAAAGTATATTATATAAAAAAAGAGGCTAAAATAGGGAATCAAGTCTATTATTTAATGAGTAAGCAACCAAATTACAAAAACAGTTTAGTAGGTTGGGTAAAGGCAGAAGATGTAGCTTCCCATAGCCATCTAGGTGTAGATAATACACAGAAAACATATTACCTAAAGGGAACAGGAATAGCATATAGTAAGGCTTGGGGCGGATCAAAAGATGCTGTTTATAAAGACCTTAGTACTTATAAAGGAGCTATATTTACTGTTAACTTAACTGAAAAAGTTGGAAATAATACATGGTATAGAGGGAAATTAAATGGACAGACGGTATGGATACACTCCTCCTATCTAACATTAAATAGTTTAGTAGAGGAGAAAATAACAAGTAAATTAGGTCATATTAAAAGCCCTAATATAGTTATTTATAAAGAACCTGGTAATAATGCATCAGTTACAACTGCAAATTCAGAATATACGAATAAGGTATATTACATCAAAAAAGAAGTTAGATTAAATAGCCAATCATTTTATTTGATTAGTGAACAACCAAGTAGTGTTTCAGGAATCGTTGGGTGGGTTAAAGCGAAAGATATGAGTACACATACCCATTTAGGAATTGATAAAGAGAATAAAAAACTAAAGATAAAAGGAACAGGAAAGGCATATAGTAAAGCTTGGGGTGGATCAAAGGATATTGTTTATCAATCTTTAAGCAATTATGAAGAGCAAACATTTAATGTTAATTTAACAGAGAGTGTAGGAAATAATACATGGTATCGTGGCACATTAAATGGTAAAATTATTTGGATCCATTCAGCATTTGTAATATAGTAATAACATAATCTAAAAAACGCGTATTCCATTTTATCGGAATACGCGTTTTTAGGTTGCATAATAATAATGTGATTAATTTAGAAATAATTATTCTATGTTGTGTTGATTATAATTCATATAATAATATTGAAAATAAATACTACTTACTTTGAGGCTTCCTGTTGTTCAGTTGTTTTATATAGGAATTCAATAATATTTTTACTAGAATTACCACGAGAATATTGATTCCATTGTTGAGAAAAGGATTTAACTTTCTCGATATTAAATTGATTTTGTTTAATTGTATTAATTAAGTCGGTAGTACTCGTAACTATAGGTCCAGGTAATTGGGTTTGATAATCTTCCCAAAAACCACGATTTTGTGTATATTCATCAAAATCATAAGTGAAAAAAATCATTGGTTTTTCTAGTAATGCAAATTCAAATGGTATTGAAGAATAATCAGTGATTAATAGATCTGTAATAACTAATAAGTGATTAATATTTTGATATTTTGATACGTCTATTACAAATTCAGGATACTGATTTATAAAGGTACCTTTAACTGCAGGATGAAGTCGTAATAATAAAACATGATCTTTACTGAGTTGAGCATACATTTTTTTAATATCCAACATAATTTTTTGATCATTTAACTGGCTATCACGAAAAGTTGGTGCATACAGAATCACCTTTTTATTAGTAACAATTGGAATTTCCTCTTGTAATTGCACCTTTATATTTGCCGTTTTTACTTTATCAAAGAAAAAATCTGTCCTTGGAATTCCTGTACGTAAAATTTGCTGATTAGATAATCCAAAGCTTTTTCGGAATATAGCACTCATTTTTTCTGAACCAACAATTACATAAGTGAAACGGTTATAAACCTTAATGAATCGATCATTAGCTTGTGAAGAGCGAGTTTTAACAGATGGATCCATTAATCCGAATTGTTTAATAGCACCAGCAGCATGCCATACTTGTATACATGTCACACTAGCTTTGAACTTTGTAACAGACAAAAATCCAAAGTAATTGTCAACGAAGATCACTTTGGACGTAGCTAGGTGATAGATGGATTGGATAAAACCTATCATATTTAGTGTTTCAAACTGTAAAACTTGATTTCTACTATCTTCAAAATTAACGCGACAACTTTTACTTTTTAAAATAATTATCTTTTGATCTGTTAAACTATATGCTGATTGAGCAATATGATTTATATTGTCACCAAACGATGCAACACATGTTATTTTTTCTTGTTGAGGAAGTAATTTAAACAAAATAAAAATTATCTTGAAAATAAATAGATAACTAGAAATTGCAAACTCTCTAAGCATTATTTACCTTTTTCATATCATTTTTAATCTTTGTTGTGGAAATACCAACCGTTCTAGGTAAATAAATGACTTCGCAATGATCGACAAGAAAATCAAATTTACCTTCCCAGTCATCACCCATAACAAAGATATCAATATCATGATTAATAACGTCATTAACTTTTTGTTCCCATTCATCCTCAGGAATAACAGCATCGACATATCGAATTGCTTCTAAAATCATTTTGCGGTTTTCATAACTATGATAAGCTTTCTTTCCTTTAATTTCATTAAATTCATCAGAAGAAATAGCAACAGTTAAATGATCACCAAGCTCTTTTGCACGTCTTAGAATATTAATATGACCATTATGAATTAAATCAAATGTTCCATAGGTTATTACTTTTTTCAATTTTGAAACCTCCTAATAAATTTTGGATTAGTTACTCTATATGTTTAATTCGTTTATAATCTAATTTCACAAGCAATCTATTATAACATGAATTTCAAATTTTAATATAATTATTTCACATAAGTTTTAACATTACTTATCTATACATCTTAACTTATTTCATAGAAGGATACAAGAATACAAGAATACATTTGCAAATAATGTATATTTTGCAAATGTATTTGATAGTAGACAGAGTCTGTATTTTTCTCATACTTAAAAGTATTTCATATATTGAATAAACTCTACTTAATTAAATTTATTCTTCATAGCTATGTCTAAAGCTTCCAACCACTGTTGTTTATATATATCTTTATTAAAATGTTTGTTTATATATTTATTTGCGTTTTTACCCATAACCATTGTTTCTTTAGGATTATCAAACATATATATCATCTTATCTGCAAGTTCTTGTATGTTTTCATTTTCAACAATAAAACCATTATCATTGCTTACTATCATATCAGTTGGTCCATATTTTATGTTATAACTTATAACCGGAGTACAATTATACATACTTTCTAAAACCGATAAGGCAAATCCTTCTTTTTTCGAGGTCATTATAGAAAACAAACCCTTTTGATAGACTTCGTCAGGATTTTGCGTGTAGCCCTTTAGCAATACATTATTATCTAAATTTAGTTGATTAATCAATTCTTTTAAATTGCTTAATTCATCACCTGTGCCCCATATTTCTAATTTAGCTGACGGAACTCTATTAACCACTATTTGAAATGCTTTTATTGCATGATCAATTCTTTTTAATGTAGATAATCGACTGACTATAATTGCTACATTACTATCCTTTTTTATTGAAGGTGATAGCAAAGGTTTTAGTTTGTCAAATCCTCTTTGTTTGTTGATCTCATGGTAATGAGGTACAACGCTAAGAGGGGTATTCCCACTAAACCTAGCTTTAAAGTCCATTTGTTGTTCTTCTGTTAAAAATAACGCCAAATCAAAGGCATCAATATTATTAACACCTATAGCTGTTTTGGATGTAATGTTTGCATCCCGTGTATAAGGAGCATCCAGATGACTGCTATGAAGTCTCCAAATTTTTGCTGCCTTTTGATGGTTAAAATTCACTAAAACTTCATCAGTACTTCTAGTATCAGAGACGATAATACATCGATCATTGTTAGTATTATTAATAATATCAGTTAACCAATCAATTTTATGAGAGAGGTTATCATTTACATAGGAAGTCTTTATACTATTATTTTTATCGAATAAGACAATTCTTTTTACTTTTTCGTTGGATGGATCATTCCATTGAGATAAGAATGCTTTGTTGTTCTTATTATAATATATTAATTGTCTCGGTTTATTTGAATTAATATCCATAAAGCTAACTTTTTTCAAGTTACCCCACGGATCATATTCTTCTCTTTTGGTACGATATCGATTTTCGTTAAAGTAATCGATAAAATCCAGAACCCCATTATCATTTAATGAGAGATATTTCGAATAAATACCATTATCGTATACTCTATATGCATTATATCCACTTCTTTTATCTAATGGTAGTCCTTCAGATAATATTTCTAAAGATGCTTTTTTTGGTGGATCTTCTGTAAATAAAGGTTTTTCGTATCCTTCTAATTCCTCATACATATTTCGAATAACTACATTTTCATCAATCTTATTTAAATCAATTAGTTTTTGGCGTATAATCGGATATCTAGGGTTAAAATTAAATGTTAACATATATGTTTCATATCCCATTTCCGAAAAAAATGAAGCTTGTTTTAAAGATGCTTTAGTTAGTCCACCTCTTATTAAATCAATGGAATTAATCAAAAAAAATATTGTTGGTTTCATTTAGTAAATCCTCCATATCTATATAATTGATATCCAGTATAAAGTATATACACAAAATTACGTTATATCAATCTTGAGGTAAAAACATTTAAATGAAGTTGCTATATTGTGCCTTTCCAAATATAATGTGAATAGATTAATTATATAGAAGGAGAATTTTTTTAATGCAAAATAGTAATTTTAAACATAAAAAAATTGATAGCATTACATTAAAAGAAAACACATATCAGATAATTGTCCCTATAAAAAAATCAATGCTTGAAAAAAGTGATGACTATTATTTTATTTTAAAAGATAGAGACCATGAGAACACTATAATTAAATTAGATTATGAGATAAGGGAAAATGTTGAAGAATTAACAATATTCAACGTTATTATTTCTGTAGATATCAATGATCAATATAAGGAACTTATCTTAAACAATACTATATTGGATTTGTATTTTGTGACACTAGGTGATGAGATCGAGAAAATCACTAGAATTAAGAGTAATACAGATAATCACCGTTTTCTAGCACTTGTTTTTTCGGAACAAACGAAAATGTTTTACCCTTTCACTACAAAAAAGGGAAATATTTCATTTAGATCCAATGAATATACTTTATTTGCAAAAGTTGATGAAGTCAATATATCTAAAAATGGAAAACTAAATATTGCTGGTTTTTTTAACTATCCTCCTCTATTTAATGAGAAAGATTATGAAGTAAATAAGCTTAATTTAGTTATCACTAACAATTTAGATGATAATGAAATTATATTACCCATGAAATGTATAGATAGAAAAGATATTTCAGAGACTATTGGAAATGATAAGTTAGAACCTTGCGGATTTCAGATTGAATTTGATCCTAGGTTATATTTACTCAAATCAGATAAAACACAATTTTTTAAATTTTACTTAGAATTAGAGTATACGCTGAATGATAAGCAGGATTTAATTCGCAGTACTCGCATAATGTGTGATTATAAAGTTAATACAAACAAGTCGATAGTAACTATTGATGGAACAAAAATGAGATTTGTTACTAAAGCTACAAAGAAATCAAGGTTTTTTTCATTCTCAGTATCTTTATATGATTTAAAAACAGAATTTAAAAGAAAATTATATAAAAATTGGGTTAAGTTTAGAAGAGGTAATACAGCATTAAAAATTTATAAATTTATATTTAAACTATCAGGAAAACTACCTACTGATAATAAACTTATTATGTTTGAAAGCTTTTTAGGAAAACAATATAGCGATAACCCTAGAGCTATATATGAGTATATGTTAAAAGAATATCCTGAGTATAAGATGTATTGGAGTGTAAATAGAAGTGACTCTGTAAAGTTTGAAGATAAAAATATAAAATATGTTAGAAGATTCTCTATTAGTTGGTTAATAAAGATGTCAAGGGCAAAGTATTGGGTAACTAACTCTAGATTACCGTTATGGATACCTAAACCAAGAAAGACAATATATTTACAAACTTGGCATGGTACACCTTTAAAAAGATTAGCAGCTGATATGGAAGAAGTGCATATGCCTGGAACAAATTCTGTTAGATACAAGAGGAATTTTCTGAGTGAAGCAAGTAAATGGGATTATTTAGTCTCACCAAATAATTATTCAAGTGTTATATTTAGAAGAGCGTTTCAATTTGATAAAGAAATGATTGAATCCGGTTATCCGAGGAATGACTATTTAATAAACAGTAATAATGAAAAAACAATTAAGGAATTAAAGAAAAAAAATAATTTACCTTTAGATAAAAAAATATTGCTATATGCTCCAACATGGAGAGACAATCAATTTTATACAAAAGGGAAGTATAAGTTTAATTTGCAACTAGATTTAGAAAGACTTAAACTTGAACTCGGAGAAGAATATATTGTAATACTACGGATGCATTACCTTATAGCAGAAAAACTTGATTTGTTGTCTTATGAAGGTTTTGTTTTTGATTTTTCAACTTATGAGGACATTAGGGAGTTATATTTGATGTCAGATATACTAATAACCGACTATTCCTCAGTGTTTTTTGATTATGCTAATTTAAGAAGACCAATGCTATTTTTTGTATATGATATTGATGAATACAAGGATAATTTAAGAGGTTTTTATTTTGACTTTGAGAAAGAAGCACCTGGTCCACTTATTAAGACAACCGGTTCACTTATTGATGAGATAAATGCAATTAAAGAAAATGATTTTGTAACTTCAACTGACCTAGATTTATTTTATCAAAAGTTTTGCTATTTGGAAAAGGGTGAATCAACGAAAAAGGTTGTAGATGAAGTTTTTAAAAAATGAATGTAAACTCAAATATTACGTTTAGATAAAGATTGTGTGAAAGGGTAATTCATATGAAGTCTACATGGCAAGTTCTTAAAGAACAGATAAAATATTTCTATTTAGTTAGAAGGCTTTCCTTATATGAGCTAAAGAGTAATAATAGTAGCAACTATTTGGGGATGACATGGGAAGTTATCAACCCATTATTTCAAATTTTAATTTACTGGTTTGTATTTGGGTATGGAATTCGAGGTGAGCGTTCACCAATAGAAATAGTACCTAATGTAGAAGTTCCATTTATAAATTGGATGCTCGCAGGTATGATAATTTGGTTTTTCTTTTACCAGTCAGTTATTCAGGGTTCTAAATCAATTTATTCTAGAATAAAAATGCTGTCTAAAATGAATTTCCCAATGAGTATTATACCAAATTATATTGTTTTTTCTAGATTTTACGTGCATCTTGTTATGCTGTTAATAACTATTATTATTATGCAAATTTCAGGTTTTAGTATAAACATCTATTATATACAATTTTTTTATTTTACCACTTCTTTATTTGTACTTGTATTTTCAATAGCGTTAATTATGTCCACCTTGTCGACAATAATTCGAGACATTCAAATGTTCTTACAAGCTACATTAAGAATGCTTTTATACTTATCTCCGATACTTTGGATAGTCGACCCTGTTGGAAATGAGACGTTAATTCGTATTATGAAATTAAATCCACTTTACTATGTGATTGAGGGTTATAGGTCCAGCTTTTTTGGGACAGGATGGTACTTTATTGAAAATTGGCAATACACGTTATATTTCTGGTTTTTAATAATGTTATTTTTTGTATTTGGTTCAATACTACATGTGAAATTCAGAAGGTATTTCATTGATTACGCATAAAAGTAGGGATAATATGGATATATCAATTTCAGTTAAAAATGTTTCTAAAATATACAAATTATATACTAACAAATCTGAAAGGATTTTGGATTTAATTATGCCTAAAAGTTATGGAGAAGAATTTTGGGCACTAAATAATGTTAGTTTAGAAGCAAAAAAGGGTGACATTATTGGCTTTATTGGAGTGAATGGATCGGGAAAATCCACTCTTTCGAATATAATTGCTGGCATTGTGCCAGAAACTAGCGGAGATGTAGAACTTAATGGGCAGGCATCTTTAATAGCAGTATCATCTGGTTTAAAAGGCGATTTAACAGGAAAACAAAATATTGAGTTGAAATGTCTTATGTTAGGGTTTTCTAAAAAGGAAATTCAAAAATTAGAACCAGAAATTATAGATTTTGCAGAACTAGAACAGTTTATAAATCAGCCCGTAAAGAGTTATTCTAGTGGAATGAAATCGAGGTTGGGATTTGCAATATCTGTAATGATAGACCCGGATATATTAATTATTGATGAAGCACTTTCGGTAGGTGACAAGGCCTTTGCTGAGAAAAGTCTATCCAAAATGAAAGAGTTTAAGGATAAAGGCAAGACAATGATTTTTGTAAGTCACTCCTTAGGTCAAATGAAAGAATTTTGCGAGAAAATTTTGTGGTTGGAATATGGTAAGGTAAAAGAATACGGTCTAGTAGAAGATGTATTACCAAAATACGAACAATTTTTAAAAGAATTTAAAGAAATGTCAAAAAAAGAAAAAGAAGCATACAAAGAAAATTCACTGAGCGATTGATTAAATACTCATAAATAATTACTTAATCCCTGTCTAAATTAGTTTAGACAGGGATTATTAATGTGTATTTGGTGTAAATTTCTAATTGCGAACATTGTATATTCGTGTAATAATATACAGGAATGTGTTTTATATAGGTAGATATAAATAGATAGATTAGTAGAGAGGTGCTTTTTTAGTATGTCCAACAACGAAGTGAATATTATGGGTATCTCTTTTTTTAATAGGAGTAAGAGAAGCTTGTTTGAAGATATTATTTATCCTAGTTTAAAAAGACAGGAAAAAAGATTTATTGTAACTGCTAATCCGGAAATTGTTATGTTAGCTAGGGAAAACAAGGAATATAGAACGATTATCGAGAAAGCGGATTATATTATTCCAGATGGTGCTGGAATTGTAGTTGCTTCTAAAATATTGAAACAGCCGGTAGAAGAGCGCATACCAGGGTTTGAAATAATGACTGAAATGATTGGACACGCGGAAGAACAAGGTTTAAGCTGCTACTTTCTGGGCGCGCATGAAAGAGTAGTTGATAAATTTATTGATAGAATTAAAACATTGCACCCGAATTTATTAATAGCTGGACATTATCACGGTTTTTTTGATATAGCAGATCGTGAAATAGTTGATACGATTAAAAAGGCAAAGCCAGATATGATTTTTGTTGCACTAGGTTCGCCAAGACAAGAGCAGTGGATTTCCACCTATTACCACGAATTTGATAAAGGTTTTTTTATGGGTGTTGGTGGTAGCTTTGATGTTGTAGCGGGTAAGGTGAAACGAGCACCAGAGGCTTGGATTAAACTGAATTTAGAGTGGTTATATCGACTATTGCAGCAACCATTTCGTTGGAAGCGGATTTTAAAAGTGTTTGAATTTATGTTTCGAATTGTTATAAGAAGATATTAAAAAGGCTTAGGAACTTTGTTCCCAAGCCTTTATTTTTATTCGATAGTTTGTGTGTCAGTTTGAGTAGAAGAACTACTTAATCCCAGATGTTCTTTTAAAATTGCTTGTTTTTCTGCTACATCAGCTTCATCTAGCTGGTAATAATAAGCGTCAGTTACTAAATCAGAACCTTCTAGACTTAATGTTTCGATATCTAGACTTCCTGCACTTCCATAGGATACAAAACTCTTAATCTCATTGAATGTCATATTGGTTGTCATATTATCCCCAACAGCCTGCATCAGGTTATCAAGATTCAATATCGTATTAAAAGAAACAGAACGATCTACAATTGCTTTGATGATTTCTTGTTGACGTTTACCACGCTCAATGTCATTATCTTGTTTTCTAGTTCGAGCTAATGCTAGAGCTTCTTCGCCATCTAATAACTGCTCACCAGGCATAAGATGAATAGCACCTGCTGTGTCTTCAGAATCTTGCTCATACAGTTCGTAAGGGACATCTACTTCTATTCCATTTAATTCATCGACTACATCAATAAATGCATTGAAATTAATCTTCACATAATAATCAACAGGAATATCGAATAATCCCTCAACAGTTTCTAGTGTAGATGCTACCCCGCCAAAAGCGTGAGCATGGTTGATTTTTGTCGTGTAACCAAGGTCAGGTATATAAACGTAAGAATCACGCGGGATACTAACCATCTTGACAGACTTATCGTCTTTATTTAATGTAGCTAAAATCAAAGCATCTGTTAATTCATTACTTTCATTGTTAGCCTCACGTTTTTCACTTTGGTCAACACCGATAAATAGTATAGATACGTCGTCAACAGTGGGATCTACATCACCATCACGAAGACTAGATCCATTTTCTCTGCCATCATCTTCGTATGATTCTGCTGCAATATCACCAGCCTTACTCAACATAACCGCACCGTAGGTTACACCAGCACCTAGTAAAACTACTATCGGAATGAGTATATATAAATAACGTCTTCTTTTTTTGTTTTTGCGGATCTTAATTCGCGATTTCGTTTTATCCTTAGCCATACCTTTATCTCCTTTTTAATAAATACACATTAAATCCTATTTTACTACTATTTTGTGGGATGGTAAATTAAATTTGTGTAACAAATTGATGTGAATTGTAATAAAATACCGTTTGTCAGTTTATTAGTGGTTTAAATGATAGAGATTTTTAACTTCGTATTTTCTAGTATAATATAGTTGCAAGTGTAAAGAAATATAAATATAACAATATCTTAGGTAATTTCAATTGTATTATATGGTAATATACGTGTTAAATAAATTAATTAATGAAAGAGGATAGATAAGATTACATAGAGGTGACTTTATAACATTCTATTAAAGTCGTTACATCATTCTTTTTGAACGCCTTTAACGCGTGTTGAATCCTCAACTGGGTTAATAATCACACCCAATGTGATTATTAACCATTGCATCAGTCCGATAGCATAATTATTTTGGAATAGTGTTGATTCAAAATTCATGTACACTAAGGTTGCAATAAAGAAACAGGCCGATAACTTTGATTCAAAGGTAGTTAAATTCCGTAGCAACAGTTTCCAAATACTAAAGAGTAATAAAAGGAATAAAATTAATCCTATAACCCCAGATTCTAATAAGATTTGAATATATTGATTATGAGAAGTGTGAGCTGGTGAAGTAAGTCCTCTAGCATCAATACCAATACCGTAACCAAAAAATGGCTTGTCGTATACATATGGAAGTAACTGTTTCCAGATTTCATTACGACCACTGTAGAAGGATTTATCTAATAAATTTAAAGAAACTTCATTTAAAAACTGACCTATTTTTGTGTTTTCTAATTGAACATAGATTAAAATGAATCCAAAATTTAAAATTAGCCCTATCGAAAAAATCTTAGAAAACACCTTTTTTGAGTATAAGAGTATTAACATGGATAAAAGTATGATTAATATAGATAAAAAGACAGATCTAGCACTCGTTGTGTATATTAAAAACAAATTTATACAAATTAATAAACCAAAATATGAACGACCAATATATGAACTGTATCTAAATGTTAGTAGCTGCATGTATAATATACAGAATAAAACGATAGCTAGACTATTTGGGTTTTTGGAAATACTTTGATAACCATCAAATATAAGCTCAATTAATAGCCAATTTAGAAAAACAAGCCAAATGATGCCAGAAGTTATATGTGCAAAAAGTTTGAGATATTTATGTTGCCATTGATTGTGTGAAGAAATAAGAATAAATGATAGTGTACTTAACAACGCAAATAAATAAGAAAAGGAATTATTTTCAGCGCTTATGAAAAAAGTAATTATATAAATAATAAAGTACATAGCACTATACAAATACAGATGAAACAGTTTATCAATATTATGGTAATTATGTAAGATGTAATATATAAATAAGCACAAAAAGAAAAGAAGTGAAGCCATTATTGATAATGTCCCTACTTGATGTAGCGCTTCGTGTGAAGTCAGTGCTAGTGTATTTACGATTAATAAACTACATATTAATATATATGTGAACCTTGAAAACTTTAATGATCCGTTATCGGAATTATTCATAGTCACTGCTCCTTGTTTAAATAACGAAACTTTTATAAATGGTAAAGGAGTATTTATGTAATCTAATTTTAAATAGTATTTTTATCTTAAGCGTTCTTACATCCTAGATTGGAATTAACTGTAGTATAGAACGCTTAATGTCAGTATCTTGATTTTTCATAAACACATTAAACACTATTTTACTACTACTTTGTTTGAAGGTATATTAAATTAGTGTAAAAATTTGTTAATAATTTAAATATTATTACTATTTGTTAATTGATTAGTATTATATGGTAATATATACATATTAAATAAATTAATGAAAAGGGGATGCATAACACCAATGAAAATAGCAGTTGCAGGAACTGGTTATGTTGGTCTTTCGAATGCAATCTTATTAGCGCAATATAATGAAGTAGTCGCATTAGATATTATCGTAGAAAAGGTAGATATGATTAATCAAAGGAAATCACCAATTGTTGACCAAAAAATTGAGGAATATCTAACGGAAAGAGATCTGAATCTCACTGCCACAACGGACCCTTATACAGCATATGTTGACGCAACGTACGTTATTATTTCAACGCCAACAAATTATGATCCAGAAAAGAATTTTTTTGATACGAGCACAGTTGAAAAAGTAATTACGGATGTTTTATCAATTAATCCTGAAGCAACAATGGTCATTAAATCAACTGTTCCTGTAGGATTTACAGAAGAAATGAGGATTAAATTTGACGCAAAGAACATTATTTTCTCACCAGAATTCTTACGTGAAGGTAAGGCGTTATATGACAACTTGTATCCTTCTCGAATCGTTGTTGGGGAACAATCAGAGCGAGCAGAGATATTTGCTAACCTTTTAAAGGGCGGAGCATTAAAAGAAGATATAGATATATTATTTACGAATTCAACGGAAGCAGAAGCAATTAAGTTGTTTGCAAATACGTACCTTGCCATGCGTGTGTCGTTTTTTAATGAACTAGATACATATGGAGAAATAAGAGGTTTGGATACGAAGCAGATTATTGAAGGTGTCGGACTAGATCCGCGTATTGGCACGCATTATAACAATCCTTCATTTGGTTATGGTGGTTACTGTTTGCCAAAAGATACGAAACAACTTTTAGCTAATTATCATGAAGTGCCGAGTAATATGATGGCAGCAATCGTTGATGCAAATAGAACAAGGAAAGATCATATTGCAAACAGTATTCTAGCTAGAAATCCTAAAGTTGTAGGGATATATCGATTAACAATGAAAACAGATTCAGATAACTTTCGCCAATCTGCAGTTCAAGGTGTGATGAAACGGATTAAAGCAAAAGGAATTGAAATTGTTGTATACGAACCAGCGCTAGAAGAAGATGAATTTTATAATTCAAAGGTAATAAACGACTTGAATGAATTCAAACGTCTTTCTGATGTGATCGTTGCAAATCGCTTAACAGAAGAATTAAAAGATCAAGTAGATAAAGTATATACGAGGGATTTATATAGTAGGGACTAATTTATAGCTAAAAAAGTACGCTCTGATTATAGAGCGTACCTTTTTAGTTATGCTGTCCGTCCATTTTTAAACAATAAGCTAATGTAAATCAGCATGGATGTTACAACAGAAAGTGCTGAAACTAAGTAAATGAAGCTATATCCAAAGCTTGCGGCAATTAAGCCAAATGTCATCGCACCAACACCGACACCAAGGTCAAAGGAGGCGAAGAAAGTAGCATTAGCCATTCCTTTTCGGTTAGTAGCAGCTTCATTAATCGCCCACGCTTGTAAGGCTGGTTGAACACTTCCGAATCCTAGACCATAAAGCGCAGCGGCTACATACAAAATGAGTGAGTTTGGTAGCCAAACTAATAAAAGCATTGCCGCTACAATCATTGCTGTTCCTGGAAGAAATACCGCAATATGACCCTTTGCATCATACAGTCGACCTGCGAAAGTTCGTGATACCATTAAGAATAGGGCATAGATAAGAAAGTAAATGCCAATTCCTTCAATACCCTTTTGTGTTGCATATAGAGGTAGAAAAGAAGCAATACCACCAAAAGTTACTGTAATGAAAAAAAGTAGGATCGCTGGTTTGATTGCACTTTTTTCAAAGATATCGAATTTAACAGTAGTTGCTTTATGTTGTGATGCTTCGATTTTTTTGTAACGTATGCGTGTTGATAATAGAAAGGAAACAAAACCAAGCGACCCTGCGATTAAGAACAGTTGTGGGAAGCTTATGATACCTACTAGTGTCAATCCTAATGCTGGACCAAATGCAAGCGCTAGATTGCCAGACAGTCCAAAATAGCCCATACCTTCTCCGCGTCGTTTAGGTGGAATTAAATCTGTTGCGATTGTTCCAGTTGCAGTGGTAGAAAATCCCCAACCAACTCCTTGAACCATGCGCATCACAATTAGAAATCCAATGCTTGTAATAATTGAATAGGAAGCGACGGATAAAACAAAGATTCCGAGCCCAGTCATATAAACAAACTGCCGCCCTTTTGATTCAAGAGCATGTCCAGCATATGGCCGGAATAATAGTGCGGAAAAAGTAAAAACACCAGTAATTAAACCAATTAATTGATCACTTCCACCTAACTCTTGTACGAACAGAGGAATAGTCGGTAAAGTCATTTGAAATCCAAGGAAAATAAAAAAGTTCGCCATACATATCAAAGCAAAATCTTTCGTCCAAATCTTATCTTCATTTATTGCCGTCTTTGATTGTGTCCGTGCATTATCTGCCATAATTTTAATCCTTCTTTCTTTCGGCACTCGAAATATATTATACACAAGATTGAAGGCTTTGTTAACTAGATCGGCTGATAAGTCTGGAAATTGTCAATTTTGGCTACAAAAGATGATCGTTTGCTGAGTCGATGCGAATCGGGCGAAAAATCGAATAATCAGGCGAACACAGGCTGAATCGGGCGAAAATCCGAATAATCGGGCGATCACAAGCCGAATCGAGCGAAACCACAATTAATCAGTCGAACGCTAACTAACTAAAGTCAGTCATCTAATAAAGACTGAAGTGAGTAAACAATGCCTTTTGTTTTACCAACGTAAGTCAGTTTCATATTGGCTAGCAGGCGCTTGACGACATGGCTCGATTTTATTTGCAAAAATTCTCTAGCTTGTTGATTCGTGATAGTAGGTCCATATAATAGTGCATATTCTTTCAATGCCTGGATATGTGCGTCCCTATTTTTCTCCTTACAGGTGGGGCAGATCCAGTAGCCGTGCGCACGATTCATGATTACCCTCTTACATAAAGGACACCAAACGCCATTTTTAATATTGTGCTTATTAATCTGATACTTCTCAATAACAAGATACGTTTTAGGCGTATGGTTATCTTTCAGCATAGTAGCAAGTCTCTTAAGCTTCTCCCTCGTATAATGATTAACTTGGTGTTGTTGCAAAAGTTCCTCTATTCGGAGCGGAAGGTGATGGTTGTCGACGATATCAGGTTCTCGCTGATTGAATTGAAGTATCACATTGGGATGGGTGAATGACACGAGTGTATGAATGGGTATGGAGGGGAATCCCTGTCTCGCAATGTATCTTTCAAGATGCCTTTTTTGGATAGCGGCTTGGTGGAGTGGGCTTTTGTAGCTTTTCTTTTCTCCATCAAGTGTTCGAATCATTTGGTCCGATTGATTTAGTGTGATTTCTCCTTTGAAGTTTTTAGCTTCAATAATAATACCCATTTTAGGCGTTAAGAGTAAGGCATCAATCTGGAAATAGTCATTCAGCCAAGGTAGTCGTAAGTCATACAAAATCAAAGCCGTGTTTAAATTCAGTAATTGAAAGGGATAAGCGAGAGACGCCTCGCCATAAAATCCACTAGAATACTTTCCGAATAAGCTATCTAATTGCTGGAACGATCGATCACGCTGTAACAGCCTGGGTATAAGCACTTCTAACTGTTTGAGTTCTGACGTTTTTTTGTAGCGGTTTGGTAATCAAGATTTAACTCCTCTCTATTATGAATAACTTTTTGGAAGCACCACAAATAAAGCGCTTCCAAAAAAAGTTATTGACTCAATGTATCCAAATGATAAGATGATGTTTTTGCAGTACCACTTTGCTTTATATTTAAACTGGTGAATAAGCTGGTTACAACTTTAGCGGATTCCACTTGTAAAAAGTGACGCGCCTCTTTGTTTGTAATCGCGGTCCTATAAAGCAATTGATATTCATGCAAGGCTTTGATATGCGCACTATCAGAACGATTATTGCACGCTTTACATTTCCAATAGCCATGTTTGCGGTGCATCATTTCTAATTTGCATTTGAGACACCATACGCCGTTTCGAATATCGTGCGCTGGAATGTGATGCTTATCAATTAAATTATAATTTTTGGCTCTGTGTTGGTTTTTAAGTTGATTGGCGAGGTGCTCTAGCTGGTCGATTTGATAGAAGCGTTTTTGATAGATGGAACGAAGTGCGGTAATGCGCTTAAGTAAATACTTAATGTGGACCATATCATCAAAGTTTCTATCAAAGTTTAACATTACTTTAGGGTGTGTAAAGGTAACAATAGGGTGAAGCGGTATCGGAGGGAGTCCGTGTTGTTCTAGGAATTGGTGAAGGTGTTCAATCTGGATGTTTGCATCACTTAACGGATTTGGGACCGTTATTGTTTCGCCATTATTCGTGTATGTAAATTTTCCGATTGTATTAAAGTTTAGTTCGTTTTCAACATGTACAACGACAATCAAATATAAGACATATGGTGTGATAATGAGTGCGTTTAAGTTGAAGTAGCTACCGTCTTTTTTAGGAAGACATAGATTATAGCATACGTACTTTTGATACAAATCTTTCTCAAACAGCAAGTCATTTAAAACTTTGGTACCTAGATATGCATGTGAGATCCGCTTGCGATGATAATGTAACTTTTGGTAATTTGGATTTCCATGATTCAATCTCGGTATGAGCACATCCAATTGTTTGTGTTCATGCGTCTTCGTATTAGGAAAAATGATCAGTTTAATTGCCTCCTTTCCTGCTATTATGTTTATTATTATAAGACAATAATCCAAATGAATCTAGGAATAAATACAATATTTTAACAAATTTTTATTTACTGAACTTAAATACTAATCCAACAAAAAAAGGCTCCATATTTCGGAACCTCTCTAATTAAACCATCCTTTACGTTTAAACCAAGCATACATCGTAATTGACATCACAGCCATTACAATAAGTACGATTAAATAGCCATACTTCCAATCAAGTTCAGGCATAGTCACAAAGTTCATACCGTAAATACCAGCGATAAATGTTAACGGGGCAAAGATGGACGTGATTATTGTTAAGACTTTCATCACTTCATTTGTTTGGTGCGAGTTTAATGATAAATAATTATCACGGATATCATTGGCAACTTCGCGATTAGATCCAACCATTTCCGATAATTTAATCAAATGGTCATAAATATCAGCAAAGTAGACTTTACGATCGTTGATACCACTTAAATGACTTGAGTTTAACATCCGATAAAACAAATCACGGACTGGATTAATCGTGTGCCGTAACTGTAAGAGTTGATGTCTAATATCAAATAATTTATCAAGTAGTATTGGCATTGCCTCTTGATTTGAATTATCTTCTACTTTATTAAGCTCATCCTCAAGCGCATAAACAATTGGAAAATAGTGATCCACTATTTTATCTAACACTTCATAAAATACGCGATAAGGATCCCACAAGGCTACATCATTTTTCTTTACATTTGCTAAACGCTTCCAAATACTTTCAATCTCTTTGGATGCTTGTTTATGAAACGTGACGATATAGGTAGGATTAAGGAAAAAATCGTGTTCATGTTGTGTTAAATTATCTGGATCAATTGCATGCATGATAAAGAAACTAAAATCATCATAATAATCTAATTTAGCGCGTTGTAAGTTTTGCAGACAATCTTCAATTGCTAATGGATGAAAGTGTAAGCTATCATGAAGGTACTGCACTTCATGATCACTTGGTTGATCAAAGTCAATCCAATACCATTTAAAGTCGGCTTGTTTAAGTGCATCAAGGCTATTAAGTTGGACTATTTCATTGTTGTTAGTTATAGCTACAATATGTATCACTGACTATCACCTCTAAAAATAGTCTAGTATAGCTATTAGAAATAAACAAGTAATCAAGTAATGAATTAATTAGAAACTCGCTTTTTTTATTATTGCGCGGACTGCTGCTTATTCTTTATGTAGGTATCGTAGGAGTTCATAAATTGATAATAATCATAGTCGGACATAATAATTTTTATGCCGTATGTATAATCATCTTTTTTGTTCGTTTGTTCCTTCCAAATCACTTCGCCAAAAATGTGATTGGTTGGTGCGAACAATCGTAAATTCATTATTATATTATCGCCAACTGAGAATGCGTTAGAACTAGAAAAACGCAATCCTTTGACGCTTAATTCATGCAAACGAATCTGACTGTTTGTTTCCAAATTTATTTCATCATGCAATACTTTAATCTTAGCCTCTGTTTCAGGAGAATCTGAAAAATGCGCACGAGCATGACTTCTAGACAATGTGTTCCCTCCTTTTTGGATATTTCAGTAACGTTTTTAGACTACCTATAAACTGGCATAAAGTCAATGGAAACAAGAAAAAATTAACATAAAACAGCCTAAAAGTGACATATGAACTAATTATAATTACTATAAGCTAGTAAATAATAAAAATACAAGATAACATGGCTACATTCATGGTATGATAAAATTACGTTTAGCTAACAAAACAGGGGGAAAAAGTCATGTCTGATTTATCCATTTTTCTATTTCTAGCGGCTATTATAGTGTTAAGTGCGCTTTACACTAGGTTGCGAAAAAAGGTCGGCTCAAGTTACGTCCAACAAAAATTACAAACGTTAAATGAGAAAGAATACAAAATAGTCTCAAGTTTTCAACTACCAGAAGCCGAAAGACTAGATCATGTCGTTGTTTCGATATATGGCGTCTTTTTGATTAAAAGAGAAAACTATAATGGTTCTATTTATGGAAAAGAAACAGATGAAGAATGGCTTTTTCAAGTGAAAAAGAAGCAGACACCATTTATTAATCCATTACCTGCAAGCAAGCAAACAAAACAACATGTAGCAGAATATTTACAGCTAGATGAAAAGTACATCACGCCTATTGTTGCTTTTTCAAACAAAGCGATTCTAGCAATTGATCCCACGCTACTAAAGACTAAAACCGTCGTGCTATATGATGAAATTGTCGCACGTATTGCTTCGCATAAAACACCGCGTTTGAGTAAGGAACAGGTAACGAAACTAACCGAGAAATTACAAGAAGAGAAAAAGGCTCACTCAAAGTGAAGCCTTTTCTAATGGGATTTTTAATTTATGCAAGTCAATAATGCGTTGATTGCTACTACCTCGAAAGGAAAGTGTTAAGTCTTTCTTCGCTAAGATAAACGGACCATCTACTAGTACATCGCAATAGGAAAGCAATTCGCGCTGATGAACATCTTCTGCATCTACCAGCTGTTCGAGTGTATAGCCACTATATGCCCAGATATTTTTTCCTGAATCTTTTAAAAGACGCGCAACTGCTGCAACTTCTTTCGCTTGGAAAAACGGCTCGCCTCCTGAAAGGGTCACATCTGTTAAAGGATTACTAGCGACCTCTTGAATGACTTCTTCAACAGACATCTCTGTACCATTGCGCATGTTCCAACTAGCGGGGTTATGACATCCCAGACAAAAGTGAGGACAACCTGCAAAAAAGATAACCGTCCGTAATCCTTCGCCATCAACAACGGAATCGTGAATAATATTCATTACTCTCATTGATTGGTGTCCTTGCTGCTTGTTTGGTGTTTAACACGTTGGCTTTCCTCGGCACGTTTGGCAGAGTTCCATTTCTTCATGTCACCAACAAGGTAACCAGTGATTCGTCTAATACGTTCGACTTTTTCTTGATCGCTATTGTGACATTTTGGACATGCATTATCAATGATTCCGGTATAGCCACAGCTTGTACAACGATCGACAGGGTGGTTAATCGATCCATAGCCAAAGTCGTTCATTGCCATCGTTTTAACAAGTGTATCGAGTGCTTTGGTATTTTTTGAAACATCGCCATCACACTCAATATAGGAAATATGACCACCATTACATAACTTGTGAAAGGCACCTTCCTTTTTAATCTTATCAAGTGCTCTAATTTTGTAATAAACAGGTACGTGATATGAGTTCGTATAATAATTCCGATCGGTTACACGCGGAATTTTACCGAAAACAGCTTGATCATCTCTGGTAAACTTTCCTGACAAACCTTCTGCAGGTGTTGCAATTAATGAGAAATTCAGGTCGTAGCGTTCTGCGGCTAGATCAACGAACTTACGCATATGCTCAACAATACGGTAACCTAATTGATATGCTGCTCCAGACTCACCATGATGTTCACCAGTAAGCGCAACAAGTGCTTCAGCCAATCCAATAAAGCCGATACTTAATGTACCATGTTTTAAAACCTCTGTTAACTGATCATTAGCTTCTAATGTATCGCTATCTTTCCAAACCTGCTGTCCGTACAAAAAGGAGAAATGCTGTGCTTGTTTTTTCGATTGAAACTGATAACGCTCGAGTAATTGTTTAACCGCAAGTGCCATATAATGATCAAGCTTTTCGAAAAATGCAGCCTCATTATTTGTTAGTAAAGCCATTTTCACTAAATTAAGCGAAGTAAATGATAGATTCCCACGTTGGATACCTGTTTCATCGCCATGTCGATTAGCCATCACCCGTGTGCGACATCCCATATAAGCAACTTCTGATTCAGGTGAACCGTCATAATAGGGATGATTAAACGTTGAATCGATAAAGCTAAAGTTCGGAAACAGACGTTTAGCAGTCGTTTCAAGAGCTAATTGATACAAGTCATAGTTCGGCTCATTCGGTTCAAAATTAACGCCCTTTTTCATTTTGAAAATTTGAATCGGGAAGATAGGTGTTTCACCGTTACCAAGACCTGCTTTCGTCGCAAGCAAAATATTCTTCATTACCAAACGGCCTTCAATTGATGTGTCTGTTCCATAATTAATTGATACAAATGGCACCTGGCCACCACCACGCGAGTGCATGGAATTACAATTATGGACAAATGCTTCACAAGCTTGATAAACATCACGATCGGTTTCGTTCCATGCAATCTCTGCTATTTCTGCTCTTGTATAACTTGTTGCATAGCTAGACAAACGTTTTTTATTCTTCATGAATGTTTTATGTACATATGGTGCAAGGTCGTAATCGAACATCGGGTAGCTTTGTCCGCCGTGTTGCATGTTTTGATTGGACTGAAAAATAATTGACGCTAAAGCCATCGCACTTCCAATATCATTCGGTTCACGCATATAGCCGTGTCCGGTATTAAAACCACCATTTAAAATCATCCCTAGTGGAATTTGGCAACAAGTTGTCGTACCAGTTGGCATGAAATCAAGATCATGTGGATGAATGAAATTATCTGTAATTGCTTGCGTAACATCCACGCTGAGCATCTTTTGTTTGCCATAATGTTTTGCTGCTTCTGACCCGAATTTCGACATCTGTCCCATTGGTGATTGTCCATCGACATTGGCATTCTCCTGGATAAGATCTTGATTACTTGCGTTAACAATGTCATCTAACGATTGTAATAGCTTGTCCACTGTTTTTGTATATGTTTGCATCCTTAATTCCTCCAATTACAATATATCGTATTTATCAATACATAAAATCTATATATAGTACCTGGAGAATATCTTAGCATGAAATCAGATCAGAAAACTGTGAGGAATATCACAGAAAAGCATTTTTTTACTTCCTAAAAAAAGAAAGAACGGATCCAGTGGCTAACTGAATCCGTTCCAATAAAGAAGGTGTGCTTATTGCTGTACAAATGTTTGACAATCAGTTTCTTTTTGGTTTGCAGCATGTTTGCCGTGGTGGCTTACTACATAGATGGCATCCGCGCTGCAATGATTCCCTTTCGCCCAGTACTTGCAATTGTGCACTTCACATAGAACGTCTTTAGCCAATGCGCCCACCTCCTATGCAAGTAGTTTCTGAAAACAATCAAAATAAATGCGTGTTAGATATTGACAATAAGTCTTAAAATCCGTAAAAACTATTTTCTAATTGATATAAAATACTATCACCAATGATTAATAAAATGATCGTCATTGCAACGTATGTCAGAACAACCCCGTAAAACACATCGAGACCACCAGTAACAGGTGCTTTTTCTTTTATAGAAAAGATAGTTGCTAAACTCGCTATACTAGCAAGGCCCATAGAAACGATTAATAAAATAATACTAAAGTCGTCAATGCCTAAAATGGCAAATAAAACAGCGACTAAAGCTGTGGTAGTTGGTAACACCATCACGATCCCAAAACGAGTCATAACGTTGATAAAAGATACATCTGCTTTCATTAACTTTGCGACACCATATTTAACTGCAAGTAGTAGTGCGAAAAAGATAACGAAAATAAAGAATGGTTGTACTACCATTTCAACAAATGGCGGTCTGAAATAAGACGATAAGCTGATATAAGAAAACAACGGGATCAGTAAGGAAAATAAAATCAATGTAATCATAGCGTTAATCTTATTAGCAGGACCAGCATGTTTGCTTGCTGCGAAAGGATTTGCTAACGCGCTAGGAATGAAGTTCCAATACTGTTTGCTAATTTCTTTTCCTTGTTGCACATAATCAGGTGTTTGCTTAGCTGTTGTTCCTGTAGATTGAACAGGCTCTGTGTTACTGTTTTCTGTCTGTATGTGATCTATTTTAACCCCACAGCTTGTACAGAACTTTGCGTCTGACTCAAGTGATGTTTGACAATTTGGACAATTCATTTTCATTTCCCCTATTCATTATTAATTTGTTTCGACGACACGTTCGACTGTGTTTTCATCATCAAATGACCAAAGGCCAGCATAATCCTCTACTAACCAGATACCTTCTTCGGCTTGATATACGAATGTGATTTCCCATTCATTAATCTCCTCTTCGGTATCTATCTCTTCATCATCTAGATAGTAGGTTGCTGCATCATCGTAATAAAGTGCAGCATCTACACTTAATTGATATGTATCATCTGTTTGATACAAGTAAAAACTATCTGAATCAATAATTGCTTTTTTATATGTCCCTTTCCAACGTTTATCATAATCTTCCATATAGCTATAATTACTATCATCTTCTTCGGCTATAAATGCATCTGTTGCTGTCGTGAATAAAGAGGCATCCAATGCTTCATTAGCTAGTGCAAAATCTTGTCCAAATGTATGGATGGTGTTAATGATGTCTGTTTGCATTTCTTCGGTAAAAGGATTCGGTACAACTAAATCAATATAGCTATAATCAATCGGTGTTTTTTCAGTTGTTGCTTCTCCCCAAGGGAAAGTCAAGACAGCGTGAGCTTCCACTGAACCATCTACTGAAACAGGACCAAACGCTTCATCTTCTGCTATGTCTAGTTCGGTATCATTAACAAAGTAGCTAATTGAATCAGCGATAGCAGCATATTCTGTGTCAAAAGAAACGTATTCTCCATACAGTGAAAGGTCTACATATTGATCTTGATGGTAAGGTTCTAACAAATCAATGGTAGACTCATTCTCTAAGACGGCATATTCGTTATTATAACTTGAACTTAACGTATATACGCCAGGTAAAACTGGTCCATACTCTTTCGTGAAATCATCTGAATCACTCGTTGCAATTTCCTCTTCACCAAGAAAAAGTTTCGCATCAGTCATGTTCGTACCAACTTGAAAATAAAACGGCATAACCTCGATAAAATAATTATCATAGATAAGAGCGGTCTTTCCTTCTTTTTTAAGTGAAAAAATCGTGCTTGATTCTAGTGTTTCATCCCGTTCAAAAGCATCTGCCTGTGACTCAAGTTCGTTAATAAAATACTGTTGGGCAGAAGGTGTTTCAGAAATCAACGTTAACAGTTCAGAAACTTTCTTTTCCGTGATTTCTAAACGTTCATCACTCGTTTGTAGCATGCTTGCAATTGTTTTTGCATCTTCTTCATGTAATGCTGTTTCAAATTTTTCAATGATTCGATTCTTATCCGTTATCTTGGCACCGACTTGATGTCCACCAATTAAAAGAACAAGTAAAGCTAGTACACTAATCGCGATTACTTTTTGCTTTTTTGTTGCTTGTTTTAGCTTGGTTCCCAATGTTGATCGAGCAGAAGGTGCTTGTTCACTAACTTGCGGCTGCGTTTGCGTTCCACAAGCTGAACAAAACTGTGCGTCATTTTTAAGCTCATGCCCACATTCTTTACAGTAATGCATCATTGTCATCCTCTCATTATAAGATTGTCATACAATTTTTAATTATAGCGTAAATAGGTAAAAGAGACCATATAAAATTGTCGATATTTGCTGAATAAGGGAATAATGTCATTTTAAAAATTTGTCGGATATATTAAATGATATGTTAAAATAGATGCATACATTGAGGTGGTGTTTAGAAGATGGAACAAGCAGAAATCGGGCGGATATTGCAGGCAATAACAGAGATGAATGAAAGTATGGAGAAGCGTTTTGATCAAGTAGATAAGCGATTCGTAGAAGTAGACAACCGTTTTGATAAAATCGAAACAAGGCTAGATAGAATGGAAATGAAAATGGATAAAGCGGAAGAGAATGTCTCGTTTTTATTCAGTGAAGTTGGAAGTAACGCACTCCAGTTAAAAAAGCTCATTTCTTCAAAATAAACAACCGTACACCTCAGAATAGTAAAACACCACATGTATAGCTACATCCTCGTCGCGTATCCATGCATAGGATACGTGATTTTCGCCTATAATAAAGGTGTTATTCATCAACATACCCGCTACGGAAGCAAATGGGCTCCCTTTCTGTGGGCACAGTCTCAGCTAACTTGGTAAAGAAAAACACTTTACCAAGTGGATCTTCGACTTGTGCTGTTCCCACTAGAGTGTCGCCCATTTACTTCCTCCGCTAGTTTTAAAATCAAAATGTAAAGTAAGTTAGAAACAATTTATCAGCTTGTCTGTTGCTAAAGTGTAAGTAACTTCATCTAATACACAAACATCATACAGTATATTTGATTTAAACTAGCGTATCAAATGAAATGGGTACTTTTTCAGAGGTAGGCTTCAGCTCGCACTGTTCCTACAGTAGATGAAATACGCCGAAAGCGATTAAGAGCTTATTTTCTCTAATACATTTAATTACTTTTAACTCGCGAAAGAAACATCTATACTAGCGTTGGAAATATATGTAGACCCATGTGGGAACAGCGCGGGCTGAAGATCCACTTCGAAAAGCGATCTTTGCTTTACGAAGTTAGCTGAAGCCGTGCCCACGGAAAGCGAAGTATATTTCCAAAGCGGTAATTTACATCGCCTTTTCATCAAGTTAGTAAGATGAAACGCAAGGATGTTTACGACAGGAGCACATGAAATCAAATCCGTTGCGCTCGTAATATATTTTAAAGACCATAAAAAAAAAGACCTCACACATTGTGAGATCCTCTAAGCTATTAATAAAAACGTTTAAATCCTTCAAAGTGGCTTGACCAATAAGAATTGTCTAGGCTTGTAATTTGAACACCTTTTGAACCGGCATGGATGAAGCTGTTGTCTCCAACATAGATACCAAGATGCGAAATCCCTTTACGATAAGTATTCTCAAAAAAGACTAAGTCACCCAATTGTGGTGTATTCACATAATACGAACGGTTATAATAGCCATCACTTGATAATCTGCTAATCTCTTTACCTGCTTTATTATACGTATGATAGATAAAACCACTACAATCAAATCCAGCACTTGGATTTGATCCACCAAATAAATAGGAAGTACCTAAGTATGATTTAGCCTGTTCTAAAAGTTTCGTCACATCGTAATCAACATTAGTAGACACAGTCTCAGAAGCGGGAGCAGAACTCACTGATTCTGTTTTTGACGCTGTTGTTCCGATAGAAAGAACTTGTCCAACACGGATGATATCAGAGCTAAGATTGTTTTGTTTTTTTAGTGCAGTAATCGAGACACTGTATTTTTTGCCAATCTTCCATAAAGAATCGCCTGACTTCACGGTGTACGTCGAAGTATTAGCGGGTTTAGCGGCTGTTTCAGTTGTTGCTGGTTTTGTTTCTGTCTTAGTCGGTGTGGAAGCAGATGAAGAATTAGAAACTGCTAATACATCATTCGGATAGATCAATGTCGAATCAAGATCGTTCCACTTCATTAAGTTACTTAAAGTAATACCATGAGCAGATGCTATTTTACTTAACGAATCACCAGATTTGACCTTATATGTTGTCGCTTTTGATGATGTTGTAGTTGATGCCTTCTTTTCAGTTGTAGTAGTTTTCTTTGCTGTGCTTGTTGTAGTCTTTGTTGTTTCTAACTTTTGGTTAGGAAAGATTATCGAACTTGATAGTTTGTTCATATCTAACAACTGTGTAACAGTTGTTTTATTTTTTTGGGCAATCGACCATAATGAGTCACCTTTTTGAACGGTGTATGTCGCGGCGTCAGCAGTTGTGGCAGTAAAAGCAGTAGCGATAACGGCACCTGCAGAAAGGCTTATCAATGTTTTTTTCACTATGTCATTCTCCTCTTTTAGTAGTCTTGTAATCGTTCTGTCTATTTTTTCTAGTATAGCATGAAGTTGTAAGTTTTAGGACTTATTTTAAGAGATAACTATTTTTTATGTATGTACCGTAATCCATTCACTAAAAGGAGCTGGTCTACCTAAATAGAAACCTTGTGCATAAGGTATTCCTAATTGCTCTGCCATTTGCAATTCTGCTTTTGTTTCAATTCCTTCTAATATCAAATCAACCTGGTGTTCATGACAATAGTTTAGGAAAAAGCGGACAAGATCCTGCTTCTTTTTGGAAATGTCGAGTTGATCTGCGAATAAACGATCAAGCTTAATATAATCTGGCTCCATCTTAATTAGCATATCGAAGTTCGCATAGCCTTTTCCAACGTCATCTAGAGCAATTGTAAATCCTTGTTGCCTAAGTAATTCGAGGTGTTGGAGAAAATTATCGGGGTGTTCAATTAACTCAGATTCAGAAACTTCCAATACGATCCTTTTACTAGATAGTGCAAGTTTCGTAGTTAATTGATCTAGAAAGCTATTAAAATTCGGATTGGACAGAGTGGATGGGAAAACATTAATAAATAGTAGCTGTCCCTCTATAGGAAAAGGGCTATCTTGATAGGTGGATAAGGCATTATGTATCGAACGTATGTCTAAATCATAAAGTCTGTTAGCCTCTTTTGCTGCTTGAAAGGCTTGTTCGGGATTTTCGAATACATTTGAACGTAGCAATATTTCAAAACCGATCATTTTCAAACTTTTCACATCAAAAATAGGTTGGAAGAAATGGTGAAATTGTTCTTCTTCGATAAACGGATCAATTAACATAGGTACGCACTCCTTTTCATTAATTGGAACACATAGGGATGTATATCCCGGTTGTTGTTTAGCTTAAGGATTTGTAGCGTTTTTGATAAGTTAATCAAGCATGTATTGCAATAATACATATTTCATATTATTGGTATATAATATACCAAAATCAGCCATAAATCTAGCTGATTCGACAAACAATAACTATTTACCTACTTTATGCCCATCAAAGTAGATAAAATATTACTAACCAAAAGAGGTTCCGCGTTAGCGAAACCTCTTAGTTATAAATCTCTTATTCTTTAAAAGTTCCTTCATAAATGGATTCACTTAAAGGACGTCTTGGTGATGGTGTTTCTCCTTCTTGTAAGGCAGCAGAAAGTGATGTTTTCTCTCCTCGATAACCGAGTGCAATTACTGCGTGGAGATCATAATTAACAGGGATATCTAAAACTTCGCGTGCTTTTTCTTTATCAAACCCACCCATCGCATGTGTGCAAAGTCCGTTCTCCGCTGCTTGTAAGGCTAAGTATCCCCAAGCAGTACCAGCATCAAATGTATGTGCGCCGCCTATTTGTTCAGAAAGTAATAGAATAAGGGCTGGAGCTTGCTCACACCATGTTCGATTCGCATCCATAATAAAAGAATGGAATTTCGCGCGATCAGCATCATTCCTTGCAAGAATAAAGCGCCATGGTTGACTGTTTCTACTTGATGGCGCCCAACGTGCAGCTTCTAATGTGCTGTAAATTAGTTCTTCAGGTACCTCTTTCTCTAAGAATGAACGTGGTGACCACCTGTTAACAAACTGTGGATGAATCGAATATGTAGCTTTTCGAGAATTTTCATTTGACATTATTTTTTCCTCCTACGCGCACTTGTTTGTTCAAAAGTATAGAGTAAATTGGAAGTAGGAGCAAACCAAAGAAATATTAATCCAATATACAATTGAAGTAGTTGCTTAAAATTTTGATAATATGATTGTTGTTACTAGATTAGGTTACTATAATGAATAAAAGAAGAATGTTATCTTTTTGTAAATTAGTTGCCTCAAAATTTAACAAATAACTTACAATGAAGTTCAAATTATTGTTGTATACTGGAGCAGGAGAAAGAATTGAAAACAACCAAATAAAGGGAATGTGATTAATACAATGAAATTTCTAAAGGTATTGAAATTTTGTACATGAATCAAATAAGTAAGATAATATTTAGTTCTATATTTAGAGGGTTTGAAACTTAATTGTTAAAACAGAGGTGTATCTGAATGGAAGAAGAAATAAGTCTACGCGAGATAATTTATATACTTTGGCAGGGTAAGTGGGTTATAACTATAATAACTATTGTTGCGTTATTAATAAGCATTCTATATAGCTTTATTTTGGCTGCCCCCGTATATAGTGGAGACGTTAAGGTAAGCGTTAATAACGTTTCGTCTGTTCCAGAGACTGTTCAACCTGTTATCGATGAATTGACAAAACCAGAAATCTTTGAACAAACAATGAAATCATCAAATGTTTTGGGAAAGGTAATTGAAGAAGCGCAACTAGACTTATCAATAGAGCAATTACAATCCAAACTGGAAGTTGAACTTCCTGAGGGTGAAACAGATAACTTCATAGTTATATCTTTAAAAGGTGAGGATCGAGATCAAATTAAATCCGTTGTTGATCATGCGATTACTTTGACTAAAGAAGAAATGAAAGTGAATTTTAGGTCAAGGCTTACTTTACTTGAAGAAGAGTATCAGTTAAATATGGAACAAGAGAATAAAAATATTAATGAAGCTGTTCAAGATTTTAATGATATACAAGCAGCTGAAGGGCTACCTGCATTATTATTATTTCAACAAAATAATTCAGATGGCCAATATATAATAGAAATCAATGAAGAAATTTTAAATAAATTTAATGATTTAGATAAAATGGAACAAGTGAATTATGAAAAGATAAACAGTGAAATTGAAAACTTAACTTCTTTATATGGTTTTTATAGTAATAAATATGATGAAATAAGAAGTGTAAGCATGTTGAACATAGTTGATATAAGCATTAATGTTTTATCAGATACTTATGTGCCTAATGATCCAATTTCTCCTAACAAATTATTAAATATAGCTATTACATTAGTGCTAGGATTAATGATTGGTGTAGGTGTCGTATTTTTCAGGGATTATTTAAAAGAAGATACTAGCAAGAAGACCAAGGAAATTTAGTTGTATAAAAGGTAATTCGAAAAAGTCTAAGGTTTGATTTCAAAACCTTAGGCTTTTATTATGTACGTGAGTTAGCTAGTTGTCAGAGGGTTTTAAAGAAAGGATAGCGCTTAATAAGAAGGGAGACATAAATAGGAAGGGATTAAAATATAGCGATTGATAATAAATACAACGTAAACGATTCATTTGATAAAAGACCCCCACAAAAATAGACTTAGCGATATTTTTATAATTAAAATTTAATATAATTGTCCCAATTTGACAAATAGATATGATATAATTCCTTTTGGTACTTATTCATAAAAACAAGACATTATTATAATACGCTTCAGGGGGATCATATCAATGGAAGAAACTATATCGTTGAAGGAAATATTTGAGGTGCTGAAAAAGCGCTTAGTACTTATTATCACGCTTACCTTAGGGGCTGCACTTGTTAGTGGTTTAGTTAGTTACTTTCTCTTAACTCCTACCTATCAATCTACTTCTCAATTCATCGTAAACCAAAAATCAAGCGAAGACGATAGTGTTGATGTGAACGAAATTCGTTCGAATGTTGAGATTATTAGTACGTATAACGTTATTATTAAAAGTTCCCGTATATTAGATCAAGTAGTTGAAGAATTAGATCTAACTATTTCTTCTGGTACATTAAGTGAAAAGATCAGCGTAGCAACTGAAGATAGTTCACAAGTTGTGACAGTCACTGCAACAGACCCAGATGTAGATATGGCAACCGCTATTGCAAATAAAACAGTAGAAATATTTGAAAATGATATTTATGATTTAATGAACGTAGATAATGTTAGTGTCCTGACAGAAGCGACAACTGCGGCAGATCCACAAGCCGTTAGTCCGAATCCACCGCTTAATATTGCGATTGCACTTGTTCTAGGCGCAATGGTTGGTGTTGGCTTAGCCTTCCTATTAGAGTACTTGGACAACACGATTAAGACCGAGGAAGATGTCGAACATAAATTAGAATTACCAGTATTAGGTGTGATTTCGCATATTACCGAAAGTGATCTAGCATCAACACATTACCCAACACCAAGCGCAGCGCGCAATCGAGAGAGGGGGAATTTCGGTGGCAAAACAAAGAAAACTAGCTAAAAGTAACGTGATGCGTCATTTGATAACGAAATTAAATCCTCGCTCACCTATTTCAGAACAATATCGTACCATTCGTACAAATTTACAATTTGCTGCAGTTGATGGCGAAATGAAAACAATGCTTGTTACATCTTCTGGACCATCAGAAGGAAAATCATCAACCGTTGCAAACATGGCAATTGTATTCGCGCAACAAGAAAAGAAAGTCTTACTTGTTGATGCTGACTTGCGTAAACCAACAGTGCATTATACATTCCGTGTTGATAATCGTAGAGGCTTAAGCAGTGTATTAGTCGGGGAAGTAACATTAGATGAAGCAATTGAAAAAAGCGATACGCCCAATTTAGATATTCTCTCATGTGGTCCAATTCCACCGAATCCGTCTGAATTACTCGGTTCAAAGGCGATGGAGAAATTAATTCAGGACGCTTTAGGTCATTATGATTTGATTATTTTTGATACACCACCAGTTCTTGCAGTAACAGATGCACAAATTCTTGCAAATATTTGTGATGGTGCATTGCTTGTCGTGCGAAGTAAGCAAACAGAATATGAATCGGCACAAAAAGCACGTGAATTATTAGAGCCAGCAAAAGCAAAATTACTTGGTGTTATTCTCAACGACCGAGAAATGAAAAAAGGAAGTAACTATTACTATTACGGAAATAATTAACTTGAAACTTGTCACAGTATTGTGGCAAGTTTTTTTATTTGCATAAAAGTATAAATAAGAAAACAGTTTTCTAAATCGTTTTTAAGGGAATAGCAATATTATGACATTAGGAAACATGCTTCCAGTTAATTAAATGAAAGGAAAGGTGCTCCCTTTGATTTGTGAATGTTTTCGATCCGGATGCGTAAACGCAGTTCCGTGCATTCAGCGAACGTGAACGTGAATTTTCAGAATAATTAAATGCGACAAAGAGTCCTATCCATCGACAGATAAGCTTATGCTATGATGAAGTATAAAGTACGAATGATAACAATTAGGGGGTGAGTATTATGATAGATATGCATGGTTATATTTTGCCTGGCGTTGACGGAGGAACGAAACATACGCAAGAAAGTATAGCAATCGCAAAGGCTGCTGTAGACCAAGGAATAGATACCATTATTGCAACACCAAAATATAAGGACGAAAATTATGATAATTTTAAAGAAGAGATTATTGAGCAAGTAAACATCCTCAACCAAAGACTACAAGAAGAGCGAATAGCTTTAACTGTCTTACCAGGACAAGAAATTCGTATCTATGGTGATATGCTTACTAACTTCGAGAAAGAACACCTTCTTACTTTAAATGAAACAACAGAATATGTATTAATTGAATTACCGAAAGACCATTTTCCGTCCTATATAACGCAACTGTTTTACGATTTGCAAATTAAGGGCTATAAACCAATTATTTCACATCCAGAAATAAATTCCTTTATTAGAGAAGATCCAGATCTTTTATATAATTTAGTCAAGAAGGGTGCGCTAACCCAGTTAGCAAGCGCTAGCGTTGTCGGTAAACAATCAAAAAAAGTTCAAAAATTTGCGTTCCAACTGATTGAATCAAATCTTGCGCATTTTATTGGTTCAGAAGTTCGGTCATCTAGAAATTATATCTTTCGAGATGCAATAACGAAAATAACCAAACAATTTGGTGAAGAAAGGACTTTTTTCTTTATTGAAAACGCGAATAGTTTAATAGATGGCAATGAAGTAATAGCAGACCAACCATTACGTATTAAGAAAAAAGGATTGGGTATATTTAGAAAGACCTAAACACTTCTATAGTGTGAAATTCGATCCATTTAAAAGATTCTAAGCCAAATTGGTTTAGAATCTTTTGTTTTTGCATATACATTGTAAAGAGAAATTTACAATCTATCACTTTCGTTATACGTATTTCTTGAGATAGTCTGATAAAACTAATAGAGGGTGGTAGCAAGACTCTTAAAGGCACAGAAAAGACATCATATACTTTGTGAATTTAAGTCAGCACTATAAAAAAGTGACAAAGCTTCAAATCGGTTGACACGCTATAGTGTGCTAATCTAAGTGAAAATCAAGATAAACTGAGATAGGAGATGTTTATATGATTGATATTAACTGTCACATTTTACCTGGAATAGATAATGGATCCAAGCATATGCAAGAGAGTGTATCGATTGCTAAAACTGCTTTAGCGCAAGGTATCGATACAATAGTCGCGACACCAAAACATATGAATGGGAAATACCATAATTTTAAACAACAGATTATCCAACAAGTAGTTATACTTAATCAGCGACTTGAGGAAGAAGAAGTTGCCGTAACAGTCTTACCTGGACAAGAAATACGAGTATATGGAGAATTTATCGATAGCTTAGAGAAGGATCACCTGCTTACGATAAATGAAACGCAAGGATATTTGTTAATGGACTTGCCAAGCAATCATATTCCTTCTTACATGATGCAACTTATTTTTAATTTGCAAATAAAAGGGTATAAGCCTATCATTGCGCATCCAGAAATGAATCCTTTTATAAGAGAAGATCCCGACCTGTTATATGAATTAGTAAAACAAGGGGCACTTATTCAAATAGCAACAGATAGTATTGTTGGAAAAAATTCAAGAAAAGTTCAGAAATTCACGCTGGAAATAATCCAAGCGGGATTAGCACATTTTATTGGTTCAGAAGCGAGTCATGCCTCGTCTTATTCGTACCAAGCAGCAGTAAGAAAAATACGGAAACATTTTGGGAACGAGATGACCTATTTATTCTTTGAAAACGCCTTGTCTCTTACAAAAGGGGAGGCAATTATTATAGAAGAACCAGTAAGGATAAAAAAGAAACGATTAGATTTTTTAAATAAATAACGGTGCTGAAGCAGTAAATAGATGTAAACATTCATTCGGACACAACAAAAAAAATAATTGCTATAGTAATTGAAATACTTTCTCCTTATAAGGTGAAGGTATTTTTATTTGATTTATTTTATTATATAACATCAAATGTAAACGAAAATTAACAGAGTTAATTATTGGGAAAGAGTTATTATTACTATTAAAATACTGTATACTTGACGTAAAGAGAAGTGAGAAAATGATCTGTTATATAATTGATTTAGAAAAATAGATCGATATACTTACTATCTGAGTCAAGTAAGCTAAGAGTATAGTTAAAAAGGCGCAAATTACGACAATCATTTTTCAGATAAATGTTATAAACCTTGTTTCATTTTCATAAATCGACTGTTATACTGATAACATTGTTTTTAGAATGTTAATTTACTAATTTATATAATAGAAAGAGGTTGGAGCATTATGATCGACATTCATTGTCATATATTACCGAATATCGATGATGGGGCGAAACATTTGGAAGATAGTGTCGCAATGGCAAAAGCTGCTGTTGCACAAGGTATCGATACCATTATTGCTACGCCGCACCATAAGAATGGTAGCTACAACAATACCAAATCAACGATTCTACCTCTTGTTGAGCTTGTAAATGCTAGATTAGAAGCAGAAGACGTACCATTAACTGTTTTACCTGGCCAAGAAACACGTATTTATGGCGAAATGGTTGAGGACTATGATCTTGGAAAATTACTTCCCTTAAATCAAACGAGCGACTATATATTTGTCGAACTCCCTTCCAATTCTGTACCGCGCTTTACCAATCAACTTTTATTTGATTTACAAGTGCATGATTTAAAACCAATTATTGTGCACCCAGAACGTAACAAAGCGATTATGGAACATCCCAATCTATTATTTGAAATGGTTCGAAATGGCGCATTAACCCAAGTTACCGCAGCAAGCGTGGCAGGCAAGTTTGGGAAAAAGATTAAAGGTTTTAGCCAAGATCTAATCGAAGCGAATTTAACTCATTTTATTGCATCAGATGCGCATAACATAACGACGCGTGGGTTCTGTAATCAAGAAGCAAATACGGTGATCAAAGATACATTTGGTCATGCGATGCTGTATTACTTTATGGAAAATGCACAATATATTGTTGAGAACGAAACAGTAATTGGTCATGAACCAGAACGAATTAAAAAGAAAAAATTTATGGGTCTTTTTTAAGAAAATAGTAGATTCGAAAAATAATGAATGGTAGAACACAGTAAGGGAGAGTCAATAATGAATGGTAGAACACAGTAAGGGAGAGTCAATAATGAAAAAAGTAAGAAAAGCAATTATACCAGCAGCAGGCTTAGGAACACGCTTCTTGCCAGTTACGAAAGCAATGCCAAAAGAAATGTTGCCAATTGTTGATAAACCAACGATTCAGTATATCGTCGAAGAAGCGGTTGCTTCAGGTATTGAAGATATTATTATTGTTTCTGGTAAAGGTAAACGAGCAATTGAAGATCATTTTGATAATTCACCTGAGCTTGAACGTAACTTGGAAGAAAAAGGGAAACTGGATCTGTTACACAAGGTACGCCATTCTTCTAATCTTGCGGATATTCACTATATTCGTCAAAAAGAACCAAAAGGTTTAGGGCATGCTGTCTGGTGTGCGCGTAAATTTATTGGAGATGAACCATTTGCTGTGCTTCTTGGAGATGACATCGTTCAAAGCGATGTGCCATGTCTAAAACAGTTAATTAATGAATATGAAGATACTCAATCATCAGTAATTGGTGTGCAACAAGTAGCAGATGATCAAACACATCGTTATGGTATTGTCGATCCTAGTAAACAAACCGGTAGACGTTATCAGGTGAATAATTTTGTGGAGAAACCAGTAAAAGGTACTTCCCCATCGAACTTAGCAATTATGGGTCGTTATATCTTCACACCTGAAATTTTTCGTTTCTTAGACCGTCAACAAGTAGGTGCTGGTGGAGAAATTCAGTTAACTGATGCTATCCAAATGTTAAATGAAATTCAAAAAGTATATGCATATGATTTCGAAGGGCGTCGTCATGATGTTGGAGAAAAGTTGGGCTTTATTCAAACAACAATTGAATATGCTCTACAAGATAAAGAAATTGGCATGGATGTAAAACAATTGCTTCTGAAAATTGTTGGTGAAATGAAAGAAACTTCTAAATAAACAAAAAGTATCAGTATAGAAAGAAGGTAATTTCCCCATGTCCTATCGAAAGAGGATGACGTTTCTAATAATACTCGATTCCATTATTGTTGCGACAGCGATTTTCGTTGCATCATGGCTTGTCTATCCATCGAGCGATGTTTGGTCGATGGATACGATAATAATCAGTTCGATTTCATTATTATTTTTTCATCATCTTTATGCCATGCTTTATAAGCTTTACCATAAAGTTTGGTCATATGCTAGTGTTGGAGAACTAATTTCTATTGTTAAAGCAATAACATTATCGATCGTATCAACAGCAATTATTCAACTTTTAACAAACGATTTTACAATATATCGACGTGCTTTTGTTATCACGTGGATGCTTCATATCATTTTCATTGGCGGTTCACGTTTTTTTTGGCGCGTTTTCCGTGATCGATTTATAATTGCAAATCGTAATCAAAAACGCACATTAATAGTAGGAGCAGGTGCAGCAGGGGCGATGATTGCTAGGCAACTGAAAAACGAACCACAGAATACAGATCTTAATCCAGTTGCTTTTGTTGATGATGATAGTAGCAAGCATAAAATGCAACTATATGGAATTTCAGTGGAAGGCTATACGAAAGATATCCCTCAGTTAGTAGAAAAAATGAAAATTGACCATATAGTGCTTGCGATTCCTTCCTTACGTAATGGTGAATTGACCAAAGTTGTCACCATGTGCAACCAGACCAATGCTAGAGTGCAGATGCTTCCTAAAATTGAAGACTTAGCAAGTGGTCGTGTTTCTGTAAGTGCACTACGCAATGTTGATGTGGAAGATGTACTAGGTCGCGCACCAGTTAAGCTAGATATTGGTACCATTTCTGAATTTGTTACAGGCCAGACCGTTATGATTACTGGTGCAGGTGGGTCAATAGGTTCTGAGATTTGTCGACAACTAATGGTATTTAATCCAGGTAAAATACTACTTGTTGGTCACGGTGAATTTAGTATTTACTCGATTGATATGGAGTTACGTGGAACTTTTCAAAATAAGGATACAGAAATTATCCCGATTATTGGTGATGTGCAAGATCGTAAACGCATATTTGAAATCGTTGAAAAATATCATCCGACGATGGTCTATCATGCAGCGGCACATAAACATGTACCATTAATGGAATATAATCCACATGAAGCGATTAAAAATAATGTGATTGGCACCAAAAACGTTACAGAAGCATGCGATACGTATGGGGTTGATACATTTGTATTAGTCTCAACAGATAAATCGGTTAATCCAACGAACGTAATGGGTGCCACAAAACGTTTAGCTGAGATGGTTGTACAGAACTTAGCAAAACAAAGCAAAACAAAATTTGTTGCAGTACGATTTGGCAATGTATTAGGTAGCCGCGGAAGTGTTATCCCACTATTCAAAAAACAAATTGAAAAAGGTGGGCCAATTACAGTAACGCATCCAGATATGACGCGTTACTTTATGACCATACCAGAAGCATCACGTCTTGTAATACAAGCTGGAACATTAGCAAAAGGTGGAGAAATTTTTGTGCTAGACATGGGTGAACCTGTTAAAATCGTTGATCTTGCGAAAAACTTGATTAAACTATCTGGTTACACAGAAGATGAAATACCAATTGAATTCTCTGGTATCCGACCAGGCGAAAAAATGTATGAAGAATTACTAGATGATAACGAAATTCTTCCTGGAGAAGTATACGAGAAAATCTATGTTGGCAGAACAATAGCTGCAGAGATGGATAGAGTAGTAGACTTAATTGCACAATTTGAAGCCTATACGAAAGAAGAAGTAAAAGAAGCGTTGATGGCGATTGTTTATGCCGAGAAAGAATTGAAGGCTGTTGAGGGATAATTCATTTAATTATGAGATAGTAAGATAGAAGTTTGCATCATTTGAAAGGTTTACGTATTACCTTAATGCAAATATTAAAAAACAGTAACAATCTATGGTGATTATAGCAATATCAATGTAAATTGACTTCTGATAATGAAATACTTGAAGACAATAACAATGGAGGTACTCCGTCTTTATAATTCAATAACTACATAAGTGCGAACAGAGAATAAGACAAAGGTTACAATGGTATCCCATATATCAAATAGTTTAGTTCAGTGAGTGAAGATATTGTTATCTAATAACTGTTTTACTTTACTTTTTCGAACTAAAAAAAAGATTATTCGAACATTAAGAAGCATTAAGAAATGAGAAAGGTATTATAGATCAATATTATATAGAGGGTATGTATTTTTGCTTTTTGATAATACGAGATGATAAAAGGGTAAATTTTAGAGGGTTTATAAGTGAAAAACATTAATATAACAGGTTTTTAGTTTGAAGAAATAGAACATAGTAATAGGTGATTTGGAAAAGGATATCCATTTCATATTTACTTGATAGATTGAATAGACTTTTCGGGATGAACAGAATAAGTAGTTAGTGGTTAAGTAGTTTGTTGGGAAATTTGAGTCTCCAATTAAGCATTAAGGACTAACTAAATTCTAAGGAGTGTTTCAGAAATGTATTTGAAAATAAAAAGATTAACTGATTTCAGTCTATCCTTTTTAGCGATGATTGTTTTATGGCCGATTTTTCTTTTTCTTGCAGTTATAATAAAATTCGACTCAAAAGGACCCGTATTTTTTAAACAAAAAAGAGTAGGTATAAATAAAAAGTACTTCTATATATTAAAATTCAGAACGATGAGAACAGATACACCAAAAGATATGCCCACTCATCTTTTACAAGATCCGAATGCATTTATTACAAAGAGCGGGAAATTTCTTAGAAAGACAAGTTTAGACGAGCTACCGCAAATTATAAATATTCTAAAGGGTGAAATGAGCATTATTGGTCCAAGACCAGCTTTATGGAATCAATATGATCTTATTGAAGAACGTGACAAATATGGCGCGAATGATGTTCCAACCGGGTTAACAGGTTGGGCACAGATCAATGGGAGAGATGAGTTACCTATTAAAATGAAATCCAAATTAGACGGAGTATATGTTGAAAATATCGGACTTAAAATGGATGTTAAGTGTTTTTTTGGTACGATCAAAAGTGTTTTGAAGAATGATGGGGTAGTTGAAGGTGGAACGGGAGTTTCAGAGATCAAAGAAGAAGTTACTAGTAGTAAGGAGAGTAATTTTTAATGAAGAAAATACTGATAACAGGATCTAATAGCTATATAGGAAATAGTCTAGAGACTTGGTTAGGGGAAAAAACTGATTCATATTCAATCGATGTTATTAGTCTAAGAAACGACTTGTGGAAGGAAAGAGACTTTTCTGCATACGATGTTGTGTATCACGTTGCAGGGATAGCTCATCAAAAGGAAACAAAGAAAAATAGAGCTCTTTATTACAAAGTGAATCGTGATTTAGCTTTTAAAGTAGCAAAGAAGGCAAAAATAGAGGGAGTTGAACAATTCATACTTCTAAGCTCGATGAGTATTTATGGCATTGATAATGGTGTAATTTATAGAAATACTTCTATAAATCCTAAAACTAATTACAGTAAATCCAAGTTTGAAGCAGAGCAATTAATAAGGCCTTTGGGTGATGGTCAATTTAATATTGCAATACTTCGTCCACCAATGATATATGGTAAAGGATGTAAAGGTAATTATTCAAGGTTAACAAGGTTAGCACTAAGAACACCAATTTTCCCTAAAGTTGACAATAAGCGAAGTATGTTATATATAGACAATTTGAGTGAATTTGTAAAACAATTGATTGATGAAAGTAGATCAGGTATATTCTTCCCACAGAATGAAGAGTATGTGTGTACTGCAGAGATGGTCAAGCAGATAGCAAAAACTCACAATAAAAATGTTAAGTTTACGAAAGTTATCAACCCTATTCTAAAACTTTTGAGTTTCAAGTTTGATATTGTTAATAAAGTGTTTGGAGATTTGACTTATGAGAAAAATATAAGTGAAAGTATAGATGATTATCAGGTTATGGATTTGAAAGAGAGCATATTAGCAACTGAACTGGAGAGAAGATAGTATGAGTAAGGAGAAAAATACGAGAGTAGAAGAAGATATGGTTTCTATAGTAATGCCTGCATATAATTGTGGAGATTTTATAGAAGTAGCTCTTGATTCAGTAATCTCTCAAATATATCAAAACTGGGAAGTAATTGTTGTTGATGACTGTTCAACGGATAACACTGCAAAATTAGTTAAGGCATATATGTCGAGAGAACCGCGAATTAAATATAATAAATTAAATACCAATTCGGGTGCTGCAGTAGCAAGAAATGAAGCCGTAAATTTAGCAAAAGGAAAATATATTGCTTTCCTTGATAGTGATGATGTGTGGTTTCATGACAAACTTTCCAAACAGATTAATTTTATGAAACAGAATAAATACGACTTTACGTGCACTAGTTATACAAAGATTGATAAAAATGGAAATGATCTAAACCGTAAAATCAAAGCAAAAATTAAGAGTGATTACGATGGTGTTTTAAAAAGAAACCCGGGAAATTCTACAGTAATCTATAATGCTCAAGCTTTAGGGAAATTTAAGATACCTAATATTAAGAAAAGAAACGATTATGTGATGTGGTTACAAGCTATAAAAAAGGCTAAAAACCTATACGGTATAGAAGAACCTTTAGGAAGTCATCGAATAAGAATAGGTTCCTTATCAAGTAAAAAAGGAGGACTAGTAGGCTATCACTGGAAAGTGTATCGCGAAATAGAACATTTATCAATCGTGAAATCGTGTTATCTAATATTATATTGGGTTATTTTTACTATTTTTAAATTGAGATAAAAATGAAACAGATTTCTACACGCATTATTAGGAAGGTGTTTGCTAATAGAAGATTTATAGTATAGTAGATACGATAGTATAAAAATACATTTAAGAAATGGGGGATTCTGTGAATAGTATATCAATAAAGCAAGTATGCGAGACAATATGGAATATTGAAAAAGAAGAGGATTTACTCAATTGGGAAATTGAAAACGTTAAAATATGGCAATTACTAAGATTTGAAATCTTTATGATTTTAAGTCAAAAAGTGGGTTTATATGAACAAGCACATTCAAAAACAAAATTATCTCGAAAGATTCGTTTGCTTCCACTATTTTTAATGAACTCCTTATATAAAAGCCCATTTAAAGATAGATACGAAAAAAAAATTTTAGTATTTGATCATCCAAGGAAAGTTAAGGATGGCGAGAAGTATTTAGATATCTATACAGATGATCTATTAAAAGAGATGGATGATGAGCAAGTGAATGTTATTGAAAGTGACTATTTAGGAAGTCATTACAATAAACACGAGAAAAATAGAAGGTATTTAGATTCGCTTAAGCTAAGTATAAAAGTAAAAAGGCCTTTTACTAAATGTAAATTAAATGATAGCGATGTACTACTTATAGAGAAAGTTGAAAGAAACATAGAAAAGTATTTAAAGGTAAAAGTAAAGTTGAAAGATTTTATTATTGCTGGAGTTAAGAAATATAAAATAGAATATAATTATTATAATAAATTATTTAAGAAAAGAAAACCCCAAAAGATATATCTTGTTGTTTCTTATCGGAAAGGAGCTTTAATTGCCGCTGCGAAAGCAGATAATATAGAAACTGTTGAAATTCAACATGGCGTTATAAATAAATATCATTTAGGATATAATTTCCCTTTTTTTAGTGGGTATATTGAATACTTTCCAAATAAGTTGTTATTATTTGGTGAGTATTGGAAAAAAACAATCAGCTTTCCAATACACAAAAATAATATACAAGTTAGAGGATTTCCTTACTTAAATAATAAAATAAAAAACTATAATTCTAATAATAAAAAGAAACAAATCCTTTTCATTTCTCAGGGAACTATTGGTAGAGAACTTATTGAATTTGCATATAAAGTCGCAAGTGAGTGTAAAGAATATAACGTCCTATTTAAACTACATCCAGGAGAAGATGAAGCGAAATATAAATTTATCAACCATAATATAGCTTTAAAGAACTTCAATGTGATTATTAATGAAAAAAAAGAATTATATAGTTACTTTTCAGAATCGGAATACCAAGTAGGTGTGTATTCAACTGCATTATATGAAGGATTAGTATTCGATTGTAAAACAATTTTAATTAATTTACCAGGAATAGAATATATGGAGGATTTAATTTCTAATAAATTCGTACACAAAGTAAGTAATATTGAGGAATTTAAATCATTACTTTCAGGTAATAGCAATAAGGAAGTTTATAGTGATTTTAAAAATCAAATTTTCTTTACTTGAATTTAATACTGGTGTGAAAGAGGAATTCAAATGTATGAATTAGTATATTATTTTGTGTTAATATTTTCAGTGTTATTTTATTTATTTTTTATAAAATTATTCAATTTTAATTTGTTTCGTTATTCTAATATTTTATACTTTTTTTCGGTTACATTTATAAGCATTCCAGGCTATGAAATTGCTTCTGGCAATCTTATAGCACCTAGATATAATAATGGTTTTGATATAGAAGTATATTCATTGTATTTGTTTTATACTGTACTTATACCTGTAGGATTAATAATAGGGAACCTTATAGGTAAAAATATTTATATTCAAACGAGAGAATTTAAAAGTTCGAAAATCAGATTGAAAATTGTACTATTATTTATTGTTATATACGCAGTAGGTTACTTTCTATGGTTACCTACGATACCTTTAAATTATTTAATTGCAAACCCCCAAGATATATTTAACGCTAATATGCTAAGGTTGCAAAGTACACATCTATTAGGAGAAAATGTTAATTTACCTTTTATCTTTAGATACTGGAGAAATATTATTCAAATATTATTGTTGATATTATTTGTTTTTTTTATTCTAGAATTTAATGATAGGAAAAGAATGAGTACAAATAGAAAGATTTTTACTATAATGCTTTCATTTTTTGTATTATACTCGTTTACCTTTACCCTTGAAAAAGCACCTTTGATGTACGTAATAATAGCGATAGCATTAACAAGTTTAATTAATAAAAAGTTTTCAATTAAAATAATAATCAGAAACTTCATAATAGGAATAATAGCAATTACAATTATGTATGCAATATTTATGGGTGCTTCAATTAATAGTCTTAAAGATGTGATTAGCGTTCCATTGAATAGAATTTTCGGACAATCCTCTGCTACTTATTATCAAATAGAATATGTTAGACAGAATGGATTTTTACATTGGAATGGTATTCCTATGCCTTTTGTAGGTGATTTCTTTAATTATAAATATGTTGATGTAAGTGAATGGGCGTATCAAAGTTTATATTCACAATACTCTACTCAAGGGGGGACTGGGACTACTGGAGGAATGTCATTAGCGAAACTATACTATGCTTTTTCGTGGTACTCTATTCCAATTTTCTTTGTTTTTGTCATAGCATATGGATTATTAGATGCAGTGTTATTTAATTCTACAAAATTCGAAAAATCTACATTAATGGCTAGAAGAATAAACTTGTCTATTTATATCTTTATTTGTTCTTTTTATTCTTTGGCATTAGTAAGTTCAGTTTTTTCAATCTTTTCAATTCCAATTATCTTTAACCCATCTTTTTACTTTGTAATATTATTATATTTATTTTTAATTGATGTCGGAAATATGAAAATACACTATAAAAAGTAGTAAATATATTAAAAAAGGTTGTTGGTTTTATTATGGATAAGAAAGTAGCGCATATAACAACTGTTCACCATCCACTAGATACTAGAATATTTTATAAACAATGTGTATATATGGCAGATGCTGGATTTGATGTTAGTCTTATAACTAGTCACTTTAAAAATATCGATAAATCAGTATTTTACGAGAATAAAATTAAACACTTTCAATTAAGAAAATATAAAAATAGATTTCATCGCATAATTCAAGGTTTGTATGATGCATACAAAGTTGCTAAGAATTTAAAATCAGATATCTATCACATTCATGATCCTGAATTACTTATAATTACACCATTCTTAAGAAAAACAGGCGCTAAAGTAATTTATGATATGCACGAAGATTATTATACAAGCATTTTACAAAAAAAATATATTTTTAAACCTTTAAGGAAGATTATTGCGAAAGTCTTTTCATACATTGAGAATTTTCTTATAAGAAAAAACAATTTAATAATTGCTGAAAAATATTATAAAGAAAAGCACACGAAAGGAATAGAAATTCTAAATTATCCATTAATATCATTTACACCACTTGAATACTCATACTCTCATACTAGTAAAAAAATTCTATATACTGGTAATGTAACAGAAGATAGAGGTGCTTTTATTCATGCTAAAATTCCTGAGTTGTTAGATGAAATAGAAGTCTACTATGTCGGTAAATGTTCTTCAACTGTAGCCGATAAGATTAATTATTTATCTAGTAATTCAAATAGAATAAAAATTAAAGGAATCGATTCGTACATTCCACGCAAAGAAATTGACAAAGAATATTATCAAAATAATTGGTTGGCCGGTCTAGCAATATTTCCACCGACAGAACATTATGCAAAAAAAGAACTAACAAAATTTTTTGAGTATATGTTAGCCGGTATACCCATAATTGTATCTGATTTTCCTATATGGAGAGAATTTATTGAAAAATATCGGTGTGGAATAGTTGTGGAATATAATGATAGTGAACAAATTAAAGATGCTATTAGATATTTAATGAATAATCCGGTTAAGGGTATGGAAATGGCCGAAAATGGTAGAAATGCGGTTCTATATGAGTTGAATTGGGAGAATGAAGCGAAAAAGCTTATTAATTTTTATAAGCGAATATTAAGGTAAGGGTTATTTAACTTGTTGTAAAACAATATATAATTAGCAAGAAATCGAATAAATGAAAGACTTTATGAATGACATCATGATGGTTGCAGATTTGAATTAATTGAAGTGGATAAAGAAGAAGATTTTATAAAAAGGTAATATTATTAAACTGGAGGTTGAGGAGTAATGAAAAAAAACGTTTTAGTTACAGGAGCTGATGGATTTATCGGTTCTCATTTAACAGAGGAATTAGTAAAACAAGGTCACAAAGTAAAGGCTTTTACTTACTATAATTCATTTAATACATGGGGGTGGTTAGACAGCATTTCTAAAGAAACAATAAGCGAAGTTGAGGTTTTCACTGGTGATATTCGTGATCCGAATGGTGTCAAAGAAGCTATGAAAGGTATCGATGATGTTTATCACTTAGCTGCTCTTATTGCAATTCCGTTTAGCTATCATTCTCCAGATACATATGTGGACACGAACATTAAGGGGACATTAAATGTTTTACAAGCTGGACGTGAACTTGGAACTTCGAGGTTATTAATGACCTCAACATCTGAAGTATATGGAACGGCTCAATATGTACCTATAGATGAAAAGCATCCATTCCAAGGTCAGTCACCTTATTCTGCAACAAAAATCGGTGCAGATCGTTTAGCAGAATCATTCTATCGTAGCTTTGATATGCCAATTAGCATTGTAAGGCCATTTAATACATTTGGTCCACGTCAATCTGCGAGAGCTGTTATTCCGACAATTATCACACAGCTACTGGCAGGAAAGGAAGAGATAGAGTTAGGCTCCCTGACACCAACACGCGATTTTAACTTTGTAAAAGATACGGCAAATGGTTTTGTAGAAATCGCCAAAGCTAAAAATACAATTGGTGAAGAGATTAATATTGCAACCCAGGATGAAATATCAATTGGACAACTTGCTGAGGAATTAATTCGTCAAATTAATCCAAATGCCCGTATTATTTGTGATGAGCAGCGTCTTCGCCCAGAAAATAGTGAAGTTAATCGTTTGCTTGGATCAAACGAAAAAATTAAACGTCTAACTAACTGGGAACCACAATATACCTTTGAACAAGGGATATCTGAGACAATTGAGTTTTTTAAACATAACTTAGATAAATACAAAACTGATATTTATAACATTTAGGAGGAAATCGAATGAGTCAACGATTTATTCCTCTTTCTGTACCAAGTTTACGAGGAAATGAACTGAAATATGTTACGGAAGCAATCGAAACTGAATGGGTATCTACAGCTGGACCATATATACAACAGTTCGAGGAGAAGATTTCAGAATACGTTAAAACTAAGGGTGCGGTAGCTGTCCAAAATGGTTCATCGGGGCTACATATAGCATTAAAACTTATGGGCGTAGAAAATGGAGACGAGGTGATTGTTCCTACATTAACCTTTATTGCCGCTGTTAATCCAGTGAAGTATTGTCATGCTGATCCTGTGTTTATGGACTGTGATAATTCTCTATGTATAGATCCTATCAAGCTAAAAGAGTTCTTTGCGAATTCTTGTGAGTTTAAAAATGGGGTTCTAAAGAATAAAGTTACGGAAAAGCCAATAAAGGCTATTGTTGTTGTGCATGTCTTTGGTAATATGGCTGATATGGAGGCCCTTATGGATGTTGCTAACGATTATCAATTACCAGTCATTGAGGACGCTACTGAAGCAATAGGTACTTACTATACTTCAGGTCGTTATAAAGATAAGTATGCTGGTTCGATTGGTTCGATTGGTGTATATTCATTCAATGGTAACAAGATCATGACAACTGGTGGCGGCGGTATGATAGTTTCTAACGATATGAATGTGCTCAGTAGGGCTCGTCATTTAACAACTCAGGCAAAGAGTGATCCACTTTATTATGTACATGATGAAATTGGCTATAACTACCGTATGACGAATTTACAAGCAGCATTAGGGCTAGCCCAGTTGGAACAGTTAGAAGCATTTATTAAAACGAAAACTGAAAATTATCAGCACTATAAACATGAGTTAGAAAATATACCAGGTTTAGATTTGTTGCCGTTTAGAGAAGGGACGCGACCAAATCACTGGTTTTATGCAATTTTTATAAATGAAACCTTTGGCCTAAAACGTCATAAATTGATTGAAAGTTTAGCAGAAAAGGGTGTTCAAGCACGACCAATATGGGATCTTATTCATCAACAAACTCCCTATCATAAAAATTATGCTCACCAAATTGTACAAGCAAATAAGTATTTAAATCAAGTTGTGAATCTTCCATGTAGCTCGAATTTAAATACTGAAGATGTCGATTATATAACTGAGTGTCTAACAGAGTTTAATTATTCAATATAAAAGGGGTGAACAAGATAGATGGAGGTAAAAGACTTTTTAATTAATGAACATGCCACAATGCTAGAAGCTATGGCATTGTTAGATAAAGTAGCTAAGAAGGTTCTATTTGTAGAACGAGATGATAAATTTGTTGCTGCTATTACTGATGGTGATATTCGCCGTTGGATATTAAAAAAAGGCAATCTTGATGCCCAAGTAAAAGATATTGCTAATTATGACCCTAAATTCATTTATGAAAATGAAAAGTCGTCTTCTCATGAAAAAATGTTAGAACTTTCTATTGAGGCTTTGCCGATATTAACAGAACAAGGTGATCTTGTGTCTGTAGTACTTTGGAATGATTCTGAAGTGAAGAAAAAAAAGACCCTTCAATTACCAGTTGTAATAATGGCTGGTGGATTTGGAACTCGCCTTTATCCTTATACACGTATATTACCTAAACCACTTATTCCTATCGGTGATATTCCTATTGCTGAGCATATTATTAATCGATTTCATGAAGAAGGTAGTAAAGATTTCCATCTAATAGTTAATCATAAAAAAAATATGATTAAAGCATATTTTAATGAAATTGATCGAGATTATAATGTTTATTATGCTGACGAAAATGAACCACTTGGAACAGGAGGAGGGTTAAGTCTACTTAAAGGAAAAATTAACTCAACTTTTGTATTAACAAATTGTGATATTTTGATAGAAGAAGATTATGAGAAAATCTATAACTATCATAAAAAAGAGGGGAATTTAGTCACAATGGTTTGTTCGCTGAAAAATATTAAGATTCCATATGGCGTTGTTGAGATTGGTGATAATGGTGAAATAGAATCGATGAAGGAAAAGCCTGAGTTTTCCTTCTTTACAAATACAGGTATGTATATTGTTGAAGCTAAAGTAATTGAAGAATTAGAAGAGAATAAATCAATCGGATTTCCAGATATTATCGAAAAATATCAACAAAATGGTGAAAAAATTGGCGTCTTTCCAATTAGTGAGCAAGCTTGGCTTGATATGGGGCAATTAGATGAAATGGAAAAAATGCGTAAAAGATTAGAGAAAAATGAATCGTAAACTTTTGCTGATAGGCGGTGGTGGTCACTGTAAGTCTGTTTTGGACAGCCTTTATCGATTGAAAAAGTATGATTCTATTGGGATTATTGATATAAAAGAACATATTGGGCGAACCATTTTAGAAACACCTGTTATAGGTTCAGATGAGGATTTGCCTTCACTCTATGAAAAAGGATTTAAAGAAGCCTTTATCACAGTTGGAAGTGTTGGTGATCCAACACTCCGAATTAAAATAGCTAATTCTCTTAAAAAACAAGGATTTACACTTCCGAATATAGTTGATCCTACTGCTACAGTTAGTCCTTATTCAGATTTAGCAGACGGAATCTTTATAGGGAAACAAACGATTATTAATGCAGGGACTAAAATAAAAACTGGAGTAATAATTAACTCTGCAGTGACAATTGAACATGATTGTAATATTGGTGAATTTGTTCATGTAGCCCCAGGTAGTGTCTTAGCTGGAGAAGTTTTGGTTGGAAATTATACACATCTTGGAGCAAATAGTGTTTTCAAACAACAAGTTTGTGTTGGTTCCAACACAATTATAGGAATGGGTAGTATAGTTTTAAAAGATATTTCATCTAATGTCATAGCTTATGGTAATCCATGTAGGGAGGTTAATTTAAGATGAGTGTTTTTGTTATAGCAGAAGCAGGTGTGAATCATAATGGTAGTCTTGAAATCGCAAAAAAACTAGTAGATAAGGCAAAGGAATCAGGAGCAGATTGTATTAAATTTCAAACATTTATTTCGAAAAATCTGGCTTCAAAAAGTGCTAAGAAAGCTAATTACCAAACAAGTGAAGACGCATCTGAAAGTCAGTTGGAAATGCTTGAAAAATTGGAATTATCTTTTAGCTCTTTTAAAGAACTTCGCAGATATTGCGATTCGAAAGGGATTATGTTTCTTTCTACAGGATTTGATTCTGATAGTGTTGATTTTCTTCAAGAACTAGGAATGGAAATTTGGAAAGTACCTTCTGGTGAAATGACAAATCTTCCATATCTGGTGAAAGTTGCCTCTTTTAAAAAACCTATTATTCTATCTACTGGAATGGGTACGATTGAAGATGTTCAAGCTTCAATGGATGTATTGTTAGAGCATGGAGCTCAAGATATCACAATTTTACATTGCACAACTGAGTATCCCACACCGTATAACGAAGTCAATTTAAGAGCAATGGATACGATGCATAAGAAATTTAATGTACCAATTGGTTACTCTGATCATACTGAGGGAATTGAAATTCCAGTTGCTGCAGTTGCATTGGGAGCGACCATTATTGAGAAGCATTTCACACTTGACCGAAGTATGGAAGGACCAGATCATCGTGCTAGTCTTGAACCAGATGAACTAAAAGCAATGATTCAAGGAATACGCCATATTGAAGTAGCGATTGGAACAGGGGATAAAGTACCATCAATCTCTGAGAGAAAAAATATGTCAGTAGCAAGAAAAAGTATAGTAGCAAAAAGAAAGATTCAAAATGGTGAGAAGTTTAGTGATGAGAATTTAACCGTAAAACGACCAGGAAATGGTATAAGTCCAATGAAGTGGTTTGAAGTAATAGGTAAGAAAGCAATAAGAAATTTTGAGGAAGATGAGTTGATTGAACAATGAAAAAAGTTTGTGTCTTAACGGCTACTAGAGCAGAATATGGTTTATTAAAGCCATTACTTCAAGTTTTAAAAGAAGACTCTTTCTTCGAATTAAGTATTGTTGTTACAGGTGCTCACTTATCACCTGAATTTGGTTTAACTTATCAAGATATAGAAAATGATGGTTTTATAATAGATAAAAAAATTGAAATTTTAGTCAGTGCAGATACGCCTTCTTCGATATCGAAATCAATGGGTCTTGCTATGATTAGTTTTGCTGAATACTTTTCTAATTCAATTCCTGACCTTCTTATTGTTTTAGGCGATCGGTATGAGACACTTGCAGTTTGCACAACAGCCATGAATGAGCGAATTCCTATAGTACATTTATATGGTGGGGAAGTAACTGAAGGCGCTATTGATGAATCAATTCGTCATGCGATTACAAAGCTAAGTTATTTGCATTTCACAAGTACAGATGAATATCGTAAACGAGTTATTCAACTCGGTGAACATCCTGATCGAGTATATACCGTTGGAGGTTTGGGTGTTGAAAATATTCTTAAACAGAAATTTATCTCTCTGGAAGAGCTCTCAACTTCAATAGATTTTGATTTGGATACGCCATATTGCATGGTTACATTTCACCCAGTTACCTTAGAAAATGAACAGGCAGAGAATCAATTCCAAGCTTTACTAGACGTATGTGAAATGTATCCGAACATGAAGTTCATCTTCACAAAAGCAAACGCGGATGCTAATGGTCGTGTGATAAATCAGATGATTGATCGATACGTTAAAGGACATTCTCATGCGGTTGCCTTTGCATCTTTAGGCCTCACAAGGTATTTAAGTGGAATGAATTATGCTTCTTGTGTAATTGGTAACTCTTCTAGTGGTTTATTAGAAGCGCCTTCCTTTGGAATTCCTACCATTAATATAGGTGATCGTCAAAAGGGAAGAATTCAATCAACAAGTGTTATTAACTGTCTCCCTATTAAGTATGAGATTAAAAAATCTATGGAATTAGCTTTAAGTGATGCATTTAAAGATATAGCAAAATTAACGATAAATCCATATGGAGATGGAAATACTTCAAATAAGGTGATTGAGGTTATTAAGGAATTTATTCAAAATGATCATATTGATTTAAAAAAACAATTTTATGATAATGGAGGTTGAGACATGCGTTGTCTAGCTATTATACCTGCAAGAAGTGGTTCAAAAGGTTTAATTGATAAAAATATTAAACCTTTAAATGGTAAACCACTTCTAACTTATACAATCAATGCGGCAATCCAATCAAATAAATTTGATGAGATTATGGTTTCAACTGATTCAGAGGATTACGCAGAAATTTCTAAGAATGCAGGTGCAAAAGTACCGTTTTATAGAAGTGGGGAGCTGTCATCAGATAATGCCTCATCTTGGGATGTTGTCTATGATGTTCTAAGTCAATATTCTAAAAAAGGCATAAGCTTTGATACAATCGCACTACTTCAGCCAACGTCTCCTTTACGAGATTCAGAAGATATCAAGAGAGCTTTTGATCTTATGAAAGAAAAAGATGCTCAGGCAATCATTTCAGTTTGTGAAGTTGATCATTCACCACTTTTGTCTAATGTATTGTCGCATGACTTATCAATGAATGGATTTATAAACGAGGGATTAATTCAAAAAAGAAGACAAGAATTACCAATCCATTATCGTATTAATGGTGCAATTTATATCATTAAAAATAATTATCTAACAGAAAGACTATCATTATATAGTGAGAAGAGTTTTGCTTACGTGATGGATAATGGTAAATCAATTGATATTGATACCGACCTAGATTTCAAGTTAGCTGAGTTAATTCTTCAAAGTAGTAGAATCAAATAGTATAAATTAACCAAGAGGGATTCTAATATAATGTTATCAAAACTTAAGAAAAGTAAGTTCTTTAAAAATTCAATTTTATACACTATAGGTGGTATGATGACACCCATAATCGGATTTATCATGCTACCTATTTATACTAATTACTTAGTACCTGCTGAATATGGAATAATGACAACGATCCAATCTCTTGTAGGAATGTTTCAAGTGTTTTTGTTATTATCCCTACATGGAGCGGTCACAAGATTTTACTATGATTATCTTGATAATGAAAAAAAACAAAAAGAATATTTAGGAACAATTTTTACTTTTGTAATTATATTTTCTACTGTTGCTGCTGCATTGCTACTTCTATTTAATGAACAAATAGGCTCCATACTATTTGGAGATATACCAATTAAACCTTATTATTTTTACATGGTTATATTATCATGGGTTAGTGCTATTCTAGCACTTCCTCTGGCGCTTTTAAGAGCACAAGAGAAAGCAGCTTCTTTTGTGATAATAAATATAGTAAAAGCATTTATAATTATGCTTCTGAGTATCTACTTTATAATAGAGCGAGGATTAGGTGCCGAAAGTGCCCTTCTCTCGCAAGTTATTGTAACAGGAATTGTAGTAGTATATTTAATTATAAAGCAACTTAAGTATTTGAAAATATCATTTAATATAAAGTACATAAATTCCAGTTTGATTTTCAGTTTACCTTTATTGCCACATGTCGCAAGCGGGTGGATTATTAAATCTTCGGACAGAATAATTTTAGAAAAGTTCGTGAGTCTTGACGATATCGGTATCTATGCTTTAGCGGCTCAAATATCAGCAATTTTAGCTTTGTTTTATACAAGTATTAATAATGCCTTAGTTCCTAGATACACTAAACTTAGAGTAGATAGTAAAATAAGAGAAGCTAATCGATTATTAAAAATATTCAGCTGTATAATTTTATTTTTTGGTATATTATCTATACCTATTGCTATGGTAGGAGCGACGTTACTTTCAAGTGATGCATATAATAGCGCAATTTGGCTTATCCCATTGTTAATTATTGGTGAAATGATAAAAGGGTTTTACTTTATACCAGTAGCAAAGTTATTTTATAACAAAAAGACTAGACTTATTGCTTCTAGTAGTACTGTAGCCGCCATAGTTAATATAGTTGTTAACTTCACTTTTATCCCCATAGTTGGAATTTTTGGTGCTATAATTTCAACAATCTTAGCAGAGATTACTAGAATGGTCCTGATTTATCGAGCTAGCCTTAAAAATAGAGAAGAGAATATTTAAGTTAAGAGTTACTAAGATTAATAAAAGTTTTTTGAATTTGGTGGAGAATATCCTGGTAACTGGTGCGGTTGGTTTTATAGGCATGTACCTATCTAAAAGACTATTATATGTGGGGCATCATGTTATTGGTTTGGTTAATATAAAAGAGATCTTTGAGGATCATAAAGTTGGTGTTGTAATAAATTTAAGAGCTTAATCTGGCTTGCGTTATAATACAGAGAATCTGCAAGCTTATGTAGACTTTAATTTGAAAAATTTTGTTAATTATTTGGGAACCGTTTGTCACATCGATGTGAAGTATCTAATTTAATTTATACTTATCTGGTTATGTATACGGTACGAGTGTGAAGGTACCATTTTTCAATCTTGATGAAGTTAATCATCCAGTCAGTTTATATGAAGATGAAGCAACGAAGAAATTAAATGAATTAATGGCACATACCCCGTCATTTGTATAACAATCCGACTACTGGATTACACTTTTTTACTGTTGATTGGTCGATCGGAAATGGCTTACTTCTCTTTTGTTTAACATTGGTGGAATAATGCGTGACTTTATATATCGATGATATAGTTGATGGAATTGTTCGTTTGCTCGATCATCAACCGAAAGCCAATCCTGAATGTGATCATGAACATCCAAATCTATGGTCTAGTTATTGAGTATATAAGGTTTATTAAATTGGGATAAATATCCATAAAAATTAGTGGACTTTATTCAAACGTTGGAAAAAACATCTAGGAATGGAAGTAAAGATAGAATTTTCAACAATGTAAGCTGGTGATGTAAAGGCGACATATGCTATGGTAAAAGTTAATAGACTCATATATGTCGAAGACTATTATGGATTTTTTTTCAAAATACCTTAGATAATAAAATGACGATTTGTTATTATGTGATACATTTGAAAAGAACTTAGCAGAAGTAGATATAATAAAGGTATGTTTGGTAATTAAGAGTAGAAAGAGACTTTACGAAAGTTAGAGAAAGAGGATATAAGTTGAACTCGGGTTTACAAACAGAAAACTGAAGGAACTGTTAGACGATATATCAAAAGGAAAATGGCGGAGCAAGTTTAGAAGAAGTTATGCAGCTAATGAAGAGTGAATTAAATCATATATAAGGAATTTATAAATAAAGAGAGATGGTGAAAGAGTTGAAAATTGCAGTGGCAGGTACAGGTTATGTTGGTTTATCTAATGCTATCCTATTAGCACAGCGTAATGAAGTTATAGCACTTGATATTATGGAAGAGAAAGTGGCGATGATCAATAATAAAAAGTCACCAATTATTGATGATAAAATTGAAGAATATCTAGAAACAAAGAAGTTGAATCTAACGGCTACATTGGATAAGGAAATGGCTTATCGAGATGCTGAATTTGTTATTATTTCTACGCCAACAAACTATGACGCAGAACGGAATTATTTTGATACTAGTACCGTTGAAAATGTGATGCAAGATGTGTTAAAGATTAATCCAGACACAACGATGGTTGTTAAATCAACTGTTCCAGTTGGGTATACAGCTGAGATTCGTAAGAAGTTTAACACGACTAATATTATCTTCTCTCCAGAATTTTTACGTGAAGGTAAGGCATTGTATGATAACCTATATCCATCCCGTATTATTGTCGGAGAACAATCAGAACGTGGACAGACATTTGCTGATCTATTAGTCCAAGGTGCTTTGAAAGAAAATATTGACGTATTGTTAACAGATTCTACAGAGGCAGAAGCTATTAAACTATTTGCCAATACATATTTAGCTATGCGTGTTGCTTTCTTTAATGAGTTGGATTCTTATGGAGAAGTTAGAGAATTAAATACAAAACAGATTATTGAAGGTGTAGGTCTTGATCCACGTATAGGATCACACTATAACAATCCTTCCTTTGGTTATGGTGGTTACTGTTTACCTAAAGATACAAAACAGTTACTAGCAAACTATGAAGATGTACCAAATAATATCATGGGAGCAATTGTCGATGCTAACAGAACAAGAAAAGATCACGTTGCAGCTAGTATCGTTGCTAAGAATCCAAAAGTTGTTGGCATTTATCGCTTAACCATGAAGATGGATTCTGATAACTTTAGACAGTCTGCTATCCAAGGTGTAATGAAACGCATCAAAGCAAAAGGAATTGAAGTTGTAGTTTTTGAGCCAGCGCTTGAAGAAGCAGAATTCTATAACTCTCGCGTGATCAAGAACTTTGATGAATTTAAACAATTATCAGATGTAATTGTTGCAAATAGATTATCAGATGAAATTAAAGATGTGGCAGATAAAGTATATACAAGAGATTTATTTAGTAGGGACTAATAAAGATGTGCTTTGTGGCGCATCTTTTATATTTCTTATTAGTTATCTATTTGACGCTTACATATGTAAAGTTTGCATCCTTATTGATACGTGGAGTAATTTTTATTTAAATTAAAAACCGTGTGCACTAGCTACTTCCTTGTTATAATTAGCTTGTGAGACTTTAGTTATAGCGCTTATCGTAGTTCTGAATAATTGCGTTAAAGTCACTTTCTTTAAATGTAGAGAATTTCTGTATAAAGCTTTGTACATCTATTTCTGTTGCAAATTCTTGATGGAATAAATGGTGATCGATGTGATAGGCTGTTTGATCGTGTAGTGATAATTTGTAAATGTCTAAGATGAGGTCACTGGCATTACTACGCATGACAGCCATGCCATGTATTGGATTTGTTGGATGAAGTAACATGCCTTCATAATAAGAATGCGCTGCAATGTCGTCTGCTATAATCAAGCTTAAATTTGAATTAGTCATGTGATTCCCTCCTTTTTTAAGGTTATTCCTATTTTAAGCTATTTTCTTCTGTTGAAGGTGAGTCTTTTTTGTCAATTTTCAAACAGTTTCAAAAGGGTGTGAATTATGATGCTTGATCGCGTAGTGTAGTTGTATCGTACGGTTAAGTTGTGTGCGTAGCTGATAGGTAGATTCTTCGAGGTTCAGTGTAGTACCATTATGAAAGGTGATCGTTGACTGATTGGTATCAGGGTGTCGGACTATTTTAAGTATATGCTGGGCAAATAACCAACTACAAGCATAATTAGTAGGTGATTGTGTCGGGAACGCATAAATGTTTGTGCGTTCATAGATGAGAAGCGGTACTTTATGGATATAGCCTACAAGATGACTTGCGGCTTTTCGTCTTCCTTGATAGGAGGCAGCACCAGTTAGGCAATTGGTTTTAATGATCGCTAGCGGTGCTTGTCGCGTCATTAAAGTTTGGTTCTTTTCTATAATACGTGTCGTATAATCGATTTGTTTTGCAGGGGTGATAGCTAACGTATCTTGAGTAATGTGATAGGCGTCATTAATCTATCGCATCGTTTACTCTGCCTTTTCTTTGATTTGGTCGATGAGTGGTTTGAATTGTTTGTATAAATCAACCAGATCAATTTTTAGTGGTTCAACTAATTTTAATAATGTTATGAAAGAAGGCGAACTGATACCATTTTCAATTTGACTTAAATAAGTATCACTAAGTCTAGCTTTTTCTGCTACTGTTGCTTGTTTAAGATCAAGTGCTTTTCTTCGCAAGCGTAAATACTTACCCAATTCTTCCTCTAGTAACTTTCGATTTTTCATTAGAATCGCCCTTTTTAACCCATTATCTATATAGGCAAAACAGAGTAACATAAGCTATAGTTGGAATTATGGTAGTATATGTAATTCGGGTGAAGTTTTTTGTTGAGTCTGTGGTAGAGTTTAGTTTCGGATGCCTGTCACTTCCTGAATAATCTTGTTTTACGCGAGTCCGTTGGCTACTAAAAATGAATTCTTCATCCCTTAAATCCTAGGTAGCGGATCAAAGCGATGGAAGGATTGTAGTTTTGTGGTAGAAGAATTGTAAATAAGTCTTGTAACAGAAAAGATACAATTCAATATTACTGAAAACCTTGTGAAACATGGTAGTTTTGTTATAATGGAATAAGTTTGGAATATTTGTAATTGTAAATGTTTGGATTAAGATATGTTGAAAGTTAATTGATGCATTATGCATAGATATGGAAGGTTATATGAAAAAAATTGCTAGACTACCTAAGACAATAAAAAAGACGATTCGTTATATATTACGTGATACAGATGAAAAGAATTTAGTAGAAATAGAAAGACAGTTACAGGAGGCAATTGAGAAACGAAAAGAAACTTTACGAAAGTTAAAGCAGGAGGATTTAAAATGAACGCTTTACAAACAGAAAAGCTAAAGGAACTGTTAGTCGAAATTTATCAAAAGGCAAATGGCGGAGCAAGTTTAGAAGAAGTTATGCAACTAATGAAGAGTGAATTAAATCTTACACAAGGATCTTAAAATAAAGAGAGATGGTGAAATCGTTGAAAATTGCAGTAGCGGGTACAGGTTATGTCGGTTTCTCGAAACATAGAAAAAAGTTATATAGTAAATAATAAAAAGATGCGCATTGTGGCGGGGCGCATCTTTTTATTATTTACTATATAACTATATGTTATGGGATTAACTATGACAAATAATGGAATATTAAGTTAGTTGATATGTTTTATGAAAGGTCTTTTTATAAAGCAGACTGGATAGCACCTAACCAAAGAGTTTGGCTTTTAATTGGTTAGGTGATGTTTCTGGGTCAGCATGTAATGAATTAATATGTTCTTGAACTTCACTAATTGATATTTTAGGTAAATTTTTATGTGATGTCTGGTGCTTTTGATAAGCTATTAATAAGGTTGTGAATAGATCTTTCAATTCTTCATTATCATTCTTACCTATAATCTGCTCGAGAAAGCTTAACAGTTTATTTTTAGGTGATAAGATACTATCTTTTTCAACTAAAATTATTTCTTGAAGAACACGTTCAATTGTATGTTTATAGACTTCATTTTTTTCTGAAAGATACGTTTTAGTCATAAACGTAATAAATTGATCATACGTGTAAATTGCAAGCTCTTTAATATCATCCACCGTATTAGCAGGAATATTCGATGGGATTTTATGAAAGAATGCTTTTTTATAATAAATCAATAAGTGCTCTAAAAATTTATATGTATATAGATTCGATGAATTTCCGAATGTATTAATTTGACTGATCACGCGTGTGAAGTTACAAAGACGAATATAGTCGAAACGATCGTGCTTATTGGAGTTATCAAATAACTCGAGAGCGGTTAGTAACCATCGGTCTTGGATATCAGAATACCGATATATTTGAAAGAATTCATGAGAGATATCTTTAGTGCGATAGATACTTTCCCTGTATATGTAAGGTGTCACTATATTAAACTTTTTTGATCGCTTTTTATTTAACCTTTTTGAATAACAATAAATCATTGATTGAGGACCAAATAGATCGACAAAGGCATCATGACTGTCACTAGAGTAATTATTAAAGTAATGGATAAGGTTTCCAGACATCTTTTTCGACGTACGAGATCCATTGTTTACTTGCGCTTTAATATCAGGACAATAGGTTGTGGGCTCGCTACTATTGTAATAGTGACCAAGTATCTCTTGCTCGTAAATTTGCTTTGTTACATTTCTACTCTCAACAATAATATAAGTAAAGAAGTAATAAATGGCGAAAATCAGCGAAACAATGAGTACCCAAAAATGAATCAACCGAAAAGTAGGATTAGAAACAACGATTAAAAATAGTGAGCTTATGTTGATAAGAGCAAATAAAATAAGTAAGTAATAAACACGGATCCAACCCCATATTTTATATTTTCTCAGCAAAAATCTGCCATAATCTATTCCCACAACATTTTTCATCTCCGCGAGTGACGTTAACCCGATGACTGTCATATTAATGGCGATAATTGCAATAATAAGATTTGTATCGAATATGACAGGTTCCATATGTGCACTCCTTGTATGAATTTAATAGTAGTATAGCTTGTCTACTTTATCAGTCTAAATAACTATAATCCTACATGGGTCCAGACGAAATTATAGTAGATAGGCTTCTGCTAGATAACAAGATATACTTAATTATACCAGATAAAAATATGAAGCTTACTATTCTATTTTACAATAGTAAGCTTCATATATCTGTTTCGTTCCTTATTGTCTATATGCAGATTGCCATCGCAAACCAATGCTGACAAAATGAATTAGCACAATTAAATTCTAGGAAATGCTTGTCACACACATACGCTCTTTTTTTTCTTTTAGATAGGTTTGTAACATTAAGGGTGCATTTTCTTCTACTTCTTCTGTTTCAGGCTCTTCCGGTATTGGTTGTTTCTTTAGATTTGTAAACCAACCTGGAACGATCTCTTTCTTACTTGTATAAGTTTGAGCCGTCTTTTGTTTTTTTGCTTTTTAAATTTGGCCTTTTCTTGTTGTGTTTCTTCCACGTGCGTAATTCCTTTAGTGCTCCAGGATTGCAGGATGCCTTTCACGTATCCCTAATTAACTTTGTTTTTATCTAATGCATTTTTCATCGCTTCTTTTGCTAAGCCTTCCCCCAACCATTATTACAAGTAATCTATCCTTTTTAAAATGGCAAGAAATATTTCGTGACCCTGTACTGACAGCTGAATTACCAGATCGTCTAACTCATAAATCACATGTTTTATATAAGAAACACCGAAGAACAGATGAACAAGTGGCCCAAAATTAAATTAAATTATGGTATGGCTCACTTTGCATTTGCAAAATACACCGTTCCCTCCATTGATGTGTTTGATAAGACATCAATGGAGGGAAGCGTTTTTTATTTTACTGGTGTATTTGGGTAATAAATGTTTCTTCTCTAGTTTAACAGTCACAATGCAACGACTATATGTCTCCAATTCTAATAAATCGTTCGCGTATATAATAGTAATTTTCTTCTGTAATGGTTTTGATTTTGTCGAATTGTTTTGTAGTAATAGCTGTATAGAGCTTGCTGTTCAGAGCATTTACAGAGTAATGTTTATCATTCGGTTTTAATTTCCATCCGATCATCCCTGCTCGGAAGCCCTTGTCACTCCATGAATCGAACGTCTGGAGCATAATTTGATTATGCGTATTTTCAATCATGGTTCTGCCAAATAAATTAGAGTGTTCAAGGTACACCGCATACTCGTCAGTTTCCTCAGCTCTCAATGCCGTTTCCAAATGCAATTTAAGCTTTTCCGTATCAAAGCTGATTGCTCCCTTTATTGCTAATTCAGCAGCATAAACAGCCATACAATTGTTCAACTCGATGATTTCGAATAATTCCTTATAAGAAATTTCTTTTACAAGTGACCCTCTGTTTTTTAGGGTGGTAATAAAGCCCTCGTTTTCTAAATAAAGTAGTGAATCACGAATTGGTGTCCGGCTCATTTCTAATTCTTTAGAAAGTTTATTTTCCGATAATAGCTCACCTGGCATGATATCTCCATTGATAATCCGCTTCCGTAATTCCATATGTGCTTTTTCCGCTAATGAAGTTAATTTCATTTTTTATTCCTTTCTTTACATCCTTATGTATTTCTATTTATTATTCTTTATTTAATAGTACCATCAAAAACCTTGTGTACAAGATGTTTTTTAAAAAAATAGGATTTTTTGGTATCTAATTATTCTTCTTAATCTAAGAATTATTAATGATTCTTAGATTAACCAAAAATTTTCAATAGGTTAATATTCTCTTAACAAAGTCGTTGTATAGTAGTGTGTGTAAGGATATGTATTCTAGTTGTATACAAGTTGTGCGCAAAGTGAAAAAGACGGAAGGGATTGGAATTTCAATTTGATGGAGCAAGTATTACTAATTAATAAATAAAAAGGAGAGAAAAGTAATGAAAAGTATATTTGGAAAAATTATGCTACCACTTCTATTAGTTATCGTTTTAGCGGCATGTGGAAGTACGAAAGGCGCCACTCCTACTGATGATGGAGATAATGAATGGCCAGAAACTGTTACATTAGTACAGATGCCTGATGAAAATAATCCAACAGAAGCCGCTTCCCTACATTCCTCTTTAAAAGAGCATCTTTCGGAAGAGCTTGGTGTAGAAGTAAATGAATATGACGGAGGAAGCTATGCAATTGGAATTGAAGCAATGGCTGCAGGAAATCTTGATGTCATGCTGGGAAGTCCAATGAGTTACTATCAAGCGAAACAAAAGGCAGGAGCTGAGCTGTTAGTAACACCTAAATTGCCAGGAGAAAGTAACTACTACACGGCTTTTATCACACAAACAGATAATGAGGAAATTAATAGTTTAGAAGATTTAAAGGGGACAAACTTTGCTTTTGTAAATGCAGCTTCCTCTTCTGGTTACCTCTATCCAAAGGGTACTTTGGTTCAAGAATTGGATTTAGATCCGGATAAAATCGAACAATCTGGCTATTTCTTTGAAAATATTGTTTTCTCTGAGGGGCATCCAAATAGTTTAATGGGTGTGGCTATGGGAGACTTTGAGGCTGCAGCGGTAGCTTACTCGGTAATAGAAATGATGGGTGAATCCGGTAATTTTAATCCAGATGATATAAAAGTTATTGGACGCACACAGGATATTCCAGAAGCATCTTATATTGTTCGTGGCGATTTACCGGAAGATTTTAAACAAGCATTACAGGATGCATTTGTATCATTTGAAGATGAATCATACTTTGAGGCGCTTCATGGTGATGCTCAAGCTCGATTTGAAGCGACTGAAGACGGTTATTATGATTCTGCACTTGAAATATTAGATACAATCAATGCGTTAGAGGATGTGAAAGAATAATGGAACCAATACTATCAATACGAGATTTAGTAAAGGTGTATGGAAAAGAAACACGAGCTTTAAATGGAATTACTTTAGATTTTAATCCTGGTGAGTTTATTGTTGTTATCGGTCCATCTGGAGCGGGAAAATCAACATTTATTCGTTGCATTAACCGTCTTTTGGATCCAACAGAAGGAGAAATTGTATTTGATGGTCAGCATATGGAGAAGATAAAAGGCCGGAAATTACGAGAGAAACGCTCCAAAATTGGTATGATATTTCAACATTATAATTTAGTGAGTCGAACCAATGTCATAAAAAATGTGCTACATGGTCAATTAAGTAATACACCTTTATATAAGAGTTTACTTGGTTTGTATAGTCATGAAGATAAACAAGAAGCGGTTGAGCTTTTGAAAAAAGTTGGTCTTGAGGATCAAATGTATAAACGAGCTGACGCACTATCTGGTGGTCAAATGCAGCGGGTTGGAATTTGTAGAGCACTTCTGCAAAGACCTAAAATTCTGCTCGCTGATGAACCAATCGCATCCCTTGATCCGGTTTCTTCTAATATTGTCATGCAACAACTGCACAGTATTTCAATGGAAAAGCAATTAACTTGTGTGGTTAATCTCCACCAAGTAGATTATGCAAAGAAATACGCTTCTCGAATCATTGGCATCAAAAAGGGGACCGTAGTTTTTGATGGTTCACCGTCTCAATTAACAGATTCTATAGTACAAGAAATTTATGAAGGTAAGGAGACACAAATGAGGCACCAAAATGAAAATGAAATTACATCTTCATTTGCTACTGAAGACAGACAAATTACTGGGGCAGAACGATGAAAATACAAACAAATAATAAAATTCTATTGCAACAAGGGGATTCTAAACGAACCATTATAACTATAGGTGCGTTGTTGGCGACTTTAATCTTTTGTATTTATTATTTGGAGTTAAATTTTCTAGAGATGATTATGGGTTTACCGAAATTTCTCATTTTTTTCTTTCAAAAATTCTTTCCTGCCAATTTTGAGAATCTTAGTGAATATATCCCATTGGTCATTGATACGTTGGGCTATGCCCTAATTGCAACCTATATTTCAACTCTAATTGCCTTTATTCTAGGTATATTAATTTCCGAACATACGAATAAAATAAAAGCCTTACGTACAATTGTCCGCGGATTTGTTTCAATTTTAAGAAATATTCCATTTATAATATGGGGTGCTTTATTGGTTTATATTTTTGGTATCGGTGGCATTGTCGGTATCATGGCATTAATTCTTGTAACGGTTGGTTTTCTTGGGAAAAGTTATGCAGAATCGATTGATGAAATATCTGGAGATAAGTTAGAGGCATTGCAGGCAAATGGAGCTTCCTATTTTCAAATATTATTTCATGGCGTAATCCCACAATTTGTGCCAGCCTGGATTAATTGGACATTATTTGCATTTGAAATTAACGTTCGAGCATCTACCGTATTAGGATTAGTGGGTGCGGGTGGAATTGGTGTCTTGATTGATACAAATATTAACTTATTTAATTACGGTGAAGCTTTGATCATCATTACTGTCATTGTTTGCATTATTTTAATAACAGAATATGTTACTAATTCGATTCGAAATCGAATTGCTTAACTTATAATAAGGGATGGAATATTAATGAAAAAGATTCGAGTCACTTCAAAAGGAAGTGTAACAAAATCGATTATAACTTTTTTAATTTTAGTAACCGTGTTTTTTGTAGCGATCGACATCGTTAATTTGGATATTCAAAAATTTTTTGAAAGATTAGAAAACGTACCGGCCGTAATAGCTAGAATGATGGTTATAGATTTGAGTGTAGTCCCGGATATCTTGTTGGCATGTGTGACCAGTTTATCGCTTGCTTTCTTGACTTTAGTTGTTTCTGTCATAGTAGCCATGTTGTTTAGCTTTCTAGCAGCGGGAAATATTACTCCCAATCTATACGTAGCAAATTTCATTAAAGGCTTTTTTGCGATAATCCGTTCGGTACCCTCACTTGTTTGGGGGTTAATGGTTATTGCTAGTCTTGGTTTTGGTTACACATCAGGATTCATTGCGTTGTTATTGTCGGCAGTGGGTTATCTTGTAAAATTATTTACAGGTAGTATTGAAGAGGTTGGTACTGATATTGTTGAAGCTATGAAATCAACCGGTGCTTCCTGGTTTAATATTATCTTTCATGGATTAATTCCACTCTGTGTTACGTCCTTTTTTGGATGGATTACTGTTCGATTTGAAGCCAATGTAGCGGAATCAATTGGTTTAGGAATTATCGGGGTTGGTGGAATTGGTCTACTATTAACAAAGGCTATTGGTGCCTATAATTACGCACAAACTACGACCATATTAATTGTCATATGCCTATTGATGTTAGTCTTAGAGTTTTCCATGACGAAGCTTAAAAGAATAGTGAAGTACGGTCAAAGTTAAATGAAATTTAAATTTGGAGGGAAAAACGTATGGTGAAGAATGCAAAATTAAATTGGGTTCGTTTGCCCCTTGAGAGTGTTGAAAATTGTCGAGAGTTAGGCGGCTATAATACGCAATACGGTGAGCAAACAAAATGGCACGAATTATTAAGATCCAGTGATATGAGTAAGTTAACTCAAAATGATATCGATTTTTTTAGAGCATATGGAGTGAAGACAGTCATTGATTTACGTGGAGAAGATGAAACTCAAGAAAGTCCTAACGTTCTGATAAATGAAGAATTCTGCACATACTACAATTTTCCACTGATCACTGAACAGGTTTCTAATATTGCCTTTTCTACAGAGAAAGTATTCATGGGTGATTTTTATGTGAAGTTGCTGGAAAATAATAAGGTGATCTCTCAGATATTCGATCGAATCGCTCATGCGGAAGATGGAGCTATTATTTTTCATTGTGCAGCAGGTAAAGACCGAACTGGTATCTTGGCAATGCTACTTTTAAGCTTAGCCGGTGTTGAAAAAAAGGATATCCTATCAAATTATGAAGTTAGTTATACAAATTTAGAGTCTATGCACAACTTGGATAAATTGTATAAAGACGTCCCAATGGAACTTATATACTCAAAGCGTGAATACTTGGAAAAAGCATATGATTATCTTATAACTAATTACGAAACGGTTGAGCAATACTTATTAGCTAAGGGTGTAGACCAAGAGACAATTACGGTGGTGAAGACAAGAATAGTTGGTAAGGATTCTGTTATGGCAGTATAGTTAGCTTTGGGGAGCTTGTGACTTTCCCGTTACAACTCTGGTGTTATCAGGGATGTTGAAGAATGTAAGTAACAAGGATGCGCTTTTTAGCGCATTTTTGTATTTCAGGCTATTCAATTTAACTGAAATTAGCTCTAATCGAGTTTCAACTACGAAAGATTAGACAAGTAGTTGTTTTTTCTTTGTTAAACATAGGTGCGTGCTAAAACTTTTAATAGCATTTGCTTATGCTGGACTTGGTGAATGGCATCAAAATTTTTAGCAGTAATCAAATAAGGATTATATCGAATAGAAATTTACGGATGAATGAATAGATGGATGCTATACAATCGCTTGACTCTGTGCGGTCATACGTCCAAGCTCTTTTTGTTTTTTATAGTTTTGCAACATTAAAGATACATCTACTTGCCCTTCTTCTTCTGAAACAGGTTTTTCCGGTATTGGTTGTTTCTTTAGATTTCTATACCAACCTGGGACTTCCTCTATCTTCGCTGTATAAGTTTGAGCTTTCTTTTGTTTTGTTTGCTTTGTAAAAGTGGACTTTTCTTGTTTTGTTTCTTCCACATTGGTAATTCCTTTCTTGCTCCAGGATTGCAGGATGCCTTTCACGTATCCCCAATTATTTTTGTTTTTATCTAATGCATTTTTCATCGCTTCTTTTACTAATGCTTCACCACTATTCGCAATCCATTCAAGCACCTCCTCGGTAATATAAGGACGAACATCTCCAAAGTTTTCTATGTAAAAGGTTAGTGCTTCTGATTCTGTACTGTGTTGTTTCTTCGCAGGGTTTGTTTCTTGTGGTTTTTCTTCAAGTTCATTACTTTGACAAGTGTACAGGAGTGAATGCATTTCGTACTGTGCTGCTTGATTTCCTCCCCTCGATTGAAAGGATATATAGCCTTTTTCTTGTAGTTCTATTCGTGCACGTTTAAATGCACTATCTTTTAGTCCGGCTTTGATTCGGAGAACGCCTGTTGCAACGGTGAAGGTTTGTTTCCATCCTGTTTTATTATTTATATGCATCAACGTATGCCATAAAGCAACAGCAGATGAGGATAAAGGATTGATTTCGATTTGATTGTAAAATGCATTCATTTCTTTTATGTAATTCATTTGATCGCATCCTGTTCCGTTAAATTTATTGTGAATCCCGTTTGATTCTATAATCGATCGGACAGTTACGGTTGGTGTCTATTTGTTTCGTTTTATTTTGAAATAACTAATAAAGGTGAGCTGCTGTTGTCTGTACTGTTTTAAATTACTCTTTTTATTTAGTAATGGGGCCATTGAGTAGTCTGCTAAAGTTCGTATAATAGGTGGTATTGCGGTTCATAGTGGACGACAGAGGGAGGTCGTAGCTGCTAAACTACAAAGAAGTAGTAGAATTAATTGTAATTATAGTGACGATCAGGAGTGAGGATATTTTTTCTATTGGTGAAATTAGTTATCGAAAAGAAGCAGAAAACCCGCCTCTGCTTCCTCAATGATTTGCTTCAATAAATGCGTTGAATTCACTTTCTCTAAAAGTAGAAAAGGTATGCAGAAATGCTTGGACATCCTCTTCTGATTTAAATGTTTTATTAAGTAAATGGCGTTCGATATGATAGGTTGTTCCGTCACGCAAGGTTATTTTATAAATGTCTAAGATGAGGTCACTGGCATTACTGCGCATGACAGCCATGCCGTGTATTGGGTTTGTTGGATGAAGTAACATGCCTTCATAATAAGAATGCGCTGCAATGTTTTCGTCTACTAACAAGCTCAGGTTTGGGTTAGTCATTAGTCGTTCTCCTTTTAATAGATTACTTCCATTTTACGTTATTCTCTTGTTTAGTGGCTTCTGATTTTATGTCCATTTCATTACACTTTAGCTAGACTCTAAGCTGGTGTCTCTAATCGCATAGTAAAGTTTTAATGTACGTGTTAGTTGAGTTTTTAATTGATAAGTAGATTCTTCGAAATCGATTGCCGTGCCATTACGAAAGATGATCGTTGATTGGGTTTGTTTCCTTCTTGCTTGTGGGTGTTCGATTATTTTATCTATATGCTTGGCAAACACCCAACTACAGCTAAAGTTGGGTGTTTGCGTGGGAAATGCATAAATCTGTGCGCGTTCATAGATAATAATTGGTACTTTACGGGTTGAACCAATTAGCTTACTTGCTGCTTTTTGTCGTCCTTGATAGGTGGAAGCTCCTGCTATGCAGTTGGTAGTTATGATTGCAAGCGGTGTTTGTTGCACAAGCAAGTCATGCGTTGTTTCCCGCACAATTGCTTGATAGTCTATCGCAATTAATCTGATAGACCATACTTATTTTCAACATGAATATCTACCCTTTTCCATCGCATAAATAAGAGTGGCTAGGATTCGGAGTCACTAGAATGATGTAATAGATTCTTAATATACGTATGATCAAGATGTAGTTTCTCTTCTAGCAATATACTACTTGTTAAACTCGGAGAAGTAATTCCTCTTTCAATCCGTCCTATAGCCACCGTACTATGCCAATTTGATAGGCCAATTCTTCCTGTGACAGTTCATGGATATTTCGTTGATTCTGTATGTAGTGCCCATAATTTCATTTGAATTGTTCACGTGTCATTTGAAGGCCCTCTTATTTATTCTCCAAGAATGAATAAGAAATGAGTAGAAATTATACTATGGTTACTGGTAATTTAAGGTTATTATGTGAATTTTATTTTAGTTGGGCAAATATAAACAATATTACTTACCTAAGCATGACTTTTCATTTGGTAAGAATATGGAGTAAAAATTAATTGGTGATTAGTAAAAGGAATACGAAGTCAAAAGGATGTCAGTTTAGTAATAATCTATTGTTTATTCATGGAAAATATTTGTTTAATGAAAAATCAGACCACTTGTTAAAGTAGAATGAGCAAAAACAGTCTATTACTCAACAAAGTAATAGACTGTTTTTTTGTGATCATGAGCAAGCGCGTTATTTATAGTTATTCTTTGACCATTTCATCCATAACCCAATTAGTTCTAGTAGCAGATACTGAGGTACTTGGGCACTCAATGGCTTTACCTGTCAATTCACCAACAATAGTTTCTACAAGGGGTTGATGGACATGTTGGATTGGGTCAAAGCTCCATTTCTCAGTTCCATTGGAGGTTGTTAATATAACGGGATCATGTTCAAAGGTTGAGAAGGTGATTTTGCCTTTACTACCAATGATTTCATTCGTATCAGTTTTTTCAAACGCAGAAAAACACCAGTTACCTGTACCATGAACACTAGATTCAAATAAATAAGTTGCTGTAACGATATCTTCTGCGGTGTAGAAACCTGCTTGATTAGAAGCAAAACCCTTAACAGATTTAATTGGTCCAATTAGGTAATCCAAGATATCTAACGTATGGCTTGCTAAATCAAAAAATAAACCACCGCCAGAAATTTCAGGCTGAAGTCGCCAAGGAACATCGTTAGAATTAACTATATTTTCCGAGACCTGTTGGAACTGGTTGGTAAGTACGAAGCGAATGTCGCCAATGGCTTTGTTTTCTAGTAGCTCCTTTACTTTAAGAAACCGTGGTTGTGCTCTCCTGTAATAAGCAACAAACAAAGGAACTCCCGCCTCTTTACAAGCAGCAATCATTTTTTTACATTCACCTGCGTTTCGTGCCATTGGCTTTTCCACATAAACCGGTTTACCTGCCTGTGCGGCTTTAATCGTATACTCCATATGTGATCCTGGTGGTGTTGCAATATATACAACATCCACTTCCGGATCATTAATAAGTTTGTCTGCGTCATCATACCACTTTGGAACATTGTGCCTTTTTGCATAGTCCTCAGCAAGGTGAGCCGTCCTACGCATAACAGCAACCAATTCTGAGTCTTCCACTTTTTGAAAGGCAGGGCCACTTTTTACTTCTGTTACGTCCCCACATCCGATAATTCCCCAACGTACCTTGTTCATTTTCAATTCTATCCCCTCCTTATGATTACAAGTATCCCTATTCTACCATTTCGAGGAAGCAGGGGACGGTTCTCTGCTTCTTTTTAGAGCTTATTTTTGAATAGTTTGCTAGTAGCACCTGTTTTTGGGTGCCTGTGGTCACTTCCAGTTTTATGTCAAATTAATGTTCTCGGTAAAGAGAAGCCTTGTGAGGGAAATTGTCGCAAGGCTTTTTTTGTTTGAAAATTTTTTGGTATTTGTTGAATTGGAAGTTTAGAGGGCTGTTGTTAGATGAAATTTAAAATTCACTTTATGGAAATAGGAAAACGGGTTAATTTTGTGCGTTAAATTAACTATTTATTGATTTTACAGATTTGGTGGATCCTTCTATTCTTTAAAAAAGAGGATTGTGGGAGGTTCATGTCATGACAACAATCGTTCAGAGTATTGGTTTAAAGGGAATGGAAGGTTATCCTGTGCAAGTGGAAGTACAATTGATTCCAGGGTTGAATCTGTTAGTATTGTGGGCCTACCAGATACGTCTGTCAAAGAGTCAAAAGAAAGAGTGATGGCAGCTTTATATGCTTATGATATCACCTTGCCGGATCAGAAGATTGTTGTTCATCTATCTCCTGCAGAAGAGCGGAAGAATAGTGACGAGTGAAGTGGAGAAACAAGGTATCCCACGCCATTATTTAACTATTCTTTCGCGAGAGGGAATGTTGGATCGAGCATCACATGGAGTTTATGTTACACCTGATGCATTTGAAGATGAGATGTATATGCTTCAGATGAAAAGTCCTAAAGTGGTATTCTCTCATGAAACAGCATTGTTTTTCCATGATTTAACGGATAGAGATCCACTTGAATGGTCCGTTACAGTACCTTACGGGTACAATGCTACTAAACTAAGGGATTCTGGTATTCAAGTACATTCTGTAAAAAAATCGTTATATCTAATGGGAACTACTGAGGTTGAAACTTTGTTTGGAAGAAACGTTACAGCCTATAACAAGGAAAGAACCATTTGTGACATTATTCGAAATCGAAATAACATGGATATTGCCATCTTAAATGACGCATTGAAAAGATACCTTGGCAGTAAAGACAAGAATATCTCTTTATTAATGAAATATGCCAAAGAGTTATGGGTACAAAAAATTTTAAGAAGTTATACGGAGATTTTATTATGAAGAGTTCAACACAAATAAAAGCCTTAATAATAATTTTATAGATAAGTTTGAAGGCATGCTAATCGCAGGTCTTTTTTTATGCCCCAAAAGAGAGGAGCAGCGATATTTTAAGAATAACTTAATTTATAGAGGGAGAGATTGCATAATGGCGTGGAAGCGTTGTCCTCGATGTGATAGTAATAGAGTTAGAGTGTTAAATAAAAGTCTAAGTAAACCTGGATATGGATGTTTCGGTATCATAATGATAATTATATTTTTCTTTCTTAGTATTAGTGTTATTGCTGGAGTGATTAGCAGTCGCTCGCTGTTGTTCTTACTGTCAATTGATACACTGGTGGTTATTGTTATTTATGGTTTAAATTTTATTTATTGGAAAAATAAATGTGAAGCTAATCGAAAAGTAATAGCAAGAAATAATGCGACTACTTATTTATTCTGTAAGGATTGTGAGTATAAATTTTATATAGAAGACTAATATACGTGAGAGCTGGTGGCTTTCACTTCCTATTTTGTACCGAATGCAGTTTCTCTGTGTGTGGAGAAGTCTTGTGAGAGAAATCGTCGCAAGGCTTTTTTTGTTGAAAAAGTTTTGGGATTATAGTCGAATCAACTTTCCAGCTCGGAATAGCACAAGTATTTACTCAAAAAGATCACTAGAAAGTACATATAGTTGTCTATACCATTTTTTGCTTTCAAGTAAAAATATATATGAATTTTTCTTTATTTAATCGTATCCTAGATTATTACCACCCCTGTAATTGATGTAGACCACTATATTGATTGAATAATATGCTTATTGAGTATACCATTAGGATAATATAAAAAATGAATGTAATGGGAGAGGATCTTTATGTTTGGTCTATTTAAAAATAAAAATAAAGTAGCCGCGGTTGAGGAGTTTATTATGCCAATTGAAGGTGAAATTATTGACATCACAGAAGTGGAAGATCCTGTTTTCTCGGAAAAAATGATGGGGGACGGATTTGCGATTATTCCAGCTACTGGTTCTGTGATTTCACCTGTTGATGGAGAAATTGTTAGTGTGTTTCCAACAAAACATGCCATTGGAATTAAATCTGTGGAAGGATATGAAATTCTCATTCATGTAGGCCTTGATACGGTTCAGTTGAACGGAGAAGGCTTCACTGCCCTTGTTAAAGACGGGGAGAAGATAAAGGCTGGACAAGAAATTTTACAGTTTGATTTAGAAATTATTAAGAAAAAGGCGTCATCATATGTAGTTCCTGTGGTCTTTACTGATTCGACAAAAGTGAGTGTGAAAAAGTTTGGGAAAACAGCACAAGGCGAAAGGGACATCTTGTCTTTTGACTAAGAACAGGCATGAACATAAAAAGCTACTTGATTTGGAGTGATACTCCTTTCAAGTAGCTTTTTTATATTTTCAAAATTATGAAAATATTTTCATTGTTTAAGATAAGGTAATGAAAACGCATGAAAACAGTTACAACACCATTGAATAACGATAAGTTGGACTATATGATACGAGTATAAGTTTAAGTGAGTTTCCGCATAACACTTATAATACTTAAAGGAGGTAGACTTTATGAAGAAAACTTTTGAGAAAGCGCAGCAATTTGGTAAATCGTTTATGCTTCCGATCGCCGTTTTACCGGCTGCTGGTTTGTTATTAGGAATTGGTGGAGCATTGTCAAATCCTAATACGGTTTCAGCTTACCCATTTTTAGATATTACTTGGTTGCAAGCTATTTTTATGATTATGAGTGCTGCCGGTAATATCGTGTTTGCAAACTTGCCAATCATCTTTGCGGTGGGTGTGGCGGTTGGATTAGCTCGTTCAGATAAAGGGACGGCTGGATTAGCGGCGATGATAGGTTATTTTGTTATGAATAGTGCCATCAATGCCTTACTTACTTTAACAGGAGAATTAGCTAGTGATAATTTAGCAGGTGCAGGTCAGGGGATGGCTGTTGGTATTCAGACACTAGAAACGGGTGTGTTTGGTGGAATTGTTGTCGGGATAGTCGCAGCATTTCTTCACAATAAATATAATAAAATTGAATTGCCACAAGTGTTAGGCTTCTTTGGAGGATCTCGATTCATTCCAATAGTAGTTTCATTTGTTGCCATTTTTATCGGAGCAATTCTATTTGTAATTTGGCCTTTTTTTCAACTATTTATTAATCAACTTGGATCGCTTGTAACCAGTACAGGCGAAATTGGCACACTTTTATATGGATTTATTTTACGGTTGCTTGGTCCTTTGGGCTTGCATCATATTTTCTATCTGCCATTTTGGCAAACAGCTCTTGGTGGAACGATGGAGATTAATGATAAATTAATAAGTGGTACGCAAAATATCTTCTTTGCGCAATTGGCGGATCCGTCTACTGGACAGTATTACGAAGGCGTATCAAGATTTATGTCGGGTAGGTTTATTACGATGATGTTCGGTTTGCCGGGTGCGGCATTAGCGATTTATCATTGTTCTAAAAAGAATAATAGAAAAGTTGTTGCCGGAATTCTACTTTCAGCTGCATTAACTTCTTTTTTAACAGGGATTACCGAACCACTTGAATTTAGTTTCTTATTCGTTGCACCACTTCTTTACTTTGTACATGCGGTGTTTGACGGATTTGCTTTTATGATGGCTGATATCCTTAATATTACGGTTGGACAAACCTTCTCAGGTGGGTTTATTGATTTTATATTATTTGGAGTCCTTCAAGGTGGAGATAAAACGAATTGGCCTTATGTTCTGCTAGTTGGAATTCCGTGGTTCTTCTTATATTACTTCACGTTTAAATTTCTAATTAAGAAAAAGAACTACAAGGTCATTGGTCGTGAAGACGCGGAACAAGTTACTGAACAAGTTACTGCTACAGATCGTGCGAAAACAATTGTCGAAGGATTAGGTGGAGCTAATAATATTGATATTGTCGATTGTTGTGCAACGCGACTTCGGGTTACAATTAAGGATGAATCCTTGGTTCAAGAGGAAGTCATCAAACAGACGGGATCTAAAGGGATTGTTAAAAAAGGAACAGGCGTTCAAATTATCTATGGACCTCAAGTGACGATCGTGAAAAACGAAGTGGAAGAGTATTTAGGTGAGTAATAAGATTTTATAGTAAGGACGTGTTTGGACATGCATCAAGTGTTAGGTCAGATTGAAAAGGGATTAATTGTTTCTTGCCAGGCTTTAGAAGGGGAACCGTTACACAGTTCTTTCATTATGGGGCGTATGGCGGTAGCTGCAAAAGAGGGTGGAGCTGTTGGGATTCGTGCCAACTCTGTTTCAGACATAGTCGAAATCAAAAAACAAGTAGGGTTGCCGGTCATTGGCATCATTAAACAAGTGTACAAAGACCATCCAGTCTTTATTACACCTACGATGAAAGAGATCGATGCCTTAGCAGAAACGGGTGTCGAGATCATTGCCACAGATGCGACAAATCGTCTTCGACCTGATGGTTGCGATTTAGCGACATTTTATAAAGAGATAAGATCTAAGTATCCTGATCTCTTGTTGATGGCGGACGTCTCTTCGGTGGAAGAAGCGATGTTTGCCGATGAGTTAGGGTTTGATATAGTGGCGCCGACTTTATACGGCTATACAGCGGAAACAAATGGATTAAAAATTGATGATCATGATTATGAGGTTATTAAACAAATTGTAAAAAAAGTAACTAAAGCAAAGGTTTTGGCAGAGGGAAATGTTTCGACGCCAACAATCGCACGTTCTGTCCTAGATAGTAATGTTCATGCGGTCGTTGTAGGTGGCGCAATTACAAGACCACAGCAAATTACAAAAAGATTTGTTGAGGCATTGGTACAAGATTAACGATGATTGAATAGTTCTTGAGTGGGATTATCTCGCTAGCTAGATTAACGCTGACAAAACAAAGAACAGATATTTTTAACCCAGGCGATTTTGCTTGGGTGATTTTTTGTGGAGAAATATGTATGGGAATCTATTTGGATGGAATATTATTGGGTGCTTTTGTTGTAGTTATTGTATTCTTATCATTTTTAGGGAAGAATAGGGTATATGTTCGTGTATAATTGAGGAATGAATTTCAGATATAATGAACATATGAAACTCGCGTAAAATGATTGAGCCACGTATCCTGAAAGGGGAGGGGAATATGGAATATCTCGGTGAGAATCTGATCCATGGTATCGAATCTAGTATAGAAAAATTCACTAATTCTGAAGCAGATCTAGCAAAATATATCATATCCAATTCAGAAGAAGTTAGCCAGTTAACGATTAGTCAAATTGCAAAAAAAAATCATGTTTCACCAGCCACAATTACTCGATTTTGCCAAAAAATTTCATTTTCAGGATTTAATGAATTTAGGCATGAATTAAAACGGTATATCGACTTACGAAACAAACCAACTGTGACAAGTGACATCAAGGAGATTGATTACTTTTCTAAACTTTATCAAAACCATTTAGAGATTATTGAAACGACCTTTCGAAAAATCACGTATCCGGACATTCAACAAGTCGTTGCTCTTTTAAATAAAGCAAAGAAGGTTCATGTTTATGGAATAGGCAACTCCGGGATTGCTGCACAAGAGTTTAAATGGAAGTTTTTTCGAGTGGGTATCTATGTGGAGTCGATTACCGATCCACATCAAGCAGTAATGGACGCAGCATTAACGACAGAAGACAGTTTAGTGATTGGAATTTCGATTTCGGGAAAAACAAAAGAAGTCATCGATGCGGTTAAAATCGCCAAGCAACAAGGCGCAACTATTTTAGCGATCACCAGTGAAAAAGCGTCGGAACTCTACCAGTTAGCAGATTTATCGCTTTTAGTCATGAGTAGAAATAATATGCATATGGCCCAGAACATTTCACCAACCTTACCACTCTTCCTTATCTTTGACTTAATTTACACAGAACTTGTAGCTAAGGATTATATAAATAGGACGCAAATTCGTAAAAAAACGCTAAAAGCATTAAATGAATTCTCGTCAGAGGGTTGAAGTGAGGAAGCAGGGGACGGTTCTCTGCTTCCTTTTTCAATCAAATCTATACCGTTTACAATTCAAAACTATGAAAGTATGATTCTGAAAAGGTAAAAAGTGGGGATTAAACAAAAGATTTAGCGGTTTTTTTCGTGGCAATTTAAATAGATATAGTTTATCTGTTTAGCATCAAGGGGTTGCACATTGTTCCAAAAATTCGCCCCCATGACTAAGTAAAGTGCTAGCTCAGAACGACAATATTTTATCAAATATCAAATATCAAAGGAAGCAGAGAACCGTCCCCTGCTTCCGTCTCTCCCCCCCTTGACTTTTACTTTCAATAAGATAAACTAAAGGTAAAATGTTTTACTAACTATTCCTAAAGGCTATACTGCGTTATATGTGATTAGTGGATGTAAGGTAATTCAGCTAGGAGGAAGAAGCGATGGCGACGATTAAAGATGTGGCGAAAACAGCGGGTTGTTCTATTACAACTGTATCACGTGTATTAAATAATGATCCAAAGCTTTCTGTTTCAGATCAGATGCGTGAGAAAATTTATCAGGTTGCTGATCAACTGGATTATAAGAAGAAAATTATCCGACCATTAATTAAAAATATCGTATTCTTATATTGGCTAACTGACATAGAAGAACTAGAAGATGTCTATTTTAAATCGATGCGGTTAGAATTAGATAAATTGGCCAAGAAATTTAATGTCGAACTTACAACATATAAAATTAATGAAGGAATTGAGCAGATTCCAAATGATATTGAAGGGTTTATTGCAGTGGGTACTTTTTCCAATCAAGAGCTAGTTCAACTAAGGGAGTTAACACCAAATGGCGTCTTTATCGATACGACCCCTGATCCCTATCACTTTGATTCAGTGCGACCGGATTTAGCACAAGTGACGCGGAGAACAGTTGACTTTTTAGTGGACAAAGGACATAAAGAAATTGGGTTTATTGGTGGGACTTTCCGCAATCCAAATACCCATGAAGATGAAATGGATATTAGAGAACGAACATTCCGGCGGTATATGGCGGAAAAGGGTTTATTAAACGAAGATTTTATCTTTTGCCACAGAGGATTCTCTGTCGCAAATGGCTATCACTTAATGAAGAATGCCGTCGAGACACTGGGTGATCAATTGCCGACTGCGTTTTTCACAGCTGCTGATCCGATTGCCGTTGGATGTTTGCAAGCATTAAACGAATCGGCGATTGCGATACCAGACAGAGTATCAATTATTGGCATTAATAATATTAGTGTTGCGAAATACATCTCTCCACCACTGACGACATTCGATATTGATATCCACGAAATGTGCAAGAATGCGTTGGAATTATTAGTAGAAAGAGTTGTAGAGAAGCGTAAAATAGTAAAAACATTATATCTCGGCCCGGAAATGATCATTAGAAAAAGCACAAACTAATATTAGGGCGAAAAGGAGAGACCATTACCAAGCGATAAAAGGTAATGGTCTTTTCGTGTGGAAGCAGGGGAAGGTTCTCTGCTTCCGTTTAGTAAAATACGATGATAATATAGTAAAATATTTTACTTAATAAAAGTAAAAATATATTGAATAAAAGGTAAAAATTTTGTTTACTTATTATATTTCATGTGCTATATTTATATCAATAAAACGTTTTCATTAATTAAAGGAAGCGGTTTATTGCAATTTATTATATAAAAGGGAGATGTATCCTAATGATAAGATTAAAAAAATACTTAGGACTTATTAGTTTTACAGCATTGCTTTTTGCTTTAGTTGCTTGTGGACCTCAGGAAAGTAATGGAGATGCAGGTGATTCAGATGAAAGTGCAGAAGAAACGAATCAATTAACCGTTTGGGCAGATATTGATAAATCTGCAGGTATAGAAGCTGCAATCACTACATTTGAAGAAGAACATGATGTTGAAATAGAAGTAATCGAAAAGGCTTACGCACAACAAGTGGAAGACTTACGTTTAGATGGACCAGCTGGTACAGGCCCAGATGTTTTCACAATGCCTGGTGATCAGATTGGTACAGCTGTTACAGAAGGTTTACTTAAAGAGTTAGATGTAAGTGAAGATGTTCAATCAATCTACACAGATGTTGCGATGAATTCTCAAATTTACGACGGTAAAGTTTATGGTTTACCAAAAGCAGTTGAAACAAACGTGCTTTACTATAACAAAGATCTTGTTTCAGAAGACGAAGTTCCTACTACATTAGATGGTTGGTATGACCTATCCCTAGAATTAACAGAAGGTGAAAACTATGGTCTATTAGCTCTATTTGACCAAATCTACTATGCCAATGGTGTATTAAGTGGTTATGGCGGATATGTATTCGGGAAAGATGCTGACGGTAACTTTGATCCAAGCGATGTTGGATTAAACAACGAAGGCGCAATTGAAGGGGCGGAATCGATTCAAAAGTTTTATGATGAGGGTCTTTTCCCATCAGGTTTAGTTGGGGAACAAGGTATTAATGTGTTAGATTCCTTATTCTCTGAAGGTAAAGCTGCTGCAGTTATTTCTGGCCCATGGAACTTAGGACCATATGAAGAAGCAGGAATTAATTATGGCGTTTTGAAATTACCTGAATTAGCAAATGGGGAAAATATGAGTGCTTTTGTTGGTGTGAAAAGCTACAATGTCAGCACGTATGCTGAAAATCCAGAACTTGCAGAAGAATTAGTTGAATTCATTACGAATGAAGAAAATTCAAAAACAAGATATGAAATTACAGGCGAAGTGCCAGCTGTTAAAGCATTGGCAGATGATCCTGTAGTTACTGAAAGTGAAGCAGCACAAGCTGTCGCACAACAGTCTCAGTTCTCAGAATTAACACCAAGTATTCCTGAAATGAATGAAGTTTGGACGCCTGCTGATGCAGCATTACAAACAATTGCTACAGGTAAGGCCGATCCAGAAGAAGCATTAAACCAAGCTGTAGAAACAATTAAAGGACAAATTGAAGCAAACCACGCTGGACAATAATTTAAAATAACAGCTATATTATAAAAAAATGGTGTCAAATGATAACACGATGTTTGGCACCTTTCTAATTTAAAATCAGTGTTTCCTATATAAAGAGGTGAGAAAGGTGCAACATCGGACAAAAGCAAGCTTATTATCTATCATTCCTGGTTTTGGACAATTTTACAATAAGCAATGGGTGAAAGGTCTCGTGTTCCTAGGTTTTGGAGCAGCGTTTTTATTCGTATTTGGTGATATGTTGAATATGGGTTATTGGGGCATTCTTACCTTAGGAACTGAAGTGCCAAGAGATAATTCAGTATTTTTATTGGCGCAAGGTATTATTGCGATCCTCGTTACACTTTTAGGATTACTTGTATACTACCTGAATTTCCGGGATGCTTACAAAAATGGTGAATTACGTGATAATAACAGACAGCTCTATTCACTTAAACAGCAATACCACAATCTTGTAGATGCAGGGTATCCTTATGTAGTTAGTGGTCCCTCGTTTTTCATTTTAATATTCGCGGTTATCTTCCCTATTTTATTTAGTCTTGGGGTAGCCTTTACGAATTATGACTTATATCATTCTCCACCAGCTAGTTTAGTTGATTGGGTAGGATTTGATACATTCGCAAAAATTTTCACAGTTGATATCTGGCGTTCTACTTTTTTTGATGTTTTAGGATGGACGGTCATTTGGACACTCGTTGCTACTACATTACAAGTTGGTCTTGGTATTTTATTAGCAGTAGTTGTAAACCAGAAGGATATCCATTTCAAAAGAGTCGTTCGAACAGTCCTCGTATTACCATGGGCTGTACCAGGATTTGTTACGATCTTAATTTTCGCAGGTCTGTTTAATGACAGTTTTGGTGCCATTAATAATGATATCTTAGCCTTCTTTGGAATTGATGCGATTCCGTGGTTAACTGATGCAGCATGGTCAAAACTAGCGCTTATTCTGATGCAGGGATGGTTGGGATTCCCTTATATATTCCTAGTAACGACAGGGGTCTTACAATCTATTCCGGATGATTTATATGAAGCGGCAACGATTGATGGCGCATCTATTTTTGCTAAATTCAAGCATATTACAATGCCAATGATACTACTCGCAATTGCGCCGATTATCATTACGCAATATACCTTTAACTTTAACAACTTTAATATTATTTATTTGTTCAACGGTGGTGGTCCTGCTGTGCCGGGATCTACAGCTGGAGGAACAGATATCTTAGTATCTTGGATTTATAAATTAACCATGCAATCCAGTCAATATTCTCTAGCAGCTGCGTTAACTATTTTGTTATCTGTATTTGTCATTGGAATTGCATTATGGCAGTTCAGACGAACAAATTCATTTAAGGAGGATTAAGAGCTAATGACGAACATGAAGAGAAGTAAATTCACTCGACTCTTTGCCTCTTACTCTTTATTAATTTTCATGATGATCGTGATTATTTATCCGTTGCTTTGGACTGTGGGCGCAAGCTTTAATCCAGGTAATAGTTTAATAAGTACGTCACTCATTCCTGAAAATCCGACTTTGGATCATTACAAAGAGTTATTTGCAGGCAAAGAAAGTCTACAGTATGGACAATGGTATTTAAATTCAATAAAAATTAGTGTTTTAACCATGATTGGAACAGTTATAAGTGTTTCATTTATGGCCTATGCTTTTTCACGGTTTCGTTTTGTCGGTAGAAAGAATGGTTTAACCTTATTCTTACTATTACAAATGATCCCACAGTTTTCTGCTTTAATTGCACTATTTGTATTAGCTCAAGTTCTTGGCTTGATGAACAGTCATTGGTTGTTGATCTTCCTTTACATTGGTGGCCAAATTCCAATGTGTACGTATCTAATGAAAGGTTATATTGACTCGATTCCAATCTCATTAGATGAAAGTGCACGAATTGATGGCGCGAGTAATACAACGATTTTCTTTCGGATTATCATGCCATTATCTAAACCAATGATCGCGGTTGTAGCAATGAATGGATTTATTATTCCACTTGCTGATTTCGTTTTAGCATCAACCATATTGCGATCACCTGAATCGTATACGTTGCCGATTGGTCTATACAATTTAGTTAATGATGTAATGGGAGCAAGTTACACGACGTTTGCTGCTGGTGCAATTCTAATCAGTATTCCGATCGCGGTAGTGTTCGTTCTCTTACAAAAGAACTTTGTATCAGGGTTAACATCAGGTGGAACGAAAGGGTAAGTACAAAGGATTTTTGGGAATTATTATTCCTAATAGGGCTTCAACCTAGATATCAGTAAATAGATAAATAACAATATGGGGGACAGTAACATGCCAAAACACCAAAAGTCATATGTAACGAAGGCAGATTTTATGCTTCATGGCGGCGACTACAATCCTGATCAATGGTTAGATCGACCAGAAATTTTAGCGGATGACATAAAGTTGATGAAACTTTCACATACGAATACGTTTTCCTTAGGGATTTTTGCGTGGAGTACGTTGGAACCTGAAGAAGGTGTTTACAATTTTGAATGGTTGGACACGATCATTGAAAATATTGCGAACATCGGGGGTCGCGTTATTTTAGCTACACCAAGCGGAGCACGTCCAGCGTGGATGTCAGAAAAGTATCCCGAAGTATTACGTGTAAATGAAAGTCGTGTCAAGCAATTACATGGTGGTCGTCACAATCACTGTTTTTCGTCAGTTGTTTACCGTGAAAAAACACAACAGATGAACCGGTTACTTGCAGAAAGATATGGTAAGAATCCTGCATTAATCATGTGGCACATCTCAAATGAATATAGTGGCGAATGTCATTGTGATACATGTCAAGATGCATTTAGAGGATGGTTGAAGGAAAAATACAAGGATGATCTTCAAGCGTTAAACGATGCGTGGTGGGGCCCATTCTGGAGCCATACTTTCTCAGATTGGTCACAGATTGAATCTCCTTCTCCAATTGGGGAGAGTGCTGTCCATGGGTTGAACTTGGATTGGCGCCGTTTCGTAACCGATCAAACGATAGACTTTTATGAAAATGAAATTGTACCAATGCGTGAACTGACACCGGACATTCCAATTACAACGAACTTTATGGCTGATACATTCGATTTAATTCCATTTCAGTCACTCGATTACAGTAAATTCGCAAAGCACCTTGATGTTATTAGCTGGGACGCTTATCCTGCATGGCACAATGACTGGGAATCAACAGCTGATTTAGCAATGAAGATTGGTTTTATCGATGACTTGTATCGTAGCTTAAAGCAAAAGCCATTTCTTTTAATGGAATCAACGCCAAGCTTAGTAAACTGGCATGAAGTAAATAAAGCGAAGCGTCCTGGCATGCACTTACTTTCTTCCATGCAAATGCTTGCGCATGGTTCAGACAGTATCATGTATTTCCAATGGCGCAAATCTCGTGGTTCTTCAGAGAAGTTTCATGGATCAGTAGTTGATCATGATAATAGTTCTGAAAATCGTGTGTTCAAAGAGGTTGCACAAGTGGGTCAAACGTTAGAGAAGTTGTCTGACGTTGTCGGAACAAATCGTCCTGCAGACGTGGCGATTATGTATGATTGGGAAAGCAACTGGGCATTAAATGATGCACAAGGGTTTGGTCTTTCAACGAAACAATACCCACAAACCTTGCAAGAGCACTATCGTACATTCTGGGAACAAGATATTCCAGTAGATGTAATCACAAAAGAACAAGATTTTTCTGATTATAAATTGTTAATCGTTCCGATGCTTTATTTAGTAAGTGAAGCTACGATTGCACGTTTGAAAGCCTATGTTGCTGCTGGTGGTAGATTGGTTATGACTTATATTAGTGGGCACGTGAATGAACATGATCTAACCTTTTTAGGCGGATGGCATAAAGATTTACAAGATATATTTGGTATGAAGCCAACGGAAACAGATACACTGTATCCAAAGGACAAAAATACGGTTACCTATCAAGACAAAAACTATCAAGTGAAGGATTATGCAACTGTCCTTGACTTAGCAACAGCTACTACCGAAGGAATCTATCAAGAAGATTTCTATAAAAATACAGCTGCTGTTACAAGTCATTCCTATCAGGAAGGGAAGTCCTACTATATTGGGGCAAGGCTAGATGAGCAATTCCATCGCGATTTCTATCACGTATTAATTAAGGAATTAGCACTTAAGCCAGTTGTTTCTATTAAACATGGTAAAGGTGTTTCCGTCCAAGCAAGACAAGGAACGGAATCTGACTACGCTTTTGTCATGAACTTTACCGAAGAAGCACAACAAATAGCATTCAATTCTAGCTTGACGGATTTAATCACTGGAGAAGTTGTTTCAGATGAAATCACACTCGAAAAATACGAAGTTAGAATACTAGAACAACCTAGAAAATGAAGCAGGGGACGGTTCTCTGCTTCCTCTATTTTTGTGTTTGGGAGGAAGCAAGGGTCGGTTCTTTGCTTCCTTCCTTCGTTAAATGAAAGCGTTCTATTTAAAGTGTAAAGTGAAGTATAAAAATTTCTGTTTTTCAAAAGAAAGGAAACAGGAAATGGTTCTTTGCTTTGGAAGCAGAGAACCGTCCCCCGCTTCCTTATAAAGGAGATAAGAGATATGAGAAGAAAAGGAAAGCAGTTGAAATTCGTTTACGTATTAATTGCATTTTCGTTGGTGTTTAGCATGCTTGGATTAAATACGAGTTCTGTAAATGCACAAGCTTCATCGACAAACCTACTAACAAATGGTGGATTTGAAACAGACTTTTGGAATGACGGGTCATGGGATGTAACTTCTCAAGGTATGGTTGATGTGAAGCAGTTTGGATATGCGGAAGATGAGTGGATGACCAAAGATGAGGGAGAGTTTGCAACTAATTTTTGGGTGCAAGATACGGCAGAAGGAAATCAATCCTTTACGTTAAGTCAAACAATTACGGCCCTTCCAGCTGGAAGCTACGAGCTTTCTGTAAATGTAATGGGTGGTTCAAATGCTGAAGCTGGTAATGTTAGATTATTTGCAGGAGAAGAAATAGCAAATGTGGTAACTACAACAGGATATAATAATTGGGAAACAGTTACACTGACTTTTGAATTAGCTGAAGATGCAACTGATTTTCAAATAGGAGCAAATGTTGATGGCGAACCGAATGCATATGGTTATTTGGATAGTTTCCAGCTTATATCTACAAACGATGACGGCGAGGATACAGTGACTGTTCCGGATCCAGTAGAAGCTGCTATTTTTGTAGAAAAAGTAGATGGGATGTCTGATGATTTTATCAAAGGTGTGGACGTTTCTAGTATTCTTTCATTAGAAGATAGCGGCGTGAAGTTCTACAACGAAGCAGGGAACGAACAGGATATTTTTGCAACCATGAAGGATTCTGGTGTTAACTATGTCCGTGTACGTATATGGAATGACCCATATGATGCAAATGGAAATGGCTACGGTGGTGGTAATAATGATTTACAGAAAGCGATTGAAATAGGAAAAAGAGCTACACAGAATGACATGAAGCTTTTAGTAGATTTCCACTACTCAGATTTTTGGGCAGATCCCGCGAAACAACAAGCACCAAAAGCGTGGGAAAATCTAAATTTTGAAGATAAGAAAGACGCAGTTTATAACTATACAAAAGATAGCGTCCAGGCTTTACTTGATGCAGGTATTGACGTTGGAATGGTTCAAGTTGGGAATGAAACGAATGGTGGATTTGTCGGAGAAACAGATTGGACAAAGATGAGTGCACTATTTAATGAAGGAAGTAAGGCGATTAGAGATGTAAACGATTCTATTCTTATAGCATTACATTTTACAAACCCAGAATCTTCTGGAAGATATAGTGGGATTGCGGCAACATTGGATGAGAATAATGTAGATTACGATGTGTTTGCTAGTTCTTACTATCCATTTTGGCATGGGACGCTTGATAATTTAACAGCAGTACTTAAAAATGTTGCTGATACGTATGGGAAACAAGTGATGGTAGCTGAAACTTCTTATGTTTACACGGAAGAAGAAGGTGATGGACATGGTAATACAGCACCAAAGGATTCTGGACAAGTATTGAACTATCCGATTACAGTGCAAGGACAAGCGAACGCTTTAAGAGATGTATTCCAAGCAGTTGCTAATGTTGGTGAAGCGGGTATTGGTGTATTTTATTGGGAACCTGCATGGATTCCAGTTGGTCCTGCTGATGAACTAGAAGCAAATAAAGCGATTTGGGAGCAACAGGGTTCAGGCTGGGCGACTAGTTTTGCATCTGAGTATGATCCGGAAGATGCAGGTGAATGGTACGGCGGAAGCGCGGTCGATAATCAAGCGTTATTTGACTTTAACGGCCATCCATTACCGTCATTAAACGTATTTAACTATATCGATACTGGTGCGGTAGCCGGTTTGGAGATTGATAAAGTTAACGATATAACAGTTACTGCTAATCTAGGAGACGCGATAACATTACCGGAAACTGTCACAGCTGTTTATAACGATGGCAGTGAAAAGGACGTTTCCGTAACATGGGACAATGAGGCATTAGAGCAAGCGATAAACAGCGGTGCTGGTATCTATGACATTGAAGGGGTTACGGATGGCGGACACACTGTTGTAGCACATCTTGAAATAAAGCCCATGAATTTTGTAGCTAACCCAGGCTTTGAAGACAGTGATCGTAGTATGTGGATTGTTACCTATCCAAGTGGAACAGCACATACTGACTTTCAAAACAATGCAGCAGATGCTAATTCAGGAGATTATTCCTTACATTTCTATTCTGATACAGGAGTAGACTTTCAAGCAGAACAGACAATTACTGGTTTAGAACCAGGGTATTATAATTATTCGATGTTCTTACAAGGCGGAGACGCTGGCGATTCTGATATGTACATTTATACGAAAACAGCGGATGAAACCCTTGAAACAGAGACAGAGGTTAGTGGTTGGACTAATTGGAACAATCCAGAAATTGGTGACATTCTTGTATTAGATGGAACAATCACGATAGGTGCAGTGATCAAAGCAGACGCAGGGGCCTGGGGAACATTAGATGACTTTAACTTTTATAAAGTAGGAGATTACCAAGTACCAGAAGAACCAAGTGACCAAGATGGGGAAGAGCCAGAGAATCCAGGGGCTGAAGAACCGGAGATAGAGGACCCTGTAACTGAGAATCCAGAAACAGGAGAGCCAGAAGAACCGGAGTCAGAGAATCCAGAAACTGAAACAGATAAAGAAGAACCGGGAATAAAGAACCCAGGTTCAAAAGGATCTGCGGCTGTTAAAGCATCTGATTTAGTTCGAGATGATGCAAGTAAGGTTTACACGTATCCTAAAGCTTCAAAGGTCGTTAAAATTAGCAAAGCAGAGCTAGAGAAATTCGCTGACGGGTATTCCCTTGAGCTTACGGATGGTAACGTGAAAGCTAATATTCCAGCAGCATTGCTTTCAAAAGGTGAAGATATAGCCTTTGAATTTGGTAAAGTATCCGATAAGATTGCCAATAAAAATAAAGATGTTTTGAGTGAGATAATCGATTTCTCTCTTTTAATAGGTGGAGAAGAAGTAACTGATTTTAGTGACACCCCGATTACGATTACATTTAAAATTAACCCAGATAAAGTTAAGAATTGGGATGACCTGAAAGTAGTATATATCGATGATAATGGAGAAAAGAAAGAATTTATCACACCAATTTCATACAACAAGGAGACTGGTGAAGTAATTGCAGAATTGACACACTTTAGTGCATATGGTGTCTTTGAAATTGCTACTGAAGCGACTTCCGATGCTGAATTACCAGATACTGCAACGAATCAGTATAATTGGTTCGTGTTAGGTGGTTTACTATTAATTATTGGTGCAATTACTTTGTTTGTAAGAAGAAAAAGGTTGCAAAGTTAATTAGGAGAATTTCATTCTAACTTTTGGTTCCTTGAAGTAATTTTTAACTTTTATAACATATTTCTAGTTATAAGGTCCTATTCCATTTATGTATGTTGAAATAAATGGAATAGGATGATTTTAATTTTACTATAAGGTTAGAGCATCCTAATTTTTAAAAAAATTAATCCAACACAACATATGTTTAACGAAGAAAAGGATCCGGTTCATGCTAGGATAACGAAAGATGGCTATTCTAAATTCATCGATAAACAAAGTTTTAAAAAGGATTACATAAGGGGGAAATGACGTGAAGAAACTGCTGTTTAATCGAAAGAACAAAAAAACATCAAAGAAAAATCCAAAAGAAAATAAAGCGTTAAAAATGACAAACAAGTCGAAAAAGATAGCCATTTTTAGTTTGCGCAATAAGTCTATCGGAGGTAAATTCGGTTTTATTTTCATTATAATTCTATTATTACTAAGTATCTCGATAGGATTTGTTGCAAAATCCATTTTTACAATTGGTGATGAAGTAAATGCGCTCGATCGAAGAGGTGACCGAGCAATTACCATTACTGAAATAAGTTCAGAGATCAGGGCTAAATCACTTGCTGCTTTTAGTTTTGCGCAATATGGAAGCGAATCATATGTTGATGAATTTAAAGTGAAGCAAGAACTAGTAACCTCAGCCTTAGAGGAGATTAGCGTTAATCTCGATACAGAAAAACAAAAAAAGTTACTAGAAGAAGTAGATAAATTTAATAAAGAAATGGACACACTGTTTTTAGAACAAATAGTAGGGAATTACAGCCCAGATGGTATGTCATTTTACCACATAAATCTATTAGGTGATTCGACAGAAGAAATAATGGCTTATTTAGATGCATTACGCAAAACTGTTAATGAAGAACGAGCAGAATCTGTGAATACAGCAATGTCTAGTCACCGTGCAGCTTTAATTATTTTAGCTGGTTCAATGGTATCTTCTATTGTAATCGGTATCATAATGATTGTATTCGTAAGTCGTTCTGTCGCTACGAATTTGAGAAAGGTAGTGCAAATGAGTGATGATATTGCGAGCGGTAATTTAACGACAGAGCCGTTAACCTACCAAGGAAAAGATGAAATTAGTAAGTTAGGAATATCGATGAATGCGATGCAAAACAATATTAAGCATATCGTTCAACGAATTAGTAAAACAGCCAAAAGCGTTAGTGAACAAAGTGAAGAATTATTACAATCCTCAAATGAAGTGAAAGATGGTTCTGAACAAATTGCAGCAACGATGGAAGAATTAGCTTCAGGTACCGAGACACAAGCTAATTACGCGGGAGATCTAGCTCATACAATGAAAGACTTCACAACGAAAATTACGGAGGCAAGTCAAAGTGGTGAAAAGATTAGCCAAACTACTGGTAAAGTGGTAAAGGAAACCGAAGATGGCAACAAGCTCATGCAACTGTCTATTAACCAGATGACGAGTATCGATGCAATTGTCAAAGAAGCGGTTAATAAAGTGCATGGCTTAGATCTGCAATCAAGAGAAATCACAAAACTTGTTTCAGTAATCAAAGATATTGCAGCTCAAACGAATTTGCTAGCATTAAATGCTGCGATAGAGGCTGCTAGAGCGGGAGAACATGGGAATGGTTTTGCGGTTGTGGCTGATGAAGTTCGAAAATTGGCAGAACAAGTAACCGTTTCGGTCGGAGATATAACGACTATCGTAACCAATATACAAAAAGAATCGTCAACAGTAGCAACGACGTTAGAAGCTGGTTATCAAGAAGTAGAGAGTGGTACTCAACAAATAATAAGCACAGGAGCTACATTCGAATCGATAAAAAATGCAATTGAAACAATGACAACGAATATTAGAATGATGACAAATGGCTTAACGCAAATGGCAAAAGACAGTGATCAAATGAATGGATCAATTCAAGAAATTGCTTCTATATCGGAGGAATCAGCAGCAGGTGTAGAAGAAACGTCAGCATCCGCTGAGCAAGCAACAAGCTCAATGGTAGAAATTGCAGATGGCTCTAATCAATTAGCCCAATCAGCAGAAGAATTAAACGAACTAGTAAAAGAATTTAAGCTATAAGAAATACAGAAGCAGGGGACGGTTCTCTGCTTCTTTTTCATATGTATGTATCAGATGAACAGTAGATATTGAAAATGAAAAAGAAAGAAGATGAGCAGTACAATGATAAATAAATCTAACCTAAAAAGGCTCTCGATAATTTATCAAGAGCCTTTATTGGTGTCCGATATCTGGGTTAAACGTCAATTAAATTCGCGTCTTATTTGTCTTTTTCTATACGATTAGTAAGAGACAGTATCTTTTTTAGCTGCATCAACGACTTGCACCCAAGTTTTGCCGGGATTAAGTGCAATAAGCGTATTATCTAGATAAAAGCTAAGATTTCCGTCTTCCGTTTTCCATGTCCCTTTGACAGCCTGCCCGTCTAAAAAGTAAACTGCTTCTCCATTACCAGTTAACGTTATATCAATTCTTCCACTATTATCACCAGAAATTAATTGCTGGTTAGCATAGGCAACGATAATGTTGTTTGCGCTAATTTGCGTACCGGCAGCTGAAAAAGCGCAAGCGTATCATGTTTATTTAGGCCAATAGGTATTTTCTGCAATTATGTTTGGCTAGTGTTAGTGCCCTGTTATTCCTTGTTTAGACCCACGTATAGGAATAGATAATAATTACCCCTCCTTTGGTTACGGTGTGACATCTGTAACTGTCTTTCTATTTCTACTAAATTCTTTTCATCTGTATCACGTAATATATAACGAATCGGATCTTAAAATAAAGACTGAAACCAGTTCTAATCGAGTTTCTACTGCGAAAGATTGGACAAGTAGTTGTTTTTTCCTTTTTAAACAATTTCTAACTTTTGTTACATTATGGGTAATGCCTTTATTGCTCCAGGATAGCAGGATGCCTTTCACGTATCCCAAATTATCTTTGTTATTATCTGATGCATTTTTATTTTTCATCGCTTCTTTTACTAATGCTTCATCACTATTCGCAATCCATTCAAGAACCTCCTCCGTAATATAAGGACGAACATCACCAAAGTTTTCTATGTAAAAGGTTAATGCTTCTTTTTTTGCACTATGATTGCAAATGGCGTTTGTTGCACGAGTAAGTCATGCGTTGTTTCGCGCATGATTGCTTGATATTCTACAGCCTTAGCAGGAAGGGTTGCTAGTGTATTGCGATTAATCTGATAGAGCGTACTTATTTTTAACATAGATATCTACCCTTTTCAATAGCATAAATAAGAGTAACTAGGATTCGGAGTCACTAGAATGATGTAATAGAATCTTAATATACGTATGATCAAGATGTAGTTTCTCTTCTAGCAATAGACTACTTGTTAAACTTGGAGAAGTAATTCCTCTTTCAATCCGTCCTATAGCCTCCGTACTGATGCCAATTTGATAGGCCAATTCTTCCTGTGACAGCTCATGGATATTTCGTTGATTCTGTATGTATTGCCCATAATTTATTTTAAATTGATCACGTGTCATTTGAAGGCTGTGTAGATAGCCCCTTAGATCAAGAAGTGAATCACTTGCTTGTTTTATGCGAAGAGTTAGGAAATGTGAGGGATGAAGAAACGGACGGTAGAAATTTACCTCGAAATTTTTTGAATAATACTTTCACAGGGATAAAGAATTTATCACTCGAGTTTTTCCAAGGGTTTTCATTTGTTAGTCCTTCCGCTAAGACAATGGTATCGATTTAATAAATTTGATGATTGCCTGTCACTATACAATTTTGTTGAAAGTTGGACTTAGTAACTCAAAATATATTATTTAGCTTTAGGAAATAAAACAAGCAATCTCTAAAGAGATTGCTTGTTTTTGTAATTACTATTTAACCAACTAAAGGAGGATAAATAGTAATATTATCAAAAAAACAATTGACAACGCTTTCTTAAAGAAGGTAAACTTAGTTTAATCGTTATCCTAACTTTTTATAGTTTCAGATACTTTGTTAATTAAATAAAAAAAGAAACAAAAATTTAATTGCTATATTAGGTGTGAAGGAGGAATTAATGAAAAATAATAAAGTTGAATTTAATTATGGATCATTAGGTGATCGGAAATTTAATTGGGTTTTATGAGAGAGCGTTTTATTTAATTGTATAATATCTGACTTTAATTAACTGAAAAGGAATAGTGAAGCCTATATTATTTCAATTAAACCAAAGATAACTTTAGGAGGGACTATAAATGAATAAAAAATTATTAATAGTAACAATATTGTTATTGCTTTTTGTTAGTGTGTTATCAGCTTGTAGCGACAATGAGGCGAATAGTGATAATCCTGATGCGACTACCTTAACTTTCTGGAATAGATTACCGGAATTAACTACGCACTTTGATACTTTTATAGATCAATTTGAAGAAGAATATCCTGATATTGCAATTGATATGGAAACGTTAGGCGCTTCGGGAAACCAACAATATCAAACTGCTATTAAAAATGATGAATTACCAGATATTTTTGTAACAGCAAACGTAACGTCTCTCCAAAATTTAGTTGAACAAGATTTGTTGCATAACTTGAACGACCTTATTGAAGGTGATGTAAAAGAAAAGTTTTATCCAGGTGTATGGTCTGAAAATTTCACAAATATGGGTGATGATATTTATCAGCTACCACTTAATTCAGGTAAAAGCTCCGTTTTGATGTATTATAACAAAGATGTGTTGGAAACATATGGTATTTCAGAAGATCAAATACCGGCAACATGGGAAGAGTTAAAGCAAATTGGTACAGAAATTTACGATCAATCAGGTGGAAGTGTTTATGGACTTATTATGGGAGCTGAAGCTACATGGCTATCTGATATGACTATCAATCAAATGGCTACAAATATCACTCCAGAGGTCCACTCGTCGATAGACTTAGCTCGTCAAATTAATTTCCAAACAGGAAATCCGGATTTTGTGAATGACGGCAACATTGAGACAATCGAGTACTTAAAAGATCTTATGGATGAAAATGTTTTAGCGCCAGCAAGTATTGAATATAATGAACCTACCGCAATAGCAAACTTTGCTGCTGGTAAATCTGCTTTCTACTTCGATGGTAACTGGGGTGGATCTGTCTTAGTAAACGGAGAGTCAGGACCAGGCTTTAACAATTGGGGTGTAGCTCCAATGCCAACAAAAGATGGTGGTGCATATTACAGTGATATGTTAGCTAAAGAGGGGTTAATGGTTTCCAATCACACGGAGCATTGGGAAGAAGTACAAATATTCCTTAACTACTTTATCGAGCATGGTTATGAAGATGTAATTATCAAATCGGGTGCACATGAGCCACCAATTGATATTGAAGTGACTGAAGCACCATTCGAACAATACGCTGAAATAAACAAAATTAACGGTGCAAATAGTATCGCTACCCCTGATATCTATAAACGTAATACAAACACAATTTCTTTTATCCAAGATTATCATGGAGCACTTTCCTATAGTGTAGGATCAATTTTAGCTGGTTATTTGCAAGGTGAAATTGAAGATCCAACAAGTGAACTAGAAAAGGCACAAGAAGAGGCACAACAAGCATTTAATACTGCGGTAGAAGAGCATGAGGTTGAGCAACCCGACTTTGTTTTTGATGATTGGGTACCGTTTGAGCCTTATACATCAGAGTAATTGAATGTACAAAAATTAAAAAGGACGAGAAAAAGTGTAATGCTCGTCCTTTTTAATTTAAAGAAAGGAGAATTAACTTTGGCAAGTGTACCTACAGAAAAAGTATCTATTGCTAGTAATACACAAAAGAAAAAAATATCAAAGAGACAAAGAAGTAGATATATGTGGGCATATATCTTTATACTTCCTCAGGCAATCGTATTTCTTGGTCTATCATTATATCCAATTATTATGAGTTATGTTTATTCATTTTATTCATGGGATGGTGCTAGTTCACTAACAGACTTTATTGGTTTTGCGAATTATATCGAACTATTCCACACGGAGCGATTCTGGAATTCACTTGTAACTACAGTGGTATATATGGTAGGTACAACAGCATTAGGTGTGGGAGCTTCTTTAATTCTGGCAATAGTTCTTAATGCAAAAAATATTGCTGGCAAAGCAATCTATCGGACTATTTATTTTATACCAGTAGTTGCAACGACAGCAATTATCGGTTTAATTATGAAAAACATTTTTGGAGTAGACGGTTCTGTTAATCAAATGATGCAATCTTTAGATCTTATTCAAAAACCAATTCCATGGTTAACAACATCATCGTTAGCAATGATGTTATTAATTATCGTTGGCGCTTGGAAAAACTTAGGTATTAATATGATTTATTGGTTATCAGGTCTGCAAGCTATTCCTGCAGAACTGTATGAATCAGCTCAATTAGATGGGGCAGGATTTTGGAAAACATTAGTTTACATTACCCTACCACTCTTAAAGCCTATCTTAGCTGTCATATTATTATTATCAGTAGTAAGTGGTATGAATGCATTTGACCTAGTAATGACTTTAACCAATGGTAATCCATATCACACTACAGAAACATTAGACCTTTACGTATTTAATTACGCATTTGGTGGTGGCTTAACTGGCGCTACCACGCGTATGGGTTTTGCATCTGCAGCAGGTGTAATGTTAGGGGTCTTTACTTTACTGATTAGTGGTCTGTTTGGGTCAGTTATCTGGTATGTTCGAAAAAAGCAGAAAAAACAAAATTAAACAAAAAAATGAAAGGAGAACACACGCATGATTATATCAAGTAAGTTGATCAGATTTCTCATCCATGCGATTTTAATTTTTCTTGGCCTAATATGGATATATCCATTTATCTGGATGATTTTAGGTTCATTAAAAACCAATTTGGAATTCATTGTATCAGGAAGTCCAATACCGAATGGATTTGCTTGGGAAAATTACTCTCGGGCGTGGGTGGATGCCAATTTCAGTGGTTATTTTTTAAATACGGTGATAATGACAGTTGCGACTGTTTTAATTGTAGTAATTCTTTGTTCACTTACAGGTTATGCGCTAGGTAGAGTGGATTTTCCAGGTAAGAAAGCAATCATAGGAATAGTTGTTGGAATAATGTTTATACCAAAAGGTTATACAATAATTCCTCTATATGAACTTGTGGATCAATTGGGCCTAACGAATTCACTGTTTGGAATAATTTTAGCTGAATCATCTGGGGCACATACGTTATTTGTTCTATTATTTATGTCTTATTTTGCGACGATTCCAAAAGAAATGGAAGAAGCAGCTATTATGGACGGATGTGGCTTTGTTAAAACGTTCTTTAAGGTAATGCTACCTTTAGCAAAGCCTATAATTGCTACTACTGTCATCATGCAATTTATTTGGACGTGGAGTTCCTTCTTAGTTCCAACAGTTCTTACTATTTCAAAACCAGAACTAAGAACATTAGCAGTTGGAATGCAAAACTTTGTTGGACAATACTCCACAGACTGGGCAGGTATGGCAGCAGGTGCTACCATTTCACTTCTACCGGTGTTAATCGTTTTCATTCTAATGCAACGCTACTTTATTGAAGGCGTAGCTGGAGCTGTTAAACAGTAATTTTATCAAAGGATAGAAAAACTCAGATGTAATAACTAGCACAAACGTCTGTTTCTAACTTAAAAGGCCCTCGATAATTTCTCGAGAGCCTTTTTTGATGTCCGATATTCGGGGTGAACTCCGATCAAATAAAACATCATGTCCGTTTCTTTTGTAAAAACCAACTATACGATTAGTAAGAGACAGTATCTTTTTTAGCTGCATCAACGACTTGCACCCAAGTTTTGCCGGGATTAAGTGCAATAAGCGTATTATCTAGATAAAAGCTAAGATTTCCGTCTTCCGTTTTCCATGTCCCTTTGACAGCTCGCCCGTCTAAAAAGTAAACTGCTTCTCCCTTACCTGTTAACGTTATATCAATTCTTCCACTATTATCACCAGAAATTAATTGCTGATTAGCATAAGCGATAATAATGTTGTTTGCACTGATTTGCGTTCCAGTTTCTCTATCCACATGAGGCAGTCCTTCTAAAAAACGATTGTATAGATTTGTCGTAGCATCATACTGGTACTCTATGTGGGTAAAATTGTTATAACTAATTTTTAATGAAGTAGAAGGTAGTGAATTTTTGTAATTGGCATCTTCATCAAATGTAAACTTTTCATTTATAGGATTCTCTTCGAAAGCCTCCAACTGGTTCGTGACAAGATACGCATTGTGCGGGGCATATCTACCGCTATCTCTTATAAAATACTGACTTTGCGTCATCCCATCTATCGTAGGAACCGCGAGCGTACTTAATTTATTGTATGCCTGTGGAGAACCACCAAAGTGGATATAAGGCATATTCCATGATGCTGCAACTGGTAAATAATAATGTCTCGAACTACGAGCAGGCCCTACTTTCTCAGGGATCTCATCATTAAAAAGTGCAAGAAAACGCGTCACATTTCCTTCAACTTCCATCTCATAAACAACATCTGCCTGAACTAGACCCGTATGGGGACGAGCATTAGGAGAGTTTTCAACCATAATAGAGAATTTTATTTTTTCGGTATTGTCCTCTTCTAGAGGTAAACCAGTAGTAACAGAAACTGGACCATATATATCTAGCGGTTGTTTTTCTGTCGCTGTCCGCGTTGAGTTTTCTACATTTCCGGCGCTTTTCATTGCGTTTTCATTTTGATTACAACCAACTAGTAGTAATATTAGTACTAAAATCAATAGATAACAGAGGTTTTTCATTTTAGTGCTTCCTTTCTTATTGTTTTATCTAGGAGGTTTTTCGGATACTTAGGTGCTTTTGAGGTGACCACGCAAGGCCTTGCCGCCTCCTCAGCAACCTTTATATAATGGCTATTCGTTTATAAATCATATTATTTGCTATACTTGCTATTTTACCATGAAGTTAAGGGAAGAAGGGGACGGTTCTCTGCTTCCTTTTTGGTTCTTTTTAATCCAGATTTCATTAAAAATACGGATGCATGGATATGTTTAAACTGTTTTTCTGGAAATAGGCCCATTGTACAAGGTAGGTTTGGAGCGTTTAATCTGAAAGTCAATAAAGATGAATTTCTTGAGGATTGATACATTGAAAGAAGAAGGTTTAATGATGATGATGTTAGAAAGGAAATAGTGAAATTGTTGGGATCGGTAAATAGCGCATGTGAAAATGTTACCAAAATTAGAAATAGATAACATCTTGTATAAAGCAAAAGGAACTGAAGCATTTTTACAACGCCAGGCTTTAAGAATTTTAGGAGTGTCACCGAACCTAATAGTTAAGGCGTAAAAAAAGGAGAAGGAAAGGGAAGGAAGCGGAGAACCGTCCGGGACCGATGATAAAGTACAACTTTTTCAAAATCAAAAAATGTAATTAACAAACGTGGCCATAGAATCGCTTCTAAGCCACGTTCGTCGTGTGCCGAGACATTTATGTACCCCCAAAATAGACCACTTTTCAAAAATAACTACTTTTTCACTGGTCCCGAACCGTCCCCTGCTTCCACCCTGCTTCCTCATATACTGGTGTTAGTGAGGCGAATTGGTTAGTTTTGTTCAAGAAGTTGACATATAAAACGATTAATATATAAAATTTTATATATTACATTGACGCTTTTTTTATGTAGATGTATAATTTAGTCAATGTCATTCATGTGAATAAAAGCACAAGGTTAAATTATCCCTGTTTTGTATTACTTAATCTAACTTGATTTAACTACTCAGAAAGGAGCACAGCAATTGAATATTCAGTGGTTTATTGATGCTCGTAAAGCGCGCGGGTTAACACAAAGTGAACTTGCAGACGGCATTTGTACGCAAGCGACACTTAGCCGGTTTGAAAATAATGGTCAATTACCAAATTTGAAAATATTGATTAAGCTTTGCAATAGAATAAATTTACCTCTTAATGAATTATTTCCAAAAGTAGGTGTGCGCTATTCTGAAGTAGTTGAAAAAATGAATAAAGCTGAATTCTATTTAATCACAAGTAAATATGAAGAAGCGCATCAGCTAATCAATAGTATCGATATTGAAACAATTGAAGACGAACATCTATCATTTCGTTATTACTATTTGAATGGCTTTATTATGATTTTCCGGAAACAGCCGATTATGGATATACTTTTTACTTTTGATCAAGTTTTACTAGAAGAAGAAACGCAGGATTCTTTAATCTTTCGGTTACTAGCATATACTGGGATTGGTATGGTGTACGCTCGAGAAAATGACTTGTCTAAAGCTGAATTTTACTTTAACAAAGTACTTGAGAAGATTTATAACTATCCAGCTCAAAATATGGAAGGGACATGGCGGGTACTAAATATTGTATTTCAATGCGGGGTGTTTTACTCGACGATTGAGGAACTTGAAATAAGTGATGCACTCTTAAACTATGCTGTTACCATTTGTTCCGATAACCATGTTACTTACTATTTAGCACGTGCTGCGATTCAACTTGCTAAAAACGCTATTTTAAAAAATGAAACGAAAGATAAGATCTTGGAGTTAATTTATGATGCTCGTGCTTACTCAAAAGTGAACCGAAATGAAATTGCACTTGCTGAACTTGTCGATCTTGAGCAATCTGTTCTTCAAAACAAGTAGATTATTGAAGAGAGGAGGGTGTATATGCCTCGTTCAGAAGCTTCCATTCATATGATGGGAACAATTATCGATCTTATGATTGACAGCAATGAGAGTAAGCATCTTATAAACCAGGTAATAGATGATTTAAAAGTTTATGGTAAACGGTTTAGTGCGAATCAGCTACAATCTGAATTAATGGCAGTCAATCAGCAAGCAGGTATTTCACCCATTTCTGTTCACACAGAATTGTATCATCTAATTAAATTAGGACAATTGCACAGTACTGCTGAAAGTAGCTTTTTAAATATTGCACTCGGACCATTAATTAAGATATGGCACATCGGCTTTAACGATGCAAAGAAGCCTACAGATTATCAAATAAACACTGTTCTGAAATTAACAGATCCAAATCAAATACAATTACATGATGAAAATAGGACCGTTTTTTTACCACAAAAGGGTATGGAAATTGATTTAGGAGCTTTAGCAAAAGGCTTTATCGCCGATCAAATTATCCAAAAGTTAAGACAAGATAAAGTAAAGACAGCCTATATTAATTTAGGCGGAAACTTTCTTTCGACTGGTTCATCATCAACGCGTAAATCAGGTGAATATCGTATCGGTATTCAAGATCCAAAAAAAGAACGCCATCACTACTTACTTGCAGTCGATACTTCAAATCAATCTGTCGTTACATCTGGTGTATACGAACGTAAGCTAAAACATGATAATAAAAGTTTTCATCATATTTTTGATCCCAAAACGGGTTACCCTATCAAAACGGATATTGCTAGTTTAACAATTGTTTCATCTGCTTCTATTGATGGTGAAATATGGACAACGCGCCTTTTTGGGTATCCCGCTAAAGAGATAACATCATTTGTGAATACTTTAACAAATATTGAATCGATTGTTATCACGAACGATTCTAACATATATATATCAAAAGGATTAAAAGGGAAAATTACACCTTTTACTTCTGCATTAAAAATAATTGATTAACATAGGAGAGGAAGACAAATATAATGAATCATTTCATCGGTTTAGTAGGGACGAATTCTGATAAGTCTACCAATCGTCAGTTATTACAATTTATGAAACAACATTTTAGTGAAAAAGCTACAATCGAAATTGTTGAGATTAGAGATTTACCGCTTTTTAATAAACCAGAAGATAAAACATTACCGCCACTTGTAAAAGAAGTGGCAGATAAGATAGAACAAGCTGATGGCGTTATTATAAGTACACCTGAGTATGATCATGCAGTTCCAGCATCACTTATGAGCGCATTAAACTGGTTATCTTATGGGATTTATCCGTTTGTTGATAAACCTGTGATGATTACGGGTGCTTCTTATGGCACGCTAGGTTCTTCACGTGCACAAGCGCACTTACGTCATATGCTTGATTCACCAGAATTAAAAGCGCGAATTATGCCAAGCTCAGAGTTTCTTTTAAACCATTCGCTACAATCCTTTGATGAAGAAAATAACTTGAAAGATTTTGAAAAAACCGAAGAGCTTTCGAATCTATTTGATGATTTTCTTATTTTTGTAAATATTGTCAATCAATTAGTACATGCACATGGCAGTAATAAAAAAGCTGCTGCAAACTTTTCTTGGGAAAATCAATAAAATAGGAGTGTGATTAATATGAAATTTGTTGGAATTGTCGGATCAAATGCAGAAAAATCGTACAATCGAAAACTACTTCATTTTATCAAAACGAAATATAAAGATCTATTCGAATTGGAAATAGTTGAAATTAAAGATATACCCCTATTTAATCAAAGTAATGACCAGACGCAGAGTGAACCGATCCAAAAATTAAACCAAGCAATTTTAGATGCTGATGGTGTTATTATTGCAACACCAGAGCACAATCATACAATCCCTGCTAGTTTAAAAAGTGTTCTGGAATGGTTATCATTTAATATTCATCCGTTTGATGCTAAACCTGTAATGATTGTAGGAGCTTCCTATTTTGATCAAGGTTCATCTCGCGCGCAACTACATTTACGCCAAATTCTAGATGCACCTGGAGTAAATGCGATCGTTATGCCGGGTAATGAATTTTTGCTAGGTAAAGTAAAAGAAGCTTTTGATGCGAATGATCAACTAAAAGATGCTAATACAATCAAATTCTTAGGAAGTGTTTTAGAGAAGTTCACAGAATTTGTTAGCTTAGTCAATCGTTTAGAGGCACCTAAAGAAGAGCCATTGCCAAAAGAGGATCTACACGCAACGAAAGCGATAGATACTACGATTGCAGATGTTGATATGGCAGCAGAAGACTGGGTTGAACAAGCCGCAAAGAAAGTCAATGCCGTTGAAGGTAATACGTACGTGAAACTAAATCGTGGTATTTTAACAGTAGATCAAATTAATACTTTCCTTGCATCGATGCCAATGGAATTAACTTTTGCAGATGAGAATAATCAATTCTTATATTATAACTATACGAAGGAAGCCGCAGATATGCTGGCAGATCGTGTACCAGGACAGGTTGGAAATCCGCTTGTGCTTTGCCACCCAGAGCGCTCGCTAGGTAGTGTAGAATGGGTTATTCAACAACTTCGTTCTGGTAAGCAAGATGCTGTTCGTGTAAATGTTCCAACACATGGACCAGATAAATTTGTTGTACACAATTATCAAGCAATGCGCGATGAAGAGGGAAATTATAAAGGTATTAATGAATACATTCTTGACTTTAAACCGATTGTCGATTGGTACTTAAAACAAACAGGACTAAAACTTGAAGGTGAAATAGATGCAGGATCAGGCGCATCTGCACAAGACCACAGCGTAGACGCAGGATCCGGAGCAACAGCCAAAGATTAATTAAAGGAAGCATGGGACGGTTCGGGACCAGTGAAAAAGTCCAATTTTTTAAAACCGAAATTTGATAAAGAAAAAACGAGGCTATAGAATCGCTTCTAAGCCACGTTTGGAAGGTAGGGAGACATTTATGACCCCCTAAAAAACATCATTGTTTAAAAATAACTACTTTTCACTGGTCCCGGACGGTTCTCTGCTTCCTTTTGGTTCTTTTTAATCCTGATTTCATATAAAAATATGGATGCTAATTTTGTGGATATGATGGAACTATTTTTTGGAAATAGGTCCGTTGTACAAGGTAGGTTTGGAGTATTTAATCTGAAAGTAGTAGATTTACAGATAATGATGCTAGAAAGGAAATAGTGAAATTGTTTGGATCCGTGGAAATAGCGTAAGTGAAAAGTTTACCTAAATTAAAAAGAGATAACGTGTTGGATAAAATGAAATAAATTGGAAGAAGAGGAAGCGGAGAACCGTCCCCTGCTTCCTCATTGATAGAATTCTACTAATTTATGGCTCATTATTTTGATGTCTCGTTCTAGGGCCAATTGAAATCCTTTTATCGTTAAGTTAGGTAATTGTTGCTCTAAAATAGCTTTACTAATTTGTTCGAAATCTTCTAGCGTCCTGCCTTTATAGACCGAATCTTCATGTTGTAACCAATTCTCATAAATTGGAATATCTCTTATTAATAGTGGTATTTTTGCTGCTAAAGCTTCTAATAATACAATTCCTTCCGTTTCCTCATGGGTCAAAAAAAGAAACAAATCACTGCCTGCATAAGCATCACGTAATTCTTCTCTTGAAATATATCCAGGAAAATAAAGATTAGGCAGTTTGCATGCAATAGCACGCTTTACATTACTCGGTACCATGCGGAGATTCGTATAGCCAAACCAATAAAATTGATAACTTGGCATTTTTTTAGCTAGTTTGACGAAATCAAGAATTCCTTTGCGTTCCATATAATGGCCAACAGATAGTATTACTTTTTGCTCTTCTTTTAATTGATATTTTTTGCGAAAGCGTTGACGTCCTGCTTCTGTCATTTTGAAGTACGCCGTATCAATCCCATTTGTAAGCGAATAGATTGGCGGTTTAATCGTATATGTCCTTAAGATATTTCGGGAGTAATCTGTTGGTGTAATGACGATGTCGCCATGGTTATAACAAAAAATTATCCATCTTTTAAAAAGTGGTGCGAATAGATTTGATCCAATAAATGAATTGCGAAAATCCTCCATAGTAGAATGCGCATAATAAATAATCTTTTTCCCGCTTCTTTTTGCCAACCATGCCATCCATAATGTATTTGGGAAAATGGTATTAAGATGGACAATATCATAGTTTTCTTTCCTATTTGACGTATGCGGGATATGTAATATCTCTAGCGCCTTTTTTTGATGTTTCATCGCTTGACCAATCCCACTCTTGTCGACTAACTTCAAGGAACCGGTATATAAGAGTACTTTCATATTTAACCTCCATTAACTTATCCATGTGAAAAGATTTCTGAAAATCCATTCCAGTCCGAAACTAAATATTGTGATTGGTAGCGGTTTTCCGACTAGAATAATCAGGCTGAATTTTTTATATGTCATTTGGGTTGTACCTGCTAGAAAACATAAATAATCATCAGGTGCAATTGGCGAAAAAATCGCTAGAGTAAAAATCAAATCAAACCGTTTGTGGTTAACCCATTGTTGATATTTTTGACGCAGCTTTTTACTAACAAAAAATGAAATGATGGAAGTGCCATAATTTTTTGCTAAGGCAAAGGTAGCAATAGAACCGAAACAAATACCAATATAATTATAAATTAAGCCCATGACCGGACCGAATATTAAGATTCCGGCAAGACAGCCAATTCCCCCAGGTACAATAGGAAGGATCACTTGTACAAATTGAAAGATAATAAAGAGAATTGGCGCCCAAATGCCAAACTGTCCGAGAAATTTTTCTAACGCATGTTCAGAATAAAATAAATTATGTTTGAATCCATAGATAATAAAGAGTACCGATCCAACTAAAGTTAGTGCGGTGCCAAGCTGCCAAACTATTTTTAATGTGCGTTTTGTGACCATTTAGCATACATATTCCATTTTTAGATAGTATGATGCAATCGTATTTTCATATATATCTTGTATTTTTACAGCAAAGGCTCTTGAGGAGTAGTCCCGAACAATTCCTTGTGCAGCGTTTATCGAAAATTGCTGATAAAGTGTTGGATCTTTTAAAAGTGAACAAACAGCATTACTAAAATCAGTGTAATCAAGGTATTGAAAACCGTTCACGCCGTTAGTTACCACATTTTCTAAGCATGGGTCTTGTCGGCAGATAGCAGGAATCCCACTTGCTAAAGCTTCTATATAGGTAAGTCCCTGTGTTTCGCTATTTGATGCACTTACAAACAAGTCAGCAACTTGATAGTAGGATGCAATGTCTTTTGGCTCTATTAATCCTGTGAATTTCACTTGATGCGTAATGGATAATTGTTCGGCATAATGTTGTAAATAATCACGATGAGGGCCATCCCCAACGATTAAAAAGGTCAACTTTGGGATAGCTAATTGGGCAAAGTAGGATAAAATCTCTTCTATGTTTTTTTCTTTGGCAAGACGGCCAACAAACAATAGAATCTGATGATCGTGAGGAATGTTACATGTGTCAAAAATGAATTGTTTTTTATTCGCAGCTAAACTCTCTGTGAACTGTTTTAAATAAATACCAGTAGGGACAACAGATACGGGCTGATCTATCCTGTAGCTCTGTAAAAGAGCGCGTACCTTTTTAGTTGGTGCAATCACAGTGGTGGCATGTTTTAATATTTTTCTTGTAAATAGCGCAACCATTGCTTTTCCCCATTTATGATTGGGTGAAAAATAGTGCGTATAATCTTCATAAATCGTGTGATAGGTATGCACAATAGGAACGCTTACCATTTTGGCAATGTGTTTCGCAATGCGAAATGTACTAAATTCACATTGACTATGAACAATATCAGGTTGCCACTTGATAATTTCTTCAAGAAATTGATGGTGGGTGGATAATGAAATTCTTGCACCAGGATATATCTTACCAACACTTAAGGAACTCAAATAATAAACGCCATCTTGATGGAATGATTTACTTGATGATGACAATGTTAGAATGCGCACATCATGGCCAAGTAGTTGTAATTCTTTGCGCAAATTCACAATGGATGTCACAACCCCATTTATAACAGGAAGATAACACTCGGTAGTTATCAAAATTTTCATTTGTAATCCCCCAATGTTTGTAATCGTGGAAACAATAGGTATGCCTGTATTAAAATAGTATAAAGAAAGAACATTAAGGGAATATAAATTTGTGTTAAATAATTGTGAAAATTTTGATACGTTTTAGGAATGAAGCGGGGGCAGGGAAGCAGGGGACGGTTCTCTGCTTCCTTTTTAAGGGTACATGAAGCGAAAAACCTAGCCCGTGTAAATCAAAATGAGTGTCAGAAAATTTTATTCCATCCTAATACCAATGAAAGGAATATTTTTATATAGCGAGAGAAGGATGAATTGGAATGAAATGGTCTTCTGTTTGTGAAATATATCCTAATCAATTCGTAAAACAAAGGCTTTGACATCAAAGGTTATGAATGATAGACAAGAAGTGGTAGGAGATGTAGCGCTATAAAATTAAAAAAGGTAGTGAATTCAGAAACTAATCAATGCATTGCTGTTAGATCAGAAAGACAATGTTTTACCAAGTTCAAAAAAATAGGATCAAAAGGAAGCAGAGAACCGTCCCCTGCTTCCTCAATTATTAACTGCCATGCGCCCGAGTGGTCCGGTTTCATTGATAATATCTTGTATGTCATATACGGATATTGGAAACATTGGGAATCCAAAAACATAAGGAGTTATATCGTACAGTTGAAAATAAATGACGAGGGTTTTATCGGCAATGTAAAAATCTTGGTTGGGTTGAATTGTTGTAAAGTCGTCAAGTAGTGAAATGTCACGTTGTTTGATTTGCTCGTGAATTATCGTTGAAAGCCTAGCGATATAATCACTTCCAGGTATAAATAAGTCTTCAAGTTTACACAGCGTTCCTTTTTGTAAGTCGAAAGTTAAAGACTTTATATACGTCATCCCATGCGCTGCCTGGTGATGGTACGTATAATTGGAGAACGATAAGCTTAGTACATCACGCTGATTATTTTTAATTTCATAATATCCGATCATTTCTTCCACAGTTGTAGGCATATTTCCCACTTGTTGATCGATAAGCTGCTGGGTTTGTCGGACAATGGATCGATTAATAAACCTCTCCAATCTATTGTTTTGCAAACCATATACTTTGGGGTAATAGACTGTGTTATTTGGTCCAGAACTAACTTTTACTGTTTTAATACTTACTGGCAACGAAATAGACATCGTATCTCATCCTTTTTGGGTTTTAACCCATCATATTCATAAAAGGAAAAATAGGTTCTTGGCGGAAGCAGAGAACCGTCCCTTGCTTCCTTTGATTGGGATTTTTATGGTAAGATATAGTTAGAATAGTAGTGTTAATTGATTGTTTGATAAGGAGTTTGATTTAATGTGGCATTTTAGTATTAGTCTGATAGATTTCTTAATGGGTCTTTTAGCTTGGATGGTAATTGGTTTTATAGCTTATCGTATATACAAAAAGCAGGCAGTGGGACTACGCGTTTGGAAGATTGTGTTCGTTATCCTTGTAGGTCTTTTTTCTTTTTCAATTAATTGGAATGCATTTGATACGTTAATTAAAATACCTATTCTGCCTTTGGGCGTATGGGTTTTGTATGCCGTTCTTAAAAGAAAAGAAGGAAGATGGCAAAACTACCGTCTATTCGCTTGGCTAGGATTTTGGTCTAATTTCATCTTTTTAATTAGTAGTCTTATATCAATTCCAATCCAACAGGTGGTCTATCCACCAGATCAACCTTCTACGTATTTATTGATTTAGATGACCTTACAGTTGTTGCGATTCATCCATCAGCAAGTGAATTAGCAATAAATAAGGAAAAGATTTTGGAACAATTGAGCAAATTCAGCCAAGAAAAAATCATGAGTGACGACTGGTATGAAGAGACTTTTCTGAATGTTGAAGACTATGAAAAAAAAGAACAATTTCCATACCTGTTAGTAGACTACAAATCAAAGTGGGGTAGTGGTTTGGAGAGTATGATTTATGTTGAAGGTGATGGAAAAGGGATATTAATTTCTACCGCTGATCAACAATATTATTATCGCTCCGAAATGTCTACTTTGAAGGAGGTAGATGACAGTGAATAAGAAAACGACCATTTGGATAGTAAGTGGAATGACTGGTGTCTTGGTTTTGGCAGTTATCTATAGTTTCTATTTTCGCAGCCCATCTCCTTTTCCAACAAATGAACACTTAATTGAAGAACTGCAGGATACTTTTCCAGCATTTCCAGAAGTAGGTGACAGCGAAATATTAGAAGTTTTTGATGTGGGTGAACGTAAAAAGTACGTTCCATTGGTGACAAGTGAAGGAAGTTATGGAAGCAGTTATTGGGTGTGGGATAAATATAAGTGGAAAGTGGAAAGCGTGGACACGAAAGGTGGTCCTCGGATTTGGAAGGCTAATAAAGGAGATCCTTCCACCTATCACATTGTTTGGAATATCCATCCGAATGACAGAGTGAAATATATAGACTTTCATGTACTGAGAGATAGAGGATATAGCATTGCTAATGGTACAGATGAAACGTACTATCCAAGAATACAAATGAAGCAAACTGTTTCACTAGAAGAAAAGTCATATGGGGTATTACAACTACCGAAAGAGTGGGCCAGCTTTGTAAGTGGATTGAACGATACATATGCTGCGCAACAACCGGACCTATTTTTCAATCAACTTTATACGGAACAACAGGTCTCATTTGGTTGGATTCCCTATGACACAAATAACGAGGAGATATTTCCGAACCATTCTGTAAATGGCAGTGGGTTTTCAAATGGTGGTGGAGATGCGTTTGCTTATCTGTCAATCTTGAATGAGTATGATTTGGAAGTCTGGAGTGGAGAATAGCTTGGGAAGCAGGGGACGGTTCTCTGCTTCCTTATCACCGATTTTTTTCTGAATAAATTAAATAAATTGATGCAAATTTTATTGAAATGTTATATCATATATATGTTAATAAACAAGTAATACTAATGCTTTTGCCATAATTACTTCCGCATTTAAGACCGCTTATTTAAATTTCAATCTACTTCTAAATTTTAAACACCAACTAGTTTGTCTTTTCCTGCTAAAAACCCAATTGTTATTTTCACTCACTGCTAAGTCTACAAAATTTTATTCCCTAAAAGTTAACCGCCTCTAAAGAACAAAAAACCTACCTACGAGAATAAATCATTTCACCGTAATTTCCATAATCCTAAATAAAAAAAGGGGAGATCAAATGCCTCGCCAAGCTAGATTGAAAAGTAAAAGCAATATATACCATATTATGCTAAGAGGAGCTAATAAACAGGAAATCTTTCATGATGAAGCGGATTGTAGATATTTTTTAAATACGATTAAAAAGTACAAGGATGTATCGGGAATGAGCGTTTATGCGTGGTGTTTGATGAATAATCATGTACACTTGTTGTTAAAGGAAGGTACTGAAGAATTATCAATAACAATGAAGCGGATTGGTGTGGCGTATGCCTATTACTATAATTGCAAATATAATACGATTGGTCACCTTTTTCAAGATAGATTTAAAAGTGAGAACGTTGAGACTATCCGATATTTGCTAACGGTAATCCGTTATATACACCAAAATCCTTTGAAGGCAGGAATAGTATCCAAAATGAATGAATGGAAATGGAGCAGTTTTTTAGGTTATCTGGACAGCGCTGTTTACCCAAAGGATTTACTTGATTGTGCTTACATTTTAAATTGTTTTTCTGAAAATAAGGGACTTGCACAAGTTAGGTTTAAAGCGTTCAATCAGAAAAACAATAAGGATGAATGTCTAGAGGACAAGTATATTGAAAGAAAAAGATTTACAGACGAAGAAGCTAGAATAGAATTAGTGAAGCTGTTGGGGAATTTAGAGATAGCCCAGGTGAAAAGTTTACCTAAATTCGAAAGATATAACATATTACGCCAAGTAAAAGAAGTGGAAGAGATCTCACAACGCCAGGCTTCAAGAATATTAGGTGTATCACCAAATCTGATATTTAAGGCTTAATTGCGGAAAACAGAGGAGGCAAGAAAGGAAGCAGAGAACCGTCCCCTGCTTCCTTAAAGCGTATGAAGAGGATATTTGGTTATGTTTCACCTTATAAATTTTCGATGGTTATTGCTATAATTCTAATGGGTGTGGAGCTGGCTGTAGAGTTAGCGCAGCCAATTATTTTGGGTATCATTGTGGATCAAGGGATTGAAGGTCGAGATTCCGCTACGATATTGTTTTGGCTTGCCATATTACTTGGTTTAACGCTCGTAGCATTTGCTGCTGGAATTTCAAGTTCCTATTTTGCGGCTAGAGTGAGTCAGGGAGTAGGACACGATCTAAGAAAAGACTTGTTCCAACGCTCACAACAGTTTTCTACCTTGCAAATGCAAACTTTTACTGCATCTTCACTACTGACGCGTATCACAAATGATGTGACGCAAGTACAAGGATTCCTGTTTGCTTTCATGCGAATAATGCTACGGGCCCCGTTATTTATTATTGGTGGGTTGATCATGTCCTTCACCGTGCATGTCCAATTAGCTACGATTCTAGTGATCGTTGTTCCGATCCTTTTAATTATCATGTTTTGGATTTTGACAAAAGGAATTGGAATGTTTCAAAAGGTGCAAAAGCGCCTAGATAAACTAAATAATGTGATTAGAGAAAATCTACTAGGTATAAAATTAGTAAAAGCATTTAACCGCAATGATCATGAACAAAAACGATTCAAAAAAGAGAATAAAAAGCTAATGGAAGACAATAAAACGGCATTACGGTTTATGGAATTAACGATGCCAATTGTCATGTTAGGAATGAATGTTGGTATCATGCTTTTGCTTTGGTTTGGATACATAGAGCTACGTGTTGGTGGTGCCGAGCAAGGTGAGATTGTGTCTATATTAAACTATGCAACAAGAATGTCGGCTTCATTTGGTGTGTTCGGTTTTTTATTAATGAACTATTCTAGAGGCAAGGCGTCAGCATCACGTATTAATGAAGTGATTGAGACCGAACCAACAGATTTTGTTGCTACCGAGGTAACGAAACACAGTAACAAAGAAATAGTAGGAGGAATTCGTTTTGAGGATGTAAGTTTCGCCTATCCCAATGCTACTAAACAAACATTGCATCAGATGTCTATTGATATAAAAGCAGGTGATACAGTAGGTATTTTAGGTGAAACAGGATCAGGAAAATCGACTTTCTTGAAATTGATTCCGAGGTTATATCCGACAAGTGCAGGGAAACTCTATATTGATGAAAAGTGGATAGATGAGTGGGGTCCAAGTGTCCGCGATAAAATTACGCTTGTCCCACAAGAAGGGTACTTATTTACTGGAACACTTCGAGAGAATATCGCGTGGGGGAATGAACAGGCATCAATGGAAGAAGTGATAAAAGTGGCGAAGGATGCTACTATTCACGATTTTATTATGACTTTAGCAGATCAGTATGACACACAGGTTGGGCAAAGAGGTGTTAATCTATCTGGCGGACAGAAACAAAGAATTTCGATTGCGAGAGCGCTAATCGCAAATCCAGCTATTCTTTTGTTAGATGATAGTACAAGTGCATTAGATGCAAATACAGAAGTGCGTGTATTATCGGCCATTAAAGAAAGACAATGTACAACAATCATTGTTGCACAAAAGATTAGTTCCGTCATCGACGCTGACAAAATTATCATACTAGAGCATGGACAGGTTGTTGCGACAGGGAGTCATCAAGAGCTTTTAAAGAACAGCAAACTATACATGAAAATCTACCAATCTCAAATAAATGAGGAAGGGCTTATCGATGAAAAATACTAAACAAAAAAGTCCCATTCAGGTTCCAGCTGCGTCACGTCATCAACAAAAAACGAATAGTAGTAATATACAAGAGACTGTTAAGCGAATTTGGGGATATATGCGTCATTATAAGAAGCTATTTGTGCTTGTACTAATGCTTGTGGTTGTTAGTTCTTTGTTATCGTTATTTGGGCCATATTTATTAGGTAAGGCTGTCGATACCCTCATTGCTGGTGTTGATCAGAAGACATTGTTGCAGCTTATTATGCTTCTAATGGTTGTTTTTCTGCTACAGTCAATAACGGTTTGGTTTCAAAATTATTGGATGATTACGGTAGCACAACAAACGATCTACCATATAAGAAAAGATTTGTTTCACCATGTATTGCGCTTACCGCTCTTGTTTTTTCAAAAGAGACAGAGTGGGGAATTGATGAGTCGGTTGACCAATGATATTGAAAATGTAAGCCAGACATTAAACACTTCCGTTATTCAACTTGCTACTAGTTTATTAACGCTTGTTGGAACAGTAATATTTATGCTTTTGTTAAGTCCGTTATTAACGGTGTTAACATTTATGATTGTCCCGCTAATGTATATAGGAATGAAATGGATTACCAATCGTACGAATCGATACTTTAAACAACAACAAAATGATTTAGGCGAATTAAATGGTTATGTAGAAGAAACGTTATCTGGACATCATATTATAAAATTATTTAATCAAGAAGCACGCGTAGAGCGGAATTTTGAAAAAAGGAATCAGCGTTTAAGAGAATCGGGTTACTGGGCTCAGGTATATTCGGGTTTTATCCCAAAATTAATGAACTCACTCAATAATTTAAGCTTTGCCATTATAGTTGGAATTGGTGCATTATTGGTTTTTAATGGAACAGGGGTTACGGTTGGGGTAATTGTTGCTTTTACCACATATGCTAGACAGTTTACTAGACCACTAAATGATTTAGCTAACCAATTTAACTCCATTCTATCTGCAGTGGCTGGGGCAGAACGGGTATTTGATATTATTGATGAAGCGAAGGAGGATGCAGACGATCATGCGCATCATAAACCGCTAAAGCAAAAACTAATTGGTGACGTCCGCTTTGCATCTGTCTATTTCTCCTATGAAGAAGGTGTAGATACGTTAGAAGATGTCTCTTTTCATGCCCAGCCTGGAGAGGTAATTGCATTAATTGGACCAACAGGGGCAGGGAAAACAACAATTATATCCTTGCTATCTAGGTTTTATGAAATAAATAAAGGAACTATTTATATCGATGACCAAAATATTAGCGAGATCCCAAGAAGTAAATTGAGGGAGCAGATGGGGATTGTTCTGCAAGATTCCTTTTTGTTTGATACAAGTATTAAAGAAAATATTCGCTATGGTCGCCTGGAGGCAACAGATGAAGCGGTTATTGCTGCAGCGAAATTAGCCAATGCACATTCCTTCATTTCACAACTAGAGCATGGCTATGATACGATACTAGATTCTAACGGTTCCGGGATCAGCCAAGGGCAAAGGCAGTTAATCTCGATTGCAAGAGCTATGCTTGCCAGTCCCGCTATACTGATTTTAGATGAAGCGACAAGTAGTATTGATACCATTACCGAGATAAAAATTAATGATGCCCTTTCGAATCTGATGAAAGGGAGGACTACTTTCGTTATTGCACATCGATTAAATACAATTAAACACGCAGATGAAATCTTAGTACTCGAACATGGAAAAGTGATCGAACAAGGGAATCACGAACAATTAATAAGAAATAAAGGATTTTACGCCAACCTAGTTAAATCACAAAACAGATAAGGAAGCAGGGGACGGTTCTCTGCTTCCTTTTCAACATGTTTGTTGATTTGTTAAACTTAAAAGTCAGAAAAAAGTAGTGAATTTTGAAACTAACGAAATACACTGCTTTTTTTGTTTGTGAAATTATATAAATTCCCGAAGAGAATAAGTGACAGATGATATTTTACTGGATAGATATTGATGTAATCAATAATTTTATAGATAAGGCTTGAAGACTTGGTAAACGCAGGTCTTTTTTTTAGTGCACTCATGCAAAAAAAAAGCAAAGAACCGTCCCCTGCTTCCTACTTATTTTTTTACCATATTCTCTAGTATTTTTCGTCCTTCTGCCGTTAAATAAGCATGGCGATCTTCAAGTAATTGTTTTGCTGAATTTGATGTCATGGGTTTTGGTTGTGTTTTCATTCTTATCCCTCCTTCCTTGCTCATTACTAGCGTATGTACAAGGATGAGAAATGTAAGAGACAGGTATACTGATATAAGAGTGTATTTATAGATGAAGAATATAATAGAAAGGAAGTTGAGGTAAGATTGATGATATAAAAAAGCAATAATTGTATGGCTTAAACATTATCTCGCATATCGTAAATTGTCAGCCCTCTTTTTAACCAAGCCTTCTCGCTAATCAATTCTACAATTAAATTGTTTCGTATCTTCATGTACTAAAGTATCTACTGGCCAGTGGTGCTACTATGAACTATTTTACCAATATTATAAGTACTTATTTTCTCTAAAAAATGAACAGGATTGAGGGATGGAGATGTATCACATTTATCATCCAACAGGTTGTATCCACCAGTTCGCAACATATACACTTACTGGATGGATGATACTTGCTACCATTACTTACTTCGAACAAGTCTTCAATTATAAAAGGACAAGAGTGTTACTAATTCCAATAAAAAGAAAATTAATCACAAATTTTTCAAAAAACTTGCTTTTATTTTTATGAATAAGTTATACTACTTATTATATCGTAATCATTACGATTTACAAAAAATAGGGGGAAGAAATATGAGTGATCAATTATATGATATTTGGTGGCAAGATACCGATAATGGAGAGCAGTCAATGGAGGATGATCATTTAGAAGGATGGCAACAAACAATTGATACCATTGTAGAGCCATCGTTAGAAGGAATGACTGTTTTAGACTTCGGTTGTAATCAAGGTGGGTTCCTCAGACATTTATATCACTATTCACCATATAAAAAGGCGGTTGGGGTAGATTTAGCGAAAGCTTCTATTAAGGTTGCAAATAAGAGAATAGGAGATTTACCAATAACATATGAAGCAACAGGGCAAGTAGAATTGCTTGGCCCTAGTTTTGATATGGCTTTTAGTACATCGGTGATTTATTTAATAAAAGATTTAGCTCAGCATGCTTGGCAGATGAAACAAGTACTGAAGCCAAACGGTGTGTATTATGCTACGTTTACGGATCAAAGCACAAATCCTAGCTTGGCGTATATGAAGAAACAGATAGATCAGTATGGAACTACACCGATGCAGTTACATAACCTTGACGATATTGCTAATGCGTTTATTAAAGAAGGGTTTTTGGTGGAGCTGAAAAGGGTGACTCCGCAACAATTTGTTCGAGTAAATCGGAATAGTGCGTTTTACCAGCGTATTTCAGATAGAATGCTAGCGGAATATGAATTGGCATATGTATTTCGCTTTATTGCACCTAATGAGGAAGGGGAATAACAATGAAAAAAATCTGGAATGTTATTGTGTTTAGTTTTATTGGATTCTTTTTGCTTGCCGGTTGTTCGATGGAAACTGAGACGGATAACACAATAGAAGAAGATGGTATAACAGTCGTAGATGTACTTGATAGAAAAGTAGAGATAAAAGGACCAGTAGAACAAGTGTACTACGGATTTTACTATGAAAATTTATTGGCTGTAGGGGGTGCTGATGTATTTAAAAAGGTTAAAGCTACTTCGCTTTATGATACGGAAGGCTACTTCTTGTCATTATCTGAATTATATCGTGAATATGTAGCAGGGTATGACGATATGTTGGATGTTGGTTCTACGTTACAGGATAACTTTGATGTTGAGAAGTTATTAGAAATGGATTTAGATGTAGTTATTTTAGGTGCATATCAATATGACATGCTAGGAGATACGGTTTCTGTCATTGAAAATGCAGGTATACCTGTAGTGGCTATTGACTATACAACAGGTTCGTTAGAGCTTCAAATTGAATCAACTAGTATTTTAGGAGAACTATTTGGAACAGAAGATAGAGCGCAAGGTTTAATTGATCAGTATCAATCAAACTATCAAGATATAGAATCAAGACTAGCAAATGTGACAAATAGCCCCAAAATATTTGCTGAATTTCAGACGACCATTTCAAGTTATAAAGATATTGGTACTTCAGCTGTAGAAGGGAACTTTTTTGGGGATTATCTAAAGCTCTCTGCTGGAAATAATATTATGAATGGATTTGGTACTGATAGTGAGAACACAAGTATTGAGCCAGAGTATTTATTAGAAGCGAATCCTGATTATTTAGTTTTTGTTGGTGGAGAATCATCGAATGGGGAAAAAGACGGGGTAGTAGTAGGTCATGATGTGACAGAAAAGGAGCTAACTGATTCAACTGCAACGATTTTGAGTAACCGACCAGGCTGGAGTGAATTAAGTGCTGTAGAAAATAATGATATCTATGTAATTGATGATGCTGTGGCACGTACGTTGGCTGACTACACGATCGTACAATATTTAGCGAAAGTAATGCATCCAGAACAAATGAAGGATATAGATCCTTTAGAAAGTTTAGAGCAGTACTATCATGAATACTTGCCGGGACTACCATTTGAAGGAACATTTTTTTACAAATTACATGCTGAAGATATACAATAAGCATCTTCAAGTTGTTAGGAGTTATGAACATGGACAGTATTAATGAGTATCAGAAGGTAATGCGCGGGAGAATACGAATATTAGTCATTTTAGTAGTTATCTTTATTATGCTATTTCTTCTAGATATCATGGTAGGATCTTCTTCGTTAACCATCGTTGATACGATAAAAATAATAGCTAGAGGACCAATGGATAATGATCGGTACAATGCGATTGTGTGGGGGATTCGCTTACCCATGGCACTAACCTGTGTATGCGTTGGAGCTTCGTTAGGATTGGCAGGAGAACAAATGCAAACAGTTCTGCATAATCCACTGGCAAGTCCATATACATTAGGCGTGTCTTCAGCTGCAGGATTCGGTGCTGCATTTTCCATTGTTACTGGCTTTCCAAACTTATCACCAAGCTGGGTGAATATCCCGGTTTCAGCCATGATTTTTGCTTTACTAGCAAGTGCAGTAATTGCATTTGCTAGTAAGCGCATGGGAAGCCAGGATACGAAATCTATGATTCTATTTGGGATAATCATAAATTTCTTTTTTTCAGCTTTACAAACCTTTATGCAATATATTAGTAATCAATCCGAGACGAAAGAGATTTTGCACTGGCTATTCGGGTCACTAGCAAAATCGAGTTGGGTAGGGGTTCTCATTTGTATGAGCATCTTTCTCGTCATCTTTATGATATCTATGCGCTATAATTGGCAATTAACGGCTTTATCTATAGGAGAAGAACGTGCACAGAGCTTAGGGATTAACACAAATTCCTTGAGAATAATGATTTTTATTTTAACAGCGTTGCTGACAGCGGCTGCTGTTTCTTATGTTGGTTCGATTGGTTTTATCGGTCTAGTAGCGCCCCATTTTGCGCGTGCATATGTTGGAGAAGATCAGCGATATCTAGCGCCAATGTCAGCATTTTTTGGTGTCATCATCTTGCTAGCAGCATCTCTTCTTTCAAAGGTAATTGTACCAGGTGTCATGATTCCTGTTGGTATTATTACTAATTTAGTAGGTGTATTATTTCTGGCATATATCATGTTAAGGAGGAAGATTTAGTGCTAGAATTAAAGGTAAATGATTTAGCAGTCGAAATTAATAATCAGAGCATTATTCGCAATATAAATGCAGTATTCTCGGAGGGAACCTTCCATTCTATTATCGGAGTAAATGGCGCTGGAAAAACTGTATTTGTAAAGGCTATTGCAAATCTTCTAACACATCACGGACAGATAAAATTAATTGAAGCGGAAAAAGAACTTAGCAGAAACACAATTGCATATGTACCGCAAATGACGGCTGTCACGTCTGAATTGACAGTATTTGAAATGATATTATTAGGAAAAGTAAAACAGTTGACGTGGCGTGTAAAGCCTGAAATTTTAACAGAAGTGGAAAAGCTTTTACGTGAAATGAAGTTAACGTATTTAAGTAATAAACGATTTTCTACCTTATCTGGTGGACAGAAGCAAATGGTCATTATGGCTCAATCGCTTATAGCTAGACCAAAAGTGTTGTTATTAGATGAGCCAACTTCAGCATTAGACTTAAAACATCAAATTCAGTTATTAAATATTGCAAAACAGTATGTAATCGACAATAAAGCCATTTGTTTAGTAATTATGCATGATCTTGCTTTAGTATCAAGGTATTCAGATGCCGTATTAGTGTTACATCAAGGGATGTTATATAAACATGATTTACCGCAGTATGTGGTCAAAGAAGAGCTATTAGAGAAAATCTATGGTGTAGAAGTTGAAGTAACAGATACAACGCGGGGGTTTAAGGCAGTAACACCACTTAACGTTTCTGAAAGGTGATAGTTAATTAACTATCACCTTTTGGTGTGAAAAAATAGTTGTTTCTCTATTAAATCTGTGTTTACAGTCATTTAACTATTAAAAATATAAAACCTATTATTTAGTGCAAGTTAAGGTACGCTTATTCTTTTAGCATCTTGGTAATGCTCTTTTTTGTTTCATAATTGACCGTAGTGGGAGAATTCAATTAAACAAATAAATTGTTGAAATCACTTACTATAAACGTAGAAAATGTACGAAGAAGTGCTTGGACATCTTCTTCTGATTCAAATACTCTATTAAGTAAATGACGTTCAATATGGTAGTTCTTTGTCGCGCAGGGTTATTTTATGAATATCTAAGTTGAGGTCACTTGCATCACTGCGCTGACAGCCATACCATGTATTGGATTTGTTGGTTGAAGTAACATGCCTTCATAATAATATACTGCAATAATTTCGTCTTCAAATAAGCTTAGTTTTTGATTGGTCATTCTCACTTCTCCTTTTACCGATTCTGTTTCTAAGAGGCTCCTGTTTTATGTCCATTTCTTCATACTTTAGCTAGATTACCTGTTTTTATCTGTTATTGCATATGAAAGGCATATTTTTTGTAAACAAATAGTAAAATAATGAAAACCATTACTTTCGTTACATGGCAGATGACTTTTCGTTTGGTATAAATAAGTAAGTAAGAGGGAGAACCTAGTTGGCTGCTCCCTGGGTTAGACGATTACATGACAATTTCCGTTAGAAGGATGCGTTGTATTTTAGGTTTGGCGAGTCTGGCCCAATTCTTCACCGCATCTTCGGTTACCTTTTCTTGCTTAGCAATTTCCTTGTATGATCTTTCGTATAAGACAGCTAGTGTAAACCAGGTCATTTGCTTGTCTGTTAAGTTTTGTTTGATCTGTTCTAACAAATAAGGATCAATCACAGGTTCGTCTTCTAGTTCTGTGATCAAGTTGTCTCTTTCCCTTGAGACCGCAGTAATATAGGCCTCTTGCTTTTCGGTGTTCCGGTTTCGCGTCCGTATCATTGTTAGGAATGCTTTTTCAATTAAGAAGTATGCATAACTAGAGAATTTACCTCGTGATGCATCATAGTTTTCCATTGCCTTCCATAACGCAATGAGTCCTTCTTGATAGAATTCTTGATCTGGGTCACGAATCCCGTATTTCTTGATTAAATAATAGATAATATTTTCGTGATTGCTTAACACGTCTTGAAAGTCTAACGTTTCGTCAGTCATTATGCCCTCTATCTATAAAGGCGCCTTTATTCATATTCCGCGGTAGATTTAGTTTAGTTTAAAGGTGTCTGGCGTGCAGAATAGATAATTAACAAAAGGTAGCTGAAAATTCGAGTTTAAGCGGTTGAAAGGAGAGAATCAGTAACTAAAATGCAAGTTTGGTGGAGGTATTTGATAAGTTTCTATTGAATTTTAAATGTGAAAAAGTGACGTTTGATCACAAAGCATCTCCACTTGATCACAAATTAGGCTATTTGATCATATTGTGGAAACTTTGATCATAAACATAAAAGGTTGATCACAAACGTAAGAAATTTGATCACAAACTCAATTTTCCTAAAAACTTTCTTTTCTATTTCGCTAAAATACAGCTATTAAGTAGTGTGTACGACCTTGTGATATAACAGGATTCGACAAACAAAGTGAAAATACGGCATAAACGCCATATATCATGCAGATTTTCATACTTTTTTTACCAAAAAGTAATCTTGTAATTGTCTATAACTTTGGTACTATGTGTATAAGTAACTAATTACCTATTTAGGGAAAAGGAGTAATGTTTATGTTGACGGATTTGAAATTTCATGAAATTGAACCGTTGTGGCGTATTGGAGATTTTCAATTTCTAAAAGTAATCTCAGACAGCTCAGATAAACCGCTACTGTTACGCAAACAGCTGAGTCGCTCCACTTATTCACAAACGGAATTAGAAAGAGAGTTTTACATATTAAAGAAAGTCAGCTTACCAAATATGTTAGTCCCGATTAACGTGTGTGAACAAGGTATACTGTTTGAGGATACTGCGGGTCAGCCTTTACGAACCGCACTGAAAAATAAAACCCTCACGATAGTAGACAAACTTGAGATAGCACTTCATTTAGTTGAGACCTTACACGACTACCACGAACAAAGCAAAACAAACCTCACGATTACACCAGATCAGCTTGTCCTAGATTCAACTAACCAAATTAAAATCATGCCATTACCATATGTATTAGAGCCGTTTACAAATAAATATCAATCACCAGAGGCGTTACTTAAACCAGAACAGACGTATGACCAACGTTCTGATTTATACAAAATAGGTATGCTATTGTATGTACTTTTTACAAATGGGAGTCACCCTTTCCCGGGAAATAAAAACATCAATTGGAAGCATTGTCATATCGCGGTTGAACCTGTTACTCTAACGAGATTAAACCGAACGATTCCAAAGGTGATTAATGACATTGTGATGACTTTGTTAACGAAGAACCCAGATAATCGCTATCAGTCTGGCAGCCACTTGTTAAAAGATCTCGCTATTTGTTGGAATGAGTTGAAGGAGCATGGTACGATCCAACCGTTTCGTTTATCGTTAAAACAGATCGATGGCTATTTTAAACTTCCTAATCATTTTTATGGTCGAGAAGATGAACTCAAAGCATTATATGACCTCTTTCAAAAATCTGCTTTTGGATCGACAGAATTGGTGTTGTTACATGGTGCGAGTGGGATTGGTAAAACAAGGTTAGTTAATGACCAATTCAGACATATGATTCAAAATAGAGCCTATTTTATTTCAGGCAAGTTCGATCAAATGCAAAATAATATCCCATATCAGTCACTAGTGGAGGCTTTTCGAGAAATTGTTTCTGAGATTTTAACCCAAACGAATCAACAGGTTGCAGAATGGAAAGACAAAATCCTTGCTGCAGTTGGGACGAATGGTTATGTAATTACAAGTGTGATTCCTGAATTAGCGGCAATTATTGGGGAGCAGGAAAGAATAGAACTATTGTCTGAAAAGGAGACAGAACAGCGATTTATTAACGTTTTTCGTCAATTCGTTCAAGTATTTACGAGTATCGACTATCCATTGGTATTGTTTCTAGATGATATCCATTGGGCAGATCAAGCCTCGATTCGATTAATTCATTTATTATTAACAGATCCGAATAGTCATCGCTTTATTGTGATTGGATCATTTAGAGGAAATGAAGAAGAGCAAACTGCTTTTATAGATAGGTCTTTTAAAGATATGGATCAGTATGGTGTTCGGACAACGGCATTGCAATTACCTGACTTGTCTATTGCTGATATCGATCAGTTCGTCGCGGATACATTTGATAGTGATCCAGTTGATACCAGAGGTTTAGCACGATTAATTTTTCAAAAAACTGCGGGGAATCCTTTTTACACGGAACAGCTGCTTCAGTTAATTTATAGTAAGAAGTGGGTCACCTTTCAATACGCATCTCAAAAGTGGAGATGGAATGAGATTGCGATTCATACGATTAAAGATCAAGAACATATTCTTACCTATATGGTTAGTAAGATTAGTCAACTACCAGTAAATGTAACGGATACATTGCGCATTACGGCGTGCTTCGGTTATTCCTTTTATAAGCAAGATCTGAAGTTATTCTCTACGCTCTCATCTGGAGAAATAGTCGATGCATTAGAGATTGCTGAACAGGAAGGCCTGATCTTACCACCTGACCTGGAGAATGGCAATAAACGCTATCATTTTTTTCATGACCGCATTCAACAAATCGCATACAGTTTAAATACAGAAACGGACAAACAGCGTATCCATTTAGGGGTTGGTAGATTCTTAGAAGGAATTGATCCAAAGGGAGAGCTCATTTATAAAACTGTCGATCATTATAATAAAGGGAAAGCATTAATCACAGAAATAATAGAGAGAGATAAACTCTTACAATTGAACTATCGCGCAGGTAATAAAGCGAAAGAATCTACTGCGTATGATACGGCTTTGCATTATTTCCAAACAGCGGCTGATTTGATAGATACGTGCAAATGGCAGACAGATTTCTCGTTTTGCTTTCAGCTTTATTTGGAGCTCTCAGGTGCTGCATACAAATGTGGTGACTATAAACTAGCTGATAATATTTATACCGATTTATTGCAACGCGCACGTTCTTGGTCTGAACGATCTTTGGTTTATTGTAAAATCATTACCCAATATGTTAATCAAGGAAACTATCAAGAAGCGATCAATGCTGGTCTTTATTGTATCGATGAGATAAACATAATGATACCAACAAAACCAACTGAGGAGATATTAAAACAAGAGATTATCAAAACAAAGGCGATTTTTCCAAAAGATCTAACGAAACTAACAGAGATACCTGATACAGAAGATAAAGAGATTGAGGCAATAATGGCTCTCTTGTTTCAACTGGTTATACCGAGTTTCTTTTCAAATAAAGGCGTGTTCACCCTTATTATTTGTAAATTCATTCAATTGATTTTACAACATGGGAAAACAAACGTTAGCCCAGCTGTTTTTGCGGGTTATGGCATTTTACTTTGTACGGAATTAGAGGAATATGATACGAGCTATCAGATTGGTAAAATAGCAGTCGCTCTTGCGGATGATACAAACCTCGCTTCTGTTCAATGTAAAACATATATGATGTTTGGTGGAGTTATCTGTCAATGGGACAATAAGGGCATACGTGGAGAAGGCGATATTTATTTAAAACAAGCAGTTAAATTAGGATTGCGTGTTGGGGACTTTATCTATACAAGTATGGCGATTGGCGCACACATTAATAAAATCTATGTGCATGAAACGTTGGATACAATTAGTCGTATTAATAAAGGTTATGTGGAAACATTAGAACAAATTAGGGAAAACTTCGTATTAAAAAACGCACAAGTTTATGTACAATTTGCCAAGAGTTTACAAGGTATGACAGCGCAACCTTTATCAATGGATGATGTATCTTTTAATGAAAAACTGTTTCTTGCAGAAGTTGAAAAACAAGATACCAAAAATATCACGCTGTTTCAGTTTTATACATATAAGACACAAATATGTTATCTCAATGGATCCTATCAACAAGCTGTGGCTTATGCGTTAAAAGCTGAAGCGTTTATTGTCTATGCTACCCACTTGCCACATTTGGGTGAGTACCATTTTTATAAAGCATTAGCGATGTTGGAATGCTGGAAAGATGAAGTCGGAGAGAAGCAAATGGAATGGACAAGAATGTTACGCCACGACTTAGCACAACTTGCAAAATGGCGTGAACATAATGAGGAAAACTTTGCACATAAGGAATGGTTAGTTCGAGCGGAATATGCAAGGGTGCTTGGTTATACTGACAAAGCAGAGCTTTTATATGAACAGGCGATTACAGCAGCAGAGAAAAGCAACTATGGTCGTAACATAGCAATCACGAATGAACTAGCAGGAAAGTTTTATCATAACAGAGGTAAAGCACGAATGGCTAAACTGTCACTAGAAGTAGCTGTTGAAGCGTTTAACCTATGGGGAGCAAAGCCTAAGGCAAAGGCTATCCAACAGACTTATCCAGCATATTTTAAAATCGAAACAGATCATGGGGTGGTATCGGATACTTATGAAAGCGAACCGATACAGATTCAAAATGAGTTAGAAGTTTATCCCGTTAACAGTCTCGCCGCGATTATGAAAGCATCGGAAGCAATGGCTGAAGAGATGGATTTTGCACTTTCCTTAAAAAAATTAATGCTCTCAATTAAGCGAGAATCACTTGCAGAGAAAGGTATCCTTCTCATCAAAAAAGGGGATAAGATTACCGTAACGGCTATGGTAAAGGGATCAGCAGACTTCATGCTGATCGATGAGCCACTTGATACATCTATGGAGATTCCACATCAAATTATTCGATATGTTACCCGAACGAAAAAGCAGGTGCGGACGGATGATCGGGCGTATCAGAAGGCGTATCAGGGTGATATGTATTTAAAACAGCATATGCCTAAATCAGTATTATGTTTGCCTCTTTCGCTTCAAGGAGAGTTTAAAGGGATTTTATATTTAGAAAATCGCTGGATAGCACATTTATTCTCAGAAGAACAGGCCAAAATTGTAACATATCTTGGCACCCAAGCGATGTTTGTTAATCGATTACTAGAAACTTTTCAGATAAATGAAAAACCTGAACCGGCTAGCGAGACAGAAGCAGATAACCCGGACATGATGCTCTATGAAGAGCTTACTGAAAGGGAACTAGAAATTATAAACTTGATGGCAGCAGGGCTTTCAAATCAAGAAATAGCTCGGACATTAGGATTAAAAGTTGGTACGGTGAAAGTCCATAACCATAACATTTTCTCAAAATTAGATGTTACACGACGAACCAAGGCAGTCTTTAAAGCAAATGAATTAAAACTAATTAAGCAAGGCTAAAATAGTTCTTTTTGGGGCTATTTTTTTTGCGTTATAGCCGAAAAGTAATTAAAAAAAGCTAATTTTATGATGTGTTTATTACCAACAATTAGCTGCACTATAACTTTTGATATATGCAGGCAGGTGAGCGTTCATAGTATAACTAATAACAAGTTAGTTAGTGTTTCTTGTAGCTAAAATAGATGAATTAAATAATAGCAAACAATGGAGGGTTAAGATGCAACAGGCAAATGCAATAAAGGAAATGTTTGAGGTCATAAAGAAACGCTTCGTGTGGATTTTATTACTAGCTGTTGGAGCTGGGATTGTAAGTGGTTTATTTAGTTACTATTGGGTCACGCCATCCTATCAATCTAGTTCCCAATTCCTTGTTCAGACAACCAAAGAGCAAGAGCAACCAACGTATGATGCAAGTCAAATTAGTACAAATATCGATTTAATTAGTACATACAGCGTCATTATTAGAAGTCCTAGAATTCTAGACATTGTATCGGAAGAGTTTGGGCGTGGCGTTTCTGCGCAGAATATTACTGTTTCAAGCGAGTCTGGTTCACAGGTCGTGACAGTAGGTGCGACAGATAACGATCCAGAACAGGTAGTAAAACTAGCAAATACGGTTGTGGAAGTTTTTAAAGAAGAAATTCCAAAGTTAATGTTTGTAAACAACGTAAATATTATAGCGGAAGCGAAGGCAGCACAACAGATCAGCCCGAATCCGGTGCTTAATATTGCAATTGCAGTTGTTCTTGGGACGATGGTAGGTGCTGGTTTAGTGCTACTATTCGGTTACTTCGATAACACGATTAAATCGGAAGCGGATATTGAGCGATTAGTCGACATCCCAGTTATTGGCGTGATATCCCATGTTGATCACAAAGGCACAATTTTAAAAGAAGAGTTCACGAAAGCACAACGTAATAGGGGAAGGGGAGTCGTACCAAATGCCAAGAAAAAAACAGTCTAGTCACCAGTATACGAGTCTTTTAGCACGAAGTAATCCGATGTCAGTGATTACAGAGCAGTACCGAACAGTTCGGACTAACCTTGAATTCACGGCAGTAGATCGTGACATAAAGACGATGCTGATTACTTCTCCAGGTCCAGGTGAAGGAAAAACGATGACAAGTGCTAACTTAGCTGTCGTCTTTGCCCAACAAGATAAAAAGGTATTAATCGTAGATGCTGATATGCGAAAGCCGTCTTTACACTTACGTTTCCGAAAAAACAATCAAACAGGACTTAGCAATATCTTAGCTGGTCATATGGAATTAAAAGAAACGGTTTTAGAAAGTGGTGTACCTCATTTAGATTTAATAACATGTGGACCAATCCCGCCGAATCCATCAGAATTATTAGGTTCAAAAGCAATGAAAGAGTTGTTAACAGAAGCAAAAGAAAAGTATGACTTCATTATATTTGATACACCACCAGCACTTGCGGTTGCGGACTCACAAGTATTAGCTAATATTTGTGATGGCGCGTTGTTAGTATGTCGAAGTAAGCAAACAGAAGCTGGAGGTATTCAGAAAACGGTTGAACTATTTGAAATGGCCCACGCCAAAATCCTAGGCATCGTCTTAAATGGCCAGGAAAAGAAAAAATCAAATCACTACCAGTATATGAAGTAAATAATTAGGGGTGAGAAAATCCCTTACGATTGTATAAGAGATTTCTACATTAAAACAAATTTTATTACGAAAAAAATGCTATTTTTCTAGGGAATTAGCCCTTCTATAACTTTCGATATATGGCATATAACCTATAGTTTGCTATAAATAAGTCATAGGAAGTAACGACAAATGATTAAAAGTAATAAAAAGAGAATTTCATAAGTAGTAGTTTTAACAAGAACCTACAAATACTAGTAAATGAACATAAATACAAGATAAAATTTCTGAATATTAAGTTTTCTATAGGTGATGCCTCCTTACCTCTATCAATGGAAGCACTCGGTCACACTGTGGGTTGGATAAAAGTCCAGAACCTTAGCGCATGTCAGCAGTAGTGTGGTGATGAGGACGGGTTAAATGCCCATTATACATAATAAATTACTAACTATTGGTTATTAAATAGTTAGTGAAACAGTACTTATAGAAGTATTGTTCCATTAGCTATTTAATGCACGCATTTATTTTAAGGGGGAAAAGGGAAAAATGAAAAAGGTCAGAAAAGCAATCATACCAGCAGCAGGATTAGGAACACGTTTTTTACCGGCAACGAAAGCAATGCCAAAAGAGATGCTTCCAATTGTAGATAAACCAACGATTCAATACATCGTCGAAGAAGCGGTCGCGTCTGGTATTGAAGACATCATCATCGTAACAGGTAAAGGGAAGCGCGCGATTGAAGATCATTTTGACAATGCGCCTGAGTTAGAAAGAAATCTAGCAGAGAAAGGTAAATTAGATTTACTAGCTAAGGTCGAATATGCTTCGAATCTTGCGGACATCCATTACATCAGACAAAGCCAACCAAAAGGCCTTGGACATGCAGTATGGAGTGCACGTAATTTCATAGGAGATGAGCCATTTGCTGTCTTACTTGGTGATGATATCGTCCAAAGTGATGTCCCTTGCTTAAAGCAATTAATTGATCAATATGAACAAACGCAATCTTCTATTATTGGGGTTCAACAAGTACCAGAGAGTGAAACGCATCGCTACGGCATCATTGATCCAGATACTTCAATAGGTCGACGCTATCAAGTTAATAAATTTGTAGAAAAGCCAGCACCTGGAACAGCGCCATCTAATCTAGCAATTATGGGACGTTATATCTTCACACCGGAAATTTTTAGATTCCTAGATAGACAGGAAATTGGCGCTGGTGGAGAGATTCAGTTAACAGATGCGATTCAAATGCTTAACCAAATCCAACGTGTATATGGCTATGATTTTGAAGGGAAACGCTACGATGTTGGTGAGAAACTAGGATTTATTCGAACAACAATTGAATTCGCATTGCAGAATAAAGAAATAGGAGCGGAAGTGGAACAGATGCTCAAAGAAATGCTAGCTGAAACAGTCGTTTAAGACGATTTGATAATGAAGACAAAGATAATCTGAAAGTTGGTGAAAAAAGGTGCAAGTTCCCAAAGATCATACTGTCGCACAAGAAATGAGCAATGTTACCTACCAGGATATAGCTACTAAAGAACGTAAAGTGTATTTATTTGCTAAACGAATGGTTGATGTCATCTGTGCCATTATCGGATTGATTATTTTGTCACCACTCATGGTTATTATTAGTCTACTTATTAAATTGGAAGATAAACAGGGTTCTGTTTTTTTTAGTCAGCCACGGTTAGGTAAAGATAGTAAAAGCTTTCCGATTTATAAATTCCGTTCGATGGTATCCAATGCAGAGGAATTAAAATTAACACTCTTACAAGAAAACGAAGTAACAGGACCAGTATTTAAAATAAAAAATGATCCGCGGATTACGAAAATAGGAAAGTTTATGCGAAGGACAAGCTTAGATGAACTCCCACAGTTAATCAATGTACTAAAAGGAGATATGAGTTTAGTCGGACCAAGACCACCGCTACCAGAGGAAGTTGCAAAATACAATGATTATGAGAAGCAGCGATTAAAAGTGGTTCCCGGTCTTACGTGTTACTGGCAGGTTAGTGGACGTAGTAACTTGGATTTCAAGGAGTGGGTCGATTTAGATCTGAAATATATTAGGGAAAGAAATATGTTGATTGATATTAAATTAATATTTAAAACAATATTAGTCTTATTTGGTTCAAAGGATGCATATTGAAACAAGTATAGAAGCGAGGTGAGAGATGGAAACGTCGGTTATTATCCCTACCTATAAACGTACAGAAGATTTGAAAAGATGCTTAGAGGCTTTAAGTGAACAGTCTTTGTTACCTGATGAGGTCATTGTTGTTGTGAGAGATACGGATAAAGAAACACAACAGTTTTTAGCTAATTATACCGCTTCGATTCCAATCAGGAGCTATCAAGTTGATCGACCAGGTCAAGTCGCAGCTTTGAACATTGGATTAGCATCATCGCAAAATGAAATCATTAGTATTATAGATGACGATACCGCACCACATAAACATTGGCTAAAGAGAATTATTGAAATATTTGCCGTATCGGATGACATAGGTGGCGTTGGTGGACGTGACTGGGTCCATGAAGGGGATAAAAAACTAAATGGAGAAAGAGAACTAGTTGGGAAAGTCCAATGGTTTGGCCGTGTGATCGGCAATCATCATTTAGGCTCTGGACCAGCACGAGATGTTGAAGTTTTAAAAGGTGCCAACATGAGTTACAGAAGAGCAGCAATTAAAGGCATGCAATTTGATGAAAGACTACTTGGCAACGGTGCACAAGTTCATAATGATATGGCGTTTAGCCTTCGTGTCAAAAAGAGTGGCTGGCGATTGATCTATGATCCAACTGTTTCCATCGATCACTTCCCAGCACAACGATTTGATGCAGATGAGCGAAATGCATTTAATCCAGAGGCTTATTATTACGCTGTTTATAATGAGACATTAATAATGACTGAGTTTATGGAAACCCCATATCAAAAGTTGATATACCTTTTATGGGCATACACAATAGGGACTAAAAACAAACCAGGTTTCTTACAGGTTATCAGGTTATTCCTATGGGATAGTAGTTCAAAAAGAAAGTTTGCTATTGGGATAAAAGCTAGAAAGGACGTAAGAGTACGCTTAAGATAAGCATAATTAACAATGATTTTTTAAGGATGGTGAAAAGTGCATATTGCAGTAGTAAGTCGTAATTTGATTAAAGGTGACGGGCAAGGACGAGTGAATTATGAAGTTGTTAAAAGGTCATTAAAGAGAGGAAATAAAGTTACTGTTTATTCTTCTAATATAGAAAAGGACCTTTTAGAACATCCATTATTTAATTGGGTACGAATTAATGTAGATAAGGTTCCTACTGCATTATTAAAAGTGCAATACTTTGCAATCAAAAGCTACCTCAAACTTAGACAAGATAAAAAAAGTATTGATATATTACTTGTAAATGGTTTCATTACCTGGTCAAAAAGTGATTTTAACGCCGTCCACTTTGTACATAGTGAATGGATAAAATCTAGTGTTCACCCAATTAAAAACAAACTAACTATAAATTCGATTTATCAGTTTTTGTATACTTTTATAAACTCAAAACTTGAGAGGATTTCTTTTAAACAATCAAAAGTATTAATTCCAGTTTCGGAGAAGGTGAAAAATGAATTAATTAAATCTGCAAGAGTAAAACCAAATTCTAAAATTATGACCATATTTAACGGTGTTGATATTAATGAGTTTAGTCCCTATAAAAAAGTTGTTAAAAATATTGAAACACCACCTAATCAAGTAATTGCGCTATTTACAGGTGATATCAAAACGAATAGAAAGAATTTAGATAGTGTATTGAAGTCTATAAAAGATGTCCCAAATCTCTTTTTATTAATTGCAGGTAGTACAGATGGTAGTCCATATCCACAAATGGTAAAGAAAATGGGGTTGGAAGAAAAAGTTACTTTCTTGGGGTTCAAAAAAAATATAAGTGAATTAATGAATCAAGCGGACTTTTTTCTTTTTCCATCAAGATATGAGGCCTGTTCGCTAGTTGTTTTAGAGGCATTGTCAAGTGGATTACCAGTCGTAACCACTACGCAATCTGGGTTAGCAGAATTGATAGAAGATAAAGAAGGAAGCGGTGGATTTATTATTGATAATCCAGAAAATATACTTTCAATAACTAAAGCCGTAACAACTTTAGTGAATAATAAAAACATTAGAGAGACTATGAGTCAAAATGCAAGGAGGATAGCTGAAAAGAACACATGGTCGTTTATGGCGGATACTTATATTAATTACTTCGAAGACGAAACGGAAAATAAGAAAAGTATGGAATTAATAGCTAACGAAAGTTAAAAATGGGGTTGAAGGGTTTGGCATTCTTAATGAACAATACTTTTATGAAGCGTATACAGTTAATCATTTTAATTGGATTAATAATTTTTGTTATTGGGAGCCTTTCTATTTTCCCTGGAATGATAAGAAATCTTATTTTTATTGCACTTTTTTCGTTGCTATTTGTTTTTGCTATCTCCTTGAAAGAACGTGTAATAGGTATATTAATAATTTACTTATCATTGATGGGTTTCTTTAGAAGGGCCTTAATTCCTATTGCGGGTTGGAGCGGGTTTGATCCTTTATTAATAATCGGTCCAAGTTTAACAGTAATAATAGCATTACTTATCTTTTGGGAAAATAAAAAGGACAACACTTTAATTCAAGAAAAACCAGATACATTAATGATTGTATTATTTATGATGGGATGTTTACAAATATTTAACCCACTCTCTGGAAGTCCTATAACAGGATTGATAGCTACAATATATATAATCATACCTTGGTTATGGTATTTCATTGCTTTTTACAGGATAACAGAGAATAATATAAAAACTGTTTTTACTATCATTGAAATTATGGGAACTGTCATCGCATTATATGGTATATATCAAACCTTTTATGGTTTACTATCTTTTGAAATGAGTTGGGTGGATATATCTGGGTATGCAGCTTTACAATTAGGTGATAACACGATTCGCGCAATTAGTACATTCCCAAGTGCACAAGAATTCATTTATTTTGTAATGATTACATTTATGGTCGCATTTACAAGAATGTTTTTTGATAAAAATAAGTTAATTCACTTTCCAATAGTAATTATTACGTTAGTATCAATTTTTCTTGCTAGTTCGAGAACGATCATCTTTCTAATGGCAATAGCTATTATCTTCATAATGATAATAGCTCAGAAAAGTATAGCAGGTAGGCTTGTAGGTGGATTAGCGTCTGTTATGTTTTTAGTAGTAATTTGGATGTGTATACCGCTAATAAACCCAGTTTGGTTTGGAGTAGCAGAGCCTGCGGTTGAACATATGATTACCGGATTAGTTGATCCATTATCAGAAGATGATACAGGAGTTGGCCACATTAATAGATTTGTCGAAGGGTTAGAATCAATATTGACTAATCCTGTCGGTTATGGAATTACTTCTATAACGAATGCTGCAGCTAAGACTTCATCATCAGCAGAAATGACGACAGAGATAGATATATCTAATATGATCGTTGGTATGGGCGTTGGTGGAATTATTTATATAATAGTTATTTTCACAACAATATGGAAGCTAATAAAATTAGTATTGGTAAACAGAAACGTTGAGTTAATTATTACGTCAGCAATTCTAATTGGCGGTTTAGGTCAATGGATAAATGGTGGCTTTTATTTATGTTCCATTATTGTATGGCTTCTAGTTGGCTGGGTCCACAAGGAACACTTTAAATATATACAAGAAAGGACCACTATTCATGGGGAGGTATTGTAGTGAGAATTCTTATTGTTTCAGCCTTAGGAGAATTAGGTGGTGGTGCAGAATCAATGCTCTATGAGTTGGTAAAGGTAACTAGAAAAGAACATCAGGTAGAAGTTTTATTTATGAAGGATGGAAAATTAAAAGAAGGAATAGATGAATTAAAAGTAAAAACTTATTTATTAGAAAGTCCAAGAATGAGTAATCTTTTAGGTGGTATTAAGTGGATGGTTAAGTATGCATCATTATTAAAACACAACGAAAAACCAGATGTTATTTTAAACTGGATGACAAAAGCGCAATACTTTGCTGCTATTCCAAGTTATTTATTACATATCCCGGTTTGTTGGTGGCAACATGGTGTACCTGCTCCGCCCAACTTGTTAGATAGAATTTGTACTGCTTTACCAGCTAAAAAAATAGGCTCATCTTCCACAAAAGCACAATTGGCTCAAAAGAAGATGACGAGTAAAAAAGTTTTTTGCAGTTTCCCTGGATCAGATAGTGAACTTCATTCACCTAGGATGGAAAATAGAACATTAATTAGAGAAGAACTAGGGATTAAAGAAAAAACAATATTGCTTGGAAATATTGGAAGACTTCAAAGTTGGAAAAGACAAGACGTCCTAATTGAAACGTTAGAAATATTGTTGGAAAAACAATATAACGTAAAACTACTATTAGTTGGTGGCAATCTTTATAATCTTGACAATGATTTTGAGAATAAAATCTTTCAGTTGATTAAAGAAAAAGGATTAGAAAATAACGTGATAACTACTGGAAATCAATTAGATGTTTCTCCCTATTACGATGCGATGGATATATATGTTCATGCTGCCACAGGTGAACCGTTTGGCATAGTAATGGTAGAAGCTATGTTACATTCCAAACCACTCATTGTTTCAAAGTCACCAGGATCAGTTGAAATTGTAGAAAACGGTGTAACAGGAATGATTGTGGAAGATGGAAGTAGTGAGAATATGGCTAGGGAAATAGAGCAAATGATTACGAACGAAAACTTACAGCTACATGGAGAAAACGGTAGAAATAGAGCTATTCGCTTATTTTCAAATAAACAAATGGGTTCAGATATAATCAAGGAATTGGAAAATATCAGCAAGGAAAAAGAAAATAATAAGGTTGTGGTCTAATTGACTAATCGTTTATTTGTTTCTGTTGATTTCCCTCCGATTAAAGGAGGAATTCAGAATTATTTATATGGCATTATCTCCAATTTAAATCCTAGTGAAACAGTTGTTTTAACTTCAGATGTTGGAGACAGAGATGAAAATAAACATTTTGATGAATCACAAAAATTTACTATTTACAGAACTAAAATTTCAAGTGGTATTAGTTTTTTAAAACAATTATTTAAATTAATTCCATTATTATTTCAAATTAAGAGAATTATTAAACAACATAATATAGAAGAGGTTCATTTTGGCAATGCACTTCCCATCGGATTGTTAGTGTTTTTACTTGGAAATAGAGTTAGAACTTATGCTTATCTGTATGGTTTAGATATTTCACATGCTAAATTGTCACCTGTTAAATCAAGAATACTTAAATTAATTCTGAAAAAGACAAAAAAGGTAATAACAATAAGTAATTATACAAAAGATCTTATAATTTCAATAGGAATTGATAATAAAAAAATAAAAATAATAAGCCCAGGTTTCTCGATGCCTGAGTTACTAGATTCAAAGAACAACATTAGAGATGAATATGGTATTAGTAAGGATAAGAAAATTGTTCTTACCGTTGCAAGGTTACATGAACGAAAAGGACATGACAAAGTAATTGAGGCAATAGAGCTAGCCTTAGAAGAAAATAAGAAGATCTTTTATGTCATTTGTGGGAAGGGACCCTATGAGAAAACACTGAAAAAACAAGTAAAAAACAAACAATTAGATCGTTACATTTTATTTACTGGAGAAGTTTCTAACGAAGAATTAATCTCATGGTATAAGGAAGCAGATGTATTTATTATGACTAGCCGACAAATAGGAGAAAAGGGTGATGTAGAGGGTTTCGGAATTGTATTTCTTGAGGCTAATTACTTCGGGATTCCAGTAATCGGTGGTAATAGTGGAGGTATGCCTGATGCTATTAGAGATGGGAAAACAGGATTTTTAGTAGATCCATTAAATGTTAACGAAATTGCTGATAAGTTAATTTCTCTAACAACTAGCGTTAAATTAAGAAATGAGATTGGTAGAGAAGGACATAAATGGGTTATAAGTGAATGTTCATGGCAACAGAGAATTAAATTATTAGAGTCAATGTAATCAAACCAATAATTATATTATTGGTTTTTTATTGTATTAAAAAAGGGAGGAAGTTATATGAAAGCAGCACTAATTACAGGTATTACTGGACAAGACGGTGCATATCTAGCGAGGTTGTTATTAAACAAAGGCTATAAGGTATATGGATTAATAGCTAGAAGAAGTACAGATACAACGTGGAGACTAGATTATTTAAATATTAAAAATGAGGTTGATTTAATCGAAGGTGATATGACAGATTTATCTTCTTTAATAAGAGCTTTAAATTTCTCTAAACCAACAGAGGTTTATAATCTTGCAGCACAAAGTTTTGTTGGAACATCATGGGAACAACCTGTATTAACAGCTAATGTGACAGCTGTAGGTGTAGTGAATTTATTAGAAGCTATCAGGCTAACAAATCCGGCTATTCGTTTTTATCAAGCTTCAACGAGTGAAATGTTTGGACTCATTCAGGAACCAATGCAATCAGAAAGTACGCCTTTTTATCCAAGAAGTCCTTATGGAGTAGCAAAGTTATATGGCCATTGGATTACGGTAAACTACCGTGAAAGCTTTGGAATGCATACATCAAGTGGTATCTTATTTAATCATGAATCACCATTAAGAGGTATTGAGTTTGTTACTAGAAAAGTTACTGATGCAGCCGCAAGAATTAAGTCTGGATTACAAAGTGAGCTTAGGCTTGGAAACATCGATGCTAAAAGAGACTGGGGCTTTGCTGGAGATTATGTTGAAGCAATGTGGCTGATGACTCAACAAGAAGTTGGAGACGACTATGTAGTAGCCACAGGGAAGACAACAACAGTTCGAGAAATGTGTGATATCGCCTTTTCTTATTTGGATTTGGATTATCAAGACTATGTGGTTATAGATCCTAAATTCTATCGTCCAGCCGAAGTAGAAGTATTATTAGGTGATCCGACTAAGGCGATTACAAAGTTAAATTGGGAGCCTGAAACAAGCTTAAATGATTTGGTGAGAATGATGGTAGACGCTGACTTGCAACGTGTTAAACAAGAAGTAAGTTTAGTTGCAGGGGTGTAAATCATGCGCATCCTTATTACAGGAGCAAACGGATTTGTAGGTCGACACTTAGAGCGTGAATTGGTAAGCAGAAACCATGAAGTATTCTTAGGAGTAAAACAGATAGATAAGAATGAAGAAATAAGAAGGGTTAAACAATCTGTAGATTTAAACATTTTAGATAAGGAACAAGTCAAAAGTGTGATTGCTTTTGTAAAGCCTGATGTGATTTTCCATTTGGCCGCGCAAAGTAATGTAATGCAATCATGGGACGATCCAACATATACACTTACGACAAATATTATAGGGACAGTTAATATTGTCGAGGTTGTTGGAGAATTATCCTTAAGCACAAAGATAATTACTATTGGATCAAGTGAAGAGTATGGTATAACAGCAAAGTATACCAACAAGCTTACTGAATCAAGTCCTTGTTTACCGCAGAATCCATATGCAATTAGTAAATTTGCAGCTGGAGAAATAGCGCAACAAATTGCAAAAAAATATCACCTGAACCATATCCATGTAAGGCCATTTAATCACTTCGGACCAGGTCAACAAGAAGGATTTGTGATTAGTGACTTTGCATCTAAAATTGCCAGAATAGAAGCTGGTTTAGCTAGTAATAGTATTAAAGTAGGTTACTTGGAAGCGGAAAGAGATTTTACAGATGTGCGGGACATCATTGATGCATATGTACTACTAATAGAAAGTGTTGTTCCAAACGGCATATATAATATTGGATCTGGTGTTTCAAGGAGTATCTCAGAAGTATTAGATTACTTAATTGAATTGGCAGATGTACCAATAGATATAGAAATTGATTATGACAAATATAGAATTTCAGAAGTGAAAAATATTGTTGGGGATTCGAATAAAGTTCAACAGGCTATTGATTGGAAACCAGAACATGATTTTAAAGATAGTTTGAAAGATACGCTTAATTGGTGGAGAGCATCGGTTACGGTTGAAATATAAATCTTTTAAGAGGAATAAAGCGGAGGGTTATGCTATTGATAAATGATCACAGGATAAAGGTTATGTTCCTAAATCACACTGCAACAATAGGTGGTGGTGAAAGAAGTTTGTTGGATATTCTGACATTTATAAATAAAGATAAGTTCCAAGTTTCACTTGTTTGTTTTGAAGAAGGACCACTAGTAGAAAAAGTAAAGAAGATCAAAAATATAGATGTTACCGTCGTTCCATTTCCAAATAAAATATTAAAATATAATCGTGATAAAAGAAGTATTCTCCAGCTGTTTTCATTTTTTTATATTGTAATTCCAGTTATTAAATTATTAGGGTTTACTTTGAGAAGTAAACCCAATGTATTATACACCAATTCAATGAAAGCACATTTTATTGGCGTTATTATCGGGAAGTTATCGTTTAATAAAGTAATCTGGCATGTCAGAGATATACTAGATGAAGGGCTTAATAAGCGGGTATTTATATGGCTTTCACAATTTACAAATGAAATCATTTGTATTTCAAAGGCTGTTTCGAAGCAATTTGAACAAAATGAAAAGATCAAGGTCGTTTATAATGGCATTCTTCCACTAGAGGAGGTTAGCATCAGTGAAGGAATTTAAAGTTGCGATCATAGGACAAATCGCAAGATGGAAAGGCCAAGATGTATTTATAAAAGCAGCGAAATTACTTCACCTAGAAAATCCAAAGGTGAAGTTTTTAATTATTGGCGACGTTTTGTTTGATAAACAAGCAGAACATAATTATAAGAAAGAGATAGTTGAACTTGCTAAAGACTGTGACTATATTACGTTTCTTGGTCATCGAGATGATGTAGCTGAATTGATAAAAGAAATAGACATTATTGTTCATGCTTCGATAAGAGAAGAGCCTTTTGGTCGAGTAATCATAGAAGGCATGGCAGCTAAGAAGCCTGTTATTGCATCGGCAATTGGCGGGCCATTAGAAATTATTGAGGATGGTGTTTCTGGTATTCTTTATGAGCCAGGAGATTATAATGTACTAGCGAAAAAGATCGTTACAATTATGATGGATGAGCAATTATATAATGACATAGCAATTAATGGATATATAAAATTTCAACACTCATTCCATGTCCGTAACACTGTTAATTTGGTAGAGCGCTCACTAACTAATTATTAAAGGAAATAGATTAGATAAACCAAGTTTAAAAATGACGATTTTAGAGGGTGATAGATTGAAAATATTACAAATTGCAGATGACTTCCATAGTGGTGGAGGAAAAGAAAGGTTTATATTTGATTTAACAGAAAAACTTATAAACAAAGGAGTTAAAACATCACTTCTATGTATAGATCATGATAATACATCTAGTTGGGGGGATGAACTTAATTGTGAAATTATAAAGTTCAGTAGTGCCTGGCTCAGTTATATAGAAGATTATAATCCGGATGCAATCCTTTGGCACGTGGGTGTTGAAACTACAGATAAAATTACCAAGATTGTCTCCAAATACAATGTTCTCTCTATTGTACACAATGCAACCTGTCCATCTGGAACTAGATTATTTAGGGATAATGATCAAATTTGCAAAGCTGCCACTGGTAATATGTGTATGGTCAATTGGTATGTTAGAAAATGTGGTACGAATAAGTCACCCAAAGAGGCATATAGACTATTTAATAAAAGTAAGGAAGTACATGTAATACTAAATAAGTGTAAGACCGTTTATGTTGCAACAAAGGCAATGCAGAAAACACTAGAAATAGAGAATATAAAGTCTGAAAAAATAAAGCTATTTGATATTACACTAGGAAATCTTACTGACTTAGGGCCAATAAAAGTAACTAATAATACAGACATATTAAAGATCTTGTATGTAGGGAGATTGTCATATAACAAAGGAGTTCAATACTTAATAGAGGCTATTTCAAAAATGAAACAAGATAATATTAATGTTATGTGTAACATTGTTGGAGGAGGATGGTATGAGGAAGAGTTAAAAGCTCTAGTAAAGAAAAAGGGTTTAGATAACTATATTAATTTCATTGGAAGAGTTAATGGATATGAAGTAAGTAAATATTATTTAGAAACTGATGTGGTTGTTGTTCCTTCTATTTGGTATGAAGCTGCTGGTTTAGTTGTCCCAGAAGCGCGTGGAACAGGTAAACCTGTAGTTGTGTTTAATAGTGGGGGATTACAAGAATGGCAAGTTATGATGAATAATATTTATTATGCTGAGCGCACGGACTCACGGTCACTTGCAAATACAATAATGGAAGCGAAGCAGGGGATGGAACATATACATCAGGAGAATCAATTTAAATCACCCTATAAAGATTTATGTAGAGACGTGATAGAGGATATTAGTAATTACGCTATATAATGACAAAAATAGTGAGGTTAAATTCATGGAACAGAAGATAAGTGTTATTGTCCCAATTTATCGGGTAGAGAAATTCTTAAGTAAATGTATAGAAAGTATAATAAATCAAACATATTTTAATTTAGAGATAATACTTGTTGATGATGGTTCACCAGATAGGTGTTTTGAAATATGCGAAAAGTACGCCTCTATGGACAATAGAATAGTAGTTATTCGAAAAGAAAATGGAGGGCTTTCAGATGCTAGAAATGCTGGTTTAAAAGCCGCATCAGGTAATTATATAAGCTTTATAGACTCTGATGATTATATTTACGAAACGTTTTATGAATGTTTACTTAATTTAATAATAAAAAATGATGCAGATATAGCACAGTGTGGTTATCAAATAGTAGAAGAAGATCAAGAATTTACACCAATAAGAAACGAAAAAGCGATAGAAGATATAGTTGTTTTAGATAAATTAGATATTCTCCACAACTTATATAATATAAATTATGGTGACACAGTTGTAGTTTGGAATAAACTATTCAAAAGTAATCTTTTTAACAATCTTTTTTTTCCGAAAGGTAAAGTTCATGAAGATGAATTGACCACTTATCAAATTTTATATCGTGCTAATAAAGTAGCGATTACTTCTAAAAAAATGTATTTCTATTTGCAGAGATCAGACAGTATAATGGGTCAAGGTTTTACCATTAAAAGTCTTGATAAATTAGAAGCATACTATAATCAGATAAAATTCTATAATGATAATGAATTAATTGAATTAAAGGAAAAGGCAACTAAAAGTTTAGAAGGGATGATTAAAGCTACGATAAACAGAGTGGTTAAATCGAACTTTGAAAATAAAACGCGAGTATTAAATAGCCTAATAGATTACTATAAAAAGAATTTACATTTGTTTTCTATATTTCCTAGTTCTAAAAAAATAAAGCTAACTAGAAACCTTTTTCGTTATACGCCAGTATTTATAATTAGATGGATCTATAAAGTTGTAAATATAAGGCGTAAGGTCGAATTCTAAAAAAGTGAAAATGCTTTTACTTAAGAAGGTGGTTATGATGATGGTACAAAAGATTTTAAGATATATAGTTAAAAAAGTTAAATGGCATCGTAATAGGCTTTATATCAGAATAAGTGCAAAAAGAACTTGTGAAAGGATTAAGAAAAGTGATAAATCTAGAATTATATTAATAGATACTCCACAGCACGGTAATTTAGGAGACCAGGCAATAACTTTTGCTGAAATAAAATTTCTTGAAGAGAATTGTAAGGCATATAATATATTTGAAATTCAGATTAGTGAAATTGAACTTTCTTTAAAAAAACTTAAAAGGTGTCTCATGGAAAGTGATGTATTAATGCTTCAAGGTGGTGGGAATATGGGATCTGAATATTTAGGAGAGGAAGAAATTAGACGTAAAATTATTAGTTCATTTCAAAAACAAAAAATAATTCTATTTCCTCAAACCATTCACTTTGAAAACTCTGCAATTGGAATAAGAGAGTTGGAAAAAACAAAAGTAATATATAATTTACACAAACATCTGACTTTGGTAGCACGCGAAAAGAAATCATATGGAATTATGAAAAATGAGTTTGTAAATAATAATGTAATCCTTACCCCTGACATTGTATTGTATTTAAATCAAACTAAAGGCTCTGAAACTAGAAGTAATATTTTATTTTGTTTTAGAAATGATGTTGAAGGGATTTTAGATGATACTTTTAAAGATACGCTTATAAAAATGGTCACCACTTATAAAAATAATGTTAATTTTACTGACACGGTAATTAATAAGACAATCTATAAAGATAATAGAGAAGAAGAACTTGAAAAGATCTGGTCTTCTTTTAGAAAATCAAAATTAGTAATAACTGACAGATTGCATGGAATGGTTTTTGCAGCTATAACATCTACACCCTGTATTGCATTTGGGAATTATAACCACAAGGTTGAAGGGACTTATGAGTGGATTAAGCATCTTCCATACATTAGATTTATAGAGAACAAGGAAGATGTCACTATGCATATTAATGAATTGCTGGACCTAAATGAAAGTGAATTAAACTATGACAATAATTTCACATCAAACTATTATAATAAAATATTAAAGACTATTTTTTCTGAGGGAATCATAAAGGAAAAGGGTATAGAGAATATTGTCTAATTCTAATGGATGATAGTAAGAAAAGAGGTAAAATCTTGGGTAAGCAAATTAAATTTGGTGTGATATTAACATATATAAGTACATTTATAAATATAATAACTGGCCTATTAATCACACCTATCACACTAAGACTGTTCGGGCAAGCAGAATATGGATTATATTCATTAGCTTTGTCTATCATGGGAATGTTGTTTCTTTTTGATTTTGGATTTTCAAATGCCATTGTAAAATATGTAACGCAGTTTAAAGAAAAAGATAATAAAAAAGAGTATGAAAATATTAATGCAATGTTCCTGGTTTTATATTCTATTATTGGATTACTTGCATTTTCATGTGGCATGTTTGCAGCTTTTGGAGCGGATAAGATATTTGCAAATGGACTAACCACTGAAGAAGTGGCCAAGTTTACAATTATGCTTCAAATAGTTGCTGTTAACTTGGGGATCTCTTTTCCTCTCAAATTGTTTAATGGAATAATAATTGCACATGAAAAATTCATCTTCAGTAAGTTAATAACGGTAGTTAGATTTATAATTAATCCATTAATTACGGTTACGATATTATTTATGGGATTTTCTTCGATTGGCGTTTTGATAGCAATATCGATAGTCAATTTTTTATTATCATTGATTGATGTTTACTATTGCTTTGTCATACTTAAAACGAAAATTAAGTTACATAAATTTGATTTTAGACTGATGAAAGAGATTTCTATGTATTCCTTATGGGTCTTTATTGCAAGTCTAGCTGATTTTATTTATAGCAGAACAGACATGTTTATTTTAGGAGCATTAGTAAATACAGCTGCTGTTGCTATTTATAACGTAGCGGAAGTGATAAATGGATTATATACAAAATTAACGATGGTTTTAAGTGGTTTTTTCTTACCTAGACTTGTTCAAATGGTTTCTAAGAACGTGTCAAATCACGAATTAACAACTATGTTTATTAGAGTTTCTAGAATTCAGTTTTTACTTGCTGCACTCGTATTAACTGGATTTGCTCTTGTCGGTAATGAATTTATCGTGATTTGGGCTGGGGCCGATTATGTCTTAGCATATTGGGTTGCGTTATTAGTTATGTCATCAAGGTTCATCCCAGTCGTTCAAGTGCTTGCCACATCAATTTTACAAGCGAAAAACGAACATGCTTTTCAATCAAAGCTTTATCTAGGAGTAGCAATTTTAAACTTAGCTATTAGTATTCCTTTAGCCCTTACTTATGGTGTTATTGGTGTTGCTATTGGTACGTTGGTAGGGAAGATAATTAATACGATCGTTATGAATTTTAACTATGCTAAAGTCGGTATCGAGATGAAACGATATTTAAAAGAAGTCTTTGTGCTATTTATTCCAATGACGCTTGTTTTCATAATTGGATTCATACTCAAAAGATTAGTAGACGTTACTACTTGGTTTGATATTTTACTGTTTGCATTAGTTTTAACTGCATTTTATGGTGGAATCATGTTTAGATTCTTTATGAATAATAGTGAGAAGGATATGTTGGTGAAGCCATTAAGAAAAATTATTGTGAGAAAAGCGAGTTAAATAATGTTTGAATACTTAAGGGGTCTTAAAATGAAAAAAATGTTTTTAATTATAAGTGTAATTTTCCCTAATTCATTAAAAATATTTTTATATAAGCATTTATTAAAATGGAAAATTGGTAAAAATGTAAAAATTGGTTTATCTATAATTGATGCCCAAAATGTCGTTTTGGAAGACAATGTAAGGATAGGTCACTTTAATATATTCAAAGGGTTAAAAAATATTGTATTTAAAAACAATAGCTATATGTTAAATTTAAATTATGTTGGCTCAGCATTATATGATGAGTCAGGGTGGAATAGAGAAATAAATGTGGGAGAACAAACAGGGATAATGAGTAGGCATTTCTTTGACGCAAGTGGAGGTATTTATATCTCTGATAATGTTGTTATTGCAGGCAGATCTTCAGAATTTTGGACACATCAAAAAGCTAACGGAGAGTTCGGACTGATACCTAAATCGGTTACTATTGGTTCTAATTCATATATTGCAGCACATGTATTATTTGCTCCTGGTGTATCAATTCCCAATAGTACAATAGTTGGGTTAGGAAGTGTAATTAATAAGGTTTATAATGAAGAAAAGCTTCTCTTAGTAGGTAACCCAGCTCTAATTAAAAGGAGATAAAAAATAGGTTAGTTAGTAGCGTATTTCACAAGTTATTGTATTTAATCCTTTGATTAATAATAATAATAATAATAAACAAGATGAAATCTAGAATTTATTAAACAATCATAAATACCAAATTAAGGAGGGATTATATGAAAACAGCTATCATTCACGACTGGTTAGTAGTCTACAGTGGTGCGGAAAAAGTCTTAGAAGAAGTGCTGAAGATCTACCCAGATGCTGATTTGTTTAGTACGGTTGATTACTTACCAGAAGGTCAGCGTGATTTTATTATGAATAAAAAGGTTAAGACAACATTTATTCAAAGGCTTCCTTTTTCTAAGCGTAAATATCGGACCTATCTTCCGTTCATGCCTTTAGCAATTGAACAGTTGGACTTATCAGAATATGATTTAATCATTTCTAGCTCTCATGCTGTGGCTAAAGGAGTTATTACCGGACCAGATCAGTTACATATTTCTTATGTGTATTCACCTATTCGCTATGCTTGGGATTTGCAACACCAATATTTAAGGGAAACTGGTATGGACAAAGGAATAAAGGGTTTTGTCACAAGATATCTTCTACACAAGGTTCGAAACTGGGATTCCAGAACTTCGAATGGTGTAGACTTTTTTATATCTGTTTCAGACTTTATCGGGAGAAGAATTTGGAAGGTTTATCGTAGAGAGTCTGAAACGATTTATCCACCTGTTGATGTATCAGCATTTGCTTTTCACGAACAAAAAGATGACTTTTATTTAACCGCTTCTAGAATGGTTCCGTATAAAAAGATTGATGCGATTGTTGAAGCCTTTTCGTTGATGCCAGATAAGAAATTGATTGTGATTGGTGATGGTCCTGACTTTAAGAAGATTAAAGCGAAAGCAGGCCCGAATGTTACGTTGCTTGGTTATCAATCTTTTGATGTATTGAAAAGTCACATGCAACGTGCAAAAGGTTTTATTTTTGCAGCGGAAGAGGATTTTGGTATAACGCCATTAGAAGCACAGGCATGTGGTACGCCTGTGATTGCATACGGTAAAGGGGGATCTCGGGAAACTGTTCGAGGCTTTAATGAATCAGTAGATCCTACTGGTTTATTTTTTTATCACCAAACAGCAGAAGCTATCAAAAATGCTGTTGGTCAATTTGAACAGTTAGAAATAGATCCACAGCATTGTCGAGCGCATGCGATTAAGTTTTCACCAGAGCGCTTTCGGACAGAAATAAAGGATTTTGTTGATGCGAAAATAGTGAGTAGACAAGAAAAGCTGTCAACTATAGAAGAGAAAAGCGTTACCCAATCATTTTCAATTACGGGTATTAAATGGCGGAAGAGAATGTACAAAGTTGGTATGTAAGTAACTTTGATGAGGGGGTATATTTTGAATGATTCAGAATCAATTGACCGATCAGCAACTGTATGTTCAGTCCAAAGATAACGTGATTCACAGTAACGAACAAAAGCAAAGGCTTGTGAGTATGGAGAACGGCACATGTTATGACTTAGGAGAAATAGGGCAAGTCATTTGGGAGGTTCTCGCGATGTCGGCTACTATTGATCAGATTGTGACGATTCTAACTACTGAATTCGAGGTTGAAAATGAAGCGTGTAGAAGTATAGTTTCGGTATTTATAGATGAGTTGTTAGTTGCTGGTTTGATTGAAGCGGATCAGGAATCAAGGTGATTAGCGATGAAAACAGTGGCTGATAGGTCCAAAGAACTTACATTGTTGATCGAACTCTTAGATGCTGAAAAGATTGAAGGGCTCAAACAGGATAGTGAATTGCTGTCAAAGATTGATTGGCAAGCGTTTTTAGAATTATCGAGCTACCATCGTGTCTATCCGATTATCTATAAAAATATCAAGTTGCTAGATAGTCCGCTTGTTCCAACTGGGGTAGTTGCTACGTTGCATCGTCATTACGTAGAGAATACGATGCGAATGATGCAATTGACTGCTGAAATGGAGCGGGTATGTAACGTATTCAATCAAGAAAGCCTTAAGATGATCATCTTAAAAGGTCCAATTCTTTGCTATCACCTATATCAGGACTTATCTTCACGGACATCGAATGATTTGGACATATTAATAGATCTAGATGACTTGGATAAAGTGACTACCGTTCTCGGTACGCTTGGTTACCAGATTGCATATGAACCACCAAGAATGTTGGAGGATTGGAAGGTACAGAATCATCATATTGAATTTTACAATAAAGAAAAAGGTTGTGAAATTGAGATCCATTGGAAGTTAAATCCTGGACCATCGAACGAACCGTGTTTTGAGGAATTATGGCAAGAAAAAGTCCGTGTTCCAGTCACAACAACTGAAGTTTATGGGCTTGATCAGGCTTATCTGCTTTTTCATTTAATCACCCATGGCGCGCGTCACGGCTGGTTTAGACTGAGATGGTTGACCGATATCGATCAGTTACTTAAGCAGACAGAGGATCAAGAAAGAATTATTTCCTTATTAAAAAAATATAAATATAGTTACCTAGTTGGTCAATATGTCCAACTTGCTAGTGATGTATTAAAGCAACCAATAACAGCCGAATTACTACAATACGGTACATCAAAAAAAGCAAGAAGTCTTGCCAAACAAGTGGCAACTTTTATCGAGAATAAAATAGATATAGATCATCCACCATCAGGGTGGGAAAAAAGCTGTAAGGATTATCTGTACCGTATTAAAAATCACTATCAGAAATGGCAAGCTTTTATTCGAAAAACGTACCCGAATTCATGGGATGCGCAAGTACTCCCATTACCAAAATCACTCTATTTTCTATATATACCATTACGACCTTTCCTAGGATTGTGGCGCTATACGCGTAGACGGTTCTTTTCTATCAAGGGTTAGTCGTTCATTATGTCTATTTATCAACTGATTCTTCAGTTGGTTTTTTTTATACAAAAAATAATGGAAAGGCAGGGATACTATGAAACTTGTACTCTTATCTGGAGGTTCTGGAAAACGATTATGGCCACTATCAAATGATGCAAGATCGAAACAATTCTTGAAAGTCTTAACGAATGAATTTGCGGACAAAGAATCGATGGTTCAGCGTGTTTGGGGACAATTAGCGAAGAATGATTTAGCAAAGGATTCTATTATAGCAACAAGTAAGAATCAAGTTGACATGATCCATAATCAGATTGGCGTAGGTGTGCCGATGGTGGTAGAACCTGAACGTCGTGACACGTTTCCAGCAATTGCACTTGCTGCTGTTTATTTGTATGACGTGAAAGGCTGTAGCCCGAGTGAAGTTGTCGCGATGCTACCAGTCGATCCTTATGTAGAAGATCACTTCTTTTCAAAAGTAAAAGAATTAGAGGATATCTTACTAGAATCGGATGCGGATCTAGCGTTAATGGGTGTGACACCAACGTATCCTTCTAAGAAATATGGTTATATTGTACCGAAAACAGCTGATGAAAAGCATTATGTAACGGTTGATTCGTTTAAAGAAAAACCAAATGAAGCGACTGCGACAGAGCTCATTACGAATGATGCACTATGGAACTGTGGGGTGTTTGCATTTCGATTGGATTATATTTTGAATCTGTTAAAAGAAAAAGGTCTACCAATTCAATATGATGCGCTCTTAAAACAGTATCCCCTGTTACCTAAAACAAGTTTTGATTATGAAGTTGTTGAGCGTGCAAACCATATTGTTGCCTTACCGTATGATGGATTTTGGAAAGACCTTGGTACGTGGAACACATTAACAGAAGAAATGGCGTCTAACTTGGTTGGTAAAGGGATAATCGATGAAACACTAGAGAACTCCCACATCGTCAATGAATTAGATATTCCAATTGCGTTGATTGGTTTAGAAAACGTGATTATAGCCGCAAGTCCTGATGGCATTCTTGTTTCGAATAAAGATGCCAGTGCCAAAGTGAAAGATTATGTCAACGGGTTTGCTGGTCGTCCGATGTATGAAGAAAGAAGATGGGGTTGGTACCGTGTACTAGAATACACAAAGTATGAGGAAGGTAACGAAGTATTAACAAAACGAATCGGGATAAATGCAGGTAAAAACCTTAGCTATCATGTCCATTACAAGCGAAGTGAGATATGGACAGTGATTAAAGGTGATGGTGTCTTAGTTCTAGATGATCAAGTGCGTCACGTAAGATCAGGAGATGTTTTACACATACCATTAGCTACCAAGCATGCGATTAGAGCAACGACTGATATGGAATTTATTGAAGTGCAAACAGGTAGCGAATTAGTAGAAGAAGATGTGCATCGATTTGCAATGAAATGGGAAGATATTGAGGATATTATGCGCGCATATATGTTAAGTAACTAAGGTTTGAGCCGTGCTTCTTCTCAAAAGCGGGAATCTAGCATTCTAATAAGAAAGTAAAATTTATTCCTAACAGAAGCAGTAGCTTTTTGAGGAGGAGGGCCTATGGATTGGGTAGAGAAATATCAGAAGTGGAAACAGTTTGATGGTCTGGATGGTGGCATAAGACACCAGTTGAACGCGTTTGAAAGAGATCTAAGCGAATTAGAAGATTGTTTTTGTGAAGAGATCGTGTTTGATCAGGATGGCATGTGCGGTGAAATTGGACCGGGTCCTAATCGAATCAATATATATACGATAAGAAAAGCGGCAGAGGGTTTGGCACGTTTTATGGAAGGGCAAAGTATTTATCACCGTGTAAGAGGTGTGGTAATTGCTTATGATTCACGCTTTCGGTCAACAGAGTTTGCATTAGAAGTGGTCAAAACACTTGGCATTCATGGCATACCTGTTTATTTATTTGATCGAATGCGCCCGGCGCCATTGCTTGCTTTTGCTGTTCGTTATTTACGTGCTTACGCAGGGGTAATGATAACAGCTGGTCAACATCCTCCAGAATATAATGGTTTTAAAGTTTATGGGCCAGATGGAGCGGATCTTTCAGACAAGGACGCGGTATTACTAATCGACAAAGTGAATCAAGTCAAAGAGCAATTAGCTATTAAGATAGCGGATAAAAATGAACTCCTACATTTAAGATTATTAACGATACTACATGACAATGAAATCGAACGGGCGTACATGATGCAACTTAAAAATGTAATGAGAAAATCAGAGCTTATCCAAAACTACTCGAATAACTTATGTATCGTCTACACGCCTTTACATGGTGCTGGTAATTCACTTGTCCGAAACGGCTTGGATGCAATGGGCTTTACGAATGTCCATGTAGTGGTCGAGCAAGAGTTGGCTGATCCAACATTTTCAACAGTGACATGTTTAAATCCAGAAGAAATAGAGGCTTATACGTTAGCAATAGAATATGGCGACCGTTTAGATGCGGCTATTTTACTTGCAACAGATTCCGATGCGAATCAAGTAGGTGTTGCGGTTAAAAATAGTGTCGATGCCTATCAGGTGCTAACAAAGATTGAAATGACTGCGTTACTCCAACATTATAGGCATGAAAAAGGGTTGATACCAGTCAGCAAAAGTGCGGAATTTGATGCGATTCACATCTGTATGATGCTCGCTGAAGTAGCGGCCTATTATCAATCAAAAGCAATGACGATGTATCAAGGGCTCTTAGACATTACCGAGAAATCTGGTGGATGAAATGCGCATGACGGCTGACGCAAGGAGAGAATAGGATGAATAAAAAGTATACGGTATTAATTGCTGAAGATCAGTTACTCTTTCGTGAAATGATTATAAATATATTTGATGAAATGGACGAATTTCTCGTGATAGCGAGTGTAGATAACGGGGAGGAAGCAATTGAATTTATTAATAGAAAAGAAGTTTTCCCAGATCTTTGTTTGCTAGATATTCAAACGCAAAAAATGACGGGTGTTATTTATGCAGAGCGATTAAAAGATTTATTTCCGAAAATGAAGGTAGTTTTGTTAACAGATTTAGCTGGGGAATCCTTTATTGAGAAGGCGTTGTCTGTTGGGATAGATGGTTACGTATTGAAGGAATCTAGTCTAGACCAATTTAAACAGATGTTACGGTTTATTATCGAAGGTCAGTTTATTGCACCACAACACCTTATTCATCATTTTTCTGAGCGACTAATTACGTTACAGGGGATTGAGCAGGATGGTTCGATGTTTGCGATTAAAGAGCTTTTTAAAGAGGAAAAGGATTTAGATTTAAATGATCGAGATTATAGATTAATTCAATTTGTTAATAAAGGATGGACGAATCAGATGATTGCCAATGAACTTTCGATTAAAGAGGGTACGGTCAAGAATTATATCTCGGGCATGTATAAGAAACTGCATATAAGAAGTCGGAGGGAACTGATGCAGATCCTGATGAAGACGACAAGTTGACATGGATAAACTTAAAAAAGTAGTGTCCTTACCGTTTGATAAAAAACGCCTTTATATCGAAGTGTTTGTCCTGTTAGCATGGGCTCGTATTCTAAAAGCCTTACCATTTGGTCGAGTTGCTCCTAGTTTGGGTGAAAAATCAGTGGAGACGTCAGAAACGATTGCGACAAGTCCATCTCTAATTAGCGACATTTCAAAAGCGATTGCACTTATTAGCCGTTATACATTCTGGGAAAGTGCTTGTCTTGTTCAAGCAATAGCTGCAATGAAAATGCTAGAAAGAAGAAAGATAGAAAGCACCTTATATTTAGGGACAGCTAGAGACAAGGAAGGTAAAATGATCGCACATGCGTGGTTAAGAAGTGGCCCTTTTTATGTAACAGGAAGCAGTGTGATGCACAACTTCACTGTTGTTAGTGTGTTTGGCAAGTTTATTGATAGAGGGGAGGGAAGACATTGAGCGCGATTGCTGGCATATATCATCTAAACAAACAACCTGTCTCATCAAAGAATAGCACATGTATGATGGATAATTTAAGCCAATTTCCTGCAAATGACGTAAGTGTTTGGCAAAAAGAAAATGTTTTCCTTGGTTGCCATGCGCAATGGATTACACCTGAATCTATTGGTGAAGTTTTGCCTTACTATGATGCTGAACGACAGTTAGCGATCACAGCCGACGCAATTATTGATAACAGAGCGGAGTTATTTGAATCCTTACAAGTTGATAAAGCGAAAAGAAAAGGCATGCCGGATAGTCAGTTGATTTTACTTGCATATTGTAAGTGGGGAGAAGATGCACCGAAGTATTTGATTGGTGACTTCGCATTTATGATTTGGGATGAGCGCGAGCAAAAGCTATTTGGAGCAAGAGATTTTTCTGGTATGCGCACACTTTATTATTTCAAGAATCATGAGCATGTTGCTTTTTGTACCACAATAGAACCTTTACTTGAGTTGCCGTTCATTGAGAAAAAGTTGAATGAAGCATGGCTTGCTGAATACTTGAGTCTGACAATGGTTGTCGATACAGCAGATTCATTTCTAACACCTTATCAAACGATACAGGAAGTTCCACCATCACATAGCATTAGGATTGTAAAAGGCGAGGTTCGTTTTAGACAATATTGTTCTTTACTTGAGGGTGAAAAGTTAAGCTATCGATCAAATCACGAATATGTCGAAGCTTTTCAAGAAGTGTATCAACAGGCAATTGATGCGCGATTACGCACGCATCGACAAGTCGGTGCGCAATTAAGTGGCGGACTTGATTCAGGATCAGTTGTTAGTTTTGCAACAAAAACGTTAAAGAAACACAACAAACAATTACATACGTTTAGTTATATTCCAGAGGAAGGCTTTGATGATCAGACGCCGAAATATTTAATTGCGGATGAGCGCCCTTATATTTCAGCTACTGTTAACTATGTCGGCGGAATAAAGGATTATTATCTAGATTTTGCTGGGAAGAGTCCTTATTCGGAAATAGATGATCTTCTAAAAACGATGGAAATGCCTTATAAATTTTTCGAGAATTCATTCTGGCTCAAGGGTATGTTTGAGGAGATGAATGCACATGACATAGGGATTCTGTTAAGTGGTGATAGAGGAAACTTAACGGTTTCATGGGGGAATGCACTGGAGTATTACGCGAAACTAATCAAGAAAATGCGCTGGATCAAACTGATGCAAGAGGTTAACCAACTTACGAAACATACTGGCGGTTCACGGCGAAAGAAGTTGTCTATTATTAGAAAGCATGCGTTTCGATCCCATGAGAAAGAAGCATATCAACTTCCCAAAATGATCAATCCAGCTTTTGCTACACGTACAGGCGTGTATGCGAAGTTAGAGAAATACGGAATTGATCAGTCTGGTTGGTATGGTTCAGATGAGGATAGTGATATGCGATTAAAGCATTTTGAGGCATTATTTCATTGGAATGCAACTGGTACGCTATCAACAAAGTTGTCATTAAAGCATGGACTTTGGAAGCGAGATCCAACTAATGATCTACGTGTCGTGCGTTTCTGTTTGGCTTTACCAGAAGATCAATTTGTCCAGAATGGCTATGATCGTTCATTAATCAGGCGTTCTACTGCGAATATGTTACCAGATAAAGTCAGGTTAAATCAACGGATTCGAGGTGTGCAGGGAGCAGATTGGGTGTATCGAACAGCTCCGGTATGGGATGAATTTATTGCTGAAATAGAATGCCTAACGAAGGATGCTAGGATGCTAGCATTATTGAACGAAACAACAATTAAAGAAGGATTAGAAAAGATTAAAAAGGGACCACAGCAAGAATTAGATGATGATCCACATTATCGCGTCTTGATGCGTAGTCTTATTGTCTATCGATTTATCAAACAATTTTCTTGAAAGGGGGTGATTGAATGACGAAACAAGAATGGAAGCAACCGGTGTTAGAAGTGTTAGATGTTAGCTTGACAATGGCAGCTGAAAATCCAGGTACAAGACTGGATGCTGCATGGTCAGAAGGTACACTTTATGAAGACTTAACATGGAGCTAATTTTTGGGGAATAGGAATACTTACTGTGGAAAGGGATGTCCAATCAGGGCATCCCTTTTACTTACTATGGAGAGGAACTTTCTTAATGATAGAAAAATTGTATTACCATGCATTTGGTTTGGATATCGTTAGTGATCGCGTATTACCAGAGCTAACGCAAGTAGTGACGCCTATGGCCAGTTATGAACTAACGATTGAAAATGGTAAGCTTTCTGAATTATGGGCGACTTTAGCTGATACGAGTAGTCACTTTGTTGTGAAGGAAAAAGCTATTTTATTTCATGTACCTGATACAGCGATTTTCTTAATAGAAAATGGAAATCGGATTGTCGTCTCTCCGATTGATGAAACGAAGCATGATGAAATTCGGTTATATCTTCTCGGCACCTGTATGGGCGCATTATTGATGCAACGAAAATTACTTACCTTGCATGGCAGTGCCATTGTTATCGATGGAAATGCGTATGCGATTGTTGGCGATTCTGGTGCTGGAAAATCGACCTTAGCTTCCGCTTTTTTACAAAGAGGTTATCACTTGTTGAGTGATGATGTTATTCCGATTACTTTTTCAAGTGAGGGCAAGCCACACGTGATTCCTTCGTACCCAAGTCAAAAGCTCTGGATAGAAACATTGCAACAATACGGGAAAGATACAAGCCATTTGAAGCCAATTGTATTCAGGGAAACGAAATTCTCCGTACCAATTGAAAGCCAATTTGCTTTTAATAGGACACCTTTAGCTGGTGTATTTGAGCTTATTAAAACTGATAATCAGGTAATCACGCTAAGAACGATTGAAAAGCTAGATCAATTTTATTTGTTATATAAACACACGTATCGCAACTTTTTATATGCACGAGCAAGTTTAATGGATTGGCATTTTCAAACTTCTATACAAATTGCTAGTCAAATCCCGATATATCAGCTAAAACGACCAACAGGACGATTTACAGCGGGTGAATTGGCTGAATTAATTTTAGCAACAATCGAAGGGAGCAAAAGTTTACATGAATAAAGTGGATACGATATCGATCAACCAACGCGTTAGCCAAGTTGAGGGAAACATTGTAAGTGATATGGACGGGGAAAAAGTAATGCTTAGCGTAGCAAATGGAAAGTATTATAATTTTGGTGTTTTAGGTGGAGAAATATGGAGTGAAATTAAAGAAGCAATTACGATTCAAGCATTGATCACGAAACTTGTCGGCCGTTATGATGTAACAGAAAAAGAATGCGAGGAACAAACAATGGCTTTTCTTAATCAATTAGCGGCAGAAGGGTTAATTCGGCTTGATGAGTGATAGGTAATAAAATGAGATATGGAGGTGAAAGAGATGAATCACGTTTTTTATTTTTTTAAACAAATACATGCACAGACTGGAAAGGCGCTCTATATTAATACTATCGCAATGTTAGGGATTGGTTTACTCGATAGTGTTGGGATACTGTTGCTAATTCCGATGATTAGTATGAGTGGAATTGTTGACCTAAATGCAGTAGATTTACCTTTTATGCATTTATTTGGTTTCCTAGGTAACTTCTCCGATACGGTTGGCTTACTTCTTATTTTGACTGCTTATGTAGGTATTGCAGTCGGTCAGAACGTATTAAAAAGGCATATTACAATCAAGAATGCGATTATTCAACAAGGATTTTTACGATATCTGCATTTAGAAACATATGGTTCGATACTAAAGGCAAATTGGAATTTCTTTATTAAAAACAGGAAAACAGATATTATTCACATATTAACCGCAGAAATTGGACGTACAAATGCTGGTACACAGGCATTTTTAAATTTTATGGCCTCCTTTATATTTACTATTGTTCAAATTGCGCTTGCTTTTTACCTTTCACCAGCCATTACAGGATTCGTTTTGGCATGTGGTTTGGTTTTATTACTGTTCAATCGGAAATTTTTAAAACGATCTGTTGTATTAGGAAATCAGAATTTTGAAATTGGAAGAGAGTATCTTGCTGGAATAACGGACCAAATAAATGGAATGAAAGATATTAAGAGTAATTCGTTAGAGAAGCCGCGAATGGATTGGTATCGTTCCATTACAAAGAAAATGAAGAATCAACAAGTAGATTTCATGAAACTAAAAGCTACTTCACAAGTTTATTATAAAATTTCCTCGGCAATATTTATCGCGATCTTTATTTTTTTTGCGATTCAGTTATTTGCAGCGCAAGCGGCACAATTAACTTTAGTTATCGTGATTTTCTCTAGACTGTGGCCAAGAGTCGCTGGGATTCAAGGTTCAATGGAGCAAATTGCAGTCACAATCCCTTCATTAAAAGTTGTTCGATCTTTTCAAAAAGAAACAAAGGATGCAATTGAGTTTAAAGAAAAGGTGCGAGCTGTTGCTAAACCGATTCAAATTGAAAAGGGGATCCAATGTGATCACGCATCGTTTCGTTATGATAAAAAGAAACCGACATTCGCTTTAACGGATATCAACTTGTTCATTCCTGCCAATCAAATAACCGCAATTGTTGGGAAGTCAGGTGCTGGCAAGAGTACGTTAATTGATTTGTTAATGGGACTGAATCAGCCAGAATTCGGGTTGGTGTTAATCGATGGCATACCACTTCAAGAGGACCGCGTACTTTCTTTACGTGAATCGCTTAGTTACGTATCTCAAGACCCATTTCTATTTAATACAACCGTTAGAGAAAACTTATTACTTGTAGCACCAACAGCTAGTGAATCTGATTTATGGGAAGCACTCGAATTTGCTTCAGCAGCTGATTTTATTCGGAATTTACCAGACGGACTGGATACGGTTATTGGAGATAGAGGAATTAAGTTATCAGGCGGGGAGCGGCAGCGACTTGTATTAGCTAGAGCAATTTTACGCAAACCCTCTGTTTTAGTATTAGATGAAGCAACGAGCGCGCTCGACACAGAGAATGAATTGAAAATCCAACAAGCAATAGAACGCTTAAAAGGCACAATGACGATCATCGTAATTGCCCACCGGTTATCCACAATCCGCAACGCTGACCAAGTAATTGTATTAGACGAAGGTAAAGTCGTGCAACAAGGCGGATACCAACAACTATCAGACGAAACAACAGGCGTCTTTCGTAAATTGGTTAATCAGGCATAGAGATGGTGGGGCGGGAAGCGGGGGACGGTTCTCTGCTTCCTTTTGGGAGTTGTTTTGTGTTTGATCACATAGGGGGTCGAGTTGATCACATATGGATGGAAATGATCACAAGCGCTTGGATTTGATCACAAACAGTAAAAAGGGTGTGCACATCATGTATGTGTGCACCTTTTTTTGGGTTGTATATTATGTGTATTTAGTTATGAGTCAAATGACTTATAATTGTTCTTTTTCAGTGGAGTTTATATATCAGAAAGTGAATGTTTCAGTACTGAATTTTACACAATATAGATGATTTCAAAAATATAGAAGAGGTAATACAGTATCTGAAATAAATTTGAGTACCAGCCATTTCTCGATAAATAAATGAATGCTTATGGTCTAATAGGAAGTCTAGTAGAGAGAAATCTCTGTGAGGCTTCTTTTAAATTGAAAACTTGCCTGAAAAGAAGGTTCTTTTTAGCTTAGTATAGTAAAATGTACCAAAGGTTATAAAATTTAATTTCGCGTATAAAACTTAACCTGTATCATTAAATGAGGAGGTTTACTTTTATGACAATTAAGATTGGTATAGTTGGAACAGGAAATTTTAGTGAGAAGCACGCAGCTATTTTAACTGAAATAGAAGATGTAAAGGTGGTTGCCTTTTGTGGCACAAGTAAAATGAAAGCGGATAAAATGGCGTCCAAATTTGTAGATGCTAAGGGGTATGATGATTTTCATGAAATGTTGGACGCTAACAAACTAAATGCGGTATATCTTTGTGTCCCACCCATGTCTCATGGAAAAATGGAATTCGAATTAATAAAGCGTCAGATACCTTTCTTTGTGGAGAAACCACTAGGAGTGGATAAAGATATTCCAGGAGCGATTTTATCTGAAATTAAGAAAAAATCATTGCTAACGTCAGTGGGTTACCATTTTCGATATAGCGAATCGGTTCAAGAGTTGAAGAAGTTACTGGATTTACAAACAATAGGGATGATCTCGGGTCAATGGATTGGAGGTATGCCTGGTGTATCGTGGTGGAGAAATCAAGATTTATCTGGTGGTCAATTCAATGAACAAACGACACACATTGTAGATATATTACGATACATAGCGGGTGAGGTAGATGAAGTTCATGCCTTTTTCGGTAATCGAGTCATGCATAAAAAAGTAGAATCACTAACAGTTGCGGATGTTGGAACGGTAAATTTAAAGTTTAAAAATGGAATTATCGCAAATGTTTCTAATGCATGTATTTCACCTGATGGGCTTAGTAAGATTGGTATAACGGCTCACACCGATAAAGCTATTGTAGATTGGAATCAAAACGTATTGCGTATTGCAACCGAAAAAGAAAATACAGCGTACAGCTATGAATCAAATCCGTATTTATTAGAGAATATGGCTTTTGTTAACGCTTTACGTACAGGAGATTCTTCGTTGATACTGTCTGATTATGAAGATGCATTCAAAACTCAACAAGTAACGAGTGCTGCACTTGAATCTGTACTAAGCAACGGTACTATCAGGCTCTAAATGTACCCTGTTCTTTTAAAGAGTGAGGATGCTTGCTTATATACGTAATTTTGCTTAAACTTACTTGAGGTTAGGTTAATTTATATCAATCTTCACATCAAACAGATGCAATGTCGCTGTTTATTGATAGATTTGAGAAAGAGTCCACAAATGAATATAGTTTTAGAAATGTAGCAGAACATCAAGAATGAACGGAAGGGATGACTTATGATTAACTACAAAGAAAAGATTAAATATGAAGAGGTACCGGCTCCTAAAATTGAATTTGCAACCGAACCAGTGGACCTAACGGATGAAACAATGCAGCTACACAAAGAAAAAGTGCTAGAGCGAATGAAAGAGGAAATGATGGACGTTCTTCTAGTTTATGCAGACAGAGAACATGGAACTAACTTTGGTTATCTTGCAGGGTTTGAACCAAGGTTTGAAGAGGCTATCTTGGTTTTGCATCAAAGTGGTAAGACATACATGTTATTAGGAAATGAATCGCTTCGCATGCAACAGTATAGCCGGATACAAGTAGAAGCAATTGCTATCCCACATTTCTCCTTACCAAATCAACCAATGGGAAATAGTAAGACATTCTCAGAATTAATTCAATCTGCCGGAATTGAAGCTGGTATGAAGATAGGTATAGCTGGGTGGAAGATGTTTACAAGTGAAATGGATGAAAACAATCAACTGTTTGACACACCATATTTTATAGTAGAAGCCGTGAAAAACCTGGTAGGAGATGCTGGACACGTTTGGAATGCAACCTCACTTTTCATACACCCTGGTAAAGGGGCTCGAGTCAATATGAATGCTAATGAAATTGCACATTATGAATTTGGAGCATCCCTAGCTTCTTCACGTATTATGAAAATGTTGGACAAGCTAGAACCAGGTATGACGGAAATGGAGCTAGCTGATGAGTTGGCGGCTTACGGACAACCAAATAATGTACAGACAATATGTGCAACAGGTGATCGTTTTACTAATGCGGTAGTAGCACCAAGAGCGAAAAAAGTTAGTGTGGGTGATAAGTTTTCATCAACACTTGGTTTCAGAGGTGGTCTTACTAATCGTTCTGGCTATGTAGTTGCATCTTCAGATGAACTACCAGAAGATGTATCCGATTATCTAGATGCAGTGGCTCGACCATACTACGCAGCTAATGCTACCTGGTATGAAAATATTGAGATAGGTATGACTGGTGCAGATATGTATGACGTAATTGAATCTGTACTTCCTAAATCAGTTTATGGTTGGAAATTAAATCCTGGTCATTTAACCGCAGGAGAAGAGTGGATGTCTTCGCCAATGTATCAAGGATCAGATATTGCTGTTTCAAGTGGCATGCTTTTCCAGGTTGATATCATCCCAAGTGTCCCAGGATATGGTGGAGCAAATGCAGAAGACGGTGTTGCTATCGCTAATGAAGCGTTAAGAGAGGAAATTGCTGAAAAATATCCTGATGTATGGCGAAGAATACAAGCACGTCGAGATTATATGATGAATACGTTAGGTATTCGTCTTAAGCCAGAAGTGCTGCCAATCTCAACTATCAATGGTTATTATCGACCGTTTCTATTGAATAAAAAATATGCCTTTAAAGTTAATCAAGAAAAGTAAGAGGGCTTAAGAAGCAGGGAAAAGCAGAGAATTGTCCCCTGCTTCCCCTTAATATTTTCCTAATCCCATATGCTGATATCTGCCTCTAGCTATTTGATAAACGCCATATAAAAATAATCCAATTGCAGTTAATGCAAGCAATACTTGTCCATAAGGTTCCTGAGATAATTCAGATAGAACACCATCTAGTCCCTTTACTTGATCGGAATTAGAGGTCCACGCGGTTTTAATAAATAAAAATCCAATCATACCAAATACAAATCCTCGTGAAACTAGACCTAATCTTCCAGCGTTTTTAGCGATTTTATACTCATGAGAGCTCATATCTTCTGTATGAAATATTTTCATGAACTTTGTAGTAATTCCCTTATAAAGCTCTACTATTCCATAAACAATGATAATTACGCCAATTGCTGCTATGAGCCATTGCCCAAAAGGTTGTGACAATAATTTAGCGGTCATTGTTTTTTCCGTATTACCACCACTACTTCCTGCATTTATAGCTATTTTAAAAGCACTAAAAATAAGTCCACCATAAATAATTGCAATTACCAAACTGGATCCTCGTGATAAAAGTCCTTTCAATCCTTTTCCTTTATTCTGGGGATCTTTGATAACTTTAATGAGTAACCACATTTCATATAATAATAATCCAATAACAATTAGCCAAAGTATTATCTCACCAAAAGGCATTCCAGCCAAAGATCTAAACATTCCTTTTGTGCCTGATGTGTTACCACCAATGCCGATCGCTGCCATAAATGTTAATATACCAACCATGACAAACACCAAACCTTTTGCCATATATCCAATTCTTGCAAGGCGTCTAATCCAGGGCTTTAATTCTTCTTTAGCTTCTTCTGTAGATACATTGCTAGAATTCCCTATCTCCATAAGTAACCTTCTTCCTAAATAATAATAGATTCACTGTAATATTCCCTTTCACATAAAAAAGAAACCAAAGGAAGCAGGGGACGGTTCTCTGCTTCCTTTTAGCTTGTGTTTTTTCTGAATAATAGTCTCCAAGATAGGTGAATATTTTGAGAATCAGTAGTATATCGAAAGAAGAAATTTACAGACGGTGAAGCTAGAAAGGAAATAGTAAGGCTGTTAGGAGATTTAAAAAAAGTGTAGGTCGAAGATACAAAATAGTAGGGAAAGTAAAAAGAGTTGAAAAGATATCACAACGGCAGGTTATCAAGAACTTCAGCTGTGTCACGAAACTTAATATTTAAGACTAATAAGGAAGCAGAGAACCGTCCCCTGCTTCCCCAAACAGTTCCTATATGATCACAAGTGCAAAATCTAAGAAGACTGTCTCACTAATCAGGAGACAATCTTCTTTTCATTTTAGTGCTTAGTTATTAACTTTCTCATCATGTAAAACAAATTTATCAACGACTTTTGCTACTCCGTCGTTCATATTTGTATCTGTTACGTAATCAGCTATTTCTTTAATATCATCTGGGGAATTTCCCATTGCGACACCGAGACCGGCAAATTCAATCATTGCTTGGTCATTGTAACTGTCACCGATCGCAATAACTTCCTCGCGTTTAATGCCGCAAGCTTGAATTAAGTGGTCTAGGCTTGTCCCTTTTGTTACGCCTTTTTCCGTGAATTCTAGAAAATAAGGCTTGGAACGCATGACACTAAATTCTTCTGCTAATTCAGCTTGAAGCTTTTCTTCAACTTGCTTTAATTTATCTGGAGCGTCAACCATTAAGATTTTAACAACTGGTTCTGGAACGCCGTCTATAAATGAGGGCACTAATTTTATTGGCAGTCCTGTAAGTTTGGCCTCTATCGTTGTATACTGATTTTCAGCTTCTGTAATAATTTCATCTCCAACATAGGTGTGGATAAAAACATCTTCACGACGGCTAAGGTCATAAATTCTTTTTACATTTTCAAGAGATAATGTGCTGCTGAATAATTCTTGATTGGAATGACAGTTTGTTATCTTTCCACCATTAAATGACAAAATAAAACTTCCATATTGCGCTAAAGAAAGTTCTTCGGCAATTTTTGTCATGCCAAACGTTGGTCGACCAGAGGCAAGTACGACTTTTACCCCTTTTTCTTGTGCATCCATCAAAGCTAATTTCGTGCGCTTGGAAATTGTCTGATCATCACGCAATAACGTATCATCTAAGTCTAGTACAATCATTTTATAAGCCATATCAATTAATCCTCTCTATTTGCAACATATTCTTTAATTCTACTAGATTTTATAAGAAAAAGGGCTGAAATTGTGAAAATTCAAGATTATTTTTCATGGTAATACATGTTATATTAGAGATAAGTTGAGGGGGCTATTAAAATGGATACAATAATTTTTGATGTCGATGACACATTATATGATCAAGCGCTATCCTTTCATAACACGTTCAGGGCGCTAATTGAAGGCTCATTTACATATGAAGAGATTGATCAGATATATAAGGTTAGTCGTAAATATAGCGAGATTTTATTTGACCAAAGTGAAGCAGGTGAAATAACACAATTTGAATGGCAAACTGGACGTATTATAGCAGCATGTAACGATTTTGACATACCGATTGATACAAAAAAAGCAGCAACCTTTCATGAAGCGTATGTTACCGAACAACAAAACATCGTATTGTTTCCTGAGGTAGAAAAGCTGTTAGACGTTCTTTATAAACAAGGATACCGACTAGCAATCCTCACCAATGGGGAAGAACAACATCAGACGCGGAAGATTAATCAGCTGAAACTTAGTAAATGGATTCCGTTAGAGAATACCTTTATTTCTGGAACCCTTGGTCATGCCAAACCGAAAATAGAAGTATTTGAGATTATCGAAAAGAAGCTTCATCTTGATAAATTAAATACGGTTTATATTGGGGACTCTTTCGAAAAAGATATTGTAGGTGCAAAACAAGTAGGTTGGCAGGCTATCTGGATGAATCATCGCAAAAGAGAGTTGCCAGCGGATGCTCGATTTAAACCGGATCAAGAAGTGTTTAATGCCAAAGAGCTTTTAGAACTATTTGTAAAAAACAACTAAGCCAGACTAACTTTAGGAATCAGTCCAAGAACTGATTTCTATTTTTTGTATGCAGCTGCCACGTATTTTAATGTATACAGACACTAGTTATTTTCCGATACTAATGAAATACCCTCAATCAAAACAAGGAGTCATCATTATTATGAGAAAAAGAAGACTGGTTATTTTGGCTGGAAATGGTTTGTCTGTAGATTTGATTAAATACTTACATTTAGAGTTGGATACTTCCGCACCATTAAAATCCTTTCATAACCCAAACATAAAATTTGACCCATTCATTAATAAGTTAGACTCTATCAAGCATAAGTTGATGCCTCTTTCACATACGCAATCTGATTTTGATGCGATGAATGAATTTTTAAATTATGGACATTGGAAAAAGCATGATCAACAAAATGAATCTGATTTGCGGAAATTTTTAGCTTTATCTTATTCGACTTTTCAATTAGAAATGGATAAATATAATCTCGTACAATGGCCATGGACACTGTGGATGCAGAGGTATAGAAAAGACATCGTCGGTTTGATCTCTTTTAACTATGACTTGATTTTGGAAAATGCTTTTAGACAAGCGTATCCTATCAGAGGATATCATAGGGTCGGAACACAGAATGAAAAAGGTGGCGTTCCATTTTTTAAGCCACATGGATCGATTGATTTTGAATTACCTGAAAGTGATACTGCTAGTAGTTCAACAACGAATGGGAATCAAATACACGATGCAAAAGAAAATCGTTTTGTGACAACTATTTCCTATCATGATGTAGAAAAATTTAGAATACAACCAGATCTTATTCCACCAACGCAGAAAAATTATCATATTGGAAGAGCGTGGATTCAAGATTTATTTGAGAGCTATTCAAATTGCGTGCAATCCTCTTATGTGAATACGTTTGTAATAGTAGGTCATGCTTTTGGTCTTGCAGATAGAAAAGAAATACATTATTTTATATCTGAACTACCTAAGGGATGTTCCTTTTATATTGTTAATCCATCGTTTAATTCCGAAGCTATTCAAGAACTAGTAAGCTTTATTGAATCGAATGGCCATATCGTAGTAGTTACACGAAGATATGGTCCGCCCCGTTTGGATTAAGTTTGTACGTTGCTACTTTTGATATCTCACGAAACAATACTGCCTAGAAGCCCAATAATATGATACGATAATTGAATGAATCGAGATAGGATTTGCTAGGAGGTAATTATGAAACGCGTGTATTATTTATATATATTTTTAATTGTATTATTAATTACAGGGATAGCTTTTTCATTTTCTTTTTATAAGAAAGCGGATACTTTTGATGAAAAATTGACTGAGGCTCAACCTTCTTCGTCTGTCCCAACCTATCACTTTGCCTTAATTGGTGAGGAGATGGATCATGATTATTGGCGCTTAGTTGGCGATGGAGCAAAAGCAACAGAATCAATCTACGATGTTTTTATTGAATACGTGGGACCGAGTCGATCAAATCCAGAGGAGCAACTAGAGCTTCTTGATATGGCGATTAAATCTAAAGTGGATGGAATTATTGTTCAAGCTTTAAATGATGATTTCACCTCGTTGATTAATCATGCGGTAGATGCTGGTATTCCAGTACTAACGATTGATACGGATTCTCCGACAAGCCTACGTTCTGCTTATATCGGTACAGATAATTATGCAGCGGGTCAATTAGCTGGAGAGGCACTAGTCAAAGATACTGGAGGAGAAGCAACTGTAGGAATTATTACTGGTAGTTTTGATAATGCGCATCACCAACTTCGAATAGAAGGATTTAGAAATGTCGTCGACCAAGTTGAAGGGATTAAAATTGTTGCGATTGATGAATCGAATATCACTGGAGTGGAAGCTGAGGAAAAGGCGTATACGATGTTTTCAGAGAATAGTGAGATCACTGCATTTTACGGTACGAGTTCATATGATGCAAGCGGGATTATTGCAGCTGCTAATTCTTTAAATCGAGAAGATGACCTGTATGTAATTGGTTTTGATACATTAGATGAAAATATAGATTTGCTCCAAAATGGTGATATTGACGTACTTATCGAACAACAACCGTATGAAATGGGCTATCAAAGCATCGGAATTATGCTCGATATCATTAAAGGTGGTTCAGTTGAGGAGATAAATCATACCGATGTAACCGCTATCCGTAAAGCAGATTTAGCTAATTGGACAAGAGAAAAGGATGAGACGCCATGATTAAAATACGGACAAAATTACTGCTGTATTTTACTGTGCTCTTATTATTTATTTCCATTCTATTTTTTGTTCGTGAACAAAGTGATCAACAAGTGAAGGAGCTATATGAAGAAAGTTCGAATCATTTATTACTATTAAATGATATTACCGACATCACGGAGCAAACATATCAATCTTTAGAAATCTATGTGAAAGAACCGATAGTAGATAATCTTGATACATACGAGCAAAATAAGAATAAGCTGCTCGACTTACAACAGGCTTTTACCAATAAAGAAATGTTGGGCATACCAAAGAAAAACTTCTTTAATATAATAACGAGTTTTATTGCGCACACAGATCAAACGATTATAGGGATAGAGAATGAGGATATTCAAAATTATTCGCTCCATTTAAGTGAAGCAGAGAAAACATCGCGTTACATTCATGCGCAAACGCTCGATCTTATTAATACAGAACTATCAAACTATCAGGGTGTGTATAAGCTTGAACATCAAAAAATACAACAAACAAAAAACATGGGCACTGCGATATTTCTTTCTTTTATCGTCCTTAGTATTTTATTTGCGATTTGGTTTTCCAATGGTATTACGCGAACAATCGATCGCTTAACAAGAGCGGCGCAAGAAATATCAGCTGGGTACTTTTCTGGGAAAGATGTTGTTATTTCTAGAAAAGATGAACTATGGTTTTTAACAAAAACGTTCAATGAAATGAAAAAAAATATTAAGCAATCCGTAACGGAAATTGAAGAAAAGGCTAAGCTTGCACAATTATTAAAGGAGATGGAGTTAAAAAGCCTCCAAAATCAAATTAATCCACATTTTCTGTTTAATACACTAAATACAATTTCTAAAACATCAATAATTGAAGGTGCAGATCGGACAAATGATTTAATTGCCTCCGTATCAGCGCTACTTCGTTATAATATTGGCAATATTGAGCGAGATACAATCCTCAAGAATGAAGTGGAAATTGTGAAGGAGTATTTTTTTATTCAAAAAACGCGCTTCGGAAATCGTGTTGATTTCGTTGAAAAGGTTGATCAAACATGTTTGTCAACGCCTATCCCATGTCTAACACTGCAGCCAATTATAGAAAATGCATTTATGCACGGAATTGAGTCGATGGCCAGCGGAGCTAAGATTGAATTACATATCTATCAGGATGTAGGAAATGTCGTAATTGATATTACAGATAATGGTGTTGGTATGGAGCAGGAAACAATTGATCACTTGCTAGAAGATAAGGAAGAGCAAGAACTTCTTCTACCAGAAAAAAGATCGGGACATTCAACGGGGATTGGACTACGTAATGTGATAGATCGGCTTAATTTATTTGACAAAGATAGTAAGGTTACCATTTCTTCGACTTTAGGATCTGGTAGTACTGTTTCCATTCGATTAAAGAAACAACAGGAATAGGGGGGGAATAGTTTGATAAAAGTAATGTTGGTGGATGATGAACCATTAGAAAGAGAAGGACTGGGACTTATTCTTCAAAAAAATCGCTCCAATTTTGAAATAGTAGCAGAGGCTGAAAATGGAAAAGAAGCAGTGGAACAAGCTTTAAAATATGAACCGGACTTGATTTTTATGGATATAAAAATGCCTGTTTTTGATGGTATTGTAGCAATTAAAAAAATTCTCGCAGTTCTCCCTCATGTGACGTGTATTATGGTGTCTGCATTTGATACCTTTGATTATGCACAGGAAGCGATGAAATACGGCATAAAGGAATATTTATTGAAACCAAATAAAATTTCCAATGTTCTAGAGGCCTATGATCGGATGGTTAGTGAAATAGAGAATGAGAAACAACAGGCTATCGAAAAAGTGGAGACTGATCATAGACTTGAACGCGCTAATTCTGTGGTGGAGAGGGAGTTTATCGTTACATTAATGATGGATCACATTCATGAATTTAGTGAAAAAGATTGGGATCAATGGTTATACGTAGAGGAAAGAAAAGGCTTTGTTGCAATCTTTTCATTTGATTCTACGATGCTAAAACCGGATCGGGATGAAAAAAGTACCTGGTATCGATTGTTGAAACAATCATTACATGAACATGACTACCATTGTCTTGTCGGTCCATTAATTAGTTTTCAAGTACCTGTCTTTATTTTATTTCATGATCATCAGGAAGTAACACTAGAGATGAGACAAGAATTCGCACGATCGATCATTCATTCCGTGCAAAATAAACTAGACCAGAGTCGGTTGTTTGCTGGAGTCGGCGCAGTGATAACAAATGTGAATGACTTTTCGCAATCTTATCAAGAAGCAAGCTATGCTTTAGAATTTGTTCAACACGATCAAAACGCCTCTTACATGGTTTACAGTTCGAAATTAAAACGAAAACAACAAGAGTTAATTCCGTTCGAAGTAGAGAAAACGTTAATTGAATCTATTAAACATGGAGACATACAAGAAACATTAAATCATTTTAATTCCTATTTCCAATTAATCCAAAAAGCATCTGATTATAAAGTAAAAACTATTAAAAAGGCTCTGGAGGATTTTGTAATCGTATTAACGCGTTCAGTCAAAGAGCTTGGATTAATGGAAGATTTCCAGATGCGTTTTTCACATTTAGAAACGGCCATGCAAATAAAGGAAGTAACCAAAACCCATCTTTCTTATATTGTTGAGCGAATTGCAAAATGGCGCACAGATGGGGTGCAAGGTTTATTAATTCAAGCCAAAGACTACATCGATCATCATTTCGATAAACAAATCTCATTAGAAGAGGTAGCTGAAGAGATTGGTATTAGCTCTTATTATTTAAGTAAGTTATTTAAAGAACGTTTTGAAATAACTTTTATCGACTATTTAACGAACACGAGATTAGAAAAAGCAAAAGGATTACTATTAGATTCTGCTATGCCATTAAAAGAAATAGCATTGACTATCGGCTACAAAGATCCAAATTATTTTAGTCGTGTTTTTAAGAAAGAAACAGGTTGGAGTCCGCGTGCTTATCGAACAAACTATCAATTTTATAAGTAAATAAATTTCGTTTGATCGAATGGGACAAGAGTTTTCTTGTCTCATTTTTTGCGTTTCACAAGATAATCTAGGTTTTAACAAGAATATGCAGACGAAAGCGCTATCAAATAAACGATTTCTTGGTAAATTAAATATATGTTAAATCGAAACAATGTAAACGGAATCATTTGAACATTTTGTTTGTAGGGTTTATCTACTAAAATTTCAAAGTTATATTTTTATTTAAAATGGAGGAGGATCATCATGAAAGATAAACATTCAATTTGGTATGTAATTTTAATCACTGCTTCAGCTGGTATGGGTGGTTTGCTATATGGTTTTGATACTGCAGTAATTTCAGGTGCAATTGGCTATTTGCAAGTTTTATACGATTTGAGTCCAGCGATGGAAGGTTGGGTCATTTCATGTGTAATGATTGGTGGTGTTTTAGGTGTTGCGATGTCAGGCTTTTTAAGTGATAAGTATGGAAGGAAAAATATACTTATCATTTCGGCAGTGTTCTTTATTATCTCTGCCCTTGGCTCTGCATTTGCCGTAAACGTAACGATGCTTGTTTTTGCTAGAATATTAGGTGGATTTGGTATCGGTTTTGCTTCGGCTTTATCTGTGACGTATATTAGTGAATGTGCTCCACCAGCAATTCGAGGACGGCTAGGCTCTCTTTATCAATTGTTTACGATTATAGGTATTTCGATCACTTTTTATATTAACTTTGGTGTAGCAAATAGTGGTACTTATGAATGGGGTCTAGAAAGCGGTTGGCGTTGGATGCTGGGATATGGAACTTTCCCAGGAATTATCTTTTTAATTCTATTGTTCTTCATTCCTGAAAGTCCAAGGTTCTTAATAAAAAAAGGAAGAGAAACAGAAGCATTTCAAATATTAAAGCGCATTAATGGAGAAAAAGTAGCGATAAAAGAAGCAAAGGAAATAAAGCATTCTATTGATGTGGAAAAGAATACTTCTGTAAAACAGCTATTCAAGCCTGGGCTTCGGGCAGCAATGGGTGTCGGTATCTTTTTAGCTTTGTTTAATCAAGTAATTGGAATGAATGCGGTTACGTACTATGGTCCAGATATTTTCCGGAGTGTTGGGTTTGAAAATAACACAGAATTCTTGGCAACAAGTATCATTGGAAGTGTACAACTTGTGTTTACTATAGTTGCGATTCTATTAATTGATAAATTAGGAAGAAAAAAATTAATGGCAATCGGTTCAAGTTTAATGGCGGTCTTTATGGTGCTAATTGGAAGCGTGTTTTATTTTACGCCAGAAAACAGTGGTCCTTTACTAGTAATTTTCATTGCAGGTTTCACGGCTGCTTTCTGTGTCTCGATGGGACCAATTCCTTGGGTTATGATTCCAGAAATTTTCCCAAACCATTTACGAGGAAAAGCAGTTGGGATTGCAACAATGTTTCTTTGGGGAGCAAACTGGGCGATTGGACAATTTACACCAATGCTAATTAATGGCATGGGCGGTGCATTTACATTTTGGATGTTCGCAGCAATAAATGTTGTTTGCTTTACATTTGTAATGACAATTGTACCAGAAACTAAAAATAAATCTCTTGAGGAAATCGCATTGATCTGGAAGCCTAAGAAAGATAAAAAGACACAAGATAAAGTAGCGAGTATGCGTTAATAATAGTGGGAGTAAAACAATGATCGAACATTTAGTTCGATCATTGTTTTTGCTTTATTTTGCAGTGAATGACGGATCCTTGTATATAAAAAGGAAAATCCTGTCATTTTATTATTATTTTCAAATCTAATGATCTATAAAACTACCTATATTCTCATCGGTACGTGTATTTTTTACTTGTTTTAGTGTGGCTACTATTAGAAAGCTGACAATAACAAGCAATAGCCAGGAACTCACTTTTCCTAAATGAACAAGTGTCCATGCTTCAGCTTGGTCAGGGTATTCCCAAGCACTGAAAAATGTTGCGATGTTTTCAGCAATCCAAATAAAAAATCCAATCAATACAAAGGATAAAGAAAGAGGCATCCGGTAGAATGTGCTACCGACTTCGAAAACTACCCATGTTTTCCGGAAGACAAGAATAACAAGTGCAGAAAGGAACCATCTAATATCTATCCAAAAGTGATGTGTGAAAAAGTTAAAATAAATGGCTGCAGCAAGTGGAACAACAAGTGCAAATGGAGGCCATTTAATTAAGCGAACATTAAGTCTCCGCCATGCTTGGCATAAATAGCTAGCAACACTCGCATACATAAACCCACTATATAATGGCACGCCAAAAAACTTGGAGTACCCTTCATCGGGATATGACCACGAGCCCATATGTACTTTAAACAGTTCAAGCGCGAGTCCAATTAAATGAAAGATAGTAATAACTTTTAATTCATCACGCGTTTCAAGATGGGTATATACCATCAAGACCTGCGTGATGAGACAAATTAGTAACAGCCAGTCATAACGAGACAGTAAGGGAAGTGAGACAAACTTGGTAATAGCCAGTGAAGCAAAAATGACAACGGGAAAGATACAAGACAATGCTTGTTGCAGACCAAATAGGTAAAGTTGTTTTAAGGCTTTCATGAGATCGGCCTCCAATGATTTTATTTAATAAAACGAGAAATTTATTATCCCTTGCTAGTTTTTTGTGCTAATTCCTTCTCATTAAACGCCATTTTCCAGCTGTAGTAGTCGTTGTCAGGATTTTTTTGATAACGTAAATAGGCATCAAACGTGTTGCCTTTTTTACTTGTTAATCCTTTTATGTGTATAACTTCTTTTGTTAAAAGTGTTTTTGCCATTGTTTTGGTTACATGCTTTTTCATCGTTGCTAGGAATTTATCATTCTTCCATAATACGAAGGTACAACCATTTTTCCAATCGCTACATCCGAAACCTTTTACGCCTTCTATCACAGGACTTCCACATGCCGGGCACTTTCCGAGCGAATCCTTTAAAGTTGCCGGATTACTTTCGCCGCCGGATGTATTTCGAATTGTTATCGCTTCTGTCCCTTTTATAGTAGAAACTGCATCATTGGTGAACGTATATACTTCATTTAGAAATTCATTTTTGCTGATTTTACTTTTTTCCATATCAAATAAGGATTTTTCTAATCGACCAGTGAATTCTAAATCAAATAATTGTTTGATAGGGAAGGATTCTACTAATCTTTTTCCTAATGCGGTACAGGTCAAGTTTTTTTGTTCAGTCGTAATATACCCAACATCTTTAAGCTTCTTTATCGTGTCGGCACGCGTTGCAGCGGTTCCAATACTAAATCCTTGTAAAATTGTCCCCATAATCGCTTCACTTGTTTCGCTTTCTTCATCCTTATAAGACTTTCCGCATGTTTCCATAACCCGGAGAAGCGTTCTCTCGGTATGCTTTTTTGGGGGTTTTGTCGCATGGGTAGATAGTTCTGTATCTAGTATTTTAACTTTCATATTTACTTCTACTGCTGGTAAAAGTACATCTTTCGTTTGAATTCGCTCTACTTTTTTCCAACCTTCTGTAATTTGCACTTTTCCTTTTGTTTGAAAAAAACCTGCTAAGGCGACGTGATCTACTTCTGTCTTAATTGTTGTTTCCTCGTATTTTGCAATCGGCATAAATTGCATGATGAAACGATTTTTAATTACTGTGTAGACAATCTGTTCATCGCTAGTCAGGCGCTTTGGAATCAAATAGGTTGGTATAATCGCACTGTGACTCTCTACTTTTGCATTATTAAATATCCGTTTATTCTTAAGGAATTTAATTTCTTCTTTATAAGGTAGATCAGTCGAAACGGCTTCAAGGACTTTTGCTGTTTTTTCAACTAAGCTCTCTTCTAAAGCTGTGCTGGATGTTCTTGGGTACGTAATGAATTTTTTTTCATAGATTGACTGGGCCACTTTTAAGACTTTATCTGATGTCCAACCTTTATATTTGTTTGTAATATAACCTTGCAAGTTAGATAGATTAAATAAAAATGGTGGATATTCTGTTTTTTGTTCGACTTGTTTATCTGTAATTGTCGCAGGTTGATTGTCTATCTGTTTTTGGACCACTTCTAACTGCGATTTCTCCTTGAACTTAGCCTTTTCTTCTATATATGTACCTTGATAAACGTGGCTTTCAACTGTTTGGAAATTCGCATTTAACTTGTAATAATCTTCGGGTTCGAATTGTTCAATTTCACTATCACGATCATAGATTACTTTTAAAGTAGGCAACAGCACACGGCCGATATTAAGCACCTTACCTCTACCTTTTTGGAATTTTAAAGTTGCGACAGAAGTCAAATTAATACCGATGACCCAGTCTGTCCATTGCCGGCTTAAACCTGCATGAAGCAATGGTCTCATTTCTTCATTTGGCTTAAGGTTCTCCATCCCACGTAAAATTTCCTTGGGCGTCCATTCATTTAATAATAATCGGTAAACCTGTTTCTTTGTTTTGCTATTGTAAATGATGCTATCTCCAATAAGTTGGCCTTCACGATCAAAGTCACAAGCAGAAACAATCGCATCAACATCTTGTCGCTTAATAAGGGAATGAATGATTTGTAATTGTTTTGCTGCCCCTGCATCACGTTGTTTGCGATTTCGTGGGTTACTTTTCACTTTATATTGAAATGCTGAAGGAATAAAGGGGAAGTTATCCAATTTCCATCGTGCCATTTTTTCATCATAATCTTTTGAATCATATAACTCTAGTAAATGGCCAAAAGCCCACGTAATTAAATAACCATTGCCATCAAAATAGCCATCTTTTTTCTCTTTTACTTTTAAAGCATCCGCAATATTCTTTGCTACAGATGGCTTCTCAGCTATAAATAATTTCATCATCGTACTCCAATCATTTAGGGATGTATTTGTGTTTGAGGGTATAGGAATGTGGTAAACCGATTAACATGCATGCTTTTAGTATACCACGATATGCTATTTCGTTGAGAAAAATGTTGAGATAGGAATTAAAAAGAGGCAGAGTTTTTTGATGAAATAAGGAGTAGCTCCGTTTCGAAGCTACTCCTTTTGAACGTTTATTTATTTTATTTTAAAGCTTAAGAAACCATCGTCTACTGGTAATGTTTGGCCATTGATTGCACTAGCATCTTCGCTAAATAAGAATGAAACAACGCTAGCTATTTTTTCTGGCTGTATCAACTCGCCACGCATATGTTGTTCTGCTAGGAATTTCTTTGTCTCTACATCATCACCGATTATTGGTGTGTCGATAAATCCAGGTGCGACACCAACAACGCGAATGTTATGTTCTGCTAATTCTAGTGCTGCAGATTTACTCATCATAACAACCGCTGCTTTTGCTGCATTATAATTAAAGCTTCCAACTGCTGCTAATGATCCGTAAATTGATGCAGTATTAACAATTGTACCCTTCACGCCTAGTTCAACCATTTTCTTAGCGCCATAATATAAGCCATAGTATACACTATGCTGGTCAACATCGATCACTTTATGATACGTTTCAGGATCCATTTCTAAGAAAGGTTTAACAAGTCCAATTCCAGCATTATTGAATATACCGTTAAAGGTACCGAATTTTTCAACTGTCCAGTCAATTAAAGCTTTGATCTCATCCCCGTTAGCCACGTCAACTTTATATGAAGCTGCTTTTCCACCAGTTGCTTCAATCTCAGTTACTACTTGGTTTGCACCTTCTTCATTAAAGTCTGCAATAACTACAGCAGCTCCTCTAGCGGTAAGTTTTAAAGCAGTTTCTTTACCTATTCCACTTGCTCCGCCTGTGACGATAATAGCTTGTCCTGTTAGTTTTTCCATTGTTAAAGTCCCCTTTGTATAGACTAGTTATTTACTAATAAAATTATACGCCTCTTATATTACTTTTGAAAATAAAACGATTATAAAGTTTAAAAACTTTCAGTACCCGGGTTCTTGGCTATTATTTATAACAGGTGTTATAACCATTATTATAGAAGTAAGGTTGCTTCCATTAGTAGTATTTTGTGAATCTTGGAGGATAGTTGATTTAAAAAGCTATGAGTATCTTAATAGCAAAATACACAAATAAAAGTTCCCTAATCAAAATTCAATTAGGGAACTTCCTATAGCTATTGTCTCATTATTCTTTTCTGATCTTATGAATTTCATCAGCAACAAATTGAACTTGTGTTCCAACTACAACTTGAATATTATGTGAACTTACAATATTGATTCCAGGAATTCCAGTTGCTTTAATTCTCTTTTGATCCACGACATCCATGTCTTTCACTTCTAAACGTAAACGTGTGACACAATTATCAACGGAAACAACATTTTCATCTCCACCCAAGCCTTTATAGATTTCAGTGGCCATCGTTTTTACTTTATCATTAGATGAATCCGTTTTATCTAATGTACTTTCTACATCATCACTATCTTCATCTTCTCGACCAGGAGTTTTTAAGTTAAATTTTGTAATTAAAAAACGAAATAGGAAGTAGTAAATAAGAGCAAATACTATTCCTTGTACTACCAACATTAATGGTAGGTTCGCTAGTGGAAGTCTTGAGCTTAATACAAAGTCAACAAATCCAGCACTAAATCCAAATCCTGCTGTCCAATGAAATAAGGCAGCAATAAATAATGAAAATCCAGTTAATATAGCGTGAACAAAGTAAAGCGCAGGTGCCAAGAACATAAACGAGAATTCTAATGGTTCCGTAACTCCCGTAAAGAATGAAGCAAATCCTGCTGCTAATAATAAAGAAGCTGCTTGTTTCTTTCTTTTCGTTTTAGCTGTATGATACATTGCTAAGGCAGCAGCTGGAAGCCCAAACATCATAACAGGGAAAAATCCAGCTTGATACATACCAGTAATCCCTTTTACACCAGATCCATCCCAAAACTTACCGATATCATTAATGCCAGCAACATCAAACCAAAATACAGAGTTTAGTGCATGGTGTAAGCCTGTTGGAATTAAGAGTCTATTGAAGAAACCATATAAACCAGCACCAACCGCACCTAAATCACTAATTGCTGTTCCAAATGAAACTAAAGCAGAGTATACAAGTGGCCAAACGAAGAACAATACAGCTGAAGCTCCGATCATAGAAGCTGCACTCATAATTGGTACAAGCCGTTTACCACTAAAGAATGCAAGAGCGTCTGGTAATTTTACATGACTGAAACGATTGTACATAATGGAAGCAATAATACCAGAAAGAATACCAACAAAAGCATTCTCAATCTTTGAAAAAGCAGGATCTACTACGGAAGGATCCACACCTTGTAATAATGCTACTGTTCCAGTTGAAAGTAATGTTGTGGTTACAAGAAAAGCAACCAAACCGCTTAATGCAGCCGAACCATCTTTATCTTTAGACATACCAAGAGCGACACCGACGGCAAATAGAATAGGAATGTTATCAATAATCGAAGAGCCAGCTTTGATCAAAAAGGCAGCGGTTACATTTCCGGACCCCCAACCTGAAGGGTCAATCCAATAACCAATACCCATTAGAATAGCTGCTGCAGGTAAAACTGCAACCGGTAACATTAATGAACGACCAAGTCTTTGAACATAATTCATCATCTTTACATGACCTCCTATAAATAATTGATCCAAACGTAACAAGATAAAATGTTAGTTATTTAGTTCTAATCAAAACATGTTACGATTAATAGGATTACCTAAAGCGTAATTAAGGTGCTTCTCCTTTCATTTATTAAATCTATACTAGCACAGCAAACTTATAGTTGTCTATACCAATATAGATTTATTATTATTTTGTAGATTCTTTTTTTCACTTCATCTATGTGTTTGATCCGTTATAATCTTGTATAAGAGTCAGGAAATCAAGAACAACTTGTCTATACCAATACACTTATTTAGTAAATATAAATTTATTTATGTAAGTTAACTAGACAACTATACAATAAAAGTGTTATTCTTATCATATATTAAAAAATACTGGCGGTGAGAAAATGAATAATCATAATGTACTACTTACCAACTTAGAAATTTATACAGACAATGACAAGATTGAAAAAGGTTATATAAGAGTAGTTAATGGGACAATAACTGAAATAGAAGTGATGGATAAACTTTCAAATCATGATGGATTTGAATTAATAAGGTTACCGGACCATTCCAAAGCAATTCCTGGAATGATTGATGTCCATATTCACGGTGTTAATGGTGCAGATACGATGGATGCAACGAAAGAAAGTTTGCAAACAATGGTTAACTCTCTTCCATCTGAAGGGACGACCAGCTTTTTAGCGACAACAATCACGCAGGATCAAACGTCAATTGAAAATGCATTGCATAATGCAGGTGATTTTATAAAATACCAGCAACCAATAGGACAAGCGGAACTATTAGGTGTTCACTTAGAGGGTCCTTTTATCAATCGAAAACGAGCGGGTGCACAACCAGTTGAACATGTGATCAATCCTAACATAACGTTATTCAAAAAATGGCAAAGTATTGCTAATAATGCGATTAAGCTAGTGACGTTAGCTCCAGAACAAGCTGGGGCAAATACACTGATTAATTATTTGAAAGAAACGAATGTTATTGCGTCTATTGGTCATTCGGATGCAACACTTAAAGAAGTTGACCATGCAATTACAGAGGGTCTAACACACGTTACGCATTTATATAATCAAATGCATGAATTTCATCATCGCGAACTTGGTGTTGTTGGTGCAGCATTAATTAGAGAAAAATTAATAGCAGAAATAATCGCAGATGGTATTCATGTTGAACCAGAAGCAATCAAATTAGCTTACCAACAAAAAACAGCAGAGCGATTAATATTAATAACAGATGCGATGCGGGCAAAGTGTTTGAAAAATGGAAGCTATGATTTAGGCGGTCAACAAGTAACAGTGAAAGATGGGAAAGCAACACTTGCAGATGGTACTTTAGCAGGAAGCGTTCTAACGATGGTGCAAGCATTTAAAAACATTATCTCGTTTACTGGTTGTGGTATAGAAGATGCAATCAAGATGTCCTCAACGACACCTGCAAAAGAATTAAAAGTATACGACCGTAAAGGAAGTATTACAACTGGTAAAGATGCTGATATTGTTATTCTGGATGAACACTTAGAGATTATTATGACACTATGTAAAGGCAAACTTGCCTATAAGAAGGAGAAATAAAATGAAACTTATTACAGCAACTAATTATAGTGATATGAGTAGAATTGCTACTGAAATAATTTTAAAGCGTATCAAGTCTTCAGATAAGCTCACATTAGGTTTAGCTACTGGTAGTACCCCAATTGAAACGTATCAATATATGATAGAAGATTATCAACAAAATAAAACCGATTATCACCACGTAACTACATTTAATTTAGATGAATATGTAGGTGTGGGTCCAACTGATCGGACTAGCTATTATTATTTTATGAAATCGAAACTATTCGATCATATTCATATACCGAGGGAACAAACGCATATCCCTAATGGTTTAGCAAACAACTTAGAAGATGAGTGTAGCTATTATGAAAATAAAATTAAAAATCAAGGTGGAATAGATTTACAGTTGCTTGGTTTAGGGAGTAATGGTCACATTGGATTTAATGAGCCGGGAACGAATTTTGATATAAAAACACATGTAGAACAGTTGACTGAAGCGACACGTAGCGCAAATGCAAGGTTCTTTGACAGTTTAGAGGAAGTACCAACGCATGCAATTACAATGGGAATTAGCACGATACTACAAAGTAATGAAATACTACTGTTAGTATCTGGTGAAAAAAAGAGTAGTGCGCTGACAAAATTATTAAAAGACACGAAATTAGACCCGTCATTTCCCGCTTCTTCATTGCACAATCACCCAAATGTAACGATTGTTGCAGATCAAGAAGCATTGCAGTATGCTAATCTTACTTAAGTAAAGATACGGTAAGAGATAATCAATTAGATCAAATGGATTGAATTTTTTACGTTTGAAAGGAGGTAACCAAGAATGATTGATAAAAATTCAGCTGTTCCAATCTATCACCAATTGGAGGAGCATATTAAAAAATTAATTGAAAATGGTGATCTAAAACCAGGTGACATGATTCCATCTGAACGTGAATATGCTGAAAAATATAAAGTGAGTAGAATGACAATACGTCAAGCAATAGTAAATCTAGTAAATGAGCGTTATCTTTATCGTGTAAAAGGTAAAGGAACATTTATAATGGAAAAAAAACTAGAACAAAGTTTACAAGGCCTAACTAGTTTTTCTGAGGATATGAAATCAAGAGGTATGAAAGCGAGTAGTAAATTAATCAGCTTTGAGATTATTCCTGCTGATAGTAAACTCGCAGATCAGTTGGGAATTCAGGAACATGGCCCAGTCTATGAAATAAAACGTATTCGTTTAGCTGAAGAAGTACCGATGGCGCTAGAACGCACTTATATTTCTGCGAATAAAGTAAAAGGCTTAACAGAGGAAATCGTACAACAATCTTTATATAAATATATCGAAGAAAAACTTCATTTAAAAATTGCTAAAGGAACACAAGAAATTGAGGCTGTTTTAGTAAACAGTGAAGAGGTCGAATATTTAAATGTTCCGGAACATTCACCGATTATGTTAATTCAGCGCACAACTAGTCTTGAAGATGGGACAATTTTTGAAGTGGTTAAATCATCTTATCGTGCAGATAGATATAAATTTATGATTGATTTAACGCGAATTTAATGCCTAAGTTTGGGGTGAATACAATGAAAAAAATACCTGTTACGGAATCCGTTAATGAAAATAGTTTAGCTATAGATGAAATGGAAGCAATTGATATTGTTACGTTGATGCTTGAAGAAAATCAAGTAATATACCAAGGTGTGAAGACATGTTTGCCTCAGATAGCACGTGCTGTTGATTTAATCGTCTCACAATGGAACAAAGGTGGACGGGTATTTGTTGTTGGAGCTGGAACGAGTGGTAGGATAGGTGTACTTGATGCGGTCGAGTTAGGACCAACATTTTCAGTTCCAGCAGACCGTTGGATAGCGATTGTAGCTGGAGGTCAAAAGGCAATGTGGCATCCGCTGGAACAGCATGAAGATGATAGTTCTAAGGTAATTAAGGAATTAGAGCAACACAATTTAAATGCGCGTGATTGTGTGATCGGTATAACGGCTAGTGGTTCAACATCATTTGCGCTCGCAGGTATTAAATATGCAAATGAAGTGAATGCGGTAACAATTGCGATAAGTTGTAATCATGATACAACTGCTTCTTCTATAAGTGATTGTGCAATTGAAGCTGTCGTTGGACCAGAGGTAATACGTGGATCTACTCGACTGAAGGCAGGTACTACGCAAAAGATGATTATTAACATGTTGTCTACAGCTACAATGATTCAACTTGGCAAAGTATATCAAAATCAAATGGTAGAAGTACAACTTATAAATAACAAGTTAGTAAAACGCGCGGAGCAATCTTTAATGACGATTGCAGATGTATCAGAAGCTGAAGCAAAGATACTTATGAAAAAAACAGAACATAATTTAAAGCAAGCAATTTTTATAAGTTTAACAGATGCAAGCGTTGAACAAGCAGAAAAATATTTAAGAGAGTCAAACGGACACTTAAAAAAAGCAATACATAATTTCTTTTAGCAAACACGTCTATTTGAACACTTTCAAAAATAAAATTATTTACGAACGTTAGTTCTTTATTTGTGGGATCCTTTGCTGTATACTTAGAGTAAATACAACAAAGGATGGTGATTAGCAATGCCTGCTTTATTATCGGTTCATGAAGATAAACCTACTTACATGGACCACGATCAGTTATTCAAACAGTTGATCGGCACCTTTTTTGAAGAATTTATAGACCTATTTTTCCCCGAGATTCACCAACAACTAGATTTCTCATCCTTAAAACCACTAGCAGATGAAGTATTTACTGATTTGATTCATGGCGAAAGACGTCAAGCAGATATAGTGATGGAAGCATCATTAAAAGGTCAGGATACACTCCTCATTATACATGTAGAATCGCAAAGTTATACGCAAGATAATTTTGATGAAAGAATGTTTCAATACTTCAGTTTGTTGTATACTAAATATAGAAAACCAATCCTTCCTATTGCACTATTCACCTATGATACGATTCGAGAGGAATCAGATATTTTTGAAATGAAATTTCCTTTTCATCATGTATTAACTTTTCAATTTTTAAAAGTTGAGTTAAAGAAACAAAATTGGCGCGCTTTTTTAAAGTCTAATAACCCAGTCGCAGCGGCATTACTAAGTAAAATGGGTTACAAACAGACAGAGAGAATACAAGTGAAAAAAGAATTCTTACGTATTTTGGCAAGAATGGAACTAAATCCAGCGAAAATGCAATTAATATTCGGCTTTTTTGAGTCGTATATGAATCTAAATCAAACAGAGGAGGAAATTCTAATGGGAAGTTTGCGAGAATCCCAAGATGAAAGTCTAGAGGAATTCGTAAAAAAACTGCCTAACTCTTGGCGTGACAAAGGCTTGCGTGAAGGAAGGGAAGTTGGGAAAATAGAAGGACGAAAAGAAGGGAAGATTGAAGGTAAGATCGAAGGAAAGATCGAAGGAAAGATTGAAGGAAAAACTGAAGCACTTGCTGAGGTTGTCATTCGATTAATCACAAAATTTATTGCTCCCTTTCCAGAAAACATGAAAGAAAAGATGTTGGAACAAGAAATTGACACATTAGAATCAATTATAGATCATATAGATAGTTTCAAAAATATAGAAGAGGTAAGACAGTATCTGAAATAGATTTGAGTACCAGCCATTTATGAATGCTCTTTGTGTATGAGGAAGTCTAGTGGAGAAATCGCTACAAGGCTTCTTTGTGTAGTTGAAAAACTTCTGATCCTGTTAAATACAATGCTGTTGATAGAATTTTTAAATAACCCAACATTCAATCGTTACATTTAATTTACCAATGAGAGCTACTCTATTTCGTTTTTTTGATGATTGTACACAGTCGATCTCCTCCCTTTTACATATAATATTATATATTATGAAGTGGAGGGATCTGTATGCCTTGTTATCCTGGTTATCGATATTGTGGACCTGGTTGTAGTGGTCCTGGTACTCCCGTTAATCAATTAGATAGAATTTGTATGGAACATGATGCTTGTTACCGAAGATATAGTAAAAGAGTGTGCGATGATATTTTCCTAAGACAAACAAGTCGATTAGCGAACCAATCTAATAAAATGGGGAGAGATGCTAGATTTATGAATCAAGTTATTGGGAATAAACGCAATTGGTACTGATATTTTTACAATTTTAAAAACTTTCAGCTTAAGTTGCAACAAATGCTATCTAAGCTGAAAGTTATTATCACGGCTACGTTCATTCTTCCATAACAAGAATTGGTTTGATGGTACTACCATTCTTCGATTCTTCAAATGCTTGTTTCACATCTTTATAGTTATAGAATTTCAGTTGAAACTTTTGAGTATTAATTGAACAAGTACGCTATCGATTATGTAAGCGCTCCAATTAATCTACTTTGATCTATTTTGGCATAATGCCAAGCCAACGTATCATAAATAAAGATAGCACTGTATCAAAAATGATAAGAAAATGAAACAATGTACGAGCATAATGTTTGTTACAATTAAAGAGAGTAGAAAAAATGGACTTTTTTAGATAGCGATAAGATGTACGGGTAGAAGATGTACATTTTTAAATACGTGTTATGGGGGATTTAAATGACAACATTAGAGAAACAATTGATCAGTAAATCTTTTTATAAGACACTTATGGAAAGTAATGAAACTGAACACCCGATTAAGGTTTTGGGTGAAAAATATAAGGAAGCGCAACAGAATGAAGCGAGCGATTTAGCTTCTATTCGGTTTGCACAGGGCGAAGTTTATTTTTTGAATAACGACTATGAAACGGCTATTTTTAAATGGAAAAGTGTTTCAAATGAGTTACGTTCTTGGGCACAATTAAACATAGCGGATGCGCATTATGAAATGCATGCATTATCTATTGCTGAGGAAAATTATAAAGAAATTGAAACGGATTCAGATGTTTTGAAAATAGAAGTACTGTTGCAATTATTAGCACTTTACATACAACAGGGTAAGCTTGATATGGCAACCGAGACAATAAAAAAAGCGGTCCGTCTAAACCCAGATGATCCAGATGTGACCGAAACAGCTCGTGCGTTCTTTGAGGATAATTACGACTTTGATAATGCAGTTGCGCTTGCGGTTGATGAAGTTATTCGAACAGGTTCACTCGCATGGGTGGGTTCTTTAGAGTCGTATATTAGACAAGGATATACAGCGCAAATGGAGCCAGGCTATTTTAGTGATGTCTTGATGGTGGTATATAATATCGATCATGTTCGATTTGAAAGCCTTACTAGTGAACTTTGGAAAAGCTATCGTGAAACAGATTTTTATTTCACATGGCTAAGAGAGATCAACCAATTGATTCTTGATACGGCACCAGAATATGGACTTATATGGAAGGATCTTTCCTTCCTATATAAAGAAACGTATTTTTCATTGATTAATGGTGAGTATGTCATACGTGAGTTCTCTGATTTAATAGCGAATCATCTAACAAATTGGATAAAGCTATCTACAGAATCAGATGCTTTGGTCGCTTCAGCGGCTGTACTGGCATGGAATGAAGTTTTCCCAACTGATCTTGAAAATTCTGTAGTCAACGAAGCGGAAAGTTTGGTAAATAATGCTGCTTCCTATCCGAAACTTCTGGATGATGCTTTAGGTCTATTCGAGTCAATTAGAAAATGGGCGGAGGATAAGAATTTATCCGTTAGTAAACGAATTGAATCGATGGTCAGTGAGCTGTCTGATGTTGCGCATCACCACTTACTTGTTGCAGGAACAGCGAGTAATAAAAAATCCGCTTTTGTAAACAGGTTACTAGGTGAGGAACTCTTAGATAATTCAGCCACAGCTACCGTACTTTTTAAAGATTCCGAAGCCACGGATATTCAGATGATTTCGGATGAAGAAATAAAACCTATTTCTGGCTTCGCTGATTTGAAAGATAATGCGAAACAAAAGGATGCGTTTATTCATTGCAATATGCCACTACCTTTTTTAAGTAAAAATAAGTTGGCATTGGTAGTAGGTAGAGGTGAGCGATTCAGAGATATGCATGTAGCAGATAGTATTCTATTTGTTCTTGATGCTGATACCTCTTTAACAGGGAAAGAGTTAGATGCAGTTATCAGAATAGGAGAGCGAATTCCATCATTGCCTATTCATTTTCTGTTAAGTAAGAAGGAAAATATAACGGATAGTGAGATAGTCGAACAAACAACGACACGAATTACAACGTATTTTCCAGACGCAAAAATATTTATTCTGTTCGAAAATGAAGAGCCTACAGGTTTGTTCCATGAGTTGTCTACTTTTGTTCGTTCATTAAATGTGAAAAACAAAATGGCACGTTCCAATAGTCTTCTCTACTACATGAAGGAATCAATTGCCTATCTGCTTGAGAAACGAGTAGAAATGGAGAATGAGATCGTCAATAATATCAAATGGAATGAAGATATTGTCGAAAAGCTAAATGGTGCGTTTAATCAGTTGAGTGATATGGAAGAGAATCAAGTCCGTGTTACGAAACATGCATATAACACGATTAAAAATGAAATAAAACAAGATGTAATGAAGAAAATACCAGAGATTTTACGAAGTTGCTCTAAAATGGTGACCAAAGACAGTGATTTTGGAAAAATACATGTGGAGCTAAATGATGAAATGAATAAACGCGTGACCACCTATTTAGAAGGTACAGCTATGCCTAAATTTCGGGCTGCAATTCAAAGCTGGATTGCCCAAAGCGAAGCAGAATTCAAAGAAAATCAGGTATATTTAGATGAAATGAGTGATAGTTTCAATCAATTATACCGTGAAGAAAAGATAGTCCTAACGTGTGATTTTAAGGTGATGGATGATTGGCGTCGTGATGCAGACAGGATGACGCTTGGAAGTATGCAACTAGAAAATAACAATATTCTCATGCGTTTTACCCAATCACAGTTTTTATTAAAAGGTGCTGGAAAGTTGTTTGATGCACTATCACAAAAAGAATTACTTCATAATAAATATAAGCAATACATTGAAAATAAAGACTATAAAGCGACAACAGTAACGATTACTGATAAATTCATGCAGCAATTTGAGTTATTCGAGCGATCGCTAGAACGAGATATCAGCATGTTTTTCATTACCCCGATTGCTGTATTAAATAGAACGCTAGAAGAAACGAAAACGGAGATTGAAGAAAATAATGCTGCTTTAAGTCGTATGCAGACAAATCCTGAAATCTATCGTGATCCGCTTAACTTATTTGAATTAAAGTTACGCCAATACGAATGGATGGCAGCTGCAGGAATAAAATAGAATGATAAAAACCTCTCAATTCTTTGAGAGGTTTTTTGTGTGTGATGTCGCAACTAGTTTGATTTAATTCGTATTTGTTATAAAATAAAGAATATTAGAAATAGTTTGATTTAATTTTTTAAAAAATGCAATCTGAGAGGCTGATAACGATGAAATCATACCGACCAACAACTATGGGGATGAATGGCATGGTGACAACCCCTCATTACTTAGCGTCACAGGCAGCAATTTCAATTTTGCAAAAAGGAGGAAATGCTGTCGAAGCGGCGATTACAGCTGCATCCGTCTTGTCGGTTGTTTATCCACATATGAACGGTTTAGGTGGGGATAACTTCTGGCTGATTCATAATGCGACAACAGGTGAAACAAAAGGGTTAAATGCAAGTGGTAAGTCCAGTGAAAATGCAACGATTGAATGGTATATAGAAAAAGGGTATAATCGTATTCCATTACGAGGCTATGGAGCCGCGAATACAGTTCCAGGCGCGCTTTCTGGTTGGGATGAGGCTTATACTTATGCAAAAAATGAAATGGATTCCGAGTTAGAGTGGTCGGAACTATTACAAGGTTCGATTGACTATGCAGAAAAAGGTTTTCCGGTGACACCAAGTCAGGAAAAATGGACGCGAACAAATAATGATTCCACACAAAAGGAGAACCGTTATTTGCAACGGTTTGACGGATTTAAGAAGACATATCTTAAAGAAAATAACGACATCTACCAAGTAGGAGAAGTGTTTAAGCAATCGGATTTAGCTAAAACGTTGAATGTTATAGCAGAAGAAGGTGTAGCAGCATTTTATCAAGGAAAGATAGCCGATAAAATTGTAGCAGATATGAAGAAAAACAGAGGATTATTATCGAAGGACGATTTTGCTAATCATCGTGCGGTTTGGGTAAATCCTATCGCAACAGATTACCGTGCGTTTAAAGCTATTAATCTACCACCAAATACGCAAGGTCTGGCTTCACTGATGATTCTTAATACGCTAAATCAGATTGATTTTAGTAAGGTAAAAGAAGGCGAAGACCAGTACATCCATTATATTGTGGAAGCAACGAAAAAAGCGTTTGAAGCTAGGGATAAATATGTGACAGATCCTGCATACTTAGAGGCGCCGATCACACATTTGTTGTCTAAAGAATATGGAGAAGCGCGTGCGAAAGAGATAGTGGAAGGAGAAAAAGCAAAAGAGTTGGCTCGTTTAGATCCAAAAGGAGACACCGTCTGGTTTGGTGTTGTTGATTCAGCTGGTAATGCCGTTTCGATTATTCAAAGCATCTATCATGATTTCGGTTCAGGAATTATACCTGAGGGAACAGGAGTCCTCCTCCAAAATAGAGGGAGTTTCTTTGTTCTTGATGAAAACCATATTCATGGTTTAGCACCGAATAAAAGGCCATTCCATACACTTAATCCGGCTATGTTACTAAAGAATAATAAACCACACTTGGTATACGGAACAATGGGCGGAGAAGGTCAACCGCAAACACAGGCTGCTTTAGTTACGCGCATAGTCGATTATCAATTTGATCTACAACAAGCGATAGAAGCACCGAGATGGCTTTATGGGCGAACATGGGGAGAGGAATCCAATTCGCTTAAGGTAGAGAATCGTCTTTCTGAAAAAACGTTAGCTTCTTTAAGGAAAAAAGGGCATGATATCGAAATTGTACCGCCATTTTCTGATGTAATGGGTCATGCGGGAGCAATTTTGATTAATCAAAAGAATCAGGTGCTATTTGGCGCTGCAGATCCTAGAGGTGATGGAGCTGCAATTGGGTATTAAGGTAAAACAAAGAGAGAAGCGGGATATATGTCCTGCTTCTCTCTGTTTATTTAGAACCTTTTTATAGCTAATCGCAAAGCAGGCTTCCTGTTACGAACTGTTTCTTTGTTGACCTTGAAGAAAATCTTTTTGAATAGTGCTTCCAATTCAGGGTATTCCGCTTCAATAATAGGGATTACTTTTGATAAAGAGCCATTCTTTAAGATACCTTCTACAATCACACACTGCTTTTCTAGTTTGTCCTCACATTCTAGTGCTAAAAATTGACGATCATTCCGAACGAAATTGCATACTACCGTGTAGCTAGCAGTCGTATTAGGATTGCTCGGATCGCCGACGTGAATCTTTGTCGGTTCATCAAAAATTGGTCTATCTAATCCATTTCTTTTTCGTTTATAGTCGCTGAAATCAATTACATTGTTTTTCACTGACATAATAAACTCTCCTCGCTTTCTGGATTAGTAGTACATGACTGTTTTCGTCTTACTAGAAGAGATGAGAAGGCTTGATCCAATTATATCACCTTATGTTACAAAAGAGGTAGTTATTCTAAATCTATTCCAAGTTAGCGTTTGCGTTTGAAAATAACTAGCGAATAGCTATTACTAAAATAATAACGATTCCCCAAAACGGTAAACAAAATAGCAATCCCCATTTCAGCCCCGTAAGGAAATCATTTTCTTTCAATGTAATCTTCTCCTTTGCGTATTCTTACTGGTAGTCTTGCCAAGTAAGCTCTAATTTAGTCTTAGATATACATACTAAAACACCTATTGGAAATAATAAAGAAAAAAAGAGGTATGTTATGATGACAGAAAAATTATTAGTTGGAAAAGTAGCATTAATAACTGGTGCGAGCTCAGGGATTGGTAAAGCAGCAGCTATTCGACTTGCCAAGGAAGGCGCAAAAGTTGGCCTTGTTGACTTAAAGGAAAAAAATGCGGAAGCGGTTAAAAGTGAAATTGAAAAAATGGGTGGAGAAGCAATCATCACCGATACAGATATTTCTGATCCAGTGCGTGTGAAAAGTAGTATTGAGGAGATTGTCAGTAAGTGGGGACGTCTTGATGTCGTTTTTGCTAATGCAGGTATAAATGGAAAAGTTGCGCCTATTGAAGATATCACGCCTGAGGAATGGGACCAAACGCTGAAGACAAATTTGAAAAGCACATTTCTAACTACGAAGTATGCCATTCCTCATATGAAGGAAAAGGGTGGTAGTATTATTATCACAAGTTCTATTAATGGCAATAGGACATTTTCTGGGATTGGTATGTCAGCATATAGTTCAAGCAAAGCAGGACAGGTTGCATTTGGTAAGATGGCAGCTTTAGAGCTTTCTACTTATCGGATAAGAGTTAATATTATTTGCCCGGGTGCGATAGAAACGAATATTGGTAAGAATACATTTGCTGAACAGGATAATCTTAAAAAAGTTCAAATACCAGTCAATTATCCAAATGGAAGCCAGCCACTAGAACATAAGCCTGGTGCTCCTACTCAAGTTGCGGATCTGGTATGTTTTTTAGCATCGGAATCTTCGAGCCACATAACAGGTACAGAGGTATATATTGATGGTGCTGAATCTTTATTGTGAGTTTATTATTCAATGAAAAAAGCATCCCAGCTTTCTTAGGGATGCTGGATAATATGTCTTCTTTCTTCAATTACTTTATCAGCCCTTTTAGCAACTACCATCAAGCTCATTATACATACACCTATGATACAAACAAGTAAAGTGCCTAGAACAAATAGGATCATGGTCTACCCCTCCTGTATTAGGTAATATTTTCTTTAAATTCATTATACATTATTATGTAAGCGGTTACCAAACAAAAACGTTCCTTACTTTTCGCGTTATTCTGCATTTTGGCTTTAATGAAAGGTCATCTGTAATCTAATATAAAAATTTGAAAATTGACAAATGACTGTTTTTATATTTCAATTAAAAAGCCGTATATTTTAAATGTTTTAAAAATGATGTCGGATAGTCAATTTCATAACACGTTTTTTTTCGATTTATGTCCGCTTATAATTGGATTAGACCATTCCCGACCTATATACGGGCATAAATTGCAGAAGGTAATCATGAAATTGATTTGGATAATAGAAGTAGTCTAAATAGTAGACTTAATTATACAGGGGGTTAGCAATATGAGCTTAACGAAAAAAATATTTATTGGTCTTATACTTGGTTTAGGGATTGGCATACTATTACATTTTACAGCCCCTGATTTATTTATTACACTGGATAGTTATATATTTGGTCCACTTGGTACGGTTTTTCTTAATTTAATTAAAATGTTAGTTGTTCCAATTGTTTTTTTCTCGATCACGTTAGGAACTGCTTCCTTAGGTGACCCAAAAAAGTTAGGGCGAATTGGTGGTAAAACGATTGGCTTTTTCTTAATAACAACAACAATTGCCATTTCAATCGCGATAGGTTTAGCTTACTTATTTAAGCCTGGAAATACAGGAATCGATACATCAGGTGCTGATTATGAATCTACTGCAGCGCCATCCGTAGTAGAAACGTTTACAAGTATTATCCCTACAAATCCGATTCAATCAATGGTAGAAGGAAATATGTTGCAAATTATAACCTTTGCTGTTTTTGTGGGCTTTGCTTTAGCGATGCTTGGTAAGAAAACAGAAGGTATTTATAAATTAGTAGAACAAGGAAACGAATTAATGATGTTTCTAGTAAATATCATTATGAAGTTCGCGCCATATGGTGCATTTGGTTTATTAGCTTCTGCAGTTGGTAGAATGGGATTAGATGGTCTCGATGCGATGTTCTCTTATATGAGTATTGTTCTAATTGCTTTATTCATTCATGGAATTGTAACGTATGGTTCAGCAGTTCTGTTTATTGGAAAGATGAATCCAATCTTATTTTTCAAGAACTTCTTCCCAGCTATGACCGTAGCCTTTAGTACATCAAGTAGTAGTTCGACACTACCAATTTCAATGAAAACTGCGCAAGAAAACTTGGGTGTGCCTAAACCAATTAGTAGTTTTGTTCAACCATTAGGTGCAACAATAAACATGGATGGAACAGCTATTATGCAAGGTGTGGCAACGATATTTATTGCTCAAGTTTATGATACAGAACTATCATTTGTCCAATTGATGATGGTTGTTCTGACTGCAGTACTAGCAAGTGTTGGTACAGCTGGAGTTCCAGGTGTAGGTCTAATTATGTTAGCAATGGTGCTAGAACAAGTTTCCTTACCAGTTGAAGGTATAGCATTAATTATCGGTATCGACCGTTTACTTGATATGGCTCGTACTGCTCTTAACATTTCGGGTGATGCAGCATGTGCTGTTATCGTAGCTGAAACGGAAAAGAAGTACGATAGTGAGCCTGTTTTAGAAAAATAGCGTTATGTTTTAAGTGGAGACTGCATCGAAAAGATGTGGTCCTTTTTGTGTTTTTTTATAGTGATAGTATATCTAATGTTACAGAATTGAAGGTGAGAAAGCTCATTCCTTTAGGGATGGGAGTGTCAAGTATGGATTGTTCATGATACATGTTCAACTTTGTTTTGCAAGGCAACGCTGAATTCTGCCGAAACGCAACAAACAAAAAGGAAAAGATGGATGTATACATCCTTCTTTTCCTTTTAAGAAACTTAGAAAAGCTGTTTTAGCCCAAAAGTATTTGTGAACTCATCGAAGTCTAGATCTAATTGATCGCAATAGAATTTAATATCTCCAAAGAAATCAAAATTTGGTTCTACAGGCATATCTCTATTTTCTGCATAAAAAAGAATTAAACTATGAAGTTCTTTGAAAGCTTTAACTTTCTTTGATTCTGTCATCTTTATCATTCCTTTTCCTGTTAAAATTACTTATTGAATAATAAGTAGAACTTAGTATATCGTACTAGATGATTTTACGCAAAAATACTATAATTGTTTAATCGGACAAAGCAAAATCTTATTGAAAAAGATAAATCACTATAAGAATAAGGAGGGAATGAACCAATGTTAAGAATTATTTCAATTTATAACGCTAAAAAGACCGCTATTTTGTAATATTACATGTAATTATCACGTCATATGTAAGGTAATCTGACATGCGGAATTAACTAAATTGACAAAATTCATTATTGCTTTAACTAAAAAAATAAAGTAACCTTTAGTCTAAACAGACAAAGTAATATTCTGAAAATTCTAGTAAAGTAGTGAGTAAGTAAAAAAATATAAAAAGGGGCGATCAATTTGTTTAAAAACAAGATAATGTTTTTTATACTTTCAATTTTATTTGTATTAGTACTAGCGGCATGTGGTGGTCAATCAAGTGAAGGCACAACTGATAGTGGAGAAAACACGAATGGTGATGAAGAAGGCTATGATCCAATTACTATCACATTCAGTCATAATCAGCCTGTCGGTAGTCCAGAGGATATAGGAGCAGAGAAATTCAAAGAACTAGTAGAAGAAAAATCAGACGGAAATGTCACAGTTGATTTGTATCCTTCTTCTCAATTGGGCAGTTTACGCGAACAGGTAGAAGGTACGCAAATCGGTGAGATTGATATTACGATGCAACCATCGGCAGTAGTATCGCCATTCGTTGATGACATAAAAGCAGTTGATCTTCCTTACTTATGGCCAACTGAAGCAGAAGAAATGTATGAAGTCTTAGATAGTGATGTAGGTGACGAATTACTAGCAACATTAGAACAAGGTGGTTTTAAAGGTCTCGGTTTTTGGCCTGGAGGGTACAAGCTATTCACAACAAATGGAATTGAAATTCATGAGCCTTCTGATTTTGAAGGAGTAACAATGAGAACAATGGAATCTCCTATTTTACTAGCACAATATGAGACTTGGGGAGGAAATCCTGTTCCAGTACCATATGCAGAAGTATATAATTCTTTACAACAAGGCGTAGTAGATGGACAGGAAAATCCGCTACAAACGATTTTCTTAAATAACTATCATGAAGTACAAGATACAATTGTGGAAAGTTATCACGGTGGAATGAATTACGTGCTAATGGCAAACCAATCATGGTTTGAGGGCCTTCCGAGTTCTGTAAAAGATATTATTACGGAATCAGAAGAAGAAGCTAGAACCGTAGCACGCGAGGCTTTGACAGATACAGAAGATGAGTATCGTCAACAAATAATTGACTCTGGAGTTAATTATTATGAGTTAACGGAAGAAGAGATAGACGTATTCCGTGAAGAATCAGTTTCTGTACATGAAGAATACTATAACACGGATGAACAACAAGCATTGTTACAAAAGATTTATGACAAAATTGATGAAGTAACAGCTGAATAATGACTTCAAAAAGGGGCTTCCTAAGGGTAGTCCCTTTAATGAAATTATTATATAACCTATAGAATGTGATGCGACATGATTTTTAGGAGGTAAGACATGAAATATTTAAATAAAGTAGAAGAATTCCTTATAGCAAGCACCCTGCTTATTGTTACAGTCGTTTTGTTTGTTAATATCGTTCTTCGTTACGGTTTTTCAAATAATACAAGCTGGGCAGAAGAATTTATTCGTTATGGGATGATATGGATTGCTTTTATTGGTTCAAGTGTTTGTTTTCGAAAAGGAATGCATGTGGGAGTAGATTTTTTAAGTGAATTACTGAAAGGGAAAGTCAAAAAGGGGTTACGTTTATTTGTTAATCTTGCATCAATGGTGTTCATGGTATTTTTAATTAAATACAGTATTGATTTAGTCTTGTTTACGCAAGAAATGGGGCAAATTACACCATCCTTACAAATTCCACTTTTTTATATATACTTAGCTATTCCAATTGGATCAGCATTATCACTATTACATTTAACTATTCAAACCGTACAGATTATTCGAAATAAAGAAAAAGTAGAAACGTTAGCAGAAACTATACAAGATTAGGGGTATAAAACATGATTTCTTTATTATTAATTTTGATCATAATTCTTCTTTTTGCTAGTACTCCCATTTTTGTTGCATTGGGGTTATCGTCATTTTTAGCGGTCACACTCTTAAGTGATATAGAACCTATGATATTAATTCAACGGTTATTTGGTGGTCTCGATCAATTTGCGTTGATGGCATTACCATTTTTTATATTAGCAGCAAATATTATGGACGTTGGTGGACTCTCCAAAAGGATTTTGCGCTGGTCAAGTGCACTTGTTGGTCATATTACGGGCGGTGTCGCGATGACGACTCAAGTATCCAGTATGTTTTTTGGAGCATTATCAGGTTCTAGTCCTGCAACTGTTATTGCAATTGGTAAAATCATGTATCCAGAATTGCTTCGAAAAAAATATGATGAAAAATTTTCATCAGGACTTCTAGCGTCTGCAGGCGCAATCTCACTCATTATACCTCCAAGCATTACGTTAATTATTTTTGGTTCTGTGACGGGTGTTTCAGTTGGAAGCTTGTTTATAGCAGGTATCGGGGCGGGAATTATCTATGGAATATCATCAATTATTTACATTTATTACTATGCAAAGAAAAACAAATTGCCTAAAGATAAACGTGCATCTGGAAAGGAAGTTCTTGATGCCACGCTTAAAGCCTTTTGGGCTTTATTAATACCAGTAATTATTTTAGGTGGGATTTACTCAGGGATTTTCACACCTACAGAGGCAGCAGGTGTATCGGCTGTTTATGCACTGTTTGTTAGTACGGTTATTTACAAAGAGATGACCTGGAAGTCTTTTTACCAAACATTAGTCGATTCAGCAATTACAACAGGTCAAGTACTTGTGTTAGTAGCAGCAGCACAATTATTAGGTTGGATTTTGACACGCGGTGGCGTTCCACAGCAAATCGCTTCCTTTATAACTGAAAATATTGATTCGACAATCATTTTCCTATTGTTACTCAACATCGTACTTTTAGTTTTAGGAATGTTTATGGAAGGTGTTGCAGCAATTACGATATTGGCACCGTTAATTTTTCCAACTGCAATGTCCATGGGTATTGATCCTGTACATCTAGGTGTAATTATGATTGCGAACTTAGCAATTGGGATGTATACACCACCCTTTGGGATTAACATATTTGTAACACAAACGATTACCAAGCTTAATATGGTCCAAATGTTACCAGGTTTACTTCGCTTTTTTGCCGTTAATATGGTCGCGTTGATCGTGATTACATATTTTCCTGAGAGTTCGCTATTCCTTGTAGATTTACTCGAATAATTATATTGGTGGGATGAAAATTGGCAATTACTTTAAAGCAAGCTCTAAAAATAGGTGGTTTAAGAAAGTGCGATGTAGTAGCAGGTAAACAGGGGCTCGATTGCCAACTGAATTATGTAACAATCATGGAAGTTCCAGACATTGTTCGTTGGTTAAAAGGGAAAGAACTATTAATTACCAGTCTGTATCCAATTAAAGATGACCAGCAGGCAATAAATAATTTAGTGAAAGAGCTTCATGCAAAAGGAACATCTGCTCTCGCGATTAAAGCACATCGCTTTATTGAAGAGATTCCACAAGTTATTTTAGAAGAAGCAGAGAAGTATAACTTTCCAATTATTGAAATTCCAGAGGAAGTAAGTTATTTAGATATTCTTTCACCTGTTATGAATGTGATTTTTGATGAAAAGGTAGTTATTCAAGAGGATTTAGAACAAGCCTACAAATTATTAGATGAAATAAAATTAAATAAATGGACAACACAACAATTTATTGAAACACTTACCCATCTAATGAAATATGACATTCGTATAGACAGTTTTGTTCCATATTTTAATATGACGACGACATCCGAATATGTTTTAGCTTCACTAACAGATGAAGAAATACGAGAATTGGAGATTATTCAACGTCCAACAAGATTAAGTAGATGGAATGAGACATTGTCAGTTAAACAAGATTGTATTATAGCTCCAGTAATGATTGAAGGACGCATGTTTGGCGCAATTACGAGTATGAACGTAGAAAAAGAGTTTTTAGAAGTTGATCTAGCTATATTAGAGCGCGCGACAACGATGCTATCGATAGAATTTATGAGAAAAAAAGCAAGCTACGAATTAGAGCAACAATACAAAAGTGATTTTTTTAGAGAGTTACTCTTTTCGCCCATTCAGCACGAGGATTCTATGCTAGAAAAAGGCAGAATGCACGGATTTGATTTAAATAAAAAATATTATTTCTTATCACTTCAATTTATGGAAAGTGAAAAAGGGATAACTTTTATTGCCGATTTAGTTAGTCATTTAGAGCTAATCTGTTCTAAATTTGATTCGAATATTATTATAGGTGCGATGCAAAATAATATTTTTCTCCTTTATCCGTCGATTAACAAAACGCGAGATAGAATGGACCAAGATTTTCACTCAATATATAAAGAAATGAAAAGAAAAGTTTCAGGCGATTTATATATTGGTGTCGGTAGTATTGCGACAGAGCTAAATGATATTGTTCGAGGTTATCAGCAAGCAAACCAAGCTGTTATTATTGGTCGAACGTTATATGATAGCAAGTCGATAATATTTTATCAAGATTTAGGTTTTTATCGCTTATTAGCTGAAATAAAAGACACCAATGAAATTAAAAAGTTTTATAATGAATCGCTAGGTAGCTTGATTGAATACGATAAACACCATGATCTAGAATTGGTTCAGACGCTACAAGTCTATTTTAAAAATAATGAATCAATATCCAAAACGGCGAAAGAGTTATATATTCATATTAATACAATGAAATACCGTCTTCAACGAATTAAAGTTATATCAAACTTACATGTCAAAAATGCGGAAGATAAACTAAATCTACAAATTGGATTGAAAATTCACAATTTTATAAAAAAAGACTATCGATTTAGATAAAAAAACCAAGGTATTCATGTCTAGATAGACAAAGAAAGCGTGGCGTTAATTTGAGAAAATAGAAATAAGAAAAAAAGAGTAACTATGAAGGATGAGGAATAATGCAAAAACAGTCAGGGGAGAGAATTCAAGCTACGTTAGATGCATTTAACTCGATTGGTGACACAGGTGAAGGAATGCAGCGCCTTGCTTTTACAAAAGAAGATAAACAAGTCCAGCATATGTTTATTGATTTTTGTAAGCAAGCTGGTATGCATGTAACAAGGGATCAAATCGGAAATATTATTGCCAAACGAAAAGGGGCACTTAAAGATGCACCTGCAGTTGCAATTGGATCGCATTTAGATACGGTTTACAATGCTGGAAAATTTGATGGTACGGCTGGTATTGTAATTGGACTAGAGCTTATTTATCGCCTGAATGAAAAAAATACGACTACTTTATATCCGATTGAACTTATATGTTTTGTTGCAGAAGAGTCTGCTAGATTTGGGATGTCTACGATTGGTAGTAAGGCAATGGCAGGAAAATTAAGTATGAAAGCAATGGAAAAATCCATAGATAGCAAGGGAATAAGCTTACTAGAAGCAGTGAAAAGTAACGGTGCGGACATCAGTTCTTTGCATCTTGCCAAAAGGAAAAATAGTGAACTTCTTGGTTTTATTGAACTTCATATTGAGCAAGGGTTAGAGCTGGAACAATCAAATAAAAAAATTGGGATAGCAACAGCGATCGCTGCACCGACTAGATTACATGTTGAAGTGAAAGGAAGAGCAGCTCATTCGGGATCTACGTCAATGGAGTATCGTAAAGATGCTTTAGTTGCCGCTGCACAACTTGTGTTAGCGGTTGAAGAAGCAGCAATAAAAGAGAAGCGATACAAAACAGTTGCCACAGTGGGTGTATTTGATGTCTATCCTGGTGCGATGAATGTAGTTCCTGGAAGAGTAAGTTTCAAAGTTGATATTAGAGGGCAAGATATCGCTTCTAAACAACGTATTATCGATCAACTACAGAAACATATCGAACGCTTAGAAGAAAAAGATGGTATTTTCACGACTACAGAAGTGTTAAGTGATGAAAAACCAATTATCTTAGATGCCGACATGCAACATGTTTTAAAACAAGCATGTAAGACACTCTCAATCGAATCGTTAGCGTTAATGAGTGGAGCAGGACATGATGCAATGAATATGGCATTAATTTGTCCAACGGCATTAGTTTTTATCCCTTCCTACAAAGGTATTAGTCATCATCCAGAAGAGTTTACATCTATAAAAGACATGGTTATTGGTGCGGATGTATTAGAGGAAGCGGTGTTGCAACTAGCCAATGTCAAAGAAGGGATGGTAAAAAATGAAACAATATAAGGCGCCAGTGCTTTCGAATCAACAAGTAAGTGAGCGATATTGGCATATGGTTGTAGATACAACCATAATCGATTCGTCCATTGATCCGGGCCAGTTTTTTCATATTAAATGTGCAGATAAATATACACCATTCCTGCGACGTCCACTTAGCGTCTATCGAATTAATAAAAACACGGTCGAATTTCTCTATTTAGTTAAGGGTAAAGGAACAACGGAAATGACCAAGATAGTGGAAGGGGAAACAGTTGATTTGATGGGACCTTTAGGAAAAGGATTTGTCATAGATCCTACTTCGAAGACGGTCTTGCTGATTGCACGTGGTGTTGGGGTTGCAACGTTAGCTGCTGTAGCACAAGAAAGTCATGAAAAAAATATACATTGTGTCGCTATTTTATCAGCCAGGAGAAAGGATGATTTATTGGCTGCTGAATTTCTAGAAGGATTCGGTGTAGAAGTCTACAAGGTTACAGAAGAAGATGGTACCAGTGATGTTGTGGATGTAAGGAATATGATTGTCAATGAAGTTTTCAGAAAATACAAAATAGACTGTATTTATACGTGTGGATCTCGCAGACTCTCACAAATGTCGCAACTAATTGGAGAGCAATTTGATATTCCAGGTCAAATTGCTTTAGAGGAGCATATGGGTTGTGCGTTAGGGGCGTGTTACGCGTGTGTGTGTGATATACAAGAAGAAGGTGTAACGAAGTCTGTTCGTGTATGTATCGATGGTCCAGTTTTTCCTTTAAGTAAGGTGGTTTTGTAATGGTGACCAAAGTAAATACCACAGTAAAAATAGGTTCATTAATATTGAAAAATCAAGTAATGCCAGCATCTGGCGCTTTTGGTATTGAAATGAAAGATGCAATTGATTTTAATCTATTAAGTGCTATCGTGCCAAAAAGTATTACAAAATTTCCTCAAGCCGGTAATGCGAAACCTAGGATTTGTGAAACAAGTGCTGGAATACTTAATTCCATTGGAATACAAAGTAAGGGTATCTCCTATTATTTAACGGATATTATTCCTTCGTTCAAACCCTATGATGTCCCACTAATTGCTAGTATCTCTGCGGAATCAATTGAAGAATTTGTAGAAATGGCAGACGTTTTGGGAAATCATGATGAGGTAGCGGCATTAGAACTGAATATATCGTGTCCTAACCTAAAGGGAGATGGGAAAGCTTTTGGTATGGATGCTACCGTTACGTTTGAGCTTATTTCGCAAGTTAGGAAAGTTACAAAAGTACCATTGATCGCAAAACTTACGCCAAATGTAACAAGCATTCAAGATATTGCAATCGCTGCAGAAAAAGCTGGAGCAGATGCTTTAAATGTTGCAAATACGATGTTAGCGATGGCGATTGATGTGGATACTAGAAAACCTTTGATCGGAAATGTAATGGGTGGATTATCAGGACCTGCAGTTAAACCAATTATTATTCGAATGATTTATCAAGTTGCTCAAGTCAGTTCGTTGCCGATTATTGGTTGTGGTGGTGTTATGACAGGAAGAGATGCGTTAGAAATGATAATTGCAGGTGCAAGTGCGGTTCAAGTTGGTACAGCAAGTTTCATTCAACCAACGGCTTTAACTGATATTTTAGCTGAAATAGAATCGTATTTAATAGAACATGAAATAGAAGATATTCATGATCTGATTGGATCTGTAGTAGTTTAATCGATAGGAGGATTATGTATGGTTTGGGACTTAAAGATAAGCAATGGAACAGTAGTTAGCGGTTCAGAGATGTTTCAGGCGAATGTTTATATTAAAGATGGTGCAATCGGTGCAATAACAAATGAAACGCTTGAAGAAGAAGCGAGCGAAACAATTGATGCAACAGGTAAACACGTCTTACCTGGTTTAATAGATACACATATCCATTCCAGAGATCCTGGACCTACCTATAAAGAGGATTTTGCGCATTCGACTAGAGCTGCAGCTGCAGGTGGTATTACAACTGTTTTCGAAATGCCAAATACAACTCCCCCTGTTAATAATGCAGCGAATTTTGATTTGCAAAAAGAGAACTTATCACAAAAAGCATATGTTGATTTTGGGCTATGGGCAATTTGTATCGGGCCATTAAATAACGCAAATATCAAAGAGTTAAATGCCAAGGGTGTGATAGGATTTAAATTTTTCTGGGGATATGCGGTTCATAAAGAGACGTATCAGTTAATGTATAATTACAAGCCTGGAATGGAAAATGTCATTCCACCATTTGATGATGGTGATGTCTATGAAATGATGGAAGAAGTAGAAAAGACAGGTAAGTTATTTGCTGTCCACGCCGAAAGTAGTGAGTTGATCCAAAAACTTACCGACCGTGTTGAAAAACAAGGTGGCAGTTCTTATGAGGATTTACTAGAAGGTCGTCCTAATCTAGCGGAGGTACTCACCGTTGCTAAGGGGATAGAAATGGCTAAAGCTTCAGGTGTTCGGTTTCACGTTTTACATGTTAGTACGAAAGAGGCCGTTGATACAATTCGAGACGTGCAAAAACAAGGCTACCCGATAACAGTAGAAACATGTCCACATTATATGTTTTTGTCTAATGAAGATTACGAGCAAATCGGACCGCAAATGAAAGTGTATCCACCAGTTAAATATAAGAAGGACCAAGTCGGTATTTGGGAAGGAATCGCTGATGGCACGATTTCACATGTTTGTTCTGATCATGCACCACATACGGAAGAAGAAAAAGATGGGGATCTTTGGTCGATTCCTGCTGGGATGTGCGGCGTGGAATCAATGGCTTCGCTAATGCTAAATGCAGTGAATGATGGCAAACTCTCCATCAAAGATCTTGTTCGTTTGTTGAGTGAAGAACCAGCAAAATTATTTGGAATATATCCGAAAAAAGGAGCAATTCGTGTTAGCACCGATGCTGACATTACAATTGTAGATATGGAAAAAGAAATGGTGATTAAACGTGAGAACTTACACAGCAAAAGTAAAGTAACCGCATTTGATGGTTTTAAGGTGAAGGGTGTACCAACACATACCATTGTTCGAGGGAAAATTATCATGAAAGACGGTAATATAATTGGTGAAAAGGGAACTGGAGAACTAGTAATCTCGGGCTCGAATAAGGCTGGTGTGGTGTCGTAGTGAATCAGCATGAAGCAATTAGACATCTAATGAAAGCACATCGTTCGATCAGGCGTTTTAAAGATCAGACAGTTTCTCAAGCTATTATTGATGATTTAATAGAATGTGCGCAATGGGCGCCATCCTCGCATAATGTTCAAGCATACAGTATTATTTGTATTCGTAATAAAGATACAAAACAAAAGCTACGGACGCTTTGTGGTGATCAATCGTATATAAGTGAATGTCCTGTCTTTTTTGTTTTTGTGATGGATTTCTATCGACATTCTGTTATTAGTGCCTGTCAAAAAGAGGCTTTTGAAATCAATGAAACTGAAAATATGCTTGTTGGTGCAGTTGATACAGCTTTGGTTGCAGAAAACTTTTTACTTGCAGCTCGATCTTATGGCTTGGGTGGTGTGATGATTGGAGGAATTCGTAATGAAGCAGAAGAGGTTGCAAAGTTATTAAAGCTTCCGCCCTATACGGTTCCAATTATGGGTATGTGTGTTGGCTATCCTGATCAAGCGCCAGAGCAAAAGCCACGTTTGTTAAAACCAACGATCTATCATGAGGAAGTATACCAGTTCGAAGGATTAACAGACAATCTATCAACGTATAATCAGATATCGGAAGCTTATTATCTGAAACGAGCAAACAGTAAAAAAAATACCGGATGGATCAAACAGATGCAAGCATATTTTGGTAAAATACGACGAGCTAAGTTAACTAAATTTATTAATGATCAAGGGTTCTCTTTGAAATAGATTAAAAGATAAACAATTGGAGTGACAACAAATGAAAATGATCGTCACTGGTGATAGTTTCATTTCCCGACGTTTACCTGGTGCTAACAGTGATTTATTGCAGTTAAAATCTTTGCTCTCGCAGGGACAAGTTAGATTTACGAATTTAGAAATCACAACACATCATAGTGAAGGATATCCTTCTCCATTTAGCGGTGGGACATGGGCAATGGCTAATCCTGCTGTATTAGATGATTTAAAATTGTATTATGGATTTAATCTCTACAATACAGCAAATAACCATACAATGGATTACTTGTATGGCGGATTATCTGCTACTGAGCGTGAGCTAAATAAACGGGAACTTATCCATGCTGGTGCTGGAAAGACACTCGCTGCTGCATCCGAGCCAAAATACTTGGAAACGACAAAAGGAAGAGTAGCGTTAATTGGCGCGACTTCAACGTTTCATCCAACCTGGATAGCAGGGAACCCAACGTCTCATATTAGTGGGAGACCAGGGGTGAATCCCCTACGTTATCAAGAAATAAATTATGTGACGCAAGATCAATTTCAGTCGTTAGAAAATATTTCAGAGCAAACGCATTTAGATGCTGCGGAAGAACTTAATCGTAAAGAAGGATTTTCTGTTGCGCAAGAAGGTAATAGTTTGTTATTTGCAGGAAAGACTTTTAAGGTTACTGCTAATACGAAAGGTTATCAAAAACGGGTGCCTTTGAAGGAAGATATAGATCGACTTATTCGTGAGATTAGGGCAGCAAAGCGTCAATCTGACTATGTTGTCATCAGCTTACACTCGCATGAAATGACTGGTACTGACAAAGAGAAACCAGCCGATTTTTTTCAAGAAGCAGCTAGAAGATTTATTGACGAAGGTGCACATTGTGTGATTGGACATGGACCTCATGTCGTTAGAGGTGTAGAAATTTATCGAGGTAAACCGATTTTCTATAGCATTGGTAATTTTATCTTTCAAAATGATTCTGTTGAGCATTTGCCTAGTGACTTTTTTTATAAATATGGTATTAATCCTGATTCACCGGCTGCGGATGGCTATGATGAACGTAGTCAAAATGGAACAAAAGGTTTGGGTGTAAATCCAAAAGTGTGGGATTCTGTGATTGTTCAAATGGACTGGGATGGAGAGAATCTTCAAAAGATTAAGTTCTATCCCATAGAATTGGGATTTGAACAACCGAGATATCGTAAAGGTTGGCCTACGCTAACGAAGAATGAATCAGTATTAAATCGAATTCAAAAGTTATCTGAACCATATGGTGTTGACATCAAAATTGAGAGCGGTGTTGGCGTGGTGTCTGTCACCAACTAGGTTTTTTAGCGATTTGTATAGCAGTATGAGTGAGGTTGTCAGAAATGGGCAACCTTTTAAAAGAAATATGATAGTGAACCTGTTTTAGAAAAATAAAGTTGTGATTTGAGTTGAGACTGCATCTTTTGATGGAGTCATTTTTATAGTTGTGAGGTATTGTCTGACTATATTACATGATAAAATAAAGGAAATCAAAAAGCTGAGAAAAAGGGACATACGAAAACAGAAGTCGACGAAATCATTCGTTGGTTGACAGGATATAATCAGGTTGATTTAGAAGTACAATTGGAAGAACAGACAGACTTTGAGACCTTTTTTTGCAGAAGCTCCTCAACTGAATCCTTCGCGGGCTTTGATCAAAGGTGTGATCTGCGGTATCCGAGTGGAAGAAATCGAAGAACCAACGATGCAGGAAATTCGCTATTTGGATAAACTGATCGATGAATTAGCAAAAGGAAAAGCGATGGAGAAAATTTTACGGAAATGATAATTATAAACTTAAAAACACTGATTCTATTTATAAAATAAAAGAATCAGTGTTTTTTGCAAGTTGGATGTAAGGACCAGTTCGTTTATGAAGAGGAGGACAGTAAATGAATACGTATAATAAACTTGTTCGAGATAAAATTCCAGAAATAATCAAGAAAAATGGACAACTTTGTAAAAGTGAAAAGCTCGATCAATCAGCGTATTATAGAGAACTTCGAACAAAGTTTAAAGAAGAATTAAATGAATATCTAAATACAGGAAATGATCAAGAGGCAATGGAAGAGCTGTCTGATGTTCTTGAAGTTATACATGCCTTATCTGAAATTCATGGAAAAGGGTACAAAGATGTAGAAGAAGTAAGGCAAAAGAAATTTAATGAACGTGGTGGATTCAAGGAGAGGATTTTTCTAATTGATGTTGATGATAACCACTAACTTCAATAATTTTGGAGGTAGTTGCAACATTCTGGTGTTATTTATAAGGGGGATATTATGAGTGCAAAGCGAAATGTAGTATTGTTTATTGCTACGAGTTTAGATGGTTACATAGCTACGAAAGATGAGTCATTAGAATGGTTATTTAATGTTGAAGGTGAAGGCGATAATGGCTATTCAGAGTTTTATCAGACAGTGGATACGGTTTTAATGGGCAATAACACGTATGATTGGATGATGAGGAACGTAACAGGGGAGTTTCCTTATAAAAATAAGGATTGTTATGTATTTACAAGGTCTGCAATTGAAGATAACGAATATGTAAAATTTGTTAATGCTGATATTGTTCATTTTATAAATGAATTGAAAAGCAAAGAAGGAGAAGACATTTGGCTTGTTGGTGGAGGAGAATTGTTACAATATTTTTTGAAAAAAAGATTAGTTGATGAAATTATATTAACAGTTGCTCCAACTATAATTGGAAAAGGAATTCCGTTATTTAAAGAGGGAGAGTATCAACTAGACCTCACATTGAAAGGAACCAGGAAATTCAATCAATTTGTAGAACTACATTATGACGTAAAAAATTAAAATACTCTTTATTGAACTAACGAACAAAAATGGTGAAGGAAGTATTGCTTTTGATTAAGTAATGCTTTTTTTATTGATTTACTTTAAACAATAATGGATAATGTTTATATATAAACAAACAAATGGAGGTTTTGTTTTAAAATGGACAATGAGGCGCGTTTTTGGAATGCAACAGTTGATGAACTTTCTAATGGATATATCCAATCAAATGATGCATATGTATGCCTAATATGTAGTGAATGCTTTGAAGATGGAATTATTTATCCAATAGACGGTACTTTGTATGAAGCGAAAAAAGCAATAGTGCAACATATAAAGATAACGCATGTATCAGTGTTTGACTATTTGCTTACTCTGGACAAAAAGTACACTGGATTGTCAGATCACCAAAAAAAATTACTGAATTATTTTGAGAAAGGGTTAAGTGATAAAGAAATTGTAAATGAGCTAGATGGTGGTAGCCTTTCAACTGTTAGAAATCATAGATTTAAACTCAAAGAAAAGGAAAAGCAAGCTAAGGTTTTTCTTACGTTAATGAACCTTTTAAATGAAAATAAGAATGAAAGAACTGATACTGATTTTATTAGTTTTCATAAGGGAGCAAAAATGGTGGATGAACGGTACGCAACGACAGAGGAAGAAAAGCAAAAGGTCTTGTCAACTTACTTTAAAAAGGGGATTGATGGTAGTTTAGATACTTTTCCAAGTAAGGAAAAAAGAAAGTTAATTGTGCTACAAAATATTTTAAAGCGTTTTGAACCGAGTAAAGTATACTCTGAAAAGGAAATGAATGAAGTACTAAAAACGATTTACAGTGACTTTGCAACAATTAGAAGATACTTAATTGAGTATGGCTTTATGGAACGTAGCAGAGATTGCAGCGAATACTGGATCAAGAAGTAATATGGAGTCGTGCGTTAACAAGCTTAAGAGTGAAAGATGGTAAATCTTCATGAAATATACTTTCTCACGGACTATATTAAAGAAATGTTTTAAGTGTTTCGCTCCTGATAAGAATATTCAAATGTAAACATTAAGGAAAGTGAGGAATGCTTATGATCAAATCATGCGCTTTACAAAAGGGGGATCGGGTAGCAATTATTGCCCCGGCCGGAGCAGCAGACAAAGAAAAGCTACTACAGGGAATACGTGTATTAGAAAAAATGGGGCTTGATGTCGTTATTGGACGATATGTGTTTGATGTGGAGGAAGACCTTGCAGTTACCGATCAAAAACGTCTTGCTGACTTGCATGAGGCATTTACTGATCCTACTATCAAGGGGATTTTTTGTGCGAATGGAGGAGTCGGATCAGCAAGAATTGCTCCTATGATTGATTATCTAATGATAAAGAAAAATCCTAAGATATTCTGGGGATACAGTGACATTACATTTCTACTTCATGCAATTCAACAATTCAGTGACTTGATTACCTTCCACGGACCGATGGTGGCATCCGATTTGAATGACGAAGAAAGAACAGCAGCGACAGAATCATCGTTTTCGCCTCTATTTACAAAAGAATCACTACCCTATGATTCTCGCAAATCGCCTCTGATTACAATAGCTAATGGAACAGGAGAAGGACGTTTGGTTGGAGGGAATCTATCGTTACTCACCAATGGATTGGGAACGCCTTTTCAAGTGAATACGAATGGGGCCATCCTGCTTATTGAGGAGGTAGCAGAACCCGCTTTTCGGATTAATGTGATGCTCACTCACCTTAAACAGGCAGGTGTCTTCGATGAGGTTGAGGGTGTTATCCTTGGTGATTTCCAAGAGGATCCAGAAGAATATGTGAAAATAAAAAAAGTGTTACTAGATTTCTTTGCGGAGGCATCTTTTCCGGTTGTTGAGAATTTTTACTTCGGGCATTGTGAACCTAATTACGGCGTGCCACTAGGAGTAAATGCGAAACTCACAACGTCGCCACCTCTATTGGTGATCGATTCAGGCGTGATTTGAAATTTAATTGTTCATTTATTGCATGTTAGCCCTGTTATTAGAAAAAAATATAGAGATGTTTGAAAGGAAGAAAGCTATATGAAAAGTTTAACCTCAATAGAATTGGAGCTAGTTGAACCGGAAAATAGATCGCGGTATCTAGATTATCTCCTTTTAGCTGATGAAAATGAAATTGTAGTTAATACGTACATAAACGATGGAGAGATGTATTCTATTCATTTTAAAAACGATATAGTTGGTGTGGTGTTATTTACTTACCATTCAAATCAGGTAGTTGAATTGAAAAATATTGCATTAGACCCTAAATATCGTGGTAGGGGATTAGGAAAAGTCGTTATAACTGAGGCGTTTAAGAAATTTGAAAGAAAAGGAATAAGTAAAGTAATAGCAGGAACAGCAAATTCGAGTATTGGTAATCTAGCATTTTATCAAAAAGTTGGATTCAGAATGGTTGAAATACAAAAGGGCTTCTTTAAAGATTACCCGGAGCCTATTTTTGAAGATAATATTAGAGCTATAGATATGGTTATGTTTGAAAAAAATTTAACAAATTAGTTGGTGCTGATTTGGAACAACCATTTTTTAAAGGAAAGGAGCAAAGAAAATAATGTCAGATGAAAGTAATGCTACTATAACTCTGGATGTTTATAAGGATGAATAACGCTATTAAAGTACTGTGATATGGTAAAGTAATAGTATTAAATATACAAGGAGCATTATGATGAAAAAAATATTTAGTTTAACCCTTTTAACTACGATTTTAATATTAGGAGCCTGTGGAAATATAGAGCAAGAGGATTCTCAAATTGCAAAAGAAGTGGAAGTGGAAGAAGAAAGCGCAGTAAGTGAAGCAGCAGTAACAGTAGCAGAAAATCAAGTGAATGAAGAAGTAGAAGTAAATGAAGCAAGTGAACAGAATAGTGAATCTATAGGTAATGAAACAGATCCACTGGAAATTGCTAAGAAACTAGTTGAGCAAGAGATGGCAAAGCAAGTCGGTTTAGAAGAGTGGAAAATCACAGAAAATAATGTTACTTCTGATCAAATTGTTGATAATATAGCTGATTATGATAAACCTGTAGGAGAAATGAGGAAGTTGTGGGTTACTGGGAATGTAGAAGCAACTGCTACCGACGAAGAGGGTGGTGCCACAGGGGATTTTGGTTATGATCTGCAACTCTATCAAATGACGGGTGATTCAACATGGTATATTGGAGAACATTATGGTGTTTTAATCGGTCTTATAGTAACAGATGAACCTGAGGTAGATGAAACAGGATTAGAACTTAGTGATAGCGAAGAACTACCAACTTCGAATGCACCTATCGACAGTGATGAGACAGTAGAATATGAACAGGACACGGAAGAATATTATGAGGGTTTTTAATAAAAGTATCTAGTCTTTATGTATCGAAGAGCGATCATTTTTTTGCACTAATACATATTATTTAGAGAGTATCAATGAAACATTAGCTAAAATTGATATAGTTGAACCCCACTTTTAACAAAGACCTTTAATGAGAACACAGTGGACTATAATTTTATCTTTCAGAATCAGGCGCTTCTCTACATTAGAGAATGCGTCTTTTTTATTTCTGTCGTTTAAGCGTAGTTTCTCTCCAATTTCTCAATTATATCTAGTAATCTAGTTTAGCTACTTCCATTACTACTATCTCTATTAAACAGTAAATATTTTGATATATTAACAAAAAATTCATATCTAGTTAATAGTTGAACTTTATACTAATCATAATGAGATTATGAGGAGGTTTACTATGAGAAAAGAAAAGAGAAAGAATGTAACGAAGGTTTTGGCGTCTCTCTTAATTTTTTCTATAATATTTATGGATTTTGCAATTGTTTTACCTACTAATAGGGTACTAGCTGTAGAGTCTAATAATACGACGAAAGACTATGAAGTAGAAATAGTAGAAGAAGATTCCTCCACGGACACGGATCAAGTACTAGACAAAATGGAACAAGATAGTGAGACTGTTGTTGAAGAACCTGAGCAGGGTGATCAGCCGAACAGTGATTCTGAACAGGAAGGCGAACCATCACCATCCCAAGAGGAAGAAGCCATCTCTGAGCCAGTCGTAGAATCACCAGAGGAAGTACCAACAATTAATGAAGAAGATGCATCTATAGATGAGGAAGAAACAGATAAACAAGAATCAACAGATAATCCAGAAAGTGAAGAAGAAATTGACTTTAATACACTACCACAACTACTTCTAACAGAGGTTATGCCAAATAACAATGGAACAGATGATTTCGAGTATTTTGAGCTATATAATAATTCAAATCAATCGATCATTCTTGACCATCATAACCTTGCTATTCGTTATACAGACGGTAGTGGGAAGGAAGATGTTCAAATAGATTTCGCTGATGCAACAATTGATTCTGGCCAGACACTTGTATTTTGGCGTAATGCTGCAGGCAACGCGTTAGCTGATTTTAACGCCCATTACGAGACGACCTTATCTCAAGAAGATGTTGTCGAATATGCTGGAACAGGTTTCAGCAATAGTGGAAACCGTGCGTTAGTTGTGAAGAACACGAGCAATGAAACTATTATATCTGCGAATTATCTATCTGAAGACATTGCTAGTGGGAAAGTTGTAGATTATCAGTATCCGACAACTGGAACTGAAATGGTAAAGTACCAAACGCTTAGTGATCCGAATCCTGGTTCACTGATTAATGAACAAGTGCCAGATCAAAAAGTGACTCTATCGGATCATACAGCACCTATCATTAATCATGAGGAAATAAAGCAAATAGAAGCAGGAAAAGACATGACGATCGAGGCGAGTATAGTAGATGATCATGCTAGTATTTCTGCAAAACTTTACTATCAAACAAATAAGCAAGATAGTTATCAGATGATAGAAATGACCAACACAGAAACTAGTACATATCAAGCAGTCATCCCTGGTAATGCATTACTAGCTGAAACACTAACCTATTATATTACGACTACAGATCTGAATCATCGTGTCTCTTATCCATCTTCAATAGACAAACCGATAGAGGTTTCAATCGAAAAGGAAGAAGAAGTAGAGGAAGATTATAATCGTTATCCGCATTTATTGATCACAGAACTTGCACCTAATTCAAAAGGTGGCGGAACGGATAATTATGAGTATTTTGAACTCTACAATAATACAAACCAAGCCCTCTCATTAACTAATTATACGTTTGTATATCGTTATACTGATTCAGGAAAAGATGTTCCATTTCAGATTCCAGCAACTACAATTGAATCTGAACAGACACTTATTTTTTGGTATAACAATAGTGGAAAGGAGCTAAGTGACTTTAATCAAAATTTCGGAAGTGATTTAACAGGTAAGCAGGTGATTGAAGTTACCGACACAGCTTTCCCAGGCTTTGCTAATGGTGGAAATCGTGCACTTTTGATAAAGGACAATCAAGGAGAACAGGTTACGTATGCTGATTATCTAGGAAGTGAGAATGATAATACTGGAGCTGTTATTGCGTATCAGTATCCGCGACAAGGAACAAATATGGTTAAATATAGAACTATGGCTGATCCGACGCCAGGTATTATTGAATCTGAACAAGTCCCGAAAAGTACTGTAACAATTCCTAAAATAGAAGAAGATACAGAAGCTCCAAGTATGTCACACACACACGTGACAGAAGTAGATGCTTTTACCTCGATTGAATTAGAGGCAGTCATTACAGATGATAAAGCTATTCCAGTCGCGACTTTATATATTAAAGGTAAAGATGACGAGCAGTTTACTTCATTAGCCATGAGTCCAGATCCGGAGAATCCTAGTAATTATGTAGTAAATATCCCGGGTGTATATGTTGAATCGGATATAACATATTATCTGGAATCTACAGATGGTACAAATGTGAGTAAAACAGAAGAATATAAAATAACGGTTCGCAAAGAGGATGTAGATTTTGATACATTACCTGGATTGCTTGTTACTGAAGTAGTACCTGATAGTACAAATGTCGGAACTGCAGATGGTTATGAGTTTATCGAAATTTACAATAACACGGATCAAGCAATTAACTTTAAAGATTATAAATTGCAATATCGTTATGGTTCTGATCCAGAAAGTGATATTACGTGGCCGTCCATTCCAGATGACGTTGTTATTCCATCGAAGGAGACACTTGTTTTTTGGATAATTAATGGCCAGAATGATGGACAAACTGTGGCGGATTTTAATTCGAATTATAATACGAGTTTAGTGGAAAATGAAGATATTGTTAAAATATATAGTGCTGGTATGGCAAACGGAAGTATGCGCGGTTTACTAATCGCAACTAATACAGGGCAAGAAATTTCGATCGCTTATTATAATGATGTAGAGAACATGGATGATACACAAGCTGATAAAGGTATTGTTTATAAATATCCTGTAGATGGTTCGAACGTCATGGAGAAGATTAGTGCTGGATTGATATCTGCAACTCCTGGAAATGTTGAAGCATTCCAAGTACCAAAACAGCAAATTACTATGCCAACTGATGAGCATGCACCAACCATTGAAAACCTTACGGATGAGAGTGATGTGCTACAAACAGATAATATAGATATTTTGGCTGACGTAAAGGATGATATGGAAGTTAAAACAGTTCAAGTATATTATCGAACGAATGAGCAAGAGACTTTTCAAACAGCATTATTGACAGAGGATTACGATGATATGCTCTACCATTATCGGATTTATTCACCAGAAATAATCGGGAAGGAATACGTCGAGTATTATTTTGTTGCATCAGATGGGGTCAATCAAGTTACAAGTGACAACTATCAAATTAAAGTGACAAATGATTTAGATGATTCAAGTATACGTTTAAACGTAAGCGAGGGAGAAATAGTAAACGGTGAAAAAGTGATCAAAGGTACCTCTAAGGATGACCGTCCGAATGATGTCAACCTGTCTATCGATGGTGTAAAGCAAATAACGAGTCTGTATAATGCAATTGAACATAAAGCTTATTTTGCATATGAGGTTAGCGGAATTAATACGTATTTCCAAAATGGTGTCACAATTGGTGATGAGATTATTTATATATTTGATGACTGGATGGCACAATGGGAAACGATTACTGTGCCAATTGAAGCAGATCAACTTCAAATTGGAGAGAATACGATAACGATACGTACAGGAAATAAAGCAACACCATGGGAGGGTGATCCTGGTGAAAATCGGGATGATTATAATCTTAGAAATGTCCGCCTCGTATTAGCGGATGGAACGATTTTAATTGATCCAACACATGGTGATCCAAATCAGGTATATGATATGGGTGACGATGGTACGGATCGTATTTCAGAAGATTTTGTTTTTACAGTTACAGATGAATTAGCTTCATCACAATCTTATCTTTGGGATACTACAACTATTTCTGACGGTGAACATCTGATCACTGTGGCAGATAGTGATGAAGAGCTGGAAACGACTGTACTTGTCGATAACACCGCACCAGCGATTACAACAACAATAGAAGAAGGAAAAGAATATAAAGGCGCATTTGAAATTGATGCGACAATTTTAGATGAAATTGCAGGTATAAAGAATAGTGATGTATGGTTAGATAATGAAAAAATAGAGCTACCCTACCAGACATCATCTGGCATGTTGCCTGCTGGTAGCCATCAATTAAAAATAGAGGCAGAAGACCATGTTGGAAATACAGCTAAATTAGAGATTAATTTTTCAGTAGTAGATGAAAATCCAGAGAAACCTGCTAGTAATGCAGATGAGTTAAATGATTCTGTTACTGGTGATCCAGTTCTTCAAGTTCGCGTTACGGATCCAGCTGGTGACGATATGGATGTATCTTTTTATCAAGGATACCAATATAAGCCGAATGATCTCAATCAAGTAAAATCATTTAGTGGTGCATCAGACGTGGAACCACCAAATACACCAGTTCCAGAAGGCGAAGCACAATTCAGTGGAGCAGATATTGCTTTAACTTCTAAACAGGATCAGGAATACATGATAACAGATTCAACCACACAATTTCCGTATCATCGTTTTGATGTCACGGTAGATAGTAAAGTGGATGATAATGATATTGTTGAGTTTGTTTGGAATGGCAACTCTTTATCAGGAAGAAAAGTAACGATGTATGCCTGGAACCATTCGTTGAGTCAATGGAATATCGTTGATTCTGAAGTAGCAGGAGAAAATGATTTTGAACTAAAAGGTTCAGTTGTTGTCAGCGATTTTGTAAAAGATAGTAAGGTTAATGTCATCGTTCAAGATGAAATCCCAGAGACTCCTGAGGAATATGATTATACATTTGTTTGGATGTCGGATACACAGTACTATTCAGAAAGTTATCCACATATTTATGATAGGCAAACACAATGGATTGCAGAAAAACAAGAGGAAATGAATATTAAATATGTGTTTCATACAGGTGACCTTGTTGATGAATCTGATAAAGAAGTCCAATGGGAAAATGCAGACAATTCGATGCGTACATTAGATGATGCAAACATTCCATATGGTGTGCTGGCAGGAAATCATGATGTCTCGCAAAAAACAAATGATTATACAGCATATTATAAGTACTTCGGAGCTGATAGATTTGAAGATAGATCTTATTATGGTGGATCTTATCTGAATAATCGTGGTCATTATGATCTCATTTCTGTAGATGGGAATGATTACATTATGGTTTACCTTGGCTGGGGAGTAGAAGATGAAGGAATTAAATGGATGAATGACGTACTTGCTGCCCACCCAGATAGAAAGGCAATACTTAATTTCCATGAATATATGCAGGCAACTGGTACACGTCACCCACTTGGTGAGAAGTTGTACGAAGAAGTTGTTTTACCGAATGAAAATGTATTTGCAGTTCTTTCTGGCCATTATCATGAGAGTCAATTATTAGTAGATGAAATTGATGATAACGGAGATGGAAACACAGATCGTACTGTCTATCAGATGTTGGCTGATTATCAAGCAGGCCCAGAAGGTGGACAAGGCTACATGCGATTACTTCATTTCGATACGGATAATAATCGAATCATGGTTAATACCTATTCGCCTTATCTTGATGATTATAATTATTATGATACAGACGCCTATCCAGGAAAAGATGAATTCGTATTGGATCTGGATTTAGCAGCGACAGAAAAGCGTGTTGCTACAGATTATTTCGCTGTTAATGTATATAGTGATACAGAGATTGGTTCAGTTGAAAATGTACCAAGTGGTGAAATAGCGGAAGTAACTTGGAAGGGACTAGAAGAAGATACATCCTATTCATGGTACGCAGTAGTCACCGATCAATTCACAGGTAAAACGACATCAGATATCTGGTCATTTATAAAAGGAGACGATATTCCGATTGAGGTTCCTGTTGAAGAAGATAATGAGGATCAAGAGAATGAAACACCAACACCTACTTCTCCTGTAGATGAAAATGATCAACCGACTTCTCCAGAAGTTCCAGGTGAAGCGGTTGAGAATGATGGCGAAGAAGATATAGTGATTGAACCAGTTGCGAATGAAAATACGTTAAACGAAACAGAAAAGGAGCAGGAAACTCCTCTGTACGTAGAAACAAGTGATAGTGATGATGGCGGGTCCAGTGGACTTGCAAACACATCCACAAATATGTTTGATTGGCTATTAATTGGCTTGATAAGTATCATCATGAGTCTCGTATTACTAGTCTTTTACAGAAGGAAACAGTTGCTTATCTCAGAATAATAACGCAAAACCGCCTTCGTTAAGTAAAAAACGAAGGCGGTTTTTTTGATAATTTCTGTAGGAAGATTTAATTAATAAAACTAGGAGGAAATAGGTTGCACGATACTATTATAGAAGATAACGTCTATTTGAAGTACCTTGCAGCTATACATTATTTTTTAATCATAGTATCTATAAGTTTACGCATTTTTATTAGGAGTAGATCTTTTGTTTCCTTAGCAAGATCAACTTCATTCATAGATTTCTCCATAGTGTCTAACCATAATTCAGCACGTTCAGGTGTGGTTTGAGAAGCGTGTCTTTCTAGAACTTGTTCTTTTTGTTCTTCGTCTGATGTGGCATGTTCCTCATTTAATAGACGTGCAATAAAAGTCTTTTGTCGTGCTTTAAGCTTTTCAATATCTACATTTCGTTCAGCAAACATCGTGGTAAAGTAGGACTCTTTTGTTAGGTTTTGATAGAACTTTTCAACCAACGCATCAATTATAGATTTATTTATACGGCTGTTAGAAATCTCTACAGTCCCAACCTTATAATCAATGTTTCCAACAATTGATTTTCCGATAAAACAGTTATCTTTAGCTGTATCTGCGACTTGTTTGTAATTAGAAAGCATTGAATTGTCCCCACCAATGATGGTAGGATGAACGATTAATTGTTCGAATTTAGTTGATAACGGATACCCAGTAACAATCCCTTCAACACGAACTTCAACGTGATGAACTGGTAATTTTTTATTGACCAAGCTACTGTATAACGTACCACTATAGCAAGTTGCAACTGCACTAATTAACAAGTCTTCTGGAGTAGTTCCTGTTCCTTTTCCTCCCATTGAAGCGGGACTTGAGAATGTGATCGTTTGTTCATTTAGTGTTACTGACCCTTCACCATCCCTTCCGGTTCCACGCCAATTTACATTTGCCTCAAACTTTATATCTGCCATAATCTAATCCTCTCCTTTTTTTTGTGTTCTTTCATTATATCGAACTTTTATACAAGAATAATTGATTTAAATCAATTATTGACTATATCTTAAATTAAGGCGATTTTATGAAGAATGATAAAAACATTATGTTCGATAGACTTCTGATTTACATGAGTATACTAGAGGCAAGGGATGTAATCTAATTTTTATACATAAAGGCTGCAATAGTGATACAATTAAATTTGTTTTTTGTTTATCTATCATTATTAATGATTTGGAGGATAGAAGAATGTTCCGGTTTATAAAGCACAAGGCGGCAACGCTTTTTCCAGGTTACTTTGCGCTAGTAATGGCAACGGGTGCTTTATCAATAGGCACTCATTTACTAGGGTATGTTTTTTTTGCTAATGTCTTACTCTATATCAATACAGTTTCTTATATTGTTCTATGGGCTTTGACACTGCTACGTTTGTGTAAATATTTTAAAAATTTAATAAGTGATTTAACAAGTCATACTATAGGACCAGGATTCTTTACATTAGTTGCCGGAACATGTGTGTACGGCAGCCAACTAATTGTTGTTGGTAGCATTTTTGTGGTTCCTTTAATCCTTTGGTTCATTGCTATTTGTTTGTGGGTGATTGTTATGTATACCTTTTTCACTGCCGTCACAATAAGTAAAGATAAGCCTGACTTAGCCGAAGGTATCAATGGTGCTTGGTTAATTGCCACTGTTGCAACGCAATCGATCTCTATACTTGGTACGTTGTTATCACCACACGTTGAAACAGGCAGAGAGGTTATTCTTTTCTTTACATTATGTATGTATTTTCTTGGGTGTATGCTTTATTTAAATATTATTACATTAATCTTTTATCGCTTCACTTTTTTAGGATTAAAATTTTCAGCATTAACGCCACCATATTGGATTAACATGGGGGCTGTTGCTATTACAACGCTAGCAGGTTCGACGCTAATACTACACCGAGGCTATTGGGAATTGATAGATGTATTTTCATCCTTTTTAAAAGGATTCACCTTATTTTTCTGGGTTGCTGGTACATGGTGGATTCCTTTACTGCTTATATTGATGATATGGCGCCATATTTATCACCGCTATCCTTTAACCTATGAGCCACAATTGTGGGGAATGGTGTTTCCATTAGCAATGTATACAACAAGTACATTGCAATTGTCAAAGGCACTCGAAGTTGAGTTTCTAAGTTTCATTCCTCAGATCACGGTGTTTATAGCTATTATTGCATGGTCTATTTTATTTTGTGCTCTGATACTAAATCTTTACAAAGCCATAAAAACACATGTGGTTTGAATTAAGTTTTAGGACAAGTAAAAGCAAATTATATAATTATAGGGGTCAAACGGTTGGATGGATATTTTTCCATCTAGGTGCTTGACTCCTTTTTGTATTCTCCTATTTAAATGGTATAATTATCAAAGGGAATAACTAAAAACCTAAAGGGGATTTTTGTATGAAAAAGGTTGGAATTGTTGGTGGATTAGGTCCAGAATCTACCGTTGATTACTATCAGTCTATCATCACTAAATACCAAGAACGAATGCAAAGTAAGGAAGTTCTACCTGAAATGTTTATTAACAGCATCAATATGTATCAAGTGTTTGAATTTATTAATAACAAACAACTAGACGGGTTAACGAACTACCTTGTTGATGCTGTTAAGAAGTTGGAAACTGTAGGGTCTGACTTTGCGATAATCTCGGCAAACACACCCCATATTGTATTTGAAGAAGTCCAAAAACAAATCTCGATTCCAATAATAAGTATTATTGAGGCCACATACAATAAGACTTTGGATTTTGGTCTGGAAAATATCGGATTAATCGGAACAAAATATACAATGGAGAATGATTTTTTTAAATCACCATTTATTTCGCGAAATAAAATAGTCACTGTACCAACGGAATCTGAACAACAATATATCCATCGTAAGATTGTAGCGGAACTGGAAAATGGTATTGTAAATAATGATACCAAAATAAACTATTTGAACATAATCAAACGGATGATAAAAGATGAAGGGATCCAAGGAGTAATTCTAGGCTGTACAGAACTTCCGATGATTATTAAGGAGGAAGATTTGGATATCCCGGTGTTTAATACAACAGAAATCCATGTCAACCGAATTGTAGATGCAATTTTTAGATGAACGGTTAGAAAGTAATTTAGTTAAAATCGAATATATATAATTATCTCTCTAGAGCCTGCAACTTTTGATGTAGGTTTTTTGCTATACTAAAATCTTTTGAACATAATTGAAAATGTACTCAGAACTTGAATGAATTGGAGTAATTGAGGCTATTTATCTTATGATCTATTATTATCCAAATAAAATTTCACAGTGGCTACATTAATAAAAATCGACAATTGAATAATAAAATGTCGAAATTACTCTAAATATCATGTTTTTTCGTTGCGTTGTCAATAATTTGCTTGTATTATACTTATATATCAATTTTTTTAGCTAACACCAATATCTACGAATAATTTTATAGAATTGACCTCTTTCATTATATTTTGGCGTAAGATTGGATACTGCGGGAAATGATAATATTTTCATCCATTTATGAAAAGATAAAAAGCAGCTCAAGTACTTAAGAACGTGAGGTGAATGGAGATTATGCAGTATAAGAGAGAGACAGCATTTCGCTATACTTTTGAAGAACCAATTTCTGCACTATTTAGAATAGAAAACATTAATGGAAACGCAGTAACCACTTCTGCTGGAGAAGCTAAAATAATCGACATAAGTACAGAGGGCATTAAATTGACTTCGGAATTGAATATACCAGAAACAGACAAGTCTATCCATTTAGTTATATCCTTTGAACTAAATGAGCAAGAAATGAATTTTAAGGGGATAATAGTTTGGAAGAAAAAAAATCATGCTATAAATGATTATGGTGTTAATCTAATGATTGAAGAAAATGCTAAAAAAGAGTTAATAGAACAATTGAAAATTTATTCAAAGAAAGTAAAAGGTAATATTAATTAAACTTATCCTTAAATTAATTGTTTAATTTACTTAAAATTGAATATACAATTATTTCTCTAGAGCCTACACCTTTTGATGTAGGCTTTTTACTATACTAAATTCTGTTCCTAGATAAATTTTCGACAAAAAATTCAAAATCCCCCCTCAAATTAAACGACGTTCACGTATGAATAGTAGATTGATAACTTCAATAATAATAAAGGCAAAACCATTGAAAGGTGGTGACGCAAAGCTAAAGGGACTAAAAGGTAAATGTACCTATGTCAGCCAGTTGCAGTAAGTGAAATAGATAGTTTGTCAGAATTATAATTATTCGATTGAGGGAGAGAATTATTTTGAAAATAAAACAGTTATGTATTACCAGCTTTTTTGTAGCCGGGGTATTATTTACTACTAATTCTGTATATGCAGAAGTTGATACGAGTCAATTAAATGAAATTGAGGACTTAAATAATGAAGATGCAGTACAAAATGCCGGATTAACCCCTGATAACTTCTTTTACTTTTTGGATCAGGCAGTAGAAAATCTTCAATTACTACTTACAACTAATTCAGAAAAAGAATCAGAGCTTTTGCTTCAAATAGTAGCAGAACGTTTATCAGAATCAGAACAAATGGTAGATGAAGAACAAAAGGAACACATGAATGAATTAATTGAGGAATACTTAGTTGCGTTAGAAAAAGCACAAGAAGAGGTTGCGGAAGTTGTATCGGATGAACAAGCTGCGGATGATGTGAAAGAAACATTAGCAAGCGAACTAGAAGACGCCACAACGGTAACAGAGGAAGTAACGGAAAGTGTAGAAGAAGAAAAACTAGTAGAATTTGAAGAGAAGCAACAAGAAGCATATTTAGTGGCAAATGTTGTGAAAGACCTTGATTCAGAAAAGGTTGCAGAATTGCGTGCTCAAGATCTTGGGTTTGGTCAAATTGTTAAAGTGGTAACTTTAGCAGAAGAGAGTGATAAAACAGAGGAAGAAATTATTGCTTTAATACAAGACGGAAAAGGTTTTGGTGAAATAGCAAAAGAGTTAAATATCCACCCTTCTCAAATTATGAGAAAAGTAATGGCTAAAAAAGAGAAAGAAATGGAACTATTACTAGAAGAAGCGAATGCGTCGGGTGATGAAGAGGCAATCACGCAACTATCTACTTCATTAGCAAACCTTGATATAAAGAAATTAGACTTTAACGTCTCTGAAGCGGAATTAGTGCTTGAAAATGAACCGGTTGAGGATGAAATAATAGAAACAGAAGTAGTTTCTGATGAAACAACACAAGATGAGGCAAACGACACGATAGTTGAATCGGTAGAAGAGACTGAAAATGAATTAATAGAGGCAACAACAGAGAAAACTGAAGAAACCATTGAAGCTGCGGTAGAAAAAGAAGAAATAGAAGAAGAAACAAACGAAGTGTCGAAAGTAGCTACTGAAGTTGCCAAGGAGGAGAAACAGGCAGCTAAAGAAGAAAAAGCAAGATTAAAAGAGTTAGAGAAAGAAGCGAAAGAACAAGCAAAAGAAGAAGCTAAAAAAGAGAAAGAAAGACTAAAAGTATTAGAAAAAGAAGCAGCTGAACAGGCAAGAGAAGAAGCAAAAGAGGCGAGAGAAAAATTGAAAGAAGAGAAGAAAGAACAAGCTAGTAAAGCTAAAGAAGCAGCAAAAGGAAAACAAAACAAAGAGGAATAAGGTGAAATGAGGGAGCCCTAATTTGGGGCTCCTTTACGTATGATTAAGATGGAAAATTAAAGTATATAAATAGACAAGTTTTGGTCATTTACCTCTAGATAAAAAAAACGTATGCTTAAAGTTCAAACGACTGATGGTAAAGGGGTGACTAGGGTGCGTGAAGCGGAAGTGAATCAGTATATAACAGCTGCAGCAAATGGTGATAACAGTGCTAGAGAAAAACTAATTAATCACCATAAACCCTATATTATCAATACAGTTGGACATGTATGTAAAAGATTTATCACGTGGAGTGATGAAGAGTCTAGTCTAGGATTATTAGCGTTTGATCGTGCGATTAATACATATGACAGACACGCTAATAAGAGCTTTCTCAATTATGTATATTTGCTTATTAAACGAGAACTAATAGACTATTTCCGTCGGGAAAACAAGGAAACGCATCTACCACTTGAAGTGAAATCAGATAATAGAACGGAATTCGTTACTATGTATGATGTTTCTAAATCGATGGATTCCTATCAGCAACATGTTCAACAAGAAGAGTTAGTGGAAGAAATTCTAGAATTAAGTGAAGTCTTACGACAATTTAATATTAAATTTGAAGAATTGGAAGCATGCTCACCTAAACATCGGAAAACGAAAGCAAACTTGACGACAATTGCTAATGATTTTATTCAAAAGCCAGAGCTAGTAGATTCCTTTTTAAAAAAGAAACGTTTTCCTGTTACGAGGTTTATAGAGTTGTCAGGTCATCGAATAAAAACGATTGAAAGACATAAGAAGTATATCGTGGCTTTGGTTGTTGTACGAATGCATCCAGAATGGCGACAACTATCTGCCTATATGCAAGTGACATTTGGAAATGAGGGGAAATCATGAGGTCAAGACGGTTTGAAGGAGTCGTTATAAAAGTCACAGAAAACTATATTACTATTTTGTGTAAGGATGGTAGCTTTAAAAATACCCCGCGCTCAGAGAGTGAGTTTCCACAGATAGGAGACGCGTATACTGTTAGTGAAAAGCAATATCTAAAAGGCGCGTTTAAAAAGAAATATTTATCTCTTGCCGCTATATTGTTTTTAACCGTTATGGGTTATTATATTAGTACATTTATGACAGAAGATGAATCGTATCTTTTTGCTATAGATATTAATCCAAGTATTGAAATTTATACAGATGCAGCTTTTAACGTAACAAAAGTAAATGCTTTAAATTACGATGGACAGGTTGTTATGGATTCCATTGCAGATCAAAATAAGCAAATTGATATTATGTTGGAAGAAATAATTACGGCTGCTGTAGAAGGGGAATACTTGACGCGTGAAAACGCCCAGATTGATGTAACAGTTGTTTCTTTAACGGATAAAAATGAAGTTGATACAAATAAAGTAAAAGAGACGATTAATCAATCTTTAGAATCGAATGCAGTAACTGCAGCAGTTCGTGTCGAAAGTGGCAGTCAAGAACTAGTAGAAGATGCTAGAGAAGAGAATCTATCAATAAATAAGTTGCAATTGTATAAACATTTAGAGGAAAAAGAAATAGAACTAGAGCTAGAGCCTGATGAGTTAAGAGATAATTCTATTTCCAAAATTAATGGAAATGTTAAGAATGAACAAACAGATAGCGAAAAAACTAAAAGTGATGGACAAGCGAAAGCAAAGGAAGATAGTTTAAAAAAGGTTGAAAAGCCGACAAATGCAACTGCTGAAAAAAAGAATAAAAGTGAGAAAAACCAAGTTAATAAGCCTGCGAAAGCAGAAACCAATCAAAAGGATAAACCGTCGGAAATAAAAAAAGAAGAGCAGAAGCCTGTCGAGGTAAATAAACCAAAACCAGTGGAAGAGAATAACGGTACTATAAACAAAGAAGAAACTAAAGAGAGTATGGAAAAAGAAGATGACAGAAAGGAAATGCAGGATGTAAAGAAGAAAAAGAGTAAAGTAGAATCAAAGAAAGATACTTCCAATGTAGAAGTAGAAGCGAATAACATAGAAAATAGGCCAGAGAAAAAGGGAAAGCCTACAAAATAAGCAGCACAACTAAATGCAATAGAATTGCATTTAATATGACTTCGAAAAGGGCGGATATAAGTTGAAAAATGGTTTTTATTATGTACTAAAAATGGCTCCAAAGTTTTTTCAAGTAGTTTTAAATGTTTCTTTGATTGTTTTAGCTATCATTCTTTGTTCGTTGCTTGTAAAAGAACTATTTGTTTTTCTACAAGTATTGTTGACGGATGGTACAAATGATTATAAGGTGTTCGTCTCTGGAATTCTTGTATTCTTCCTATACTTTGAGTTTATCGCAATGATCGTAAAATACTTCAAAGAGAACTATCACTTTCCACTCCGCTACTTTATGTACATTGGTATTACAGCAATGGTGAGGTTGATTATTGTTGATTATGATAGACCGTTGGATACCTTAATATATGCACTTGTTGTATTAGTTCTTGTCATTGCAAACTTCATTATGCATATGACGCCACGTGAAAGACCAGACGCATCTAGATTACCTAAGAAGGAAACGAAGGAATAACATCACTTACACCAGGTTAATACCTGGTGTAACACGATTCAATAGTAAACTCCCCACGTACAAATGCTTGTGAAAACACCACTAAATAAGATAGTTATAGCAGAGAAAATAAACGAATTTGAAGATAGTAATAGGCTCCCTAAACAAATAATGAAAATATCAAGGACGAAGATAATTATACCAATATTTACTTGAAATCTTGCTGCTAAAAATTGAGCTACTAAATCTGTTCCACCTGTGCTTGTTTTATAGCGTAGCATAATTCCCATCCCTGTTCCGGTAAGAGTGCCACCCAACTTTATATGTACGCTATCAGAAAATTTTCCTAAAAAATAACAGCATGGGGTCTCACCATGCTGTTATTGATAATAATCTTCTATTTGTTTTTGAATACTAGTAATATGTTGCTTTGAAATTTGTGCAGGCTTCTCATAATCATAAAAATAAACCATGTAGCTTTTACCCATCGTTTGGATATACGATACGTGATTAAGATTAATGATAAAAGAGCGATGGGACTGAACAAAATTTTCAGGTAATAACGTTTTTAGTTCCTCTAATGAATCAATAGAAGGGTAAGTATGATTTTTTGTGTGAAGAATGGCTTTTCGACCTTCCTTCTCTATGAATAATATATCTTCAATGATGACATAGAAAAGAGAGCGGTTAAATTTAATTGGTATTTTTTTATTCATCTGTTTTGGTGTATCTAGTATTCTTGCTTGATTTTGCACACATACCTTTGCTTTTTCTAAAGCTTGGAAGAGTCGATCTTTTTGGATAGGTTTTAAAATATAGTCGAGTGCGTTAATCTTAAATGCTTCAACAGCAAAATCATCATGGGCTGTCGTAAATATATAGCAGAGGTTAGGTATAAGTTGCTGACATTGCTTAATTGCATCAACACCTTTTAATTTAGGCATCTCAATATCGCAAAGAACAAGATCTGGCTTTTCGACCATCACTTTTTCAACTAATTCCTCTCCATCAGATGCTTCAGCAACTATTACAAAAGAAGGTTGAATAAGTGCAATGAATTTTCTCAATAATCTTCTTGCTTCCTCATGGTCATCAGCAATAACAACACGATATTTTCGATCGGTCATAGTATAGTCATCCCTTAATTGAAAATAAAGTTAATCAATCAATTCTAGTATACTTTAATTACTAGTAGTTAAAAAGGGATAATCTGATATTATAATTATCTTTTTAAAAACCAGTAGACCTCATGAATAGGTCTACTGGTTTAACTAATCTTCCATATCAATATCTAATACATCATGAATCGATTTAATAAAGTTATTTACATCAATTGGTTTTGTCATATAATCAATAAATCCAGCATGCCTTGCTTTTTCTAAATCACTAGACATTGCATTTGCGCTGATAGCGATAACAGGAGTTTCTTTTGTTAACGTCTTATTCTTTAATTCAGTTAATACCTGGTAACCATCCATATCTGGTAAGTGGATGTCGAGTAATATTAAATCTGGTACAATCGTTTCTGCTAAGTCTAATCCTTTTTTACCGTCAGTCGCGAAAAAAAATTCTGTGTAAGGAAACTTTACGAGAATACTATCGACGAGACGAACGTTAGCCAGGTTATCTTCTATATAAAGGATGCGATGCATGGAGGCATGTTTATCATTATCATATGAACTCAAACCAACCAAATCGTCTATTTGTTCATAGTCATCTTTGTTATGTGTATGAATGGGCAAATCGATCCAGAAAGTCGCTCCCTGACCTTTCTCACTATTAACGTGAATCGTCCCATTTAAGAGCTCGACTAATTGCTTAGCGACAGATAAACCAATACCTGTACCTTCAATATATTTATTGTCTTCATTTAATCTTAAGAATGGTTCGAAAATATAGGCTATTTCAGCGTCACTAATACCTATTCCTGTATCTGTAATACTTATTTCTATGTGCTCATCTTTTTGCTTGAAATCAATGAAAACAAAGCCATTTTCTTTATTATATTTAATCGCATTCGTTATTAAATTTAATAATATTTGCTTTAATCGAGTCCGATCAGCTTTGACAAATAGTGAGTTATCATTTTGCGTATTGTTTACAATCGTAATATTTTGTTTTGCCGCAATTGGTGTTGTAATGCCGATGACATCTTGTAGGATCGATGTAATATTAATAGGCTCCATTGAAATAGATAACTTGCCTGATTCAATTTTTGCTAAATCGAGTATGTCGTTTATTAAAGTCAATAAATGGTTTCCAGCATTTAAGATATCACTAACATTCTCTTGTTGATCAGCTGTTAATGGCTCATTATCGTCTAATTCTAAAAGCTGACTAAAGCCAATAATAGCGTTTAATGGTGTTCGAAGCTCATGACTCATACTTGATAAGAACTCAGATTTAGCCAAATTCGCTCGTTCGGCTTGTTCTTTCGCATTTATGAGTGATTTTTCCAATGTTTTAATTTCAGTAATATCACGTGCAGACAATGATACAGACTCAAAATTATTTTGTGCATCAACAATAATTGGCGACATTCTGCCTTGTAACCAAGTGCCACCTTCGCCTTTAGATGTTGGGACGAATAATTCTAATACAGTAGATTTACCTGTATTGAAGACATCTTCTAAGTTAATAGTGAACATCTCGAGATCATCCCCAGATAAAATAGCAGAAACAGATAGTCCAATTAATTGTTCTTTTGGTAAAAATAACTTTGATTCATCATTTAACCACACGTTTAGAAACGTACCTTGCTCATCTAATATAAAAATAACATCCTCAATCGAATTCACTAGAGAACGTAAATCGGATTCGCTTTGTCTTAACTCTGTCTCAGCTACTAGTAAAGCAGCATTCTTAAGACCTAATTGATCTCCCATTTCAACAATTGCATCAGAAGTCTCTTGTATTTCTAAAATTTTGATAGCTGGTGTAGGTTGATAGTAATTTCCTTTTCCGATTTCCTTTGCCATCGAGTTAATCTGAATAAGTGGTGAATGAATGGTACTACTCATCTTATTAGATTGTTTGTAAATGTATAAAAAGAATAGAAGGTAAAACAGGACCAATCCAGCAAACATAAATATACCCACATGCGCTAAATCCACACTTAATTGATCGAAGGAGGCAAATACATTTGTTTCGGGTACGAATACGAGTAGACTCCAATCCGTATTCTCAATAGATGTCCAAGATACAAAGTGTTGTTTATTCGCTAATAGTAAGGAGGTAGTACCTGTTTCGTTCTTATTCATTTCTGTTGTTAATTGATCCATTTCTGTTTGATTATGTATATTGAAATTTTCTGGTTTAAAAGTATCCTTCTCAATAGCTTCTTGATAGGTATGATCCTTCAGTTCAACAATATTAAACGTTTTTTCTGCTTGTTCAGGCATCGCTAAGATCATTCCGTCATCGCTGACTAAAATGCCATAACCATCCCAAGGTAACTGTAAATCTAATACCTGGTCGACGATAGTATTAAGGCTTATATCGATCCCCACAACAGCCTCCAAATCGGTATCGTTATATACAGGTGCAATAGCAGATGTCATCCACTCGTTACCTGCGGGATCTAAATAGGCGTCGGTCCATACTAAATCTTCTTCAGGGTTATTCTTTTTGTCTGCTTCATAGTAAAAATTATAAGAAGGAATGTCCATTAATGGAGGGTACTGATCAATGACATTAAAATAAGGATAAATGACATTTAATGAATCATAGGTGTTTATATAAATGGCATTTGCAAGTGGTTGAGAATGATAGATATCTTCCATCACGTCCTCAACCGCTAAAAGTTTATGTACTTTTAGTGCCTCTTTTTCACCAATAGGAACCATACCGCTATAGTAAACAGCAGCACCATCTTGGTTGGAATTTGTCTCTGTGTAGAGGGCGCCATCTGCAGTAGTTTGAAGGCGGGTTTCATTCTCGGGTTTTATTACAACAGCAGCATCTGTTTGTTGAAAAGCTCTTTTGACCTGCTGTCTGTATAGTTCAGTTGCATTTGCAACACCATTCAATTGATTTTGGATTGAGGTGGCTTCATATTGTGCATATTCTTGAACTTCTTCTTGTGTTTCCAATTCAAAATAATCACGTGTTTCACTATAGGCATAACCATTCACAAAAAAATATATCCCGATAAACGCTAATTCTACTAATACTAGAGGAATTAGTGCAATTTTTAAAAAGGTTTTTAAGATCCATTTAGATAATGGTTTACCATTACCTTTTTCATTATTAATCACACGATCACCATCCATTAGAATAGAAGCTAAAAACAGTTTTAATTAGTTTTCTAAATCCAGTATACTAGATTTTAATGAAAAACAGGCCTATATTTAAAAAGAATTAATAGGTAAATAAAACTATTCATTGCTTAACTAACTTGATAGTTACCGTGCTCTCCTTTTTTAATTTCAGTATAGTAATCATTATAGAAACAAGTTGGTTTTTGCATCAGTTGTGATGAAGATAACCCTCTCTTATCAATTTCTGTTTTTAGTAGTGAGATAAATTCAATGGAGCATTTGGCGCTATAAGACTTTTGATAAGCCTCTATTAAAAGTTCATTACTTAGTTGTGTGATTGGATTAGGATATGTCATGTGTATTTCCCCTTTTCTTACTAGAACAAGAATATGTGCTAACTAGTTGTGTGATAACTCTATAATAGGTCAAATTCCCCTGTTAATAAAACTTTTTCGAGCGGATATTTGAACCATCTATGCAGAAATATGTCTTATAGAGACGAGAATTACGACTGAATATGTCGATACAGCCAAGAACTTATCAAATTGTGACTGATTTTTCGTTAAAAAAGTAAAGAAGGTTAGTTGATAAGAAGGACTAGTAAAAAGGTAGGCTTTTTAAATACACTAAACTTTCCACCGTTTTTGGATTTGTCCTGATATTAGAAAGAATTAAATGAATTTATCTTAAGTCTGAATAATCATCAACTACGAAATAATTTAACGGCTTATCACGGTCTAAAAATCCACTACGCTTTCCGCAGGCACGTCTTCAGCTAACTTGGAAGAAAGACACTTCCAAGTGGATCTTCAGATCGCGCTGTTCCTGCAGGAGTCGTAGTGGATTTTCTTCGCTAGTCGGTAATATGTTTATTGATGAAGTTGTAATATCAACAATAACAGTTCTTTTCGGACTTTAAGTTCTTTCTAGCGAAGGAAGCAAATGGATGACACTCCTGTGGGAACAGCACAAGTTGAAGATCCACTCGGAAAGCGACTTTTGCTTATCCGAGTTAGCAGAGACTGTGCCCACGGAAAGGGAATCCATTTGCTGACGTAGCGGGTAAGAAAGTTCCACTATGTCGCAGTTTCTATCCATTGTGACGTTTAAAAAGTACCGATATACAAAAAACATTAAAGCAGATCACTTTGTTGGTATGATTATTTAACTTCAATTAAAGTTAAATAAAAATCTCCAATGTTGCCTTTTTCATATAAGTTGGTTATTGAAGTAGAATAGTTGTGGATTGTTCCTTTAAAGGTTATCTTTTTTTCTGGAACGCTCACATCGAAGTTACCTTTATATAGCAATGTGGTAATTTCATGGTATTCTTCATGGCTTACCTTAAAATGAACACTTATTTTAAGTCGGCCTTTTTCTGTTGTTTCTTGCTGATAATCAACTAAAGTAATTGATCTGTTGTCTAAGATAAGTTCGTTAATCAAAGAATCATTCCCTTTTGTTTAATTTGAATGTACCCCTATTCTACACATATTTTATCTTTAACCCTAACAATACAAGTTTAAAACACAAAAAAAGCGCCCTTCCCAATTAGTGAGAAGAACGCTTTTGTATTCGTATAGGAATTTATAATTTACTAACCGTTTCATCAAACTCTGCTTCTATTTCAGATGATGGCTTATCACCAAGAAGACTTACGACTACCGCAACAATTAAGTTTAGTAGGAATGCAGGTACAATTTCATATAGCTCGAATATTCCTCCAGAAAGGAAGTCTCCCCATATAATAACGGTTAGAGCACCAACGATAATACCTGCTAATGCTCCATTTCGAGTAATCCCTTTCCAAAATAATGCAAGAATAAGGATTGGACCAAATGCACCACCAAAACCAGCCCAAGCATAACTAACGAGATCTAATACGGAACTTTCTGGATTAGTTGCTAGCAGTGTTGCAATTAATGCAATAACAGCAACTGCAATACGACCGATCCATACAAGTTCCTTTTGAGACGCATCTTTACGCAAAATTGCTTTATAGAAATCTTCGGCAACAGCAGAAGAAGAAACAAGTAATTGCGAATCAATTGTACTCATAATGGCAGATAAAATAGCTGCTAATAAAATTCCAGCGATAATTGGATCAAATAAAATTTGTGAAAAGGCAATAAATATCTTTTCAGGGTCAGCTAACATTTGGATGCCAGCTTCATTTGTAGCAACTTTAATACCAAATTCAGATAGGACACCAACGTCTTGTGTACTTATAAAGGCAAGACCGGCAAGACCAACAAAGACTGCTCCATATAAACCAAGAACCATCCAAGTGATTCCGATAAAACGAGCCTTTGGTACATCTTTAGCAGAACGTAAAGCCATAAAACGAGTCAGGATATGTGGTTGCCCGAAGTATCCAAGCCCCCACGCTAGAGATGAAATGATGCTCATTACACCGACACCTGCAACCATGTTTATATGACTAGGTGAAATATTACCTACTGCATCTATCGTAGCATCCCAACCACCTATGATAAAAATTGCTCGGATTGGAACAACAATAAGTGCAATGAACATAAGAATACCTTGGATAAAGTCCGTCCAACTTACTGCTAAGAAACCACCTAAGAATGTATAGGATACGATAACTAATGCACCGATCCATAGTGCTTGATCATACGTTAAACCAAATGAAGCTTCAAATAGTTTTGCACCACCAACCATACCGGATGAAGTATAAAAAGTGAAGAACAACAAAATAACGAGTGCAGATATGATACGTAATAAATGCGATGTATCGCGGAATCGATTTTCTAGAAAATCGGGAATTGTAATGGAATTACTGGAAACTTCCGTGTAGACACGTAAACGTTTAGCAATGAATTGCCAGTTTAAATAGGCACCAATAGCAAGCCCTACTGCAATCCAAGCTTCTCCTAAACCTGAAGCGTAAATCGCGCCTGGTAATCCAAGTATTAGCCAACTACTCATATCTGACGCACCAGCACTTATTGCTGCAACACCAGGACCTAAACTTCTTCCACCAAGCACGTAGTCTGATAAATTATTTGTTAAGCGATAGGATATAACACCTATAAGTAGCATACCGAGTAAATAAATGATGAATGTTATTAATGTAACTGTTGACATGTTTTACTTTTCCCCCCTCTCTGTAAATAAAGATATAGTTGATAAAATAATTAATAATGGCATTGGTACAAATAACCAAAACCATGTCGCACCACTTAGTGCAAAATCCTCCATGAGATAGCCTCCTTTTTTTTTATTTTATTCGCAATGCTTTTGATTACGTAAAATAAAAAACATGAGTTAATAGCATAACGTAAATAGAAAGAACATTCAAATATTTGTGAATATATTCACAAAAAATAGTGTGGCAATATGTATCTGATCGTGTTTCATTCAAGTAGGAGTTGGTACTGGTTGTTAATTGGTGGTTAAATGGTATAATATACTTATTATATATTGCACTGTATTCTCAGATGCATCTTAAAATGAAAGCGTTATACAATATTTAGATTGAGGGTGATCCTATCAAGAAACAAAGGATTATAGGTGTTTTAACACCCATTCTAGATGGATTCTATTATGGTAATTTACTAACGGGTATCTCAAACAAAGCACAAGCATATAATGCAAAAGTTGTCGTCTTTGGTACCTCTGCTAGTTTTTATACAAATATGTATGCTTCTGATTATGTTGATGGATGGATTGTTATTATGGATGCTGTTGATGATTCCTTTATTACTAAACTTCGGCAACAAGGAAAACCAATAGTTGGGATTAACACCTTATTGGAATGTGATTATGTCGTTTCAATTGATAATGAAGCAATGATGGAGAGTAGTATTAGCCATTTAGTTAAACATGGACACAATCGTATTGCATATGTAGGCGATGCATATTTTCATGATGGGAAACAACGTTTTGATAGCTATATTCAGGCATTGAAAATCAATAACATACCTTTTAAGGATGATTGTTTTTACAATACATTGGAATCAAGTATACACGATATTGCTAAAGATATGGTTGAAAACAAGTTGCCGTTTACTGCAATTGTTTGTGTAAATGATTTTACTGCAATGGAATTAATCTATCATTTTAAAGCATACGGCTTAAGCATTCCTGCTGATCTTGCAATAATAGGTTTCGATGATATTCCAGCAGCAAAAACGAATCATCCATCTTTGTCGACCATTCATTTGCCGGTACAAGAAATAGCTGAGCAAGCGGCAGTTATTATGTTTGATATATTAAATGGAGATAACACGGCTAAACTAGCTACTACTATAAATACATTTCCTATATTTAGGTCCAGCTGTGGCTGTGAAGTAGTTCAATTAATGGATGAAAACGGTAACCTTACAGACACAATTGAATACTTAAACAAGATGGTATCACGTAATTTTAACCTCGGTCAATTAATGCAATCATACAATTATAAAGAAGTTATGGAAATGAACTGGTTACGTCATACACCAATTGAAAGAGGATTATTAGGCCTATGGGATGAGAATAACAAGAGTGAATTAAAAGTAAATCAGTTTATCATTGAACAGGCTGAAAAAGAAGCTATTATTCAAAGTGAAAACTGTAATCCAACGCAATTTCCATCAAGAGAAGTAATCTGTAATGAGGTATTTATGCAAGGGGAAAACGTTATGATCGTTATTCCTATCATACAAGACGGTATAGAACTTGGTGTTTTTTCCTTTGTAGGTTTAAAAGACATTAACACCCAGTTAATTTCATTAAACACAACGTATCAGTTAGCAAATTTTTTCGCATCAGCACTTTATCGATCTGAGATGAATAAAGAGCTTAAGTCTTATTCTAATCAGTTAGAACTTATCTCAACTATTATGTATGATGGCATTTGGGAGTTTGACTTTGGTACGAAAAAAATGATAAGTCGTGGCGGTATTAATGAAATGCTCGGTTATGGAATAGGTTATGTCGAAATGGAATTTATTAACATGATGGAATTAATTCATCCCAAAGATCAATTGAAAGTGAAGCGATCTTTTCGCAGGAATATGAAATATAACACCCCTTTTGAAGTAGAGTGTAAGATGCGTAGTCATGATGGTGATTATGTTTGGATGTACATTACGGGTCAAGTACAACGTAATGCGTATGGACATTTATCAAAAGCAATTGGTTCAATCATGGATATTTCAGAGCGAAAAATTGCAGAAGAACGTATAAATGAATTAGCATACAAAGATACATTAACTGGTCTGTCTAATCGACGATATTTTGAGGAAGAGTTAAGCAATATGTTAGTGAAAGCTAAAAAAGATGGAAGTATGTTAGCTTTAATACTATTTGATCTTGATCGTTTTAAAATAGTCAATGATAGTTACGGTCATCAAGCAGGTGATAGACTTCTTCAGTATGTAGCAAAAAGGTTACGATTAATTGCCAATGATGATTATCTAATAGCTAGGTTAGGTGGTGATGAATTTGTAATTGCAATGCCGGACGTATTTCATATAGAGGAAGCTTATAACTTTGGAACACATATTGTAACAGCGATAAACCAACCTTTCATCGATCAAGAAAGAGAATATCACATTTCTAGTAGCGTTGGGCTAAGTATCTATCCCGATACGGCTTTAGGTGCGGAAGCGATGATATTACAAGCGGACATGGCGATGTATACAGCAAAATCGCAAGGAAGGAATCGTATTCAAGTATTTAGTGATGTGATTAATTTCCATAATGCTGATCGTATCAGCTTAGAAAAGAATCTTCGAAAAGCTTTAGAATACGACGAATTCAGATTACACTATCAACCTGTATATGCAATGGATACGGAAGAAATAGTGGGTGTTGAAGCGTTACTAAGGTGGGAATCACCTGTCTTGGGCATGGTGAAACCACTTGATTTCATACCATTAGCAGAAGAAACGGGCTTAATTGTCTCAATTGGAGAATGGGTACTTAAGCAAGCATGTCTTTTAAATAGACGTCTGGAAGTCTTAGGTTCTTCTATTAAAATGTTTGTTAATATTTCATCAAGCCAATTAACCCACCCTGATTTTGTCGATCTTGTTAAAAATATATTGGAAGAAACGGATTGTCCCCCGGATCAATTATGTTTAGAAGTGACAGAAAGTATAATGATTGAAGATATAGACTTTAGTGTAAGAATTCTCAAAGAATTAATAAAACTGGGTATTGGTATTTCCTTGGATGACTTTGGTACAGGCTATTCTTCGTTATCTATATTGAAATATTTACCGATTCAAACGCTGAAAATTGATAAATCATTTATTGATGATCTTTCATCGGATAGTAAAAACAGTTATATTATAAAGGCAATTATCGATATGTCACACAGTATGTCTTTAGAGGTTGTTGTAGAAGGTGTAGAAACACTTGATCAATTGCAAATCTTAAAGCGTTTAAATGTTGATTATATACAAGGATTTTATATGAGTAGACCATTAACTGTTAATAAAATGATCCAGTTGTTATACCATAAGGCCTTACAGTAAATCCCTTCAATATGAAAGGGATTTTTTATTTATATATTCTTATTCATGTTTTGACGTATAGCAGTTATATTGCGTGACACTATTAAAAAAAGCCTACTTTCTAAAATTGACGTTTATTACGAAATATCCATAGACTCTGTCGTAACTGCCATGTTGATTTCTGCTTCAGGCAGTCCCTTTCCGCGGGCAAGAGTCTTTCTTACGACAGAGTTTCTCTCAAGTGCTTAAGAAGTAACGCACTTGCGAAAGAACCCCGAGTCAACTTCAACTTTGGATTGTGAGACTTCCTAGTTATACCAACCATAATTATAATCAATTAGTGAGAAATTTGACGTTTCTGTGTCGAAAATATATAATAAATCCTTGCGCGTCTTTTAATGAAGTTAGTTATTAACTACAACAGACGTAAAAAACGACATAAATGTATAGTAAGCAAGCGGATTGTTTTCGAACCTAACGTAATTATTCAATTAAAAATTTGGTGGATACTGAGCATTAATATTTTGTTACTAATCATTATTTGAATAATTTACATCGATTTGTCCTACAATACATAGAGAAAAAAGTTATTGGCACTTGCTTCTAAAAACTAGGAGGAAAAGAGTGAATAAAAACGAAAGTAAAACATCGACGGATAAAACCGTATTTATTATTAGTGGAGGGCTATTGCTCTTATTTGTAGTATTAGCAATGATTGATTTAAGTATGGTAGAAGAGGGGATTAACACTGCATTTGCTTTTTCAGCTAAATACTTTGGTGCTTATTGGGAGCTATTATTACTAGCTAATTTCGTGATTGGTCTAATTTTAGCATTCACAAAGTATGGTAAAGTTCGATTGGGTAAAAAGTCTAAACCAGACAATGGTTATTATCGTTGGATCGCAATGATACTGTGTACACTACTTGCTAGTGGTGGTGTTTTCTGGGCGGCATCAGAACCAATGATGCACTTTATATCTAATCCACCATTGTTTGATGATAATTCTTCTACTATTGCTGGTGTTGCACCAGCTTTAGCACAGAGTTTCTTTCATTGGGGATTTCTAGCTTGGGCAATTCTTGGAACGTTGGCTACGATTGTATTAATGTATGTACATTATCACAAAGGTTATCCAATGAAACCAAGAGGGATGCTATACCCGCTATTTGGTGAAAAAATATTCAATAAAAATAGTATCGCAGGAAATGCTGCAGATATTATTTCAATTGTGGCTGTTGCTGCAGGTACTATGGGACCAATTGGTTTTCTAGGATTGCAGTTGGGCTATGGTTTACATTCTTTATTTGATATTCCAAATACACTAGTTACGAATATTATTATTGTTAGTGTACTTATTGTTATTGCTGCAATTTCAGTTGCTACTGGTGTTGACAGAGGTATTCAATTCTTAAGTCGAATGAATGTTGGTTTAGTTGTATTTTTAGCATTTTGTGTGCTTATTCTTGGACCAACATTGTTTATTATTAATATGTTTGTTTCAGCTGAAGGATTTCATATCCAAAACATGCTAACTATGGCTCTTTATCAAGGTGATCAAGGTTGGTTAGGCGGATGGACGATCTTCTTCTGGGGTTGGTTCTTAGGATATGGGCCTATGATGGCAATCTTTATTGCTAGAATATCACGTGGAAGAACCATTCGTGAACTTATTATTGCTGTTTCTATTATAGCGCCACTCGTAACTAACTTTTGGTTTACAGTTGTTGGTGGAACAGGAATTAAAGCTGAATTAGATGTCCCAGGTTCCATTTCTGGACCACTGGCTGAAGGCGGAATGCCAGCAGTAGTAATGGCGATTATGGATTCATTGCCATTAGGGTTCTTTTTAGCAATAGGATTCTTACTTGTTACATTAGTGTTTGTTGCTACAACAGTGGATTCAATTTCTTATACAGTTGCGGTATCCTTAACTGGTAGCGATCATCCAAGTAGACTTATTCGCGTATTCTGGGTATTGATCTTCGGATTAATGTCCATTATGTTACTTGCGATTGGAGAGAATAGTGTATCTGCTATTCAAAACTCGATTGTTGTCACCGCAGTCCCTGTATCAATCATTATGTTACCAACGCTTTGGGGTGCTGTACAGGCGGCTCGGGTATTAGCGGTTGAACAGAACATTATACCGTCTACTAAAAGCAAAAAATAATATACTATGTCTTACTCTCTAATTGTGCCAAGTTCAGTGCATATAATTAGGGAGTTTTTTTTTATTTAAAAAAGAATCGGTATAATAACCCGATTCTTTAACTTCAATTAAACTTCTTTTAACACGAAAATTTTACTAGAATAGTCACTTGGGTGTTCTTTTGACCAATATTCAGCTGCGCGATCTGTATAATTTCCAGCAAGAATAATGCCTACATGCATTAACTCATCACCATAATGTGTCGCAGATGTACCTTGAATTTTATATAGTTTTGTGGGATCTAATCCAATTAGCTTTACCCGATTATATTGTTCGTTGGGTCTTGCTAGTACTTTATAATAACCAACAATTGCCTCGGTCTTATTCTCTGAAACAATAATCCATGATGTTTCATTAGATTCAAATGGACTTAGCATTCGATAGAATTTACCACTCCGGATTAGTCTTCTTTTTTCCTTAAAGAAAGCAACTTGCTCTTTTACTTTGTTTTTTTCCTCATCAGATAATTTTGTGATATCAAGTTCATAACCGAAAGTACCGAAAAAAGCTACATTCGCGCGTGTATCAAACGAAGCCATCCGACCGACTTGATGGTTAGGAATAGCAGATACATGACTTCCAATTGCGCTTAAGGGATAAACCATCGAAGTGCCATATTGAATCTTTAGTCTTTCTACTGCATCCGTGTTATCACTCGTCCATGTTTGAGGCGCATAATATAACATACCTGGATCAAAACGAGCACCACCACCTGCACAAGATTCAAATAATATTTCTGGATATTTATTTATCAATCGATCAAACAGATTATATACACCTAGAATATAACGGTGGAATACTTCACCTTGTTGATCACTGTTTAGTGTAGCAGAATAAGCTTCCGTAATGTAACGATTCATGTCCCATTTGATATAGGATATTTTTGACTTGCAAATGACTTCGTCCATTAGTTTGAAGATGTGATCAACTACTTCTGTTCTAGAAAAGTCTAGAACAAATTGATTTCTACCATGTGATGCTTGACGGTTAGGCGTTGAAATAATCCAGTCTGGATGTTCTTTAAAAAGTTTTGTTCCTTTACTGACCATCTCTGGCTCAAACCAAAGACCGAATTTCATTCCTAATGACTCAACTTTCTTAGACAGCCCAGAAATGCCGTTGGGAAGTTTGTCTGTGTTTTCAAACCAATCACCTAAAGATGTTGAATCGTCATGGCGCTCGCCAAACCATCCGTCATCAAGAACAAATAACTCAATGCCTAAGTCTTTTGCTGTCTCCGCTATGGTAAGTACTTTCTCTTCGTTAAAATCAAAATAGGTTGCCTCCCAGTTATTTATTAAAATTGGTCTTTCCTTATCACGCCAATATCCACGAGCTAAACGACTTCGATAAAGTTCATGAAACGTTTGGCTCATTCCGTTTAGTCCCTGATCAGAATAAACCATGACACACTCAGGTGTTTGGAAAGTCTCGCTTGGATGGAGTTTCCATTTAAACTGAAATGGGTTAATTCCCAACATTACACGTGTTACATTATAGGTATCAACTTCTACTTGGCCAAGAAAGTTGCCACTGTAAACTAAGCTGAATCCATAGACTTCACCACTATGATTTGTAGTATCAGCTCGCTTTAAAGCAAGAAAAGGGTTGTGTACATGGCTACTAGCGCCCCGCGTACTTGAGATAGATTGAATGCCTTTTGCTAACTTTTGTGTTTCTACGTGTCCTTCACGAGCCCACGCACCATATAAATGAACCATTTCATACTGATCATCAGGTAAGTCTACACTCGTACTCATCGCATTATTAATGAAAAATGCTTCTTCTCCCTCATTAACAAATCGAGTATTTCTAGCAATAACATTACGGTCTGTATAAATTGTGTAACATAGAATTATTTTGGCATTTAATACTGCATCGTGCAACGTAATTTCAAGTGTTTCTGCTTCATGCTCTTGTTCCACATATGTAGCTGGAAGAGCATTTAACGTAGGCTTTCCTTTTATAATTTGGTAACTATCATATTTGAAATTTGTAATATGACTCCCTTCGTTATTCGTAATCATATGAGCGGGATAGCGAAAGTCAGTCGTGCCGTAACTTGGGTATTCCTGTCTAATGTGTTCCAAGGAAGATGTATGATCGCCTTCAAACATATTACTAGAAGGCCGTATTTCACGTTCAATAAGGTGTTTATATGAATCACGGTGCTTCATACTTTTTCCGAAATACAGATGTTCAAGTTGTTTGCTCTTCTCTAATACTCTGAAAATGTAACTAATATTTTCATTAAATAAGTGAAATTCTTTAGCACTTTCATTTACTTTAATTGTCATGAGATTCACTCCTCTATAAATAGGCTTCATTTTAATAATAGCTATACTTTTTAAAAATGTAAACCTTTTCAAAGCAAAATGATTAAAGTGAATAAAGTTATCGATCACTTTTGAGATAGTTGCAGAAAAGTATGTCGTATTTGCGAAAGCCATAATAAGTAATAACTATGTACGTTGTTTATTGTTCATAAATAAGTATATCAATTTTTTAATTTGATTTTTATAAAAATGACTAGACATTTAGTATGTTTTATAGTTAATATATGTTTATCGATTAAGTAATTTAAGTTGAGAACTGTTACTTTTTAAAAGCCAAATTGAATAAGCTTTTCAAAACTTAAGGAAATATCACACATCGAGTAAGGTGACTACTTAGAGAGTTAGGGGGAGATAGTATGCCAGAAGATAAGGGTATATCTCTAGATTTTGAAAAACGCTTTGAAGAACAAGGTAAGATGAAAGGGAGGACATTCCGTACATTAAAAGTAATGTATCGTGGGCAATTTGTGAAATTATTTCTTTCTTTCATCTTTTTCCTGTTCAAACATTCACCGGTTTGGATTTTGCCGATTGTCACAGCAAATCTAATTAATTTTGCGAGTGAACCCGGTAAACAGGAAATGTCAGTATTATGGATTAATATAACGGTACTAACAGTAGTCGTTATTCAAAATTTACCTACCCAAATGCTACATATTGCTTTCTTAAGTAAAGCAATTCGTCATGTTGAGGCGGGATTAAGAAGTACATTAATCCGTAAGCTACAACATTTATCGATTTCGTACCATAGCGAATTACGCTCTGGTAAATTACAAGCTAAGGTGTTACGTGATGTGGAAATGATTGAGATTATGTCAAAGCAAACAATGATGGGGGTATTACCGGCAATAATGAATGTTATAGTCGCAATTGTGGTAACTGCAACCAGAAGCTGGACTGTTGTTTCATTTTTTATTGTCGCCATACCAATTTCAATTTTGATAGTCTACTTGTTTAGCGGAAAATTAAGCAGTCGAAATAGAGAATTTCGTCAAGAGGTAGAAGAAATGTCGGGTCAAGTAGCTGAAACTGTAGAGATGATTCCTGTTACAAGGGCGCATGGATTAGAACAAGTTGAAATTAGTAAAATGGATTCTATGCTTCAACTTGTTCGTGGTAAAGGTTATAAACTGGATATAACAGAAGCTTTTTTTGGTGCAAGTAACTGGGTTTCTTTTCAACTTTTTCAAGTGCTCTGTTTACTTTTCACTGTTTACTTAGCTTATCAAGGTTCAATTCCAATTGGTGATGTTGTATTATACCAAACATACTTCACTCAAATTTTAATGTCAATTTCAGGTGTAATCGGTATTTATCCACAATTAGCTAAAGGCTTTGAATCAATTCATTCTATTTCTGACATTCTTTTTGCTAAAGAGACACAAGAATATCAAGGAAAAACAAAAATCAAAGATTTTAAAGGTAAAGTTACGTTCGATAAAGTTGATTTTAGCTATCGCGATACAGACAATCATGTTTTAAATAATTTTAATTTAGATGTTAATCCTGGTGAATGCATTGCATTTGTTGGAGAGTCTGGTTCTGGTAAAACAACTATCTTAAATTTGATAACTGGTTTCTATCGACCAAAAAATGGCCAGATTCTTATTGATGATATATCAATGGATGACTTGAGTATGCGGGGATACAGGAAAAAAATAGCGGTAGTTCCGCAAAACACAATATTATTTTCAGGTTCAGTTCGAGATAATATTGCTTATGGTCTTGCTGAAGTAACGGAAGAACAGCTGGAAAAAGCGGTAGAAATGGCTAACTTAAAAGGTATCATTGACGAACTACCTGAAGGGCTAAATACGAAAATCGGGGAACACGGAGATCGGATGTCGGGTGGCCAAAGACAACGAATTTCTATTGCTAGAGCGTTTATTCGTAATCCTGAATTGATTATTCTGGATGAAGCAACTTCTGCTTTAGATAATATGTCAGAGAAACTAATACAAGATTCTATGAAGGAGTTAATAAAAGGTCGCACCACATTTATTGTTGCACACAGGTTATCAACAATTCGTGATGCTGATCGTATTGTGGTGATGAAAAATGGGGAGTGTGTAGAAATAGGTTCCTATATGGAGCTGTTAGAGAAAAAAGGTGAATTTTATTCTATGAAAGTTGCCTCAGAATCTGTGGAATAGTTGAGTCTATCAAACAGCGCACTCCCATTAGTGCATTCCTTTAATAGTTCAGATAGTAATCGAAGTAAGTTTTGAACCAGGTGGAGAATATTCTTCACCTGGTTTTTTAATTAATTGTCACATTAACTTAAAAATATCTTTATTTTAGGTTAACGATAAGTTAATATAAAAGAAACGGAAAATAGTTAGCGCTTTCAAAAAATAAAGAAGAGAGAGAAATAGTATGAAAAGCAAACGAAATAACATAAAGATTGCAGAAATAATAAAGACTATCAAGAAAATAAAAGTAAAGGTACCCAGAATAAACCGAAGAAAAGGTATGGTGGCTTTATTCTTTAATCGTCTTAAGATTGGTAGAAAATATAGTGTGGTATTTGTCTTTATTCTATTTTTATTTTTAATATCTTCCGTATTTACTGGTTATGCAATGAAAAATCTAATGAATTCCGCTGAAAAAGTAGAGAAAAAAAGCGAGAGTTCTATTGAAATAGTGGAAATGGCATCTGTATTTAAACAAAAGTATATTATTATAACCGACATATTAACAGAGCAACACCCGACAACTACAGCGGAAGATTATCAAGCGCAAGTGCAACTATTTAATGCATCTGCTGAAAATATCAAAGAACAACTTACCACTGCAGAAGAAAATGATATTTATAATAAGGTTATGAGCTACAGTGATCAAATGGATGAGTTGTTTACAAAAGATATTATTCCGACTACAGCGGAATTTAGAGAGAATAATCAACGCGTGGATATCTTCATACAAACTGATTTACACAACAAAGCGTCAGTGTTCCGTAATTATACGATTGACGAATTGAATACATTAAAAGAGTTAATGATGCAAGAGAGAAACGTTTTACAAACAGAGATGGAAAGGGAATCGAATACTAGTATTCTACTGATTGCATTAATTGTACTATTTGCTCTTGTAACATCTTCCATATTTCTAGTGATTGTAAGCCGTATGATTACAAAAAGGCTTTCAGCTACGGTAGAGTTTTGCAAACACTTAGCAAGTGGTAAATTAGTAGGAAACCGAGTAAATGAAGATGGTAAAGATGAAATAAGTGAAATTTCTAAAGCGATGAATGAAATGGCTGACCATCTCCAAGGCTCTATCACTCAATTGCTAAGTACGACTGAAGTAGTGACGCAGATGTCACAAACGTTAAAGGAAAATGCGGAAGTTACCACACATGCGAATGATCAAATTGCTATTACTATATCTGAAGTAGCGTCTGGTTCTGAGGAACAAGTTCGTAGTTCTCAACTAACGAATCAGACAATTCAAGCGACAACAGCAGAACTGTCTGACGTGACAACTCAAATCCAGGAAACGCTACAATTAACTTCTGATACGAAAGAGAAAATAGACAAGGGTTCTAATAATGTACAGGATTCAGTCAAACAAATGGCAGAAATTCAAATGAGCGTTGATAAAGTAGCGATTCTTATTAACTCACTTAATAAGAAGTCAACAAAAATAAGTTCGATTGTAGACCTAATTACTTCAATCTCTTCACAAACAAACTTATTGGCATTAAATGCAGCTATTGAAGCTGCGCGTGCAGGTGAACATGGAAAAGGATTTGCTGTAGTTGCAGATGAAGTTAGAAAGTTAGCTGTTCAAACCGCTGACGCAACTGAAAATATTCAATCTTTAATTGATACGTCTATTAAAGATACCAAAGAAGCTGTGCTAGTAATGATAAACAGTAAGAAAACTGTTGATGCAGGAGTAACTAAAGTCACTGAAGTAGGCGATATCTTTGGAGAGATATCACATTCTATTCAAACGTTAACAAACCATAATAATCATGTTGGAGAAACGATTCAACTGACAAATGTTAGGATTGGTGAACTGCTAGTTACTGCAGAAGATATAATTGGAGTTTCAGTAAGATCATCTGAAAGCATAGAACAGATTGCAGCTGCAACGGAACAACAAAATGCTTCGATGCAAGAATTGCTTGCCTCATCTCAAGAACTCTCTGAAATGGCCAACTCATTAGAAGAAGCGTTTGAAAAATTTGAAGTTTAATAAATCGAAAGAGTCTTAGAGAGCAAATTCTTCTTAAGGCTCTTTTTGTTACTTTAACGAGTAGTTAATAAAACCATAATTAAGGGTATTATTTTTGATTTTAACTTAATTCAACTTTTAATTACGGATTATAATCGTTATTATAAATGCATTTTACTTATTTTGTGTAATAAGTCATCGATTACTTTAAAAAACAAAACAAATTATTTACAACAACGTTATATAAACGTATACTTAATTAAGATAACGCTTACATGACGAGTGTTGATAGTAAATAGTAATTATCTAACGCTTAATGTGTGTTATTTTTTCGATTTTTAAATTAAAAGGAGGATATTATGAGAAAGAAGAAAAAGATTTTTGTAACTTTTGCAGCTTCTTTATTACTGTTTTCTGTTTGGCCAAAAGCATTTCAAGAAATATCTGTTTCTGCGGCAGTTGATACAGACATGAATCTAGTGGATTCAAATGCTACAGATTATACAAGAGGACTATTTGACTATCTTAGAGATAACAGCGGTGAGCAAATATTATTTGGTCAACAACATGCTACTGACGAGGGTCAAACATTAACTAACGCTGCACCTCGTACAGCTTCTGAACAATCAGAAGTTTATAATGCTATAGGTGACTATCCGGCAATATTTGGTTGGGATACAGGTAGTATCTATGGTCGAGAAAAACCGGGTGTTGTAGGTAACGTAGATCAAAGTATTGAGAATATAGCTTTATCTATGGAAAAGGCTCACGAGCTTGGTGGTATTGTGACATTAAGTATGCATCCACTCAATCCGGTTACTGGCGGGAATTATAATGACGTTAGTACAAATGTTGTGGAACACATTTTGCCAGGTGGTTCGCATAATGACGAGTTCAATGTTTGGTTAGACGATGTTGCAAAATTAGCAAAAACAGTTAAAGATGAAAGTGATCAACCGATTCCAATTATTTTCCGCCCATTCCACGAACAAGATGGTAGTTGGTTTTGGTGGGGTGCATCAATAACAACTGCGGAAGAATATAAAGCTATTTTTCGTTACACGGTTGAATATCTAAGAGATGTAAAAGATGTTAATAATATTCTTTATGGATATTCACCTGGTGGAGGTTATGGCGGTTCAGTCGAAAGGTATCTGAGAACGTATCCTGGAAATGAATACGTTGATATTTTTGGTATTGATAGTTATGACAGTAAAGATAATGCTGGATCAGATGGTTGGTTGAATGGTCTAGTTACAGATTTAGCTATGCTGCATGACCTTGCTTCAGATAGAGGTAAAATATTTGCTCTAACTGAGTATGGTTATAGTGCGCAGGGAATGAATGAAACTGGAAATACATTAGATTGGCACACTAAAGTACTTCATGCTATTAAATCAAATGAAAAGGCTAGCAAAGCTGCTTATATGCAAACGTGGGCTAACTTTGGCTGGCCGAACAATATGTATGTGCCATATAGGGATGTTAACGGTGATTTAGGTGGAGATCATGAGTTATTACCTGACTTTATTGATTTTAAGGGAGATACCTTTTCGGCATTCCGAGATGATGTTAAAGGGCAGGTCTATACTGCAGAGCACATTAATACTGGTGTCAGCAGTGAATCGTCACTTGTACATGTGGCATCACCTGTATCTGGATCGACAATTAAAACTTCTCAAACTACTGTTCGGGTGAGAGTGTTGCATGATACACCTAGTAAAGTGGTATATGTAGAAGAAGGGTCTACTACAGAAAATGAAATGACGCTTGATGAAAATAATTACTATTCTGCCGAATGGACACCTTCAGCAGCGGTTAATAATGGAGTCACACATCTTACTATAAAAGTGACAAAATCAGACGGAACCGTAGAAACGGAAGAACTAAAATTATTTGTGAAAGCATCAGAAATTCTTATTAAGAAATATACTTTTGATGAAAATATTGATGCTATAAAGCATAATGGGGTATATCCAGAGGGTGAAATAGAAGCTTTTGAACATGCTGATCTTGGTGGAGATGGTAAAGTTAAATTCCAAGTATCTGGTATGGATCCAACAGCGACATGGCAGGAATTGAAAATGGAGCTTGCTGACTTTACTGACGTTAACTTAGCTAAAGTTAATCGTGTAAACTTTGAAGTCTTACTTCCTGTAACTGTTGGTAGTGAAGGTGCGAGTGTAAGAGGAATTGTGCAACTTCCACCAGATTGGGACGTGAAGTTTGGACAAGAGTCTACTTTAACAAATATTTCGGACCTTGAAATGGTGACAATAGATGGTGAAGATTATAATACGTATCCAGTGTCAATTGATTTAACAGATACGCCATCATCTGAAGCGGCAACAAGTTTAGCAATATCTCTAGTTGGAAGTGGTTTAGATCTAACTGATGCTATATATATAGATAATATTGAATTAGTCAATACTTATATAGAAGCTACATCAGATCCTCTTTTAATTGATGACTTTGAAGGGTATCTTGGAGATAATGAATTGCTGAATAATGCATATTCGAACAATGGTGATCCTATAACGATCAGATTATCTGAAGATAACAAAAATAGTGGTGATTATGGATTAGAATATAACTATACGGTGGGATCTAATGGTTATGCAGGAAGAGGAACTTCCCTTGGTAATGTTGATTGGAGTGGTGCAAATGCATTCCAATTCTATATTAAAAATGAAGCGTTAACCAATCACTTAACCGTTCAAATACAAATGGATGGTGTGAGCTTTGAGTATAATTTGGATCTAGAAGAACAGGATGGTGTTTTTACGATTCCGTTTAGTGATTTTGCTCCAGCAGCTTGGGAAAATAAACCTAATGTTGTAATTGATAAAGCTAAACTTAAATCTGTAACACAGTTTGCGTTATATGCAGGTGGTGATGGAGATGCTGGTGTTGTTTACTTGGATGATATTAAAGCTGTAAATGATGATAATGCATCAGCTGTTCCAGAAGTGGATGAAACTAGTGAAGAACCTGACGGACAGCCTGAACGAGATCGTTTGTTGTACGATTTTGAAGAGGGTCTTGGAACTTGGGTGTTTGGTGAAAATGAGAACGGAGCTAGCGCACTTTCAATAGCTGAGGATGCTATTAATGGATCCAGCTTAACATCTACAATAGATCTAGAAGGTGGAAAGCTAAGTTTTCAAACATCAGAAATTACTGATTTATCAGGAGAAACGTATCTGAGTGCAAAAATTAAGTTATTAAATGGTACGTCTGATGTTAAATTATATATTCAATCTGGTGGTTGGGTTTGGAAAGATAGTGGAGCGATAGCGATTAATGATGAAGAAACACAAACAATAACTTGGGATTTAAGTAATATAGATAACTTAGATAATATTCAAGCCTTAGGTATAGAAGTTATACCAACAAGTGGTAGTGGAACTACTTCTATCTATGTTGATGATATCACATTAACTGATGGTACAGAAGAACCGGACGTGGAGGTGCCTGGAACAGAAAGTCCTGATGAGGAAGAACCAGAAATGGAACGTCCAGATGGAGAAGAACCGGATGCAGGAGAACCAGAAACAGAAAGTCCAACCATAGAAGAACCAACTGTTGTTGTTGATGAAGCATTTGATTTAGTTAAACATGAAAAGAATAAAGTCTATGTATATGAAAAAGATTCTAATTCTATTAAACTTACTAAAGCAACAATTGGGAAGTTAGCGGATGGTTACACTGTTGAATTATCAAATGGAATAACGAAAGCAAGGATCCCGACATCTCTATTTCCAAAAGGTAAATCTATTGTCTTTAATTTTGGAGAAGTATCAGAATTGATTGCTAGTAAAAACACGCATGCTTTAAGTGAATTAATTAATTTTACAATAACAGCAGATGGAGAAGAAATCACTGACTTTGGAGATAGCGTAGTTACATTAATCTTTACGGTTGATCCAGAGAAAGTGAATAACTGGGATAATCTAAGGGTTGTCTATATGGATCAAAATGGGGACCAGAAGGAATTTATTGTGCCAACTTTCAATGAAAAAACTGGAGAAGTGATTGCGAAGGTGGATCACTTTAGTGCCTATGGCGTTTTTGAAATAGAGAGTGAAAGTGAAACGACAAATGTAGATTCTGAAGCGGGTGAAAAATTACCTGATACGGCAACGAACCAATTTAATTGGCTCGTATCTGGCATAATCCTGTTACTTAGTAGTATTGCTAGCTTATTAGTGATAAAAAGAAAAAAATATTCAAATCGATAACAGAGTAGAGAGATCCTGTAGCAAAACAAGCTACAGGATCTTTTATATAATAATTAATTGACAAATAGTTATGGGATAAGTAAAATTAAGTTATCGATAAAGTAATTATCGTGTGTGGATAAGGAGGTTGTTGAAAGCGTGAATATATCAAGAATTGAAATAGAAAAACATTTAACGGAAAGCATCTTACCTTTTTGGATTAAGTTAAAAGATCAAGAAAATGGTGGGTTTTATGGTCAAATTGATTATAACTTAGCTATTGATAAAAAAGCTGACAAAGGTGGAATTGCTACAGCGAGGTTCCTTTGGACCTTTTCCGCAGCTTACAGAGTTACCAAAGATGAGAAATACTTAGAGTACGCAGATCATCTTTACGAGTTTTTAGTTGAGTCTGTTATTGATCACGAACATAAGGGCCTATACTGGTTAGTCGATTATCAAGGTAATCCCAAAGATGCACGAAAACATGTGTATACACAGTCTTTTGGTATATATGCACTTAGTGAATATTACCGAGCAACTAAAAATGAAGCTGCTCTAAAACTTGCAAATCAACTCTATCAACTTGTTGAAGAAAAAGGTTTTAATAAAAAGAATGATGCTTATATGGAAGAGTTTAATAGAGAGTGGGAAGAAATTCCTAATGAGATGTTAAGTGAAAATGGCGTTATAGCTAATATTACAATGAACACACATATTCATATTTTAGAAGCGTATACAAATCTTTATAAAGCAGATCCTTCTGAGAAACTAAAAGCAAGGTTGGAAAGTCTAATGAAAGTTCACTATGAAAAAATCTATAATAAGAAGACTAAATTCTTAGGTGTGTTTTTTAATGAGAATTGGGAAAGTATTCTTGATATTAAATCCTTCGGTCATGATATTGAAGCTAGTTGGTTGATGGATGAGACAATCAAGGTAATCGGTTTGGAAAACTTAGAATATCACCAAATGGTAAAGGATATTGCGTACAATATTGCAGATTATGCCGTGCAAGCGGATGGTTCATTAATCAATGAACAGGAAAAAGAACATACTGATTATACTAGAGTTTGGTGGGTTCAAGCGGAAGCAATGGTTGGTTATCTAAACGCCTTCGAACGCACAAATGATCCGAAGTTTGAAGTGTTGCTAGCTAATTTGTGGAAGTACATGAAAGAATACCTTATTGATCCTCGTGATGGTGGTGAATGGTTTTGGTCTGTTGATGATAATGGAAAACCATCTGAACGAAACATCGGTGAACCGTGGAAAACGTCTTATCACAATAGCAGATTTTGTCTAGAATATATGGAAAGGATGTCAAAATAATGATACATGAAAAATATTATGAATTATTGGAGCAACAAGAAAAGTTACTTTCAAGAAAAAACGAGGTAAATAAAGCGTTTTATAATGGTATTTATGATAGATATCAATATCCTGTTGTGACACGTCATCACGTGCCGCTTCATTGGAAATTTGATCTTAATAAAGATACCAATCCTCATTTTATGGAAAGACTAGGCATTAACGCAACTTTTAATGCTGGAGCTATTTATTTTAATGAAGAATATTATTTAGTAGTGCGAACAGAGGGATTAGATCGCAAATCATTTTTTTCCCTTGCGGTTAGTGATAATGGTGTGGATAATTTTCGCTTTATTGACACACCTATAACGTGGGATGACATTGATAAAGAAGAAACTAATATTTATGATATGCGTTTAGTTAAACATGAGGACGGTTGGATTTATGGTATTTACTGTTCTGAGAAACTAGATCCAGAAGCAGGTGAATTTGATACGTCAAGTGCTGTGGCGCAAGCTGGATTAGTGAGAACAAAAGATCTTATCGATTGGGAACGTTTGCCTAATATAGTTACGCCATCTCCGCAACAACGCAATGTTGTTTTACATCCAGAGTTTATTGATGGAAAGTATGGCTTTTATACTCGTCCACAAGATGGGTTCATTTCAACTGGATCTGGTGGGGGAATTGCTTTTGGCGTAACGAATGATATAACAAATCCTACCATTGAATTTGAAGAAATTATTCATGGTAAAAAATATCACACAATTTATGAAGTAAAAAATGGTCAAGGTCCTGCACCAATTAAAACAGATAAAGGCTGGATTCATATAGGGCATGGTGTTAGAAATACAGCCGCAGGATTACGGTATGTTCTTTATACTTTTGCGACAAGCTTAAAGAATCCTTCAGAAATCATAGCTTTACCAAGTGGTCATTTTATTGCTCCTTATGATAATGAAAGAGTTGGGGACGTGTCTAATGTTATTTTCTGTAATGGTGCTGTTGTAAATGAAACAAATGATGTATTCATTTATTACGCATCAAGTGACACACGTATGCATGTAGCTGTAACAACCGTAGATAAATTAATAGACTATACATTCAATACTCCTGAAGACACTTATCGATCACTAGAATCAGCAACACAACGAAAACAATTAGTTTTGCGTAATGAGACATTATTAAACGAAGAGAAATAGAAGGTGTTAAGTTTATTCTGTAGATCATACGTGTCGTAATATGTTATTATGAATTGATTAACTTAACAAAAAAGTTCTCAAAGGTTATAGATATGTTAGGGAGTGAACATCAGTGAAGAATAATATTACAATGCGTGACATTGCGGATCAGCTGAATGTAAGTAGTGTAACCGTATCAAAGGCGCTAAATAATAAAGAGGGCGTAAGTGAAGAACTGAAAAATAAGATTAAGAATCTTGCAGAAGAGATGGGTTATAGATATAATACGATGGCGAAATCCATGAAAGATGGTGTATCCTATAATATAGGAGTCATTATACCTGAACGTTTTACAGGAGTAACGCAATCCTTTTATTTAAAAGTCTATCAATACATTGCAACGATCCTTGAAGAGAATGGTTATTATGGGATATTACACATTTTACCTGAAGAAGATGAAAAAAAATTAAGTTTACCAAGAGTTTACCAAGAAAGAAGAGTAGACGGTTTTATTTTACTTGGTCAAACAAACAGAGAATACGTAGAAACGATGCAAAAAATAAATATGCCAATTGTTTTATTGGATTTTTATGATGAAAACAGTGATGTGGATGCCGTTATCTCTGATAATTTTTATGGTGCTTATGAAATTACGAACTACCTAGTCAATAGTGGGCATAAAGAAATTGGCTATGTAGGTAATTTATTTTCAACAAGTAGTATCCAAGATAGGTACTTGGGTTATTATAAATCTTTGTTGGAACATAGGATTAAGCTAAATGAAAATTATATAATCAATGACCGTGATGAACATGGCATCGTTTATGATGAAATGGAACTTCCTGAAAAACTCCCTACAGCATTTGTGTGTAATTGTGACCAGGTAGCTCATTTATTAATTAACCAATTAATTAGAAAAGGGTATAAGGTGCCTGAAGATTGTTCAATTGTAGGATTTGATAATGATATTTACGCCACTATTACTTCGCCTAAATTAACTACGGTTGAAGTTGATATCGCAGAGATGGCTAAAAATGCTGTTAAAGCAATATGTGCTAAAATGGAGAATCCAGAAGCAACTTTTGGAAGAGTATCGGTAAAAGGTGAAATTATTTACAGAGATTCTGTTCGGTCAATAATTTATTAAAAAAACAAGGTAAATAATATTACCTTGTTTTTTTAAGATGGCGAAGAAATAGTTATGTATGATTCTGCTCTAACGTATCACTATTCATATCATTTAATTATATTTAAGAAGGTGAATTTAACATGACCGATAAAATGTATGCTCTTTCTCAAACCTTATATAAATTATTTCAATTAAGTTTTTATTTCTGGATCTACTTGCTGAGAGGTTTCTTTTTATATAGTATGATTCCAGCACTTTCAGCATTATTCTTAACAATTAATTATATTATAGTGGGTGATGAAGAAGAGTCTGTAAAAGTGAAGTATAGGAAATACTTTCACATGTATAAACAGCATAGATTACCATCCTTTTTGTTTACATCTGTCATGATATTTAGTTATGTGATACTTTTCTATATGAATAAAATTGATAATGATATATCGGTTATTGTAACAATTGTCGTACTTTATTTACTTTTCTTGACTGCTGTGACCCTTATATATTGTGTTAATTATCTAGTGATAAAACAACTTACGTTTAAGGAAGCATTCATTCTTGGGTTTGTTGCTGTAGTTAAAAATATAATACGCTCATTATTATTAGCGTTTGTTATTGTGTTGCTTTACCTAGCTGCATATTGGAATCTCGTATTCTTTGTTTTCTTCGGGCCATTTATTTTAAGTTTAGCATCTAAATTTCTAGTACAAACAACTATACAACCTAATGTAATGAACAACTAACTAGATGGCTATTCCCGACTTATAAGTTTTTCAACTAGAGCGGGTAATTCAGCTTTTGTAAAAAACAATAATACTATTAAAAAAACAAGCAAAATCCCTATCTGAAAATGAGGATTTTGCTTGTTTTTTGCTCTAATTTTCAAATTATTAGTTTTATTGTATGATCAGTCATTGTATTACGGTGTAATTTCTAAAATAGTTTTCAATAAAAACGTCAATCTCTTGTTAAGTTAATAATAACTTAAAACATATAGACTTGTAAGTGCTTACATGATAACATTAACTTAATGGTTAAAGTATAAGTTTATAAGACAATAATAGCTTAGTTTATGGTCGTTTTAATAGAGTTATAGTAGTTAAAAGACAAAAAATCTTCTATAAACTAAAAATCTTATTGACTAGTAAACGTTTTCATTATATCATTAAGTTACAGTTAACTTAATCGTTAACCTAAAATTACAGGGAGGGTTAAAAGAAATGAATAAAAAACTTTTAATGTTGTTAACAAGCCTTTTAGTGATAGCTATGATTATTGCTGGGTGTTCATCTGATTCAGACGAAACATCAAGTGAGAATGATGGGGATGTAGGAGAAGTTGCTCCTGAGGAAATTGATGGGGAACTTACGGTAATTACACATCGAACAGATATAGTCGATACAGTTTATCAAGATTACAAAGATCAATTCAACGAGATTTATCCAAACGTAGATGTTAATTTCGAAGCTCTAACTGATTACGGTGGGGAAATTATGCCACGTATGAATACTGAAGATTATGGTGATGTGCAGTATCTTCCGATTCAAGTACCGATCGAAGATATCCCTAATTTCTTTGAGCCGCTTGGTACCTTAGAAGAAATGGAAGATCAGTACTTAGGTGTTGAAGAAAGAGCAGTGGATGGTCAAGTATATGGTATACCAATTGCTATGACTTACACAGGTATTATGTATAATAAAGCAGTTTTTGAAGAAGCTGGAGTCGAAAATGTTCCAGAAACACAAGAGGAATTTATTGATGCATTGCAAAAAGTAAAAGATAATACTGATGCTATTCCAATGTATACAAACTATGCAGCTGGTTGGCCTTTGACGCAGTGGGAAGGTGCTCTAACAACTACTGTTGGAGATGTTGACTACTATAATGTTGATATGTTAGAAGATCCAACACCGTTTGATGCTGGTGATCCGCATTATGAGCATTATAAATTGATGTATGATATTGCAGAAAAAGGTCTAATTGAAGAAGATCCTCTTACAACTGACTGGGAAGCTTCTAAAATTATGATGAATAATGGTGAGGTTGCAACAATGGTATTAGGATCGTGGGCGCTTGAGCAAATTGCAGGAGCTGGAGATAATCCGGATGATATAGCAATTATGCCTTACCCAAATAATGCTGATACAACCCTCATGTCACTGGGAGCAGATTTGAATATTTCAATTAATAAAAATAGTGAAAACAAAGAAGCCGCACACGCTTGGGTTGACTGGTTCATTAATGAATCCGGATACTCAGTAGAACAAGCTGGCGGAATGAGTGCTAATCTTGATATTCCACTTCCAGAAGCATTGGCAGCAGGCGAAGAATTAGGTTGGGAATTCGCAACGTTGACACCTTCCCCTGAAGGAAAGGAAGGATTGTTAGATGAAATAGATAAAGAAGCAGAAGTAGGTTTATGGTTAGAACCTAATAAGAAGATTCTTATTGAAGCGGCGATTGGTAACAGAGACATGAGTTATGAAGATGTTATGAATGACTGGAATGAAGATTGGAAAGAGGCTCACGAAAAAATTACAGCCGATAATTAAACTATAAAGTGAAGGCAAAGGAGAGTATAGCTATACTTTCTTTTGCCGTTCATTTAATTATGCTGAGGGGGTGCAACACATGTTTAAATTTTCTAACCTTTCATATAAAAGGCAACGGACCTTTATTATCATTGCGTTTTTATTAGTTCCTATGACATTATTAGTGACTTTTTCTTTCTTACCAGTAGCTAATATGTTCTGGTATAGTTTCACGGACTGGAACGGTTATAGTGAAAAGAATTTAGTTGGTTTTGAAAATTATATAACTGTATTTACTGATCCAGAGTATTTTAGAGTTTTTGCGGTCAGTTTGTATTATTTTGCTGGAACATTTGTACAGATGGCAATTGCACTATATTTTGCAACGATATTAAGTTTTAGCGTAAAGTTCAAAAATTTATTTAAAGGATTACTGTTCTTTCCTTATTTATTGAATGGTGTGGCAATTGGTTTTATGTTCGTGTTGTTCTTTAGACCAGATGGAGCACTAGATATAGTGCTGCAATTCTTGGGATTGCAGACAGACTTGTTATGGCTAGGGAATCCAGACATTATTAATATCTCGTTAGCTGGAACTTCTATTTGGAGATACATGGGTTTTAATTTCATTATTTTCTTAGGTGCTATATCTTCCATTTCTAAAGAGATCTATGAAGCTGCTGAAATCGATGGTGCTAGTAAATGGCATCAATTTAGATATATTATTCTCCCGAGTATTAAAATGATTGTGTCACTTAACTTGATATTAGCGATTAGTGGTGCGTTAAGTGCATTTGAAATCCCTTATATTATGACAGGTGGTTCAAATGGAAGTGCTACGTTTGTTATTCAAACAGTTGATACAGCATTTAAATATGGAAAAGTTGGTTTAGGTTCAGCGATGGCAGTTATCTTGTTGATTATCGTAGTTATTGTGACAGTAATTCAAAGAAAGTTCTTCAGTGAGGAGGATTAAAAATGAAAAAATCTAAGATTACATTAGGAAATACATTTAAATACGCATCTCTATTACTGGGGGCTTTTATCGCTTTACTGCCGATCGTTGTAGTGTTTTTTGCTTCATTTAAAACAGGCACTGAATACGGTAATACAGGGCCGTTAACTCCTCCTAGTGATTGGCTTAACTTTTCTAACTTTTCACGAGCGTTTACAGAAGGTAATATGTTAACCGGTTTTAAAAATACAATCATTATCTTAGGTGTTTCGATCATAGGTACTACGTTAATCGGATCGATGGTTGCTTTTGTTTTAGATCGATTTAAGTTTAAAGCAAGTAAATTTATTTTAGGTGCATTCTTGTTGGCAACTTTGATTCCGGGTGTTACGACACAAGTAGCGACATTCCAAATTGTACAGGGGCTTGGCTTATTTAACACCATGTGGGCAGCAATTGTACTGTACTTAGGCACTGACATAATAGCTGTATATATCTTCTTGCAATTCATGCAGTCTATATCAGTATCTCTAGATGAATCTGCAATGTTAGATGGTGCGTCATACTTTAGGATATATCGGTCGATTATTTTACCGTTATTAAAACCCGCAATCGTTACTGTAATAATTGTAAAAGGTGTAAATGTTTATAATGATTTCTATACACCGTTTCTGTACATGCCGAAGACTGATCTGCAAGTGATATCAACCGCGTTATTTAAATTTAAAGGACCATATGGGTCTGAATGGGAAGTTATTTCTGCAGGGATAATGATAGCTATTATTCCAACGCTGATTGCATTTCTTGTGTTACAAAAATATATTTACAACGGCTTTACAAATGGATCTGTCAAATAACGTAAACTATTTAGTGTTGCTAAAAGTTAGTCAGTAGTTCAATTAGAAGGATGCAGTATAAAGAGAGGGGTATTAAATTATGACACAAGTAAAAATAATTGGAGAATCTTTATCAAATATACCATGGCAAGATAAACCGGAAGGAACGAATTTCCCGGTTTGGAGACATTCAGAAAATCCTGTTATTGATCGTAATCCTGTTAAAGGAGTTGCCAGGATATTTAATAGTGCGGTAGCACCGTATGAAGATAAGTTTGTCGGTGTATTTCGTGCAGAAACAATTAATGGTCGACCACATCTAAGTATGGGATGGAGTGAAGATGCGCTTAACTGGAACATTGACCCAACACCTCTTGATTTTAAAGATGAGAAAGGGAATTCTTTTAATCCACTTTATGCGTATGATCCCCGTTTAGTTAAAATAGAAGATACTTATTATATTATTTGGTGCACAGACTTTTACGGAGCTGCAATAGGTATGGCTAAAACAAAAGACTTTAAGTCATTTGTCCGTATAGAAAATCCATTTTTACCTTTTAACCGTAATGGTGTTCTTTTTCCAAGAAAGATTAATAATAATTTCGTAATGTTATCACGTCCTAGTGATAGTGGCCATACACCGTTTGGTGATATCTTCTTAAGTGAGAGTCCAGATTTGGTATATTGGGGTAAACATCGTCATGTTATGAGTAAGGGTGGGGATGGCTGGTGGCAAAATGTGAAAATTGGTGGCGGTCCTGCACCGATTGAAACGTCAGAAGGTTGGTTAATGTTTTATCATGGTGTAACTGGTACATGTAATGGGTTCGTATATAGTATGGGTGCTGTGATTTTAGATTTGAATGAGCCTTCTAAAGTACTATATCGTTCAAAAAATCTTATTCTTACCCCTGAAAAATGGTATGAAGAAAGAGGTTTTGTGGCAAACGTAATTTTTCCTTGTGCAACATTACAAGATGCGGACACAGGTAGAATTTCTATATACTACGGTGCTGCAGACACATATGTAGGAGTTGCATACACAACAGTAGATGAAATTGTTAATTATGTTAAAGAAACACATGAGGAAGTAGCGTACGATAAGGAAATTGGTACATTATAATAAAACAAATGAGAAAGGTAAACCTAGAATTGTTTACCTGTACGGTTTAGAGGGGGATAACGTGGAATATATTAAAGGATTTACTTTTGGATGGGGTGCTAATAGAGGTGATTTTCTAAAAAAAGAAGCAAAGGAATCACTTAAATTATTAAAAGAAAGAACAGCATCCGAGTATGTGATTATTGCTTTGGCTGCTGAACAAGATACGGCGTTTTCAACAGAGGTGAAATATAGGGGTGATCATATGGTTAGCGATGAAGAGCTAATCGATATGATTGAATACGCGAAGAATTTAGGTTTAAAAGTAATGATTAAACCAACAGTAAACCCGTCGGATGGAACGTGGAGAGCTCATATTAACTTTTTTGATATCGATGTTCCATGTGAACCGAAATGGCACCAATGGTTTGAAAGTTATACAAATTATCAACTTCATTATGCTGAGATCGCAGCACGTATGAATTGTGAAATGCTTATTATAGGTTGTGAGATGGTTCAAACTGAGCGTAGAGAACGAGAATGGCGTGCGTTAATTAATTCGGTTCGTGCGGTTTATAAAGGGTTAATCACTTACAATACAGATAAGTACCAAGAGGGAAATGTGAAATGGTGGGATGCAGTTGATGTTATTTCATCAAGTGGCTATTATCCGATTGGGGATTGGAATAACCAATTGAATCGTATCGAACTAATTGTTAAATCATTTGATAAACCTTTCTTTTTTGCTGAGGCAGGTTGTCCGAGTCGAACGGGTTCAGCGAATATTCCTAATGATTGGTCACTTCAGGGTGATGTTAACCTCAAGGAGCAACAATTGTATTACAAGGAAATGTTTGAAGAAACGAAGAAAAGAGATTGGGTTTGTGGTTTTGGACTTTGGGATTGGCAGACGTTACTTTATCCAGAAGTTAATGCTAGTAAGAATCGCGATTATGCTGTTTTTGGAAAGCCAAGTGAAAAAATAATTAAAGGCTTTTATCAATCTATTTCAAAAAAGCATTCTATTAAATAGAATGTTTTTTTAAATAAAATAACATATTATTGAGGTGCAAAATGAATGAAATTAGTTTAAATGGTTTTTGGAAGATGAAAGATGTAAATGGAACAGAATGGATCGAAGCTAGTGTTCCGGGATCTGTAATGAATGACTTATTAAATAATGGATTGATTGATGATCCGTTTTATCGTGATAATGAAGATCAAGCTTATGAAATAGCATTAAAGGATTATTATTTTACACGAACATTCGATTTAAATGACCAATTTTTAAACCGTCAGAATCTATTATTAAAATGCGTTGGACTGGATACTATAGCTGAAGTAAAGCTTAATGGACATGTGATCGCAAACACAGATAATATGCATCGACTCTATGAAATAGATATAAAACCCTATGCGATAAAAGGAAGAAATGAAATTTTAATAAGGTTCTATTCACCGATTAAATACATTACTGAAAAACAAAATAAACGCCCACTTGTCGGGGTTAACCATGCTGTAGAAGGATATCCACATATCCGAAAAGCTCATAGTATGTATGGTTGGGATTGGGGACCTAAAATTCCTGATCTTGGAATTTGGCGAGATATTTCAGTCTTATCGTGGGATTCTGGAAGAATTGATAATGTGCATATTACGCAAGTTCATACGGATGATCAAGTGGAAGTTAATGTAAGAGTGGAAGTTAGTCAACTAGCTGATGTTGACAGTCATCTTCATGTAAAACTAACTAGTCCAAGTGGTGAAATAAACACTAAAAAAGTTACATCTGTAGAAGGCAATCAATTCATTTCCTTTACAGTATCAAATCCAAAGCTTTGGTGGCCAAACGGATACGGTGATCAGGCTTTGTACCAGGTTGATGTAGAGTCACTAGTTGGTGGAGAAGTGTCCGATGAAAAAGTCTATAAAATAGGTCTACGTACGATTGAAGTGAAGAATGAACCTGATGAGTGGGGAAAATCATTCGAATTTGTTGTTAATGGACACGCCTTATTTATGATGGGCGCGAATTATATTCCAGAGGATAATATTTTAGCGCGAACTTCAAAGGAACGAACAGAAGTTTTGATTCACGATTGTGTCGAAGCAAATTTTAATATGATTCGCGTTTGGGGTGGTGGATATTATCCAGATGATTACTTCTATGATTTATGTGATGCCTATGGGTTAATTGTATGGCAAGACTTTATGTTTGCCTGTAGTATTTATGAATTAACAGAAAATTTTGAAGCAACAGTATACCAAGAGGCAATAGATAATGTTAAACGTATTCGACACCACGCAAGTTTAGGTATCTGGTGTGGAAATAATGAGGTGGAAGAAGCGTGGGAGAATTGGGGTTGGCCTAAAGAGCGTAAATTAAGAGAAGACTATATAAAACTTTTTGAAAATTATCTACCCGAAATTGTAAAAGAGCATGATCCAAAAACTTTCTACTGGTCTTCATCTCCATCATCTGAAGGTGGATTTGTTGATCCAAGGAATCCAGATGTCGGAGATGTACATTATTGGGATGTATGGCATGGTCAAAAACCTTTTACTGATTATCGCAATTTCTATTTTAGATTTTGTTCGGAATTTGGATTTCAATCCTTTCCGGCTTTAAAGACAATTGAGTCGTATACAGAACCTAAGGATCGTAATATATTCTCAAGAATAATGGAAAAGCATCAAAAAAACGAAGATGCCAATGGTAAAATTTTATATTACTTATCTGAGAATTTTTTATATCCAAAAGATTTTGATTCACTTGTCTATACTTCCCAATTGTTACAGGCTGAGGCGATAAAGTATGGTGTCGAACATTGGAGGAGAAACCGTGGTCGTTGTATGGGTTCACTTTATTGGCAGTTAAATGATTGTTGGCCGGTTGCTTCTTGGTCTAGTATTGATTATTATGGGCGTTGGAAAGCCCTGCATTATTTCACTAAAAAATTCTATGCACCAATTCTACTTTCAGTTGAAGAAGAAGGCAAATGTGCTGCTATTCATGTAACAAATGATACATTTAAACAAGTTAATGGGGAAGTTAAATGGAAGCTTTGTTCAAACAATTCAGAAGTTATTGTAGAAGGAAGTCTTTCTACTATAGTGGATCCCTTGTCAGCAAAAAAATGTAAAGAATTAGACTTTACTGATATTCTTACTGAAGAAAGAATGAGAGATACATATTTAGAATGTACAATGTATCTTAATGACAGTATCTATAGTTCTACTACCGTTTTATTTACTAAACCTAAACACTTTGAGTTCCTAGATCCGAAACTATCAATTGATGTTAAGGATCAAGGTGATAGCTTTGAGGTAGCAGTAAAAGCAAATAATTTCACAAAATATATAGAATTGTCTGCGGATGTAGAGGCAAAATTCAGTGATAATTATTTTGACCTATCTAGTGGAGATGTTCGACAAATCACTGTTTTAAAGGATAGTTTAGATAAAAATCTGTCTGCTGATCAATTCCGCGAAAATATTACTGTACGAAGTATTTATCATATTGCTGATTAATGAATACACAGGAGAAATAGCTTACAGAATTAATACTCTTGATGGAATGCCATTTATGCCATTAGCTATTTTCTGAGAAATAACTTGCTTATAATCTGAATTTAAGGGAGAAGTGAAAATGCACATTGATATGCCAATAGAAGATTTGCAATTATACATGGGTAAAAGTCCAAAACCATTTGATTTTGATCAGTATTGGGAACGTGCAATAAAAGAGTTGGAGATGCAGTCATTAGATTATGAACTTGTACCAGCTGATTTTAAATCTAGATACGCAGACTGCTTTCATCTTTATTTCACTGGTGTTGGTGGGGCAAGGGTTCATTGTAAGTTAGCTAAACCTAAAGAAGGTAAAGGGACGGGTCAAGGACTTGCTATCTTTCATGGGTACTCTGTTGATAGTGGAGATTGGTTAGATAAAATTGTTTATGCAGCAGAGGGATTTACAGTGCTTGCATTAGATTGTCGTGGTCAAGGGGGCTTATCTGAAGATAATATTGTTGTAAAAGGCCCAACCTTTAGAGGGCATATAATTCGAGGGATTGATGATCCTAATCCTGATAAACTCTATTTCCGTAACGTGTTTTTAGATACAGTCCAGGCTACAAGAATCTTAATCGGAATGAAAGAAGTAGATGAAAGCCGAATTGGTGTCTATGGACAATCACAAGGTGGTGCTCTAGCAACAGCTTGTGCGTCACTTGAACCAAGGGTAAAAGAATTATATGCTGTCCATCCGTTTTTGTCTGATTATAAGAGAGCTTGGGAGATGGATATTCAAAATTCTGCTTATGAAGAGATTGCATATTATTTTAGATCTTTTGATCCTACACATGATAGAGATGAAGAGGTGTTTGCGAAACTAGGTTATATTGATATCCAAAATTTAACGGATCGAATACAGGCTGATGTATGTTGGGTTACTGGCCTAAGAGATAATATTTGTCCACCATCTACTCAATTTGCTGCATACAATAAGATAGTGGCAAAAAAAGAAATGGTTCTCTATCATGAATTTGGACATGAGCATTTACCAGGGCATGCCGATCAAGCGTATCAACGTTTTCTCGAAAGATTATAAGAGTAAGATTAATCAGAACATAATGATGGTTTTCTGGTACCATAAAACAGCTTTATAACAGATTGCTATACTCTCTACTTGTACACATAAGTAGAGAGTTTTTTATCTGTTTTTAATAGAAAACATCTGCTTCCTTGACCTACCAATAAAAATGCAATACTTATTTTGCGGATTTTTAACTATAATTTCCCGGGGAATAAAAATTGTCGTATGATAATTCTCTCTTTCGAAAATTGCATTAAACTGTTGTAATTTAGAATGCTTAGAAAAAGGCTTGAGTACAGTTACTCTGTTTCTGTTTTTCTGAAGAAAAGTTCAAAGAATAGAAAGGGATTAAGTGAATTAAATGGAAAAAATAGGTTGAATTTAACGGGTTAATACGTTACTATATTCCTGAATGTAAATGTGTACAATGAGGTGAAATAATGAAGGATATCTCTAGATCGGATCGAGAAAAAATTGTTTATGAAGAAATGCGAGCGTTATCTGATCACGGTTTAATTAAGGATGCTGATATCACGCGGATTAGGATAGCTTACAATCAATATCGAAAAAATCAACTACAACAAGTAGAGAAAAAAGAACAGTTTCTTCAGTCGGCAACTATATCCGAAGTTAAAAATCTAGATAAAAAGAAGCAAATCACAAAAGCAGTGAAACAACCGAAACCCAAACCTGAAAAAACAGTAAAAGGAAAAGAAGAAGTGAGAGAACGAAACATTACCTGGTTATTAATTCTAGGTGTTATCTTCCTGCTTATTAGTGGTTTGGTTGTAGCAACAAGTACATGGGATCAAATGGGACCTGTGTTAAAAGTCTTAGCGTTATTATGCGTTTCTTTATTTTTCTTGGCTTTGAGTGGTATTTCTACTAAACTTTTAAAAATAGATAAAACAGCTTTTGCCTTTTTAACGTTAGGAAGTTTATTAATTCCAATTGCTATTGTGGCAATAGGGTACTTTAGTTTGTTCGGAGAGTATTTATCTTTAACAGGAGAGGGTAAATTCTTATTAGGCGTTATAGGTACTTTAGTTCCTTTACCATTATATATTCGAAATGCTTGGAAGCATCGTTCTAGATTATTTGTCTGGATTTCGTATTTATTCTTAACATTTTCAGTAGGTTTTCTTATTGGATTGACCCAAGTATCTGTCGATGTTTTCTACTTGTTTATTATGTTGTACAACGCGTTACTTTTATACATGTATCACCGTTATTGTAAGAATACTAAACTAGCGTTATTTATTAAAGAACTTCCTAAATATGCACAGTTGAATTTAGTTGTATCAACATTATTAATGCTAGTGATTTTCGATCAATCCCTTTTTTATAGTTTTAATATTCTTTTAACCGCAGCAATTTATATTGCAATGGTGTTTGTTTATAACACAAAAGAGTATCAACTTGTATTCTCGGCATTATTTGCATATGGTGCTTACCAATTAACAGAATCCTCTTGGTTAGCTTCAATTGATTTGATTGCTTATGGTTTGATTGGTGCATGTTTTCTGGTTTTTGCACATGTCATAAAAAGCGATGTAGTTGTATCTCGTATGTTTCGTTATACAAGTGGTGTGATTTCCCTTTTTGCTTTTATTTATATTAGTTACCAGGGTATTGTTATAAGAGCAAATGAGGACGCTTGGATTTTATTAGCTGCTTATTTGGTAATTATGCTCACATACACCTATCTATCGTATATAACCAAACGAGCTGTTTTCAGTTGGTTAGCGACTATTTTTCTATACACATTTGGTTTACAACTTGGAGATATAATACTTGATTATTTGACAGGTATCAGTATGGAACTGTTTCTATTCTTTTATGCTGCGCTCTTATTTTTATTAATTGGTTTACGTGATAAGATTGTATTTTTGTTACCGATAAAAAGAAGTGTTTTCTATTTATCTGTTGCTGTAATGGTAGCTTCCATGATGTATGCAACTCTTTTCGGACTACTAATACATGCTTCACTTATGTATATTTTATTCGGTATTATTGCATTGTTTGTTGTTTCTAGCAAAAATAATATTGAAAGAGAAATAGCGAAGTGGACGAATGCAGTGAGTTGGTTGTTTGCTTTGTATTGTCTGAATCCAAAGATTGGAGAGCTAATTTCAGGATACACCGTCTATTTGGATCTTCCATTTCACATTGTGATGTCATCACTTACCCTATTGCTTATTAGTTTAATTTGGCGAAAATACAAGAAAACTGGATTAGCTAAAGCTGCCTTTTATATCGGTCAAGGAAGCTATTTATATGGATTATCGCTTCTTGTTGGTTTCACTACAATTGATACAACTTTTATTCGGCCCGCTCTACTTTTAGTTGGTATTGGTGTATTTATCTGGTTAGTTAGACAGACAAAATTGGACGTATTATGGTCTCTCGTAGCAATCACTACTTTTTGCTTTTACGCTTCCTTATTAAGCACTTTTCAAATTCAAGAATTTAGTTCTGTTGTGATATTTCTTTTGTTTGGTCCATTGATCTTACTTGTTGTGGAAGGATGGCAAGGAAAGCGAGTCCCTGCTTTAAAACCTTACTTCTTTTGGATTGCGCAGTTTATTCAATTGAATGTTACGTTAGTTATTTTGATTGATCAAGCTCTTTCGCAAATGATAAATTCACTATTTTTGTTTGTACCATTTGGTGTTTTTATATACAGTATGTTCGTTATCAAAAAAGAATGGGCGATAAAGCTATTCTTGTATGCTGCGATGTCTCTGGTTACATTTATTTTAATTACGACAGCACAGTATTATAATATATTTGAAAATCTCTCACAAGGTTATTATTGGTTTTGGTCTAGTGTTCTTTTCTTTGTAGGATGGTTCGTTGTAAATAAGACTTGGAAGAGTAGAATAGAATGGTATATTATTCCGTTTTCTAACTACGGTTTGTTTATGATTCTTACCACATACGACGTTAGTTCTCTAGGAGAAGTTTTGTCTGTTCTGACATATGTACTTCTGAATGTCTTCTTTTTACACAGGAGAAATTGGACAGTTGGCTTAGTATTTCCATTAACATTATCCCTACTCATTTGGGAACAACAACGCTATTTGTATCAAGATTTTCAGTTATTTTTAATTAGTTTAGCTAGTTTTCTTGTTTTATTTATTGCAGGAAAAATATTATTTAAAAGACTGTACCAATGGAATGAAGAAAGTCACTATATCGATTGGTACTCTATTATAGCTGTATGTTATCTAGGTTATTCTATCACCTATCTTCAGGGAGAGAGTAACGTTTGGATTAATATTATTCCATATGTATTAGGAACTGTATGGCTATTTGCACAAGTGAGAAGGTTTACTCACCACATAGCACGGAAAGTGATTGTCACGTTGGGTTCGATTAGTTTTCTGCCAACCTATTACATTATTTTAGAAGAATACATTCCTTTTATTTCAGAACTCTTTCATACTGAACTTAGAATTTTCCCTGTTCTTTTCCTATCAATTATCTTGAGTTTAAAAACGTGGAAAAACTATAAAACGGTAATGTCTCATGTTCAAACAGTCTCTTTATTAGTTGTGACGATCATTTTAGTATTGGATGCGATTTCGAGTAATACAGTGCGGGATGCCTTAATTGTCGGAGGTCTTTCACTCCTATCCTTAGTAATAGGTGCTCAATTTCAAATTAAATCTTACTTTTTTATTGGAATTGGAACACTCCTCTTTAATCTGATCTATCAGACAAAACCGTATTGGGGCAATATGCCTTGGTGGGCCTATCTATTACTTGCAGGCTTCATCTTAATTGGGATAGCGAGCTACAATGAGTGGAAAAAGCAGCGAAAAGAAGAGGGAAAGATAGCCAAGAAGATGAAAAAGTTAGTCTTAAAATTAAAGGAGTGGGATTAACTATTGAAAATTAAATGCTGCAAAATATAGTTTAAACAAAAACACGCGTCTGCTACCAAAGGATTTGGAGACAGACGCGTGTTTTTTTAATGATGCTGTGGTGGTAATCCTTTTGATTTGTTACTAATTGCAAATCCTTCTTGTGGAACAAAGAAATACTGAATCCAGACGCCATCTAAAAAATCTTCTCTTGCATCTAGTAACACATCGATATCTTTATCCGTTTTAACTATTTCATCATGTTCTGTCGGTGTATCTAACATCACATCATAGTGTGCATGATTGCCGTGCATTTCGGTTACATAAACTCGAACCATTTTTCCTTCTGCACCATCACTTTCTAACCAACCTTTAAGTACTTTTGCAGCATTACGATTCATTTTACATTTCATTTCTTGACACCTCTTTTCTATCATATATCTATTATCACTGTGTTAACGAAAAAAATAAAGTATTTTGCATAGAGTCCAGCTATCAAATAAAAATGATAGTCAAAATAAAAGTAATATAACAGTTATAAAGTACCGCATAATAATTTCCAGTATGGTACAATTGAACTATACTATAAAAAAGAAGTTCTTTTCATTGAAAAGGCAAACTTATTGAAAAATAAGGACGCAAAGCAACAGACCTAAAGGGTGACCTATGGTGGCTGTGTTACCAAATGGATGACGATAACTGGTAATTAAAAAGTTATTTCCATTGGGAATAGCTTTTTTATATTTGTTGGGATTATCTTGAGGACGGGAGTAAGATAACATGATGTCTACTAAACGTAACGCAATCTTCACTATATTGGGTATAGCAGTGCTCTATTATATTATCCTATTATTTTTACAGAATAATGATTGGCTACGTTCTTTTCTTACTATTGGAATTCAAATTATAGTAGGAAGCATTGCTTTTATTTGGGTAAATAAAGCTTATCGTATCACTCCAGATAAGCAGCGTTTTTTTTGGCTAATTCTTAGTATTGGTTTATTATTGCATACAGTTTCCAATCTTAATTGGTTCGTATCACTACTCACGACAGGTTCGATGAAATATCCTGAGATATCATTTTTTCTATGGCTTGTGGCTTATATTTGTTTCCTAATTGGATTGCTATATAAAGTAAGAGTTATTAGAACATCTAAGTCTACTAGTCCCTATTTATTTTCAATAGTAGTCTTTACGACTTTTGCAACTTCAGTTGGTACGTATTATTTAATGAGCACAATCCAAGCTGTCCAGGGTGATGATATGATGGACACGATTATCACATTATTGTATTTAATATGTAGTATTAGTATCTTGTTTGCGATTACTAATTTGTATTTTTTATCATATGATTCGAAAGAGAAAGAGGTAATGATATTTATAATTATTGGCTTCTTTTTCCAAGTAGTTGCTGATCTGTACTATGCTTATTTATCATTGATGGGTGGCTATCAGATTGGTAGCCTTGTTGATGTTTTCTGGCTTTACGCTATCTTAATGATCGGCTCTTCAGGGAAGTTTGTGCACTCGAATACAGAAGAGTTAGACTGGAAGGTCATTAATTACTTTAACAACAGGGAAAACTTTTTACCTTATATTAGTACGATTATATTATTAATCCTTGTAACACAAAGTTATAATTGGAAACTTAATGCGCTAAGTTTAGGGTTAAGTATTTCCTTCCTGATGATCATCGGACGGCAGTTAGTAATTATGCGGAAAAATAGTAAGTTAGTAAGTGAGTATAGAAACTTAGCTTATCATGATACATTAACTGGATTGAAAAATAGAACGGCTTTTATTGAAGATTTAGGAACAACGATGAACATAGCAAGGGAATCTAATCGACCAGTGGCCTTGTTACTAATGGATCTAGACCGTTTTAAGACAATTAATGATACATTAGGACACCAAATTGGAGATCGTGTCTTACAAATAGCCGCGGACAGATTAAGAGAAAAATTAGGTTGCACGACAGATATTTATCGGGTTGGGGGAGACGAGTTTGTCGTTATTTTGCCAGATCATAATAAAAGCAGTTGCAGCGAAATAGCGGATAACCTACTGGGCGTTTTTCTTCAACCCTTTTTGATTGATTATCATGAAATATCAATTACACCGAGTATAGGAATCAGTATGTATCCAACGGATGGATTAGACGGTGATAAACTATTCAAGCATGCGGATGCAGCGATGTATATTGCAAAGAATAAAGGGAATAAATATTACTTTTTTAATGCTGCATTAAATGAGATTATTACCCGAAAAATGACAATTGAGATTGAGTTAAAAAATGCAATTGAACTTAATCAGTTAGCCCTTTTATATCAACCTAAAATAAATATTGCGACTGGTGAAGTAGTCGGAATGGAGGCGCTGTTAAGATGGACGCATCCAACGTTAGGTCAAGTGTCTCCTGTAGAATTTATTCCTATAGCAGAGGAGTCAGGTCAAATACTGTCGATTGGTGAATGGGTCATGCGTAAGGCTTGTCAGCAGAATGTAGACTGGCAGCAAAATGGTTTTCAAGCGTTAGCTGTTTCCGTAAATGTTTCTGTCCAACAGTTTGAACAGGATAATTTTGTTGTACTTGTAAGTAATGTTTTAAAAGAAACAGGTCTTTCGGCAAAGTATTTAGAATTGGAAATAACAGAGAGTATCATGCATGACATTGAAGAGTCGATTCAAGTTTTAAGTGGATTGCGAGAACTTGGCGTTGAAACAGCTATCGATGACTTTGGTACAGGATATTCGTCATTACATATCCTAAAAGAGTTGCCGATTAGTACAATTAAAATAGATAAATCCTTTATCGATGATATTGATAATGAAAAAGACTTTTCCATTGTAAAAACAATTATTGATATTGGTATGAATTTAAATTTAAATATAATTGCAGAAGGAATAGAAACAGAACAGCAAGCCAAAGCTCTTTTAGAACATCAATGTCGATATGGACAAGGTTACTTATATGCTAAACCGTCACCTGCTAATGAATTTGAAGCTCTACTTAGCGATTACTCTAAAACAAAAACAGTATAATGAAAATTGCTAGTTAATAAAAAGTAATCGTCACAGTCAATGATTGTGTCGGTTGCTTTTTTAGTTAGTGGTTGTATCCATCAGTAACATCTATCTATTCTATTGCTATCTGTGATAAGTACCCGCTCACATTTATGATAATTGTATATATATATGGTGTAAGCAAACTTAGCCAAGAGGGGGGAGAACATTGACAGATGGGGATATCCAAAACCAATTGAATCAAATATCAAGTGATTTGATTCAAGTACATGTCTCTGATATTTTTAAGAGACTAAATATTTCTAGAAATACAGAACTGTCTGATGAGGAAAAAAGCCAACTTAAAAAGTCGGTTGAAGGACTCAAATCGCAAACTGAAGCATTTTTAGCTGACCAACAAAATAGCGAGAAAACAATGACAGTTCAAACAGAGGCGTTAATTGAAAAATTGCAAAAAATTAAGCGTAATAAAAATAATTCGGAGTCATAAAAAAGAGGGAGGTATTAATGTGAGTAGAACGAGTAATCAATCAAGAGCGGTTAGTCAGTATGCAGACCAAATTTCTGGCATCGAGCAGCAATCAAGAGAGGCAATTTTTATTTTGAACTCAACAGATGTAACTGTTGATACAACTGATACCCAGGTGGCTGTTTCTTTACAAGTTGCATTACAAGTAGCAATAGTTATTGTAGTAAACATTTCAATAGCTAGTAGTTCAAGAGCACAAGAGGTAACAGAAGAACTATTAGGATATTCTAGAATTGATCAATCTAACAGACAACTTATTGTAATTGACGGAAGTGAATCTGTTAAAGTAACAACTACCGACACGGATGTTGCAGCATCCATCCAAGTGCTTTTACAGATTCTTTTAACACTTGTTGCACAGTTAGACATTCTTTAATAAAAAGAAACGTTCTCCTTTCCATTAACTAATAATATCCCATTAATTCCCCTGCTACTGAGCCATAATAATTGGTTCAGTAGCATTCTATGTTTCTTTAAGCAAAATGTACCTACTTTTAAAAATGTTAGTAAAAAAAACAGAAGCCTAATACTTAACGTCGATATATACAGATGAAAACACTACAGGCTTAACTCGCTTTGGAAATACACAACACATTCTTTAGGCACTTCTTATTGAAATGGATTTCAATTGAGAGAGGTTCATATGTTGACATAGTAATTCCCTTTCCATCACAATAAGCATCAACTGCGACGTAACATTCGGATCTTACTCGCTACGTCAGCAAATGCTTTTCCTTTCCACGGGCACAACCTCAGCTATCTATAGAAGCAAAGATCGCTTCTATAGAGGATCTTCGGTTCGTGCTGTTCCCGTAGGAGTGTCAAGCATTTGCTTCCTTCGCTGATTAGAGCAACTATTTCTAAATATGAATAATATTAAGGACAGAAATTATTAGAATGCTCATTGAAAAATTTGTGTTTTTGTTATTAATAAAGTTGTCGGTATTTCTAATTACATATGCAAAAGGATACTTATCATATATTTATAGACAAAATTAGTGAAGCGGTGAAATGGGTGAGACTCCTGTGGGAACAGCGCGGACTGAAGATCCACTCGGAAAGCGATTTTTGCTTATCCGAGTTAGCTGAAGCCGTGCCCACGGAAAGCGATCCCATTTCACTGTAGAACGGGTAAGGTCTTCTGGTACGTCGCAGTTTCTATCAAGTTAGTCAGATGAATTACCATGATGATTAGAGATTTCCTAGTTATGCCGAGACTTAAAAGCCTGTTTTACGCTCCGAAAATTGAGTAATATTAGTAATATAACATTTGTGTTTCGACCCAATAAAAAAGTCCTCCACCGCAGATAACGGTGGAGGACTTGCTAATGTTACTGTTCTATTTTTGATAAGATAGTGCTGTTTTTCTTATGATCTTTGCAGCATCTACCATCGTTTGGAGTGCTTCTACTGTTTCAGCTTCATTCCTAGTCTTTAACCCACAGTCTGGATTAATCCAGAACTGATTTGGTGAAATCGTTTGTAATGCGCGATTAATATTTTGCTTGATTTCCTCTATACTTGGAACACGCGGGCTATGAATATCATAAACACCAAGTCCAATTTCCTTATTATAGGTATTCTCTTCAAAAGTAGAGATCAGGTTTCCATGACTTCTTGACGTTTCAATTGAGATTACGTCTGCATCAAGCCCATCAATCGCTTCAAAGATATCTTCAAAATTCGAATAACACATATGGGTATGAATTTGAGTATCAACTTCAACTGTTGATGTGGCTAATCTAAATGCAGTAACCGCATCTTCTAAGTAAGCTGCCCATTTATCGCGATTTAATGGTAGACCTTCACGTAATGCTGGCTCATCCACTTGAATAATCTTAATATTATTTTCTTCTAGTATTTCTATTTCTGCCTTTAATGCAATAGCAATTTGGTTTAGAACGGTTTTACGAGGTAAGTCATCATGCACAAACGACCAATTATAAATAGTTGTTGGTCCAGTAAGCATGCCTTTTACCGGTTTTGTTGTTAATGATTGGGCATAGACAATTTCTTTTACTGTCATTGGATTTGCAAAAGATACATCACCAACAATTACTGGCGGTTTTACACAACGTGAGCCATAAGACTGCACCCAGCCAAGCTTCGTAACAATAAAACCATTCAGTTTTTCGCCGAAATATTCCACCATATCCGTACGTTCAGGTTCTCCATGAACGAGGACATCAAGTCCAATTTGATCTTGAATCGTTATCCATTTCTTAATATAGTCACGAATATACTGTTCATATTCACTCGTTGTTACTTGTCCTTTACGCCATTTTGTTCTCGTTTTTTTCAATTCGCTTGTTTGCGGTAAACTTCCTATTGTTGTTGTTGGTAGCAATGGTAATTGGAAGTATTGCTGTTGTTTTTCTATTCGTTCTGCAAAGGCTACTGATCTATTTATATCCGCATCGGTTAAGTTAGCAAGTTTTTGTTGCACTTCTTTGTTTTTGCCGAAGCTAGCATCTTTCCACTTTTTAAGTGATGCAGTAGCATCTTTTAATTCTGATTGAACATGATCTCGACCTTCATCTAGTGCTTTCGTAAGCGTAACGATTTCTGCTAATTTTTCATCTGCAAATGCTAATCCACCATAAATGGAGGGATCAATTTCCTGCTCCTGTTTTTTTGTAACTGGAACATGTAGAAGGGAAGTAGACGGTTGAATGATCAACTTATTTGTAACGATTTGTTTTAGCTTCTCTAACAGATCTAAACGTTCTTCTAAATCAGCGCGCCATATGTTCCGACCATTTATAATGCCTGCAGCTAAGACTTTATCGTTTGGAAATCCATGTTCTTGAATAAACGAAAGCGCATCACCATGAACAAAATCTAAGCCAATTCCTTGTACAGGGAAATCGACTACTTTTTTATAATCGACAACTGTTTCAAAATACGTTTGTAAAAGGATATTTATGTTAGGAACAGCTTGATGAATTGTTTCGTATGCCTTTTTTGCAAGAGCTAAAATCTGTGGAGATAAATTTGTACCAAAAATGGGTTCATCTACTTGTACCCAAGATACACCAGCTTGCTCCAATTCTTTTAATACTTGAATGTAAAGCGGTATAAATGTTTCTAGTAATTTTTCGAATTGTACATCATCCTGGAGTTTCGCTAACTTCAGATACGTAATAGGACCTAGAATAACAGGCTTCCCATCAATACCGAGTTCATCTTTTGCTTCTTGATAGAAAGAAAGAAGACGATTTTCTGTCACACTCGGTTGGACATTTTCTAACTCTGGCACGATGTAATGGTAATTCGTGTTAAACCATTTTGTCATTTCCGAAGCAACCGCGTTTTTTGTTCCACGTGCTATTCCAAAATAAGTATCTAATCCTACCGTACCACCATCATAATCAAAACGTTCTGGTATGACACCAAACATAACGGAAGTATCTAATACATGATCATATAATGAAAAATCACCAACTGGAATTAGATCAATACCTTTTTCTTGTTGCTTTTTAAGGTTATTTAGCCTTATTACTTTCGTTATTAAAAGTAATTCTTTTTCTTCGATTTTCCCTTCCCAATATTGCTCAAGCGCTTGTTTCCATTCTCTTTTTTCACCGATTCGCGGATAACCTAGATTGGAACTAATTACTTTTGTCATCTATAAACCTCCATTTAAATTTAAACTCGTATTATAGAATTAATTTTTGTACATTTGCCACTTTTTGTTTGATATATTTTGATAGTTCGACTGTGATGTCATAGCGCATAAAGGGTGTTACCAAATAGATGCCATTAAAATGTTCAAAAGCGACATCAATTAATTCTTTTGCTATCGACATGCCTTCTTGTTCTGCTAGTATTCTATTCTCTCCTGTTGCCTTCATTCGTTGACGGACGTCATCTGTTAGTTTCATACCTGGTACTTCGTGATGTAGAAATTCTGCATTTCGTGAGGATGTTAATGGCATAATGCCGACATAGATTGGCTTACTTATATGTTCTGTTGCCTGTTTAAGCGCCTCAATCTGTTCGGGTTGATAAATTGGTTGGGTCAGAAAATAATCTGCGCCGCAATCAATTTTTTTCTCTAACCTGCGCACTGCTTTATCAAGATGATGAACATTGGGGTTAAAAGCTGCTGCGATTTGAAAAGATGTTTTTTCATTTAATGACTTGCCTGAAAATGAAATACCTTCATTACATTGTTTGATTAGCCTAATCAATTCAAAGGATGTTGCGTCAAATACAGACGATGCACCTGGAAAACCACCTATTTTAGTTGGATCCCCGGTAATAGCTAAAATCTCATGAATACCCAGTGTGTGTAACCCCATTAAATGAGACTGTAAGCCGATTAAATTGCGGTCACGACAAGTTAGATGAAGAAGTGTTGTCATAGGTATTTTTTTCTGTTTTATTAGTGTTGCCATTGCTAGATTACTAATCCGTGGTGTGGCTAACGAATTATCAGCCATTGTTATTGCGTCAATGCCAACATCTTTTAATGCTTGCACACCTGCTAAATATTCTTTCGTTTGTAAATTCCTTGGTGGGTCTAATTCGACAATAATAGAATGTCTACGTTCGACAATTTGAGCTAGATCCAATTTTTTTCTAGTAGCTGATTCTTTTACTTCTACAATCTGATGGTGCTTAACGTCATTCTTTTCTACTAAAGGTGTGAGACCTTCGATACCTTTTACTAGTGCCTTAATGTGTTCGGGTGTGGTACCACAACAACCGCCAATTAATCGCACACCTTGATTACGAAATTCTCTAGCACATCGTTCAAAATAGTCAGGGTTATTGTTATAGATTAACTTCCCATCACTGTATGCTGGTAGACTCGCATTAGGATAAGCGGAAAGATAAGCCGTCTTTGGTAAGTCAACTGTTTTTAAAGATTCAATCATATAGTGTGGACCTAATCGGCAATTCACACCAATGATATCTGCACCAGCATCGTCTAATTGTGTTAACGCGTCATTTAACGGTGTGCCATTTTCTAATAGACCAATTTCATGCATGGAAATGTTCGTAATAATCGGAAGATCAGTTGCTTCTCTAGCAATGACTAAAACGGTTTTTAATTCTTCAAGGCTATAATACGTTTCTAAAAGAAGCCCATCTACACCTTCTAATAAAAGACAATAAAGCTGTTCACGAAAAATGCGCTTGATTTCCTCTATTGAACCAAGGTTTTTTTGACTTCCGCGAATACCGCCAATTGTTCCAACAACAAATGTATCCTTATTTGCAGCTCTTTTAGCTATTTTTACTGCTTGCGTGTTAATTTCTTTTACCTTATCTTCCAATCCATAACGTGCCAGTTTAATATAATTTGCACTGTACGTATTTGTTTGGATAACATTAGCTCCAGCTTCTACATACGCCTTATGTGTATGATAAATTTCTTCTGGATGGGTTAAATTTAATTCTTCAAAACAACGATCAACACCATGTGAGTATAACAAGGTACCCATAGCACCATCAGCAATTAGAATCTTTTCCTTCAGTGCGGTTAATAAATCCAATCGATCAAACCTCCTTTTTTAGTTTATTACGTCAAAAAACCCCCCTTCAATTAAGAAGAGGGGCAGTATTATAATTGTTTTCTATAATGACAGCCTTACTCTTCTTATCTTTCAAACATACGTCTGACGGAATTGGCACAGTACTTTTATGTAAAAAGTAAGCTGCCGAGGTATCAAAGGGCCGTTCCCTCCACCTCTCTTGATAAGAAGACTAACTATTTAGTTTTATGTTCCCTGTTATAGTAAGTTACATTCTAAAAAATGTCAACAGCTATAATGAAAATATTCAAACTATTTATTCGCTAAATAAAAGTCGTTTGTAATTATAAATATCATTGAATTGATCATAAAAACACATCATTACAGTTTTATCTATTCTACGTTGAAATCTCATCGATCGTTTAAAAGCTACCATAGGACCTTATATTGTGTAATCTGTAAAACGAACAGAATGCCCGTTGATGATTTGCTCTAACTTTCTAGACTTGGAATATGCTAGTTTAATAATATCTTCATGTAGTGACTTGTACATTATAGAAATGGAATCATCGCTAGTTTCGACAACAGTTTCTTGTGCTTTGATATGATTCTGGAATTGGTTAAAATTCATAATAGAAAAGTTTTCAGCTTCCTTTTTAGCGAGAATTTCCACAACAACCGCATGTTGATTGCCGTAACTTTTGACGAAAATAAGGTCATCTTTGTCAGTGATGGAATACGGTTGGTGAAGATAAATCGAGATATAAACGTCCTCAATATCAGCACATATATTTTTCTTTATACGCACCCATTTTGCTTTAGGTAAGAACCCAATAATAAATGGGTAATTAGTTTCATTAAGTTGATGATATAAAGACCCGACCACATTTTTATGATAGATTACCTGACTATTGGGACTTTGATGCCGCGCATCACCTTCTTGATACCCCTCGCCTGGATGAAAGAAATAAAGTTGATTTATCGAAAGGTTATTTTGAACTGGTAGAGAGACCCCCCAGCGATGCTGTTCATTTAAATATTCGTTGGTACGTTCCCACAATCCACCAACAGCATAAGAATCTGTAATATAAGCGTAATGGTGCAAGGCATCAAACGGATTTTCTGACTCTTCAAAACAGACGTTAACCTTCTTTTTTACTTCGATAGGAATGCTGTGATCTATGCTTAATTGGCGAATGGAATCAGGTGCTTGATAAGAAATAAATCCAGCTCCTTCTAAGCGGGTAATGATATTGGGCTTAGGTAAATCTCCAAATTGAATATAATCATTTAGTGTATTGGAGTACTTTGGAATATCATGTGGTAAAGAACGTGAATGAGAACCAATCCAAGCCCCTTTTAAGTAAAAAGTTGCTCGTTCTTTCCACAAAAAGTCTAATAGTTCTGTTAGTGTTTGTTTAATCGTTTCGTCTGTCATATGATTTCTGGCAAAATCAACTGATTGAATCCAATGCCACAACCAAGGAAGACTACCGTACTCTCTCAAACCGTTTTCTTTACTATGTGATAATACTGCTTTTATATTACTGTACCCAGTGCAAAGCATTGCTGTATCGTTAAAATGTTTGCCATACATTAATTGTAAAACAAATATTTTCGTTTCATGGTGTATGAATTGCTCAGGGTTTTGATTTAAAAGATCACTTTTATATATCGAAAACATCGCAGTTTCCATTTCAGTTAATAGATTACTAGAAAGTGAATCAGAATGTTTGTTATAAAAATGTAAAAGTAATCCACCAAAAAATTCAACAGGAAGTGTGTTAGGTTCCGCTAATTCAGGGTTTGGATCAAGGTTGAGTGGCCAATGTCCAAAGTATTCACTATGCTCATTTTGATCTTGAAGTTTTATACTGTGAAATAAAATATCCTCTGCTCGTTCCTTAGCAATTTTTTTGTCTGCAGTAAGTGAAATTCGATTATCTTGTGATGCGGTATATAAGTGCATCGCATAATAGAAGTTATCACGGATATCGTCTAAAAACCAGTAATTATTTTTAATAGGTGGTAATTCTAGTGCTTTTTCAGCAGCTAATTGTATTACTTGCATTTGTCTCTTCTCGAAACTCATATAGTTGTAATCTCCTTTCAATCTTTTCACAGATTATACAGGATGGATGAGGATTCAATGTTTGATATTCAGAAGTTGTAAAAAAAAAGCACATAATAGTAAAAAAAGAAGCAAGAAATATTCTATGGTTGGAATTTTTTTTGGTGTGGAAACTCATGAGTCGAAAAAACGAGTCTTAGAGAATAGCCTAGATTAAATAGAAAGAGATTACGAGGCGTAGACATTATAACTATTTCCAACCTACTAATGTGTGTGGTTAGTCTCTCGTTTCATAATAAGTAAAAAAAACAAAGATTATAGTCAAAAAATTTTCTATTATTGCAATTCCTTTTTTATTAAAATAAGCGTATAAGATAAAATTATAAAACTAGCAAAGGGGAGGGTATTATGGATTTTCAGGTTGGCTGGTCTGGAAAAATAGTAAGGATATGTGAGTGGATTTACCGATTAGCTTATCTTAATTTATTATGGCTGCTATTCATATTAATTGGATTTATCTTCATGGGATTAGGGCCTTCCACGCAAGCAATGTACGCTATTATGAGAAAATGGATAAATGGTGAAGAGAATTTTCCAATATTCCGCACATTCCTATCTTTTTACAAGTCGGATTTCAAACAAGCAAATGCTATTGGACTTGTTTTAGTTACTGTAGGAGTGTTTATCGTAATTGATTTAAATTTGCTTAACTCGTTTGATGGTGCGATCAAATATTTTCTATTAGCTAGTTTTACCACGGTTTTTATTTTATATTTACTGGTGATGCTATACATTTTCCCGATTGCTGTTCACTATCAAAACACTACGCTCCAGCATTTTAAGTCGGCATTGATTATAGGGGTGTCATTTCCTTTCAGAACATTCATTATGTGTACGTCGGTTATATGCGTTTTGTTTATTTGTTTGATATTCCCTGCAATAGCCCTATTATACTTAGGAAGCGGGCTATGTTTTATAACAATGTTCTTCTCACGACACGTGTTTACGAATATTAGCAAGGAACCAATAACGGTGCTAATGGATCAAAAAATGTAAACGTTAACAATAGCGTTTATGAATGTCATTTACAGTTTTATATAAATTATATAAATGAGGTGAAACATATGGAAGAAAAAGTTGATGTCCAAAAAAATCTAAAGAAAATGCCAAAAATAAATTTTAAAAAAACAAAAATAGAAAAAAATGAAAGCATAGCAGGTGCGCTATTTGTCTCTCCTATGTTAATTGGTGTTTCTATTATTGTTTTATTACCAATGTTAGCGACATTTGTTCTTAGCTTTGCTGATTGGAAATTTGTTCAAGGGATAGACCAGTTAAACTGGGTAGGATTTCAGAATTTTAATAATCTGTTAGAAGATCCAATATTTATTAAGTCTCTAATTAATAATGGTATTTTTGTCTTGACGGTTCCCTTAACAATGGCTTTCTCTATATTTCTAGCGATAGTGATTGATAAACATGTGTACATGAAAGATTATTTCAAAGTTGCTTTCTTCATGCCCTATATATCAAGTGTGGTGGCAATAGCTACAGTATGGAGAGTTTTATTCCATCCATCTTCAGGACCCATTAATCAAACTTTAATGTCTCTTGGAATTGAAAATCCACCGACATGGATTTCAGATCCAAACTTTGCATTAATTTCTATTATGATCATTCACATTTGGATATCTACTGGTTTTAATTTAATTGTGTATATCGCTGGGCTGCAATCAATCCCAAAAGAGTTATATGAGGCCGCAGAAATAGATGGAGCAAATGCATGGTATAAATTTAAAAATATCACATTACCATTAATTTCACCGACGTCATTTTTCTTGCTTATAACTGGAGTTATTGCCACATTTAAGGTGTTTGATTTAATTGCCGTATTAACAGCTGGTGGTCCTTTAAATTCCACTACCATGCTGGTATGGCATTTGTATGAAACTGCATTTATTAATTTAGAGGTTGGTTATGCCTCAGCTATAGCAGTAATTTTATTTCTATTTGTATTTTCAATTACTATTTTTCAGTGGCTTGCACAGAAAAAATGGGTTAATTATTAGAGGGGGACAGACAAATGAAAAAATTTAAATATATTAATACTAAAAAGTTGCTTATCACCATCATTGCGTTCTTTTGTAGCCTTGTATTTTTACTACCGTTTATATGGATGTTAAGTACCTCTTTTAAGATTGAAGCAGATGTCTTTAAGTATCCAATCCAATGGATTCCAGATACGTGGAATGCGGTGAATAACTATAATGAAGTATGGTTTGGTGACTATCCATTTTACCTCTATTATTGGAATTCTATTAAAGTCGCTGTTCTAACAACTGTAACATCCGTTATCGTATCAGCATTAGCAGCATACGGATTTTCGAAGGTACGGTTTCCGGCTGGAAATTGGTTGTTTTTTATTGTACTAGCAACTTATATGGTACCACCACAAGCTAGTCTAGTACCACAGTTTCTCATGTTTAGAAGTTTCGGTTTATTCGATAGTCACTTAGGCTTGATTTTACTTGGGAGTTTTAGTGTTTTAGGAACATTCATGTTGCGTCAGTTTTTCATGGGGATTCAAACCGACCTTATTGATGCAGCTAAGATTGATGGGGCAGGGCATTGGACGATTTTTTGGAAAATAGCAGTGCCTGTTGTAAAACCAGCAATTGCAACTTATGGTATTTTAAGGTTCATTTGGACATGGAATGATTATCAGAATCCATTAATCTTTTTAAGGACGGATGAATTATACACGATCCAGTTAGCTATGCAAAAGTTCACAACGATTAATGGAGAGTTCTATTCCTTAATGATGGCTGCAGCTGTGTCGGCTATCTTACCATTACTAATTGTCTTTATTATTGGACAAAAGCAAGTGATAGAGGGGATAGCGCTTGGAGGGGTTAAGGGTTAATGTAAACTAATTCACATTAATAATTAAGTAGTAAAAAAGGATTTTGAAGATACGTATAGAAATATGAATAAGACGCTAAATAAAAGTGCGTAATTAGGAAACGTGTTATCTAAAAGGCTAATAAGTTAAAAATCTAACGAAGTAAACAATGTCAATTTTTTAGTGAATAAGGTAAAGATAGTTACATTGAATTTCTTGGTAAACTGATATAATTTTAAGAGAAAGCGCTTACATAAATAATGTTACATTACTTTATTTATGTTAAGAAGCTAATAATAAGGGGGTATGGTTAATGAAGAAGAATCTCTGGTGGGCACTATTTACTGTATTTATTTTGTTTGGTATTTTAGTTGGTTGTAATGCAGGTACTGACGAAGAGGCGACTGGTGGCAATGATACAGACAGTAATGAAGGTGTTGATAAAGAAGAGGAAGAGGAAGTAACGATAAAATTCCACACGCATGGTAACGAGGCATCTTATAATTGGAAGGAAACACTAGCAAAATTTGAAGAAGAATATCCAAATATTAATGTGGAATTAGTTATTTTAAGTGAAAAAGGTGACACAAATGAAGCATTACAAAAGTTAGATTTAGCTGCATCATCGGGTGAACAACTTGATGTGTTAATGTTCAGTGATCCAGCTTCTTATGCAGAACGTGTAAGTTTAGGAATGGTTGCCCCAATTGATTCATTTATTGAGGAAGATGGATTTGTTGTAAGTGAAGAATATAAAGTTGACACCATTCTTAATGATCAACACTATGCATTGCCTGGAAAGTTCAATCCGTGGTATGTATTAGTAAATAAAGACCATCTAACAGGAGCGGGGTTGGAAGTTCCAACGGAGTGGACGTGGGATGAATATGTGGACTACGCAAAACAATTAACAACAGATGAACACTACGGCACCTATTTGCATGGTCCACAAACAGGTGGATGGATGGAATATATGACGCTTGCTCTTGCTAGTAAATTTGAAAATTCAACATTTATAAAGGAAGATGGTACGCCAAACTTTGAGGATCCATTATTTCGCAAGACGTTAGAAATGCGTATTCAAATGGAAAAAGAAGATCAGTCAGCAACTCCATATTCAGATATTTTATCACAAAAGCTTCATTACAGAAATCAATTCTTTAACCAAGATGCTAGTCTTGTCTTAATTGGAAGCTGGATGAATACCGAACTTGGTGGTACAGATCAATTCCCATTAAACTTTGATGTTGGTGTTGCGCCATATCCTTCAAACGAAGGTAGTGATGAAGGCGGATATACACCAGTCACAACGGATTTTGTGTCAGTTGCAGCTAACTCAGAACTTAAAGAGGAAGCTTATACATTTATTCGTTGGTACACAACGGAAGGGCAAATTGTCCAAGGTAAAAACATTCCCTCGTGGAATGGTGTAGAGGAAAGTGATTTCGCTGCTATTGTAGATAAAATATTAGCAGATACCGTTAGTCCAGAGCGAGTTGATAAAGAATCACTTATCAATGTCTTAACCAATGCAAAATCTTCTAAACTTATTCCACCAGTTGCAGGTCAAGCGGAGATATTCCAAGCTGTGAATGATGAATATGAAAAGTTAATCTACGAAGAGCAAGATATTGATACAACGATCGAAGTTTTGCAAGAAAAAGCAAAAGACATTATAGCGAAAAATGAATAGCTAAGTCTATTAATATCGACTTTGGCTGATTTAAAAAACTATAAATAGTTGTAGGGTGAACCATCAGTAGATCATAGATCTACTGATGACATTTCCGTTTTATTCTGATAAACCATCAGTAAACACATAACTCGTACCTATAAACATGCATCTGAAGGAGAATGTACTATGTTGTTTTTATCCCGATTGTACGCAACTCATTCTTTTCGTTCTAAAGTTATTCTCTCATCAGTTATATGCATTGTTTTACCCGTGATTATAACCTTGTCAATCTATAACTATTTAACAAAGGATGCGGTGCAAGAACAAGCTATTTTAAATGCGAATAAAGAGCTTGAATTAACGGAGGAATATGTCTCGAAACTGCTAGAAGATATGCTATATATCACCAATTTTATCCAAGTAGATACAAAGCTAAATGCCATTTTAAAACAGAAAGCAGAACTAGATAAAGCTAGTTTTCTAGATCCAGATTATGATCAGTTTTTAGACGATAGCAGTGTGATGGAAACAATTGAGGATATCACATTGGTAGGTGAAAGATCTCATGTAACAATTATGTTGAGAAATCATAAATATTATACAAATTATCCGGTTACTGATTACAATCCCGTTGATTTGTTTACAGAGGATTGGTTTAACAATTTAGATACAATACAAGGCTATGAATCGATATGGATTGATACCCAACCAACCGTTTTCGAAACGGAAAAAGGAAAAAATCCCTATCAACTATCCGTTACAAGGACGCTTCGCCATGATAATTCAGAAATTTATGGTTATGTTGTGGTGACCATGTTTGAAAATAAAATCAATCAAATCTTTGAAAACAGTCTAGATAATGAAGAAGTATTAGTAATTAATAAAGAAAATAAAATTTTATCTCATCGTGATTCATCGCAAATAGGTCAGTTATTTCCTTACGCGAAACAAATACGAAGTAAAGAGCAATCAGATATTATCCAAATAGAAAGTAAGGACTATTTACTAACAACAAAACAAATTTCTTTTAATGGTTGGCGTCTCGTTTCTATCGTGCCATATCGGGATGCAGTATCTAATATTAATGCAATCTTTAGTAAAGTATTTTTAATTCTTTTCTTTATCTTTACGATCTTTTTTGTTATTTTAGCCTATCTTATTAATCGAATAACAAAACCATTAATACATCTAGGAAATGTGGTAGACGATGTTAAGGCAGGAGATCTAACGGTTCGTTCTCAAATTAAAAGTGATGATGAAATAGGGAGATTTTCCGAGTCATTTGATCATATGTTAGATCGTATTAATGAGATGATTAAAGAGGTAAGTGATACACAGACAAGGAAAAGGAAAGCAGAATTAGCAATGTTACAAGCACAAATAAATCCGCATTTTCTATTTAATGTTCTAAACTCTATTCGCTTAAAGGTACTTAAAAATGGTGATGAAGATAGCGCGAAAATGATTCGTTCTTTATCAAAATTATTAAGAATGACAGTTGATACGGATAAAGGAAGTATTTCTTTTTATGATGAAGTTCAAGTAGTTACCGATTATGTTTATCTAATGAATATGAGACAAAAAGAAAAAGTTATATTTACTATTAATGTGACGGATAATGCGTATGAACAAGTTATTCCACGATTTATTTTGCAACCAATTATTGAAAATTCTATTATACATGGTTTAAATCAGAGTGAAGGTATACTAAAGCTTGAGGCACTTACGACACAAGATAGATTTATCATTGAAATTGAGGATAATGGCGAGGGAATGGATGCAAAAACACTAGAAAATCTTCAACATAAACTTACTCACTCAAATAAATCAACTAGAAAAGAAATACGCAACAAAGCTGGATTTTCAAATATTGGTTTAATAAACGTTTACGAGCGGTTGGTAATAACTTTTGGTCATGAACTTGATATGAGAGTGAATAGTATTGAAGGGAAAGGTACAAGAGTTACATTACTTATTCCAATTGGAGGAAAAGGATAATGTATAAAGTGATGTTAGTTGATGATGATTATCCCGCATTAGAATTTTTGTCTGAAATGATCCCATGGCAAGCGTTAGATTTAGAGCTGCAGAGTATACATGAAAACGGGGCTAGTGCTTTAGCATATGCTAGTAAACATATGCCAGATATCTTAATTACGGATATTGGGATGCCAAAGATGAATGGATTAGAGTTAACAGAAAAAATGAAACAACAAAAGTCAAATTTACAAGTAGCAATATTATCTTGCCATAGTGAATTTGAATATGCACAAAAAGCATTAAAATTAGATGTCCAAGACTATTTATTAAAAGATACGTTAGAGCTTGAAGATATTTCTGCCTTTTTGTTGGGGATAAGGATGAAATTAGAGCAAGATCATCAAACAAGCGTAAAACAACTTAAATTAGAGAATGTCGTTGAAAGAAATAAACATTTGGCAAAAGGAAAGTTTTTTCGTGAGATTATCTATCAGTCACCGTTTAACAAAAAGGATTGGTTTTTTAACGATAATTTTTCAGGTTTTAAATTGGAGCGGAGACCCTTCATTCCTATGCTATGTTTTATTGATAACTATAAAAACAGGAAAGAATTTTATGTTTCTGAAGATGTTTTTGAATTTGCGGTACAAAATGTTATTGGTGAGGTGCTAATAAATTGCGATACAGATGCAATTTATTTCAATTTTGAAAGGAATAAATCCTTTATTCTCTTTCCTTATCATACTTCTTTGAAAGAGGATAACTATGGTTCGTTAAATCAGGCTTTATTAAAAATGCAAGATGCTCTAAAAAAGTATTTGGATGTATCTATATCTTTTATTTTAGGAGATCCTACTAAGCCTGAAGATATCCCTTTTGAAATAACAAACTTATTAAAAAGTAAAAGACAATATTTTTACATGGAGACTTGTTTAATTGCTAAAAAAGATCAAGATGTCTTAGATTCCAATAAGGATTTATTCTCTTATTACGATCAGGCTGCTATGGAACTACGAAATCTAATATTTGAGAAGAATACTAGTAATATTGATCCGTTTGTTTCAAAGTGGTTTGAATTTATGCAAGAAAACAGATTTGACCCTGACACCGTTAAGGAATGGATATTGAAACTATTACTTGAGATTAAGCTGAAATTAAAAACACTCCAATACTTTCAATCAAGTTTTAAAGTTGAAATTCTTCACCAAGAGATTTTGTCGATTGAAACGATGGATGAATTGAAACTATGGTTGATAAACTGTCTGAAATCTGTATTAAAATTAACAACGGAAGCACTTTATATGTCTAAAAATAAGGAAATTGCTGAAGCTTGTATGTATGTAGCGATGCATATAGAAAAGAAGCTATCCCTTGATGAAGTAGCAAAGCATTTATTTTTAAATGCAAGTTATTTTAGTAGACTATTTAAAAAAGAAGTAGGTAAAACATTTGTCGAATATGTAAAGACAATCAAGATGGAAAGAGCAAAAGAATTATTGGATCAAACAACTGATACTGTCGGAAACGTTTGTGACCGATTAGGATATGATAATCAAAGTTATTTTATCAAGCTATTTAAGAATTACGTGGGTGTAACACCTGCTGAATATAGAGGAGCAAAAGTTAAAATCTAGAAAAAGTAAAAACCTTTGAAAATATTTTTGACAAAGGAGAAAGTTATGAATCAATTAGAAATAAAGCATGCATTAACAGCTACTCACTTTTCGCTGCTATTTAAAAGCAAACAAGCACAAAAAGATTGGTTTCAATTTATAAAAAAAGAGGAAATATTTGAGCATACCCTAAGAGAAATAGACGAAGAGGCCGAACGACTATTAAGACAACCTAATAAGGAAATCACGTTTTCTGCTTTTAAGTTATTTGCAAAGAATGGAACTCGGCTGGAATATGAAACAATCTATTTTGCAAAAAGAAGAAGGTTAACGACATTCGCATTAGCAACATTACTCTATCCTGAAAATAAAGCGTACATTAAAGAATTAGAAGAGATTATTTGGTCTATTTGTGATGAGTTTACGTGGTGCTTACCTGCACATTTACAGAATAGTCCTGAGATGGCGATTGATGAAGTGTTTACAATGCAAGTGAAATCTACGCGTTATACAATCGATTTATTTGCTTCAGAAACAGGATTTGCTTTAAGTGAAATATTGGTGCTGACTAAAGATAGTCTTGATCCACTTATTTGTAAGCGGATTCGGTATGAGATCTATCAACGAATTATTTGGCCATATTACAATCAGACATATGAATGGGAGCATGCCACGCATAATTGGGCAGCGGTATGTGCGGGTTCAATTGGTGCTACTGCGTTACATTTATTTAAAGATGATCATGAATTATCTATCGTTTTAGAACGTGTACTTGAGACAATGGAATACTACCTTAAAGGTTTTAATGGTGATGGGACATGTATGGAAGGTTATGGATATTGGGAATATGGCTTTGGTTTTTATGTTTATTTTTCTGATTTGTTGAAGAAGAGAACGGCAGGAAAAATAGATCTATTTCAATCGGAAAAAGTACATCAAATTGCATTATTTCAACAAAAAACTTTTTTAGATAAAAATAGGGTTGTCAATTTCTCTGATACCGAATCAACTACATCGATATTTTTAGGACTTAGTCATTACTTAGCGAAGCAATATCCTGACTTTAAAATTCCTGAACCAGCGCTACGTGCAAATTATACCGCTGATCATTGTAGTCGATGGGCACCAGCTCTAAGGAATGTCATATGGTTGGATCATACTGCAAGTGGTAAGCAATGGGGAGAAGCTACATATTTTTTAAAGGAATCACAATGGTTTATTAGTAGATATGCATCAAAGCATGGTAGATATGCTTTTGCAGCCAAAGGTGGTCATAATAATGAGCCACATAATCACAATGATATGGGTCACTTTATTCTTTATGGAAATGAAGAGATATTTTTAAAAGATCTAGGAAGAGGAGAATATAACGCTGCCTACTTCGGTAAAGAGAGATATTCTTTCTATTGCAACAGTTCAAAAGGACACTCTGTTCCGATTATAAATACTCACTTTCAATCTGAAAGTGAGAGAGCGGCATTAATTCGCAATGTCTCGAATGGATCAGATTTCGAATCATTTGAATTGGATATTACTAATGGATATACAATAGAAACTTTACAGCAGTTAATCCGCAAATTCACCTGGCAAAAATCTGATAAGCCATGTCTTATTCTAGAAGATAACTATACGTTCTCAGAAGATCCAGAGTCAATTATAGAGAGGTTTATTGCTCCAGTTCTTTCTATAAAGGAAGATGATCAAGGAATTATACTAGGCAATGAACTACAAATAAAATATGATCGCAATCAATTAGATCTTCAAGTGAATCGGATAGAATTTTCCAATCATTACGGTGTTAAGGAGGAAAATATGACATTGGATTTCAAATTGAAAAAAGCAAAAAATAAATGTAATGTAACGTTCGTTTTTCAATTGTAACGTACGCTAATAAATAGATAGTAAGGAGGAAATTTTATATGAAGGCGTTTAATTTAGAAATTAAGAAAAATAAACTCAGTTCAAGAGCAGACGTGCAACAAGCAGTAAAGCAAATCTGTAACCCTTTAAAACCATTTTATAGTGAGGGGAGTGCCCGACTGAGGATTGGAAATACAAGTGCAGCTTATCCAGATGCAATTGCAGAAGTAGAAGGGTTCTCAAGAGTACTGTGGGGACTTGCACCTCTAATTGCAGGTGGTGATGATTATGACTTATGGGATCTACAGTTAGAAGGAATTATTAATGGAACAAACCCGTTGCATCCGGAATACTGGGGTGAGATAAGTGATTATGATCAGCGAATTGTTGAGATGGCGGCATTTGGTTTAGCTTTAGCAATTATTCCCGAAAAAATATGGGAGCCATTAAATAAACAAGAAAAATCAAATCTAGTTTCTTGGCTGGATCAAGTGAATAAATATAAGGCCCATGATTGTAACTGGTTATTTTTTAATGTGCTTGTAAACATAGGATTGAAAAAGGTTGGAGCTCCGTACGATAAGGAGAAAATGAAGCGTAATCTAGATAGAATAGATCAATTTTATTTAGCGGATGGGTGGTATTCTGACGGGATAAACGGACACGTGGATTATTATGCTTCTTTTGCGATGCATTATTATGGTCTATTTTATGCAAAATTAATGGCGGATGACGATCCAGAACGACCCGCTCGTTTTAAAGAAAGGGCTGTATTGTTTTCACAAAATTTTATCTACTGGTTTGCGGGCGACGGCTCAGCGATACCTTATGGTAGAAGCATGACGTATCGCTTTGCTCAATCTGCTTTTTGGAGTGCCTTGGTTTTTGCAGAGGTCGAAGCATTTCCTTATGGTGTAATGAAAGGATTAATTTTAAGGAATTTGCGTTGGTGGTTTCAGCAACCAATTTTTAATCAGAGTGACATATTAACGATTGGTTACCGTTATCCAAATAATATCATGGCCGAGAATTATAATTCGCCAGGGTCACCTTATTGGGCTTTAAAAACATTTATCGTGCTTGCATTAAAAGAAGATCATCCATTTTGGCAAGCTGAAGAATTAGCATTTCCACGAGTGAATGATCAATCCGTTCAGCAACACGCACATCTAGTTGTATCTAGACAGGAGGAAAAGGATCATCTACTAGCCTTTAATTCTGGTAATCTAACAACCAATCAACATACGCATGTAGCTGCTAAATATGAAAAGTTTGTCTATTCGAATTACTTTGGTTTTAGTGTGCCAAGGGCTGAATGGGGTTTAGATCAAGGTGCTTTTGATTCTATGCTTGCCCTCAGTGAAGGAGATAATCAATATCGAGTGAAACGAGTAGCTGAAGAAACAAGGATACAAGATGGCATCGTTTATGCGAAATGGAAGCCGTGGAGTGATGTGGATATCTATACATGGCTCATACCAGGATCACCTTGGCATATAAGAATCCATCTTATAGATAGCCAAAGACACTTAAATGCTGCCGAAGGAGGTTTTGCCTTAGCACTTGAAGATGAACGTTATCAAGAAGAGCGTAGTGACACCATTGAAAGGGAAAAAGAAAGATTGATAAAATTTTCATGGGGAACTAGTGGAATCAAGAATTTGAGTGAATCTGGTACATTAGAATTCGTTTTCCCAAATGCAAATACTAATCTGATGCATGCACGTACCGTTATACCAACAATTACAACGAAAATAAATCCTGGTAGAACGTGGTTAGTATCAGCTGTCTTTGGTGAACCAGGTGGGGATACAGATGATAACTGGAATACACCTCCCAAGATAGAGATGAAAAATAATCAACTAATTGTTTATTCAACAAGTAGAGATGAAGTGATTTTCAAAAAAATATTAAACTAAATTAGATAGAGGAGAGGAATGCAAAATGTTGGATTGGGATCAGGCAATTGAGCAGACACTTGAAAAGACAAAAAAGAACATCGAACGATTCAATGGGTTATTCCCACATACAAGCGATAAGGGTGTCTATCATTTAAATGATAATGATGACTGGACGGATGGATTTTGGTCAGGTATTTTGTGGTTAAGCTATCAATATAGCAAAGATACACTATTTAGCGATGCTGCAAAAACAACCAGAGTTAGTTTTGAGAAAAGATTAGAAGAAAATATTGGCTTAGAAACACACGATATTGGTTTTCTATATACACCTTCTAGTAAAGCACAGTGGATGATTGAAAAGGATGAGCAAGCAAAACAAATAGCATTAAAAGCAGCAGATAAGTTAATGGAACGTTATCGTCCTAAAAGTGGCATTATTCAAGCGTGGGGGCCATTAGATGATTCGGAACAAGGTGGACGTATCATTGTTGACTGTTTGATGAACATGCCATTATTATTTTGGGCAAGTGAAATAACGGGTGATAAGAAGTACAAAGATGCTGCAGTTCAATTTGTTACGAAAACGCGTAAATTCATTATGCGTGGAGACGATTCTTCCTATCATACATTTTATTTTGATCAAGAAACAGGTGCGCCAATTCGTGGTGCTACCCAACAAGGCTATCAAGATGGATCAACATGGACGCGTGGTCAGGCATGGGCGATTTATGGATTAGCGCTTGCATATCGTTATACAAAAGATCCGCTTTACTTGGAAACTTCAAGAAGAGCAGCACATTATTTCGTTAAACACTTACCGGAACACCATGTAGCCTATTGGGATTTTGATGTACCGGTAGATGAAACTATTAAACCAGATAGTTCAGCATCAGCAATTGCTGTTTGCGGCATGCATGAATTGCTATCGTCACTCGAGCGTGATGATAAAGATGTTGCTTTTTTAGAAGCCGCGATTGATACTACAATGCATGCATTGGTAGATAACTATGCAACTAAACCAAGTGAACAAGGTCTACTAGATCATGGTTCTTACAGTGTAATGGAAAACAAATCGCCTGATGATTTTGTTATTTGGGGCGATTACTTCTATCTAGAAGCATTAATGAGATTAGAACAAGGTCATAAAGGATATTGGTAAAAAAGAAAAAAATTACATGCATTACCCAGTAGTTGTTGACTTTTACAGGCTACCGGGTAATGTTTTTTTAGGTAATAATTTAATCCGCTCATCTAGTTGAATAATTTTCATAATTCTTTGAAGTTTTCAATAGCCATGATAGCTTTTAAATAAAATGAATAGAAACAAAAACAAAACAACATAAAAATCGTAATACAGAAACAAAATTATTGTTTTGTATTCGTTTGTGTTGTAATATTATATTGTGGTGTTAAATACGGATTTGTTATAGATATGCGATTCTCTAGTGGAAGACTACAAGCTCTCTAACACTAAAAAGGAGAGGAATGCTGTGATAAGAAAGGCAAGCATTATGTTTGTTAATAAAGATTGTTATGAAGAATATAAATACCGTCATGATGAAATTTGGCATGAGATGGTAGAAGAATTAAAAGCGCATGGGGCACATAACTATTCTATTTTTCTCGATCGCGAAACAGGCCGTTTATTTGCTTATTTGGAAGTGGAGAGTGAAGAGAAGTATGAGCAACTATCACAAACCACAATTTGCAAAAGATGGTGGAATTATATGGAGTCATTAATGAAGACAAACACAGATAGTAGTCCCGTCTCAATTGATTTAGAGGAAGTATTTTATTTAGAATAATTAATGTTAAATCTGAGCGATGAAGCCAGCAGATAACGATAATCGTCGAAGTATATTTTACCTTTATATGAAAGCGGATACATTTAATTTCTAGTTTGGGGGCATTACTTAATGAATATTGGGATAAGAGCACACGATATCGAAAACCTTCCCTTAGAGGATTTAGTTAAGCGTATTTCAGAAAAGGAGTTAACTGCAGTACAGTTAGCCTTGGGGAAATCGCTTCAGGATGTAGCGACGGGATTAGGTAACTTGAGCCCTGGAATGGGCCGTTATGTTAGGGGCATCTTTGCACGTTATAATATTTAAATTGCGGTATTAGGTTGTTATATTAATATGGTCCATCCGGTTCAAGCAGAAAGAAGGAAAGCTTTGGATCGATTCAAAGAACAAATACGTTATGCGCGAGATTTTGGTTGCGGTATTATTGGAACGGAGACAGGAAATGTTCATGCGGAAATTATATATACGGAAGAAAACTTTAAGGAACAGCCATATCTCGACGTTGTTGAAAGTGTACGTGAACTTGTAACTGAAGCTGAAAAATTCGGTGTTATTGTCGGAATAGAAGGTGGGGTCAATCATCCGATTCATTCTCCAATAGTAATGAAGAGACTTTTGGATTGTGTGGATTCTAATAATCTGCAAGTGATTTTTGATCCAGTTAACTATCTAACACCTGAAAATTATATGAATCAAGACGTAATTATCAAACAGGCCTTTGAATTGTTTGGTGATCGAATCGTTATTCTTCATGCAAAAGATTTTGTGATTGAAAATAATGAAAAAAAAGAGGTGCCGGTAGGTAAAGGATTATTGAATTATAATGCTGTACTACCATTCATAAAAACAAATAAACCATATATCAACATATTATTAGAAGAAACAAAAGAACCAGATATTATCGATAGCATTGCCTTCCTTAAAAGAATTTATTATCAAACCGTTTGAGGTGAAAATGAATATTAGAGGCTAGTAGATTTCTGAATATAGCTGCTCTATTGCTTTACAGCCTTCAAAAAAAGCCTGCCTTCTAAAAGATTGTAGCTTATTACGAAACAACTATAAACTCTGACGTAACGTCCCTTGCATCGGAATTTGAATCAACTGCGACGTAACATTACCACCGCTACGGAAGCAAATGGGCTCCCTTTCTGTGGGCACAGCCTCAGCTAACTAGGTAAAGAAAAAGACTTTACCTAGTGGATCTTCGGCTTGTGCTGTTCCCACTAGAGCGTCACCCATTTGCTTCCTTCGCTTATTAGAGCAACTAATTTAAAAAACGTCGTAACATTAATTACAAAAATTGGTATTAGGTACTAAAAATTGATGTGTTTTCAGTTACTAATATAGTTGCAGACGTTTTAATTCAGTATGCAATAGGACACGATTTATTATTTATAGACAAAACTAGCGGAGCAAGTGAAATGAGTGAGACTCCTGTGGGAACAGCACGGACTGAAGATCCACTCGGAAGTGTTTTTTGCTTCCGAGTTAGCTGAAGTCGTGCCCACGGAAAGCGAGCCCATTTCACTTGTGAAGCGGGTAAGGCTCTTCTGTTACGTCGCAGTTTCGATCAAGTGCGTAAGATGAAACGCAATAATGATCACTACTAGAGCTCAATTTAAAATGATATCTTAAACTGGAATAAAAATGTTAATCATAAATTTATTTGGGGGATTTAATGATGCAAAGTGAATTATTTATTAAAAAAGAAGAGGTATTAGAACATATTGATGCCTTAATGGATAACCTTTCACAAATTAAAGATGATAGTGGAGAATTTTTATTGAATTTTGATGGTTTAGTTGTAGATGATAAAAGTTGGCATGTCTGGAATTGGCCCCAAGGTGTTGGTTTATATGGCATATTTAAGTTATGGAAATTAACTAATAATAAAAAGGCGCTAAAAGTTGTCACTGATTGGTTTGACAATCAATTTAAAGAAGGATTACCTCCGAAAAATGTTAATACGTTGGCTCCATTTTTAACCTTAGCTTATCTATACGAGGAGACAAAGGATCAAACGTATATTCCATATATGGAAAAATGGGCTGATTGGGTTATGTATGAAATGCCACGCACCAAAGAGAATGGATTACAACATATGACATACGGTCCAGAGAATAAAAATCAATTGTGGGATGATACATTGATGATGACTGTCTTGCCATTAGCTAAAATTGGTAAGTTATTAGATCGTCCAGAATATATCCAAGAAGCAAAAAAACAGTTTCTAATTCACACAAAATATTTAGTAGATAAAAAAACAGGTTTATGGTTTCATGGTTGGACATTTGAAGAGAATCATAATTATGCAAACGCACTGTGGGGAAGAGGAAATTGTTGGATCACGATTGCTATTCCGGAAATTATTGAATTACTAGAGTTACCTAAAGGAGATTTTCTAAGAGAATTTTTGATAGATACGTTAAATAGACAAGTAGAGACATTAGCAAGCTATCAAAGTGAGAGTGGTTTATGGCATACATTAATAGATGACGAAACTTCTTATCTTGAGTCATCAGCAACAGCTGGTTTTGCTTATGGCATCCTAAAATCAGTTCATAAACGGTATATCAGCCAAGAATATGAACAAGTAGCTTATCGAGCAATCAAAGGATTAATCAATGAAATTGATGATAATGGTGCAGTACAGAAAGTTTCAGTTGGCACTGGTATGGGAGACACATTAGAATTTTATAAAGAAATTAAAACAACTACGATGCCTTATGGACAGTCACTAACAATCTTATGTTTAACAGAATTCCTACATTCTTATATGTAAGAATGTGAATTCTAAGCGATAAATATTGAAAAGAGAACCTGCGGATGATTCGCAGGTTTTTTACTTTTCTACAATAAAGAAATGTTTATATAGAAAAAATCCGCACGATACAAATAGCACGGATTTCTCTTATTTAATAGATAAGATAAATCAATTAATTATTTATTGTTCCATTAAAACTGCATAACCAAACGGTGGAAGGTAGTTTTCACCCATGTCAATTTTCTTATTTTCTAATAAGTTAACATAGGCTTTATTTGCTTGCCAGGATTTAGCTTCATTTGTAAAATTAACAATCCACAGTTGCTGTTTATTTTCATTACTCATTCTTGGGATCACGACTATACCAGGATCAACTTGTAATGTATAGGATAAGTTTACATGACCAATAGCATCCTTTATTAATGCCTGTATTATAGTATTTCCCTTTTCCTCAATTGGTATGGAGCCCAGCAAGATAATTTTACCCTTACCGCGTTTTTTTTCAGTAATAAATGCTTTCCCTTTTGCCTGTCCTTCGCTAATGATACCTTTAACAGTTGTTCCGGCTTTTGGAACAAAGACATTGCTAAGCATGCTCAGTTTGGCATCGTGACCATAGGCTTCACCAATATGTCCGCTGTCTGTTGCTGGAAATTGCATAATATTTTCAACACCTGCAAGGTCACCTAGCTTACCTAGTCCACCAGTAGTGTGCCAGGTATGCTCTTTGGTTCGATCGCCTGCCATTGGTCCGACTACCCAAACGCCACCGTTTTCAACAAATGACGTTACTCTAGTTAGTAAATCATCGGAGAGATAGCGGACGAATGGTGAAAATAATACCTCACATCGCTCAAGTTGATGGCCCTCAGGAACTAGCTTGCGTTCAATTCCGATGTCAATGAAATGTTGATAGAATTCATTTACCAATTGCTTATAGTTATAGTCTTCACCTGGTTCACTCATATAGAAAGAGCGCGCACGATCCGAATATACAATTGCTATTTTAGGTTCAATCGGTTCCGATGTTTGTAATAAAGGATCAATCTTATCTAACAAATTCGCTGTCTCTACAACACTTGGGTATCCAATTGTCGGTTCTCCCCACGAACTTACCACAGAGCCATGTGGTTGTTCACAACCTGTACGTTGTCCTCTGAAAAGCCAATAGCAAAATGCTTCAGCTCCAGAGGCATAAGTAGCAAATGCTTCTGCGGGAACATATCCTTTTTGATGCATTTTACCGTATGCGTTCAGATGACCAACATAGGAAGTACTTGTTTCGAGTAACATATATTTTCGCGTATTATTCTTGATATAAGCCCAACGATCATTATTCATCATGAATCCCGCAAAATTACTTGCTGGCGTATAGGTATCAAAACTAATAAAATCTAAGTGTTCCGCCAACGCTTCATTGTCTAAATCAAACAGAAATCCTGTATTATGTGTAATCGGTATTGTAGTAATTGCACGGATTTTATCTGCTTGTTCACCAGCAAATTCAGAAATTTTCTCCATGGAAAATTGGTTGTACGCACGCAGCAGTGAACTGTTATGCAAAAAAGGTGTTGGTGTCGGTCGGACAACTTGATCAAAACCTAAATAAGCTTGACTCCAAATTGTAGTCCCCCATGCTTGATTTAAATTTTCAATCGTTTGATACTCTTTTTCTAACCATTCATGCCACATTTCTTTACAGCTACTACAGTAACAGGGTCCAACGTGACATTTGAATTCATTATCTAATTGTATTGCAATTACATTTGAGAATGAATTAACAGCTAATGCGATTTTTTCTGTAATTATTGCAGCTCGCTCACGGAAAAAAAGATTGTTTGTACAAATATGTTGACGTGATCCATGGGATTGTGGTGTTTGATCAGCGGTGTGATGTAAGCGTTCTGTGTGCTTATGTGTCATCCAGATTGGTGGAGTCGGAGTTGGCGTACAAACAATTACGTCGATATCATATCTTTGTAAAAGTTCGATTGTATTCGTTAATATGGACATATCAAAAGCATCAAGCTCAGGTTCTAGTGTAGACCAAATAAATTCACCGATCCTTACTAGGTTTATTCCTAATTTCTTCATATGTTTGATATCAGTCTCAACCGTTTTGGAATCCCATAATTCAGGATATAGTGCAGCACCATAATAGTTTTTAGGCAAAATTATTTCCTCCTTTATTTGGTAAGTCAGTTAGAAAAGTTAATGTAATGGGACAATATATTTTTTTGGTATCGCTTACAGTTAAGTTTAAAACATAAAACAAATTAAGTAAACATAAAAAAAGATAAATGAAGATATAATTCTGTTTTTGTATCAATTTATTAAGTATAATTAAAATAAAGTCTCCTTTTTAATTGATAAAATTAAAGACTGTATTCTAAAAGATTGTTGTTTATGATTAAATTTCTTTAGACTACGACATAACCCATCCGCTATAGAAGCAAATGGGTTCCTCCGCTAGTTTGAGGATCAAATTGTAATCTACGATAGAAAATTGATAAGCATGTCTATTGCTAATGTGAAATTAACTTCCATACTAAATAATAATGCATTCTTTTGACTCAATTTAGCGTATCAAATGAAATTGGCGACACTCCTACAGGAACAGCGCGGGCTGAAGATCCACTTGGAAGCGTTCTTTGCTTCCGAGTTAGCTGAAGCCGTGCCTGCGGAAAGGGAGCTAATTTTATTTGAGGAGCGGGTAATAAAGTCTAACTACATCGCATTTCCATCAAGTCCGAATATTGAAAAGTAACAATGTAAGCGAAAAGGGCCAAATTATTAGACTAGTGAATGTAAGGATTACTTTAACGCAAAATATAAGATAAGGAGTGTGAGAAGATGGAACAAATAACAATTTATTTAGTGGGAGATTCGACTGTCTCATCTTATGATACAGATGAGTTTCCAATGACTGGATGGGGACAGATGTTGTCCAACTATTTCAATGAGGGGATAACTATTTGCAATGCAGCAATTCCTGGTTATAGTTCAAAGAGTTTTATTGATGATGGTAAATTAGAAGCTATCAGAACGAAGATTAAGCCTAACGATTATTTATTTATCCAATTTGGTCACAATGATCAAAAACCAGATATAGAAAGACACACAGATCCTTTCACCACCTACAAGAATTACTTAAGAGAATATATTGAAGTGGCAAGGAATAATAAAGCGATTCCAGTTTTGATTACCCCAGTCCAGCGAAGGAAATTTTCAGCTAGTGGAGAAATAGAAAATACACATGGTGAATATTCTACTGCTATGAAACAACTTGCTGTAGAGCTTAATGTACCATTGATTGATTTAACATTAAAAAGTAAAAAATTATTTGAAAGTCTTGGGGATGAAAAGAGCAAAAAACTATTTTTGTGGTGCAAACCATCTGAATATAAGAATTATCCTGAGGGGGCAGAGGACAACACACACTTTCATCAATTTGGTGCAGATCAAATTGCAAAATTAATCATTGAAGGAATAGAAGAAACTGGACTAACTGTAGACACAAAATTAAGTTATTAAATATTCAAAAAACAATACCCCTCTTCATTTATGAAGAGGGGCTGGGTTATAAATGGTTTAGATTCTAATTTCCTTCTAATATTTGCCTTGTTTTATCCAATATTTCTTCATCTTTTAAACGGAATTTAAATTCTACTCTACGTGAAGCTTCTGGGCTATAGTCACCATTTTCATCTGTACGACCGTCTGTAAAGGACTTGCCATTTACCGTTAGTTTTTCCTGCAAGTGAGCTTGAATATTTTTATAAGGAAATTCATCCCCGAGGATATATTCTGCAACACTATAGGCTCTTTCTTGTGATAGTTGTAGATTATATAAATAGCCATCGGTACGATCAGCATGCCCTTCAATAATAATTTCCGAAATGTATTCTTCATAGCCACTTGCTAATAAAACATCTAAATATTTTGGAACAAACTCATCCAAAAATTGAAAGGAGTCATCTTTTAACTCTGCTCCATCATACTCAAATAAGATTTCTGTGTTAAAGATAATCGCACCTGTTTTCTCGTCCACCTCAATGCCTAAAGCAGAGTCTTGGAATTCTGCATTTAAGTCCTTTACAAGATTAGAACGGACACCCATAATTTGATCGATTGTTTCTTTCATTTCTTCAATTTGAATAGATTTAATAACCATCATCGAAATGAATATTAATGCAAAACACAACAGGATAGATGTTAATAAATCGGTAAAAGAGGGCCAAAAATGATTCTCTTCCTGTTCATCCTTAAACAGCCGTTGATATTTATTAATCATTTTGATTTAAACCCGAACGCCTCGTATTTGATCGTGCTACTTCCTGGCTGAAAGTCTGCATGTACTGATTCAGTTTATCAATTTGTTGGAGGAATTCATTAAAAGTTTGCTGTGTATAACGATTATTACTTTGCTGAATGTCTTCGCTGATCATTCGAATTTCCTTGAATTCTTTTTTAAGATCTTGATTCGTTCCCTGCACATATTCACTAATATTTCGAGCAACCTTGTCTAACTTTTCGCCAAGTGTTCCTTCTAAGTTAGTAACATAGTTAGCAAGGGTATCTTTTAAAACGCCAACATTTGCTTCGAGTTGATTTTCTCTATGGTTAAATGTGTTATTCATTTGTGAAATAGTTGTATTTATATCTGAAATAAGCTGCTTATTCTTCATTCCAATTTGTTCATATGTGTTGGTTGCTTCACGTACATGCTTTTCAAACGAAAGAGAATCTGCAGTGTGTACTTTAAGATGATTATTAAAATCTTGATTAAACTGCTTTAATTCATCAAAGCGATCCGATAAAAGATGCTTATATTCTGTTTGTGATTGGTTAATTGTTTCTAGTGCATCCGGTAATTGAACAATCGATCCGCCTAATCTATCAAAACCATTCGAGAGTTCGCTTAAGTATGTTGTTATTCCGGCCAGTTTAGTACCAAGGTCTTTACCGAATATTTGTTTGAATTCTTTATTTTGTTCTTCCATATGACGCACTAAACGCTGACTTTCTTTACTTATTGTTTGTTGACCATCTAAGATAGAGGCGGTGAATGTTTTTAAGTCAACCACTGTTTCTTCAAAATGGGTTAAGGTATCTATTTGTGTTGTCGAGACTGCTTCAATTTTTTTATACGTCTGTTCAAATGTACTTGCCATTTGCTCATTTCTTTGATCAATTTTCTTAAAGTAGGAGAAGAGTTGATCAAAGTTTTTATTTAGCTTTTTCGATGCATCATCAAAGCCGTTTGTCACCTTATGCATACTAGTAAATAGAAGTTGAAAGTCATGTAGATTAGTAGATAGCCCCTCATTAAATGTAGCCAAATCTTCTGCGGCTTGTTGCAAACCAGAAGTATAGTCTTTAAAACCATCAAAAGAACTTTCAATACTTTGTAAGGATTTTTGGTTTGTTTCTTGAAGCATGAGAATGGAGCTATTAATAGTTTCCGAAACTTCAATTAGTTTACTTATTCCGTTCTGTCCATTTTCAGTTAAATTTGTTTCAACTTTTAACATGATATCAGTTAGTAGAAATTCTGTATTTAGTGCTTTAATCATCACCGTCATGATTAAGGAAAATCCCATTCCAGCAATACTCGTATAAAATGCGACATCAATTCCTGATAAAACACTCGCAACATCCTCAACAAGTTGGTTTCCGCCTGAATTGATATTTCCTAATGACATGGTCAAGCCGATAAACGTTCCTAATATCCCGATTAAAATAAAAATAGATACGGTCATTTGAATCATTTTAATGAGACTAACAATAGGTATACCATAGACACGCCAACTGGAAAACTTCTCTTGAACGAATGTTTCTATTTTGACAGGTTCGGTTTGTTGTTTTAGGTCAAACTGTTCCTTGAAAAAACGTAAAGGTTCAATGTCCATCCTATTTGTTTCTTGTAAGTAAGAACGTATTTTCTTCAGTTTACTGAACAAGGAAAGATGAACAAAGAAGGTAACAATAAACGTGACAAATAAAATGATGAAGATTAGCTCAATCATCTGATTGGCCAGGATAGCTTGTGCTTTTTGTTCACTCGTAAAAAGTTGTAGAATTGCTTCTATCATTCCAGTTCCTCCTTGATGGACGACTTTAATGGCTCTAATTTATTAGTATTCGAAGCATGTCCAAATCATGAACTTTTCTTAATTAATTAATTAATATGAAAATACATAATTTCGTTGATTTTCCACATTCTAAAAAGATTCTATTTTTGGAAAGGTGTGTAAAGCATATCGATACGAGCTGGATGTCCATTATCCCATTTTTGATTGTTATTCCTGTTGCCATGTTTACCCGACAAGTACTCCCAGGTTTAGTATTGGGACTACTTGTTGGATCCTACATCATTTCACCATCTATTATTGGTGGCGTACAAGAGATGCTGATCTATGTAATACAAGCACTTATAGATGAAAATAATATTAAAATTATTGTCTTTCTATATATATTTTCTGGACTAATTGGGATGATCAAAATGACGGGTGGAATAAAGGGGTTTGTTGAGAAATCGGCAGAAAGGATTACCTCCAAAAAGCAAGCGCTATTTCTTACTTATATCTCTACAATTGGAACATTTAGCGCACCGACCTTTCGTTTTGTAACGATTGCGCCAATTATGAAAGCCATACTAAAAAAAGTGAAAATGTCGACAAAAGAACTAGGATTTGTAATTGAAACGACGGCTACACCTGTTATCGTGTTGATCCCATTCGCAACTGCATTTGTAGGCTATATGATATCTGTTATTCAAATCTCTACAGAAACAATGGGAATGACTATTGATCCTTATACACTTTTTATTCAGAGTATTCCATTTAACTTTTTTGCTATTGTTATTATTTTACTTGGTATCTATTTGAGTTTTTTTCATCATTCTCATACGGATGCACCGATGGAAGTGGATGACGAAAAAGACGATGATTGGCATGACTGTCATCCAGCAGTTCATAAGGATCTACCTAGTAAAGCTTGGAATTTACTCATTCCTATTTTATTGGTGATCGTACTTACGCTATTTTTAACATGGTGGGATGGACGTGCTGCCGGTCAGTCACTATTTGAGGCTTTTATTCGAGCTGATGTATTAGAGGCAATGGTGGTTGCTTTATTAATTACGGTGTTTGTCTCGATTATTCTATATAGGGTTCAACGGTTTAAATTAAGTGACTTAGTTAACAGCTTTATTGTCGGTGGAAATGATCTCATGTCTGTGATTGTCTTATTGTCGATTGTCTGGGGACTATCATCTGTGACGAGTGATTTAGGGTTTTCTGAATTCGTTACAGCACATACAGACTGGATTCCTCAGATGTTTGTCACACCACTTATGTTTGTCTTTGGCGCTACTATTTCTTACTTTATTGGTTCTGCATGGGGAACATGGGGAATTTTAATGCCTTTAGGTGTATCGCTTGCTATATCTGCGGATGTATCCTTGCCATTAATGATTGGAGCGGTTTTCGCGAGTGGTTCGTTTGGCGCATTTGCGTCGCCACTTAGTGACGACACGAATACATTAGCAAATATTTTAGATTTATCTACTATGGACTATGCCCGCTTTAAACTGAAACCTGCATTGATCGCGGCAGCAATAACTACTATTTTATATACTGGTGTAACTTTTATTCTTTAAAAAAGGTGAGAAAGTCTAGTTTGATCACAAACGGTTGGTAATTGATCACAAATCCGACCGGTTGATCACAAACAGTGGTAAATGATCGCAAATGCCACCGATTGATCACAAAACCTATCAAGTTGATCACAAACCAAAAAACGCAAGAGCCACTGAGAGTAGCTCTTGCGTCGATTTTAACTAATTGGCGTATCCATGTGTGCTTTGAACTCTTTTGTTGTCATAACACTTTAAGCAGAAGAGGATAAGTTACTTTCTATGGTGATTTTTAAAGAGTTTTAAAAAAAGAAGATAGTCACCTGTTTATAGGTGGCTATCTTCTTTCTCTAGGACTGAGTATGAGTAGACCTTATTTCTACCGCTATTTTTTGATTTGTATAATGCAGCATCTGCGTTTCTATACAAGTTATCCATATAGATTGAGGTGTCAGGGTATGTTGCGACGCCAATAGATACTGTGATGTTAATAGGTAGGGTGTCATTATTTATTAAGAATACGTAATCTGCAACGTTTCCCCTAATTTTTTCGGCTATTTGTAACACGTCTACATATGGATAATCCAGTAATAAAACGGTGAATTCTTCTCCACCATTTCTTGATACGGTATCAAGTGGACGACAGCTATCTTTTATAATTGTGGCAACACTTTTCAGTATTAAATCACCTTGTGGATGCCCGTATGTGTCATTTACTTGCTTAAAGTGGTCAATATCAATAACTAAAATAGATAACTTCTCCTGTTTTTTCATTCTATTAAATGCACGATCAAAACTTCTTACATTATTTAGTCCAGTTAATGGATCGAGGAATGCGTTGATTTCGTATTCTTTAAATAACTTATTCGATTGGAGTAAGTGATTATTCATGGAGACAGCAAGTATGCCAGCTACAATTATGATGAGCCAATATGCAACATTAATCGTAAGATAAGTCTTGAGCTCAGTAAATAGACCATAGGTTATGATTGAAAATACGATGTTACTAAGAATGAGCATAGTGATTACAGATAACCATCTGTTTTTGATTCTGCTAGCAAAAAATAAAAAGATTAGTGCTGAAAAGACTACTAAGAGTACATTTGATAAGGAGGATAGATTAAATCCTATAAGAAATCGGTAAACGATAATGCTTACTCCTGTAAAAGTTGTCGCAATCCAACCGCCATAAATCGCAACAAGCATTAATGGGATTATTCTTAGATCGATTATCGTATTTCCATCCACTTGGATACTAAAGTACATTAACACAATACCTAATATCCCACCTGCAATGCCAAGGAGAATGGTCTTGTGATTATATAAGGTAATGAATTTCGATCGATAGATTTGGTGATATAAAAATATAAAAGAAATTAATACTGTAAGATTTAAAAAGAATGCTTCAATAAACATTATCACGTTGGAAACGACCCTCTCAGTAGCGCACGGCTATTTTAAAGAACATAAGAAGTATATTCTAATATATCCCCAACATTTTTGCTATAGAATTATTAATCGCAGCGTATAATTATTCTAATTTATTGAACAAATTAGGAACGAGTATTCCTTTTGTAAGTTGGATTATAAATGATATAATAAAGAGATAACGTTAGAGCATGGTGGGTGGTTTGCCACATCCTTAATATATAGATAGAAGCAGTATAAGATTATGAAAGGGTTGGTGTATCATGTCCACAGACAAATTGGATTTATCTAGCTTCGAAAAAAAAATGGTAGTAAGAAATATTAGAAAAAATGATTTTAAACAGATTATTCAGATGCAAGCAGTATGTTTTCCTAATATGGATCCTTGGGAAATAGAGCATTTAGAAAGTCATCACGCTATTTTTCCAGAAGGACAGATATGCGTAGAGTATGATGGGAAGTTAATTGGAAGTAGTTCTAGTCTTATTATTAACTTTGATGAGTACGATGATAAACACACATGGGATGACATTACAGATGAAGGGTATATTACAAATCATGATCCAGAGGGTTATAACCTATATGGTATTGAAGTTATGGTTGATCCTGCATTTAGAGGTATGAAAATTGGAAAGAGAATGTATGAAGCGCGAAAAGAATTAGCGCGTGAACTAAATTTGAAAAGTATTATTATCGGTGGAAGAATACCGAATTATCATAAATATGAACATGAACTAACACCAAGGGAATACGTAGAAGAAGTAATGAGCAAAAATATCCACGATCCTGTGCTGACTTTTCAGAGTATGAATGGTTTTACTGTTATGCGGATAAATCCTGGATACATGCCAGACGATAAACAATCAGCAAAATATGCTACATTGATGGAATGGAATAACGTTGATTATCATGCAAAAACAAAACGTCATTTCAAAACAGCTTTCCCTGTTCGGATTACCGTAATTCAATATATGATGAAGAACATTGAATCATTTGAAGAGTTTGCTACACAAGTAGAATATTATGTAGATGTGGCTTATGATTTCGGTTCAGATTTCGCTGTATTCCCAGAAATCTTTACGACGCAGCTGATGTCATTTTTAGAAGAGAAGGTTCCTTCTAAATCAGTTAGAAAACTGGCCGAATATACAGAAGATTATATTGAACTTTTTACAAAACTAGCTGTTAAATATAACGTGAATATCATCGGTGGGTCACATTTTGTTGAAGAAGATGATCATATTTATAATATTGCCTACTTGTTCCGTCGCGATGGTACGATTGAGAAACAGTATAAGATTCACGTAACACCAAATGAGAAAAAATGGTGGGGAATTAAACCTGGTGATGTTGTGAAAGTATTTGATACAGACTGTGGTAAAATTGCCATTCAAATCTGTTATGATATTCAATTTCCAGAGCTTTCCCGTTATGCGGTAGATCAAGGTGCTAATATTATTTTTGTTCCGTTTTGTACGGATGATCGTCAAGGATATTTACGTGTTCGCTATTGTGCACAAGCCCGTGCTGTGGAAAATCAAGTCTATACCGTTATCGCAGGAACAGTTGGGAACTTAACACAGGTGGAAAATATGGATATACAGTATGCGCAATCCGGAATCTTTACGCCATCAGATTTTGAATTTGCACGTGATGGAATTATTGGCGAATGTCACCCTAATATCGAAACAGTTGTAGTAGGTGATGTTGATTTAGAAATCCTACGTAGGCAACGAAAATCAGGAACAGTACGTCAATTACGAGATCGTAGAAAAGATTTATTCGAAATTAATTACAAAAATATTCAAACAGAAGTGAAACATTTAAAATAAGCGTTTATGAGAAAGCCCTCCATTAGTGAAAACTATTGGAGGGTTTTCTTTAAGTGAATAACATGCATGAAAATGTCGTGCACCTTTGATTTTTCCTAACGCTTCATTTAATAGTAACTTTAAACAATTACAAAAGAAAATTTAGACATAGTATACATACGATAAAGTTATCAGAAATGTTAAAATAATTATATAAGCACAATAAATTTTAATGAACGTCCTGTTTAAAATGGATTTTCAGATATAGTTAATGAAGAGAGGGATGAAAGGCATGAGTTTAGAAGAATTAAACAAACGAGTGAAAACCGACCTTTCCTATCTTGCGTTTGGTGGTTCAGACTGGGTACGCCCACATGACCATTCAGAAGGTCATGTCTATGATGCGATAATTGTTGGAGGCGGCCAAAGTGGTTTAGCAGCAGCTTTTGGACTTCTCCGAGAGAGAGTATCTAATATCTTAGTCATTGATGAAAACCCTGATGGGTTGGAAGGGCCATGGGAAACTTATGCTCGTATGGTTACGTTACGGACACCTAAACAGTTGACCTCCATTGATTTGGGCATTCCTTCTTTAACATTCCGTTCTTGGTGGGAAGCTCAATTTGGACCTGAAGAATGGGAAGCAATTGATAAAATTCCACGTGGAGATTGGATGAATTATCTCCGTTGGTATCGAGCAGTTTTAAATTTACCTGTTATAAATAAAGTAAAGTTAAATCTCATAGAACCGACAGAAGAAGGCATACACCGTCTACATATTGAAGGAAAGGGCGCGCCATCAGAGACATTATTGGCCCGTAAAGTAGTTTTAGCTACTGGGATTCAAGGAGGAGGCCAATGGTATGTGCCACCAATGATTTCAGATAATCTACCAAAACATCTTTATGCACACACATCGAAACCGATAGATTTTGAAAAACTAAAAGGAAAGAAAGTTGCTGTCTTAGGTGGTGGAGCATCTGCTTTTGATAATGCTAACTTTGCATTAGAGGAAGGTGTGGATGAAGCGCACGTATTTGTCCGTCGAAAAAAGATGCCACGTATAAATCCAATTCGACAAATGGAGGCTTCTGGATTAATTGAACGATTCCCTGCCTTGTCTGATGCAGATAAATATGCTGCTATCGCTCATTTCTTTAAGCATAATCAACCACCAACAAATGACACATTTAGTCGTGCAACATCATGGCCAGGTTTTAACCTACACTTAGGTGCACCATGGTTAAGTGTAGAGACTAAAGGTGATGGCGCACAAGTTACCACACCACAAGGTGCATTCTACTTCGATTTTCTTATTATCAGTACTGGTCTTTTAACCGATCCAGCTTTACGACCAGAGTTGAAACGTGTTGAAACGCATATTGCACGCTGGGGAGATCTTTATGATGCGCCAGATGAAGTCGCAAATCCTGTCTTAGATGCGCATCCATACCTTAGCCAAGGCTTTTCTTTTATAAGTCGAGATGAAAAAGGAAAGAAACGTTTACATGGATTATTTGCTTTTAATTATTCTGCTTTAATCAGTTGTGGTATCTCAGCTTCTGCACTTTCAGGAATGCGGTTTGGCGTACCGAATTTAGTAGAAGAAATCTCTAATCAACTTTTTCTTGATGATCGCGAAGACATTCTAAAGAACTTTTTTGACTATGATGAAGAAGAATTTGTAGGCGAATGGTCGAAAACAAGTAACCAATCTGTTTAATATATTACTCAACTCTCTGACATAAAAAATGAGCGCTGAACGGTGGCTGTTATGAGTTTGGCGTGTGTTCATTATAAACCTTGACACGATTTAAAAATTGTTAATTACTGAATAAACATAGACTCTGTCTTAACTGTCATGTTGATTTCCGCTTCAGGCAGTCGCTTTCCGCGGGCAAGTCTTCAGCTAACTTTGAAAAGCAAAAACCACTTTCCAAAGTGGATCTTCAGATCTTGCTTTTCCCGCAGCGTGTCTAAACTTGTAAGATACTTACCACAAAGTTTTTCTCAATTGCGTCAGATCAAATGTACAGATGATTTACCAAAGAAGCGTCCTATCCGGCATAATGCTGAATAGGACGCTTTGTTTACTCTTGATAACGCACATCTTGAATATCCCAAAAGGTGAAGTTGTCTACTAGTAAAAAGGACAATCCAATTGTAATAATAAAATAAACAATAAAGCCTAGATCATATTTAGAAAAGCCAAATTGGTAATAGTAGGTTCGGTTTTTTGCAACAGAGAACCGTTTAGCTTCCATGGCAATCGCAATGCGATGGGCTTTGCGAATGCTTTGTGCAAGCATTGGAATAGAATATGCTTTTAGTTTTTTATAAAAGCCGACGATACCCTTTTGGTGCACAACACCTCTAACCTTTAACGCATACCGTAATGTTTGAAATTCCTCAATCATAATAGGTATTAAACGTATCGCCGCCATAAAGCTATAAGCATATTTAGGTTTTAACTTTACTTGTTGCATCAATGAATAGAACAAATATACCGGTCTAGTTGTTAGTGCAAAAATAACACCTAATAGCGCAAACAGTATGCCACGAAAACCTAAATGCATACCTCTAACAAAGCTTTCTTCCGTTATGTGGATAAGTCCCCATTTGAACCATGTGCTATCTCCCTTTCCAAAAAAGATCATCGATGTAGAAGATGTTAAAAAGATAAGTAGAAAAGGAATAGTTATTAAAAGAAGCCTCTTCTTTGGATGTCCAGTAAAAAATAAATAAAGTAAAAGCGTACCACCTAAAAAGTTGAGAAGTAAGTTTATATTATGGATAAATAAAACCCCAGTAAATAAGAAAACAATGACGATAAACTTTAAACTGGGATTTATTTTGTGTAGCCACGTTTCTTCAAAGGAAAAGTCCATTTGTACGCTTTCGCCTCCTTGTTTATAATGCTCTACTTTGCTTGATAGACGTTCTAACTTTACGATCTTCTACTAATTTCCCATCCTTAACTGTCCAAACTCTACTTGCAAAGTGATCCACAATCTGTTGATCGTGCGTTACCATAATAATTGTTGATCCGGTCTTTCTTAAATCTTCTAACTGTTCAAGGATGCTAAAAGTATTTTTTGCGTCTTGTCCGAAAGTCGGTTCGTCAAGTAATAGAATGGGCTGATTGTTAACAATAGAAGCTGCAACACTAAGCCTACGTTTTTGCCCCATTGAAAGTTGATATGGGTGATTCTGCTGCACGTGATGCAAGTGAAATATGTTTAGTAACGTGGTAACACGTTCTTTTATTTTATCTTCACTCCACTTTTCAAGCTTCAATGTATAAGCAATTTCGTCATAGGTTGCGTTCGTAATAAACTGTAACTCAGGGTTTTGAAAAACAAAGCTAATATAATCTGTCATACGCTCTACTTTTCTGTTATCTATGTCAAAAATCTCATAGACGCCTTTTGTCTTGATTAGCTGAATCAGCCCATGTAAGAGTGTACTTTTACCTGCACCATTTTCACCAACTACTGCTATCCATTCACCTGGATAGACTGCTAGATTGTCGACTTCTATTTTCTTTGTTTTTCCGCGATAACCAGTAAAATTTTGAAGAGAAAGAGCAGGCGCTTGATTAGAATTTTCATCAATCGTCGGATTTACCTTCTTTGTTTTTCTTAGATAATCTTGCCACACTTCTGGATACCAAATTCCTTGTTCGATTAAAAGATGTTTGTATGCTTTGAAAATATCGTGACTCGATCCATCAGCGATAATTTTTCCAGTTTCATTTAGAATCACGACGCGATCAACGATATCAATAATATGATCGATTTTATGTTCCACAATAATGAACGTTCTATCTTTTTCGGTTTTTTTAATCGTATCCCAAACAGCTTTTGTTCCTTCTGGATCTAGCATCGCTGTTGGCTCATCTAAAAATAACACCTCTGGTTCAAGTGCTAATACACAAGCGAGCGCCAAGCGTTGTTTCATGCCACCAGATAACGTTTTGATGTTGGTGTGCAAATCGTCAAATGATAACCCTACTTGTGATAAATAGTTGCGCATCAGTGTCTTCATCTCTGCCCTTGGTATTTGTAAGTTTTCTAAAACAAAGGCAAGCTCCTCATCCACATAAGGCATGCAAAATTGTGTGTCCGGATCTTGAAATAAATACCCCCAGGAGTTTGGCGTATCAATCTTATCTGCTTTCATCGCTATCTCTATTGAGTTTGGAATTAGGCCAGTTAATACTTGTAAAAGTGTTGACTTTCCAGAACCAGATGGGCCTAGCAATAAAACCTTTTCCCCCTTTTTAAAAGAAAGGGATAAATCTTTAAACAATAAGGAGGAACCTCCTGGAAACTTCAATCTTAAATTTTCTACTTCTGTTATATGTGGCATAAATAAAAGCCTCCTAATCTAGTCTAATGATTTATAATCATCGCTCGAAACAGGACGTACGAGGTTGGTAACTCCTGTTTTTTCTAAAGCAGTTACAATTAAGCGGGCAAAGACACCAGCAATAAGAATCGCTCCAATAATTCGCGCGCTAAACATTAAAATTAAGTTCCATAAAGCTAAGTCCCCGATATAGCCATAATAATAGTCAATAACGATAGATGCGATCGCTGAACCGATACCGGCAAGACTTACAACAAACATGTTGAACTTTTTATAACGAAATGCGGCAAATATGAGCTCCGCTGCTAATCCTTGTCCTATACCAAACAGAAGTGTAGCTACACCCCATTCGCCTCCAAAAATAAATTCCCCGTGAGCCGCGGCTACCTCTGCCAGTAGTGCTACACCTGGTTTGCGAATAATTAAATAAGCAACGGTTGCAGCGATAAACCACATCCCATAAATCAGTTGTTCGATATGTAAACCAAATGTGGAAACAATCCCATAAAGTGGTCCCCAAAGCTTATAAATTAAACCGAAAATTAAAGCAATAATCACTGTTACAAGAATATCGGATAGATTCAAACTCTTTCTCATTACATACAACTCCCTTTTCGAATTTTTAAAATTGTGAACACAAAAAACCACTTTCTTTACGCATAAAGAAAGTGGTTGTATCGGAAAATTTAAAATAAATGTACAGATTTAAGCATTCCGTCACGCCACTTCCCTACGCTAGTGCAAACTAGATCAGGTTCTAAGGGTCTTAAAGTTGGTTACTTTAATCTCAGTCTTTAAAAAGACACCCCTAGTGGGTAGATATTTAATTTTGTAGTTAGCATACCATAATTTAACTATAAGTCAACGGTAAATTTTTGAGTAAATGTTGTGTTTGATCACAAAACCGAGTGAATTGATCACATAGAGAGTAGATTGATCATATAGCAATAGACTTGATCAGATCTTCAGTGAAATGATCACAAACTGGACTGATTTGATCACAAGTAAATAAATATTAAATAAGATACTGTCACAAATCCGACTAGGTCAAACATAAACTATCCTAGTCTGAAATTAGGGGGTAAATGATGTATCCATATTATAATCAGTATCAACCGGTTAATCAGTTTTATAGGGAAGTTCCTTATTCACACCCGTATCCGCAACAATTCAGTTACTGGGACCGCCAACCATTTACAAGAGGCCAAGCGACATGGACCGAGGGGGGACGTGTTACACAATGTGGTATTCCTTGGTCACATAATGAATATATGACAGCCGCTGTTGGAGTGAATTCACCTTATCAGTGTGGTCAATCTTTAAAGGTACGCGAGCTTTCTACCCAAAATCAAAGGGAAATGATTGTGACGATTGTCGATAAAGTTCCAGGGTACCCAGCGGATAAAATTAACTTACATCGAAAGGCATTTGAAGCGTTAGGTGCAGATCCAGCTGTTGGTGTGATAAATATTGAGTTTGAAGCTTCACCAGAATTAGCGGAAATAGAATGGGGAAAATATTTGTTAGAAGTTACGCAAGTAGCTTATCCGAATTATAATGTATCAGATTATAATTTTGTTGAACGAACAAACCCAGCTCCAAATCAAACAAGGGAAGTTTATCACTATACGTTACAATCCCCTCAAGAAAGGATTAAAATCCAAGGCACTGTAATTTATAATCCAAATACGAATCGTGTTATATCTTTTGATATAAAAGAAACGTAAAGTGCAAAAAAGCCCAATCTATGTTTTAATCGGATTGGGCTTTCAATCATTTATTCAATTCATCAAAATTCATGTTGAACCACAGAGGATCATTGTTATTCACATCACCATTATAGTTTATTAACAATTCCTCTCCAGCCTTTATATCTGTGTGAGCAAAAAACACAAAAGTATGGTTTGGAAAGTTAATATCGTAATCGGTATTTGGTGTATAAGAATGGTTGAACAACATACCGTATCCTAAAACGACCGCAGTATGATTTTTACCATATTCAAATACGTAATCATCAAGCACTGTTTGTTCCATGTGTTCGTGCTCCTTGTTTGGATAAGGAATAACAGGTGCAATATGGACTGTTTCTCCTTTTTTTATGTCGCGTGTAGCGAATACGCCTCGATTAAATTCCCCGTCGCTTAATGTAGATGTCTTTATCTCAATCATGTAGGTCACCTGCGATTTCTTCTTATTTTAATTCAACTATTCTCTATTTTGACATTTGCTATAGTCAAACGCAACTGGTTATACTTAGAATCAATAAGGTAGATAGAATTTTTGCTAATTTCAAAAAACAACTATTCCAAATTATGTATGACATTTTCACTTTATTATGATATGATGTACACGAAAATCAAATAAGCATAACCACAAGGGGAGCTGAAAAGCTGAGAGTGAACACGTTGTTCTAACCCTTCGAACCTGTTAGTTAATGCTAGCGCAGGAATGTGGAATCGTGATATGTCAATTTAAGGATACATATCTGTTCTCCCTTGAGGTTTTTTGTTTAAAAAAGGGGAGTTTTTTTTATGAAAAAATTAAGTTTAATTATGTTGATTGAGGCGTCTATTTTTGCATCATTAGCGTTTGTTTTTGATTTACTTCCGTCTATTCGGCTTTCTCCATCAATATCGATTTCTTTTGCAATGGTTCCGATTTTACTTTTAGCGTTTCGATGGGGTATTAGGGTTAGTTTAATATCTGGTTTTATCTGGGGGATTTTGCAGGTTGTTCTAGGTGATGCCTATATTCTAACGCCACTCCAGGCATTTATTGAGTATTTTCTTGCATTTGCTTTTGTTGGATTTGCTGGGCTATTTTATCAAGTCATTCAATCGAACCTGAAAATGGGCAAAAAGAAAAAAGCATTATTTTGGATTGTTATCGCAACGCTTGTTGGTTCTATCGCACGTTACTTTTGGCACTTTGTTGCGGGATTTATTTTTTGGGGAGAATACGCACCAGATGATATGAATGTGGTGTTATTTTCATTCATTACTAACGGGATTACCATGCTGGGTGCCTTTGTTTTATGCGCGATCTTACTTGTTCTTCTGATCGGAACTTCTCCGAGATTAATAGTGAAAAAATAAAATAGATACTAACTCTCCATATTATAGATGGGGAGTTAGTATTATATTAGTAGCTGTCCGCTGAGCTTTTAATATAACCAAGCAGTAAAATAGTTAACGTAAGGAAGCCTACGATTAAATAGTTAAATAGACCGTTAGAGAGATCAAGTAAGTTTATTAACCTTTGATCCGTCAAAATCATTTCTCCAGCTGTCCACGCAAGAATACCAGCGCCAATATAAGCAATCCAACGGTGTTTTTCTAATACTTTTACGATCAGTTTCGATCCGAATATCATAATAGGTATACTAACCATTACCCCAATAATTATCATACGAATATCCCCATGCGCCGCTCCTGTAATAGCAACAACATTATCCAGACTCATTACCGCATCTGCAACAATGATTGTCGCAACAGCTCTTAATAAACCACTATGTGAGGTAATAGTGGTTGCCTCTTCTTGTTCAACAAGTAAGTTATAGGCTATCCAAAGAAGTAATAAACCACCAATTACATTCACATAAGGAATCTGCAACAAATAAATGACGATAGCAGCAAAGAATATCCGGAGAATAACAGCGCCGATCGTGCCTAAAAGTATTGCTCTATTTTGATGCCTTTTTGGTAGAGATTTGGTAGCCATTGCGATCACAACAGCATTATCACCGGAAAGAACAATATCAATTGCGATAATTTTTAATAATGCAATCGTCGCAACAGGTGTTATTGAGAATAGTAATGGGAAAAATACTTCCATTTTTTGTTCCTCCTATAGACAAGCGTTAATTAAAGATGGATAAGCTAAGTTGTCCATAACCAATTCTATGAAGGAAATTGAAATAGTAAACCATAAAAAGCAGAAGTTTTTTTAAAGCATTTATATTTGTGACCTATCCTTTTAACTGCTCCCTTTTAAAGATCCATACATAAATTAACCCTGCAAAAAAGAGAAAACCACCATAACCAACAGCAGGATATAAGTATTTAACCATAGCAGAAAAGCCGATTTGACTGAATAAAAAGGCTGCAAGAGTTGTGCCAGCAATCACCCATATTCGAAAGCGTGCGGCGATAAAGTTCATTCTTGAAACAAATCCATATAAATTTCCAACCGCAGTGGTATACACTTCAGCAAATAATACAATAGCAAAAATTAATTGAATAAAGGGGGCAATTTTAGAAGCAATAAGAATCATAGGCACTTCCACATTTGAAACACTATCTAAATTCGTTAAAATACTGAAAAAAATAGCAATGATCCCAATCCCTAAACCCAGTCCACCTAATAAGGCACCCCAAAGCAGGGTATTTTTATTTTTTGCTTTTGCCCCCATCGGTGCCAATACTGCAACGGCAATCACAAGATTATAAGAAGCATAGTTAAGAGCAGAAATGAACCAATTTGGTGCAGCACCTTCAATTGATTTCGATGCTTGTAAATCTGCAGCAGTTATTGGATTTATCGAGATACTATAGGTAGCGATAAAAAGGACAGAAACTAATAGTACTGGGACCACATAACTAATTGCATTAATAACACCTTTCATACCTGTTATAACAGTAAGTAGTGAAATAATTGCCATTAAGATCGTCCCCCATAATGATGCTAACTGAAATTGTTCATCAAAGATCGCGCCTGCTCCAGCTATCATGGCTGCTAAAGCACCGAATAGAAAGACTGTAATAATAATATCGATTATAGTGCCGATAATTTTTCCGTTAGTAAATCGCACTACCTCTACATAGGAGCTAACATTTAATGCTTTACCAATTACTAAAATTGTATAGCCAAAAAAGAAAAACAAGAGAGTTGCAAAGATAATTCCAAATATGCCGGTTATTCCATACGCACTAAAAAACTGGAGGACTTCTTGACCAGAAGCAAAACCAGCCCCAACAACAGTTCCAATATAAGTCGCCGCAACTTTAAATACGTTAAGCTGTGCAGGTGATTCCTTATTCATTTTATTTCCCCTCCTTTTCTAATCAGTAGATAGGCTTTACCACATATGTTTTTTTACTCCTAAAATAGTAAGAAATTGATTCCCTTAATCAAGGAGAAATTTATTATCATGCATGAATATGCAAAAAATGCAAAAACTATGGATACTCATGATTGAATTACATTTGTTAATAAGAAGAGATGTTGACATGAATCAGTACGGTTATCCTACTTCTCAAGGGTTATATCACCCAGAAAACGAGACAGGTGCGATGTCATTTGGTTCGATTAGCAGTGAAACACATGAATCATTGGCTATTGCAATGAATCGAATTGGTGGAAGAAGTAATTCTGGTGAAGAGGGAGAAGACCCTAATCGTTATATTCCTGTTGAAAATGGTGACTTAAGGCGAAGTGCAATTAAACAAGTAGCATCTGGACGTTTTGGTGTATCGAGTAATTACCTTGCCAGGGAATGCGATCGTTTTCTCATGGGTAGTACGCGGTTACCGTGAGTATAGGAAAAGTTAGTAAAAAGTGTATAAAGAGCATAAAACATCTATTCTCTGTTATAATGAATGTACAAGTTTTATCATAGTAATGGAGGTCAATAAATGGGAAAACGCATATTTTATTTTCTATTAACAAACATTCTAGTGATGACGACAATTGTAATTGTCTGGTCACTACTTACAACATTTACAAATATAAGTGGTTCATTTGAGAATGCTGGTGGTGGATTAGGGATTAATTATGGATCGTTAATGGTATTCAGTCTACTCATCGGTTTTGCAGGTGCATTTATTTCCTTAGCAATGTCGCGTTGGATTGCAAAAAAAATGATGAAAGTAAAGGTTATCGACCCAAGTGGTCAATTAGGAGCACATGAACGTGCTGTAGTTGAAAAGGTACATCGTTTATCACGTGCAGCAGGCCTCGTTCATATGCCAGAGGTTGGGATTTATCAATCAGCAGAGGTTAACGCTTTTGCGACAGGACCTTCTAAGAAACGGTCACTTGTTGCGGTTTCAGTTGGACTTTTGAACACGTTAGATGATGATGCAGTTGAAGGCGTTATTGCACACGAGATCGCACACGTTTCCAATGGTGATATGGTCACGATGACATTATTACAAGGTGTGGTCAATACATTTGTCGTCTTTTTATCAAGAATTGTCGCGATCGTTGTATCGCGTTTAGTTCGTTCAGAAATGCAAATGATTGTCCGCTTTGTATCCATTATTGTATTTCAAATTCTATTCTCCATTCTTGGTAGTATGGTTGTCAGTGCATACTCACGTCATCGTGAATTTCACGCCGACCGTGGAGGCGGCGATTTAGCTGGGCGCGATAAAATGGCACATGCGCTTCGTTCACTAAAATCACATGTGAGCCAAGCAAAAGTTAATGATCGCACCGATGATTCGGCCATTCAAACAATGAAAATCAATGGAAAAGGTGGCATATCTAAGCTTTTCTCTTCACATCCTGATTTAGATGAGAGAATTGCGCGCTTAGAACAGCGCTAAAACCATCAAATGATCACAAAAGCATTGGAATTGATCACATATAGCTGAAGTTGATCATAAAGACAGTTAAATGATCACAAATGCTCGAAAATGATCACAACACCAATCAATTTGATCACAAAATATAAAAGGACGACTCCAAGAGGGCTTATGTTTATAATCCTCATGGAATCGTCCTTTTTTTCGTTAAATTATCGACAAAAGGAACAATTTCTGAAAAGATCTAAAGTAATTGATACTAATTACTTTACCTGTCGTAGTAATTATAGTATAGTAAAATTACTACGACAGGTAAAGTAAAATGCGATATCGGAAAATACTTACTAAAAGGAGAATATATTTGATTAGTAGTGACGTAATTCGTGGATATAACGATACGATGATACTCTATATGCTGCTGGAAAGCGACTCCTATGGATATGAAATATCAAAAAAAATTAAAGAATTGTCTAATGAAAAATATATGATAAAAGAAACAACACTATATTCAGCCTTTAATCGATTAGAGAAAAAAAACTATATTGAATCGTTTTATAAAAAAGAGACATTTGGAAAGCGACGTACGTATTATAGAATTACACCAGTAGGAATAGAATATTATCAAGAGAAGTGTAAGGAATGGGAATTGACAAAAGAAGTGATTAATCAATTTATTAGGAGGTAAACTGATTTGAAGACAATTATAAGTTATTTGGATAATATGTTTGCTAGTCTTCCCAAAACAATGCAAATGCAACAATTAAAAGAGGAAATAGAAGCAAATATGGCGGATAAGTACAATGAGTTAAAAGACGAAGGAAAGTCTGAAAATGAAGCAATAGGAATTGTTATTTCAGAATTCGGCAATATAGAAGAACTGATTAATGAATTTGACATTACATTTGATAAAGACGAAGAGAAGCGCCCAACATTAGAAAATGAAGTGGTAAATGACTACCTTAAAACGAGTAAGAAATCTGGCGTTTTAATTGGCATTGGTGTTGGCTTGTGTGTGTATGGTGTGGCGTTGTTAATACTTCTGACACAATTAGTAGAAGATGGTATAATAGCTGTTTTTTCAGATGAGATGGGTGATGTGATTGGTCTTATACCCTTATTATTATTTGTTGCAACTGCGGTTGGGTTATTTATATATGTTGGAATGATGGAGGATAAATTTAAGTATTTAGATAACGGATTTAAACTTTCCATTGAACAACAAAGAACTGTAAAAGATAGTAATGATGCATTTCATAAGACATATACAAAATCTATATCATTGGCGTAATCATATGTATTCTATCACCAATGATTTTAATTTTAACAACTGTATTTAATGAAGAGGCAACCACTTATGGTGTTGTAGCACTTCTGTCTTTAGTAGCTATAGCAATTTACATGTTTATATATTATGGAAAAATCAAAGATAGTTATAGAAAGTTACTGGAAATGGATGAATACGCTAAGTCACCTCAATCTGGAGAAAAAGAGAATAAGATAATTGGAGCTGTTGCGGCAATTGTTTGGCCACTTGCTGTTTGTATCTTTTTGATTAGTGGATTAGTATTTAACCAATGGCATATTAACTGGATCATTTTCCCTATTACTGGTCTGATATTTGCAATGTTTAGTGGAGCATACAGTATTCTTAAAGCTTAATAAGCTCGCTTGGATACGCTGATTGATCACATATAGCCGAAAATGATCACAACACCAACTAAATTGATCACAAAATATAAAAGGACGACTCCAAGAGGCGATATAATTCAATCCTCATAGAGCCGACCTTTTTTGTTAAATTGTCCATTGGTCCGTTACAATAGCAACGAGTTTCCAAATATCGTGCTCATTTTGTTCGAAAACCAGATTAATACTAGACCAATCCATTCCTTCGTATTCATCTGAACCTTCTGTGTAAAATTCAATCACTTTTGCTTCTGGGAATACGTCTTCTATATTATTTATCAAATTGCCACGTTGCTCAAACGAATCAACACGCACCTCATCAGGATCTAGTAGCGGCTCTGCATCGATAAACTCCTCAAAGTATTCATTTGGCGTCTGTTCAATAGGTTTACCACTACCATCATAATTACCCCAAAGATAAGTTTCCATATCTTCCAATAAATTTGTCACTTCGTTTTTCTCAAACGTGATCGCATCCTCCTCTATGTAAATATAAGGAGAGAATAATAACCCTTTCTCTTCATGGACAGTATTCGAGATAAACGCCATTTCTTTGTTAGCTAGTGCACGGATGATTTCTTCTGCCTTCTGTTCTACAGAAACCTGTTGGTCAAGTTGTTCCGTTTCAATTTCACTTATAATCCATTTATCTTCTCTCCATTTAGCATGATAAGTCATTTCGACATGACCGATTAACTCATTTTCTTGTTCTTGTATGATTTTATAATGATCCTCTGCAATCTCTTCCATTTGAAAATCCTCATCTTCTGCTAACCATGTTGGACTATCTTTTGCGATTAGATAGATTTGACCATCTCTTTTCTCTATATAAGAGTCAGTCATCCAACCTGCCAAATCCTCTGACATAACTTCCTCAAAATGATTTCTGACTCCATTTATCGTTTCGAATTCAGAAAGTAGGCCATCTTGATCTGCGGAATCTATTAACGTCACAAAAGCTTGTCGATACACTTGCATAACATCCCTTGCTGTTTCTTCAGTAAAAGTAGCCATTTCGTTAATATCATTTTGCTCTTCTGAAGGGGCTTGTTCCTCCTCACTAGATAAAGTGGAATCATCGGTATTGTTATTTTCGTTGCCTGAAAATATAGTTATACCAAAATAGATAATTAATGCTAATGCTAAGACAGCTACTATTCCAATACTGGCTTTTTTCATGATGCATGCACTCCTTTTTAATAAAGTGATTGTATGATTTCTTATAGTAAGAGTTTAACCTTTTTCTCAACTAGATAAACTTATGTGTATAAACTAAAAAAGTCAGACAAGTAAATGTCTGACTTTAGATATTAAGCTCGCTTACGCTGATAAAGATATATACCAGCACCTAATCCAATAAATAATATACTTATGAGCAGCCAGTTAAACATATTGGTTGCAGTATTTGGTAATATTGCACCCATCTTTTTAACTTCATTCTCATCTGCTGATGAAGCATCACTTACTGTTTGAACAGGAATATCAGATTCCGTTTCTTCAAAGACAGTATCCTTTGTGTCGTCAGAATTACTACTGTCTTTATCTGGTTCATCGGATGCATTGTCTGGTGTTTCGTTATCCACTTCCTTAGGGGGAACAGTATTTTCCTCCTCTTCTTGCGGAAGTTCATTATCTTGATCGTCCTCATCTGGAACGCTTTCTATAGGTTCAGCGATACCAGTTATCGCATCATTCTCTTTTAGTACTGTATAAGTTACCTTTTCACCACTCCAGAAATGGAAGGTTACTGTTACTTCACCGTTATTTAATTCATTGAAAAAGTTTTCTGTAAATGAAATTTGATTGGTGTCATAAGACGGTGAAAAAGTATAACCAAACTCTTTATAAGTTGTCCAATTTTGTGGACCAGCAGGTGTGCCATCTTGATACACAGCTTCTACTGTTGCAAGTTGATCACCGTTAAATGAAGTCGGAATAGCAAAGTCACTCATAGAGCCAGTAGTGTCTTCAAGTACAGGTTTCTCGTAACTAATTATTTTAATCGACCAATCTGCACCCTGATTAAATTTTAATGTAAGTACTGCATTTGTTCCTAATTCGTCTGAAGCAGTAAGTTGTGTTAACAGGCTTTCTTTTACTATTAAATTATCTCCATCTAGTTGGTAATCCTGGCCAGGTGTAAGTTCTGCATCATTCAATTGGAGGGAAGAGAACGTATTACCATTTAAATTTAATGGTAGTGATTCGTCTTCAAGCGTGTCTAATCTGTTTAAATAGATAAAGTCGCTTTCTGCTGTAGATGAGCGCGTATTCCAACTAGCCTCCATCATATCAAAAAGTTGTTGATCAGCCCATTCAAGAGACGTCCTTCCTAAATGTTGTCCATTATCCCATAGCATATGTGTAAAGTCTTTTTCTTGCGCATAGTGCATCATATACTCAAAGAACTTTAACTTTTCGCCTTGTTGAATGACACCTGTATGTGTGTCAAAACCTAATAAACCAAATTCACCAATGATGACTGGTATACCATTAGCGCTAAAAGTGTTGTGCACGCGATCAAAGGTGTTTATAATATCGTTTTTTGTATCTTGTTCAAATCTTGTATACCCAGCGATATTGACACTGAAAGGCCAAAATCCATAATAGTGAACCGTAGAAATTATATACGGATCATCCAATGCAACAATTGACTGATACAACCCATCCAGTTTTTCTTGTTCTGAACCCGTATCCAAAGTAGGTAATACGAGTGGACGAATCGCATTATTTCCACCTGATTCTCTTACAATAGAATAGAAGGATGTGTTTAATTCATTTAAATAATTCTGACTCTCTGTTGCGGATGCTGCGAAACGTGGTTCATTAATACTTTCGTACATGAGATCAGTAGAATAGTCTTTAAAATGATTGGAAAGTTGTGTCCAAATTGCATTATAACGTGCTAAAGATGCGTCATGATTTTCACTCATGCCAGACTCTAACCAAACCCATGAGTCATGATGAATATTTATCATGACTTTTATATCAGCGTCTAGGGACCAATTTACCGTATTTGTTATACGTTCTAAAAAGGCGGGATCAATTTGGTAATCAGGTCCAACCCCCATGCGTTGATCAAAAGTTATAGGAATTCGAATACTTTTGTAACCTTCCGCAGCAATCGTATCAATTAATTCTTTAGTCACAGAGGGGTTACCCCACGCGGTTTCATCTAGGCCAACAGCGTCAAATGAGTTTCCTAAGTTCCAGCCAGGTTGCATTTCTTTAACGTAAGATTGAATATCGACTTCTTCACTCTCAGCCGCAAAACTAACCGAGGGGACAAAGAAAATAAGGAAAAGAACTGATATAAATAAAACACTTGCGTAATTTTTCAAAATAAATAAATCCTCCCTTTACTAAATAGAATAGCTACCACTTTAGGTGAAACGACGCTTGTTGCACCTCCTCCGTTATAAGTAATTTCACATTGAAAACGTTTTCAATATAAAACTACCATACGAATTGTAAAGTAAATACCACAAAATAAGGATATAAATACATGTGAAAATTCTAGATTTTACTTTATTGACTAGTATGTGACCGAGTATATAGCGGATTTGTTTAACGTTCTGTCATTCTACTAAATCTTCCGACTCTATTTCTGCGATCCATTGTTTTATTTTAGACGTAAGAATGGGAATATCCTCTGATAGGCTTAACGAAATCGAAAGTGATGCACACAATGGTTGTAGAGCTCTTTCCAACTGTGCGGTTTCTACCTTTATTTCACTAGGTATACATGCTATATCGTTAATCATATCTAGTAGAGCAGCTTGTACTTGTTTTGAAAAATGGGTCGGTTCTATGCTTTGCTTGAGGATAAATTCTTCCTGATTGAGAGTTGCTCCAATAATGATATGAGGATAATAAGGTTGATGATTATCTGTATGCAACAGGATATTTGGCAGGATAATGCAGCCAATTTCCACCGAATAGTATAGCTGTTTAAAGTTATGTTTGATACGCTGTAGCGTAATTTCGGGGACAAGTAATTTCTCTTTTTTGTGATGGTTATTTTCTCGGAACTTTTTTACTATGTTTAGATGACTATCGTAATAGTTACCATCCGAATCTACCTTTCTAGCAAACCATTTATCTGCCGTGATTGGGATCAGAGTAGGCGAATCTATTGCACGCGTGATCGTATCAATTAATTGTGGAAGAACTTGTTGTATGATTTTGAATTCTTCTTTATCAATAATGCCATAAGCATGTCCAGGCCTAACACTTTCGATTACAGGCCAATCTACTTGATTAGGATAAATAGATTGTAAATGATGAACAGCTTGTTGATAAAAGTGAGGGATCTGATTTTTTTCAGAAAAGTGAATTTCAATTACACGTTGATCTAAATGAGGCTCTTGTCCATTTGAAGATTGAGAAAGGACGGTTAATAGTGTGTTAAGTCCTTCTGCTCCAGGATAACAAGCAAAGTCAACTAAACCAGCGTCAGTTCCAATCATTGAAAAATAGCTATAATTGTTTATCTGTGGTGTCCAAATCGCAATGAATTGCTTGATCTTTAAAATGCGCCAGGGCTCTAACTGATGATACAACTTAAGAAGCGGGAATAGTTGGTTATAATCTGCTACAGTTATTTCTGTATCTTGCACCAGTGCTGGTTGTTGAAAAGGACTGAGTTTGCTATTTATAGCAGGGGTGATTTTTTGCTTTGAATGTGCTGAAGTTGGGTCCTTTTTAAGGTTTATTACATGATGGCAAATTGGATAGCGTTTTGTTTGATCAACTAATAGAATATTATTTAAGTCAATGATTAGACGATGATATTCATCTGTTAAATAGACGTAACTAAAAGCAGTAATACCTTCTTTATATAAATCCATTAAACTAGTGCTGATTTCGTCCCTATTGTTATTTAGTGATTCGTCTACCACTCGGCTATACGTATCAAGGATAATCGTTTCAAACCAATGCGCACGGATTTTTGAGGCTATTTGACCTTGAAAGATTTCATGAAGACTAGCAAATGTAGTGTGGGCATCTACTAAAACGTAAAAATAGCTATCCTCGACCTCAACTTTCTTTTGTACTTTAGAAATGATTAATTCATGTATCATCTAGACATCCCGCCTTTATTTGAAATATGTCTCTTTGTATACTACATTAGATATCGTTTTTGTCTATAATGTTTTGATTTCTGTCAAAATTGAGATGTAAAAAGCTTTCTAGAGGGGTTTTCTTCATGTTTGATCAAAAAACTTAGCCATTTGATCACAAACAGCCGAAGTTGATCACAACCTGATAAATTTGATCACAAACATCGACAGATGATCACAAACCTATCGCATTTGATCACAAAAAACGAACCTAATAAAAAAACCCACAAAATGATGCTTGCTTCTTTTTCAGAAATGAATTATTATATTTTTAACTCCGCAGACTTCTACAAGATGAACCTACTAAGTTACCTCGAGGTGATAGCAATGCTCCATAAAAAACACACAATTCCTTCTCGCCTTTTACTTGATCAAGCGCTAATGAGACGCATCAACTATGATCATCCGGCATATCCGACCATTAGTAGAAATCATAATTGGCAAATCGCAGGATATAAAGGCGAGTTAGGAATAGAATTCTATTTGAGACATCTCCCACAAGAAAACCTACATATTTTTCATAATCTACGCCTTCCAAATGATAGTGACTTTTTTGAAATGGACACTTTATTACTCACGCCTTATTTCGCTCTTATTATTGAGATAAAAAATATCGCTGGAACACTGTATTTCGATACTATTTCTAATCAATTGATTCGCGACCAAAACGGAAAAGAAACAGGATTTCCTTCACCTATCCTTCAAGTGGAAGAACATAAGGGCAATTTTGAAAAATGGCTCTTCAATCAATTCAAAATTGATTCCTTTCCGATTCATTATCTAGTTGCAATAAGTGAACAAGAAACGATCATAGATGTGATTGAAGGTAGTGATAGGGAAGGTGTTTTTCAAAAGGTTATGCATTTTCCTTCTATAAAAAAACGGTATCTAACTTTACTACAACAGCACCCTCGCAAGAATGTAAAAGTCCAGACTCTGCATAAAATCATCCCAACTTTACTACATCAACACAAACCATTTCACCCTGCCTTTCCATCACTTTATTCACTAAAACCAACTGATATTTTATCAGGTGTATACTGTAACGCATGTAAGCAACTAACGATGAAACGGATGCATGGGAAATGGCTTTGTTATTCCTGTGGGCAAACTTCTCTTGATGCACACATAGAAGCTATTGATGATTTTCTATTATTAGTTGATCGAAAAATAACTACTAGGCAATGTATGGCGTTTATTCAAATTGATAATCGTCATCTAGCGAATAGACTATTAATAAACAGTTCTCTCATTTCGGTAGGGAAGAAAAAAGGTAGATATTTTGTAAAAGAACCCGAATGCTCACAAATCAACCTAAAATGATCAGATAAAATAGAAGTTGCTCACATCCTGATAAATATGCTCACAAATCTTACCGATTTGATCATAAAAAAAGTTGCTCAGACAGCAATTTTGTTTTTTCTTGACAATTAAATCCTTGAAATTTGCTCCTTCAGCTTTTTAACTCGTGTTTTAATAGAAAATAAGTATAAAGAAATGCGATATCATCCTTTTTACGAATGGAAAATACTTTGCTATGCTATGTGAAATGTAACATCGTCGCAAAATACAAGAGAAAAGGGTGATGAGAATTGAGAGAAGAAACAAGTGATTTTCCACTAATAGATTCTAAAATTGATTGTACTTTTAAAAAGATTTTTGCTGGAAATCAAGCCGAAAAAAAGGTGGTTTTAATTGCCTTTTTAAATGCTCTTTTAGAAGAAAAGATAACAGCTATTGTCACTATAAATTTACCCGAAAATAAGCTATCAATCATGGATTTAAAAGTAAAAACAGCATGTGATGCATACATAGATGTTGAAATACATGTTCGCAATGTCGAGCATTATCGTAACCGTTCGTTGTATTATAAATCTACTTTAATTAGTGAGAAAATTGCGGAAGGCGAGACCTATTATAAATTAAAGAAATGTATCTCTATTAATGTATTAAACTTTAACTTGTTACAAGAAACTGAAGCTTATCATACAGTTTTTAAAGAAACGAGATCAATAGGAGACATAGAGATTCATTATTTAGAAATGCAAAAGTTACTCGGGCAAGAACCATTAACGCCATTAGCAGAATGGTTGTATTTCATTCGAGATGTGGATGTGGAAGAAAAGCAAAATGCACTAACCAAAATAAAGCAAAGAAATAAGATGATTAAATTGGCAGACGCTATTTTGCACAGCGAAAGCAATGAGCCGTATCGTCTTTCAAGTAACCAGCATCTGATGCGTAATGTTCAAAGTATAGCTAAGGAGGAGATTGCTATCAAAATGTCACTTGAAGGAATGGAACTTCCGCTTATTACAAAAATAACAGGATTAGACGAGGAACAAATTAGGCTAATAATTAGAAATTGATCACAAATTTGATTGAAATGATCACAAACAAAGCCATTTGATCATAAAATAAATAAGACGATCACAAACAATACAAATATGCTCACAACCCCCAAAACTTAATCAAAATCTAAAAAGTGAACGCAAATCTTCAAAAAAATCCCCATACGTGTATAATAAACCTAACATCAAATTTAAAAGGGTGAAAGCGTATGAATGAAGCAGAAAAATCAAAAATGTTAGTTGGTACAGAAGCAGCTAAATATGTAAAAGATGGTATGAAGGTTGGGTTAGGTTCTGGTTCTACTGCGTATTGGATGGTTAAAGCATTAGGCGAGCGTGTCCAACAAGGACTAGATATTATAGGTGTTCCTACTTCAGCACAAACAGAAAAGTGGGCGCAAGAATTTGGTGTTCCAACAACCGATCTATCAGAAGTTAGTGCGTTAGATATCACAATAGATGGAGCAGATGAGGTAGATCAAAATCTCCAACTAATCAAGGGTGGTGGAGGAGCGCTGTTACGTGAGAAAATGGTGGCCATTGCTGCTGACAAACTACTAATAATTGTTGATCAATCTAAAGTGGTTGACCATTTAGGAGAATATCCTCTACCAATTGAAGTTGTGCCATTTGGATGGAATCTTACAGCAAAGCGAATCGCTGCATTAGGATACGAACCAACTATTAGACTTAGTGGTGATACGCATTACATTACAGACAATGGAAACATTATTCTAGATTGTAAATTCGGAAAAATAACACAACCAGCAAAGTTACACGAACAATTAATACAACTAGTAGGAGTTGTGGAGACAGGATTATTTATCAATATGACAGATACAGTTATTGTTGGTAATCAGGGTGGGATAAACGTCTTAGAAAAGAAATAAGTAGAGATTATTTCTGACTACATTCCATTTAGAAGCCAATAAAAATAAATTGTCAGAATTAATGTGTAATTCCAGTTCTAGCTATTGACATTTTCCTTGAGTAGTAATATGATTTGTACAATGAAAAAACTAATTAAATAAAGTATTCTTATCAAGAGAGGTGGAGGGACTGGCCCTTTGATACTTCGGCAACGGGTCTGCATTAGATACTGTGCTACGTCCAGCAAGTGTATACACTTGGAAGATAAGAAGATGGGTAAATAATAGATGTATAAACCTCTCTTCTGAAATATCAGAAGAGAGGTTTTAATATGAAGGGAGGAGAATAGGATGAATAATCAGCTATTATATGAAAATTTCTCTGTCGACCCGTTTATAGATTTTAATCCTACTGATGATACTAAAGGTGCTGCTAGAATAGTAGAGTGGGCATATGAAACATATGGCGAATCCGTTGTATATGCTTGTAGCTTTGGTGCAGAAGGAATGGTGTTAATTGATTTAATTGCTAAAGTGAAAGAGGATGCTGAAATTGTATTTCTCGACACAGACCTTCACTTTCAAGAAACATATGACTTAATAAATGAGGTTAAAAGACGCTATCCAAAACTTAAAATCAATATGAAAAAGCCAGATTTAACAGTAGAGGAACAGGCAGAAAAACATGGTTCTGCATTATGGAAGAGACAGCCTGATCAATGTTGTTTTATTCGAAAAATTAAACCATTAGAAGAAGCACTTAGCGGTGCAACAGCTTGGCTTTCTGGTTTAAGAAGAGAGCAATCAGTAAGCAGGAGTAATACCAATTTTGTTAATAAAGATGACCGTTTTAAATCAATTAAGGTGTGCCCATTAATTTATTGGACTTGGGATGATGTTTGGGAATACATTGAAGCAAATGAATTAGCTTACAATAATTTACACGATCAAGGATATCCAAGTATCGGATGTATCCCGTGTACCTCTGCAGTTAGTGACAATGGAGATAGTCGTGCTGGAAGATGGCAAGGTTCAAATAAAACAGAATGTGGCTTACATGTAGCAAAGGAATAATTTTCAAAACCAGTCAAGGGATCAATTAAAGTTAGATTCTATTTTTTATCCCTTAATCCCGACTAAACTAATTAGAATACAAAGGTTAAGAATAAAGCCGTAAGATAATAAAAGGAAACTAGATCAATAGTTGCCTTCTTTTATAAATAGAATCGTATATATGAGTGGGGTGATATTTTTGGAATTTCAAACGACGAACAGTATTTTTAATCAAGAACAAGTAGAGCTACTAAATCGCCTTGTACCATCGTTAACAGAACAACAAAAGTATTGGTTAAGCGGTTATTTAGCAGTATCTCAGTCTGGATCAGTAGTACAACAACCTGGAGTAGAAGTAGCTTCTGTTGAAAAGAAACCAGTAGAGGTAACAGTACTTTATGGAACAGACACTGGTAATTCCCAGGGGTTAGCTGAAAATATGGGTGAACAGCTAGAGCAAGATAATTTTGTTGTTACGGTTTCTTCACTAGAAGATTTTAAACCGAAGAATCTAAAAACACTTAAAAATTTATTGATTGTGACGAGCACCGATGGAGAGGGAGATCCCCCAGATAATGCTATATCATTTTATGATTTTCTACATGGTCCTAAGGCTCCTAAACTAGAAGATCTACGTTTTTCCGTTCTCTCATTAGGAGATAGCTCTTATGAATTCTTTTGTCAAACCGGAATAGATTTTGATAAACGTTTAGAAGAATTAGGTGGAGAGCGTTTTTATCAGCGTATTGATTGTGATTTAGACTTTGAACAACCAGCTGAGGAATGGTTTTCAGGGGTATTAGCTATTTTGAAAGAGTCCCAGGGTGGAGAACAACAAGTAAGTGAAACTGGAAATACTCAAACAGATGCAGCGACTGATGGTCATGCATATTCGAAGAAAAATCCATTTACAACAGAAATATTAACGAATCTAAATATTAATGGACGTGGCTCAAATAAAGAGACGCATCATCTTGAGTTAGATTTAGAAGGTTCTAATTTACAATATGAACCTGGAGATAGTCTAGGTATTTATCCTGAAAATGATCCAGTATTGGTAGATCAATTAATTGAAAAAATGCAGTGGGATCCTAATGAACGCGTCTCTATCGAGAATGATGATCATGGTGATCGCCCGTTACGGGACGCTCTAATCTCAACGCTTGAAATTACAATTTTAACGAAACCATTGTTGGAGAAAATTGCAGTCTTTACTGGTAGTGAAGGATTAATTAAACTCGCTCAGTCCGATAATAGAGAAGTAATTAATGATTATCTTGAGGGAAGAGACCTGATTGATTTAGTAGATGATTTTGGTCCATGGGACGTTTCGGCAGTTGACTTTATTAAACTGCTTCGTAAAATACCAGCACGTCTTTACTCAATCGCAAGTAGCTTAAAGGCAAATCCTGATGAGGTTCATCTAACGCTTGGCACTGTTCGGTATCATGCACATGGTCGTGATCGAGTTGGTGTTTGTTCAGGGCAATGCGCTGATAGATTAGAAATTGGCGATAGTTTACCAGTTTTTGTTCAGAGTAATGAGAGATTTAGATTACCTGAGGAAACAGCTAAACCAATTATTATGATTGGAGCAGGGACTGGTGTTGCACCATATCGTGCTTTTCTTCAAGAACGTGAAGAGATTGAAGCTGATGGTAAGGCGTGGCTATTTTTTGGCGATCAACATTTCGTTTCAGATTTCCTCTATCAAATCGAGTGGCAAAAGTGGCTTAAAGATGGTGTGCTATCAAAAATGGATGTGGCCTTTTCTCGTGATACGGATCAAAAGGTATATGTACAGGATAGAATGTTGGAACAAAGTAAAGAACTTTATCAATGGATACAAGACGGGGCTCATGTCTATGTTTGTGGAGACGAGAAGCACATGGCCAAAGATGTGCAGGCTACATTGTTGTCTATTTTTGAAAAAGAAGGCGGCATGAACGCAGAACAAGCAGAGCTATTTTTAACAACAATGCGTAAAGAAAAACGATATCAGCGTGACGTATATTAATTTTGTAGCAAGGGGGATTCATGATGACAACAAATAAAACAAGAGTGCAAGATCAACCTCTAGATGAAATGGAACAAATTAAAGAAGACAGTAATTTCCTTCGTGGAACGCTCGTTGAAAGCTTTGCAGATCGTCTTACTGCGAGTATTCCTGATGCTCAAACTAAATTATTAAAATTTCACGGTAGCTATCAACAAGATGATCGTGATGTTCGTCTAGAAAGAAAACAACAAAAGCTAGAACCAGCATACTCCTTTATGGTCCGTGTACGTGCACCTGGTGGTGTCGCAACTTCGGAACAATGGTTGGCGATGGATGAGATTTCTCAACAGTATGGTAACGGTACGATGAAACTTACGACACGTCAAGCTTTTCAACTCCACGGTATTTTAAAGTGGAATATGAAAAAAAGTATGCAAGCAATGGACGCTGTATTAATGGATTCACTCGCAGCTTGTGGCGATGTGAACAGAAATGTAATGTGTACAGCTAATCCATATCAATCAGATATTCATGCAGAAGTATATGAATGGTCGAAAACATTAAGTGATTACCTTTCACCAAGAACAAAAGCGTATCATGAGATTTGGCTTGATGGAGAGAAACAAATTGATAGTCGTGATATAGATGAAGAACCGATGTATGGTAAACACTATTTACCTAGAAAGTTCAAAATAGGTATTGCTGTACCACCATCAAATGATGTCGATGTTTATTCCCAAGATCTAGGGTTCATCGCGATTATAGAAGATGATAAACTGCAAGGCTTTAATGTCTCTGTTGGTGGCGGAATGGGAATGACTCACGGAGATACTGCAACTTATCCACAATTAGGCCGTGTAATTGGTTTTATTCCAGTTGACAAAATAGTAGATGTGGCTGAAAAAGTTATTACGATTCAACGCGATTTTGGAAACCGTTCAAATCGTAAGAATGCTAGATTTAAGTATACGATTGATCACTATGGTCTTGACTGGTTTAAAACAGAGCTAGCAGAAAGACTTGGTTATGAACTTGGCGAGGCGCGTTCTTTCAGCTTCGATCATAATGGTGATCGTTATGGTTGGTTAAAAGGTGATGGTAAATGGCACTTAACATTATTTATCCAAAATGGACGAATTGCTGATTCAGAAGACTACAAACTGATGACTGGCTTGCGTGAAATTGCTAAGGTTCACACAGGTGATTTCCGTTTAACAGCAAACCAAAACGTTATTATTGGTTCTGTAACTGCAAAAGACAAACCTAAAATAAACAAATTGGTTAAAGAATATGGTTTAACAGATGGCAAACAAAACTCTGCCTTACGAAGAAACTCTATGGCTTGTACGTCATTTCCTACTTGTGGATTGGCTATGGCTGAAGCAGAACGTTACCTTCCGTCTCTTATTGACAAACTAGAGTTGGTCATTGATGAAGTTGGTCTTAGAGATGAGGAAATTATCATTCGAATGACAGGTTGTCCGAATGGCTGTGCAAGGTCCGCGCTTGGAGAAATTGGTTTTATTGGTAAAGGGCCTGGAAAATATAATATGTATTTAGGAGCAGGCTTCACGGGTGATCGTCTAAGTAAGATGTATAAAGAAAACATTGGCGAAAAAGAAATTTTAGACACGTTAAAACCAATGCTTCATTCTTATGCAAAAGATCGTAATGAAAAAGAACACTTTGGTGACTTCGTTATTCGTCAAGGCTATATTGAAGCAGTGGAGTCTGGTTTAGATTTTCATGCGTAATAATTGCTTCACTCAAAACATATTGGAGGTTTTTTTAGATGTCAATTGAAGCACATGGTGGCACATTAATTAATAGACAATTAACGGGCACCAAAAGAGAAAAAGCAGTAACGAATGCCACTGCTTTAAAAGATTTAACTGTAAATGCATGGGCTATATCTGATTTAGAATTAATTGGTATAGGTGGTTTTAGTCCACTTACTGGTTTTTTGGGACAAAAAGATTATCAGCGAGTTGTCAAAGAAACACGACTAACTGACGGAAGTGTTTGGAGTATACCAATCACATTAGCAGTTACGGAAGCGCAAGCAGAAACATATCAAATTGGTGAAGAAATTGCCTTAAAGGGCGAAGACGGTGTTATTTATGGCACGATCCAATTAGAAGAAAAGTACAGCTATGACAAAAAGCTTGAAGCAAAAAACGTGTATGGAACAACCGATGAAGCACATCCAGGTGTGAAAAAGTTGTACGAAAGAGGCGATATTCACTTAGCAGGTCCGATTACCTTATTAAATCGACCAGATCATAGTGAATTTGAAGCCTTTCATATGGACCCTAGCGAAACACGTGCATTATTTACGGAACTAGGTTGGAAGACAATTGTTGGTTTTCAAACGCGTAATCCTGTTCATCGTGCGCATGAATATATTCAAAAGAGTGCATTAGAAGTAGTTGACGGTTTGTTATTAAATCCACTTGTTGGTGAAACAAAGTCAGATGATATTTCTGCAGCAGTGCGGATGGAAAGCTATCAAGTAATACTTAAAAACTATTATCCAGAAGATAGAACGCGTTTAGTTATCTATCCTGCGGCAATGCGCTATGCTGGCCCTAAAGAAGCTATTTTACATGCGATCGTGCGTAAAAATTACGGATGTACCCACTTTATTGTCGGACGCGATCACGCTGGTGTGGGTGATTACTATGGAACATATGAAGCACAAGACTTCATTCGTCAATTTGAAGATGAATTAGGAATTCAAATTTTTGCATTTGAGCATGCCTTTTTCTGTACTGCATGTGAAAACATGGCTACTGCTAAAACGTGTCCACACGATAAAGAAAATCATGTTCATCTAAGTGGAACAAAAGTAAGAGAGATGTTACGTAATGGAGAGAAACCACCAAAACAATTTTCACGTCCAGAGGTTGCAGAAGTACTTATTAAAGGGATGCAAACAAGCTAAATTTTGATTTAGGGGGGCTACAATTATGCACGAATCAACCAACATTGTTTGGCACAACTCAGAAGTTTCAAAGCAAGATAGACAAGAACAAAATAATCACAAAAGTGCGGTTCTCTGGTTTACAGGCCTTTCTGGATCTGGGAAATCTACTGTGTCTGTTGAACTAGAGAAAAAGTTACATGAATTAGCGGTTCATACCTATCGTTTGGATGGGGATAATGTCCGTCACGGTTTAAATAATAACTTGAAGTTCAGTCCGGAAGATCGTACAGAGAATATCCGACGTGTAGGTGAGGTAGCAAAATTGATGGTGGATGCAGGCTTAATAACATTAACTGCATTTATATCACCGTATAAACAGGATAGAGAAAAGGTACGTGAACTGTTAGATGAAGATGAATTTATTGAGATTTATATGAAAGCAAGTGTAGAGACCTGTGAAAAACGTGATCCTAAAGGACTTTATAAAAAGGCACGAGCAGGTGAAATTAAAGGTTTTACTGGTATAGATGCACCATATGAAGAACCAGAGCAGGCCGAATTAACGATAGAAACAGATAAACAAACAGTAGAAGAAGCGGTTGATAGTATTATCGATTATTTAAAAGAGAAGGGTTATCTCGTCTAAATAGTTTGATAAACAAGTCATAAAACTCTCTGCAACGAATTGATGAAATTGACAACTATATGTTAGGGGGACACATATGACAGGCGAAATGATCTTTACTTTTATCGTAGTTTTTATAATGTTAATTGGATTAATTAAAGAGATAGCTCGTCCAGATATCATTGTGTTCACCGCGTTGTCAATCTTTTTTATTACTGGTATTTTAACTGCTGAAGAAGCATTTGCTGGTTTTTCTAATCAAGGTATGCTAACGGTTGCTTTGCTATTTGTTGTAGCTGGTGCGATTCAAAAAAGCGGTTTAGTAGAACAAATTATCTTTCGATTATTGAAAAAAGGGAAGTCTGATCAACGTACCTTGTTAACATTTTTATTACCAATTACAGCAGCATCGGCATTCCTGAATAACACACCGATTGTTATGACACTAACTCCGATTGTCCGGAAATGGTGTATCGATCATAATATTGCTCCTTCTAAGTTTTTGATTCCTCTTTCCTATGCGACAATATTAGGTGGAATTTTAACTTTAATGGGCACATCCACTAACCTTGTTGTACACGGTTTGATGGTAGAGAGAGGGATGGAAGGGTATTCGATGTTCACATTAGCCAAATATAGTTTGCCAGCTAGTATTTTGGGGCTTATTTATTTGGTGACCATTGGATATAAAATTCTCCCGAACTATGAAGTGTCAGAACCGACAGTTACGGAGAAAAGTAGAGAATATTTAATCGAAATGGTTATCGAGGAAAATTATCCATACTTAGATAATCCATTAGTTAATAAGACTGTTGAAGAATCGGGATTAAGAGATTTTAAAGGTGTTTATTTAATAGCGGTAATTCGAAATAACGAAAAAATATATCCAGTCAGAAATTCAACAAAAATAAAAGCAAATGATCGTCTGATATTCACAGGTGTTATTTCACGAATTGCAGAAATTCAAAGTAAAAAGGGAATAGAATTAAAGACAGGAACAAACGTCACATTAGAAAAGTTACGGAATGGGAACACACAAGTGATGGAAGTTGTAATTTCACATCAATCTTCTCTTCTTCATAAAAAAGTAAAAGAGAATAAATTTCGTGCTAAATATGATGCTGATGTGATAGCTGTTCATCGAAATAATGAACGAATCGAAAGTGGTATTGGTGATATTACACTAAAAGCAGGAGATACACTTCTCTTATTAGCTGGTGCCGACTTTGAAGAAAAATTTGCGCAATCCAATGACTTTTATGTGGCAATGCCATTGAATAAACATCCATTGTTGCACAAGATTGATAAGAAAAATGCCTGGTTATCTATCATGATACTCACTACAATGATTTTCTTGGTAAGTTTCGGGGTCGTGTCGATGTTAAAGGCAATGATCGTTACGGTGATTCTTTATATTGTATTAAAAGTTATCAAGCCTGAAGATATTAGTAGGGACATGCAATATCATGTTTTATTATTGATTGCAAGTGCATTTGGTGTTGGGCAAGCTTTGTTTAAGACTGGAGCGGCAGACTGGATTGCGAATCAGTTAATTGTAGTTTCTGAGCCTTTTGGTATGTTAGGTATATTGGTGTTACTTTATGTCGTAACAGTTACTTTTACTGAAATGATTACAAATAATGGTGCAGCCGTATTAATGTTTCCTATAGCAATAGAAGCCGCTAATAAATTAGCAGCTGATCCTATGGCGTTTTTAGTTATTATAACAGTTGGTGCTTCTGCTAGCTTTCTATCACCAATAGGCTATCAGACAAATCTGATCGTTTATGGCCCAGGTGGTTATAAGTTTACGGATTATTTTAAAGTAGGTTTACCACTAAGTATTATTGTATTAGTCACCACAATTGGAATGATTTATTTATACTAGAAGTGAGAGAGTATCAGTCTGTATTAACAGGCTTTTCTTTCGTTTTATAATAATTAGCTAGTGATATAACCATCGCTCCCATTTTTGGTTTGTCAGGAGTTAATACACGATTGACACCAAAATGTCTTACTTGCATTTCGGTTACAATGCCAATATTAACTGCTAGAACATCGCTCTCAAAGGCTGCAACTAATTTATCAGTGTGCGCATAGTCAGAAAAAAGATTTTCCGCTTGTGTTTTACTTGTAAATAAAACAGCATCTAATTCTTTTGTCTCGATTAACGTTCTTAAGTTTTTCAATGTCTCAGCTTCAGGAGGATTATAGTAATAGGGCATCGATTGATAAAGCGAAATTGGTAATGCTCGTAACTGATTTAGTAATTCTTCTTCATCTTTATTGTAAGCTTGAAAGAAAAATTTCTGTCCATCAATTTGATTTGTCTTTAATTCTTCTATTAATTTATCCATTGTTCCATCAGATGAGGAGAAATACGGTTTTAAATTCCATTGCTTCATCCAATTCAGTGTTTTACTTCCACGAGCAGCAATTTTCTTTCCTCTTAATGTATCAATATATAATTCTAGCACACCAAGATTTTTGGCCGCGTTCTCTAACCCCTTAGCACCAATACCAGTTGTGAGAATAACCCAGTCATAATCTTCTGCAATTAAATGCTGCACGTCTTGCTCTGCCTTATCTTCAAGAAGAATACGTTCCCCTTGAATAGAACGAATAACTGGAGTTCCCCCTTTTTTTCTAATAATTGTACTGATTTCATCGGCCTTTCTATCTGCAGTAACACCAATTTTCTTTCCTTCTAATTCCATCATCTGTTTACTCCCTTTCTGTATCAAACATGACTTAATTAGTTTGCATCACCTTATTGAATAAGATGATGCAAAAGTTTAGGACGGTGCAATTTCTTCAAACCATTCCAATTTCTCTCTTAATCGTACAACTTTTCCGATTACAATCATAGAGGGGTTATCAATTTCATGTAGTTTTTCGTTGATTGTTGCTAATGTACCAGTGATTGTTTTTTGCTTGGGAAGTGTGCCCCAATGAATAAGCGCAACTTCGGTGTTAATGTCCATACCATTCTCAGTTAATCTTTTAGAAATCTCTGGGAAATGTTTCACTCCCATATAGATACAAAGTGTTTCTACACTACCGACTAAGTTTCTCCAATATTCATTCGAATCCTTTTGCGGATTAAAGCCAGTAATAATGGTGATAGAAGAGCTTAGGGTTCGGTGTGTCAATGGTATGCCAGCATAAGCAGGTGCGGCAATACCAGCTGTAATACCAGGGACTATTTCAAATGGAATTCCAGATTCTTTTAGGAGCTGTGCTTCTTCACCACCCCTGCCAAAAATAAAGGGATCCCCACCTTTTAAACGTGTGACGATTTTGTCTCCTTTTGCATGTTCACAAAGTAAATTGTTAATCTTATCTTGGTGTAAGGTGTGATTTCCAGGCAATTTTCCACAATAAATTAACTCGGTATCTTTTGAAGCATAGTTGAGTAATTCCTCATTTACTAGGCGATCATACAAAATTACATCTGCTTGTTTAATTGCTTTTAATCCTTTAATTGTTAATAGTTCCGGATCTCCAGGACCAGCGCCAACTAAATAGACTTTACCCATTTCATAACCCCCAACTTTTGCTTTTCAATAATAATCATAATATAAAAAATTCTCCTCCCTAGTTAAATAGAAAGAAGAAATACATGCATCTTACTACTTATCTATCAAGTATAGGAATACTTGTGGAGTTGGCACAGTTCTAAAAAATAATAGCCTGTTGCCGAGGCTTCATCGGGCCAGTCCCTACACCTCTCTGGATAAGAATCGTTAATTATTAAGTTATATCTATAAGAATAGCATTAAAAATCAAATAAAGTCAATTAAATCCCGACTTTTTTAATAGGAATAGTTAATTATAAGTTTCACTACGTCACATTTTCTATCAAATTCATAAGATGAGACGTAGTGATGGGAACGAAGTCAACTTTAACTTTTATTTGTGAGACATCCTAGTTATCGCTAGACTTAAGTGCCTGTTTAATGCTGTGAAAGTTTCATAAATTACTACCTCAACTTTCGTACTGTAAAACAGGCACTTAAGTTTTGGTATAACAAGAAAGTCTAACAATCCAAAATAGAAGTTGACTTCACGCTTCTTTAGTAATCATCAGTACGTGTGATCTGACGCACTCGAGAGAAACTCAGTCGTAAGAGAGGCTCTTACCCGCTACGTCAGTAAATGGATTCGCTTTCCGTGGGCACAGTCTAAAGCTTTCATTGGTAAAGAAAAACACTTCACCAAGTGGATCTTCGACTTGTGCTGTTCCCCACAGGAGTCTCACCCATTTACTTCCTCCGCTGATTAAAGCAACTATTTCTAAATATTAAAAAACATTAACAACAGAAAGTTACTAATAAAGTTGTTGATGTTTTTTAATTCATTATGTAATAGAGCACCCGCTAAATATTTATAGACTAATCTAGCGTATCAAATGAAATTGACGACATCCTCGAAAATAAAAAACAATTTTCTTCGTGCGATGCATTGCTGTCGTAGCCTTCCTTGTCCTGCAGGAACAGCACGGGCTGAAGATCCACTCGGAAAGCGGTCTTTGGGCCTGCGATTACTCGACCCACCGAAAACATTTGCTTATCCGAGTTAGCTGAAGCCGTGCCTGCGGAAAGGGAATCAATTTCATTTGAGGAGCGGGTCTGGAAATTCTTATTTACGACATATTCTATGGTAATTCAGTTATAAACAACTTTTTTAAATAGTTTCAAGCTTTATAATGAAAACACTCCAAACTTATAACAACCAACGTTTAGAGATTATTATTATAAGTGAAAATTGCGTAAATCATTAAGAAAAAAAGACCTCTCTTTAAGGTCTTATTTGATATTATCTGTAGAATCTTTATTTAATTTTTCCTTTTGTTTCTCTTCAATAAAGACCCAACCATAATAAATTATCCAAAATAAAATGGCTACTGCGATAGAATATTGACTTAACGTTTCAGGTAGATAAGTTATTAATAGATAGAAACTAAGAATAAATGGTGGTAAAAGTAGTGCTAATTTTCTCCAGTGCATAAAACGTCACTCCTTCATGTACGGCTATTTTACCACAGATTGCAACGAATTAGTGTTCTGAAAAACTCCCGTTCCACGTAGAAATGGAAGGGGATTTTTTGTTAGTTTTTTGCATTTCGAATGATATTTTCCATTAATGCGGTATTTGGATAGTTTACTTCTTTATATTTATCAATCGTTTTTTCGTAATCATAAGACACTTTTTCGATAGAGGCACTAATACCTTCATCATGCACATCTACAAGCGCATAAGATGCTTTTGTAATACCATCAAATGGTAAACCAATACTTCCTAGATTGATAATAGTTTTGCCATTTATCGTACGAATATAAGATTTATGAATGTGTCCATAAAGATAAACATCCGCATGCTTCTTCATTAATTCGGACTCGATCACTTCATCCGTTGCATGTGGCAATATCGCATCAAATAAACTGTTTGGTGTCGCGTGAAAACCATGAAATACGATATTGTTTTCTTCAAATAGTGTTTCCGTAGGTAGAGCAGCTAAGTATTCAATATCCTCTTGTGCTAATTGTGCTACAGACCAATCTCTTTCCTCATTCATCGTATCAAGTGCTGCGTCTGGAACTTCGCCTTTTCTTACACCACGTACAATCCAATCGTCAGCATTACCTTTAATAACTGTTGTATTTAAAGCCTTAATTAAAGAAATAGACCGCTTGGGCTCTGGTCCACGATAAGCAAGATCCCCGAGCACTACAATTTTATCGACTTTCTTTTTTCTTATATCATCTAGTACTGCATCTAATGCTATTGCATTACCATGAACATCGGAAATAAAGGCAATTTTCATAATCGATCATCTCTCCTTTCTTTCATCGTATCATTTTTTGAAAATAAATTTAAGTGTGACGATATAAGTAGTTAAATGTTAAGATTCCAAGTATGTGAGAATGTGTTCAAAAACAATCCTTCTAATAGGTTCTGCTTCATTAAAAAGCTCATGACGTCCTTGATCAATTTGAGCTATTTGTATGTTATGAAATTTACGTTGAAGAAATTGTACATTGTATTTCCAATCTACTGTCTTATCACGATTGCCTTGGATTAGATAAATAAACTTTTTGCTTGAATGATACTGTTGTATTTTTTTATTCCAGTTCATTAATGCGTTGACCCATTCTAATGGAACGTTAGTTGATTGGAGTGGATCAAGTTTTATGGCTTTTAAATATTTTTCATCTGCTGAATTTTGACGGAAATTTCTTTTAATATGTTTGATAAAGGGAAAGAGTTTCATCGTATATAAACCAAACTTTGATAAATTCCAATGGTTTGAACGAATTAGCGGTGCAACCATGATAGCTTTATCAATATGATGATCAGGATGTCTAAGTATGTAGTCAACTATTATGGCGCCACCTGTGCTGTGTCCAATTAGGTATATTGGACCGATAATTTCCTTTCTAATAATGGTTAGTAATTTTTCCATTGTTCGACCATAATCATCAAATGAATGGACAGATGCGTTCTTACCAGTTGAAAGTCCATGTCCCTGTAAATCATAACTAATAACGGTGTATTGTTGTTTATTTAAATATTGAATAATATGTTTTAAATAACCAATGTGACTTAAATATCCATGTAATAAGAACACATTGCCTTTACTATGTTCTGGTTTAAAAATTTGCACATGGACCTTGATTTGATCAATCGCTACTTTACCGAAGTGAAAGGTAACATTTGATTGATTGAATCCATAATAATCCTGATAGACTTTCATAGCGGAAGTCATATGATTCGGTTTGGCAAAATCTAATTCTTCATCAGAACTAGACAATTTTTCTAGTATCCTGTTTATTTCTAAAGTTTCGGTCACTAATGTATGCTCCTTTCCTATTAAGTCTTATTAGTATCGACTTGAGGAAAAGAATCATGCATGGGTGTTTAAACTGAAATAGATATATCCGACAATCAAAATAAGACAAACGACCAAACAAATGTGCTTGGTCGTTTGTCTATTTAAAATTTAATGTTTTCTAACTTTTCTCCTTGAGCTTCATAGCCCTTTAAATACTTAATCCGTTCTTGCACAACTGGCTTTTTAACTTGTTCATCAGCGTGATAAGATGTACGAACCATTGGACCAGATTCACAATGGGTGAATCCCTTACGAAGTGCAATTGTTTTTAGTTCTGCGAATTCATCTGGATGATAATAGCGTTCAACCTTTAAGTGTTTTGTAGTTGGCTGTAAGTATTGGCCGAGCGTTAGGATATCAACGTTATGTTTTAACAAATCATCCATAGCTTCCAGTATTTCTTCTTTAGTCTCTCCCAATCCGAGCATCATACTAGATTTTGTCGGTGTTTGCGGTGAAATTTCCTTTACCCGTTCCAGTAGTTTAAGTGAACGGTCATACTTGGCAATTGCACGAACCTTTTTGGTTAATCGACTTACTGTTTCAATATTGTGATCAAAAATATCCGGTTTTCCGTCCATTAACGTGTGAAGACTTTTATAATCACCTTTCATATCAGAAGGTAAGATTTCGACCGAACAATTTGGGCTCTTTCGACGAATAGCACGAACAGTTTCAGCAAATACCGCTGCGCCACCGTCATCTAAATCATCACGGGCAACAGAGGTAATAACAACATGTTTTAGTCCCATATCTTCAACTACATCTGCAACACGTTCTGGTTCATTCCAATCTAGCTCATTGGGTTTTCCAGTTTTAACTGCGCAAAAACGACACCCTCTTGTACAAGTGTCACCAAGAATCATGAAGGTAGCTGTTTTTCGCTCACTCCAACATTCGTGAATATTTGGACAACGTGCTTCTTCACAAACTGTATTTAGGTTTTTTGTACGCATCGATTTCTTCAGTGTCTTATATGATTTATTTGTATTCAACTTAATTGTTAGCCATTCAGGTTTTCTAACATGTTCTTCTTTTTTTACCATTCGTTTGTACACCCCTTCTAACGTGAGTAATTCCATTCGTTATTGCTGTACTTATTAACTGCGATATCATTTACTTCATTGATAAGTTCTTCTGAAAGCTGAAAAGGTTCTAAAATAATACCTAATCCGCGTTCAAATCCTTTTTTAAAAGCAATTTTAGCATCGTCAAAACTAATCATTTGATCGGTTACATCATTCAGGGTAACTGCTTTATCACCAAATGTTTGCCTTGCTCTCGTTTTTAATCGATCACTAGAATACAAGAATAGATCAAATAGTTTAACTTTATCGACTTTTAAAGGAATTGATCCGTGTTGGAGGATAACACCCTTTTTTCTTGTTTGTGCGCTTCCTACTGCCTTTTTGCCATCAATAATTAGTTCATACCAAGATGGTTCTTCAAAACATACAGAAGAATTAGTTGTTTTTAGTGTGCTCTTTGGAATAGAGAAGGTAGCTTCAATATTTAATTCTTTAAATCCTTCAAGTACACCCATCGAAATAGCGTGACAAGAGTCTTTTACAGAGGAAGGCATATTTTTGTTTTGTTCTGATACAAGAACACTATATGTAAGTTCTTGATCGTGTAGAACTGCACGACCTCCTGTTAATCTTCTTACTAATTCAATTCCGTAATCCGCTGCTTGATCGATGTCAATTTTACCATTAACCTTTTGAAAATAGCCTACGGATAGTCCAGCAGGTTTCCAACCATAGAAACGCAAAACCGGAGGGATTTTATTTTGACTATGCCAATTTAAGAGTACTTCATCTAATGCCATATTATAGGCCGGTGTACAATGACCAGAATCAATAAAATACCAAGTTTCCTTCATTTTCCCCCTCTTTTCAAAATAGATGTCATACTAACTATAGTTGGTTTTAGTAATACTATGGTGTTCAATTCCATCATCGTTTATACATTGATCAGAAAGACTCTAATTAAAGTATAAACTGGTAGTAAATCTTAATATCTTGTAACCAAATTTAGGAAATAGTTAGAATATATAGATATCATAACCTATAATTGGATAAAATTCCATTTGTAATACAATATAATTGTGAAATCTTAAATATTGAAATCAGCTAACTTTTCGAAATTATCTTAATTTAATTCGTGTTAGTATAAAATAAGCTCAATTAATCTGGAGGTTTAATACGATGACGTTTAAAAATAAAGTTGTGATTGTGACAGGTGGAGCAAATGGGATTGGTAAAGCTATCGCAAGAGCTTATGCACAAGAAGGGGCGCATGTGGTACTTGCTGATGCTGATGAGACGAATGGAAAAGACGTCGTTGCTGCTATTCAAGAAAAGGAAGGTGATGCTATATTCATAAAAACTGACGTTAGAAAAGTCGAATCAATTGAAACGTTAATCGGTCAAACAGTTGAACGATTTGGTCGAATTGATATTTTAATAAATAATGCAGGTGTTTCAAAATTTAAGCCCTTTTTTGAACTATCTGTGGAGGAGTTTGATGATGTAATAAATACAAATTTACGCAGTGTATTTCTTTGCTCACAAGCGGCAGCGAAAAAGATGCGTGGTAATGGAGGTGCAATTGTAAATCTTGCATCTACACGGGCCTTTATGTCCGAACCGAATACGGAAAGTTATGCAGCAAGTAAAGGCGGTATATACGCACTTACACATGCATTAGCTCTCACATTACAGGAAGAAAAAATTACAGTAAATGCTATTAGTCCAGGATGGATAGAAACAGAAGAATATGAATCGCTTCGTGCTGTTGATCATACACAACATCCTTCCAAACGAGTTGGGAAACCAAGTGATGTCGCACGTGCTTGTTTGTTTCTGACTAACCCACTTAATGACTTTATTAATGGTGAAAATATCATTATTGATGGTGGAATGACAAGAAAGATGATGTATGAACATTAAATACAAATCTTCTTAACTTCCAATATAAATTCATATTTTATTGTCGTTTCCATAACCTAAGCAAAATAACAGGATGTTAGTAGCGAGGGTAAACAGATGGAGTTACAATTAATCGAAGTATATATTCCGAATGATAAGTTAGATCATTTTCAAGGAAAAATAAAAGATTTCACAATCATTTCGCATTGGCACACGCGAATTTCAGATCAAGAACAAGTATTTAAATTGTTGATCGATAAAAAATATGCGGAAGAGATCTTGAACTTTTTGGAACTCGATTCAAAGTATGACAAGGAAATGCGCGCACTACTGTACAATATCTCAACCTATATACCACGTGTTGAAGAAGACGTTGAGGAAGAGAAGGACACTTCGGAAAAACAAGAAGAAGTGTTACGAGCGAGTAGACATGAATTATACAATGTTGTGCATTCCTCCAGTGTAATTAATAAAAACTTCACCTGGCTGTTAGTGCTGTCAGCAATTGTTGCCACAGCTGGCATTGTAAAAAATAGTGCTGCAGTCGTGATTGGTGCAATGGTAATTGCTCCTTTGATCGGTCCATATACTGCGCTATCATTCGCGGCTGTTTTAGGTGATTATAAAATAATGCGCAGGTCATTTGGAACTGCTGTATTTGGTTTGGCGGTTCCAATTTGTATTGCTATTCTATTTGGTGTGCTATTTGATCTACCACTTGAAAGTAGTGAGTTTAGAGCTAGGACGAATATTGAAATGATGGATATCATATTAGCACTTGCGGCTGGTGCAGCAGGCGCACTCTCTTTTGCAAAACGTGTATCGGAAGCATTAGTTGGAGTGATGGTTTCTGTCGCGCTATTACCCCCAGCAGTTGTCTTTGGTATGATCATTGGTGACGGACAATGGGAATATGCAGTCACCCCGCTTCTTTTATTATTGGTGAATATCCATGCTATTTTGTTATCAGCTATTATAGTCTTTTGGGTAAGCGGGATTAAACCAGTGAACTGGAAAGAGATTCAAGTAGCCAACACATCAAGAATAATTGGACTAATCTCTGTTAGTCTTGTCATTATTGTACTTGGCATAATGATATACTTTATTGAATTTTAAAATCTTTTTGTGGAATTAGTTGCTTATTTTTTACAAAATAACCAGATAGATCTAAACTAGTACTAATATACAAGTGAAGAGGGGAATGATTGATACATGACAGTAGAGACGCATGTAGCTTTACGAAAATTAGGACAATCATCAACAAAAATATCCGCATTAGGATTAGGGTGCTGGCAATTTAGTAACGGTAAAGGTTTAGTAGGTGGTTTTTGGGCTGCAATGGACCAAAAGGATGTTACTAATATTGTGAAGCTTAGTTTAGAAGGCGGAATCAACTGGTTTGATACTGCTGAAGTATATGGAAAAGGTGAATCGGAAAATGCGTTATCTGTAGCACTAAACAGTATAGATGCATCCGCAGAAAATGCATTAATTGCAACAAAATGGTGGCCGTTATTCAGAACAGCATCTTCAATTACAAAGACAATAGATAAGCGTTTGGAAGCATTGGGTGGAAGGGAAATTGACTTATACCAAATTCACCAACCGTATTCTTTTTCTAATGTGAAGAGTGAAATGAAAGAAATGATTCAACTTTTAGAAAAGCAAAAAATTAAACATGTCGGTGTAAGTAACTTTAATGCAAGTAAAATGAAAGAAGCGCATGCGTTATTAAAAGAGAAAGATTATTTTCTAGCTTCAAATCAAGTTAAATATAGTTTATTAGATCGAAGAATTGAGAAAAACGGCACAATGGATGTTGCAAAAGAGTTGGGAATAACCATTATTGCGTATTCACCATTGGAGCAAGGTATATTATCAGGAAAGTTTCATAAAAACCCCGATTTGATTAAGAACCTTAAAGGACCACGTAAATATACGAGATTCTTTAAAGCTTCTGGATTAGCGAAGACACAGCCATTAATTGATTTATTAGAAGAAAAAGCGACAAAGTATGGGGTTAGCCAAACACAAATCGCACTAAATTGGTTGATTCACTTTCATGGAGAAACTGTAGTTGCAATTCCTGGTGCGTCAAAGGTTCATCATGTTGAAGAGAATATTGGTACACTGCAATTTACGTTATCAAGAGAAGATCTTGATGAAATAAATGAAGTATCTAAGAAGGTAGCTATATTTGAATAGAATTTCAAAGTAAAACCAACCATGTAGGCATACGTGGTTGGTTTTACTTTCGTTATTTTCATGTTTATCGGAGTTACTCCATCTTTTCACAAACAGTTATACTTAACTTTTTATTGAAATTTTGGCTCTATCCGATGTTTAGTCGCTTGTTCGTAGGAGTAACCTATATTGATTAGTGTTTGTTCACTAAAAGCTTTGGCGCTAAATGTTACACCAACTGGTTTCCCTTCAATTGTATATCCTGCAGGTATTGTAATCGATGGGTAGCCGGCTTTAGCAGGTAAGGATGCACCCCAGTTGTTTGGTGAAAGAATTGCATCTAAACTATGCTTTTCCATCATTGCATCTATCCCTAATTCTCCAGCGTATTTTATATCCATCGCGCGACTGTTTAGATAAGCAGGATCATTTAGATCATCACTCATTGCTTCTGAATCTTCCAAAAGCTCTTGATTGTATTTTAATGCTAGTTCCTTGTTTTTTAGATTAAAAGCTATGATGTCTTTTAAACTTTTGACAGGTACATCTTCTGATACAGTTTTCAAATACTTATTTAGATCATGCTTGAATTCGTGTTTCATTACTACCATATCTAGCTCATGTACTGGCATTTCAATTGGGTCAATAATGGTTGCACCTTGTTCTTTAATAGTAGAAATAGCCTTTTCAACTACTGTAATTTCTGCTTCTGAAAGTTCTTCAAATGTACTTCTATCTATTCCTATTATTCTTCCGTTTAAACCATTTTTTAATAGCTCAGAAGTGTAATCTAGATCATTTCCCGGGGAATTATTTGTCGAAGAATCAGATGCGTCTTGCCCAACCATAGCTGTAAGCATTATTGCTGCATCTTCAACAGTTCGTGTCATTGGACCGGCTGTATCTTGACTATGCGATATCGGGATAATACCAGTACGACTGACTAAACCAACAGTAGGTTTTATACCAACAAGTGAATTACTACTTGCTGGACTAAGTATAGATCCCGAAGTCTCTGTTCCAATTCCTCCAACCGCAAAATTAGCTGCAATAGCTGAGCCTGTTCCTGCACTTGATCCTCCTACATCAAACACACCAGGATTATATGGATTTAAAACTTGTCCACCAAGAGAGCTATATCCGTTTGGCATTTCATAAGCCATGAAGTTAGCAAACTCGGTTAAATTAGCAGTTGCTAGAATGATTGCTCCAGCTTCACGTAATTTCTTAACTATAAACGCATCTTCTTTTGGATAGTTATCTTGAAGTGCCAAACTACCGGCTGTTGTTGCCATTTGATCTCTCGTATTGATATTATTTTTTATTATAATTGGTATACCATAAAGTAAACCTTTCGTTTCCTTACTACGTTCTCTATCAAGTTTCTCAGCGCTCGACAATGCATCAGGGTTTGTCTGGCGAATAGCGTTAAGCTTGGGTCCATTGAGATTAAGTTCATTAATCTTGTCTAGATACATTTGAACGAGCTGTTTAGAAGTTATGTTTCCGGATTCGAGCTCATCTTGTAGCTCTTTAATAGTTGCTTCTTCGATTTTAACAGACATGATTATTTCTTCCCTTCTATTAGCTATTTACAATTATTTTAGCATATTCTTCTGAATTTGGAATCGACTGTACCTTTGTTTCCATTTATAACGGGAAACATGCTATACTTCAGTAACTGTACAAACTAAATACTGACCAAAAGGAGCATTTTTTACTATGTTTAACAATACGATGAAAGATTTTTTAGAAAAGGCTTGGGAGAACGCTGGATTTGATGCGCCAACTCAAGTACAAGAGCAAGCTGTTCCATTAATAATAGAAGGAAAAGATGTAATAGTAGAATCACCTACTGGCAGTGGTAAAACGCTAGCCTACTTACTTCCGATCTTACAAGAAATTGACATAAATCAAAAACAAGTTCAAGTTGTTATCCTTGCATCTTCTCATGAATTAGTAATGCAAATTTATCATGAAGTGCAAAATTGGACAAAAGATAGTGATATCTCAGGTATTGCACTAATTGGTGGTGCAAATATTAAACGCCAGATCGAAAAGCTAAAGAAAAAACCACAGCTTATCGTTGGAACTCCTGGTAGGGTACTTGAATTGATTAAACAAAAGAAATTAAAAGTGCATCAAGTTAAAACGATTATTTTAGATGAAGCGGATCAGTTGCTTGTGCCTGAACATAAAGCCAATCTGTTTACGATCATTAAGAGTACACCAAGCGAGAGACAAATGTTATTATTTTCTGCAACATTGCCAGAAGCTTTGGCTCTTGAAGCACAGTCATTCATGGTCGCTCCGGAAACGATTCGGGTTAATAGGGAGGACGCAGGAACACCAGATGTGACATACAGTTATCTTTTATGTGAAGCAAGGGAAAAAATTGATGTACTTCGAAAAATAGTCCGAAATGAAAACATTCAAGCATTAGTGTTTTTTAGAGACATTGGTAATTTGTCTGTTATGGCAGAGAAGTTGAACTATAAAGGCATGCGTATAGGCGAACTCCATGGTGATCTAAATAAACAAGAACGTGAAAAAGCAATTCGAGAGTTTGGTAAAAACGAATTAGAATTACTGTTAGCGACAGATGTTGCTGCACGTGGACTTGATATCAAAGATCTATCACATGTTATACAAATGGATGTACCGGCAGATTCAAAACAATATATTCACCGATCTGGTCGTACGGGGCGTTTAGGTGCTTCAGGAGAAGGTAATGTGCTTTCTATTATTACAACCGCTGAAGAACGTATGTTAAAGTCGATTAGCCGTGAACTAGATATAGAATTAGTAGAAAAGGTTTTACAAAAGGGAATGTTAGTAAACAAAAGATAATACTTTTTGAACATCCTCTTAAAAAAAGATATCCACCAGACCTATTAGGTATGGTGGATATCTTTTTTTTAGTTAATCGGAAGTACATACCATAAAACACAGAAGAAAATCATTACTGATCCAGCTAATACAAACAAATGCCAAAGTGCATGATGGAATTTAAAGCCCCGCCAAACATAAAAAGTAGCGCCAAGTGTATATAGTAAACCACCTATTACTAGAAGGATGATCCCATTTGGTGCTAGTTCTTCCATTAGTGGTCGCCATGTAAATACAATCAACCATCCCATCACAACATAAAGAACTGTTGAAATAACTAAGAATCTTTTTACAAAATAAACTTTGAATATCGTTCCACCAATGGCAAGACCCCACACAATACCAAATAAAGTCCAGCCTAGTTTCCCTTGCACGACAACAAACAGAAAAGGTGTATAGCTACCAGCAATAAAAAAGTAGATCGAGGAATGATCTAATATTTCAAAAATATCCTTTGCTTTTCCTTCAGGTAAGCTATGTAGTAATGTAGACGAAGTGTAGAGTAGGACCATGGTTATGCCGAATAATGTAAAACTTACGATATGCCAAGCATTTCCTTCTAATGAAGAAAAAACAATTAAGATGACCAGAGCAGCGATACTTAATACCACCCCAATGCCATGTGTTATTGCATTTGCAATTTCCTCACCTTTTGAAAATTTGTGTGTTAAAGCCATGAAAATGATCTCCTTCTAAATATAATCTATTGCTTATTATGAACTTTTTTTAAGGGAAAGCAAGATACATTTGTCATGTCTCATTCTATATCTAAATTGATTATTAATAAAACTTTACAATTCTAACATTGAATATATAAGCAAATCATTATATGATGATATACAGATAAAAAAGGAGGTGTTTTGCAATGATTCAAACAGCAATAGAGATGGATAAAGCAGCGGTGATTATGAAATTACTGGGGGATAAAACCCGTTTGACAATAATGAAACTGCTTGAAAATAATGACTGTTGTGTGTGTGAATTTGTTGAGATTTTTCAAACGAGTCAACCAGCAATAAGTCAGCACCTTCGCAAACTGCGTGATGTCGGGGTTGTAAAAGAAGAAAGACGGGGACAATGGATTTTTTATTCTATTAATATAGAAAATGAATTTTATCCCTTTATCGAACAAATATTGGCGCAACTTCCAAATCAAGATGAAAGACTAATTGCATTAGAAAAAAACGGAACAAGAATTACGTGTTGTTAGGGGGATTATAAAGTGTCATTATCAGTTATTTTAGCTATATTAATTTTTATTGTAACGCTCGTCTTTGTTATATGGCAACCAAAAGGTTTGTCGATTGGATGGTCTGCATGTGGAGGAGCAGTCGTTGCATTACTAGTTGGGGTTGTTGGATTTAGCGATGTCATAGAAGTTACAGAAATTGTTTGGAATGCTACGCTAGCTTTTGTAGCCATTATCCTTATTTCATTGATATTAGATGAGATAGGTTTCTTTGAATGGGCATCACTCCACATGGCACGTGCTGCTGGTGGTAGTGGAATAAAAATGTTTATTTATGTCAGTATTTTAGGTGCAATAGTTGCTGCCTTTTTTGCGAATGATGGTGCAGCACTTATTTTGACTCCGATTGTGTTAGCGATGGTTCGCAATCTTAAATTTAGTGAGAAAATGATTTTTCCGTTTATTATGGCAAGTGGATTTATTGCAGATACAACGTCATTGCCTTTGATTGTAAGTAATCTCGTTAATATCGTATCTGCTGATTTTTTCAATATTGGTTTTGTTGAATATGCATCACGTATGATAATACCTAATATTTTCTCATTAGTAACGACAATTGTGGTCTTATTAATTTACTTTAGAAAGAGTATTCCGCGTACATATGATTTGGCTAATTTAAAAGAACCAGTTGAGGCAATTAAAGACCATAAGATGTTTCGTTTGTCATGGTATGTACTAGCAGTATTATTGATTGGTTATTTTATTAGTGAATTTATAGCGGTTCCTGTTTCGATAATAGCGGGCATTATTGCGATCTTCTTTCTACTAATGGCTAGAAATAGTAAGGCAGTCGATACGATAGCTGTTGTAAAAGGAGCGCCATGGGCTATTGTGTTTTTCTCGATAGGTATGTATGTTGTCGTATACGGCTTACGGAATGCAGGTTTAACAGATGTGTTAGCCCAACTTATTCAAGCAAGTGCTGAACAAGGATTATTTGTTGCAACTGTAGCAATGGGCTTTATTGCGGCGATCTTGTCATCTGTTATGAATAACATGCCAACAGTAATGATAGACGCTCTCGCAATTGCAGAAACAGATACGTCGGGTGTCTTAAGAGAAGCGTTAATCTATGCTAATGTTATTGGTTCCGATTTAGGTCCGAAGATCACACCTATTGGTTCACTTGCTACACTTTTATGGTTGCATGTACTAGCACAAAAAGGTGTGAAAATATCTTGGGGAACGTATTTTAAAACAGGAATTATTCTTACCGTACCAATACTGTTTATTACCTTAATTGGTTTATATCTAACACTACTACTATTTTAAAAGGGGGATTGATAGTATGTCTAAAAAAACAATTTATTTCTTATGTACCGGTAACTCTTGTCGAAGCCAGATGGCTGAAGGTTGGGCAAAACACTATCTTGGTAAAGAGTGGGAAGTGAAGAGTGCTGGTATTGAGGCACATGGACTTAATCCAAATGCAGTTAAAGCAATGAAAGAAGTCGAGATTGATATTACAAGTCAACAATCAGAGATTATTGATGCTACGTATTTAAATAACGCAACGATCGCAATTACATTATGTGGTGATGCAGCGGACAAGTGTCCGATGACACCGCCCCATGTTATTCGAGAACATTGGGGTTTTGATGATCCAGCAAAAGCAACAGGTACAGATGAAGAAAAATGGCACGTTTTTCAGCGTGTTAGAGATCAAATTGGCGACCGTATTAAACTTTTTGCCGAAACTGGGAAGTAAAAAGTTTTAATGTGAAGATTTGGAGCATTTGCAAGCTAAATCTCTAAAGTGGATTATGATATTGTTGTGATTTATTAAACACCAACTGGGCATACTTTTAGTATTAGTAGATGCTAGACTGCAATATCATAAAGAGACGTAACTCAAATGGAACAAAAGAGGTGAACAAAGGTGGAAAAAGTAGTAATACTAGGAACAGGTCCAGCAGGCTTAACCGCGGCTATTTACTTAGCACGAGCGAATATGAATCCAGTAGTTATAGAAGGAACAGAACCAGGTGGACAGTTAAGTTTAACGACTGAAGTAGAGAACTTTCCTGGTTTTATCGACGGTGTAATGGGACCTGAATTAATTGAGAACATGAAGAAACAAGCAGCAAAATTTGGTGCTGTATTCCGAAGTGGTTGGGTAACAGGTGTGGACTTCTCAGAGAAGCCATACAAACTGAAAATGAATGGAACGAATGATTTGGAGACAGAGGCCTTGATTATTTCAACAGGTGCAACAGCAAAAATGTTACAAATTCCTGGTGAAAAAGAAAATATAGGTCATGGAGTTAGTACTTGTGCGACGTGTGATGGTTTTTTCTTTCGAGATAAAAAGGTAATAATTGTAGGCGGTGGTGATTCAGCGATGGAGGAAGCCGGCTTTTTAAGTAAATTTGCTAGTGAAGTTGAAATTGTTCATCGTAGAGATGAGCTACGTGCTTCTAAAATTATGCAAGAACGTGCCAAGGAAAATGAAAAAATTACGTGGAGTTTAAACAAAACACCATTAGAGGTTGTCGGTGAAGCAAATAAAGTTACGGGTTTAGTTGTAAAAGATAGTGAAACGGGAAAAGAAGAGACGATAAAAACTGATGGAATATTTATTGCAATTGGTCATAACCCAAATACAGACTTTTTAGCTGGTCAGATAAAAACAGACGAAACCGGCTATATTCAAGTTGTGCCTGGAACAACAGAAACAAATATCCCTGGGGTTTATGCATGTGGTGATGTGCAAGATAAAAAATACCGCCAAGCGATTACTGCAGCAGGAACTGGATGCATGGCCGCACTAGATGTGGAGAGATATCTAGAAGGAAGCAGTGTTCAGGATTGGAGTCAAACGCTTTAAATGAAGATCGTCTCATCCCTTTCAATAAAGGGGGGTAGGCGATTTTTTAATATCTACTTATTATAACGCTACCTAATTAAAAGATTGGAGTCCAAAAAATAAGTGATTCTTTCTAGATTAGATGATAAAGTATAATGAGTAATGTGTGTAATAAAAGGAGGAAGACGTATGTATTATGGTGGAATTGAAGCTGGTGGTACGAAGTTCGTCTGTGCAGTTAGTGATCAATCTTTTAAAATTATTGAAAGAGTAAGTATTCCAACGAGTACGCCAGATGAAACATTAAAGCAGGTGTTTGCATTTTTTGATCAGTATCAGTTAAAGGCAATTGGAATTGGATCCTTTGGGCCAATTGATGTGAATGTAGATTCTGATACATATGGTTATGTCACGTCTACACCGAAAAAAGGTTGGAATAACTATAATTTTGTTGGAGCGATAAAAGGGCGCTATGATGTACCGGTTGCTTGGACAACAGATGTAAACGCAGCAGCATATGGAGAATATCGTAAGGGTGAAGCACAGCTATCGAATTCTTGTATATATTTAACTATTGGTACAGGGATTGGCGGGGGTGCTATCCTAAATGGAGAAATTATTGACGGGTTTGGCCATCCAGAAATGGGACATATATCTGTTCCAAACCATCCAAATGATCCTTTTGAAGGTGTCTGTCCTTATCATGGTAATTGTTTAGAAGGACTTGCAGCAGGTCCAGCAATTGAGAAACGATTACAGAAAAAGGCACAAGATCTAGACAAAACAGATGATTTCTGGGAAATAGAAGCATATTATATAGCGCAAGCTTTAGTGAATTACACAATGATTCTAAGACCAGAAGTCTTAATTCTAGGTGGTGGTGTGATGAAGCAAGAACAACTTTTCCCACTAATTCGAAAAGCATTCAAGGAAATAATGAATGATTATGTAGTAACACCAGATTTAGAGACTTATATTGTTTCTCCTGGATTAGTAGATGACGCAGGTATAACTGGAAGTTTATTATTAGCAGCAGAAAAGGCAATTTAACAAAAAAAGTAGTGGAGCCTCCATACAGAAAAATGTAGGAGGCTCCAAGTAATTATTTTACTTTTATAACAATTTTACCTTTAGCATGATGTGTTTCACTTAGCTCATGTGCTTCTTTTATTTGTTCTGCTGAGAATCCAAATACGTGTCCAACTTGTGACTTGACAATACCTTTGTCCAATAATTCCCCTAACTCACTAAGCTGTTTACCATCTGGATTTAGCCAATAGCCAGAAGCTTCAACTTGATATTTTTCAGCTAATGCTTGATCTGGTTGACCTGCAATCGTAACAAGTCTTCCGTTAGGCTTAAGAACAGTAAAGCTTTTATCTAGAATTTCTCCACCCATCGTATCAAGCACGACATCAAAGTCGCTAAGTTCGGCTGCAAAATCATCTGTTTTATAGTTGATAATTTGATCTGCTCCAAGTTCTTTTACGTAAGCCTCATTTTTCTCACTAGCTGTTGTTGCAACGTAAGCACCTAAATGCTTAGCAATTTGAATTGCAAGGCTACCTACACCACCAGCTCCTGCATGTATTAATACTTTATCGTCTTTTTTCACTTTTGTGAAATCAACAAGACATTGCCATGCTGTTAGGCCAGCTAATGGAATAGAAGCGGCTTCTTCAAATGTAAGACTTTTTGGTTTTTTTGCTAATAGATTTTCATCTACTGTTGTGAACTCTGCGTAAGTTCCTTCATTAGTTGTATCTGGACGTGCAAACACCTCGTCACCAATTTTATAATCAGTTACCTTTTCTCCAACCTCAACAATTGTTCCAGCAACATCCCAGCCTAGTATAATTGGAAAAGAAAAGTCGAGCATTTCTTTTAGGTAGCCTGCACGCAATTTCCAATCAATTGGATTTATCGAAGTTGCGTGAACTTCTACTAGTACTTGATTCTCTTTGATTACAGGCTTACTGATTTCTTCTTCCTGTAAAACACTCTTATCACCATATTCATTTATTACTACTGCTTTCATATGTAAACGCTCCTTTAATTGGTATTTCTTTAGTATGGAATAGTATAGTAAATCCTTCTACTAAAAGCAAAGAGTATGCTTGAGAGAGAATTAGTGAATCTTTTGTTAGGCTTCAATCGTAACAATATAAGAAGTTAATTTGAATAATCTAGTTACAACATTAAAAGGAGACAAGACAGATGGAGATTAATCTACCAATTGATAACAAACTAATAAAAGAATTAAAAGTCGAGCTAATGCGTTTTATGATGTCTTATAAGTTTGCTTTAGATGAAGTCAATACCAAAATCGATATATTAAAACAGGAATTTCAATATATGCATGATTATAGTCCGATTGAACATGTTTCGTCGCGCGTGAAGTCACCAGATAGTATTATGAAAAAGATTCAAAAAAAAGGCTATGAATTATCTTTAGAAGATATTCAAAAAAACATTAGAGATATTGCTGGCATTCGAATTACTTGCTCCTTTAGCTCAGATATATATGTAATTAGTGAAATGTTGCAAAAACAAAAAGATATAGAAGTTGTGGAAGTAAAGGATTACATAAAAAAACCTAAACCAAATGGCTATCAAAGTTTACATATGATAATTAAAATTCCGATCTTTATGTCAGACCGCGAAGATCATGTCTACGTTGAAATTCAAATTAGAACAATTGCAATGGACTTCTGGGCTAGCCTTGAGCATAAAATTTATTATAAATACAACAAGGAAATACCCGAACATATAAAAGAGGAATTAAAAGAAGCTGCAACCTCAGCAGCACAATTAGATAAAAAAATGGAAAACTTGCATATTGAAATGAAAAAGATTAAAGAAAATGTAGGTTATGATGAAGATGTTGAAGAAATTATGTTAAGGGATGAACGTTTCCATTTACCGTTAGAATTCTTAAAAAACGCGATCTATCAAAATAAAAAATAAGCTATATTAATGTGGACGATTGCTAAGAAAGTAGGTTTAAGGCTGAAACGATCTGAATTCTCACAGTTAATGGACTATTTTTGAATAGTTGGAAAAAGGTGTTGCATTATTTCTTAGTATGCATTAGAATTACAACAAGTTAAATTTTTCGGAAAATTTTATAAACTATTTCTTATCAAGAGAGACGGAGGGATTGGCCCTTTGAAGTCTCAGCAACCAGCCATATCGCATGGCCCGGTGCTAATTCCAGATAGACTAGAATTATAGTCTTGAAGATGAGAAGACTGACTTTTAAAATCTTAAAAGGCCTTCTTCTTAGAAGGCCTTTTTTTCAATTAGTAAAGGAGGCGTGGTCATGACTGATAAAAAACTACAGACAAAGTTAGCACAACTTGGTAATAAAAGTGATCCTTTAACAGGTGCTGTAAGCCCACCGATTTATTTATCAACAGCTTATCAACATGAAGCACTAGGAAGATCAACTGGTTATGATTATACAAGAACAAAAAACCCAACACGTTCGATACTAGAAGATGGAATCGCTGATTTAGAAGTAGGGGATCAAGGATTTGCTTGTAGTTCCGGAATGGCAGCTATTCAACTCGTCTTATCATTATTCAAAACAGGGGCAGAATTGATTGTTCCTGAAGATGTATATGGTGGTACATACCGTATACTTAAACAGTATCAAGATGCTTACGAAATTAAAACAACATATGCAACCTTTTCAGATCTTGAAGAAGTGAAGAATTGTATTACGCCCCATACGAAGGCAATATTTATTGAAACACCAACAAATCCATTGATGCAAGAGATTGATATTGCAAGCTATGCGGCTTTAGCTAAAGATTTTAATCTATTACTTATTGTGGATAATACATTTTTAACACCAGTATTGCAGCAACCGATAAAGCTTGGGGCAGATATTGTCATCCATAGTGCCACGAAGTATATTGGTGGTCACAATGATGTATTAGCTGGTCTTGTTGTGGCAAAAGGTGAAGCTTTATGTGAGAAGATTGCTACACTTCATAATGCAGCAGGTGCGGTATTATCCTCTTTTGATGCTTGGTTGTTAATTAGAGGGTTAAAAACTTTAGGATTACGTATGAAACAACACCAAGAGAACGGGAAACGAATAGCAGACTTTTTACAAACAGATGAACGAATAGAAGATGTGTTGTACTGCGGTAAAGGTGGAATGCTCTCGTTTCGATTGCGAGAAAGCGCATGGGTAGGGCCGTTTTTAGAGAATTTACAACTTATTACCTTTGCAGAAAGTCTTGGGGGTGTAGAGAGCTTTATTACATACCCAACGACACAAACACATGCAGATATTCCAGAAGAAGAACGCGTAAGACGAGGAATTGATAACCGCTTATTACGTTTTTCAGTTGGTATTGAAGACAGTGAAGATTTAATTAATGATTTAACATACAGTTTGAATCAATTGCGATAAGAATGATAAAAATGAAAGTAGGGAAATTTAATGACAAAGACAATAACAAAAGCGCCATTTCGAGCAGATCACGTAGGAAGTTTATTACGTCCTGACAATTTGCTTCAAGCAAGAAAAGACTATAAAGAAGAAAATATTTCAGCAGTTGAATTACGTGAATTAGAAACGAAAGAAATTGAACGTATTGTCAACAAGCAAATCGAAGTTGGCTTAGAGCTTGTAACTGATGGAGAATTCAGACGTACATGGTGGCATTTAGATTTTTTAGAGCATTTAAATGGTCTTGAAGGTTACGTACCTGAAAAAGGATATGTTTTTGAAGGGGTTGAAACAGAGAGATATAATGTACGGAATAGTGGGGGAATATCGTTTGATCCGGATCATCCGTTCATTAAAGACTTTAAAGAATTCAATGCAATAGTAGGCGGACGCGCTGTTGCGAAACAGACTATTCCAAGTCCAAATCAATTATTTCATCCGAATATGAGAGACGAGCACATATATCCAGATATTGAAGATTTTGCAACGGATGTAATTCAAACATATAGAGATGCAATAAAAGCCTTTTACGATGCAGGAGTACGCTACTTACAATTGGATGATGTTTACATTGCGGCCCTTTCTTCTCCAGACATTTCATATGAGAATAGTCCTTATACACGTGAATATCTAATTGATTTAGCTTTACGCGTTATCAATGGTGTATTAGCAGATAAGCCTGAAGACTTAGTTGTAACGACACACTTATGTCGTGGTAATTATAAATCTACCTATGCATTCGGTGGCAGTTATGCACTAATCGCGCCAACTTTATTTGCTAAAGAAAAGGTAGATGGCTTTTTCCTAGAGTATGATGATGAGCGCTCTGGTGACTTTGGTCCATTAGAATATATTCCAAATGGTGGAGCAAATGTTGTTTTAGGTGTCGTGACATCTAAGACAGGAGAGTTAGAGGATAAAGAAGCTATAAATGCTCGTGTTATAGAAGCAACGAAATATGTACCATTAGAACAACTGTGTCTAAGTCCACAATGTGGTTTTGCATCGACACATCATGGTAATAACTTGACTGAAGAAGATCAATGGAACAAGTTGAAATTCATTGTAGATACAGCAAATGAAATTTGGGGATAGACCAAAGATCATGTATAATAGTTTTAAACGAAAAGAGTGGTAATAGTACCTCTCTTTTTTTTGAATTAATTGTTGTTTAGGTGTAGTAATTAGTTCGATAAAGGGAATAGATAAGATAGATATCCATAAACGGGAGTTGTTGTTGTTGATAATTGCAATTTTGATTTTAGCCCTATTAATCGTTGTCAATGCCTTTTTTGCAGCTTCGGAAATTGCATTAGTGTCATTAAATGATAATAAAATTAGAAGATTGGCTGAGCGTGGGGACAAAAAGGCAATTTTACTCGATAAATTGTTGGCTGAACCAGGTCGATTTCTAGCTACAATTCAAATAGGGATTACATTAGCTGGATTTTTAGCTAGTGCATTTGCTGCAGATACATTTGCGACCCCACTTGCAGAAACGTTATATGAATTAGGTGTTCCAATTTCACTAGGATTATTAAATACAATTTCTGTCGTTGTCATTACAATTTTACTATCGTATTTTACTTTAGTTATTGGAGAACTTGTTCCAAAACAACTGGCACTACAAAAAACGGAAGCAGTCTCTTATATGGCTGTAAAACCATTGACTGTTTTATTTAAAATTAGTATACCAGTTGTGAAATTTTTAAACTTTTCTACCAATACCATTGTACGACTATTTGGAGTTGATCCAAATGCAGTGAGTGAAGAAGCGACAGAAGAAGAGATACGGATGATGGTGGATATTGGTGGAGAAAGAGGTACGATTCACTCTGATGAGAAGTTAATGATTAACAATATTTTTGAATTTAATGATAAAGAAGTTTCGGATATTATGACACATCGAACGGAGATAGTTGCTATAGCCATTGACACACCATTAAAGGAAATTGTTCAAATTGTTAATGAACATAGGTATACGCGTTTTCCTGTTTATCAAGAGAATATGGATGATGTAATGGGAATCCTGCATACGAAGGATTTGATTCAATTTATAGACAGAGATAACGGAGCGTTTCATTTACAAGACATTCTACGTAAACCCTATTTTGTTATGGAGACACAGCGAATTGATGCGATATTTAGAGACATGCAACTAAATAATGTTCATGCTGCAATTATTGTTGATGAGTATGGTGGTACGGATGGATTGATTACAATTGAAGATATAATAGAAGAAATTGTTGGTAATATTTCTAGTGAAAATGGCGAATCAGATCATGAAAATACAGAAATTAAAAAGATATCCTCACATGAGTATATAATAGAAGGAAATACGCATCTCTATGATATTGAATACCAATTAAGTCTCGAATTGCCAGTTGATGATTATGAAACATTAAATGGATTTTTAGTTGGAGAAATTGGATACATTCCAGATCCAGAACAAAAAGCAATTGTTACGTATAAGAAAGCAGTATTTACAGTCGAAAAAGTGTCAGAAAAAAGAATTGAACAAGTACATGTGATGATTGAAAAAGAAAAGTAAGTTATCGACAAAGGCATGATGAATAGTATAAGAAAACAAAAATACCAGTCACTTCATCGTGACTGGTATTTTTTTCTAATAAAAAAATTGAAATAGTGTTAAATAAATCATAGGTTTCTTTATCATTTTTTAGTATAATAATAGAGTTGTTGAATTTATAGAGAAATATAGCAATCATTCTGAATGGTTAAGGGGCTATCTAATATGTATAAAATCGAAACATATGAAGAACAATCATTTACAATGTACCGATTAAGCAATGTAGATGATACATCTTGGTTAACGGTTTGTCCAGAGCGTGGCGGTATTATTATAGGTTATGGTGTTGAAGGTAAAGAAAATTTATATCTAAATAAAGAGACATTATATGATAGAAAGCAAAACATAAGAGGTGGTATTCCAATCCTATTTCCGATTTCAGGTCAACTTGAGTCTGGAAAGTACGAATGGCAAGGCGAATCATATCAAATGCCTAACCATGGTCTTGCTCGAATTCATCCATGGGAAGTGATTGATACAACTTTTGATGAAGAACAGGCCTCAATTTCTATTTTATTTGAAAGTAGTATCGGAACAAAGGATGTTTTCCCTTTTGATTTTGAAGTGATTTTCACATATACATTAAAGCAAAATCAATTATTTATTCACCAGTCATACCGTAACTTAGGTAAAAAAGATATGCCGATTTATCCTGGATTGCATCCTTATTTTAAAACGAAGTCGAAGAAGCTATCATTAAAAACAGATGCCACGACTTATTATGATTATAACGATGGTATAACAAAAGAATTCACTGATAAAATTGATATGGAAGGTTTAAAAGAAGCTATTGTCTTAGAGAATAAACATCAACAATTAGATGCGCAACTAGAAGAAACAGCGTTACATATGGAAACTGCAACTGAGTTTCAATACACGGTTCTTTGGACGGAAAAAGATAAAGACTTTATTTGTATTGAGCCATGGACAGCAAAGACTGGAGAACTCAATCGTAAAAAGGAACTAATTATGATCGAACCAACTAAGTCTTTGGATACATGGGTATCGTTTCAAGTGGTGTAACAAAAAGATGAGTAGATCCAAGGATCTACTCATCTTTTTGTTGTGTTACTTTAAATAATTATAAGTGCTCAATATAAATTTTGTTATCTACTTTGTTGTTCATTTATACGTGTTGCAACGTTATAGGCATCTACCATTCCCCATATCCATAGTATAGGAGTTGTTATAAATCCTATAATAACGAACATAAGTAAACCAGAAATAAAGTATGCAACAATAAAACCGATACCTTTTCCAATTTGTCCATTATAGATTTGACCTAATCCAGCTACAAAAAAGGATAAAACCGCTGCTAAACCAGCATTTTTCAATATATCCACCCCCTGAAATTTTATTGTGTATATGCAAACAAAAAATTGCATTACGTTTATTATATTTTTCTTGAAAGAATAAAACAAGACAAATTCCATTAAACTGTCTGAAGTTGCATAATAGTAGCGATATAATTTTTATATATTTTAAAAATATATTGTTTAAGAGTATGATGGAACTAGAATCGAATATCTATTTAATAATCACAGATAAGAAACAGGGAGTTTTTGAGATGCGCCAATTTGCTTCAATCGTTTTTACAATAGCTATTATAATTTATGCAGTGATGCACTACACTACCTATCTTAATCCAACGGAAACAGGTGCTATTATCTTAGGTATTGCAGGGACGACTGTTTTAATTTTTTCACTCGTACTGTTACCATTTCGAGCATTAGCAGTACCGATTTTTCTGTTTATAATTGCATCTGGAATTCAATTCTTCACAAATGGTTCATTTACTGGCCTTCTCCTTGATGGTGTTGGTGAGATGTCCAATTTAATTACGCTACTGTTAATTGTACCAATTATAAGTTGGATATTGCGTGAGGAACATTATATTGATGCGATTATGCAAGTTGCGCAGCGTTCGCTTAACTCAAGCAAAAAATTTTATTTTGGTATGATGCTTGTTAATCAAGTTATTTCTTATTTTTTATTGTTTGGTGCGATTCCTATGATGTATCAATTTATCAATGATTTCTTACGCGATAAGACGAGTGAGGCATGGGAATATTTTAAGGGTACGGCTTTGCTACGATCATTTGCATTAACAACGCTTTGGGTGATTAGTATACCAAGCTTTGCATTTGCAGTGGATCATTTAGAAGCATCGCTAGGATGGACGATTATCCAAGGATTTATTATCTCTCTGGCAGGAATATTTTTATCTGTTTTTTTCCTTTCATTTAAAGAGAAGAGCTATCAGGTGGATTATACAGTCGGAATTCAAGAAGAAATGGCAGGCCGTTTGGAACATGCATTGGATGCAAAATATGCAAAGCGTTTAGTAATGGAGTTTGCGTTTTTATTTCTTTCCTTGTTTAGTACGATTTTTATTATCCATATAGTATTAGGATGGGGATTACTTGCTATTATTCCACCAATTATTGTTGTATGGACGCTTGGCTATTTTATTGTAAAAAAGCGCACACACCACTTTTTTACAGAAATGAAGACATATATTAGAAAAGATGTCGGTCAGAAATCGCAACAATTCAGTTTGCTTTTAGCTGCTGGAATGTTAATTTATGCCGTAAATAACTCTGGAGTTGGTAATTACTTAATTGATGGCTTATTCTATGTTGAAGATACAATTCCATTTGTTAATTTTTTAACGATCGTACCATTTATGGCAATCATATTAGGCTTTTTAGGCCTCGGTCCATTAACAGTTATTGTTTTAGTTGCTGGGATATTAGAAAATGTGGACTTGATTTATCCTCCTGAATTAGTTGTCTTAGCCATGACTTCTGGAAGTGTCATTTCGGTTATATTGTCACCAGTTGTTTTACCCGTTATTATTTTAAGTGCAACAAATAAATTAAGTATTATTAAAAATGGAATTATGTTTAATTGGAGTTACGCCTTGGTATTTTACTTTTTAGTGCAGGGATATATCCAGGTAATGTGGTATTTTTTGCAATAGAGAATAAAGTTTGATTTTGTAATAGAAAATAACCTTATTCTCTTCCTAGTTTTTCAACCTCTTTGATAGACAAACCAGCTACATCGGCGATATCTTGCCTGTTCATCCCTTTGTTTATTAGTGCTTTTGCAATTTCTACTGCTTTTTGTTTTTGTCCCTGTCCTAGCCCTTGTTCTAGTCCCTTTTTTAATCCCGTTTCTATCGCTTTCTGTTGAGATTCTTCAATAAAGCGTTTTAACCCTTGCTCAAAGTTTGAAATCATTTTATCCACCTCCTGATGGTTTGCTTTTGAAATAATCGTGTAAATTTGATCATGATAGGTAATGGGTAATCTGTTGATAAAGATTTCTTCTAACCAATTTTTGAAATGATTAAATTCCTCTGCATCTAATTTTTCTTTAAATTCTGTTGATGCGGTCCAATTATTCTTACCATTGTATAAAACAATTGGAATAATTACTGGTAACCTAAAAGATTTCTTTAGCTTAGTTTGAGTTTCATTCTTCAGAATATCTCGCCAAATTTCATTCATATAGACTAAGAGACGATATTATCAGAGATTTAAATCAATAAATCAACTCATTAAAAGTGATGTTTATAGGTGACATATAATAGAAGAAGTGAATTTTCTAGTGTGTAATATAAATATAGTATTCAGTTTACAGGGAGTGTTTTTGATTTTGCGTAAAATATATACAATGGACCATGAGAGTAGATTCTGATGATTGTTTTGTATATAGTAGATATAAAGCTTGTAAATGGAATGCATTCACAATAGAGTGAAAGTAGAAAGCAAAAAATGATTGGAGTAACTCGATGACTATATCTTTTAATGATTATAATTTAAGCGAAGAAATTCTTCGTGCGCTTACGGATTTACATTATGACGAACCAACAGAAGTACAACAAAAAGTGATTACACCTGCTTTAGAAAATCAAGATCTTGTTGTTAAATCTCAAACTGGTAGTGGAAAGACAGCATCCTTTGCAATACCTCTTTGTGAGAAAGTTGACTGGCTAGAGAATAAGCCACAAGCACTGGTTTTGACACCAACACGTGAACTTGCCCAACAAGTGAAAGAGGATATCACGAATATCGGACGGTTTAAACGAATTAAAGCGACTGCCGTATACGGAAAGCAGCCTTTTGATAAACAAAAAACAGAATTAAAACAAAAGTCACATGTGGTAGTAGGAACGCCTGGACGTGTTTTGGATCATATTGAAAAAGGTACAATGATAGTTGATCAAATTAAATATTTAATTATTGATGAAGCTGATGAAATGCTTAATATGGGTTTTATTGAGCAAGTAGAAGCTATTATTGAAACACTTCCCAAAGAGCGTGTTACGAGTGTTTTTTCTGCCACATTACCAGAAGATATAGAAAAGCTATGTTATGCATACATGAACGAACCAACACAAATTGAGATTAAAGTAAAAGATAATGTAGCTGATCGCATTACACAACACGTGATAGAAGTAACGAATGAAGACAAACTTGACCTCTTACAAGATATCACGATTGTTGAAAATCCTGACAGTTGTCTTATATTTTGTCGAACACAGGAGCAAGTTGAATTTGTATCAGAACAACTTCAAAATCTAGAATATCCATGTGATAGACTTCATGGTGGTCTTGATCAAGATGATCGTTTTGCTGTAATGAAGGCATTTAAACGAGGTGAGTTTCGCTATTTGGTGGCAACAGATGTAGCTGCTAGAGGAATTGACGTTGAGAATGTCTCTCTTGTTGTGAACTATGATATGCCTTTAGAAAAAGAGAGTTACGTTCACCGGATTGGGAGAACAGGACGAGCAGGTAAAACAGGTAAGGCAGTCACATTTATGACACGGTATGAAGAGAAGTTTTTAAACGAGATTGAAGCTTATACTCATACTTCTATTGCGAGAGTTGAAACACCTTTAACAGCAGATGTTGACACGTTCAGAACTGCCTTTAAGCGAAAAATAGAGACAAAACCGAAGTTGAAAACAGATAAAAGTGAAAAACTAAATAAAAATATTATGAAGCTTTATTTTAATGGTGGAAAGAAAAAGAAAATACGTGCAGTAGACTTTGTTGGAACGATAGCTAAGATTGACGGGGTTACGGCTGATGACATAGGTATAATAACGATTGAACAAACTTTATCTTATGTTGAAATTCTGAATGGAAAAGGACACCTTGTTTTAAAAGAAATGAGACATACTACTGTAAAAGGAAAACAATTAAAAGTACACGAAGCAAATAAGTAATAAAAATGCTACCCAGGTTGTATTTTGACCATCTGTGGTAGCTTTTTTTGATTTTCTAGCTATTATTAGTTGAAAAGAAGCGCAAGTCTGCACAATATCTGTTATTATTAAGAATACTGTATAAACTAAAGTATGTAATATGTATAAAGGAGAAATATAATTGAAACAACAATCACTTCCATTTACTATATCTAAAGAAGAAAATTTCTTTGATCGATTAGGCGATTATATAGGTGATGTATTTTATGATATATTACCTGAGCAAGGATACGAACTTCGTGACGAACAAATTTATATGGCTTATCAAATTGAAAATACATTTAAAAATAAAAGTACGGTTTTTGCTGAAGCAGGTGTCGGGACGGGTAAAACATTTGTTTATTTATTGTATGCAATTTGTTACGCACGATATATGAGAAAACCAGCAATTATCTCTTGTGCAGATGAAACCCTGATAGAACAGTTGGTCAAAAAAAATGGAGATATTGAAAAACTTGAGAAGGCTTTAGGTTTAACTGTCGATGTTCGTTTAGCTAAAGCACGTGAACAATATGTCTGTATGAAAAAGTTAGATCCATTAGCGAATGAAACGGATGATGAAGATATTTTACGTGTGCATGAGCAAATACCCGACTTTGTATTTGAGCAAGGCTCTTCGATGCAATCATTTGAAAGATATGGAGATCGTAAAGAGTATCCTTGGGTCTCTAACGAAAAGTGGAAAGAAATTGCATGGGATCCAATTCAGCAATGTTCTACATGTGAATGGCGTCATCGCAGTGGACAAACACTAAATCGGGATTACTATCGACACGCAACAGACTTAATTATATGTTCCCATGATTTTTATATGGAACATATTTGGACGAAAGAATCTCGTAAGCGAGAAGAGCAGATGCCATTACTTCCTGATTCAAGTTGTGTTGTCTTTGACGAAGGGCATTTATTAGAATTCGCAGCTCAAAAGGGTTTAACGTATCGTTTTCATGCAGAGACGCTACAGTCAATATTGACGGGCTATATGAGTCAAGATGTTCGGGAAGAATCCCTTTATTTAGTAGAGGATATTATCACATTAAATGACGAATGGTTCCAATCGCTAAGTGCCTCAGCGAAAATGGTCAATGGTTCAAATCGTAAAGAAGTTCCCTTAACAACTGAGATGTTAAAACTAATCAAAACCTTAGATGATAAAGTAGCACAATTACTGGAACAGTTGGTGTTCGATTCTGAATTATTTACTATTGATCCGTATCATGTCAAGATCATTGAAGAGTATTTGGAATTTTACTCCTATGGCCTAGCTATTTTATTAAAAGATGATCAGGGTATTTTTTGGTTAGAGGAAAGTGATTCAGATACCTCTTTTGTTATAATGCCACGTTTAGTTGAAGATATTTTAGGAGAAGATGTGTTCTCGCAGAAGATACCATTTGTATTTTCATCAGCGACATTAGCACAAGCAGGTGATTTCTCTTATATAGGTAAAAGCTTAGGAATTAAATCTTATGAGTCCTTTACAGTTGATTCACCATTTGATTATGAAACAAAAATGTGGATTAAGGGTCATGTTGTTTCAGACATAAATTTGGAAGAAAAGTGGGCAAAGCTAGGTGAAGGTTTAATTGAAAACAACGGGCAATCGTTGGTGCTTTTTTCATCTCTTTATGAAATGAATCAATTCCGCGAATGGGCAGAACAACAAACATTTAATTTTCCAATTATCTATGAAGGTGATCGTGAAATAAGTGAAGCGGTGAAGTATTTTCAAACAGATATTGCTTCCGTTTTATGTTCTTATAACCTTTGGGAAGGTTTAGATGTACCTGGTGAAGCATTAAACCAAGTCATTATCGCTTCGTTACCGTTTCCACCACAGGATCCAGTTTTCCAGGCCAAACGAAATCATGCCTCAGATCCATTAAATGAGGTGGATTATCCTTATATGATGCTTCGAATCAGACAAGGAATTGGTCGTTTAATTAGAACGAGTGATGATGAGGGAACGATTCGAATATTAATGACAGAAGCGCAAAAACAAGCAAATCTTCAAGCAATTGAAAAGTTATTACCGGTTAATATAAATTGGAATTAAATTAGTAAACAGATGAAGCTTCTCATAACAGAGAACTTCATCTGTTTTTTTAAAAGCTCTTTTTGTGAATATTGTTACTTTTTTTAAGTCACAATAGATAGAAACTGCGACGTAACATTGTTATTAACAATACTTTAGATACGATACGTAAGCCAATGGTCTCCCTTTTCGTGGGCACGGCTTCAGCTAACTCGAAAGTAAAGAACACTTCCGAGTGGATCTTCAGCCCGCGCTGTTCTCACTGGAGAGTCGACCATTTGCTTACTCCGCTGGTTTGTAGTAATAACAAACGCAGAAATGACTTATCTATTTTACAGTCAACTAACATGTAAGGGAATCTCGACCACCTCAGTTGCTAATTAGCTATCAGCCCATTTATCAAGTTGCTCATTATAACTTGTAATTGCCTGCAAACAAGCTCATTACGTCGTAGTTGATAATAAATCCGACGCAGGTAAATTAAGTCGCGCAGTTTATAGTAGTTTTCTAATAACAACTATATTTCTTAAAACGTTTTTGTGTTTGTGTGGTAAAGTATTAGATGAGGTTATTGTAAGCGACATCATATTGAGGGGAGAAATGTATATGGCGAAGAAATTAAAGTGGGGTATATTAGCAACGGGTGGTATTGCAGGGACGTTTGCAAAAGATTTAGCTTATGCAGATAACGGGGAATGCTATGCAGTTGGATCGAGAAATTTAGAACATGCGAAACAGTTCGCTGATGAACATGGGGCATCAATTGCTTATGGTTCTTATCAAGAATTAGTTGAAGATCCGAATGTTGATGTTATTTATGTAGCAACACCACATCCCTACCATAAAGAAAATGTTCTTACATGTTTACGTGCAGGAAAAGCAGTGTTATGTGAAAAACCGTTTACTGTAAACACAGCAGAATTAGCAGAGTTAATTGAATTTGCGCGTGAGAAGCAACTGTTTCTAATGGAAGCGATGTGGACTCGATTCCTACCAGCAATTAAAAAAGTAAGAGAATGGCTGGAAGAAGGTAAAATCGGTGAGGTTCAATTAGTCAAAGCGGACTTCGGCTTTCGTGCACCGTGGGAACCAGAATGGCGTTTATTAAATCCTAAACTTGGAGGCGGAGCATTACTTGACGCTGGAATCTATCCTATTTCATTTGCATCGATGATTTTTGGTGCTAATCCAGAAAAAATTATGAGTACGGTTGAAATCGGTGAAACGGGTGTCGATGAAAGGTTTTCTTTGTTACTAAAATATCAGAATGGAAAAACAGCAAGTCTAAATGGAGCAATTCGCTTAAGTTTAACAAATGAAGCTACTATTCATGGACCAAAAGGTTTTATCCGAATCCCTTCATTTTTGAATGCGAAAGAAGCACATTTACATTTAGATAACGAAGAGGTTGAGTCATTTGTTGATGACCGTGAGTCAGTGGGTTATAAATTTGAAGCCGAAGAAGTCGGTCGTTTACTAGAAAATGGTCGATTGGAAAGTGATGCGATCTCACTTAATCAATCACTTGAGATAATGAAACTAATGGATAGAGTTCGGGAGCAGTGGGGATTAACTTTTTCATTTGAATAAAATCTAAAAATAAAGTTTCAATTTTAAAAAAGTTTTGCCTTAGATGAGGTGAAACTTTTTTTAACTAAAAACTGAAAATTATATGTGTTATACTAATTGCGAAATCTTTTATAAATAATGAAATACATACAGAGAAAGCGAGGGATACCAGTGAAACTTATAGGGATATCTGGATCGTTAGTTGGTTGGAAGACAAATGTACTAATACATGAAGTCTTAACAGCTGCTAAAACATATGATGAAAATATAGAAACAGAATTAATAGATTTAAGAGATTATGATGTGGAGTTTGTTCAAGGATCACCATTGGCATATTATAATGAGGATACATTTAAAGTTGTAAACAAGATTTTATCGGCAGACTTTCTAGTAATTGGCTCACCAATATACCAAGCATCTATTTCTGGAGCATTAAAAAACTTACTCGATCATCTGCCTATCGATGCATTTAAGGGCAAAGTAACAGGAATGGTGACTACTGCTGGGTCGGCTAATCATTTTTTAGTTTCCGAATACCAGTTGAAACCAATTCTTTCTTATTTTAAAGGAATAGTCCCAACAACAAGCGTTTTTAGTAATGATGACTCTTTTAATGAGGTAAATGAAATTATAGATCCGAATGTGTCTGATAGAATTCAAAAACTTGCAGAAGAAATGATACATTTACAAAAAGGTTTGAACGGGAAAAATAGTTAGTGTTTATTTATTTTTCGGGCATGGAGAATGTCACAGAAATACCATTGCCTTCATCAATTCGCATGAATATTTCTTTGAGAATTTCCATTGCTCGTTCATTTGAATTGTATTTTCCTAATGTTTTACTCCATTCATCCATCGACGCACTGCCGATAACACCTTGGATATTTTTCCCCTTAACAGTGACTTCTTTTACATTTACTAAGCTTTGTTTATTTTGAGTGATAAGCCATAACATAAAAAAACTTCCCCTTTAACTACATATTTTTTTGTTATTGTAACGGTTATTATAGCACAAATATCCATTTTCAAGTTGCCAGTTCTTCCTCAAAATTGTCGTTCGAATAAATGGAACTACCAAAGCGAAAATGTGTAGATTATGTGAATAGTGCACTTTTTTATTGTATACACATACCCCTATATGTATAATAAAAATATAAACAATATGAAATTTAATAGCTATTGAATATATAGGAGGTAATAAGAGATGGGAAAACGTATATTAATAATAGGTGGAGTCGCAGGTGGTGCTTCTGTAGCAGCCCGTATTCGCCGTTTAGATGAGGAAGCAGAGATTGTGATGTTCGAAAGAGGACCACACGTTTCATTTTCAAACTGTTCCTTACCATACCATTTAAGTGGTGAGATAAAAGATAGTAAACGTTTGGTATTAATGAACCCAGAAAAGTTTGATATACAATATAAAATTGAAGCAAGAACAAGTAGTGATGTAGTAAAAATCAACCGTACTGAAAAAACGATTACAGTAAAAGACGTTCAAACAGGTGAAACGTATGAGGAAGCATATGATAAGTTGGTCCTTTCACCAGGTGCAAATCCAATCGTGCCACCACTAGATGGTATAGAGAGTAATCATGTTTTTACAGTCCGAAATGTTGTGGATATTGAAAAGCTAAACAGTTATGTGCAACAGCGGGGTATAGAAGAATTAGCTGTTATAGGTGGCGGATTTATTGGTATAGAAGTAGCAGAAAACTTAGTGCACGCAGGTAAAAAAGTGTCCCTAATAGAGGCACAAGAGCAAGTGATGGCACCTTTTGATTATGATATGGCACAAATCTTACACAAAGAAATGTTAGAGAAAGGGATCAACCTTGTTTTAAATGATGGAATTGAAAAAGTGGAAGAAAATGAAATTGTCTTACAATCAGGTAAAAAAGTTGCTGCACAAGTAGTTGTGATGGCTATAGGTGTTCGTCCAGAAACCACGCTAGCAAAAGAGGCAGATCTTGAAATTGGTGTTACTGGTGGTATAAAAGTTAATCATAATTATGTGACTACAGACAAAGATATTTATGCGGTAGGCGATGCTATTGAAGTTCATCATAAAATCACACATCAAAAAACACGCTTAGCATTGGCTGGACCGGCACAACGTCAAGCACGTGCAGCTGCCGATCATATGTATGGAATCCCACATCGCAATACTGGTGTAATTGGTTCTTCTGTAATTAAAGTATTTGATTTTAATGCTGCGTCAACTGGTATTAATGAAAAAATGGCCCAAGCAACAAATATGGATTATGATTTTGTTTATGTGATTCCATCAGATAAAGTTGGTATTATGCCAGGAAGTAATGTCATGCATTTTAAATTATTATTTGAAGTGCCAACTGGGAAAATTCTTGGTGCACAAGCAATTGGTAAAGGAAATGTCGATAAACGAATTGATGTCATCGCAACAATGATCATGATGGATGGTACCCTAGAGGATTTAAAAGAGTTAGAACTGGTATATTCACCGGTTTATGGTACAGCGAAAGACGTGGTTAACTTTGCTGCATTGGTAGGGTTAAATATACTAAATGGTCATATTAAACAAGTGAAAGTTTCAACTATGAGAGATTTAGTTGAAAGTGATGCGTATATTATTGATGTGCGAGAAAAAGGCGAATTTGAAGCTGGACATCTACTTCAAGCAAAAAATATTCCATTAAGTGAATTCAGAGATCGATTGGATGAGATTCCGACAGATCAGCCTGTATATATACATTGCCGTTCAGGTCAGCGAAGCTATAATGTAGTAGCGGCATTAAATAATTTAGGATATAAAAATATTTACAATGTTTCGGGTTCATTTTTAGGTATTTCTTTATATGAATATTTTAATGATCTGACTAAAAATAGAAAACCGATTGTAACGGAATATAACTTTAAGTAAATAAAATGTTAGTTGAGGAAACTAGTTTTATACTAGTTTCCTCATTTGATTTGTCATAAATGACTAGTTTTAGTATATTAAAAATTACACTTTCAGTGAAATGTGTTATAATAATAAACAATATAAATAGCAGGGAGAAATACAAACAATGAATAGCACAGGTATTGTAAGAAAAACAGATCATCTTGGACGAATTGTTTTACCGAAAGAATTAAGAACTTCTCTTGGGATTGATCCTAAAGATCCTTTAGAAATTTTCACAGATAATGAGAAGATCGTGTTGCGTAAGTTTAAAGCAGAAAAAGCTTGTGCTGTAACAGGTGAAGTAAGTGATGACAACCAATCATTTTTCGGTGGCAAAGTCATGCTAAGTCAAGAAGGTATTGCTTTATTATTAAAAGAATTACAAGCTAATTAAATAGAGAAAGCAAGCAAGCATGTACTCAAAGGAGTGCATGCTTGCTTTTTTAAATAGAGAATATACGATAACGAAGCTTTTCTAATCAGAACGAAATGACCAAAATTGTGGAATCTGTACATTAGAAGTTATAATCGACACCGCTTTTATCATTCCAATCTCCTGCTTGTTTTCGGATATAAACAATTTGTCCAATGTGGTAGGCATTGTGTAAGAATAGGTATGACAAAGTTTCTTCCCAAACAGTTATTTTCTCTTGAGCAGCGTTAGTAATAGTTTCCTCCCAATCTTGTAAAATCGCATCTAATGTCACTGTTGTTGTCACCCAACTTTTGTGTTCATGATTGCGAAAGGTTGTATGATTATTATGGATCCGTTGCTCAATCGTTTCTCCTTTGAATTTCTTTAACTCTAGTTCATTGTAAAAAATCAAATGTTGAACGATTCCCTCAATTGAATTTATAAATTGCCTTTCCTTTGTATCTCTTTCATTTAAACCATTTAATGCACTTTTTAACGAAACGAACCACGTATTTTGTTTATGAATCGCTTTTAATTGGGATAAAAAGATTGCCTTAGTCATTATTTTTATCGCTCCTACTTGTATGATATATAACTATTATATCGACAGAAGTGGGTTGATTATGATAATAATATAAATAGATTACGAAATTTTTTTTAAAAAGGAGCTAATCTCATGGAGTTACGCCAATTACAATACTTTTTTGAAGTAGCAAAACAAAAGAGTATTTCAAAAGCTGCATTAGTACTACATATATCACAACCAGCATTAAGTAAAATGCTTAAGAATATGGAAGAAGAATTAGGTATGACGTTGCTAATTCGCACAAATAAAACAAGTGAACTAACCGATGCGGGCATGGTTGTTTATGAATACGCGAAAAAAATAAATAATGATTTAAAAGACATGACTACTATCTTAAATGATCTAACAGAATTGAAGCGCGGAGAAATTCATTTTGGTTTACCACCAATTATAGGTAGCTTGTTTTTCCCAGACTTACTAGCGAAGTTTCATAAGTTGTATCCAAATATTAAAATTTCGATAACCGAATATGGGGGAGCCAAAGTAGTGAAAAGTGTTCAAGACGGGGAGTTAGATTTAGCAGTCACCGTTTTGCCTGTTGATGAAAACGCATTTGATAGTTATCCAATTGTCAAAGAAGATATGAAAGTAATTGTGCACCGAGATCATAAGCTTGCTAATCGTGATATTGTCGATTTGAGTGAACTACGGGAAGAAGAATTTATTTTTTATCACGAAGATTTTGCTTTACATGATCTGATGTGGGAGAAATTTTTACAAGCAGGCTATGAGCCGAATATTTTATTTAAAAGTTCACAATGGGATCTTATGTCTGAAATGGTTGTTGCTAATCTTGGTATTACGATTTTACCTAAATCGATTTGTGAACGAGTAAAGAGCGATCTCGTTCGTGTATTAGATCTGACACCAACAATTCCATGGAATTTAGCGGTTATTCAGAAGAAAGATAAATATCTTTCCTTTGCCGGACGGACATTTATTCAATTTATAAAGTAACGTATATAACTAAAAGTTATACATATTATAATAATTATGTATTTTACGAATACTCCTAGCAGTAGTATGCTGAAGGTAACACGTAATCAGTATCTGAAAAAGTTAGGGGTCTTTAGGATGAGAATAGGAAAAATTTTAATACAAATTTTATTCATACACGTTTTCTTACTGTTAGCTATTGGTTTGAAGCAACTTCTTTCTATTCCTATACCAGCCTCGATGATTGGTTTAGTATTATTATTCTTAGCGCTATTTTTTAAAATTATAAAAATTGAATGGGTAGAACAAGGTGCCAACTGGTTGATGGCTGAATTATTATTGTTTTTCATTCCATCTGCTGTAGGAATTGTTAATTATGAAGAAATTGCTAGCTGGCAAGGTGTAGAAATTGTTTTGATTATTGGTCTTAGTACATTTATTGTGATGGCCTTAACCGCTTTTATTGCTGATCGATTTGAGAAACCAAAAAGGACTGATGCCGGATGAATATTATTATTGTTACGCTTCTAACCTTTGGTTTATACCGGCTTATAAAAGGATTAAACAAAAAAATCCCATTTCCGCTATTTCATCCCTTGTTGTTAACCCCCATTGTGATCATTGGAATAATTTTTTTATTGAAAATTCCCGCAAATGACTATATAGGCGGTGCAACATTTTTAACACATATGCTTGGGCCTGCAACGATCGCATTTGCAATTCCAATATATAAAAATTTGACTCTGTTAAAAAAGCATATTGGAATGATTATGGTAAGTATAACTGCAGGGTCATTAATGGCAGTGTTTTCATCATTTGGGATGTCTGCGTTATTACATTTAGATAAAAGCCTTTTAGTAAGTGTTTTACCTCGTTCGATTACAACACCGATTGCAATTGAAGTTTCTAAGGAAATTGGTGGTCTACCAACCTTAACGACTGTATTTGTTATTATAACAGGTATCGTAGGAGGAATGATGGGACCGACTGTGATCAAACGACTTGCAATCAAGTCACCAATTGCAAAAGGATTAGCACTTGGAATGAGTGCCCACGGGGTTGGTACCAATAAAGCAATGGAATACGGAGAAGAAGCAACAACATTTTCAACACTTGCAATGATCTTAGCGGCTAGTATTACAATGGTTTGGGGTAAATTTCTAATTCCAAGTTTAGTAGGTTTTATGTATTAAAGGTCTTTTGATAACACCCTTTATCAATTAAAAAGGAGCAGCAACCCTGTATAGGGTTGCTGCTCCTTTTTGTCGTTGATTAATCAAAAAATAGTGAGCTTACAGATTCCTGATTATGTACACGTGAAATTGCATCAGCAAACAGTGGTGCAACACTTAATTGTGTTATTTTTTCACTAAGCTTTTCATCTGGAATATGAATGCTATTTGTTACAACTAACTCTTTAATTGGTGAATTATCAATATTTTGTTTGGCAATTCCTGATAATACAGGATGTGTACAAGTAGCGTAAACTTCTTTCGCGCCATTCTCCATTAATGTTTTTGCTCCCATTGTTATACGTCTTCCAGTATCAACAATGTCATCAATGAGTATAGCAGTTTTTCCTTCAATATCTCCTACGACATTCAATTGAGATGAATCAACATCACGTGGACCGCGTCTGTCTAAAATAGCGATAGGGGCATGAAGTCGGTCAGCAAATTGACGTGCTCTTTTCACACTACCATGGTCAGGGGCAACGACAACGACGTCATTAAATTGCTTATCCATGAAGTAAGTAGCTAGTATAGGAATACCCGCTAATTGGTCAACAGGTAAGTCAAAAAATCCTTGCGCTTGTGTTGCATGAAGATCAAGTGATATTACACGAGAAGCACCTGCTTTTTGAATTAAATCAGCAATTAACTTGGCCACAATTGGTTCGCGTGCTTTTGTTTTACGATCTTGTCTAGCGTATCCATAGTAAGGAATTACGACATTAACTGTTTTTGCAGAAGCACGTTTTAATGCATCTAGCATAATTAACATTTCCATAATGTGTTGGTCAGCTGGGTCACAAGTTGATTGAATAACGTATGTATCACAGCCTCGTACACTTTCTTCAATATTGATCTGTATTTCACCATCACTAAAGGTTTTAACAGAACAATCACCTAATTCAAGACCAGAAAGCGTTGCGATTTCTTCTGCTAAACCAGGGTTAGAACTTAGTGAAAAAATTTTTATCTCTTCTTTTTGATATTCGATGGACACGAACGATCGCTCCTTTTCTTCATAACGATTACATATATATTCATTGTAAAACAAACGAGCGGATAATGCTAGGTATCTGAGCAGTTGAATAGAAAAAATTCGACTATAACTTACAAATTAACGGTTTCGCTATAAAAATTAGGTTCTTTTAGCAAGTTTTGTACCTTTTCATACAACGCACTTAGTAGAGAGAAACTCTGTCGTAAGTTTCTTATCACTTTAGACACGCTACGATAGCAAATGGTCTTCCTTTCCGTGGGCACAACCTCAGCTATCTATAGAAACAAAGATCGCTTCTATAGAGGATCTTCGGTTTGTGCTGTCCCACTGGAGTCTCAACCATTTGCTACCTTCGCTGGATAGCGTATCTTTGTTTTAAAAAGTTAACAATATCAATGTTTATTGATTCCAACTCGTGTTTTAGTTACCCTTTTAAAACAAATAATAGAGCGTTTTACATAATTTTAATTCACGGACTAAAACTAGCGGGTCTGGAAATTCTCTTTACGACAGAGTCTATGTTTATTTAGTAATAAACAACTTTTTAAAATATTGTCTAGCTTTATAATGAACACACTCCAAATTCATAATAGCCAACGATTAGTACGGATTTTTCAAGTGAGAAAGTTGAGTTATTTAATATGTAAGCGTGTTAATTATTTTGTCTTTTACTTTAGATATAGAGACTAACGGATGAATTTTTGCTATAATTGGTATTTAGTAACTACATACATAAAATAACATAGAAATAGAGATAAAGAGGAGGAAAACATATGCGTTTATTGATCACTGGTGGTGCGGGTTATATAGGTAGTCATACTGCTATGTATTTGAAAGACCATGGGGAAGAAGTGGTTATATTAGATAGCCTTCAAACGGGTCATCGTGATGCTGTAGTTGATACGCCTTTTTATAAAGGAGAATTAAAGGATGAAAGATTACTTGATGAAATCTTCCAAACCCATGCGATCGATGCAGTAATTCACTTTGCAGCAGATTCTCTTGTAGGAGAGAGTGTGAAAGATCCCCTACAATACTATGAAAATAATGTAATTGGTACACATGCGCTACTAAAAAAAATGATCGAATATGATGTGAAACGTTTTGTTTTTTCTTCTACCGCTGCTACATACGGGGAGCCTGATTCAGTACCGATTACAGAAAATGATTCTACAATACCGACAAATCCATATGGCGAGACAAAGCTAGCTATAGAAAAAATGTTAAAATGGAGCGATCAAGCTTATGGCTTAAAGTCAGTTTGTTTACGTTATTTTAATGCTGCAGGAGCGGATCCAAATGGGCGAATTGGAGAGGATCACAATCCTGAAACACATTTAATTCCGATTGTTCTACAAGTAGCATTAGGACAACGAGATCAAGTTTCTATTTTTGGAGATGATTATCCTACTGAAGATGGTACGTGTGTCCGTGATTACATTCATGTAATTGACTTAGCGCAAGCACATTATCAAGCTGTGACAAAAATGATGGATACAAACGAGAGTGCGATATATAATTTAGGCAATGGACATGGTTTCTCTGTCAAACAGGTTATTGAAACATGTAGAAAAGTTACGGAGCATGAGATTCCTGCTGCAGTTGTACCTAGACGTACAGGTGATCCTGCTACACTTATTGCCTCTTCTACTAAGGCTAAAAATGAATTGAATTGGAATCCGCAATACGGTGACTTAGAGACAATGATCTGTCACGCATGGGATTGGCATCAGGCTCATCCAAATGGATATAAAAAGTAAAAATTGCGAGGTAGTTTGAATAACAAACAATATGGAGGCGATTTAAATGGATTGGAAAGTAAATTTTCAAAAGTGGAGCCAATATGAGCAATTAGATCAAGAATTAAAGCAACAGTTAGCTGACATTTCAACAAACGATAAATTAGTGGAAGACAGTTTTTACAAGGAAGTGGAATTCGGTACGGGCGGTATGCGTGGTGAATTAGGACCAGGAACGAATCGGATGAATATATATACAATAAGAAAAGCCTGTGAAGGGCTAGCACGTTACATAGAAGAAAATGGTGAACAAGCAAAAGCGCGTGGCGTCGTTATTGCTTATGATTGTCGTTATAAATCAGCAATATTTGCAATTGAAGCTGCCAAAACGCTTGGTGAATATGGGATACAAACGTACGTATTTGATAGTCTACGTCCAACACCTGTATTGTCATTTGCTGTTCGTTATCTACATGCATATAGTGGTATAGTTATTACGGCAAGTCATAATCCACCAGAGTATAATGGTTTCAAAGTCTATGGCAATGACGGTGGCCAACTTCCACCAGAAGCAGCAGAAGTGGTTATTACCAAAGTAAATGAAGTGGAAAATGAATTAGAAGTGAAAGTTGCCGATGAAGCGGAATTAAAGAAATCGGGTCTATTGCAAATGATCGGTGAAAAAGTCGATCAAGCCTACCAAAAACAATTACAAACAATTATTGTCAATCGCGAGAATATCACGCAGGTAGCGGATGATTTTAAAATTATTTATACACCGTTGCATGGAACAGGTAACGTTCCTGTACGTGAAGGATTAAAAAGTATGGGCTTTAAAAATGTTGAAGTAGTAAAAGAACAAGAACTACCAGATCCGAAATTTTCAACAGTCAAATCGCCAAACCCTGAAGAACATGCAGCGTTTGAATTAGCGATTGAACAAGGTAAGAAAAACGGTGCAGATATTCTACTTGCAACAGATCCTGATGCAGACCGTGTAGGGGTAGCAGTTCAAGACGAATCAGGAGACTATCAGGTTTTATCTGGAAACCAGGTTGGTGCACTTCTTTTAGATTATTTAATTACGGAGAAGAAACGCCAAGGCAAACTGTCAGCAAATGCGACAGTATTAAAAACAATCGTAACGTCTGAAATAGGTCGAGATATTGCAACAAAACATGGTTTAGAAACGATTGATACGTTAACAGGTTTCAAATTTATTGGAGAGAAGATACAAGAATTTGAAGCAAGTGGCGAGAAAAGCTTCTTGTTTGGTTACGAAGAAAGCTATGGCTATTTAATTGGTGATTTTGTTCGCGATAAAGACGCAGTGCAAGCGTGTATGCTAATTGCAGAAGTAGCAGCGTATTATAAAGCACAAGGCAAAACATTGTACCAAGGTTTGCTAGCTATTTTTGAGGAATATGGTTATTACTATGAATCTTTACAATCACTTACATTAAAAGGTAAAGACGGCGCAGAACAAATTCAAGGATTATTATCTGAATTCAGAAATAACCCACCAGTTGAAATAGCTAACCAAAAGATTGTAACGATTGAAGATTATCAATCAAGTGTACGTAAAGAAGTGGAATCTAATCAATCAGAAACAATCGAATTACCGAAATCGAACGTATTAAAATACACGTTAGCAGATGGATCTTGGTTCTGTTTACGTCCTTCTGGTACCGAACCGAAGATAAAATTTTATTTTGCAGTAACTGGAGAAACACTAGAATCTACAAAAGAGAAACTTCAAACTGTTGAAACAGAAGTAATGGACCATGTCCATGCATTAACTAAATAGAAAAGAATGAGGGAAGAAGCAGGGCACCACATATAATAGTGGTCTTTCTGCTTTTTTGTTTTGGAATTTATCCTTCAATCTTGCTAAAAAGTGTAATCGACACTTAAGATAGAATTGAAAAATCACGTGTGAATGTAGCGGACACATTTTTCAGTATAGTTAATACCAATAGTTTCTTGAAATAATATAAAAACATTACAAAATATAGTCGATGTTTTTAAAAGGTATTGTAGTATAATAGTCTATAATGGAAACTTAGAGAGAGGTGTCATTTTATGGTAGGAAATAACCGTATAACGAAGAAAAAGTCGAAAAAGAAAAAATGGCTATTAATCATTTTAAGTGTGATTTTAGTGATAATACTAGCAATAGCTGGTTTTGTGATTTCAGTTTATATGGATGCACAGAAAACGGTAGATGGTCAAATTCATCAAGCTGTAGATACGATTGATACAGATATTGCCAAAGAGAAGATCGAAAATGAAGAGCAATTAAATGTTTTATTACTTGGAACGGATCAACGTGGAGATGATCCTGGTCGTTCGGATGCACTAATGGTCCTTTCGTTAAATCCAGCAGATGACAGTTTGCAAATTGTTAGTATTCCACGTGATACAAGAACGGAAATAATTGGCCGCGGTACGCAGGATAAGATTAATCATGCTTACGCCTTTGGTGGTGTAGATATGACAATCGATACAGTTGAGAATTTTCTTGATGTAGAATTAGATTATTATGTACGGATCAATATGGAAGGTTTAGAAGGTCTAGTTGATGCGGTTGGTGGAATTACTGTTCAAAATGAAATAGACTGGATAGATACAGGTTACTACGAAGAGGGCTATCATTATACGGAAGGTGAGTTAAACCTTAATGGTGCTGAAACAATGGGGTTTGTGCGTATGCGTAAGCAAGATCCAGATGGTGATTTTGGTCGAACAAAACGCCAACGAAAAGTTATAGAAGGCATTATTAACCAAGGAGCAAGTGTTGGATCTGTAACGAAGATTGGTGACATTCTTGATGTACTTGGTAACAATGTCGCTACCAACATGGACTTTAGTGATATGCAAGATCTATTCTTGAATTATAATAATACGAGACATAACGTTAGTAATTATATGATGCAAGGTAAAGGTACGACAATAGATGGTATCTATTACTTGAGTGTATCGGATGAAGAGATTACAAAAGTACATGATATGATTAAGAAAACTAATTAAATAGTAGACAAAAAGCGATGCGCCTAATGAAGGAGCATCGCTTTTTTACATTAAACTTTGTTTTTCTTTAGTATACCTAAGAGCATTGCTGTAACGACCGTACCTATCGCAATTGCCAGTAAGTAAAGGAGTGCACTTCCATCAACTAAACCAATAACAAAGATACCACCGTGTGGAGCAGGGATTCCAATGTTAAATGCCATTGATAACGCACCGGCTACAGCTGAACCAGCTACAGCAGCTGGAATGACGCGTGCTGGATCCGCCGCAGCGAATGGAATTGCACCTTCTGTAATAAAGGAAAGTCCCATAATAACATTGGTTCCACCAGTTTCACGTTCTTCTTTTGTGAATTTGTTTTTAAAGATAAATGTTGCTAAAGCAATTCCAAGTGGTGGAACCATACCACCAGCCATAATTGCCGCATGTGGTGTTAGAAAACCATCTGCAATCATTGCGATACCAAATGTATAAGCAGCCTTATTAACTGGACCACCCATATCAACTGCCATCATACCACCCAATACCAGACCGAGAATAACGGCATTGGTCGTACCCATTCCTTGTAACCAGCTACCAAGTGCTTCATTAAACCATGTTACTGGTGCATCGACTACAAAGAACATAATCATACCTGTTAAGAAAATACCGAATACAGGATAAAGTAAGATTGATTTAATTCCTTCAAGTGACTGTGGGAAATTTGTTAATAACTTTTTCAATAAAATAACAATGTAACCTGCAACAAAACCTGCAATTAAACCACCAAGGAAACCTGAGCCGCCTTGTGCTGCCATGAAACCACCAACCATACCGGGTGCGAGTCCTGGCCTATCGGCAATACTCATTGCAATAAAACCAGCTAATACAGGGATCATTAATCCAAAAGCATTTCCACCACCAATAGTGTTTAGTGCTTCAGCGAACTTATTGTAGCCATCTTCACCTGGTATATGTGCTTCAATTCCAAACAAGAAACCAAGTGCGATTAGAATTCCACCACCGACAACAAACGGTAACATATGAGAAACACCGTTCATTAAGTGTGTATAGAAAGAGTTTTGATTTGACTTTGTTGACTCATCTTTATCTTCACTGGCTTTTTCACCAGTTCCTTTGAAATTAGGAACTTTACCACTTAATGCTTTATCAATTAATTCTTGTGGTCGACGGATACCATCTGCTACAGGAACTTCTACAACAGGTTTTCCTTTAAAGCGATTCATATCGACTTTTGTATCAGCGGCAACAATGATACCATCAGCTGATTCAATATCGGCAGCAGTTAAAACATTTTTAGCGCCACCAGAACCTCTTGTTTCGACTTTGATGTTGACGCCCATTTCTTTTGCTTTGTTCTTTAAAGCATCAGCAGCCATAAATGTATGGGCAATACCTGTTGGACAAGCTGTAACGGCTAGAATTTTCTTTTGAGAGCTATCAGTAGACGAAGTAGATTCTTCATCTTCTAATCTTTCTTGCTCTTTATCATTAATAGCATTGAAAATAGTGTCTTTTGTTTCTGCTTCTAATAATGTCTTACGGAAATTTTCATCCATTAACATACTAGATAGACGTGCTAATGTTTCTAAATGCTCATTATTTGCACCTTCAGAAGCTGCAATCATAAAAAATAGATGACTTGGCTTTCCGTCTAAAGAATTATAATCAATGCCGTCTTTGCTGCGTCCAAAAGCGATAGCAGGTTCTTTCACTGCAGTAGTTTTAGCATGTGGGATTGCTATCCCGTCACCAATACCAGTTGTTGTATGTTCTTCTCTTTTTAGTATTTCTTGTTTAAATGTTTCTTTGTTTGCTAATTTTCCAGCACCATCTAATGTATTGACCAATTCATCAATAACACTAGCTTTTGAATCAGCCTTTAGATCTACTTGGATCGTATCTTTTTTGAGCAAATCCGTTATTTTCATTTTTTACCCTCCAGTTATGCGTATGTGTATTTTGAGAGGTTTTATAGAATTTTATACGTAATTTAAAATGCAGGAATAATTTCTATTATATAACAAGTAAGTCTTGATCGTTTAAAGCGTTTACATTATGATTCTAAACAAAATCCTATCAACCTCTTATTCACATCATAACCTAAGCATTTTCAAAAATCAATCATTTTCTTTCAATATCAGTCAATAATTATCATGTTTTCATTTTTATATGTTTTTTTGAAGTTAAATAATAAAGCACAAAAGGAGAGGGAGAGATGCTAAAATACGAATGAAGATCAATATCAGCGCCATGTGGACCTGTGTACTTCGGGGAGGCCAAATTATAAGTAGAGATACGAAAAGAGGCGTATCTACTTGTAGACACACCTCTTTTGTAATATGAACTGAATATACTATTTTTAAAATACAGCCTAATGCGTAATCCTGGCACTTTTTACTTTCATATGATTTGATAACTGGCAAGCGTAGTTTCCCGTAGCTCCTATAGTTTTGCGACACCATCTTTCAATGGCTGTGCCTTTGCTAATATAGAATGAGTTAAGTGAAAGGAGTAAAGTGGACGTATTAGTAGGAGAAATATGTCATTCATAGCAGTAAATGAATGATCATTGCCTTAAGCTAAACGGTTTTTGCCCGGTATTGAAATGAATTCATAGATTAGCTTATCTAGTTCCTGTGAAATCTCTACAATTTCTTTTTCATCCTTGGTTTTGCTATATTTCATATACATCTGAAGGCGTAATTGCTCTAGCCGTTCATTTTGTGCTTGTGAGTCCCCCACAATGACACCCCTATCATAGTGTTTTAGCTGTTTATTGTCTATCCTATTACATGTGAAGTTGATTTCTTGCACCACCTTTCAAGAGATTTTATTGTAGCATGTAAGTTGTATCACGCATCTAACTCTCGATTGTAATCTACTATAATTTTATACTGAATTCAATAGATTGTAAACAGAGGTAATTATTGTTTTTTTGTCGAAGGTTGTAGTGTTAGTCACTATATTGACATATTTGTTCACAAAATATAAAAGATATGACAATTTGTGTTTTATAAGAAAAAAATAAACTACTTCATCAGTTCGATGAAATAGTTTATTTAAAGATCAACCTGTATTTCGTAAACCAGCTGCAATACCATTAATTGTAAGTAAAACTTCTGTTAATAATTCATTCATTTCGTCAGAGTCTTCCTCAGCTTCACGAAGTTTGGTGATTAAGTTTACTTGAATCAAATTAAGTGGATCTACTAAAGGATTACGTAGTCTAACAGATTCTTTTATATTTGGTTTATGATCCATTAGCTCGTCTTGCTTCGAAATTTTTAATACCATAGATTTTGTTAACGTATATTCTTCTTTAATTTGATCAAAAATTCTAGCTTGAATTATTGGATCTTCAACCATTTTTGTGTACTCACTAGCAGTAGTTAGATCAGCTTTAGTAAGCGCCATTTGTAAGTTATTGACGGTTGCTTGGAAGAATGGCCATGTTTGATACATGTGTTGGAGCAGTTCAAGATCTCCTGTTTCTTCTATGAATTTGTTAATACCTGTACCTGCAGCATACCAAGCAGGAAGTAGTTGTCTACTTTGAGTCCAAGCAAATACCCAAGGAATAGCACGCAAGTCTTCAAATCGATTACTGCCTTTACGTTTCATCGGTCTTGAACCAATATTCAAAGCACCTAATTCATTTAAAGGTGTTGCTTGGTTAAAGTAAGTTAAGAAACCTTCATCTTTAAAGATTAGAGATTGATATTTTTCTAATGCATAGTCGGAAATTTTACCCATTGCACTTGATGCCTTAGTAGTGGGCATATCTTTCTGTTCTGGTATATCAGTAAAGCCTGCAATTGCAGTCATCATAGTAGTTGTTGCTTGCTCTAAACTACGATATGCGATATCAGTCAGTAAATAACGTGAAGATAAAACTTCACCTTGCTCTGTAATTTTCACACCATCTCCAAGCGTAACTGGTGGTTGTGATAATAGACTAGAGTAAAGTGGACCACCGCCACGACCCAATGAACCACCACGTCCATGGAAATACTTCAATTTCACACCATAATCAGCAGCGATAGAGTGAATTTCCTCTTGTGCTTTATATAGCTCCCAGTTTGCTGTTAGTGTCCCACCATCTTTACTACTATCAGAGTAGCCAAGCATGATCTCTTGTAAATCACCACGAACTTCTAAGTGTTTGCGATAAAGTGGAATATCTAATAAGTTTTTAATTATCTCTGGTCCATCCTTCAGATCATCAATTGTTTCTAGTAATGGTGCGACATGTAAACGACTCATTACTGATCCATCAGGATATACACGATATAGGCCAACTTCTTTTGCTAATACAAGTACTTCTAATAAGTCACTTACAGAAGCAGTCATACTAATTAAGTAAACTTCAATTGCGCGTTCACCAAAAGTGTCCTTAGCATCTTTTATTGTTCGGAACGTATTAATCATTTCTTGTGTTCCTTCAGAGAATTCATCGTAAACAGAAATAAGTGGACGTGGATCTTCTAATACTTTTATTAGTAAGTCCATTTTCTCTTTTTCTTCTAAATCCTTATACGAGGAAGTAATATTTACTTGACGTAAAATTTCTGTAAGGGTTGCTTCGTGTTCTCCACTATGATTACGAACATCAAGTGTAGCAAGGTGAAAACCAAACACTTCAACTTGGCGAATCACTTTACGTAATAGTTTTACAGGTGTGTTATTTGGATGATGTAAACTCAAACTGTCTTGCATTAAGTATAAATCATCGACTAATTCCTGAGCTGACTGATAGCCAAGTTCATGATCTTCTTCTGTATAAGTTAAACGTTTGAGCATAAGACCAAGTTTAATGCGATATACTTCGTCTTCTTTATGCCAACCATTATAATCTAACTCTTTTTGATCATGTTGGATTGACTTTTCTAACGCATCAGTAATAGTCACTTTTTGTGATGACTGACTAAGTAATTCTTTTAACTTGTCTATTGAATCTTTGTATTTACTTAGAACAAGTTCACGATGTGTTTGTAATGTTTTAAAAGTAGTTTCTGCTTTAACATTTGGATTCCCGTCACGATCTCCACCTATCCATGAACCGAAACGTAAAAACGATGGAACATGCCAACGTTTATTATATTTTTCATATAATAAATCTTCTAAATCTTGATGTAGTTGTGGTAACACGTCAAATAAAACTTTATCAAAGAAATATAGTCCATTTGAAACTTCTTTCATTACAGAAGGTTTTTTCTGACGAATTTCTGATGACTGCCAAAGGATTGTAATTTCATTTTCAATGGTTTCTTCGATTACTTTTTTAGAATAACGTGTACTTGAATAATCTGAAGCTTTTAATAAATCAGCAATACGTTGGTGAATTCTTAGCATTGTTCTTCTTGTCGCTTCTGTTGGATGTGCAGTTATTACAAGTTCTAGAGACAACTTGTCTAACAGTTCTCCAATTTTTTCTGGTGTTACATCATTTTCAAATAATGTATTTACACCTTCCTCAAGTGAACCAGGTTGAATAATTGTCTCATCCTGTGCCTGATAGTGTCTGCGGCGTCTACTTCGGTAGTTCTGTTCTGCGATATTAAAGAGGTGAAGATTTGTAGAGAAGGCACGAATCACATTCTGGCGTAATGGATGTTCAAGTTGATTAATTTCTTGTTTTATTTGTAGGTAAACACTAGAATCCTTTGTATCACGCAAGGATTTAGTTAGAGAACGAATTTTATTAACTTTTTCAAGTAATTCTTCACCACCTTCGTGGAATAAAACTTTATCGAGTATTTTATTTAAATATTCAACGTCTCGATGCAAAGATACGGTAGCTAGCTGATCGGTATTTGTTTGCATGTGTTCACTTCCTTTCGAAAATTTGGATGAAAATTGAGAATATTCACATATTTAAAATAGTGTGATTCGAGTTACACGGTTCTCTTATTCGATACCTAAATATATCATAACATGTTTGTTTGTATAAAATAACAGAAAAGTTTGTAACTTTTTCTTACAAATAACATACTAATCTTAATATTAGAGTGAAATAAGATAAAAATCAAATTTATGTTCATAATTTGTGATTGTTGAAAGTAGAACTTGTAAAAAAATATAGATAAAATTAGTACAAACATGTGTAAAAAAATCCAAAAAAACATTTATTTCAAAAAAACTATTGATAGCGTTTACATTATTGTGTATGATATAGAAGTAGCAAGCGAGCTGCATCCCTTCGCAAGTTTTGACCTGTACCTTTATTATTGTACAAATGCTTGATTTGTACAATAATAAAGGTACAGGTATTTTTTTGTTAAAATTAAAAAAATCAGCAATAAAAAATATAGAATTTTTCTAATTAAAGGGGTTCATATAATGGAAAAATATATAATGGCAATTGATCAGGGTACAACAAGTTCACAAACAAGGTGAATTGATAGCAATGGGACAAAGAGAATTCGAACAATTTTCCCGAAACCTGGGTGGGTTGAACATGATGCGAATGAAATTTGGACCTCTGTTCTAGCGTGTATGACTGATGTTATCCGTATAGCAGATATAGAAGCTAAACAAATAGAAGGAATAGGAATAACAAATCAACGAGAAACAACAGTTATATGGGATAAACATACAGGTAAGCCGATTCACAAAGCAATTGTTTGGCAGTCGCGTCAGAAGGAAGAATGTGACGGATTATTCCAACGCATCACGAACACTTTTATATAACATCTATGATTTGGACTGGGATGATTCATTATTGGAGATCCTCTCTGTACCAAAAAGTATGTTACCAGAAGTTCGTCCATCTTCAGAGGTTTATGGTAAAACGGTTTCCCATCACTTTTTTGGAGAAGAGATTCCAATTGCTGGTGCCGCAGGAGATCAACAGGCCGCATTATTTGGACAAGCCTGTTATGAACTAGGAATGGCTAAAAATACATATGGAACAGGTTGTTTTATGTTGATGCACACAGGAGAAAAGGCAGTAACGTCAAAACATTGTTTGTTAACTACATTAGCATGGGGAATTGATGGAAAGCTAGAATATGCCTTAGAGGGCAGTATCTTTGTCGCAGGCTCTGCTTTGCAGTGGTTACGTGACGGTTTAAGGATGTTAAAAGCCCCCGCTGATAGTGCGCGATACGCAAATCGTGTCGAGTCAACTGACGGCGTTTATTTTGTACCCGTTGAGAGACCTTATATTAATGAAACAACAGCGCTCGGTGTAGCTTATTTGGCCGGTTTAGCTGTTGGATATTGGCGAGATCGTGAAGAGATCGCAACACATTGGAAAAAAGGAAATACGTTTGAACCTAAAATGTCCGTGGAAAAACGTAATAAATTATATAGTGGATGGCAAAAGGCGGTAGAAGCAACAAGGACTTTTAAATAGGAATGCGCTTCACTAAAGCATGAATTATCCAATCGTTACATACACTATAGTGTAAGGAGGGATATTATGCGAAAACGTTACAAACAAATAGATGAAGAATATCAGGATCATTATGCCTCAAAAGTTAATGAAAAAGAAACCGTAACTAATGAGGATATAATGAAGTATACAAATAAAAATAATACAATGCCCGTTAATTTGACAAGGCGTGGTCACTAATACAAGTAAAAGCAGTGTTTTCTCCTAAGAGAGCACTGCTTTTACTTGTTTAGTCAGACTGTTATATGGAAATATTTTTGCTCGGCCGGAAAACCTAACATTTAAAAAAATCCTCAATCTAAACCTAATTAGTTACTTAACAATATCCAAATCGGCAGCTTCTGCATTTCTGGTTACTTGCTCTGGGTTTTTACAACCTGGGATAACAGTAGTGACTGCAGTGTGTTGAAGGCACCAACCTAATGCCCAAGTAGCCATAGGAACATCTTTTGGAACTTCAGAGTATGCAATCTCTTCAACTAAAGCTAATTTTTTAGCAGTATCTTCTTTATCATGACGTGATCGAACGTCTGTTGCTTCAAATGTAGCACCAGGTTTATACTTGCCACTGAGATATCCACTTGCAAGCGGTACACGTGCTAATACGCCAAGTTTGTTTTCTTTAGCAGCCGGAAAGATTTCCTTTTCTGGTACTTGCTCTAAGCGATTGTAAACGACTTGAATAGATGAGGCACCTACCTCACGAGAGGCTTGTGTTTGATACGGATCGTCATTTGATTTTAGTGAAATACCAAGATGACGAATTTTCCCTGCTTGTTTTTGTTTATCTAACATTGTCCATAAAGCATCATTCTTAAATTCCTCATCAGTGCAGGAATGTGCTTGATAAAGATCAATATATTCTGTTTTGAGCGATTTTAATGATTGATCAAGCTGTTTTAATACATCATCAGCCTGCCAATGTCTCGTGCGTTCAAAATTATTGTGGAAGTGATGACCAAATTTTGTTGCGAGAATCCAATCTTCTCGCTTATGGTTTTGAATATAATTACCGATAAAATCTTCAGATAAATGATCACCATAACATTCAGCTGTATCTAGAAGGTTGATACCTTTTTCATTCGCTTTATCTAGAATCGCATCGACCTCTTTTTGAGTAAAATCCTTTCCCCATTCGCCTCCAAATTGCCACGTGCCAAGTCCAATCACGGATACTTCTAAGTCTGTTTCACCAAGTGTTCTGTATTTCAATTTTGTCACCTCATCGTTAAATTTTAGTAGTAATAGCGTACCACAAATGAATAAAAAAGAGGCATCCAACGAATTGGATGCCCAAAGGGGGACAATCTAAATTGAAAAAATAGTACACCTTGTTTTTATGTGAATGAAGATCGATCATTCTTTTCCATAAATAAAAGATGTAACGTTAACTTTTGTAACCGTTTTCATTATATAATATTTTAGGCTGAATTCCATCCTACAAAAGTCCTATTTTAATTTTAAAAAAATAATCAATAGAAAATGACCGAACAAAATTTGTAATTTTAATGAAAAAAGCTAAACTAGTAGTGAGGAGGGAGATTATATGTTCAGTTCCATTCACCATATCGCAATTATCTGTTCTAATTATCAGGTCTCAAAAGATTTTTATACTGATAAACTAGGTCTACACGTTATCAAAGAAACGTACAGAGCAGAAAGAGATTCTTATAAGCTTGATCTCGCTATAGGTTCTCACTATGTTATTGAATTATTTTCTTTTCCAAATGCACCAGATAGACCAAGTTATCCAGAAGCGCAGGGACTAAGACATGTTGCGTTTTCAGTAGAGGATATCGAAAAAACGCTAAGGCTATTACATGAGCAAGGAATAGAAACCGAACCAATTCGTATAGACGAACAAACGAAGAAAGCATTCACCTTCTTTAGTGATCCAGATGGATTGCCATTGGAGATATATCAAATATAAAAAATGCAACTTTCTAAACAAAAACTATCTGGCTCCTCAAGCGAAATGGGCTCCCTTTCCGCAGGCATGGCTTCAGCTAACTCCTTGTTATACCAAGTCTTAATTGCCTGGTTCAATCTGTAAAAGGGGTGTGGAAATATAAAAAAAGACGAGCAATTTTTCGCTCGTCTATCGATTCTTAGTATTCCATTTTAACCTCTAGACTTTTCCAAGTCTCAAATGGTTTGTTTTTATCGTCTATGTCTAGTAAATGAAAAGGGATTGTACGCTTTTCATATGGTTTTGCAATTTCCTCATAAATGAAGGCATCATCAAACCCACCTGCTGCAGCAAGTTGTTGATCCGCGGCATAGTAAACTTTCTTAATGCGAGCCCAATAGATCGCGCCAAGACACATTGGACATGGTTCACAACTTGTATATAGGATGCAATTTTCGAGTTGGAAAGTATCAAGTTTTTGGCATGCTTGTCTAATTGCTTGAACTTCTGCATGTGCAGTTGGATCATGATTTTCAGTAACACGATTTTGACCAGAACCTACAATTTTACCTGTTTGATCTACGATAATCGCACCGAAAGGGCCGCCATTTTTATTCACATTGCTAACTGCTAATTCAATCGCTTGTTGCATAAAATTCTCATTATTGTTCATAAATGTTCCTCCACTTAAAAATTATTTCTAGTTCTTATATTAGCAATAAAAAGAGCATAAATAAAGTAATAACTGAATGTTATTATGAATAACCAGTAGTAATGTTCGGAAACTAAACGAATTATGTTAATAGTAATACGAATTCAACGCTATTATAAGCCTTCATTAACTTAGTGTGCTGGGTAGACAAAGTCGTTATTTATGCTATTATGTAAGCGAATACAATAGAAGGAAAAATAATAAGAAGGTTGGTACGAAGAGATGTTTTTTTTGAAACGTTGGAATACATTAAGAAATCAAATTCTAATTGTATATTTGATTGTTATGCTACTTGTTTTAATTACTGTTGGCATTTTAACATATAAGCAAGTTTCAGTTATGTTAAGGAATAATGCCGAAGAACAAATTAAACAGACAGTTATAGAGGCAAGTGGAAGATTTGATTCTTTATTTGAGCAATTAAATATGAGCACAAAGCAGGTCTCTAGTAATACTGATCTTCAAGATGTCCTATTAAGTGAATTACGAGGAGAATTAGTTTCTTTTAATGAGCGACAAGAACTGATTAGAATTACTAACAGATTACAAGCAAACGCAGATGGCATTTATAATTTAGAATTATACAATCGAGATTTTGAGAAAGTCATTCCGTTAAGTGTTGAAACAGTGAATGATCAAATCGACCGTCGCTGGCTAAGACAAGCTGACATAGCAAAAGGGAGTTTAGTATGGATTGGTGAGGATCCTAATAATGAAACTTTTTTTATTACTGTTCGTCGTGTTAATTTAATGGATAATTATTTTGAACGTGGTGGTTATTTATTAATACGAATAAATAAGAACTATTTACAATTAAATGATCAAAGTAGTACACAAGAAAACTATATGGTACTAACTGATGAAAAAAATCAAATTATCACCTCAAATTTTAATGAAGAAAATATAGATGAAATATTACAGGTATCTCGAAATACAATTGAAATTGATCGAGAAAATTATATGGTTGTGAAGCATAAGTCTAACATCACGAATTGGACAGTTACAATGCTAACGCCAGTAAATAAACTTACGAATGGGATAACTGTACTCCAAACAGTTATTTTGGTATCTGGCCTTGTTGGCTTCTTTATATTTTTTATTTGTTCTTATTTTCTATCTACATTCATAACAAGACCAATTATTAAATTAACACAAACAATGCGTAAGGCAAGTGAAGGAAAGTTAACATTAAATCCTCAGATCATTACATCAAATGAGATTAATGAACTAAATATTACCTATAATCAATTAGCTGAAGAAATGAATTATCTCATTCAAATGGTCTATGAAAAAGAGTTGATAAAAAGTAAGACAGAGTTAAAAGCGTTGCAAGCTCAAATTAATCCACATTTTTTATTTAACACATTAGATGCGATGTATTGGTCCTTAGAGAAAAAAGAAGAAGATGAATTAGCAGAATTAGTTATCTCTATGTCAGAATTATTTCGTTATACGATTACCCATCAAAACGAAGGAGAATGGGTGTTTATAAAAGATGAAGTTGCCCATGTTGAGCGATATATGAAAATAATGCAAATGCGTTTTGGCAATAAGTTAAGTTGTTCATACAATGTAGCACCAAATTTAACCGAGGTGCGAATTCCAAAACTTATTATTCAACCTTTAATTGAAAATGCAGTTTTACATGGTATTGGAAATAAAGCAACTAATGGAACTGTAAAATTAACGATAAAGCAAATAGCAAAACAAGATATTATTCAAATTATAATAGAAGATGATGGAATAGGGATGAATGCAGAGACGATTAACAGAATATATAATGCGATGAATGAACAAAAAATGTCGACATTAAAAGGAAATAGCATGGCAATTGTTAATGTTCAGAGGAGGTTACAACTATATTATGATCCTGATAATGTGAAAGGGTTAAAAATACAAAGTGAATTGAGTATAGGAACCAGTATTACATTTGAAATTCCGATGATAAAGGATGATAAATGATGTATGTAAAGGAAATTTTAATTGTGGATGATGAGCCAGGAACTAGAGATGGTTTGAAAAGAACCCTAGAAAAATGGTCTGAAGGAAGATATGTAATATGGAGTGCTGCAAGTGCAAATGAAGGAATGCAAATTATCGCTACACATCAAATAAATCTTTTAATCACAGATATTAGGATGCCTGAAATCACTGGATTAAAATTGTTGGAAACGATAAATAATAAGCCTATAAAACCGATGGTAATTATTATTTCTGCCTATTCTGAATTTGAATATGCCCAAGAAGCATTACGTTTAGGTGCTGTAAATTATATGCTAAAGCCAATAAACAAAGCGAAATTTATTGAGGCTGTTCAAGAAGCCTTGAAAAAGGAAGAAGAGCAGGCAAGATCTTGTTTGATGGAAAAAATAATTGATGCTACTTTAATAGATGTTAATAGTGAAGATCGATACACCACAACCATTAAACAAGCGATAACATTTATCGATAAAAACTTCGAAAGGGATATTACTTTAAAAGAGATTGCTAACCATGTGCATTTAAATCCAAGTTATTTAAGTACGCTATTTAAGGAGCAAACTAACTTATCATTTACGGAATACCTTACCAGGTCTCGAATACAGCATGCGAAAAAGTTGTTAATTACAACCAATAAGACGATTGCAGATATAGCCGAAACAGTTGGCTATCATACACCAAAATATTTTATTAAATTATTCAAAGATCAAGAAAAACTAACCCCATCAGCATACAGAAAAAAATGAAAGCGTTTTCTATATATAGTGGTATTTTACCTAATCAACGTTACCTTACAGATACTTTGTTTAAGTGATAAACTATGTTTGTATTCATTAAGAACAATTCTGAATGAGGAGGTAATAATATTGTTTAAGAAATATTTATTAATGTTACTCATTGTTATGGTACTAACTTTAACTGCTTGTGGTGGTGAAGATGAAACGAGTTCATCAGAAAACGAATCGAATAATGAGGGAGAAAAAACAATTGAACTAATGCATTTATGGCCGGAAGGGAGTTCAAAACAGCATAACGAAATTGTGCAAGCTATTGTGGATGAATTTGAAGAGAACAATGAAGGTATTAAGGTAGAAATGGAAATACTAGGGAATGAGCAATACAAGGAAAAATTAAAGGTGTTATCTGCCTCAAATGAACTACCAGACGTTGGAATGACATGGGCAGGAGGATTTATTGAACCTTATGTAAGCGGTGACATGTTTGCTTCGTTGGATGATGTAATTGACGAAGAACTCTCAGATGCTTTTGTGCCTGGTACAACAGAAGCATATGCCGTTGATGGAAAGACGTACGGTTTGCCACTTGAGTTAAACATTACACCAGTATATTATAACAAAGCTATTTTCGATCAGTATGATTTAGAAGCACCACAAACTTGGGATGAAATGAAAGACGTGGTACAAACGTTAGTAGATAATGATGTAACACCAATCACATTAGGAAACAAAGATGCTTGGACTGGTTCCATGTGGTATATGTATTTAGCTGATCGTATTGGTGGTCCTGAGGTACTTAATAATGCTATTAATCGTTCAGGAAGTTTTGAAGATCCTAAGCTTATTGAAGCGGCAGGAGAAATTCAAGAGCTAGTAGACATGGGTGCTTTTATTAATGGATATAACGGATTAGGAAACGATGAAGCAAAAGGTTACTTTATTAATGAACAAGCTGCAATGTACCTAATGGCTACTTGGGACTTGCCAGAATGGACAACAAATGAAGATAATCCACAAGCGTTTAAAGATTCTGTTGGTTACTTTAAATTCCCAACTGTTGAAGGTGGGGAAGGAGAACTCAATAGTTATGTCGGCGGACCTGGTGTTGGCATGTTTGTTGCGGAAAACTCTCCAGTCAAAGAAGAAGCAAAAGAATTTGTTGCTTTCTTTGTGGAAAAATGGGGGGAAAGATCTGTTACAGATGCAGGAGTAATTCCGGCAACAAAAGTTGACACAGCAGGAATAGAGTTACCTGAAATGTATATTCAAATATTAGATGATTTAAATGAAGCAACTAACTTAACGTTATATGCAGATGTGCAAATGAGTGCAGATGTAGCTAATGTGCACTTAGATATGATTCAAGCCCTATTTGGTGGAGAAGTTACACCAGAACAGTTCACGAAGGAGCAAGAAGAAGCGCTCGCTGCAGAAGAATAAAATAGCTAAAAGTCATAAAAATTGAAAAGGACATATTGTGAAATATGTCCTTTTCAAAATGATGTGAAGGGAGAATCATAGAATGAACAAAGTGATGTCGAATAAACTTATCATTGCGTTATACATTCTACCAGCATTTCTGTTAATCGTTATATTAATCTATATACCGATTGCCGTAACTGGCTATTATGGTTTGATGAATTGGGATGGCATTGGAGATAAGACATTTATAGGTTTAGCAAATTATAGTGAACTTTTGCAAGATTCAAAGTTTTGGGTTAGTGCAGGTAATTCTTTTCTGTTAGCTCTTTTCTCAACTATAAGCCTGATAGGCTATTTGGCAATTTCTCTCGTATTAGCCGGTAAAATAAAGGGCTCTGATTTGTTAAGAAAAATTTACTTAATTCCCATGTTGCTGTCATCTGTTGCGATTGCCCAACTATGGATAAAAATCTACGATCCTAATAATGGTATGCTAAACAGTCTCCTTACCACCTTAGGGATTGAGTCCCCGCCTGCATGGCTTGCGAATCCAGATTTTGTGTTATATTCCATTTTTGTTGCAATCATCTGGCAATATGCAGGTTTTTATATCATTATTTATAGTGCGGCATTAAAGGGTATTCCGCAGTCATTAGTGGAAGCGGCAAAAATTGATGGTGCAACGCCTATTCAGATAGCCTATAAAATTAAGGTTCCACTTATATCTGGTACGATAAAAACTACTATTATATTAGCTATTGTTGGATCACTAAAATACTTTGATTTGATTTATGTTATGACTGGTGGAGGACCAAATGGAGCAAGTGAAGTGATAGCATCTTACATGTATAAAGAGGCATTTAGTAGCCGTAATTTTGGTTATGGAAGCGCTATCGGTTTCTCTTTATTAATTCTGGCGCTTATCACAACATTGATAATCACGAAACTTACATCATCTAAAGATGATCTTCAATATTAAGGAAGGGGGTAAAAAAAAGTGAACAAAGTATTATCAACGGAACCACGATTAGAAACAAAGAAGTCTCAGATTAGGAAATTCGGTTTTTTTCTATTATATGGTGTGTTAAGTATATTTGCGATTTTTCAAATATACCCATTAGTATGGTTGTTTTTCTTTTCTTTAAAAAGCAATAGTGAAATTTTTGGTAACTCACCGTTTTCATTACCTTCAGCTCCCAAATGGGAAAACTATGCTAAAGCATGGACGGATGGAAATATTAACACGTACTTTTTCAATAGTATTTGGATTACAGTTACGGCTGTAGTATTGACCGTACTATTGGCGAGTTTCGCTACGTTTGCGATTACGAGAATGAATTGGAAACTAAATAAATTCGTACTACTGCTATTTATGGTCGGATACATGATTCCGATACATTCGACAATTATTCCGTTGTTTAGCTTTTTCTTAGATTGGCATCTAATCGATAATCCATTATCGATAATTCTATCGTATGTTGCTTATAATTTACCGTTGACAATTATGATCTTAATTGGATTTTATAATACACTGCCTCGTGAAGTGGAAGAAGCTGCTGTAATGGATGGTTGTTCGGTTCATCGAATATTTTTTCGAATTACTTTACCAATGACGATGCCAGTTTTGTCAACCACCGTGATTATTAATATGATTTATAACTGGAATGAGTTCATTTTTGTTAACACTTTCATTAGTTCTGATAAGTATAAAACATTAACGGTTGGTATTCAGAATTTTATTGGTCAGTACTTGACAGATTGGGGCGCAATAGGTGCTACCCTGATTATTAGTATTATCCCCATCCTAGTTGCTTTCATTTTTTTAAGCAACAGAATTGTTGAAGGTATTGCCGCAGGTTCAGTAAAAGGATAATTGAGATGAAAGGAAGGTTGAAATGTATGCCAAACAATATGTTTTTTAATGCACATCACGCACCAATCGGTTCTTTTTCGAGTTTTACACTTGGCTTCCCTGGTGCTGGAGGTGGATTTGATCTAGAGTTGGGTCGTTCACCTAAGAAGAATGTCTATATTGGTGTAGAGTCACGGAAACAAGCTGGGGAGTATGATGCACTTCCATTTTTTGAAACAGGTATTGACGAAAGTGAACGCTATGATGTAGAGAATATGGACCCGAATCCCGATAAACCAAAGATTGTTTTTCCTTATGTAAAAGATGAGGTGAAGCGTGATTTTCGTTTAGGTACAGATACATGGGAAGCGGGAGATATCTCCTTTACAATCTATACACAAGCACATGGTGTCCCAGATCCCAAAATGGAATCTGATGATGCAATGAGGCTTACAATTGTTCCGTCTGTAATAGCAGAATTGACAATTGATAATACAAATCATGATCAAGAACGGCGGGCTTTCTTTGGATATGAAGGTAGTGATCCGTATAGCTCGATGCGGCGACTAAATGATACGATGGACAAGGCTAGTGGTGTGGGGCAAGGACGTTTATCAGCGATCACTTCAAAAGATTCGGGTGTTGAGTCTGCATTGCATTTTAGCTTAGAAAATATTTTAACGACAACGCAAAAGGAAAATTGGACATTTGGTTTAGGACCAGTTGGTTGCCTTGTGATGGATGTTCCAGCAGGTGAAAAGAAAACGTATGAATTTGCTATTAGCTTTTATCGTGGTGGTGTAGTCACTGCTGGAATGGACACTACGTATTATTACACGAAATACTTCAAAGACTTGGAAGATGTCGCGGGGTATACACTAGATCAATTTGGTCAACTAAAAGCACGTGCTTTAGAAGCGAATCAGATGTTAAAAGTGAATCACTTATCTGATGATCAATTGTTTATGATTGCCCATTCCATTCGGAGTTATTATGGGTCAACACAACTACTTAAGTCAACAGATGGTGAACCTTTTTGGGTCGTAAATGAAGGTGAATATCGGATGATGAATACATTCGATCTAACAGTAGATCAATTATTCTTTGAATTAAAAATGAATCCATGGACAGTTAAAAATGAATTAGATTACTTTATTAAGCGTTTTAGTTATCAGGATACAGTTCGCTTTCCAAATGATCAGACGGATTATCCAGGTGGGATAAGCTTTACCCATGATATGGGGGTTGCAAATACAATATCAAGGCAGCACTACTCATCCTATGAGATGTTTGGGATTGATGATTGTTTTTCCCATATGACACATGAGCAGTTAGTTAACTGGGTGCTAACAGCTTCTGTTTATGTTGAACAAACAAATGACATAAAATGGTTTACGGAAAATAGTGTCACTTTCGAAGCAACATTAGATAGTATGATAAACAGAGATCATCCTGATCCAGAAAAGCGCAATGGTGTGATGGGTTTGGACTCATCACGCGTAATGGGTGGTGCTGAAATAACGACGTATGACAGCTTGGATGTTTCACTTGGTCAAGCACGCAACAATATTTATTTGGCAGGTAAAAGTTGGGCAGCTTATATTGCTTTAGAAAAGCTATTTTGTAATCATGGTAATACTGAGTTGGCAGCGCAGGCTGGACTACAAGCTGATAGGTGTGCGCAGACAATTGTTGCGAATGTAACACCAAGTGGTTATGTTCCTGCTGTTATTGGGGAAGGCAATGATTCAAAAATTATCCCAGCTATTGAAGGGTTAGTTTATCCATACTTTACGAATAATAAGGAGTCACTTGACCCAGAAGGACGTTTTGGACCGTATATAAAAGTACTAGTTAAACATTTAAATACTGTTTTAACGGAGGGTGTTTGTTTATTCAGTGATGGTGGCTGGAAACTTTCATCGACAAGTAACAACTCATGGCTGAGCAAAGTGTATTTGAATCAGTTTGTTGCACGTGAAATATTAGGTTATCAATGGCAAGAAGATGGGAAAAAGGCAGATAAGGCACATGTTAAATGGCTTACTCACCCTACTTTATCTGTATGGAGTTGGAGTGATCAAATTATTTCTGGTGAAATTACAGGGAGTAAGTATTATCCGCGTGGGGTTACAAGTATATTGTGGTTAGATGAAAAAAAGGAGAATTTTACTTAAATTGAAAATGAGAGTTGCTAGCTATATATATAGCTAGCAACTCTTTTTTAATGAATATATTCAGTTTTTTCCTTTTTCCTGTTCTCGGTTTTTTTAAATGCATGATAGGTGGTACCCATTATCATATATGCAATAAAACTTCCACCAAAGAAAAAAGCTAAACCTGGTATATAAGATAGAATAAAGCAAGCTATAACTATACCGCCAACCATCCCGAGGTTATGAAGTGGATGAATGAGCATAATTAAGAAAGCATTTTTAAATGTCTGTACTAATTTTGTGTCGTAGTGCACATATACTGGAAAAAGATATAATAGTGTAAGTACACAAGAGAAAATAAATAAGTATAGTGGAATATGTAAAAGTAATAGCGTTAAATTTGAATTTGTTTGCATGAAAAAAAGATCAACATATACGATAAGAGCAACAAACACAACGATTAGCCCAATTAAATTAGATTTTAGAAATTCCCTTTTATATGTTTTCCAAAAGTATGGGAATATAGCGAGATCACTTTGTCCGATCAACCATTTACGGATAATAGTAAACATAGCAACTGTCGCTGGAAATAATCCAAAGAAAAGTAATCCTATAAGCGAAAAGAGAATCCAAAGAAGATTTAAGAATGCAAATCTAGTAATCCATTCTGTTAGTGTGAATAATGATTTGGTCATTACTTCCTCCATCTTATATATAGTAAATCCATAGCTATATTTTATCACATTGTTCATTTAAATTTATAAGTAACTTAACTTTAATAGAGTGAAACTAGCAATTTAAAAGATAAACCAATTTAGACAAGCTATGTCAAAGTTTATAGTTATTTTCTAATAAACTACAATCCTTTAAAAAGGAGTCTTTTTTAAAGACTATTAATCAATATATCAGCTATGTCTCAAACCTAAAACGATCGACGATTAGCACTAGTTTTTTTTGCAAGAAAGTTGAGTAAGTAATCTCAAAGAAATTAACTTAATTAGATAAATCAGCCTTTTGTATTTTAAGGCTAAAAAGCGTATAATGAATAGTAATACCCAAGAAAGGGGATGTCACATTGGCTTATTATAATAATAAAAGGGAACCAGTTGAAGAAATAGAAACAAAAGTATGGACCTGCACGAGTGAAGAATGTCCAGGTTGGATGCGAGAGGCTTATTCCTTTGAGAAGGAACCTGAATGTCCACTTTGTCAGTCTGAGATGACGAGAGAAACGCGCGTACTCCCAAAACTGTCATAAGCATACACAACCATACCTATACTTATATAGCAAACAATGAAGAGGTTGGTTAATTAATCCATCCTCTTTTTGTTTGTTTTTAAAAACCGGTAACACTTATAGTTTTAAACCAGTCCTACTTTTAAACCTTCGAAGCAGAATATGACTTTCCACACGTGTAATCCCTTCTAACGCATATAATTCTTCATTAATAAAGCTTTCTAATTGAGTGAAATCACTGACTAACACATGCATATGAAGTGTGCTGGGTCCAGTCATTTGATAGCAACTTGCGACGACAGGGTTGTTTGCTAAACTCTCAGCTACTTCAACTAAGTTAGCTGGGGCACAGTCAACTTCAAAAAAAGCCGATACATGCTTACCAGTTTTCTCGCTATTTACAACACAAGTGAATTTTTCGATAACACCTGCATCCATTAGTTGGTGAACGCGTGCTCTTACAGCAACACGAGATAACTGCAACACCTTACCAATTTCAGTATAGGACATTCTGCCATCTTCTATTAATAATTCCACTATTTTTTTATCTGTTTGATCTAGTTCCATTAACAATACTCCAATCATTATTGAAATAACGTTTGTTAATCATATTGATAAATATAATTAACAAATGTATACTGAATCTATATTTACTTACTATTATAACGTAAATGATAGGTTATTACACTATTTGTGTTATTACTATAAAAACTACAATTAAGAAAGGGAAGAATAGAATGAAAATTTGGCAATTGATTGCAGCTTTTTTTCGCGTTGGAATGCTTGGGTATGGTGGAGGCCCCTCTTCAATCCCACTTGTTCAAAAAGAAGTGGTTGAAAAGTATAAATGGATGGATGATGAAGAGTTTGCGAATGTATTAGCATTAGGCAATTCATTACCAGGACCTATCGCAACAAAAATGGCTGGTTATATTGGCTATCGTGTTGCAGGGGTTGTAGGTATGATTAGTGCAGTCCTAGCGACGATCGTGCCAACTATTACAATTTTGATTATCTTATTAACATTTTTATCGTCTGCTAGTGATCAACCATGGGTGAATGGAATGACGCAAGCAGTTGTTCCAGTTGTTGGTGTCATGCTAGCTGTTTTAACCTATGATTTTTTAAAAAAGTCTGGTGGAGGTCTCGGTTGGACGCTGACAATTATTTTAGCGATTGCTTCCCTTATCTTAATTGAATGGATTGGTTTGCATCCTGGTATTCTTATTACGTCTTTATTAGTATTTGCTCTGGTAAAGCCAACTGCGAAAAAGCAACAGGAGGGTAAATCATGAAAACATATTGGGAAATATTTATTGCATTTTTCATTCCTGGAATTGTTGGTTATGGTGGAGGACCAGCGTCTATTCCGCTAGTAGAAAATGAGGTGGTTGATCGCTTCAATTGGATGTCAGTTACTGATTTTAGTGAAATGCTTGCGATGGCTAATGCTTTACCAGGTCCGATTGCAACTAAAATGGCCGGTTTTATAGGGTTTGAACAAGGCGGTTTTCTAGGTTTGCTCATTGCTTTATTCGCAACGATTGCACCTTCATTGATTTTAATGATTGCGCTATTAAGTCTTTTAATGAAACACAAAGATTCTCCAAAGGTAAAAAATATGACAATGTTGATTCGACCTACGATTGCAATATTACTTGGTGTGATGGCTTTTAGCTTTTTCCAAACATCCTATATGGATTCAGGCCTTTTACAAATGGCAGGGATTGCTATCATAAGTTACATTCTAATGGAAAGAATGCATGTACACCCAGCCTTTGTGATTTTGGGATCACTTGTTTATGGTGCCTTGTTTTTAGGTTGAGGGATCATTTTTCATATCGCTTGCATGTCGTAGCTATTCGTGATTGAATATGAAGGAAAGTACTAATTGAAAATGGAGTGAGATCTATCAATGAAGAATAAATTAATGCTTATATTGTTGCTTCTTTTGTTTGGTATACTTTTAGTAGCCTGTGATGAAGATTCTGATGAGGCGACCGAAGAAACAACAGATACGACCGAGCAAGATCAAGTAACTGTTTCAGATGAAGAAAGAGTTGCAGATGATACAGTTGTTGGTACAGTTAACGGAGAAGAAATAAACGGCGCTACATATAATATGATTTATAGCCAAGTAAAGACCCAGTTATTCGAAAGCGGTGCTGACACCGAGGATCTTGAATTGGTTAAAGAACAAACGTTACAAGCAATAATTAGTCAGGAAGTTCTTATGCAAGATGCAGTCGCAAAAGGAATTGAAGTACCTGATGAAGAAGTTGACGCATATATAGAAGAGTCGATTGGTCAATTTGATTCTGAGGAACAATTCAATGAAGCTTTAGAAAACCTAGACTATACAATGGAATCTTATCGGGAACAAGCTAGAGTCCAGTTACAACAAGAAGCATATATAGAACAAGAATTTGCAGATGTTGAAATATCTGACGAGGACATTGAAGCTTACTACGAGGAGATATCAAGTCAAGGGGAAGATGTTCCTGAATTAAATCAAGTCCGTGATCAAATTGAATCACAGCTTGCTAATTCGCAATTACAAGAAAAACTAACGGAACGAATTACACAATTAAAAGAAGAAGCAGAAGTTGAAAAAGCAATTTAATATAAAAAGCGAGGACCTGTTACGAAAAGGTCCTCGCTTTTTTAGATTTCGGTGTTTTCGGTTACTAAGATTTCCTCAACCAAATGATAGATCGACAAAAGCTCATATAGAATAATAATTTCAGGATCAAAAAAAGTGGGCTGTTCGCGATTATCAAGCGTATTTTTTTCTTTGTTATAGTTTAAGAATTGCGTCATTAATGCTTTAATTTGCTTTTGATGGTAGACCTTACGAAAGTGATCTGGGTGTATCATCGTGTCTGCAACTGACTGGATAGTTTTAACCATCTGATCGCGCTGCACTTTTGACCATGAAACAGGCTGTAATGGCGTATTGATTAAATTGCCGATATGATAGTGAATCAGACGCAATGCCTTTAGTTTTTCTAATTCATCTTGTAATTCTGTTTTCCTAAAAGAGGTTAAACGGTGATATTTTGCTTCTGCTTGTTGAAATAGTAAAAGCCGATCCGTTGTATCCAATTTCATTTTTAACTTTGAAAAGGTTTCTTGAGATTGCTTTTTATCTGTGCAATCTGTTGTTTCAAATAATAAATCTTTTGCAATGACTTTTAATTCCTCACCTGTTGTTTGAAGTGCTGTATCAATATTAGTTAAAATTCGCTTGGAATAATTCGGTGGTAACACAAACATGTTGACCAAAGTAGAGATGATAATCCCAATCGAGGTTGTCCCTAAACGAATAAAAAAAGCAATCAGATATTGATCATGAATCACTTCAATCATGGCTACTGACGTTAACGTTGCAACTAACAAGCCGGCATGCAGTTTTAATTTAAAACAGGTAATGATCGTGAACATTGCTGCAGCTGTATAGGTAATAGCTGAGTTACCAAAGAGGGAAATGAAAAACACAGCATAGGCAGAACCGATAGCTGATGCTGGTAATCGAATAATCCCTTTTTTTATGGAGTCATTTACTGTTGGCTCAATGGTAACAATCGCTGTGATAACAGCAAATACTGCTGGCCATTCTAACCATTGACAGATCAAAGAAGTCAAGAATACAGCAACACCTGTTTTAATAACCCGACTTCCGATGAAATTCATACTTCTTTGCTTTATCAATCTCTTCACCTTCGTTTTCTATGTACTACCCTTACCTAAAGTATAGCGAACATTACCCGCATGTTACAATCAATTCTGATAAAAATAATATTTAGTAGTTAAAATGAGAAAGATGGTTCTAAAGCAGATCATTTGCGATGGCTAAAATAAATGGTATACTATCTGCAACCGTTATCAGTAAAAAAGAGATAAAATTTTGATTGAAGCAAAAGAATTTTCATTGCTTTTTTAGGGAAGTCATTAAAATATTTTAGCTAGAAAATGATAACGTGCATTTATCGGGTTCCGCTTTTAAGCGGAATCCAATACTATATTAGTGAAATACATCTTTACGTGAATAGTAAAAAAGGAAGATAGAACCGTTTTTACATTAATTCAATAAGGGGAGTGTTCACATTATGCTATCTGTTAATATGCTACAACCGTATTATGTGAAAGAAGAAGAGAAACATGTTCGAGTGGTATTAGCTTTTCAATATTTTTCTTTATGGTTAGATGAGCAAATTTATCAGTTTGTTCCAGTTGAAGCGCGTGAGATAAGGGTGAATCGTAAGACGTTAGTCGTTGAAAACAAAAATGATATTTTTGTTTTTCAAAAAGGGAAAAAGTTTGCAAGTGTTTCTTTAGCGGATTTGCTAAAGCTGGATGATTTCCATTCAAGATTGCAATCGATTATCTATCCATATGTTAAGTCAGATAAAAATGTGATAGAAATAGATGAAGTTAATGACATAATAATTGCTTTAGAAAAGCAAAATGTAAAACGATTAATAGATCAAGCACTTGATGCAAATGATCATGATAAATTCATAAAGTATACATCTGTTTTAAATGAGATGTAATCGTAAACAGTGGGAGCATTATGTTTCTACTGTTTTTGTTTTGATTTTTTTGTTGTTTAGATGAGTTGATAAATGCCGACGTAACGTGCTTGATACCCGCTACGTCAGTAAAGGCTTTCGCTTTCCATGGGCAGAAACCGATGCTGTTGAAAAACTAACCACTAAGGATATTGTTTCAGTGTGTTTGCTGAAATGAAGCTTGATATTTCATTTCAGCTATTGTGTGTGGATGCACTCCAGTTACAGACGATCGCTTTCCGCGGGCACGGCTTCAGCTAACTAAGTAAAGCAAAGAACGCTTTACTTAGTGGATCTTCAGACTCGTGCTTTTCCCGCCGGAGTCGTCGTCTTTCACTTCCGTTTCTCCATCAATACAAGCCTTAAAGGCCTTGGAATTGAGAAAACCATACTCTTTTTACGATAATAAAAAGAGTATAATACCGGTTGGATATTAGTTTTTTAGCAGTATCCTAACTATTCCAGCAGGGGAAGGATGCTTCGACAGCGATCCATCACACTAAGAAAGAATATTTTCGATGAAGTGTAGCCAATTCACAACAACTTTGCACACTGCAATAATAAGAAGAACATCAATTAATTAATTAAATAAATATGTAATTACAACATGAGTTTAAACAATAAAAAATTACAATCTATATACAACAAAGATACGCTATCAAGCGAAGGAAGCGAATGGAAGACACTCCTCGAAAATATAAACCGATTTCCTTCGTGCGATGTGAACTCTTTGAAGCTTTGCTTATCCTGTGGGAACAGCACGGGCTGAAGATCCACTCGGAAAGCGTACTTTGCTTATCCGAGTTAGCTGAAGCCGTGCCCACGGAAAGGGAATCCATTAGCTGACGTAGCGGCATTGTGAATTTCAGTAGAGGGGGTTGTATAAAAGCAAAAAAATAGCTATCCGCGCAGTACGCGGGAAGCTATTTCTATTAATTGAGTTGTTCAAATATATCTGCTACTTTTTGCACGGTGTAGTGACTGCCGCCTTTATTTTCTACATGTTCGACCATCATTGAAATGATGATATCTTCTTCACTTGGATAGGTGACGAACCAGCCATTTTCTTGAGCGTCTTCTTCACCTTGTGCACTTTTTAATTCAGACGTTCCAGTTTTTCCTGATAATTCAACTGCATCTATATTTGCCTCTGGAGCGGTACCATTTGATGCGACAACAACTTGACGAAGCGCATCTTTGATTACTGCCACATTTTCACTACTAACTAATCCTTCTTGCCAAACTTGGCTTAATGCTTCATCTGCTTCTAAAACAGGTTGAATCATATTCCCATCGTTTAAAAAAGGCGTGAATACAGTTGCTAAGTGTAAGGTGCTCATTTCCATTTCACCTTGACCATAAGCAGTGTCAGCTAAAAGAATTTCGCGATCAAGGCTGCCATCTGAAGAAACACTACTTCCTGCTATCGGATAACTATATGGAAGGTCTTCACCAAATCCAAATTGTTCTAGCCCAGTAACAAAGCTTTCACTACCAAGTTCCACCGTTTGTTGTGCGAAATAAATGTTATCTGACCGGATTAAAGCATCACTTAAATCAACAGGACCAGATGATTCGGAAACGCGTCGGACTTGATAATCGCCCCAACCGTCTTTCGACCATGTGAGGCCATTAATTTCAATACCTTCTTCAGCTTCAATTGTTCCATTATCTAAACCAATTGCTGCTGTTATCGGTTTAATTGTCGATCCTGGCGCATAAGTGGAAGCAAATCGATTCAGTAAAGGACTTTGTTCATCATTACTTAATTCATCCCACAATGTTTGACTAATACCTGAACTTAATTGATTTGGATCAAATGCAGGGCTCGATACGAGTGCAAGCGTTTCTCCTGTTTTAGGATTAATTGCTGCCGCTGTTCCAGCATCGTCTTGATAACTCGCATAGATTGTTTGTTGCAATTCTCCGTCAATTGTTACGGTAATATCTTCCCCATTTTGCACAGCCTGCTCGACTATTGGTGTACTGCCACCATTTTCTGAGGTAACGACAATTGACACACCACGCGTACCTTTTAAGCGTGATTCATACAATTGCTCTAGGCCTCGTTTTCCAATCAAATCAGACTGACCGTATGTACCAGCTTCTTGCTCTTCTAATTCTTCAGCAGTAATTTTACCAACATAACCAGTTAGGTGGGCAGCTGCCTCCCCTAATGGATAAGCGCGACCTGTTGTATCTTGTGTTACTACTGGTGCAATCGCCATCAGTTCGTCGATATAATCAGGATCGTCTTTTGAGACTTTTTTTAAAGGGACAAACGTTTCATCGCTTACCCAGTCAGGTGCTAATGCACCGTCAATTGCTGCAACATCGATATCTAAAAGTTCTGCTATTTGTTCTTTCTCTTCTGTTTCATTTTCACTGAAAAGTCCTGGTTGCAGACCAATCGTGTACATTTCAGCATTAATTGCAAGTCCATTTTGATTTCGATCAAAGATTTGTCCACGAGTTGGCTGGACAGTGTTAATTCCGATCTCTCCACCATCTTTTAATTGAGGAAAAATAAAGCCAGGATTCCATTGGACGTACCAATTAGATTCTTCTTCAGTTTCCTGCTCGACAAGTGTCATTTCAGATTCGAAATTAACTTCACCTGCCATGGTGTTCATACTGACTTCGATCGGAAAAGTAGTTGGTACCGTGTCTTCTTCTTCTAATTCTGGTACTGTATAGGTGATAGCTAACTCTGATACTTCTATATCACCATAAATTTTTTCGTAACGATCGATAAATTCCTCTGATGGATATGTCTCTTTACTTGTATCGGCTAAGAGATTGTACATCTCCGTATAATTCTGCTCATGCCACTCATCAAGATATTGCGTAAGTCGGTCTTCTGGTTTGACTTCCTCTTCTGAACAAGCCGTCAGAATAAAGAATAGAACGAGCAAACCGATACCTTTTAAAAATTTTAGCATGGAAAAAACCTCCTTAATTTGTTTCTATTGGTTTCGCATAAATAATATAACGATCCGGTGCATCACCGATATAGGAGAAAGGATAACATGTTGTGATTACCAGTTCTTCATCAGGTGCAGTTGATTTAATAATGGTTGTATCGTCAGCATCAACAATTTTTGAGCTAACCATTTCATATTCATAATCTCCAGATTCCAGTTGTATGGTAAATGTGTCACCAATTTTCACATCACCTAAGCGACGGAAAACGGTATCGCGATGTCCAGATAAAACGATTTGATCATTTTGTTTGGGATAAGCCGAACTTTTAAAATGACCGACACCTTTTTCAAGGTCATCTGGATCTGTGCCTTCTACAATAGCTAACTCTGCATCAATACTAGGAATCTGTAATAAGCCAACCGTCTCTCCCGTATCAGCTGTGAAAGAACTAGGATCAATGGTTGATGGTGTACTGTCACGTGATTCTAGCATTGTATGTGCTTCATCTAAAGTGTCTTTCTCGGCAGCCTTTGTCTTAATATATTGATACCCACCAATTGATAAAAAGATAATGCCAGCTAGCATGAACAGTAGAGCGATTTTTTTCATAGAAAAGCCTCCTGAGTTTATTTACATATTTATAGTATTCTAAAATTAAATATTTATGGTAAAATTTGATTAGTTAAAGAATAACATAATCTGTAGAAATGAAATAGATAGGGAGTTTATATTTATGAAAAAAATACTGTATTGGCTATTGCCAGTTGTTTGGATGGGTGTGATTTTTCGTTCATCAGCACAGCCTTACCAAGAACAAGATGTCAAGCCAATGCTTGCACGCTTCATTGATCTTTCATTTCTAGAACGATTTTTTGCTGATATCGTGTTTGTTTATCACCAGTCAGAAGTAAGTGTAGCAAACTTAGGGATCTATGGATTTGTTGAGTTTTTTATTCGAAAAGGTGCCCATGTTGGCGTATTTATGGTTTTATGTATTCTATTTTACATAGCATTACGAAATACAAGTGTACATGTAAGCAATTGGAATCTATTCTTTGCCTTCATTCTTACCGTTTTTTATGCAGCTTTAGATGAATGGCACCAAGGCTTTACACCGAATCGAACACCATACATTGGTGATGTCTTCTTAGATTCATTTGGTGCACTGATCGGTGTCTTATTGGTACTGCTTGTTTTGAAGTGGAGGAAAAAAAGAAATGCTGGCAACTAACTACTTAACTTTCTTATCCAGAAAATATGGACGAACGATGGACTGTTTAGTTTAGCGTATAGCTTTTATATCACTTGATAGTCTTTTAAAATTCCTGATCTCCATAAGTTTTCCGTTTATTACGTGCGAAACAGATTAAGACGTAACACACCCGCTAAGGAAGCAAATGGGCTCCCTTTCTGTGGGCACAACCTAGAGCTTCTTATAGAAGCATAGATCGCTTCTATAGAGGATCTTCGGTTTGTGCTGTTCCCACTAGAGTGTCACCCATTTGCTTCCTTCGCTTGTTTGAGGATCGAATTGTAATATGAGATAAAAATAAGTGATATGCCTGTCTTTCTTTCATAAATGTGATTTTTAATGCATGAAAGAATCCCAGCTCTATCCTAGCGGTGGAAATATACGTAGACTCCTGTGGGAACAGCACGGGCTGAAGATCCACTTAGTAAAGCGATCTTTGCTTAACTAAGTTAGCTGAAGCCGTGCCCACGGAAAGCGAAGTGTATTTCCAGAGCGGTATGTCGAGTTATCTATCACGTTTGTAAAATGTATCGCAATGTTTCTTGCGAAATGAGCGCTAAATCAACTACTAGTCAGCTTCTTTCTCTTGAACAGGTACTTCTATGTACTTTTCGGTTAGAATCTTTTGTATTGCCTGATCATTTGTAATATTCGTTATCCAAGTTTGAAAGTGTGCTACTTGATTAATTGCTACTAATACTGTAAATGTTACTTGTTCAAGATAATCTATTTTTTCTATTATATAATTTGCGTGACGTAGTTCGTTTTCTACTTTTCCAAGTAGCGGATATGAGACCGTTACGTCGATTACTTGCATGCGGCGGCGTTCAACAATTCCAGTTGTCCGAATTGCCTGTGATGTAGTACTAGAATACGCACGAATGAGACCTCCTGCACCGAGTTTAACCCCACCGAAATACCGGGTCACCACGATAGCGGTATCCTTTAATTCTCTCTTTTTCAAAACTTCTAAGATTGGAACGCCAGCTGTACCAGTAGGTTCGCCGTCGTCATGTGCTTTTTGGATAAGATTCTGCTCGCCAATTAAATAGGCTGAACAATTATGTGTGGCACTACTATGTTTCTTTTTTATTTCTTGAATAAATGCTATTGCTGCTTCTTCGGTTTCGACCCTTCGAACATGACCAATAAAACGAGACTTTTGGATCACGATTTCATCCGCCCCCGTAGATTTGACCGTATAATAATGATCTAACATGTACGATCCCTCCTAATAATTATAGTATATAGAGACATAATGAAAACAGCAATCAAAGAGGGATTATGCTATTATGAAACTAGCTATCACTGGGTTTTGAAAAGATAAAATAGGGAAACTATTAATTAGTCTGCACACCCTTAAAAACAATACAATATACGAATATATAATAGGTGGAATAATAAATGAAAAAACCAGAAGGAAAAGCATTAGATGAAATTATTACAGAAATGGTAGAAGCTGTTGAACATAGTAAATCTGGTATTTATACAATAGGAGAAGAATCGCGTACAGAGTATCAACTTTTGTCAGAGCAATTAGAAGAAATTAAAGTAGAAGTAATTCGTGTAATTGAAGAAACAGATCAATTAGAGGTTAAAACACAACTTTCCAGAAATAGGCTTGCAGAAGTGAGCCATCACTTCACTGAGTTTGGGGAAGAAGAGATTCGAGAAGTTTATGAGCAAACCCATCAACTTCAAAGCGACTTGAAATTAAAACAAACGAGAGAAAAGGATTTACGACAAGCAAGAGATGATATAGAACGTAGATTAAAAACACTTGAGCAAACGATTGAACGAGCGGATGGACTTGTTAGTAAAGTTTCGATTGTGTTGAATTATTTGAATGAAGATTTCCAACAAGTAAATGAATTAATTCAGGATGCGAATGAAAAACAGGCATTTGGTTTAAAAATTATCCAAGCACAAGAAGACGAGCGCAAAAGATTATCTCGTGAAATGCATGACGGACCAGCACAGATGCTTGCTAACATTCTCCTTCGATCTGAATTAGTTGATAAAACGTTTAAAGAACGCGGGCGTAAAGAAGCATTAATTGAAATGAGAAGTGTGCGCTCATTAGTTAGATCTTCCTTGTATGAGGTTCGTCGAATCATCTATGATCTTCGTCCAATGGCACTAGATGATCTTGGGCTATTACCAACGATTAAAAAGTATTTGAACAATATGGAGGAGTACAGCCACAAAAAAATCGTATTCACAGCATTAGGTAAAACAGAACGTTTGGCAAGTAAATATGAAGTTGCACTATTTCGTTTGATCCAAGAAGCGGTACAAAATGCAATTAAACATGCACAAGCAGAAGAAATTAACGTAAAATTGGAGATAACAGCTAAAAATGTTGCTGCGACGATTAGTGATAACGGAAAAGGATTCGATACGACAGCTAAGAAAGAGCAGTCATTTGGGTTAATTGGTATGCATGAACGCGTTGAACTTTTAGATGGAACTTGGAATATTCAATCTGAACTAGGTACGGGTACAACGATACTAATACAAATCCCATTAAATGAATAAAAAGTCATACTGCAAATCGACAAAAATCATGTATAATAAATTAGATGATTTAATTCAAAGCAAACAGTTAAAAAACTATAAGAATTAACCGATCATACTAACAAAGCAATAAAACACATATGAGAGAAGTAGGGGAAACGGGAGGAAGAAGGAATGACAACAAAAATCGTATTAATAGACGATCACATTTTGTTTCGAGAAGGGGTTAGGAGAATTCTTGAATTTGAAGAAAGCTTTGAAGTAGTTGCTGAGGGGAATGACGGCGACGAAGTCATTAATTTAATGAAAAAATATAAGCCAGATCTTATTTTGATGGATATTAACATGCCACATATCAATGGGGTACAAGCTACAAGACAATTACTTGATCGATATCCACAAGCAAAAGTGATAATTTTATCGATCCATGATGATGAGAATTACGTGACACATGCACTGAAATCTGGTGCACAAGGGTACTTACTGAAAGAGATGGATTCAGAGACATTAATAAATGCGATTAAAATTGTGACAGAAGGTGGATCTTATTTACATCCAAAGGTTACCCACAATTTAGTAAAAGAATTTCGTCGTTTAAGTTTGACACAAATTGGTGGTTTGGATCATACAGAATATCGTAAACCATTACATTTATTAACACGTCGTGAATGTGAAGTGTTACAACTATTAACAGATGGAAAGAGTAATCGTGGTGTTTCAGAAACATTATTTATTAGTGAAAAGACTGTTAAGAATCACGTCAGCAATATTTTGCAAAAAATGAATGTAAATGATCGCACGCAAGCTGTAGTCTTGGCGATTCGCAATGGTTGGGTAGAAGTGATGTAAGTGATATCCGGTAGGTAAGTAAGCCTATCGGGTGATCCTTCCTCTTTTTAAACACATGTACGTTCTTCGTTTCAAATACAATTCATTTTCTTTAACACTATTATTTGCTAAGATAATTAGGTAGAATTAAGTAGAAAGTATATACTTAGTGAGCAAGATAGCAATAACGCACTTATTTATATTATAAAAAGACTGCATTAGAAGGGTAAGATAATGATTATGAAAGTAGCTGTAATGACGGATAGTACGGCATACATACCATCTGACTTACGGGAGCAGTTAGGTATTGAAATGGTGCCATTAAATGTAGTCTTAGAAGATAAATCTTATCAAGAAGAAATAGACTTACAGGCAAATGAATTTTATCCACTTTGTAGACAAGCAAAAGAATTGCCGAAAACCTCCCAACCTTCCATCGGATATATAACAGAGAAATTAGAAAAACTAGCAACAGAATATGATGCCGTAATCTCCATTCACCTTTCAAGTGGAATTAGTGGCACGTATCAAGCAGTGATCGCAGCAGGAGACATGGTTGACGGAATTGATGTGTATGCTTTTGATTCAGAAATTAGCTGCATGCCGCAAGGTTTCTATGTACTAGAAGCGATTGAAATGGCGAAACAAGATGTTGATCCAAAAACAATCCTGGCTCGATTGGACGAAATGAAACAATCGATGCGCGCTTACTTTTTAGTAGATGATTTAACAAATTTACAGCGAGGTGGACGATTAAATAGTGCCCAAGCATTAGTTGGCAGTATGCTTCAAGTCAAGCCATTACTCCACTTTGTTAACAAACAAATCGTTCCGTTTGAAAAAATTCGTACCCATAAAAAAGCACTTAAACGGATTATCGGATTGTTTGCAGAAGATGCGGATACAGGTAAACCGTTACGCGCAGCTGTCATCCATGCCAATCGCGAAGAAGATGCCCTCGTTTTAAAGGAAGGCTTAGAACAACTCTATCCAAATGCAGAGATTAGCGTTAGCTACTTCGGCGCCGTTATCGGCACACACCTAGGTGAAGGTGCACTTGGACTAGGCTGGTATATGAAATAAGAAGGGATTCCACTAATGTGGTGTCTTTTTTTGTGTGGAGGAAATGATGGGATCGCCGGGAGGGCTCATAAGTGGAAGGAAAATCGATATATCGGACGTTCGCTAAATTATATGAGACGTTCAGCAGAATATATGAGCCGTCGCAATCATATATGCGCCTTCAGCAAATTATATGCTACCTTCAGGAAAATATATGAGCAGTTGATCAAAATATTCCTATTATTGCTAGCTTTTTCACCGTTGTCACGCTATGATAGAAATAAAAAAAGGAGAGATCACGTGGCAACCGATTTTAACTTCCTCCCAACTCCCACAACCACCGCAGAAAAATCCTCAGATATTCCACCATTCGCAGGAAAATTATTACTTCGAGAAGAAATGGACATATCAGATGACACGTTAGCAAGCCTAATTGAACTAAAACATCTCCAAAAAATCAGTGCAATAACACCTTCATTTAATGGTAAACACTATCAATGTAGACGATGTGGCAATAAGCAACACTATTATTTTGCGCTTATTCCCTGTGCGCGCTGTCAAACAGAACATGTATATTGTAGGTATTGTATTGAGATGGGGCGCGTGATGATGTGCACACCTCTCTATTACTGGACAGGTCCTCAGCCTCTCTTCACCCTTCAAGATAACCCATGTAAATGGAAGGGCGAACTTACACCAGCACAACAAAACGCAGCAAATAAAATAGAAGAAGCGATGGTAAAAGGAAGAGAAGAACTCCTTGTTTGGGCAGTTTGTGGAGCAGGTAAAACCGAGATGTTATTTCAAGGAATTGCGACTGCAATAAAACAAGGGAAGCGAGTCTGCCTTGCGACGCCACGCGCAGATGTTGTTCGTGAGCTTATTCCACGATTCGAGCAAGCTTTTCCAAAAACGCCATTAGCTGGACTATATGGTGGCGCTGAAGTGAAGGTGGAAAATGCACAATTGATCCTTGCTACTACACACCAACTCTTACGTTACGCACATGCATTCGGTGTGGTGATCATTGATGAAGTCGATGCCTTTCCATTTCATGCTGACGCCTCCTTACCATATGCAGCCAGTCGTGCAACAAAGCCAGACGCAACAACGATCTATCTCACCGCCACACCACGACAAGCATTAAAGAAAAGGTCCAATCAAGGGAAACTCGCGACTGTTTTTGTGCCAGTTAGATTTCATGGGCACCCACTTCCAGAACCAAAACTACGGCTAACCACTTTAAAAAAGTCACTTACAGCAAAGCAATTACCACGTTCTTTTTGGAGTTGGTTCGCACGTCGTGAACGCGCTACCCGACAATTACTGATTTTCGTTCCGACGATTCAACTCGCTACTGATTTACTACCATCACTTAAAACACAACTCCCTGATAAAAAGATAGCCGCTGTTCATGCGTCAGATCCTGATCGAGAAGAGAAGGTCCAACTTTTCCGACAGCAAAACCTCGATATTATCCTTACAACAACGATTCTTGAACGTGGTGTTACTTTTCCATCTGTTGATGTGGCGGTAATAGATGCGGGTCATGAAGTATTTGATGAAGCGGCACTTGTCCAAATCGCAGGCAGAGCAGGGAGAAGTCCGAATGATCCAACTGGTGAAGTTATCTTTTTTCATGATGGTAAAACAAATGCAATGCTCCGTGCTGGACAAGCAATTAACCAAATGAATAAGAAAGGCAGGCGTCATTGATGCGATGTGTCTGGTGTAACACGATAATTATTCCGGAAGTAAACTGGCAAACTTTCTTCATACCCGCCAAAGCGCAAAACCTCTGTGAAACGTGTCTTACGGGCCTCCAACGAATTCAACAAGTTACCTGTCAGATCTGTGGAAGGAATAATAGCGACGGTCAAATCTGTCCTGATTGTGAAAAGTGGCAACAGGATCCAATCTATACAAACCTTTTAACTTTTAATCGCTCTGTTTATCAGTATAATGAACAATTGAAAGCGATGATCACAAAGTGGAAATATCGTGGAGACTATCTGATTCATCAAGCTTTTCAGCAAGACTTAGTCAAAACCTTTGAAACGACTTTCGTTAACAAAGTACCAGATGCTGTACTTGTTCCAATACCATTAAGTGAAAAGCGTTTGTACGAACGGGCGTTTAATCAAGCGGAAATAGTAGCAAAATCACTCCCTTATCCAACAAATAATGTATTAAAACGGGTCCATGGGGAAAAACAAGCAAAAAGGACACGCCAAGCGCGGTTACAAAGCACCAATCTATTTATATTAGAAACGACTATTACCAAACCCGTAATCTTAATTGATGATATATACACAACCGGAACAACATTAAGACACGCCGCTAAATTACTTAAGCAAAACGGCTGTCCAAAGGTATATGCCTTTACACTTGCAAGGTGAAACTATTGGATGTTAGGTTTTCCTTAAGATTTGTTGCTTTTTAACTATAAGTTCCGAGTTAATCTGTCGCTGCGGAAAAACACTCGCTTTCCATGGGGAACGCTTCAGCCTCCTCGCGAGCAAAAACCACTCACTGCGGGGTCTTCAGACTGTTCCTTTCCCATTGGAGTCTCGCATTTTTCCTCCGCTGCGTATAGCTTTTCTTATTCAAGTGAGGGATGGGTTCGAAAGCGTAATAATTTCTTTTGCTGACACCTTTTAGATTAATGAAAATGTCTGAAAAAGTACGTTATGGTTAACCTGATAATTTCGATAAATATACCTACTAGCGACGGAAATGCACTACGACTCCTGCAGGAACAGCTCGATCTGAAGTTAGCTGAAGACGTGCCTGCGGAAAGCGTAGTGTATTTCCAAAGCGATGATTACATCAGAATATATCAATTTTCTCTAAAAAAACAATCTTTTAGAAAATAGCTTTAAATTAAGACGATATGCCTATTCACATTTCACTCAGAGTGCCGATATATATGCTATAATGAAGAAATATAGTAAAGGTGGGGTTACCCATGGGTGAGTTAGATAATTGTTCTAACTGTGGGAATTTGTATGTTAAAGTTAGTCGGAATGTCTGTCCAGATTGTGTGAAAGAAGAAGAGAAAAAATTTCAAACTGTATATGATTTTATGAAAAAACGTATCAATCGTCAAGCAACCATTCCTGAGATCACGGAAGGAACCGGCGTGGAACAAGAGTTAATTATTAAATTTGTGAAAGAACAACGTTTACGTTCATCACAATTTCCTAACTTAACATACCCATGCGATAAGTGTGGAGATCAAATCCAAGATGGTAAGCTTTGCACAAGTTGCTCAGAAGAGTTAACGTCTGAACTAACTTATCAAGATAAAGTAGACAGTATTCAAGCAAAAAATAAAGCAGAAGATAATAAAGCAGCTACTTATTTTGCTGTTGACAAAGGGAAAAGAAAATATTAAACATTAAAAGCTAAATACCGATATAGTAACTATACGTAAACGGAATCAAATAAGAAAGAGGGTGATCGGTCTTGAAAATACAAGGTCCAAACCATTCCAATTTCAACCCATATAAAAAACAAATCAACAAGCAAGCGGAAGTGCAAACTGAGAAACATGTAAAATCAGATCAACTGCAAATTTCTGACCAAGCAAAAAAAATGCAAGGAAATGATAACGTGCAGCCACAACGTGAAGCACGTGTTAATGAAATTAAACAAGCAGTTGAAAATGGAACTTACAATATTGCACCGAAACAAACAGCAGAGAAACTTTTAAATTTTTGGAAATAGGGTTGTATCGCAGACAATAAATAGGTAACAAGTAAACGTGTTATTTGAAAGTTAAGGGAGGACAGTTTCATGTCCATGCAAGAAATTAATGCTTCTTTACAGCAATTGTTGGAGCTTCATCAAAGTCTTTATGCCATCTCTATAAGTAAAACAGATGTCTTGAAAGATGGCGATACGGATGAGTTGCAACAGTTGTTAAAAAAAGAGAAAAAGCATGTCCAAGCAGTGAACCAAATTGAAAAAAGACGTCTCGAACAGGTTTCAGCATGGGTCACATCTAATCAGCTTGACATAGAAGAACCAAACGTTACCGCACTATTAGAAGTAGTAGAAGATACGACAGAAAAACAGCAGTTAGAAGAAGTAACAACAAAACTAGCTGAAGTATTGGTTAAATTAAAACAACAGGAACAATTGAACCATGAATTAACGCATCAATCATTGCAATTTGTTCAATTATCAATGAATATGATCGCACCAACGATTCAAAGCTTTAACTATGATAACCAAAATAAATCAAATTCGGACAACGAAACGAAGCGATCCGTATTTGATTCTAAGGCATAAAATAAAGGAGGCAATTCGATGGTATCAACATTTAGCGGATTAGAAACCGCAAGACGCGCACTTAGCACCCAACAGGCTGCACTCTATACAACTTCACACAATATCGCTAACGCTAATACAGAGGGTTATACGCGACAGCGTGTGAACTTTGAACAAGTGTCTACACTATCTGTTTCCCGTTATACAGAAGGTGTAAAGTCTAATATTGGCAGTGGTGTTCAAGCTGGTTCAATTGAACGTATACGCGAGCGATTTTTAGATGTGCAATACCGAAATCAAACCAGTAAATCAGGTTATTATGAACAGCGTGCAGCAGCTCTTAGTCAAATGGAGTCCATTATAAATGAACCAACTGAATCAGGTTTAGCTAACTCAATGGAGGAATTTTGGAACTCATTAGAGGATTTATCTACAAATCCAGCAAGTTCTGGTACAAGAGCGGTTGTTGCTCAGAATGGACAAGCTGTTGCAGAAAGCTTTAATTATATTAATCAATCATTACAAGAAGTCCGTAGTGATTTAAAGAATCAAATTGATATTACAACAAAAGACTTTAACTCATTAGTAGATCAGATTAATAGTCTAAACAAAGAAATTGCAGGAATTGAGCCACATGGACATGTCCCAAACGATCTATATGATGAACGGGATCGTCTAATTGATAGTTTATCATCAATTGCCGATATTAGTGTTGAGTATAATTCAAGTGGTGGACAACCTAATCCCATTGCTGAGGGGATTGCAACAGTTACATTAAATATAAATGATACTGGTGATACGAAAGTTACGCTAATTGATGGTGATACTGGTTCAGTCAACCACTTACAGGTAGGATATAACGAAAGTAATGTAGAAACGTTGACTTTTACTGATCCTGAAGATCCTACTGACACTACACCAGTTAATTCTTTTGATTTTAAATCTACTGGTGAATTACAAGGTCTAATGGAGATGAATGGTTATACAGATGGTACTACAGTCGAAGGTTACTATAACGAGATTTTAACTAAGTTAGATACAATGGCAACAGAGTTTGCCGATGCGTTTAATGCTACACATCAAGCTGGTACGGATTTTGATGGAGATCCCGGAGAGGTTTTCTTTGAATATGATCCTACTTCCCCAGCTTCATCACTAACTGTTAATGAGACCATTTTAGACGACCCGAATAAAATCGCTGCTAGTTTAAATGGTGATGCAGGTGATGGAAGTAATGCACTCAATTTAGTAGCTGTTTTTGACGCTGCCAATGTTGGTTTAGATGGTTCTTCCGTTAAAGGTTATTATGAATCAATTATTGGAGATATTGGTGTTGTTGCAAGAAAAGCAAATACAATGGTGAGTAATACAGCCGTTTTAAAACAACAAGTGTCAGAAAATCGAGACTCTGTAAGCGCAGTGTCTTTAGATGAAGAAATGACAAATATGATAAAATTTCAACATGCGTATAATGCAGCAGCGAGAAGTATGACAGCGGTCGATGAAATGCTGGATCGTATTATAAATAATATGGGCTTAGTAGGAAGGTAGTTGATTAGTAGATGCGCGTAACACAAAATATGTTATCCAATAATATGCTTCGAAATCTTAGTAATAGTTATAGTAACTTAGATAAATATATGGAACAGCTTTCTACTGGTAAGAAGATCAGTCGTCCATCCCAAGATCCTGTCGTTGCGATGAAGGGAATGGGTTACCGATCAGAGGTCTCTAATGTGGAACAATATCAGCGTAACGTTAGCGAAGTTCATAATTGGCTGGATAACTCCGACGCCTCTTTAGATGAAACAAATCAAGCATTGCAAAAACTACGAGAATTAACTGTACAAGCTAGTAATGATACGTACGGTGAAGAAGAACGAGCAAATATTGCAGCAGAAGTTGATCAATTAAAACTTCAACTTGAGGGGATTAAAAACACGAAAGTGAATGATAAATATCTGTTTAATGGGACAAATACAACTGAAGAGCCGCCTGCTGGAGGATTTGATGCTGCAACACCAGAAACGACTAATGACGTTTTAATAGAAGTATCCACTGGAACGAAGCTAAAAGTCAATGTGAGTGGGGAAGATATTTTCAGTAAAGAGCTATTTGATGATATTGATGCACTTTCAACTGCATTAAAGTCAGGTACTACTGGTGAGGACTTAGATGATTATATTAGTACAATTGATGGTCATGTAGATAATGTTATTAATGAAAGGGCTGATGTAGGAGCTCGAATGAATCGCGTCGATCTAATTGAGGACCGGTTAGCCAATCAAGAGATAGCAGCAAAAAGCATGATGTCTGATAATGAAGATGCGGATATTGAAAAAGTAATCATTAATTTAACTGCCCAGGAAAGTGTACATCGAGCTGCGTTGAGTGCTGGTTCACGTGTTATTCAACCAACTTTATTAGACTTCTTAAGGTAAGAAAAAAAAGACTTGTTGCTCTTGAGTGACAAGCCTTTTTACTAGCTACGATTTGTATTTGTTTAGGAGGGATTAGATGCAGTTACCACAAATTCGCATACAATCACAGCAGGCATTAATAGCAATACAAACAAATGACGCCAAGCAAAGTATTCAACAACCAAAGGCTACACAACAAATGGAACAACCAGCGGCAGATATTCGAATGCATACAACGCCATCCAAATTAACCATTGACCAGACACAAGCATGGAATGATATGGGATTAAAGAGTGCAAAGACTGCAATTAAAGATTCGGCTCGAGCAGGCCGTCAAGATGCCATGCAAGGTGTCGCAAGGCGTGCGCGACAAGGAACTGAATTGATGGAAATAGAGAAAAATGGCAACCCACTTATTAGCCAAGCGATTGCTAACGGACATAAACAACAAAAAGCATTCAATATTGGTTGGATCCCATCTGCATTTGCAGTTAAAACGGACTATCAACCGGCTGATTTGCAAATAGATGTGACAGTGAATAAACCGTATATAAAAAACACAGCTAACAAGCCAATTTTACAGTACCAACCAGGTAATGTTGAAACAAGTGTAAGTCAGGAAGCAGATTTGAATATAGATTATGAAAACTTGAAATTTCAGAGCTTGAATTTTGAGATGTCGATATAAAAGAAGGGTAGAGCTATGAAAATAGAAACGAAGTATTTTGGTCAAGTTCATATAGAAGAAAGTAAAGTCATAGAATTTGAACATGGTTTGCCGGGTTTTCCCACTGAAAGTCAATTTATTATCTTAGATTTGTTAGAAAACCCAGTTTTTCAAGTTTTACAATCAGTAAAGACAGATCAGACAGCTTTTGTGATTGCCGACCCTTATCATTTATTTAAGGAGTACGAATTTAATTTAGACGACAACACAGTTGAGCTATTAGAAATTAATTCAAAAAAAGATGTCCTTGTGTTTGCTATTGTCTCTTTAAAAGACCCGTTTGAATCAAGTACAGTTAATTTACAAGCGCCATTAGTGATTAATCAATCAAAAAGACGGGCAAAACAATATATTACGAATGATAAAAGGCATCTAACGAAAACACCATTCAACTCCTCAAATGTGAAGGAGGTCTAAATATGTTGGTATTGACAAGAAAGCTGCATGAAGCGATTAAAATAGGCGACGATATTGAAATTGAAATTGTTGGCATTAATGGTGATCAAATCCGATTGGGCATAACAGCGCCTAATCATATTGACATCCACCGTAAAGAAGTATATTTAGATATTCAAGAAGAAAATGATCAAGCATCACAGATTTCAACAGATTTAATTAAGTTATTAAAAAAAGATTAAAAAAAGATTAAAGATTTCTCATACCTGTCCGATATAATATATGTAAGATTAATTAATGCTAAGGGCGGCCGCTTTGGTGTTAATTAATCACCCAACCACAAGGATGTGGAATAAACCCAAAACTCAAGGAGGAATTACAAGTGAGAATTAATCACAATATCGCGGCGTTAAATACACACCGTCAACTATCAGGTAACCAAAGTGCAACTGCAGGATCTTTAGAAAAATTATCTTCAGGTCTTCGTATTAACAAAGCAGGAGACGATGCAGCAGGTCTTGCAATTTCTGAAAAAATGCGTGGTCAAATCCGTGGTTTGGATATGGCAGCTAAAAACTCACAGGATGCTATCTCATTAGTGCAAACTGCTGAGGGTGCGTTAACTGAAACGCATTCAATCCTTCAACGTGTTCGTGAACTTACTGTACAAGCAGGTAACACTGGTACACAAGAAACTGAAGATTTACAAGCAATTCAAGAAGAAATTGAATCATTAGTTGATGAAATTGATGGTATTTCTGAACGTACAGCATTCAACGGTAAAACTCTGTTAGATGGTTCAATTTCTGGTGCTGCATCGATAACATTCCAGATTGGTGCAAACTCCGGACAGCAATTGCAAGTTTCAGTTAGTGATATGAGTGCTTCTGGAATTGGTATTGGTTCTGGTGGAGCTGCAAACTTTAACGTTTCAGGTTTTTCGGCTGACTCAGGAGCAAGTTTCGATGCTGCTTTAGCTTCTATTGATACTGCAATTAGTAATGTATCTAAACAACGTTCGTCTTTAGGTGCAGTTCAAAACCGTCTCGAGCACACTATTAACAACTTAGGTGCTTCTCAAGAAAACTTAACTGCAGCTGAATCACGTATCCGTGACGTTGATATGGCTAAAGAGATGATGAACTTCACTAAGAATAATATTCTTACTCAAGCATCACAATCTATGTTGGCTCAAGCTAACCAGCAACCACAAGGCGTACTTCAGTTACTTCAATAATTTATAAATAAACAAGACCATCTTTTATGGTCTTGTTTTTATTTACCCTACTTTTTCACAGTATCTTCATAGTAAGTAATTATATTCAAGTGAAAACTGATAAAAAACTTTTCTATATAAGAATTAAGTGAGAATTTGATTGAAATTTAATGTTATTTGTCGATATAATAAGTGTATATAAATTTCTAACTGAATGGAGTTATATAATGCAATTACTTATAAAAGGTAAATCTGTTGAATTTAAAAATGATTTTTCAGCAATACATGATATTCTTTCCTATATAGAAAACGAAGTTAAGCTATCAGAAAAGAACTTTAGCCATCTAGTTATTAATGGTGAAGAGGTCTATGAGCAATTTGAGGATAAATTACGTGATAATGTAGATGATCTTAAGAAGGTAGAAGTAGTTTTGCTTTCACTAAAAGAGTTACTAAATGAAACATATTTATCTGGAGAAACTTATTTAACAAATGCACTACCAGCAATTAAGTCAACAATTGACTTGTTTTATCAAGGGGCTTCTAAGGAACCATTGAGCAAATTACAACAAATTTTGGATGCATTAGAATGGATCGATCAATTAGTGAATTCGATTGATCAATCCAAGCAACGTCCAGCAAATTGGGAGGATTACTTAGTAGCCATTACAACAATAAGGACTGAACTTGCTAGTTTAGAAGATGCTTTAAAATCTAATGACCCAATTTTAATTGCTGATATATTAAATTATGAAATTTTCCCAGCATTAGAAGCGCTAAAAAATGCATTTACTGTCTCTATTGACAATGAAGGAGAAAGAAAAGATGTTAATTGAAAATATCCTTTTTTTAAAAAAAAATTATCCAGGGATAAGAGAAGATTTATTAGAATTTGAAGAACAAATTAATGATAATTTGGTAAAGGTAGTTGACTCTAAATCTGGAAACCCGACATTGGAAATATTGTCAACTAATGGGGTTGTTTATTTACATAGTAAATATGACCCTAAGAAAGAAGCACAACGTTTTATTGAGCAGTATAAGGAGTCTATTCAAGAATATGATCATGTTTTTTTCTATGGCATAGGCTTGGGTTATCATGTTGAAGCTTTTATGGAAAGATATCCTAATATAACATTTACAATGTATGAACCTAGTATGGAAGTACTGTCTAATTATTTATCTATTAAACGATTAGAAAAATTACCAACTGCTCTTTTAAATGCTATTTACGTTGAAAAATTTGAAAATGATTATTTAGCTTTTATAAATAAGTTAACTTCGACTATCAATAAAAATCTTTTGTTTATACCCTTACCTAGCTATGAACGAATTTATAAAAAAAAATACCAAAAGTTCATTAACCAATTCAAAACTACTATAAAAAATAGCCGAGCTGGGTTACATACAAATATTTCCTATCAAAAACGTTGGACAATTAATACGATTAAAAACTTTCCAAAAACATTTGAAACACCGAATATCTTAAAAGATGTGAATAATAAATACTTTATTAATAAACCTGGTATAATTGTATCAGCAGGCCCTTCTCTAACTGGTGAAATAAAAAATTTAAAGTATATAAAAGAACATGGTCTTGCTTACATATTTTCTGTTGGTTCATCTATAAATACTTTAATTGAATACGGAATATATCCAGATGCAGCATGCACCTTTGATCCATCAGTGAAAAATCAAAAAGTATTCGAAAAGTTGAAGGAGAAGCATATAGTAGATATCCCACTTATTTTTGGAAGTTCCGTAGGTTATGAGACACTGGAAAATTATTCTGGGTTAATGTTTCACATGCTTACAAATCAAGATACGATATCCCCTAGATTATTAAGTGGATTAGAAGATGATCAAATATTATTTGATGCTCCGTCAATAGCAATTGTGACATATCAACTAATGGTTAAATTAGGTTTTTCTCGAATTATATTGGTAGGTCAAAACTTAGCTTTTCAAAATTCAAAAAGATATGCTGAAGGAATTGATTATGGTGATAATTCTAATACTATAACCAATCGTGAAAAAGAAAAGGTAATTATCATAAAAGATGTGTATGGAAATGATGTAGAAACAAGTGAAAGTTTTTTACGTATGAAAACAGATTTAGAAATATATATACAAAATCACAAAAATATTGAAACAATTAATACTACAAAAGGTGGAGCAAACATAAATGGAACAACATTTATGAAATTAGATGATGTTATTAATAATAAATTGATAACCAGATCTATTGTTAATTCTAGTTGGAAGGAAGCAGAGAGTAATTACGATCTTGACTTTACGCTAGATAAGTTAAAAATAATAAATAAGAGTAGAATAGCGTTAAAACAACAATTAGATGATCTTGTTAATTTATTTTCTCAACTAAATTATATAAAAAAAGAAAATCCTGATAAAATTGAAAAGAATTTAAATAAAATAGATAAGAATTTCAAAAATATTAAGAATAATGATTTTTTCTTATTATTTATATCTCCGATGTTGAGAGTGCAACTTGAAATTTTAGGGAAAAATAGTGCGGAAATTAAATATGAGAATGATATAGTTAAAAAAATTAAAATGATTAATAAACACCATGGAAATCTGACTAAAGATATAGTAGAACATTACAAATTTATTACTACGTATTTTAATGAATTAAAAGATCTCTAGGTTAAGTAGTATTTTAATATTAGAGATTAAAATAAGGGGGTTATATATTGTCAAAGGTATTAGTTACTGGAGCAGATGGTTTCATTGTATCACATCTAACCGAAGAGTTATTGAGAAAAGGGTATGCTGTTAGTGTCTTTTTCTATTAATTCATTGGGTTGTTTAGATACAACACTATCAGAAGAAGTTTTAAATGAAATTCAAATTTTTTTGGTGTTATACGTGATCCTAATTGGGTTAGAGAAGCAGTTAAAAATATGGATGAGGTAACTCATCTAGCGGCCCTTATTGCGATTCCATTTAGTTATTGTTCACCTGATTCTTATGTGGATACGAACATAAAAGTAACGTTAAACGTATTACAAGCGGCCAGAGACATTGATACTGAACGAATTTTAGTAACCTCAACGTCAAAAGATTTGTTTTAATTTAATTCATTATGTTTACAGGTCTGAAAAAATTTAAAAAGAAAAAGGATGGATATTCTTATGAGTGTAGATTTTATACACATTGGAATGATGAAAACTGCAACTACATACATGCAAAGTATTTGGATGAAAGACGAGGCTTATAGCTTATCATGGCAAGGAAATATGAAGTTATTAAATTCTTTAAGGAAATTAGTTTCACAAGATCAATTTAATTCTAATTTAATTTTAGATATAAGGACAGACATTCCAAAGGAAAAAAAACAGAAAACTGTGATTAGTAATGAAGGATTTTCTACAGCATATCTGAATCAACTGCATCTGCAAGAAAAAATCCCACAATTTATTGATCTTACAAGTCAAAATCTTGGTCGATTAGCTCATGCCACACCTAATCTCTTAATTGGGATAAGAGATCCTGTTTCATGGTTAAAATCCATGTATGTTCAATCTATAAAAGAAGGTGGTTATGGTTCTGCACAAGAATTTGTTGATAAACAATTTCTTTTTATTAGACATTCATTAGATCTTGAATATATTGTAAATTGTTACAAAAGGTATTTTAATAATATTTTAATATTGCCATATGAAATATTAAAGACTGATGAAGATTTGTTTTGGAATGTTATATCAGACGTATTTGATGTGCCAGTACCAAATGAAAGAATTGTAAACCCTATTAATTCTTCTCTTGATTTAAAGAGAACATTTTTACTTTCAAAGTTAAATGAAATGTCAAGCCTACTTGTAAATACAATCAACATATCGACAGATTATAAAAATAGTCAAGAAAAACTAAAATTGATGCAAAATCATAAAAATAATGAAAAATGGGTTCATAGAAGATTCGTCGAATTTGCTAATGTTGATCAAATTGATAATATGTATAATCTATTTCAAATTTCTAATCCTCCAGATGATTTTCTGGAGTTTACTATAACAGATGAATTAAAAGGAATTATTAAGAATAAATTCATTAAATTTATTCGAGAAAATACTATCCCTGAATTTGCAGATGATTACGAGAAAAAACTACTTGAACATTTAAATAAGTAATGTTGGAGAATGTAATTAGAGCTAATTAGAAATGAGATTATTTTAATTTTATTGATCAGTTGCACTCGTTTACGGAGGATAAAAATGTTATTTGCTGTATCTCATATCCATTGCTGGGAGATGGGAATTAGCTCTTAATGTTATTTAAAGATAACATAGATAGTTAGAAACATTGATTTTAGCGCTAATGATAAGTGATTATTTTCATCTGTTTTTCAAAAAATATGAAGGTATTAATTTCTTTAAGACAGTTAATTATTTTTGATTAATTTAATGCTAGTTATAATATAAATAGAACAGAATAAGAAGATACATATCTATGATGGTATATATTAGAATATGAGTTGATATTATAGAATTCACTTTAATGTTAGCACGTTTAATAAGATAAAGAAGGAAGCTATATAATGGCAAAAAGTTATCAGTTTGATACCAGTGGGCACCCCAATATATATAATAATAATAGCGTGAGAAACCTAAAAATTTATTTTTCAGAACCTGATAATGGTGTTAATGATGAGACAGGGCTTTTACTGTTTATTCCTGGATTTGGTGGGCAAGCCAATTCCAATGTTTATAAGAAAATGAGAGCAGTATTTGCTGATAAGTATAATTTAGTAACTATACAGTGTGATTATTTTGGTTGGGAATTTATGCAACTAGATCAATTGAATGAGACAATAGATAATTTTAATGATATGGGTTTGTTACAAGCGCTTGATAATATAACAGCTGTTATATTAGTTGCTGAGGTATTGAAAGATAATAACTTTGAATTTAATTCAGACCGAATATGGATATACGGACATTCTCATGGTGCCTATTTAGCATACTTATGTAATGTATTTGCACCTAAACTTTTTTCGATGATCATTGACAATTCAGCATGGTTATTCCCTGCTTATCTTCAAAAAAATAGGTATCTAACTTTAAATGGTACAACAACTGTGTTTGATTATTATGCTAAAAATATATTGAAAGATACAGCTGTTTTATCGTTGCTGATGTTATATCAAGATTTTGAAAATAATTGTGAAATTTACTCATTCCATGGAGAATCTGATACTTTAGTTACATTAGATGAGAAGACAATGTTTTGTAAAAAAGTTAATAATTGTAATTTAAAACAAATAGATCAAAGTGATATTGACCAAAAAATCTTTAAATCAACGGGTCATGGATTAGGAGCAGATTTTTTAGGCCTTTTTGATTATGTGGTTTCAAAGCTCAGTAATAAGGTTTATAATACAGTTAGAAGTGATATTGTATTGAAGAATCAAAATATTAGTACGAAAAGTAACACCTATTACTTTGACTATAGTGGGAGAGTTCCCGTTTTATCGATATCTCCAAATCAAAACTAATTTGAATTTAAATTGACGATCTATATTCTGGTAAAGGAGGTGTTCAAATGGATATTGCAGCATTATCTTCAGTTATGAGTCAAGCTAGTTTGCAACAACAAGTTTCGCTAAGTGTAGCGAATAAAACAATGGAACATTCTGAAGCTTCTAGTGAGGGTTTAATTAAAATGATGGAACAGTCTGTCAATCCGCATTTAGGAAGTAATATTGATGTAAAAGGCTAAAGTATTATCTGCACTGCTACTAGAGCAAGATTAGTAGCAGTGTTTTTAATATTGTAGTAATTTTCCAATGCTTTACTATTTTTTTATGTCATTTTATAAGTCCTTTGACTTATTATCATATAAAAAAGTGAAAAAACTAAATAATTCCTCTTTACAAGCCGATATAAAACAAAACAGAATAGAGGAGTTGGCATTAGTGATGGGTATAGGTAGCATAATCTCCGGATCCCAGCTTTTGCAAGGGTCAGACCACATTGAGTTTACAACAGCTGCAAGAGAAAGATCTACTGAAAATATACAGAAAGATAATCTAAAAAAAACAAGTACCGCACAGATACAACATCAAGCAAAAGCACAAACTGAGGTCGAGAAGGAAAAGAAACAAATAGAGGGTATGGTTGGTGCATTAAATGATTTCTTAGAACCAATGCATACTTCAATAAAGTTTGAGATGCATGATAAACTTGATAAGTATTATGTAACAGTAGTAGATTCTTCAACAAATGAAATTGTTAAGGAGATTCCCCCGAAAAAAATGCTTGATGTGTACGCGGCAATGGCTGAATTTATGGGTTTCATCGTCGATGAGAAGATATAAAGGAGGATGTTAGTATGGTTAGTAGTATAGGTGGTAGTACTTTAAGGGTTGGTGGTCTTGCTTCCGGTATGGATATTGATGGTTTAGTAGAAAGTTTAATGCAAGCTGAAAAAATTCCGTTACAAAAAATGGAGCAAGATAAGATCTGGATGGAATGGCAAAGAGATGCATATCGCGATGTAAATACACAAATGTCTGAATTTGAGTCACTAATGCTAGACATGAAAAAAAGTAGTACGTATAATGCGAAGTCAACTACTTCAACACAATCAGATGCGATCACTGCAACCGCAAGTTCAAGTGCTTCAAGTGGTGCTTATAGTGTAGAAGTCACACAGTTGGCATCAAGTGCCATAAACGTTAGTTCAACGGGTATTTCAGCAGATGCAGCTGATAAAATAGACGCAACAGCTTCTTTAGCTAGTCAAGAAGGGAAACTGGGTGGAACAATTCCAGCTTCATTAAAATTTACTACGTATCATAATGGTACGGAAGAACATGAAATACAAATTGATGCAGAGGATTCGTTAAATGATGTATTGAAAAAAATCACGGATGGTGATAATGGTGTAAGAGCATTTTACGATACACAATCAGATATGGTTGTTATTGAGCGAACTGGAACTGGTGATTATAACGAAGGTGGAGCGGAAATTGATTTTAGTGCAGATACAGCTGCAGGTGGTTTTTTTACCAATGTACTGAAATTAACGGATGCTGAAAAAGGTGGTACAAACGCAAAGTTCACTTATAATGGTGCAATTGAAATGGAATCAAAAACAAATAAAACCACTTTAAATGGTATTAACTTTACATTTAACAATGTTACAGAAGGCGCAGCGAATATATCAGTTGATAATAATACAGATGCAGTAATGGAAAAAATAACAAATTTTGTGACTAAATATAATGAACTTATTGATAGTGTGAATGGTAAAGTTACTGAAAAAAGAAATAGAGATTATCAACCATTAACTGTTGAACAAAAAGAAGAAATGTCAGAAAGTGAAATAGAATTATGGGAAGAGAAATCAAAAAGTGGTCTATTAAAAAGTGACTCAACCCTCACGTCTGGATTATCTAGTATGCGTCAAAACTGGTATGCAGAAGTAGATACTGGAAATGAAGCCTATGGCCATCTTTCTAATATCGGTATTAAAACGTCAACTGAATACCAGGATAACGGTAAATTAGTTATTGATGAAGATAAATTACGTGCTGCCCTAGAGGATGATTCGACAGCAGTATATAAACTATTTTCTAATAATACGGAAGGTAATAAAGGTCTTATTAACCGATTGGATGACAGTGTTAGTAATACAATGTCTACGATTAAAGATCGGGCTGGTAGTACGTCATCTACGCTACAACAGTATAGCTTAGGAAAAAGATTGGATGATATTACGACGCGAATGGCAGATTTTACAGACCGATTAAAAATGACAGAAGATCGTTATTGGGGTCAATTTAGTGCGATGGAGCAAGCGATTCAAAAAATGAATCAACAATCATCTTATTTGTCAGAACAATTTGGTGCGTAAATGGAATTGGTAAAAAGGAGTGTTTAACTTACATGGCTCAACAGCAATATCAAGCGTATAAAAATAATTCAGTTAATACTGCGTCTCCAGGTGAATTGACGTTAATGCTCTATAATGGGTGTCTTAAATTTATTAAACAAGCTAAAAAAGGTATAGAAGAAAAGAATTTTGAAAAGAAAAATATAAATATCCAAAAGGCACAAAAAATCATTAGAGAATTAATGTTAACGCTAGATCAAAAGACTGAAATATCAGACCAATTTATGCCTTTATATGATTATATGAATGTACGGTTAATGGAAGCAAATGTTCAAAATGATCTTGAGATATTAGAAGAAGTTGACAGTTTAGTTAAAGAATTTCGTGATACGTGGAAAGAAGTAATTAAACAAACGAGACAGACTCAATATGGTCAAGGTGTGCAAATCTAATGAATCGAATGGATACTTTATATGACGTCACAATAAAGTTACAAGAACTATTAGATCAGCCAGTTAAAGAAACAAATAGAGAAGAGATAATTGCTGGTGTCCAACTATTATTGAATGAAAGAGAGCTTGTTATTAAAGATATAGTTAAGCCATATACGGAAGAGGAACTGATCATTGGTAAGAAAATAATACCGATTGATCAAGAAATCCTAAAGAAAACCCAACGACTATTTCTTGAATTGAAATCAGAGATTCGTAATGTGAAAAAGCAGAAGGCATCTAATCAGAAGTATATTGATCCATATAAAAGCCTTGCAAATTATGATAGTGCGTTTGTGGATAAGAAGAAGTAATTTTCACTATATTTGTCTAACCTAGGTACAACAAAAAGAAGCTCTTGAATCTAAATGATTCAAGAGCTTCTTTAAAATTAAACCATACTATTGCCTTCAGCAATGCCAAAGAAAATCAGTAATAATATTAATAGTGCGTAGAATGCTGTTCCAACAATGCTAGTTACCAAACCTGCAACTGCCATGCCATTACCAGCTTGTTGATAATTTGCAATTTCCTTTTTCGCCTTACTTGCTAAAACGATACCAATAATACCAAAAATGAAACCAATCCATGGAACGACAATAGATAAGATACCAAGAACCAATGACGCAATGGCTTTTCCATTCGTTACAGGTGCTTGTTGATAGTGTTGCTGTTCCTCCATATAAACACGCCCTTTCGTTAAAAAACTCCTGTTTATTATACCATTTTTAGTCTCTTTAGTTCATCTGTTTCTTAGAATACTTCTTGATAAACATGTTCTTTTATTTTAATTTAGTTTATTTGCAAAAATGCAAACAGGAGTGAAAGACGACGACTCCTGCGGGAACAGCACGAGTCTGAAGATCCACTAGGTAAAGCGTTCTTTGCTTTACTTAGTTAACTGAAGCCGTGCCCGCGGAAAGCGATCGTCTGTAACTGGAGTGCACCCACACACAATAAATAAAATGTAATTATCAAGATCCGTTTTAGGAAATACACTTATGTAATACATTGGAGGGGGATTTTTTTAACAACTTTGAAAAGCAACTGCTCGAAGCGAAAATAAACATGGCAGTTAGTTCGGAATATATAGTTTTTATAACAACAATAATAATCAAAAAAAGCAGATTGTATGTAATTACAATCTGCTTTCCTCATTTATTAAAAGTTCTCTTTAATTTGTTGCGCTTCTTTAACAGTCTCTTCCATAATATCTGCTAGTTGTTTGTTGCTGTCTGTTTGTTCTGTTACAGAGGCACTCAATTCTTCTAAGCTAGCTGATGCTTGTTGGATAATGGCTGCAAGATCATTTGTTGATCCTTCAACTTTATTTGATTGGCCTTGCACTTTTTCGGCCATTGTAGAGAAGCTTTTCAATTCACTGTGGAGCTTATTCATTGTTGTCGCAATTTGTTCAAAATAGCTTGTTACTTCATTTGATGAGGTAACGCCATAGGCAATTTTCTCTTGGCTTAGTGCCATTTGCTCAATTGCTTCTTGGTTGCTCGTGTTAAGTTCCGTTAGATTACCTGTGATTTTCTCCGTTATTTGTTGTGTGTTATCTGCTAGTTTACGAATTTCCTCTGCTACTACTGCAAATCCTTTACCAGCCTCACCTGCGCGAGCGGCTTCGATTGATGCATTTAATGCTAGTAAGTTCGTTTGTTCGGTAATATCCTTAATAGTGCCAGCAAATTGATTGGTTTCGGCGATTTTTTTGGTTAAAACAGCAAAAGTACTGTTTAACTGATTAATCACGTTCTCAACCGCTTGATTATTTTGGTTTAGACTATCCATTTTCGTTTTACCATTTTCGGTTAGTCCACTTGCTTGAATAGACTCTTTATATAACATTTCTGATGTGCTATGGACTTGGTCAATACTTTGTTTTGTTTGAATCGTGTTCTCTGAAATATCGGTAATTTGTTCGGATTGAGTTTGACTTCCTACTGCAATTTCATTGATCGCAATAGTCATCTCATTTTGTGATATGACATTTGTTTGTAGTTGTTCATTCACTTCAGAAATCTTTTCAACAATAGATGTTACGCCTTGTTCGATAATTGTGCGCTGTCTCTCTTTATCAACATTGTATTGTTCTGAATCAGCTAACATTTCGCCTAGGCGCTTGGTTTGTTGATTCGATAAGTGAATCAATACAAAGAAGATCATGCCAAATAATAAGTAAAGCAAGACGGTGTAACTAACTAATTCTTTTACAACAGCCGCTTCTGCTGTCATCGAATTGAAAAAGATGATCCCTAAACCTAAAACATAGCCATATAAAAATATATTACGTTTCATTTGTATCGATGAGAAAACAGTTAGAAAGAATAAGATTAAAATTATTTGTGCACTTCCACCCTGTGTATACAAAAAGAGATAAATCGATCCATAAAATGCCGTGATGAATATATAAGGTAAGCTTGCAGGCTTTTTCCATAGGCGTTGTAATAATACGTATGCAATGATCCCGATCAGTATTTCTGTAATATAAAATAAGAGAGTTGTCATATCACTTCCGAAAAATGCATTTATTGAACCTGTTACTAATGTGATCGTCATCACGATAAACATTAATGTGTTTTTCTTCAGTAGGTCTTGCCACTTCATTTTTTCTATCTCTGTCAATTGTATAACCCCTTTTCTTGATATTACCTTTATACTCATATATCGGTTGAAAAGGTTAATATATTTAGTGCCTTTTACTCACCTAGGTAGTTCATTTACATATTTTTTTCTTATGTGACTTAAATCTTCTAATCTTGTCATATTTTCATCTGTATGTTGCATGCCAATTGAAATAATGAGATTCTCTATTAAAAAAGTTGGTGCAATCATCGAGTGAAAAGCGTGTTCCTCACCACGGCTTGCAAACAAGACAACATCAGCTTCCTTAGCAAAATCGGATATGACTTGATCGGTAATAATAATCGTATGATAGCCGATCTTTTTGGCATGATCTAAGATTACTTTTGCTTCAGGAAGGAGGCGGACAAAGCCAAAGATAACGACTACATCGGTTTTTTTAAAATGAATCATTTCTTCAAAAATCTCGCTGCCACCTTGTTGGATAATTGACATGTCACAGTCAAAGCGACTCATGCGGTAGTGCATTAATGTCGCTAAGCCTTGGGAAGGTCCAGGACTATATAGATAAACTTTTCTAGCTTCCGTAAGTAATGTGACAGCTTTTTGAAAAGCGTGGTTTGAGACGTATTCCATTGTTTGATGTAAATGGTGGACCGCAGCTTCTAATGTATGAAATCTTAGGGAAGACTGTTTTTCTACTTTATCTATTAGATCCTTCCATTTTCCTGCGGGTGAGACCTCTAAGGTTGTTTGCATCTTTTTTTTGAATGCTTTGAAATTGTGAAAACCGACAGCCTGCCAAAAACGGGAGACAGAAGCGATGCTGACGTTAACTGCGAGCGCAATTTCGTTTTCCGTTGACAGTAAGACGTGTTGGGTATTTTTTTGAATATAGTTTGCAATTTTAACTTGTGTTGGTGACATCGAGGTTGTATCCCAATCAAAACTGATCATATGCGTGAGCTCCTTCTTGTAAAGAATACTATCAGACTAGCATATTTCAATCCAAAGTAGAGCTTTATGAAAGAAAATTTACATAATGATAAATAAAGTTAATAAATTTACATCTTCTTTACGACAAGCCTAAAGTAGATTAATAACTCTATCTTATACTGAAAGTAAGTTAATAAGAGGAGGGAAAAGAAAATGAGTCAATTAAAAAAAGAGCGCTACACATTAACACAAGCACAGAAAATGATGGTATTTATTTTATCTATGTCCTTATACGGTTTATCGAACATGATAACAGAATTGGTGCCATCGGTTAATCTCGGTCCAATTGAATTTTCGATTGAGTACTTTGCTTTTATCCCGCTTACGTTATGCATGTTGTTTCATCCGTTATATGCCGCAATTGGTGCTGCATTAGGGGAAGTTATTTTTGGAGAAATTATGCTTGGTCAGTTCGGTGGATTTGGTGAATTAGAGAAGTTTATTGCTTTCTCGTTAGCGATGTATATTGCTGGTACACTCGTGCGTGATCCGCGTAATAAACGCCAAGTTGCGGTTGCAGCTATGATGGGTGTCATTATTCACCAAGCGATTAGCTCGATGGTTGATATTATGAAAGTTTGGGTCGGTGTCGAAGAGTTAGAAGCAGTAAATGGGTTAGCAGAGAGTGTCGTTATTATTGAAGGATTCGCGTTTTTAAATGATGTCCTGTTCTCCGGTATTCTGTTTGCATTACTTCCAACGGTATATTTGGTACCACGTTTGTACGGGAAGATGGAGCCTTTACTTGGCATGAAACCACGTGATAATCAAACAAGGTATTCGCTTGGTGAAATTGTCGGGCCGCGTTTAGTTGTGCTTGGAATATTCTTAGCTGGTGCAGCGTTCTTGTTTGAATATTTATCAGAAGCTGGTTTTAATTGGGAGTGGGAAGCAGATTTTGTTGGGATGTTTGGTGAAGGATTTATCTGGATTAGTATGGCGGTCGCTGCAGTCGTGGCAGGAATTACAATTGCTGTGCTGCTCAAGAAAAGAGCTAGCAATATAGAAGAAGAAAGGGTTTCATAAATGACAGCACACATTGAAATAGATCAGGTAACGTTTCAATATCCAGGTGGCGATGCGCCCGTTTTAGAGAATGTTTCCTTATCTTTAGAAAAAGGTACCTTCGTCGCCATCATGGGTAGTAACGGTAGTGGTAAATCAACCTTGTGTAAGCTTCTCAATGGCTTGATTCCGCATTATTATGTAGGAGATTTCAGTGGGAAAGTAACTGTCAATGGCCTTGTAACAACCGAACAAAAAGTAGCAGAACTGTCGCATGATGTTGGCTATGTCTATCAAGATTTTGAGAACCAATTGGTAAGTCCGCGTGTGTTAGAAGACGCGAGCTTTGCGCCACTGAATTTTGGTTATGCTGATTTTAAAGAACGAGGGAAACAGGCTTTAGATCGGGTTGGGTTAGTTGGCTATGATCAAGAATTCATCTGGCAATTAAGTGGTGGTCAAAAGCATCTATTAGCTCTAGCTGGTGCGTTATCACTTGATCCTGATATTTTAATTATCGATGAGCCTGTCGCACAACTCGATCCCCAACACGCGGAAGAAATATATCAGATTTTACAAAAGCTTAATGAAGAATATGGCAAGACAATTATCGTAATTGAACACCATACAGAATTTATTGCTTCGTATTGTAAAGAGGTTGTTTTGATGGATCAAGGAAAAGTTGTTTGGAAAAAAGAGACGAATGAAGCCCTGCAAAATGTTGAAGCGTTGGTTGCTAGTCAAATCTATCCACCGCAAGTAACACAAGCGGCATATCAGCTTGGCAATACACAGGCTGTGAAATTACCAATCACACTAGCAGAGGCGCGCACTTTTTTCGAACAAAAAGAACGGGTAGGAAGTTTGATTGAAGAATACGACGAAGTGATGCCAATGCGTGAAGCGATAGTTGAAATGGAAGGCGTTAGTTTTTCTTATAAAACGATTACGCGATCGAAAAATCAAGTTTTAAATGGTATTGATTTAACCATTCATCATGGTGATCATATTGCATTAGTTGGCAATAACGGTGCAGGAAAATCTTCGTTAATGCGACTAATCACAGCCTTAGTTAAACCAGAAGCAGGCAACGTAATGGTTAAGGATATGAATACACGTGATGTTTCACCCGAGAAGTTAGCTGATCTCGTCACCTATGTCTATCAAAATCCGGAGCAAATGTTTATCGAGGATAGTGTACGTAAAGATGTCGAGTTTTTCTTAAAAGCTCGGAAAGTAGAAGGCTATCAAGAAAAGGTTGATAAGATTCTTGCGCAATTTGACTTAACGGATTTACAAGATAGGGACAGCCGCTTGATGAGTGGCGGACAGCAACGCCGTGCATCACTTGCGATTGGCGTCGCGATGGATCCAGAAGTGATTCTCTTAGATGAACCGACCGCAAACTTGGATATTGCAACACGGAAACATATTACTAGATTGATTGGTGATTTAGAAGAAATTGCGGCCGTGGTAATCGCAACACATGATATGCAGCTTGTTGCGGAATGGGCGAATCGAATTATTGTCTTGAACAACGGGAAAATCATCCATGATGGTGATCGTGCTTCCGTGTTTGGTAATGCGGCATTGCTAGATCGCGCTGGATTGAAAGCACCGCAAATATTGGAGCTTAGTAAAGCACTCCAGGTTGAACCTTTAGCTTATACGGTAGCTGACTTTGTTGCTGCATGGAAGCAGAAGGAGGAAGTTGATGGAATATACGCGTAAGTTTTCCGATAAATTATCAGTAGAACAGATGAAAATAGAATTATTAAATACCGCTTATGGAAATGGTGACACTTTTTTAGCAAAATTAGATCCGCGTACACTATTTACCTGGTATCTGTTTTTCGGTGTTGCACCGTGGTTTATTCATAATCAAATTGTTTTGTTAGGGATGTTTGCGTTAATGGTTGTGCTAACATTCTTCGCAAAAGTCAGCCCGTTAATTGTCTTTATTCTTTGTTTAGGTTTACTCGGACAAGGTGGTTACCTGTTAATTGCATCACTCTTTTTTGGTGGTGACGCATCGGTCATTATGCCGTTGCTTGTCTTGACGTTAAAATTGTCGGTAATCTCACTTGCTAGTATTATCGTCTTTTGTTCAATGGATCCCGAGAAATTGAGTAATGGACTATTAAAAATCGGTGTACCTGGCCAAGTGTCGTTCAGTATTGCTTACGGATATCGCATGCTTCCGAGTTTGTTAGAGGAATATCATCACGTTTTCTTATCGTTTCGTTTACGAGGGAAGGCACCGGAGCGACATGGCTTTTTATATTGGCGCTCAATTACGTATTTTTGTAAAATCGCTGTCTTATCGTTTTATCCGTTGTTATTAAGCACGGCAAAACGAGCACGAACAACGGTGGAGGCACTAGAAACGAAAGGTAGCTTCTACGGATTCAACCATCCAAAAGTGAAAAAGATTAAACTGGCACATTTAAAAATGGGACGACGAGATTACGTGTTTTTAGTTTTATCGATTGTTTATATGGTTGGTGTGTTTATGATCGGAACGATTTCTTAATAAAAAGGAGATTACTAGAATGAAAATTGATTTTCACAGTCATGTAAAAATATCAAAAAAATCAATGTTTATGCCAGATTATTTTGCGGAGATGATGAAAGAAGCAGCAAAAAGTGGCTTAACCGCACTTGCGATGACAGAGCATTTTAATACGAAACGCTTTATGGATATTTATGATTATATCGATCGAAAATATGTGTATGAGAACGGCTATTATGTAGTTGGAGATATCCGTGTTTTTCCTGGTGTTGAAGTTGATGTAAAAGAGGTTGGGCACATCTTGTTAATAGGGGATCGTGACGATATCTTGGACATCCGTTCTACGTTAGAACCTTATACAGACCCAGCTAATTTTATTGGATTTGATCAGTTAATGGATTTGGCGGAGGGTTATGATATCTTGAAAATTGGTGCTCATCCATTTCGTAAGGGTACGCCATTGACACATTTACAACCGGAACAATTACGTCGCTTAGATGCACTAGATTTAAATGGAAAAGATTTATACGCACAGGGCATAGAACCCTATCGGACGCGATTGACTGATTTTGCAGAAGATCTTGGTTTACCAGTTGTCGGAGGCAGTGATACCCATCAATTTCTACAGTATAGCGCTGTGTCGAATCAGTTTGAACAAGCATGCTTAAATGTTACAGAATTAAAAGCAGCAATTAAGGCTGGCAATTATCATGTGGAAATTGCAGAGGATCTAATGATAAAAGTAAAAGCTGCCGTTTTAGTGAAAAAATATATGAAACAGTTGTTAGAAGATCATACACCTGTTGGATAAAAATCTGAAAACCGAGCTTAAATCGCTCGGTTTTTTGTTTGTCGCTTTAAAAATGTGTGGGTAGTGTAAATTTTTTTAACAAATAGCTTTAAAGTTAGTTAGATGTAAACGTTAACAGTAACGTTGATTTAGCAGCGTTTAGCGGTGATTGTAAATTTTTCTAACAAACTTTATGTAATTTCGACAAATTTTTTATGTGTTTATGCAGGAATAAGACAGGGTAGTGTAGAAGTATAGATATATAAAGGAGGACACTTATTATGAAATATAACATTCGTGGAGAAAACGTTGAGGTAACAGGGGCAATGAAAGAATACATTGAAAAAAAGGTAAGTAAGTTAGAACGCTATTTTGATACACCCCCAGCATCAGATGTAAACGTGAATCTAAGTGTCTATAAAGAAGAACAAAAGATTGAGATCACCATTCCAATGATTAATCTATTATTACGTGCGGAAGAACAACATACTGATTTGTATGCCGCCGTTGATTTAGTAGTAGATAAATTAGAAAGACAAATAAGAAAATATAAAACAAAAGTTAATCGTAAATCACGCCAACAAGGTGCAGCAAAACACGTTTTCGCCGAAATGGAAAAAGAAATAGATGAAGATTATGATGAAGATGGATTTGAAGTCGTTCGTACAAAACGATTTGACTTAAAACCAATGGATTCCGAAGAAGCAATTCTACAAATGGATATGCTTGGACATACTTTCTACGTATTCACAGACGCAGAATCTGGAGACACAAACGTTGTCTACCGACGTAAAGATGGAAAATACGGTCTAATCGAAACAAGCTAACTATAACTAATAATAATATGTAAGGGTTCCGCCTAGGCGGAACCCTATTTTGATGGGGCTTTTTTGATGGAGGAACTGGTGGCAATCCGACGGAAGTGGGCGCCATAATTAAGCGGAGCACGCGATAATTAGGCGGAAGGGCGCATAATTAAGCGGAGTACGCGATAATCCGACGGAAGTGGGCGCCATAATTAAGCGGAGCACGCGATAATTAGGCGGAAGGACGCCATAATTGGGCGGAAACGAGCCTTAATCCGGCGGACGCTCAAAGTCATAGTTAATCAACTTCATCTATCATTCCTCCTTTTATAATTTTGCTCGAGTAGTTTGTCCAAATAGTAAATGCGTCCCTTTGTTTCTCCACTAGTTTCCAATCCAATATTTATTAATATTCTTTTTGCTGTGGAATTGGATTCTATACCTAAGAATAATCGTGCTTGTTTATTTGTAATGGAAGTTCCAAATAGTAATGCATATTCGCATAGCGCCTGGATATGCGCTGTGTTATTTTTCTCGCGGCAAGCTGGACAGTACCAGTAGCGTTTTATGCGGTGCATTATAATTCTTTTTCCATTGAATTGGCAACTTGGGCACCATACGCCTCTACGAATATGATGGTAGGCTATCTGATATCTTTGGATCACAAAGTAATGATTAGCTTGATGCTTTTCATTTAAGAAATGTGCAAGCTTATAGAGTTGTTGTTTTTGATAAACTACTTTTGCATGTGCGCTTTTAATAGCGTTAATTCTACTAGGTAATCGTTCGTTGGTGAGGATATCATCATATTTCTGGTCGGATTGGAGAATAACTCTGGGATGAGTAAATGTCACGACTGGGTGAATTGGAATCGCAGGAAATCCGTGTTTCGCTAAAAAATCGCTTAATTGCCATCTCTGCACAGCTGCTTGGATTTCTGGGTTAGGGAATGTCTCTGTAATTTGATCAAGGGTTCGAATCATCTGGTCGTTTTGATTAAAGGAAATCGTTCCCTTCAGATTCTTCGCCTCAACTATAAAACAGACGGAACCTGTCAAAAGTAGTGCATCAATCTGGAATGCGTTATCTTTTCCTTGTAACCGTAATCCGTATAAAAGTAAAGCCTCTTCTGAATCCGTTAAACTAAAATAATAATGTAAGGATGTTTCACCAAAATAGCCAGCTGTCTCTCGGCCAAGAAGATTATCAAGTTTTTCAAAATTAGGATTGGAACGATCGATCCGAGGGAGAAGTACTTCTAGTTGCTTGAGTAAAGGGGTCTTTTCAGGGGGACGAATGATCAATATAGATACCTCTTTTCTATTAAATTAAAGTTAGTATACTATTAAATAAAGCCTCTAGCAAATGCTAGAGACTCTTATATTAATTTGAAATACTATTATTTAATCGAATAGAAAATGCCTCAATCGTAAATGCTGCCATGCCATAAGCAGTGGAATGAGAAGTTAGACTTGAAAATTTAATTTTTAAATCTACTTGATGAAATCCAATCGCATGTTTCTTGACGTAACTTTCTAACGCAGGTCGAATCCATTTTTCGGTTGCTGCCATTTGATTGCCTATAACCACTGCTTCAGGATTAAAGATATTAATGCTATTTGTTAATCCAACCCCGATATATTCGCCAATCTCTTTAAATAAATCAATTACGTCAACTAAACCATTATCAGCAAGTGTAACCATCGTTTGGATCGGTGTGACATCATCTTTTTCAATTAATCCCAATTTAAGTGCCTTTTCAAGCAAGGCGCTTTCAGATGCATAACGCTCCCAGCAACCATTGTTTCCACAACGACAAGGAATCCCATCTTTTTCTATTGTCATGTGGCCGAGTTCTCCTGAGAAACCATTAAATCCTTTAAATAGTTTCTTTTCTAAAATTAGTCCAACACCAATACCAGTTCCAATACTTGTATAGACCATATTATTAAAATCTTTACCTATTCCAAACACTTTTTCGCCATATGCACCAGCATTTGCTTCATTTTCTATTACAATTGGTAAATGAAACCGTTCCTCTAGCACCTGTAGCAAATGAATTCTTTTCCATCCGAGGTTTGGTGCTAGTAGTAATTCACCATCATTACTGACAACACCTGGAACACCAATGCCAATCCCGACCACACCATAAGGGCTTTCTGGCGCAGCTTTTTGAAGATCTTCAATCACTTCAAATAGCTTCTGCATCACATGTTCAAATGTCGTGTCTTGAAAATGAACACGTTGTTCACACACTATATTTCCATTCAAATCAGTTAACAAGCCTAATATGTAATTCACGCCTAGGTCGATTGCAATTGAATAGCCTGCAAGGTGGTTAAATAAAAGCATCACAGGTCGTCTTCCACCGCTAGATTCGCCAGGACCTGATTCCAGAATAATGTTTCCATCAATTAATTCACTTACAAGAGAGGAGACTGTTCCTTTGTTTAATCCAGTGAGTTGGGCAACACGAGCACGTGAAATAGGGGTGTTTGTTTTAATTGTTTCAAGCACAAGGGTCTTATTTTCCTTTTTGACAACATGCTGGTTCCACGTTTGATTCATAACGATTCACGTCCTCTTTCTATTTATAATATTCAACTTTAGTAGCGTGAAATTGTTGAAAAAATCCTGTTACAACTAAGAAATCTCACAATCTATAGTTGAAGTTGACTTCGTGCTCATTTCGTAAGCAACATTGCGACATACCGCTCTGGAAATATACTTCGTTTTCCGTGGGCACGGCTTCAGCTAACTTAGTAAAGCAAAAAAACACTTTACTAAGTGGATCTTCAGCCCGCGCTGTTCCCACAGGAGTCTACGTATATTTCCATCACTAGATATACACATTCTTTCGTAACATGAAAATTACATGCAAGAGAGAAAACAAGCGCTCTATCGCTATTTTTTGACAACCCTGTTTTGTTAATAAAATAATTTGTTTTGCACAGTTGACTTTTATAAGAAAAACCTAGCGTATCAAGTTAAATGGGTGACATCCTCGAAAATAAAAAAAATTTCTTCGTGCGATGTGTCGCTGTCGAGGCATTCCTTGTCCTGCAGGAACAGCACGGGCTGAAGATCCACTCGGAAAGCGACCTCATTTCACTTGAGCAGCGGGTCCGTTACACCTGCATTTATAGCTGTTTCGTAATAAACGAAATCTTTTATAAACCAGCCAACAATTTGTACGTATTTTTTTGATGAGAAAGTTATGTCAATACTAATGTATCATAAGATTAAAAATAATACTAGAAACTTTGTTTATTCGCTAGACAAACTTAGTTTTCCTTGCTATACTGAGCCCATAGAAAGATAAAAAAACGTTTCAAGAGAGGTAGGTTTTTTTTATGACATGGTTTGAAAGCGTTAACAAGATTAAATATGAGGGTGCTCAATCAAAGAATCCGTTGGCATTTAAATTTTACAATCCAAACGAGCTAGTTAATGGCCAAACAATGGAGGAATATTTACGTTTTGGTGTTGCATATTGGCATACATTTACACAAGATTTATCGGATCCATTCGGAGCGGGAACTGCGATTCGTCCATGGGATAAATTTACTGGAATGGATCAAGCAAAAGCACGTGTGGAAGCTTCATTTGAATTTTTTGATAAATTAGGTGTCAAGTATTTCTGCTTTCATGATGTTGATATCGCACCAGAGGGTGATACATTAAGAGAATCGAATAAGAACGTAGATACGATTGTAGCGATGATGAAAGATTATATGAAGGATAGCGGCGTGAAGTTGCTTTGGAATACAGCGAATAATTTCACGCATCCACGTTTTGTTCATGGTGCTGCTTCAGCAAGTGATGCAAATGTGTATGCATATGCGGCTGCTAAAGTGAAAAAGGGATTAGAAGTAGCAAAAGAACTTGGTGCTGAGAACTACGTCTTTTGGGGTGGTCGTGAAGGATACGAAACATTGCTAAATACGGATCTTAAATTAGAACAAGATAACTTAGGACGTTTCTTTCATATGGCGGTTGATTATGCGAAAGAACTTGACTTTGATGGCCAATTTTTAATTGAACCAAAACCAAAGGAACCAACAACACATCAATATGATTATGATAGCCAATCGGCGCATGCATTTTTATTGAACTATGGTTTAGAAAAACACTTTAAACTAAATATCGAAGCAAATCATGCAACATTGGCTGGACATACATTTGAACATGAATTACGTTATGCACGTACAAATGGTATTTTAGGTTCTGTTGATGCAAACCAAGGGGATCCATTACTTGGTTGGGATACAGATGAATTCCCGACTGACTTGTATTCTACAACACTAGCAATGTATGAAGTGATTAAGAATGGTGGTCTTGGAAAAGGTGGATTAAACTTTGATGCAAAAGTGCGTAGAGGATCATTTGAGCCAGAAGATTTATTTTATGCGCATGTAGCTGGCATGGATAGTTTCGCAGTAGGTTATAAAGTTGCTAGTAAAATGATTGAAGATAATGTGTTTGAAGATATTCTAGCAGATCGTTATAGCACATATAACGAAGGAATTGGTCTTGATATCGTGAGTGGCAATACTGATTTCAAAAAACTTGAAGCGCATGCTTTAGACTTAGGTGAAATCAAGCAAAAATCAGGTCGTTTAGAATTAATTAAAGCAACAATTAATCAGTATTTATTACAAGTGACTGCAGAGAAATAAACGAGGTGAGCGAATGAAATATGTAATCGGTGTAGACTTGGGAACAAGTGCCGTAAAGGTTTTATTAGTAGATCAAGATGGAAACGTAACGGATGAAGTATCGAAATCCTACCCGTTAATTCAAGAAAAAGCAGGATATAGCGAACAAGATCCAGAGCAGTGGGTGATACAAACAAAGGCTGCAATAAAAGAGCTAACAGCAAATTTCACTGGGGATAAGAAAGATATCCAAGGTTTGAGCTTTTCGGGCCAAATGCATGGACTAATCCTCTTAGATAAACAGCAAAACGTCTTGCGTAACGCTATTTTGTGGAATGATACACGGACAACGAAACAATGTCAGGACATCTATGACTTGGTCGGTAAAGATCGGTTTATTTCCATTACAAAAAATCTAGCATTAGAAGGATTCACTTTACCAAAGATTTTGTGGGTAAAAGAAAATGAACCGGAACTTTTTGCTAAAGCAGCGCATTTTGTATTACCAAAGGATTATCTGCGTTTTCGCTTAACGGATCAAATTGCAATCGACTATTCTGATGCGGCAGGAACAAGTTTACTAGATATTAGTCAGAAGAAATGGAGCGAGGAAATCTGTGAAACATTAGCGATTCCATTATCACTTTGTCCACCATTAGTTGATGCAGAAACAAACGTTGGCAAGGTTTTAAAAGAAGTTGCCGAAGAAACAGGGCTTGATCCAGAAACGGATGTTTTTGCAGGTGGTGCGGATAATGCGTGTGGTGCAATTGGGTCTGGTATCCTTTCAGAGGGTAAAACATTTGCCAGTATTGGTACGTCAGGTGTCGTGCTATCTTACGAACCAAATGGAGAAAAAGATTATCAAGGAAAAGTACATTATTTCAATCACGGTGAAAAGGATAGCTATTATGCGATGGGCGTCACGTTAGCAGCTGGACATAGTCTATCTTGGTTCAAGGACACTTTTGCACCGAATGAAGATTTCGATGTGCTATTAAAAGATGTTGGAACCGTGCCAGTTGGTTCAAGAGGATTGCTTTTCTCTCCTTATATCGTTGGCGAACGGACACCACATGCAGATGCAACGATTCGGGCAAGTTTTATCGGAATGGATAGTTCACATCAATTAAAGGATTTTACGCGAGCAGTATTAGAAGGTATCACTTTTTCATTACACGAGTCAATTAAAATATTTCGTGAGAACGGTAAACAGATCGATACGATTTATGCAATTGGTGGCGGTGCAAAAAACAAAGTCTGGTTACAGATGCAAGCTGATATCTTTAATGCCAAAATAATTAAATTGAAGAGTGAGCAAGGTCCAGGTATGGGAGCAGCAATGTTAGCGGCATATGGCTCAGGCTGGTTTGCTTCGCTAAAAGATTGTGCAGATCACTTTTTAGAAGAAGCAGAAACCTATCAACCAATTTCAGAAAATGTCGTGAGCTATCAAAGATTATTTGAACTATATCAAACGATTTACCAGCAAACGAAAGCATTAAATAAAGACTTAATGGCATTTCGTTAAAGAACAAAGAGATATGATAAGAACTAGATATTATAGTAGTTCTTATCATATTCTTTGTATACATAGGTAACTCATTTCATAAAAAGAAGGGGATGGATTAATTGGGAAATCTATTTAGCAATCCAACTGTTCCGTTAGAAGATCGTTTAAATGATTTAATGACAGCGTTAACTTTAGAAGAGATGATTACACTTTTATCTACTTCTCAAAGTGCAATTCCGCGTTTAGGTATGGAAGCATACGCGATTGGTGGAGAAGCGGCGCACGGTATTGTAAATCGAGAAGGTGGTAAAACAACCGTCTATCCACAACCAATCGGACTATCGAGTACATGGAATAAAGCATTACTGCATAAAGTTGGTTCCGCAATTGGGGATGAAGCTCGGATATTTTACTACCAACAAGATCATAAGACTGGTTTAACATTATGGGCGCCGACGATTGATATGGAACGTGATCCTCGTTGGGGACGCACAGAAGAAGCATATGGTGAGGATCCCTATTTAACAGGACAATTATCCAAAGAATTGATAAAAGGGATGCAAGGTGATGATCCTTTTTATTTAAAAATGGCTGCAGCCCCGAAACACTTTTATGGTAATAATAATGAATATGGACGAGGAAGTATTTCAAATAGTATTGATCCTAGAAATCGCTATGAATATTATTTGAAAGCATTTGAACCAGCCTTTGTTGAAGCAAAAGCATCATCGATGATGACGGCTTACAACGGAGTGAATGGTATTCCCGCCATGCAATTGAAGGAGATTAAAGAGGTAGTAAGAGACGAGTGGGAAATGGACGGTTTTATTGTCAGTGATGGTGGTGCACTTAGTTTAAACGTAGAGGATTACCGTTATTATGACAGTCTAGCGAAAGCATTAGCTGATGCGTTGAAAAAAGGGATCGATTGCTTTGTTGATGATAAACAAATCGTTGAAGATGCAGCAAAGGAAGCTTTAGCCAACGATTGGATAGCCGCAAAAGACATTAGAAAAGCTGTATCCCGTATTTTGAAAGTTCGTTTTCGTCTCGGTCACTTTGATGCTGATTCCAGCAAGAACCCATATGTGAAAACAGAGAAGGAAACAATGTGTAGTCCGGAGCGTTCGAAGTTAGCGTTGCAAGTTACAGAAGAAGCCCTTGTTTTATTGAAAAATGATACTAACATCCTTCCGTTAGATGAAGAAAAACTTAAAAAAATAGCTGTAATCGGACCAACAGCAACAGAAGTATTTCGCGATTGGTATACAGGATATCCGCCATATGCCGTTTCCACATTAGACGCTATAAAGAGTAGATGTGTTAAACAACATGTTACCTACACTAGTGGTCATGATCGTATTGCGCTAAAAGCAGTAGATCAAGAACGGTATTTGGCTATTTCAGAGGATAATATTGTCCGTTCCGATGGTAAATCTATTACAGAAAATGCGCAATTCATCCAGGAAAACTGGGGCTGGAATGCAAATCTACTGAGAAGTGTTTCAACAAATAAATACCTAACATTGCCGGAAGTCGATAACGTTTTGCAAACGAATAAAGAAGAAGTATTTGACTGGTTTGTTCGCGAAAAAATCGGTTTTTATACTAGTGATGAAAAAGCATCGACGTACCATCTTACTTCTTGGCAGGAGGAGCCATTAGCTGTATCAGATAATCAGGCGATTACACCAGGAATAATAGCTGATACATTTGAAAAAGTTGTCATTCAATCTGGTATTGAGCAAGCTGTTGAACAAGCAAAACAGAGTGATGTTGCAATTGTTTGTGTTGGCAATCATCCAATGGTTAATGGTCGCGAGACAGAAGATCGGCCTGGCATTTCTTTACCGGAACACCAACAAGAGTTGATTCAAGCAGTTTATCACGCAAATCCTAAGACGATTGTAGTAGTGATAGGCAGTTATCCATTCGCATTAAATTGGGAAAAAGAGCACGTTCCAGCAATTTTATATAGTGCACATGGTTCTCAAGAGCTTGGCACTGCTATAAGTAATGTACTGTTTGGAGATACGTCTCCATCTGGCAAACTGAGCATGACTTGGTACACGAATACCGATAAACTTCCAGATATCTTTGACTATGACATTATTAAAGGAAAACGCACCTATATGTATGCAGATGAAAACATTCTTTATCCATTTGGACATGGACTTCATTATGGTGATATCGCCTATAAAAATCTTGTAGTTGATGCATTGCAAATCAAAGAAGATACGAAAATTAAACTCCAAATCAAGCTAATAAATAAAAGTAAGCGTCTAATAAAGGAAGTTGCTCAAGTCTATGCGACGATAGTAGATTCAGAGGTGAAACGACCGAAGAAAAAACTAGTTGCATTTGAAAAAGTCACACTAAAACCGGATGAATCGAAGACTATTATTTTCTCTGTTACAGCAGATCAATTACAAGTTTATGATGTAGCAGAAGGAGCCTTTTGTTTAGAACAGGGAAGCTGCATCTTTTCTGTTGGCTCATCAAGTGAAGCTATCCATCTAACTTCAGATCCAATTCCTGTAAGCGGCCGTTATTTAACTGAACGCTCGTTAACAAAGCAAACAATGGCAGAGAATTATGATGATTACGAGCGCGTGATTATTGATAAAGGAGAAAACGAACAAAACTGTATTACCAATCAATCAGATGGTTGGGTTTGTTTTAAACAGGTAACCTTTGAAGCGTTTAATCAGTTACAGTACCGCGTTACTACTGATGGTGGAAGTGGTCAAGTAAGTTTTCATTTAGATCGATTAGATAACACTCCTGTGGCAACAAAAGTAATTGATACAGATTTTCCATATCAATGGCTTGATCAACAGGTTACTGTCGAAACAAATAAAGGAAAACATGATATCTATCTTGCTTTTAAAGGCCCAGTTTCTCTTTTATCTGTGCTACTAATCAAGGGGGAAAAGCGAGCATGAACATAAAAGACACGATTCCATTAAGAGGTGTTTGGAATAAAACACCGGCTACCAAGTGGGAAGAAGCGTATCTTGCTGGGAATGGATCACAAGGTGTGATGGTATATGGTGACCCAATCCACGAAACGATTATTGGTAACCATTGTCGGTTATATTTACCGCAGGGTAATAGCCAACAGCTACCAGAAATGGGAAATCATTTACCTGAGGTAAGAGAATTAATTCGAACAAAAGGTTATCCAGAAGCATTAAAGTTTTACTACGAAAAAGCAGTACAATCTGGCTATGAAGGATTAACAATGAGTGATCCTTATCATCCAGCATTTCATTTGCATATTGATATGCCGTTAACAAATTATCATAGCTATTATAAAAGTATGGATTATCAAACTGGTGAGATCGCTGTGAATTTTAAAGAAGGAACAACAGATTACCAAAGTAAAACCTTTGTATCCCGGACAGACGATGTTATTGTCTATCAATTAGAAGCGAATAAGGGAACGATTGATTGCAATCTAAGCTTAGCTAATTATGATAATCAAGGTTTAAATAGTACGAAACATGTAAGCGAAGAAGGAATCACATCCCATTATCAATACGTAAATGGTACGGGTGGCTATGATGTTGCGATACGACTGATTGCCCCAGATGCTATATGTGAACGAAAGTTAGATAAAGTTCATATTCGAAACACAACGAAGCTTTTGTTAATTATGAAGATTGTTCCTTATAAGAATGAAGAGGATCGTAATACGGACAGTTTAACGAGCATGAAAGTTTTTGATAAAGCCTATCCAGAATTATTTCAAGCCCATACGTTGCTGCATCAAGAAATGTTTGATCGGGTTGCACTTAATCTAACAACTGACACAGAACGTAAACGTAATATTGAAAGCTTACTAGAAGAAGCAAAGGAAAAATCTGTTTTGCCACTAGCATTAATAGAAAAAATGTATGATGCAGGACGTTATATGTATATATCGAGTGCAGGAGAGCTAACGCCAAATTTACAAGGGATTTGGACCGGTACGTTTCATCCGGCTTGGAGTGGAGACTTTACCTTTGATACTAATGTGCAGTTATCAATCGCAGCCGCACTATCTAGTAATTTATCAGAGGGGTTATCAGGTTACTTTCGACTGCTCAAAGAGTTACTTCCAGGGTTTCGGGAAAATGCGCAAAAGTACTATGGCTGTAGAGGCATTATGTCATCTGCTCATTCAAGTAACACGGGCAAACATATCCATTGGAATGAGGAATGGCCACTCCAATTTTGGACGTGTGGTGCTGGTTGGCTTGGGCATTGGTTTTATCAGTATTATTCATTTACAGGTGATAAGGACTTTTTAGCAACAGAAGCAGTACCATATTTAGAAGAAGTGGCATTATTTTATGAGGACTTTTTAATAAAAGATCCAGATGGAACGTATCGCTTTACGCCCTCTTATTCTGCAGAGAATGGTTGCGCGGATAATGCAACACAAGACATCGCAGTTGCGAAAGAAGTATTAAAGCATTTAATAGAGAGCTACCATGTATTGCAGATTGATTCACCAAAAATAGACCAGTGGCAAGAAATACGAGATAATCTACCAGACTATCAAATAAATGCTGATGGAGCATTAAAGGAATGGTCAACAGCAGAGAGTGAAGAAAATTATAATCACCGCCACTTTTCTCACTTATATCCTGTTTTTCAAAGTAGAGAGTTTACCGAAGAAAGCGAGCCGGATCTGTGGCAAGCAAGTAAAGTGGCATTTGATAAACGTTTAGAAGCATGGTTGAAAAGTGATGATGGTGATACAACTTCTACGCATGGTAGAATGCATGCAGCCTTATGCGCAACACAATTTCATATGCCAGAACTTGTCTATGATATTTTCACGATGTTAACGAAGTATAATTGTTTTTATCCATCATTGATGATGAGTCATTATAATAACCAAGAAGTTTTTAACGTAGACGGAAATGGTGCTTTTCCGCAGGTGATTCATGAAATGCTAATTGATTACCATAATCAAACACTATCTTTACTTGGCGCATTACCAACTCAAATTGACCATGGCAAAATAAGAGGTGTGCGTTTAGCAAATCAAGTTGAAGTCACGCATTTGGAGTGGGAACTAGCAACAGGTGAATTACGTGTGCACTTACTAGCAAGTGGAAGTGATCAAAAGATGGCAGTAAAACTACCGCTTTATCCGAATGCTAGAGTAACAGCGTTTACTGGCTGCAAGATTGAAGAGAAGACAGGTCAAATTAGCTTGAACTTACATGCTAGTGAACGTGCAGAAATTGTATTTCAATTAAATAATGAATAAATCAACTTTCGCAGTGCTTAATAGGAACTTAAGTTTTGGAATAACAAGGAAGTCTCATAATCCAAAATAGAAGTTGACTTCAGGCTTCTTTCGAACTTGATAGAAACTGCGACGTAGATTCCCTACCCGCTCCACAATTGAAATGGGATCGCTTTCCGTGGGCACGGCTTCAGCTAACTCGGATAAGCAAAGACCGCTTTCCGAGTGGATCTTCAGCCCGTGCTGTTCCCACTGGAGTCTCACCTATTTCAATTGCTCCGCTAGTTTTGTCTTTAAACATTTTATGAACTACAAATAAATACAGTAATCATTAGTCTCTTGAAAATGTTTCGATTGATTCTGTCTTACGCTTAAAAATAGTTCCACTAACTAGCGAAGGAAGCAAATGCTTGACACTCCTACGGGAACAGCGCGAGTCGAAGATCCACTTAGTAAAGCGTTGTTTGCTTTACTAAGTTAGCTGAGGCCGTGCCCGTGGAAAGGAAAAGCATTTGCTGACGTAGCGAATAAGACCAGAATGTTACGTCGCAGTTTATGTTAATTCAGTCATTGACAACAATCTTTTAGAAAGCAGACCTTTTTAAAGAATGTCACGTAATAGAACAAATATATTCCAAACGCAACGCAGCCAACTATTACTTATTTTTTAAGTGAGAAAGTTGAGAATTAAACTAAAATAATACCTAATTAAAGGAGCGGATAAATATGTACCATGAAAAACTAGATCCATTTCCAAAAGATTTCTTATGGGGAGCTGCTTCAGCAGCATATCAAATAGAGGGAGGATGGGATGCAGACGGGAAAGGACCTTCTGTCTGGGATGAATTTGCTAAAATCCCTGGAAAGACGTTTGAAGGAACAAATGGTGATGTGGCAGTTGATCATTACCATCGCTTTCAAGAAGATGTCAAGCTAATGGCTGAGATGGGAATGAAATCTTACCGTTTCTCTGTTGCTTGGAGCAGAATTTTTCCGGAGGGAAGCGGAGAAGTAAATGAAAAAGGATTACTTTTTTATGAACAACTTATCGATGCATTGCGTGAATACGAGATTGAACCAGTCTTAACGCTATATCATTGGGATATTCCCAAAGCCTTACAGGATAAATATAATGGATGGGAATCAAGGGAAGTAATCGATGACTTTGACCAATATGCGCGTACTCTTTTCATACGATTTAAGGATAAAGTTAAGTATTGGGTAAGTTTTAATGAACAGAACGTCTTTACTGCAATGGGATATCGTTGGGATACACATCCGCCAAGAGTGACAGATGTCAAGCGTATGTTTGCAGCTAACCATATAATAAATTTAACCAATGCAAAAGTAATCAATAGTTTTCATGAATTGGTACCAGATGGTCTAATCGGCCCAAGCTTTGGATATGGTCCGATGTACAGTTTTGATTGTGATCCATCGAATGTATTAGCTGCATTAAATGGAGAAGAGTTCCAGAATCATTGGTGGATGGATGTTTATGTTCATGGAAAGTATCCGAAAGTTACCTTTAAACATTTAACACGATTAGGTATCGCACCAACACTTGAAGCTGGTGATGAAGCATTACTGCAATCTGCGAAACCAGATTTTCTTGGGGTGAATTATTACCATGGTGGAACAGTTAAAGCAAATGAAATAGAGCACCCACCAACAAATGAAGAAAAAGATATAGAAGAAAAAGGATTCCAAGCAACAGATCCCTATTTAATGCAACCTAAAACAGAGCAAGCACAAAGCCCAGAAACAACGATGTTTAAAAATGTTACAAATCCCTATTTAGAAACAACAAAGTGGGGCTGGGAAATTGACCCGGTTGGAATAAGGATTGCCTTAAGAAGACTTCAAAATCGATATGATCTACCAATGATGATTACCGAAAATGGTTTAGGTGCAATTGATCAATTAACGAGCGAAGGAACAATTGAAGATGATTATCGGATTGAATACTTACAAACGCATCTTATTGAGGTTCAAAAGGCAATCACAGATGGGGTTGAATTGTTAGGTTATTGTGCATGGTCCTTTACTGATCTATTAAGTTGGTTGAATGGTTATAAAAAACGATATGGTTTTGTATATATTGATCGTGATGATAAGAGTGAAAAAGAGTTAAAACGCATTCCGAAGAAAAGCTACTATTGGTACAAGAAAGTAATTGAAACAAATGGAAAAGAACTGTATAGTAAAAGGTAGTGTAAACGATTTCAATATAAAAAGATAGTCTTGTGATGGGGGATAAATATGCCGCAGATAATAGAAAAGGCGCGGAAGCTTTTACAAGATTTAAAAATTCGCCATAAGCTGTTGGGTATTTATCTCCTTGTAACAGTGCTACCAATATTGTTGGTAGGTGCTTATATGAATAATGCAACGCGTGATGTTGTTTTAAGTAATGCTGTATACGAGGCTGAATCGAACGTAGATAAGTTAGAAATGCGGCTTGATACAATTTTAAACCGCGTAACTAGTATTTCGGACTTAATCTATTTAAATGATGACCTGCAAAAGCTACTACAGGAAGATTATCGTACGAATTTACAAGTTTATAATGCATATAACGCATATCCGATTTTTGATCCGTATTTAAAATATTATGATGAGATTGAGAATATCCAATTTCATATGAGTAAGCAAATGATTACGAATTCGTATTTTATTCATGCCGATAAAAATACGATGAAAGAAAATTGGTATCAACAAGCAGTTGAAAACAAAGGCAAAATCTCCTGGGTATTTAAAAAGGAAGAATATACAGGAGATTCCTTTTTAACCTTAACACGGGCAATATATGATACAGATAATATACTTTTGGGAGTTTTGAGTATTTATGTTTCGCCAGATAAATTAAAAGAGATATCAATAGGCGAATTGCAAGATGTTTTTATTACGTTAGATGAACAAGTCATTGTCTATCATCAAGACCAAAAAAAGATCGGTGATTATCCTGCTTTTCTAGAATCAGAAGAAAAAAAAGAGCAATCGAATTATGTCATCGATAAACGCTATGAAGAAAAAGATGTAAAAATAAATGTCCACTCTTTTCGACCAGTAAGAGCATTGAGTAACGAAATTCAAGTTGCAAGTATTGTGCCAGTTGAAGAAATTATGCAAGCACCAAATCACATTTTTTTCCGTGGGTTTGTGGTGATAGTGGCTGCTTTAAGTGTATCTATTCTTTCAATTATTCTTTTTATAAAAAAATTCAATGTCCGAATAAATACGTTAAAACATGCGATGTTTCGCGTAGCCAAAGGGAAGTTTAATATAAAAAAAGAAATTCCAGGTAAAGATGAGATAGGCGAAGTATATGATGAACTTTACCAAACTTCTCAAAGTATTCAACAATTAATTGATGAAGTATATGTTCATAAGATTAAGGAAGAGAGATGGCGTAGAAAGCAAAAAGAAACAGATTTTAAAATGTTATCTAGCCAGATAAACCCACATTTTCTTTATAACACGTTAGAAATGATTCGGATGAAGGCCTTGATAAATAAAGATAAAGAAGTTGCCGAGATTATTAAAAAATTAAGTAAAATGATGCGATCTGCGTTAGAACGAACAGATCAACCTGTGCCATTGAAAAAAGAAATAGACTTGGTTACTACTTATCTAGAAATTCAAAAAATGCGTTTTGGGGAGAATTTCAGTTATCAATTTGAGCTGAAATGTGACATGACAAACTATCAGTTATTCCCATTGCTGATCCAGCCTATCGTAGAAAACGCAATTATTCATGGACTCGAACCGAAAGAAGGGCCTGGATGCGTGAAAATCTATGTGGAAGAAAAAGAGGAGCATTTACTAGTTACAGTAGAGGATAATGGAGTAGGCATGTCGCGTGAACGTCTTTCACAAGTTTATCATCGTATAAATGAAGAAACGTACCAACCAGATGGAGAAAGAATAGGTGTGCGTAATGTTCATCAGCGCATCCAATTGTACTATGGTACGGACTATGGAATAGAAATGACAAGCAAACCAAACAAAGGAACAAAAGTAACCTTTCGTTTACCAATGATAAAGAAGAAAGCAGTTTTCTAGAAGATTGTTAATGAGTAAAGTTCTATGAATTGCGATATAACACACCCGCTACGGAAGCAAATGGGCTCCCTTTCTGTGGGCACAGCCTAAAGCTCTCATTGGTAAAGAAAATCACTTTACCAAGTGGATCTTCGGCTTGTGCTGTTCCCACTAGAGTGTCACCCATTTACTTCCTCCGCTAGGTTTTACTACTAATAATTGTGTTCAAAACAAGTTATTATTGTTAACAACATACAGTTTAAAAAGTAGCGATAGAAAGCTTGTATTATTTCATAAATGTAACTTGCAACTCACGAAAAGATTACGTCTATACTAGCAGTGGAAATATACGTAGACTCCTCGAAAATATAAAACTATTTTCTTCGTGCGATGTGAACTCTTTGAAGCATTCCTTGTCCTGTGGGAACAGCACGGGCTGAAGATCCACTTAGTAAAGCGCTTTTGCTTTACTAAGTTAGCTGAAGCCGTGCCCACGGAAAGCGAAGTATATTTCCAAAGCGTATGGTACGTCTTAATTTTCGATTAAGTTCGAATAGTAAGAGCAACTGCATTTGTGAGAAGAGCTAAAAAGAATAACATAATATGGTGATGATTCAATTATAGAGGGGGTTGTTTTATCATGTTCAAGGTTTTGTTAATTGATGATGAACCTTTAATTAGGGAAGGTTTACGCCAAGTGATAGATTGGGAAGCGTGTGGTTTTACAATATGTGACGTAGGTACTGATGGTCGTGATGGTCTGAATAAGATTCGAAGCCACCAGCCAGCAGTGGTGTTAATAGATATTAGAATGCCAGGTATGTCAGGTATAGAAGTAATTCAACAAGCAAAAGAAGAAGGCTATACATGTAAATTCATTGTCTTATCAGGCTATTCTAGCTTTTCTTATGCGAAACAATCAATTAAATTAGGCATTGAATCGTATCTTCTAAAACCGGTAGATGAAGATGAGTTGATATCGATTTTAGCTGAGATTAAGACCACCTTAACACATGATAAAAAAATACACACCCAATTAACACAGTATCAACAACTATCAGAAGAACAAAGATGGAAATCGGTCATTGAAGGAAGAGCTGATGATCGACAGATTGCAAACCTTATTGAAACAAATCCAAGTCACTTTCATTTAGCTGTTTTACACGCTGATGAAGACATGAAAAAGCAAAAAATCAAAGAAATTTTAAAGCCGTATGAAACTAAAAACTTAAAATTAATTTGGAAAGATCATTCGATATATTTATTATGTACGAATTGTGAGGAGCAGGAAGTAATAACATATCTTACGCTTTTTAGTGAGAAAATACAGAAGTTTGTTAATGATCAAATTAAAGGATATTTAGCGGATACCTTTCAATCACTTACTGAAATTGACTTCGCACTTCGACAAATAGACCAACTTGATAAACTCGCCTATTGTTTTGGAAGCGAATCAAATTTAACCTATTCTATACTAGATAATGAAAAAGTGGAAGAACCCAATCACAATCAAATCGCATCAATCATTATTCGATCTCTAGAATTTAAGGATAAAAACAAATTAGAAGAGCAATCAAAAATGTTAATTCATTATTATCAAAAGGGCAAATTTGAAAAAGGACGAATCCAAGCAGAGATGATTGAATTTGTATCGGAAATAAGTAAGGAATTATCAAAAACATATCAAGACTTGCAAATCGGAGAAAAAGAAACGTTTGTTAAACAAGTTTATCAAACAAAAAACATACAAGAGTTGTTTGTTGTTATCGAATCAAGACTCTGGTTGCTAGCAAAACAAATCAATGGCTTTTCCTTAACGGCTGAGGACAATATGAAAAAGATCTTACATTATACACAACAATATTATTATCAAGATTTAAATTTAAAAGTATTAGCTAAATTATTTAATTACAACAGTTCCTATTTAGGGAAAAAGTTTAAAATCCATACAGGTGAGCACTTTCATACCTATTTAGATAAAGTTAGGATTGCGAAAGCGAAACAATTGTTAGTGAAACAAGATTACAAAGTATACAAAGTATCCGATTTAGTTGGCTACAGTAATATGGATTATTTTTATAAAAAGTTCAAGAAACATGTAGGAATGAGTCCAAAAGAGTATCAGAAGGAAAGTAGAAAAGAACATTCAATTTTATAGAGACTAGTGGGGGATAAATGTGGCAAATTCAATTATAGATCGACCAATATATAATGTAATTAATTATGTTTATGCATTTCTGATCACTAATTTTTACTTTTTTATAGCAAACAGTGTATTTGTTTTCGCTTTTTACTTTGTCGAGTTTACAATAGAAAACATTCTTTTGTTTTATATCGCACTTCTTCCGTTTGGGCCTTCTGTTACGGCGTTATTGGCTACGATGGATAAGTTAGTTAAAGATAAGATTATCCAACCAACAAAGGATTATTGGCATTTTTATCGTTCGAACTTCAAAGTAACAATGAAGTATTGGTTGATACAATGGTCCGTTATAACCATTCTGATTGTTGATATTCATTATGGGAATTTATACTTTCCGCTGTTATCTCCAATATTTTTAGTGTTTATCTTTTTAAATGTAGCAATCATGCTTTACGCCCTGCCACTTATAACACGTTTCGAAGTTAAAATGAAAAATTTGTTTATCGTCGCTTTTTATGCAAATTTCCGTTTTATTAAGACTACCTTATTAAATATGACAACTATTATTGCATTAGGAATCATTTATTATGCAGTGCCAAGTATTTTTATTCTATTCTTAATGAGCATCACCTGTTTTTTCATTATGTTCAATATTCAACGACCACTTGAACAAATGAAAATTGATTTATCAACTAGTAAATAAATAACAGTCTGTGAGGTTTTTATCATGAAACGTAAGCATCTAGTAACAATAAGCATCATGCTAATAGGTTTAGCCGTATCACTATTTTTCTTAACTGATCAGGATGAAGTTGCTAATGGAATTAAGCAGTCACCTCAGGTTTTAATTACAGAGAGTGAGAAGGTAGATCGCGTTACAATTCAATTGGATAACGCGGTTATATTAGAAAAAGATACAGAAGAAACCTGGACGATTAAAGATAGTCAAGAAGCTGCAGATCAGGATAAAATCAAAGCAGCGCTAACAACTTTGTTTAGTTTAGAAGGCGAAGAAGTGGCTGTTAAGAAAAAGGATGTTGGTTTGGATTTCCCACAAATTAAGATCAAGATTGGCTATTCAGATAACGATACAGAAGAATCATGGACAATCGGTGATTTAAATGCAGCAGGTTCCGCGTATTATGTCGAGAATCAAAATGAAGGTACCATCTATCTTGTTGCTAGCACATTAATTGAAACGTTACCATTACAAAAGCAAGGTTACACAGATAATAAAATTATCACGATTACATCTGAAACAGTTAATAAGATGACGATAAATAATGGTGCAGAAACAATCGAACTTACCAACGATGTGCCATATCCTGAAGAGGAATCACGTGCAAACTTAACAGGGTGGTATGTACATGCGCCATACAGTGGTTATTATAATGCGGCTTACTCTAAAATGTCAGATATGATTTATGCAATTGACCAATTCGAAATGACTGAACTAGTTACCTCCAATCCAACTGATTTGAACGAATATGGATTAGATGAAGTAGATTTTACGATAACATTAGAATCAGCTGAAAAAACAGAAAAAATAGTAATCGGTGATCCAGCAGCCGGTGGTAATTATTATGCCATGTTGGAGGGTCAATCAGCTGTTTTTACTATTAATAATCAGTTATTAGATTTATATAGCTACCAAGCTTTTGATCTACTAGATGGCTATGTAAAAATTATTGCGCTTGATGTTATGAATCAACTAAAAATAGAGTCCGATGATTTTTCAATTGATATTAGGATGGAACATGATACGGTTACAAATGAAGATGGTGAAGAGGAAGTTTCTTCTGCATTTAGCGTAGGAGATCAAATAATAGAAGAAGATATTTTTCGAGATGCATATAAGTATGTAGCAGGTTTGAAAGTGGATAAAGTAGTCGAGGAAGATGTCATTTATCAAGATCCAGAAATAGAGTTGACATATGTTATTGATTTAAAAGATGATCAACAAAAAGAGATCGACGTCGCGTTTGTTCCTTATGATACGACACATTACACCGTATTTGTTGACGAAGTAGTAGACTTTTTAGTGTTAAAAGAAGACGTTAACCAAATGCTTGAAGAGATGAAAAAGATTACAAAATAAGACTCTTATCGTAAATTATAATGTTTTCGATGGGACGAGTACTCGCAGTCAGCTAAATCTAGCTTTCCTTGGGTAAAGGATGCAACAAAAGATCCCTTTAATTGATAATTGTTATTAATTAAAGTACATTAGATAGTAACAATATGTATAATAAAGGGGAATATATAATGCAAATATACTGGACTAAAATAAATAAAATTATTGAAGAAGCGCCTGAGGTTAAAACGTACCTACTCGATTGTCCAAAAGACTATACATGGGAAGAAGGCGCCCACATCCACTTCGCACTGGAAGGTTTTAATGCTGGAGATAAACCAAACCGCAGCCTGATTCGCCATATGTCAATCTCCACTTTACCACACGAAAATTTAATCGGAATCACAACACGGATCAAAGAGCAGTGTTCTGAGTTTAAAACGATTTTAAGAAATCTGGAAGTCGGAAATGAAGTTGCAGTCTTTAAAACGCATTCGAATATACCACTTAAAAGGGAAGACAAAAATGTGTACCTACTATCATCAGGTGTCGGATTGGCAACATTCAGACCGCTTGTACTTAATTATTTCGAACGTCACGACAACGTCAATCAAATTCATTCCCTAAACATCGATTCATCAAAAGATTTCTTATTCACTAACATTTTTAAAACCGCACATGAGAAGAAGTTCACGTCACAGTTCGTCGATAACCGTGAAGACTTCTATGAAGAAGTGAAAAATCTTGCTGCAGATAAGGATGGAGACTTCTATGTTGTCGGCAGCGACGAGTTCCTTGTGCAAAACATTGAAGTACTACGCGAGCAAGGTATCAAGCCAGAACAGATTATGCTCGACAAGCATGAATCACAACTGCCTAATTTTTTCTGATTCAACTTGGCAGGTTAAGCGAGACAAAATAATTTCTTGGTAGATACTAATTGGATGTCCCATTAATTGGTGCTATATCACATTAATAACAATTACTTCTTCTGCTGTTTGGCAGAATTGTTGAAGATGGAAGTACTCCAAAATACGCTTAAAAGTCTGTTTTAAAAACAGGCTTTTTTATATTTAGAAATGAAAATTACCATACGTGTGGAATATAAGAACAAGAATTCTTGATTTTCTGGTATGATATTCTTATTAAGAATTGTTAGTTTGTGAAATGCTGTTCTTAAACTATAGATGGATATACATAGTTTTGTCGAGATTGTACAACAAATATATAATATGTAAATATAGAATTTGTTTGGAGGAATTATTTTGACAGCAGAAAAAAGTTTAAGAGTTTGTGAAAAGGGACATAAGTATTACAAAAGTAGTGAGTGTCCAAGTTGCCCTACCTGTGATAAAGAGAATAAGCCTAAAAGTGGCTTTCATTCAAAACTCAGTTCACCTGCAAGAAATGCATTGGTTCACGAGGGGATTGACACTTTGAAAGAATTATCAAAGCTCACTGAAAAGGAAATTTTAAAAGTTCATGGTATTGGACCAGCTTCCTTACCTATTATGAGAACTTCATTAGAAGAAGAAGGGTTATCATTTAAAGAATAAATAAACTACAATATGTGACGTACTTTACTTAACTTACTGGTGCTTATGTTGAACTAGATCAACTAATATCATAAAGTCATTGCGACTCTCCTCGAAAATTAAGAAGCCATTTTCTCGTGGGTTGTGCCGCTGTCGAAGCATTCCTTGTCCTGCATGAACAGCAAGTAATGCAGATCCACTTGGAAGGCGCACTTTGGACCTGCGGTTACTGTCTACCGGAAACATTTACTGATCCGAGTTAGCGCCGTTGAACTGTGATTACTCGTCCCATCAATGTGATCCGCCTGTGGAAAGTGTGCCAATTTCACTTGTGAAGCGCGTCAAGAAATTCTGTACGTCGAAGTTATGCATTTTCACTGAAAATTAATACGTAATGCATTGATTGTTCTTGAAATCAAGGTATTTTTATTACATTAAAATCAAGACCTCTTGTTTTTACATGATTTTATGTCCTTATTGTTCTGTTTTTATTGAAAGCGTTTACTTATATAATGAGAATAGAAAGAAAAGGTACTTCTACTCATCAAGCAGTAAGGAGAGAATTTAAAATGAGTAAACATGTGAAAGCAAGTGGAGAACAAGCGAACCTAGCTGTTGAAACAGCCAATGTCAAGATTGGGTTAGATAAAAAGACAAAACAACCACAGCTTCAACCCAAAAAGAAGGGCTTTTGGAAAAGAGTCAACAATCAGAAGGCATTAATTTTGATGGCATTACCATTTATACTTTGGTTATTTGTTTTTAAATATATACCAATCGCAGGGTGGACAATGGCGTTTCAGGATTATAAACCACAGAATGGTTTATTTGATCAAGAATGGGTAGGGCTCGAGCACTTTAAAGATTTATTTAATGAACCAATGTTCTATCAAGCTTTAGAAAACACATTGGGCATGGGGATTTTAGGAATAATATTTGGTACATTATCCGCAATTATTTTTGCATTATTACTGAATGAAATGCGATTTCAAAAATTCAAGAAGTTTACACAGACGGTATCTTATCTACCGCACTTTGTATCTTGGGTTATTGTAGCGAATATCGTAACGACCATGCTATCACAAGATGGACCGATCAATGCAGTATTAATGGGTTTAAATATTATTGATGGGCCAATCAGCTTTATGTCCAATCCTGATATGTTCTGGGGCATTATAACTGTATCGGATGTTTGGAAAGAAATGGGTTGGAATGCAATTATTTACTTCGCTGCAATGGCAGGTGTTGACCCGCAGCTATATGAAGCTGCAAAAGTAGATGGTGCCAGCAGGTTTCGCCAAATGTGGCACATTACATTACCGAGTATTCGCCCAGTTATTATCGTTCTACTAATTCTAAGCATTGGAAACTTAATTAACATAGGTTTTGAAAAACAAATGCTATTAGGAAATAACGTTGTTGCGAATAAAGCACTAGTTATTGATTTATACGCCCTAGATTATGGTATAGGGATGTTCCGTTATTCCTTTGGTACAGCAATCGGTATATTTAAATCTGTGATAAGTATTATCCTGATTTTAATAGCAAATGGTTTTGCCAAACGGATAGGTGAAGGAAGAGTATTTTAATCCAACTTTTTTAGTTTTAGTTTATGAATAGGTAATCTTTCATACCAAGGCACATTATGGAAAGGAGAAACACCATGGCTAAGAAAAAGTTTACAATGTTTGATATTTTACTATTAATCTTAATGTTCTTTGTGCTTGTCCTAACACTCTATCCATTTTTAAATATATTAGCAATCTCATTAAATAATGCGATAGATACTGCTAGAGGCGGGATTAATATATGGCCAAGAGAATTTACATTTGCAAATTACACTGAAATTTTTGGTAGTAATGATCGACTGTTACAAGCACTATTTATGTCGATTTTAAGAACTGTAGTTGGTACAGTAACAGGTATCATCGCCAGCACTATGCTAGCTTACACGCTTAGTCGTCGCGATTTTATTTTTAACAAACAAGTGGGTTTCTTGCTCGTAATTACGATGTTTATCAGTGGAGGATTAATTCCTGATTATATGTTAATTAGAGAGCTTGGCTTAATTAATGACTTTATGGTGTATATTTTACCATTACTGATTACAGCATTTAATGTCATTATTATCCGGTCCTTTATGGACAACATACCAATGGCTTTGACAGAATCAGCAAAAATTGATGGTGCAAATGATTTTACTATTTTCTGGCGCATAGTGATTCCATTGAGTTTACCAGTTATCGCAACGATCGCTCTTTTCTTAGCGGTAGGGCAATGGAATATGTGGTTTGATACGTATTTATACGCTAGATCAAGTGATAACTTAACAACCTTGCAGTTCGAGTTAATGAAAATACTAGATAATGCTAACATCTCAGGTGGAGATGTCACCTCTCAAAATGCAGAGGTTTTAGCAGGTCAAACAAATCCACAATCTATCAAAATGGCAATCACTATTATTGCTACAGTACCAATTTTATTGGTGTACCCATTCTTACAAAGGTATTTCGTTACAGGACTTACTTTAGGTGCTGTGAAAAGTTAAGCATGATATTAATGAAAATTAATATAAAGTATCCACTTACAAAAAATGGAGGGAAAATGTGATGAAAAAGCATTTATTTATACTGATTTTCATGTTTATTTTCAGCACGCTTATCTTGGCTGGGTGTAGTGATGATTCTTCTAGTTCTTCAGATGAATCAGATAATGGAAATAGCTCAGATGAACCAATTACATTATCATTATTTAATGCAGATGGAGAAGCAAAGGAGTTTGATGATCCTATTGCACAAAAAATCACAGAAGAAACAGGAATCAAATTGGATTTTGATTATCCAGTAGGTGGAAATGATGAAGCGATTCCATTAATGATTGCAAGTGGTGATTATCCGGATATGATTTTTGCGAAAGGTGATATCGGCAAGCTAATTGACGCGGGAGGTGTTATTAAATTAGATGAATTGATCGAGGAAAAAGGTGATAATTTAAAAGCAATGTATGGGGATCAAATTGATCGTTTACGTAATTCGAGTGATGATCCCAGTATTTATACTGTTGGAACGTATCCTGTTGAAAATGCTTACTGGCAAACTAGCGGATCTTTCCAAATTCAATTAGATGTATTACGTGAATTAGGCTATCCAGAAATAAACACATTAGAAGAATTTGAAGAAGCAATCACAGAATACTATGAAATGTATCCTGAGATTGATGGTCAAAAAACGTTACCTTTATCACTGTTAGGTAGTGACTGGCGCTGGTTAATTACAGTAGGTGACCCTGCAGGTGCTATAGCTGGATTTCCAGGAGATGGCCAATGGCAGATTGATGATGATACAGGAGAAGCAACATACAAATTCTTGAAACCTGAAATTAAAGAGTATTTTAAATGGTTAAATGGTATGAATGCAAAAGGTTTATTAGATCCAGAATCATTTACACATACGTATGATACGTATATTTCCAAACTTTCATCTGGTCGTGTGCTAAGTGTTGCTGACCAAGATTGGGATATTGCGGATGCTGATAAAGCATTGGTTACAGACGGAAAAGAAGAAAGAACATATGCACCACTTCCTGTAACGCTTGGTTCTGACGTACAATCACAAGCATTAAAAGATTATGGGTTTGCAGGTGGTTGGGGAATTGCGATTTCATCAACAAGTGACCATCAAGATGAGGCATTCGAGTTTTTAAATTGGATGGCATCAGAAGAGGCACAGGTTCTTGCTAATTGGGGCATCGAGGGTGAGAATTATGACATTGTTGATGGAAAACGTGTGATGCAAGAAGATGATCGTGAACGTATGAATTCTGATGCGGATTATGGGAAACAAACTGGTGTAGGTTATTATGTGCACCCGTTCCCTCAAATGGGTATTGGTGCAGTGGACTCTGGTGGTCAACCAATCACACCGAACTCTGAAGAAGATATTATCGCTAACTATAATGATGTAGAAAAAGAAGTATTAGCTGAATATGGTATGGATAACTGGATTGATTGGTTTCCTGCAACAGAAGAATTAGATGTGTCTAACCACGGCCAAGCTTGGAACTATACAATTCCATCAGGCAGTGACCTTCAAATTATCCAGCAAAAAGCGGATGATTTAACACAGCAACGTGTTACTCAAGCAATTTTAGCTGATCCGAGTGAATTTGATGAAATCTGGACTGGTATGATTAAAGAATTAGAAGCAATGGATATTGAAACAGCAAATGAAGAAATGACACAAATGACATTAGATGTAATGGAACTTTGGGGAACTAAGTAACAAGTATACAAAAACAAGTCTCTATTCTAAAATGTCCTCTAGATAGGATATTTTAAAAAACTTGCAACATTAAAGAGATGATTTCTGTATTACTAAGAAGTCATCTTTTTGTATTAAATAAATAAGACAGATCATAATGGAGGGAAATAATGAGATACGAAAATCCGATTATAAAAGGGTTCCATCCCGATCCTTCAATCTGTAAAGCTGGTGACAGTTACTTTTTGGTTACATCCAGTTTTGAATATCTTCCTGGAGTTCCGTTGTTCCATAGTAAAGATTTAGTTAACTGGAATCAGATTGGTCACTGTTTAACAAGACAATCACAAATAGATTTACGTAATTGCCATTGCTCTGGGGGTATATATGCACCTACGATCCGTTACCATGATAAAACATTTTATATGATTACTACATGTATGACAGAAAGCAGTTTTAAGAAGGGAAACTTTATTGTAAGTGCGTCTGATCCTAGGGGAGATTGGTCAGAGCCAGTTTGGGTAAAGAGGATTGGAATAGATCCATCGTTATACTGGGAAGATGGACGAACCTTTATGCAACTTGCTATAACCGATGAGTCAGGACCAGCAATAGAACAGTTCGAAATTAATATAGAAACAGGGGATATTATAGGGGAGTCCCAAATTATTAGTAGAGGAACTGGCGGAAGAGACTTAGAAGCGCCACATATGTATAAAATCAACGGATATTATTATTTAATGGTAGCAGAAGGCGGGACAAGAGACGGACATATGGTTAAAATTATGCGAAGTGATACGTTATGGGGTCCGTTTGAATCTTGTCCGCATAATCCGATCTTATCAAATCGCGACTATGCATCAGAACAGTTACAATCTGTAGGTCATGGAGATTTAATAGAAGATAACGATGGTAACTGGTGGATTGTTGCATTAGCAACAAGACCAGTAGAACTTAGACACGTACTAGGTAGGGAAACGATACTTATGCCAATTATTTGGTCAAAAGATGGATGGCCAATAGTAAAAGATAACCGTGCTCTAATTGAAGTGGATTCAGACCTATATACGCCAAATATAGAAAAAGAACAAAAAACAAAATTGATTCTTGATGATTTTAATGAAGACTCGTTAGCTCCATGTTATAACACTATGAGAGAATTTATTACTGATAACTACTCTTTATCAGATAGAAAAGGATACCTTTCTTTAAGGGGAAAGGAATGGTCTTTAAATGATTTAGAAGCAAGTACCTTTATTGGTAGAAGGCAAGAAGAGTATCATTTTAATATAGAAACAAAGTTAAGTTTTGCTCCTACTGCACCAAATGAAGAGGCTGGATTAGTCGTCTATATGGATAATAAACATCATATGGATTTAGTAGTTACGATTAGGAAGGGGGAAAAAGTAGTTTTATTGCGTAAAAATGTTGCTGATATTCAGGTGGAAACAGAGGGGTTGATAGTAAGTCAAGAAACTTCAGATATCTATCTAAGCATAATAGGAGACACCAAGAAATACTATTTTTCATGTTGGACAAGTAAAGAAGAGCTTCACTCAGTTGGAAGTACAATGGTGAAGCATCTGGCATCAGAATGTACAAATTCTGCATTTACAGGAGTTTATATAGGGATGTATGCTAGTGGAAATGGTAAAAACACACAAACTGCAGCGCATTTTGATTATTTTAAAATGGAGAATATCTGATTGTAATTGAAGCTGCTTGAAATAGCAATATTTAAGTAATGGTAAAAATAGAATATTCATATAAAGTAAATATTATAGAATTAATAAGAGTGAATGAAGCACCTTTTTGATTCAATCGACACTATGGATCTGAATGCATGCTCTTAGTCATTTAAACTTCCAGATTAAGTATTATCTCTATAATCATTTTTATGGTCATATTCATTCATTTAGTTTCAAGAGAGTCACCTCTTCTTTTTACATGATTTTATGTCTTGATTGTTCTGTATTTTTTGAAAGCGATTACTTATATAATAAAGATATAAATAACAGCTAACAAATCAAGGTCGTCTGCTCGGTTCTCGGTAAGCAGAGTAAGATAGGAGTAAATACAATAATATAGACGCATAAAAGGCTAATTAGATTATTATTAATGAAAGTTAATATAAATAACAACGACAACTTGGAGGAGAAAATATGAAAAAAAATCTATTGCTATTATTTTTGATGTTCGTCATAGGAACTGTAATTCTTGCAGGATGCAGTGACGACTCGTCAAGTTCATCAGACGATTCAAATGATGGAGGAAATTCGGATGAACCAGTAACACTTACATTCTTTAGTGCTGACGGGGAAGAAAAGGAATTTAATGATCCCGTAGCTCAAAAGATCACAGAAGAAACAGGAGTGAAATTAGATATTGATTATCCAGTTGGTGGAAATGATGAAACAATTCCATTAATGATAGCAAGTGGTGACTATCCAGATTTAATTTATGCGAAAGGTGATATCGGCAAATTAATTGACGCTGGTGGTGTTATTAAATTAGATGAGTTGATTGAAGAAAAAGGCGATAATTTAAAAGCACTATATGGTGATGATTTAAATCGTTTACGTAATACGCTAGATGATCCAAGCATATATACAGTAGGGACGTATGGTGTAGAAAATGCATATTGGGCTACGAGTGGTACGTTCCAACTGCAGTTAGATGTCCTACGTGAATTAGGATATCCAGAAATTGATACGTTAGACGAATTTGAAGCTGCACTGACAGAATACTACGAAATGTATCCGGAAATTGATGGACAAAAAACGTTACCTTTATCCTTATTAGGTAGTGATTGGCGTTGGTTGATTACTGTAGGTAATCCAGCAGGTTTTGCAGCAGGTCTTGAGGATAATGGCCAATGGGCAGTTGATAATGAAACGGGAGAAACAACTTACAAGTTTTTACTTCCAGAAATGAAGGAATATTTTGAGTGGTTGAATGGAATGAATGCCAAAGGATTATTAGACCCAGAATCGTTCACCCAAACGTATGATACGTATATTTCTAAGCTATCATCTGGTCGTGTACTAAGTATTGCTGACCAAGATTGGAATATCGGAGATGCGGATAAAGCATTAGTATCAGACGGAAGAGAAGAGAGAACGTATGCACCATTACCTGTAACACTTGGTGATGACTATCAATCTAAAGGATTACAAGACTATGGTTTTGCTGGTGGATGGGGTATTGCAATCTCTTCTACAAGTGAACATCAAGATGAAGCATTTGGATTTTTAGATTGGATGGCATCAGAAGAAGCCCAAATTCTTGTTAACTGGGGTATCGAAGGTGAAAACTATGACATAGTTGACGGTAAACGCGTGATGAAAGAAGAAGACCGTGAGCGTATGAACGCAGATAGTGAATATGGCAAAGAAACGGGCGTAGGATATTATGTCTATCCATTCCCACAAATGGGTAACGGTGCAGTTGATTCGAATGGTCAATCGATTACGCCAAATTCAGAACAAGATATTATTGACAACTTCAATAGTGTAGAAAAAGAAGTTTTAGCAGAGTATGGCATGACTAATTGGATTGAATGGTTCCCTGCAACAGAAGACTTAGGCGTTACAAAACATGGTACTGTTGCAAACTATACAATTCCATCTGGTAGTGATGTTCAAATTATTCAGCAAAAAGCGGATGATTTAACAGAACAAAGTATTACTCAAGCAATTTTAGCTGATCCAGCTGAATTTGACGAGATGTGGGAGAACATGATTAAAGATCTAGAAGCAATGGATATTGAAAAGGCAAATGAAGATATGACGCAGATGACAAAAGATGTTATCGAACTTTGGGAAACCAATTAATAGAAAATATAACAAGCCTGTTTCCAATCGGATGCGGGCTTGTATTTTAAAAAAAAGAAAGATGGGATTCAAATGAAAACAAAACTCTATTTGTGTTTTGATGTCGGTGGAACAAACGTTAAATACGGCCTATTAACTGCTGAAGGGAAGTTCATTAACAAATCGAGTTATCCAACTAGAAAAGAAACAGCTGAGCAATTCATAGATGATATGGTAAATGTAATTAATGAGATAACAACGACTAATCAAATTGAAAAGATAGCAATTAGTTTTCCAGGATTTATTGATCCAAGCACTGGATATGCAGCATTAGCAGGTGCAATTGATGTTCTAGATGGAACGAATATTATAACTTTACTAAATCAAAAAACTACTCTGCCAATTATCATAGAAAATGATGCGAATTGTGCTACACTAGCTGAGAAGCACAGTGGAAACGCTATCAATTGTGACGACTTTATTTGTATGACAATTGGAACTGGAATCGGTGGCGGGATTTTTATTAATGGTGATATTTTACATGGTCATGCTTTTCAGGCAGGTGAGTTTGGTCTAATGACGGTAAATGGTTTAGACGATGGTTATCAGAATTTGCATGACATTGCCTCAACGAGTGCCTTAATTAATAACTACAAAAAAATAAAAAAGATTGATATAAAAACGCTAATTGAAGGTGAAAAGGTATTCGAAGACGCACGGATTGATCCTGAAGTTGAAGCCATGCTTGATCGCTGGTTTTCTTATGTAAGTGCAGGTGTATTCAATTTAGTTGCTACATTAAATCCAGAAAAGATTTTAATTGGTGGTGCAATTAGTGTAAGAGAAGACTTGTACGAACGAATCAACGACAAATTAAATCAAATTTATAATTGGAAGGATATTAAAGTTCCAATCGAAGCTTGTTATCATCACAATAATGCAGGACTTTTAGGTGCGCTGTATCAAGCAGTTCAGTCGGATCAAAAAAATCAAATCAAGGAGGAATTGAATTGATAAATAAAGCATTACCAAAGATTTGGTACGGTGGAGATTATAACCCAGAGCAATGGAATAAAGAAACATGGTCTGAAGATGAACGAATGTTTACATTGGCGGGTATTGATGTTGCAACAATCAATGTTTTTTCTTGGGCACTTAACCAACCGTCTGAGAATACATATGATTTTACTTGGCTCGATGAAACGATTGATCGTCTATATGAAAAAAATGTCTTTGTTTGTTTAGCTACAAGTACAGCTGCACACCCGGCATGGATGGCGAAGCGTTATCCCGATGTAAGGCGAGTTGATTTTGAAGGAAGAAAGCGCCAATTTGGTGGTAGACATAACTCCTGTCCGAATAGTCCAACATATCGAAAATATGCAAGTCGTATGGCAGAGAAGTTAGCTGAACGCTATCAAAATCATCCAGCTGTTTTAATATGGCATGTTTCAAATGAATATGGTGGTTACTGTTATTGTGATAATTGCCAAAAGGAATTTCACGTTTGGCTTAAAGACCGCTATCATACACTTGATGCAGTTAATCAGGCGTGGAATACGACGTTTTGGGGTCATACATTTTACGAGTGGGATGAAATAGTCGTACCAAATGGTTTAAGTGAAGAATGGGAACATGGCAATAATACGAACTTTCAAGGAATTTCATTAGATTATCGTCGTTTTCAATCGGATAGTCTGCTAGATGTGTTTAAGCTAGAACGCGATCAATTAAAAAAACATACACCAGATATTCCAGTTACAACAAATTTAATGGGCTTATACCCAGAACTAGATTATTTTAAGTGGGGAAAAGAAATGGATGTTGTATCGTGGGATAACTATCCATCAATTGACACACCAGTTAGCATGACAGCAATGACGCACGATTTAATGCGAGGGTTGAAAAGTGGTCAACCATTTATGTTGATGGAGCAAACACCTAGTCAACAAAACTGGCAAGCATTTAATGCACTAAAGCGACCTGGCGTAATGCGTCTTTGGAGCTACCAAGCAGTTGCCCATGGCGCGGATACAGTGATGTTTTTTCAATTACGACGTTCCCGTGGCGCAACCGAGAAGTATCATGGTGCAGTGATTGAACATGTTGGGCATGAACACACGAGAGTATTTAAAGAAAGTGCTGCAGTGGGTGAAGAATTAGGTATTCTTTCTGATCAGATTATTGATAGTCGGACGGATGCAAAAGTTGCAATCGTGTTTGATTGGGAAAATCGCTGGGCTATTAATTTATCAAGTGGACCGTCCGTAGCACTCGATTACGTGAAGGAAGTGCATAAATATTATGACGCCTTTTATCAAAAAAACATTCCAGTTGATATCATCGGAGTAGAGGAAGACTTAAGCCAATATCAAGTCGTGATTGCACCTGTTTTATATATGATCAAAGAAGGTCACGCGAATCGTTTGAAGAAATTCGTTCGAGATGGCGGTACATTTGTTACAACATTTTTTAGTGGCATTGTAGATGAGAACGATTTGGTGACACTTGGTGGTTATCCTGGTGAACTTCGTGAATTAGTCGGAATATGGTCAGAAGAAATAGATGCATTAGAACCGTCACATACAAATGAAATAGTATTTGATACAAGTATTGGAGCATTGAAAGGCTCATACACATGTAACGTTTTATTTGATTTAATACATGCAGAAGGTGCTGAAGTTCTAGCAACCTATGGGTCTGATTTTTATCAAGGAATGCCGGTGTTAACCAAGAATACGTTTGGCCAAGGAAATGCCTATTATGTAGCTTCAAGTCCTGATCAGACATTTATTCGTGATTTTGTTGAAAATATCTGTACAGATATGGATATAAAAGCATTGATGGTATCCGCCGATGGTGTGGAAGTAACGGAGCGTGTGAAGGAAGAGACTTCATACTTGTTTATAATAAATCATAATCCAGAAGAAGCAAGCTTTGAAGCTGGAGAAACAGTATATATCGATCTGATTACAAACAATACCTATACCGGAACAAATAAAATTAAAGCACGAGATGTGCTCATTTTAAAACAACAATAAAGGAGTTTTAATAGATGAAATTTACAGATGGAAATTGGCTTGAAAGAGAAGGGTATCAGATTAACTTTCCTAGAGTCGTTCATGAAGTTATTGAAGAAGAGAATGCAGTTACATTATATGCCCCGTGTAAATTTATAAACCATCGCGGGGATACGCTAGATGGACCATTACTTACTATTAAACTATCAGCACCAATCGATAACGTTGTACGGGTGCAAACTTGGCATTTCAAAGGTGGAAAAGAAAAATATCCAAATTTTGATGTGAAAGAGGAACTAAAATCAATCGATCTTATTTCAGAAAAAGAAAGACTATCTTTTTCTAGTGGAGATTTAAAACTGACAATTAATAAGGATGTATTTGGTCTAGTTTTTGAAAATGCTGTTGGAAAATTAACGGCAGTTGACAGTAAAAGTTTAGCATGGATTGAAGGACCAGAAGGAAAAACCTTCATGCGTGGACAGTTAGGTTTAGGTGTTGGTGAGAATTTATATGGTTTAGGCGAACGTTTCACACCATATATAAAAAATGGTCAGTCAGTAGATAGTTGGAATAAAGATGGTGGAACGAGTTCGGAACAGTCGTATAAGAATATTCCATTCTACTTAAGTAGCAAGGGCTATGGCGTGTTCGTTAATCATCCAGAAGAAGTAAGCTTTGAGCTTGGGTCTGAATTAGTATCCCGTTCTCAATTCAGTGTAGAGGGAGAGTATTTGGATTATTATTTCATTAATGGTCCAACACCAAAAGAAGTGGTAAGTCGCTATACAGCACTTACTGGCACACCAGCATTGCCACCAGCATGGTCTTTTGGACTATGGCTATCGACGTCATTTACTACTGATTATAATGAAGAAACGGTTACCCACTTTGTTGATGGTATGGAAGAGAGAGGGATTCCGTTAAGCGTTTTTCATTTTGATTGTTTTTGGATGAAAGAATTTGAATGGAGTAATTTTATCTGGGACAGACGTAATTTCCCAGATCCTGAAGGAATGCTAAAACGACTGAAAGATAAGGGGTTAAAGATTTGTGTTTGGATTAATCCGTATATTGCACAGAAGTCGGAGTTATTTGAAGAAGCACGCCTTAACGGTTATTTATTGAAAAAAGAAAATGGGGATGTTTGGCAATGGGATCGTTGGCAAGCTGGTATGGGAATTGTCGACTTTACGAATCCAGACGCAGCAAAATGGTTTCAATCCAAATTAAAAGTACTTATTGATATGGGAGTGGATTCATTCAAAACAGATTTTGGTGAAAGAATTCCTACAGATGTGGTATATTATGATGGATCAGATCCTCAGAAAATGCATAACTATTATGCCTATCAATATAATGAAGTAGTATATGATTTGTTAAAAGAAGAAAAAGGATCAGAAGAAGCGGTTGTATTCGCCCGTTCAGCTACAACAGGAGCACAGAAATTCCCAGTACATTGGGGTGGAGATTGTGATTCAACTTACGAGGCGATGGCTGAAAGTTTACGTGGTGGCTTATCATTAACAACATCTGGATTTGGTTATTGGAGTCATGATATTGGAGGCTTTGAAAATACGGCAACTCCTGATGTATTTAAAAGATGGACTGCATTTGGTTTATTATCAAGTCACAGCCGTTTTCATGGTAGTTCATCTTATCGTGTACCATGGAATTTTGATGACGAGGCAGTAGCTGTTGCACGCCATTTTACAAGATTGAAAAATAGCTTAATGCCATATTTGTATGGGCAAGCAGTAGCAAATAGTAAGACTGGTGTTCCGGTCATGCGATCGATGTTGCTTGAATTTCCAGAAGATCCACTTTGTGAAACGCTTGATCGTCAATACATGTTAGGAGACTCGATTTTAGTTGCACCAATTTTCAATGAAGAGGGACTTGGTTCGTTTTATTTACCAAAAGGAACGTGGACACATCTTTTAACTGGTGAAGAAGTAGAAGGCGGGAAATGGATCAAACAAAACTATGACTATTTTAATCTGCCATTGTTTGTTCGTGAAAATACTCTTTTACCAATTGGCCTAAATGTTGAAAAACCAGCTTATGATTACGAGATGGATGTTACTTTTCAGGTATATCAGGTTAAGGACGGTTCTAAAGTTGAGAAAAGCATCTATGATACATCCGGTAAATCTATCGGCTCGGTTACTGTTTCACGCGTAGGCGAGAGGTTAGAGTTTGAAACTGATTTGATCGAAAAGCCTTATCATATAAAGGTGATAGGAGCAAAAGACAGTATTTCTACATCTAATGGAAGTATCAATTCAGATCCACAAGGTGTAATTGTCTCACCAGAAGTTGGAACTACCAAATTATCTATTACTCTGTAATATTTTAAAAATTTCTAGTATTCAATAGGGAGTCTATAAATTTCAATATCTTATCTGATTCTGATGCGTCATCAACTGGTTTAGCTTACGATGCCAATAGCTATTGTTCGCGCATCAGAAAACAGACAAAGTATGTATCTCATGTTTCAATTTTTTCGTTTGGGAGAGGTATCCATGAAGCGACTAATCGCCACTTTAAGGACAATGTCAAGTAAGAAAGAACAAATAGATTACATATGGGAGTATTATAAGTTACATATAATTGGGAGTATTTCTGCTATTATATTTCTCGGAATTATGGTAGGTAATATTTTTGATGAAGAAGAAAAAGTATTTGAGGTAATGGTAGTAAGTGAAGCGAGTTTATCTGTGATCGAACAAGTCGAAGAAGATCTATCAGATCATACATTTGATGCCTTTACACTATTCTTTGAATACATTCAACACAAAGGTGGGAAAGTCGAAGAAAGTGCCTATCAACAAATGCAAAAAATGTCTGCAGCTCTCTCTGTTGGCCAAATCGATATCATCATAACGGACAAGGCACTTGCAAAGCAGTTAATAGAAGAAGATCTATTTCTTCCTCTGTCTGAGGTGATTGATTTGAATCAGATCAATCAAGAAGACTATCAATTAGCTGATTTCGAAACAAATGAAATATATGGGATAAGCACAAAAAATGCAGCTTACTTGGATGCTCCAACTTTTGATGATACATTTATTCTCGTACCAGCTACCTCTAGAAATCAAGAATATGTCCAGGAAGTAATAGATGTGTTATTACCCTAAATAGTAAAAAAAATAAAACGAAATAATTAGAAGTAGTGACTGCTAAAAAAGCAAAAGTCACTACTTTTTAAATTTTAACCATCCTAATTTTTTCAATTCTTGTCATTACTAAATGCTAGTGTTATGATTGAAAATAGACGAATAGTATCATGATATAATTTAAAAAAAGAACATTTTATACAATAGAGGAGCGTATGACATGCGTGGATTACTAAAAAAGGTTTTTGACGGTAACCAGCGACAACTTAATCAATTGCAAAAAACAGTTGATGAAATAGAAGCAATGGAACCAGAAATTCAAAAATTATCTGATAAGGAAATAAGTGAGAAAACGGCAGAGTTTCAAAAGCGTTATCAAGATGGAGAAACTTTAGATGATTTATTAGTAGAATCCTATGCAGTTGTAAGAGAAGCTGCAAAGCGTGTACTAAATATGCGCCCATTCTCTGTTCAGTTATTAGGCGCTTTAGTATTGCATCAAGGTGATATTGCTGAGATGAAGACAGGTGAAGGTAAAACATTAGCTTCTACCATGCCCGCATATCTAAATGCTATATCTGGTAAAGGTGTACACATTATCACAGTCAATGAGTATTTGGCTGAACGTGACGCACGTGAAATGGGTGCACTATTCACATACCTCGGTATGACTGTTGGACTAAACATAAATAGCTTAACAAAAGAAGAGAAAAGGGCAGCATATTTAGCAGACATTACTTATGGAACAAATAACGAATTTGGCTTTGATTATTTAAGGGATAATATGGTGCTATATAAGGAACAAATGGTCCAGCGTCCATTGCCTTTTGCTATTATTGATGAGGTCGATTCCATTTTAATTGATGAAGCACGTACACCGTTAATTATTTCTGGATCTGCTCGTAAGTCTGCAAGCCTTTATAATCAAGCAAACGCATTTATTGGTGGACTTAAGGATGAAACGGATTACACATATGATGAGAAAACAAAAGGTGTGCAATTAACAGAAGAAGGTATTAATAAAGCAGAACGCTTTTTCAATATTGAAAACTTATTTGATCTTAATCATGTAACATTAACACATCATATCAACCAAGCATTAAAAGCAACTGTGGCGATGCAACGTGATATGGATTACGTGATCGAAGAAGAACAAGTTGTGATTGTTGACCAATTTACAGGCCGTTTAATGAAAGGTCGTCGATATAGTGATGGTCTACACCAAGCAATCGAGGCTAAAGAAGGCTTACAGATTCAAAATGAAAGCATGACACTTGCTTCTATTACATTTCAAAACTTTTTTAGAATGTACGATAAGTTAGCTGGTATGACAGGTACAGCAAAAACGGAAGAAGAAGAGTTTCGCAATATATATAACATGGTTGTACTTTCAATTCCAACTAACCGTGAAATTGTCCGTGATGACAAAGCAGATTTAATATTTAAATCAATAGATGGTAAATACCAAGCTGTAGTTGAGGACATTAAAGAACGTTATGAAGCAGGTCAACCAGTATTAGTTGGTACTGTCGCGGTAGAAACATCTGAGGTAATATCAAAGTACCTTAAAAAAGCTGGCGTAAAGCATAATGTATTAAACGCGAAGAACCACTATCGTGAAGCAGAAATCATTGAAAATGCCGGACAATTTGGCGCAGTCACAATTGCTACAAATATGGCTGGTCGTGGTACGGATATCAAACTAGGTGAAGGTGTAATTGAACGTGGTGGATTAGCTGTTATTGGAACAGAACGTCACGAATCTCGCCGTATTGATAACCAGTTACGTGGTCGTTCTGGTCGTCAAGGTGATCCGGGTATTACACGATTTTATTTATCAATGGAAGACGAATTGATGCGTCGATTCGGTTCTGACAATATGCGTGCAATGATGGATCGTTTTGGCATGGATGATAGCCAACCAATTGAAAGTAAAGTTGTATCTCGTGCGGTTGAATCTGCGCAAAAACGTGTAGAAGGTAATAACTTCGATGCACGTAAAACAGTTCTATCTTATGATGATGTTTTGCGTGAGCAACGTGAAATTATTTATAAACAACGTTTTGATGTGATAGATTCTGATAATTTACGTGATATTATTGAAGAGATGATTAAAACGGTAGTAGGACAAACCGTGCATGCGCATACGCAAGATGATGACCCAGAGAAATGGGCAACACAAACGATCATAGAATATGTCCATGCTAATTTAGTTGAAGAGAACTATTTAGTGGAGGAAGATCTAAAAGGTAAAGAACAACAAGAAATAATCGATTTCATCCTTGAAAAAGTGGATGAAAAGTATGATAAAAAAGAAGAAGAACTTACACCAGATCAAATGCGTGAGTTTGAAAAAGTTATTGTACTTCGAACAGTTGATACAAAATGGATGGATCACATTGATCAAATGGATCAGCTTCGTCAAGGTATTCATCTACGTGCTTATGGGCAAAATGATCCATTGCGCGAATATCAAATGGAAGGCTTTGCGATGTTTGAACAGATGGTTGAATCCATTAATGAAGAAGTTGCGCGTTATGTAATGAAAGCACAAGTGCGTGAAAACTTAAAACGTCAAGAAGTAGCAAAAGATGCGACAGCCGTTTCAGGTGATCAAGAGAAGAAGAAAAAGAAAAAGCAACCATTTATTAAAGCTGAAAGTGTAGGGCGTAACGATCCTTGTCCTTGTGGAAGTGGTAAAAAGTATAAACTTTGTCATGGTAAGTGATGCAATTAGATGGAGAGACACTTCCGTAACTGGAAGTGTCTTGTCTATGTGTTAATGGTAGAGAAATGAATGATTATAAGAGGTGTAAAAAATGGAATTAGCAGAGATAAGACATGAATTAGATAGTATTGAGAAACAATTAACAGACTTTAGGGGGTCTCTTTGACTTAGAAGAGAAGCGTACGCGCATTGCAGAGTTAGAAAATCAAATGTCAGAGCCTGGCTTTTGGGATAGCCAAGAAACCGCACAAAAGGTTATTGCTGCTGTAAATGAATTAAAAGAGTTTGTTCATACCTTTGATCAGCATGTGGAAAGTTTAGAAAATGTTGTGCTTTCATATGAGCTTGTTAAAGAAGAAAATGATGAAGAGTTACGAGCAGACTTGGAAAAAGAAGTGCAAGCATTGAGTGAAGCGCTGAAACAGTTTGAATTATTTATGTTACTTAGTGAACCATATGATAAAAACAATGCGATTTTAGAATTACACCCAGGTGCAGGTGGTACAGAATCACAAGATTGGGCTAGCATGTTACTTCGAATGTACACCCGTTGGGCAGACTCAAGAGGATTTAAAGTCGAAACATTAGACTATCTACCTGGCGAGGAAGCTGGGGTGAAAAGTGTGACATTATTAATTAAAGGTCATAATGCTTATGGTTATTTGAAGGCAGAAAAAGGTGTCCATCGCTTGGTTCGTATCTCACCATTTGATGCCTCAGGTAGACGCCATACATCGTTTGTATCCTGTGATATTATGCCGGAATTAGATGATGATATTGATATTGAAATTAATACAGAAGATATTAAAGTTGATACGTACCGTGCTAGTGGTGCTGGTGGTCAGCATATCAATACGACTGATTCAGCAGTTCGAATTACGCACTTACCAACTAATTCTGTTGTGACATGTCAGGCAGAACGTTCACAAATTAAGAACCGTGATCAAGCAATGAAGATGTTGAGAGCAAAGTTATATCAATTACAAATTGAAAAACAACAGTCCGAATTAGATGAAATTAGAGGCGAACAAAAAGAAATCGGTTGGGGAAGTCAAATACGCTCCTATGTATTCCATCCTTATTCTATGGTGAAGGATCACCGTACGAATATGGAAGTTGGTAACACGAACGGTGTAATGGACGGGGACATCAATCCATTTATTGATGCGTACCTACGTTCACAAATGAATTAACTAGTTTTCAAAGAGAGATGCTTTAGCTAAAGATTAGCTGAAGCATCTCTTTTAATTCCTACTGTTTTCTTTTGAGAAAGATCACTACGCATTCCACGGGTCCAAGCTCGAGAATGCTAGAAAAAACTAACCACTAAACTTCCAATATTCCATCATTCAAATAGATTAACCCGACTAATACGAATGGAAAATAGACTTTACGCTACATCACGCTAGTACTATACTCTACTAAAAATGGTTGTCCTCTTATTAGAAACAATGATATAATCCTTAAGGTTGAAAATGACGGATAGTAATGTAGAAAGTTCGAGGTGTTGTTATTATGATCGCAAAATATAGACGGGAACCGGTACCGATAGTTTTTATTCATATTTTAGAATATAGCTATGTAATAATAGGTGCATTTTTAGTCGCTATCGCATTTAATTTATTTCTTTTACCAAATGAAGTTGCTTCTGGTGGAGTAGCAGGAATAAGTACGATTACGAAATCAATTTTTGGTTGGGAACCATCATTGGTCCAATGGGCCATAAATATTCCGCTCTTTATCATTGGCTTTCTAATACTTGGAAGTAAGTTTGGCTTAAAAACCTTAGTTGGAACGATTGTTTTGCCCCTATTTGTATTCGTAACAAATGATTGGAGTGCAGCCACGCCAGATCCATTATTAGGTGCAATATTTGGTGGCATGAGTGCTGGTCTTGGAATAGGAATTGTATTTCGTGGCAAAGCGTCTACTGGAGGAATTGATCTAGCAGCACAAGTACTGCATAAGTATTTTCCACTACCTCTAGGTATATGTGTTGCTCTATTTGATGGACTAATTGTAATATCTGCCATATTTGTTTTTTCTGTAGAACAAGGGTTATACGCATTAATTGGTTTATTTGTCACAAGTCGTACGATTGACTTCGTTCAAGTTGGTTTTAATACGTCAAAGAATATTATGATCATAACAGATCAAGTCGAAGAAGTTCGTCAAGTTCTATTAAAAGACATAGATCGTGGTGTAACTGTTTGGAATGCTGAAGGTGGTTATACCAAAGAAGAACGCAAAATAATTATGTGTGTCGTTGCTCAAAATGAATTTAGTAAAGTGACGCAAATGGTGCGACGCGTTGATTCAAAAGCTTTCGTAGTTGCGATGAATGCGAGCGAAGTACTCGGAGAAGGATTCAAAAATACATGATTATAGTTACTAGTTACGCAACTTTCGCACAAAAAAGCGCTAATCGTTGACTGTACTAAGTTTAGATATAGCTGTTATATAGCCTGACAGTCTTTAAAAAGCCTGTTTCACTCTGTGAAAGTTGAAATAGTAATATAAGAAGATTCTACTTTCGAGCAGAATCTTCTTTTTATTTTAATTATAGTCTAGTAAAGGAGTGGTAACTACTTTCGCGAATTTTGTAATTTTTAACAGGGTTTGAAATGAAAATGTAATAAAAAATGTCTAAAAAAAGTGAAAATAGATGTTATAATGAACAGGATCAAATATTTTGATAGAGACTGTAACTATCATTTGGTAACAGTTTCTTACATCGAGAAAATAAACTTATAATAAAGGTGATAAAAATATGATACAAATGCAAGGTGTATATAAAACTTATCCTAATGGTGTTACGGCACTAAATGGTATAGATATAGCAATAGAACCAGGTGAATTTGTTTACGTTGTAGGCCCAAGTGGTGCTGGTAAATCAACATTTATTAAACTGATTTTCCGTGAAGTATTAGCCTCAAAAGGATTAATAAAAGTTAACAGTAAAGATATCTCGAAAATGAAACGAAAACATATCCCCTACTTACGAAGAGATATTGGTGTTGTCTACCAAGATTTTAAACTACTACCAAAACTCACAGTCTATGAAAATATAGCTTTTGCTTTAGAAGTATTAGAAGAGTCACCACGTGGTATTCGTAAACGTGTGATGGAAGTTCTTGACTTAGTTGGTTTAAAAAATAAGGCGCGTTTCATTCCTGATGAACTTTCAGGTGGGGAACAACAGAGGATTTCTATTGCCAGGGCAATTGTGAATTACCCTAAATTAGTAATTGCGGACGAACCAACAGGTAATCTAGATCCGGAAACATCTTGGGAAATTATGAAAATACTGGAAGAAATTAATGCAACGGGTACAACCATTATTATGGCTACCCATAGTAAAGAAATCGTCAACACGATAAAAAAACGCGTAATTGCCATTGAAGATGGCTTAGTTGTACGTGATCAACATCGAGGTGAATACGGCTATGAGATTTAATACAATAAAAAGACATCTTCGTGAAGGTACGAAAAACATCTGGCGTAATGGTTGGATGACCATTGCTTCTGTCGGTGCAGTAACTACGACATTAATTTTAGTTGGTGCATTTTTAGCACTCATGCTTAACTTGAATCATGTCGCTGATAATTTAGAAGAAGACGTTGAAATTAAGGTTTTAGTCGAACTAACTGCGGATGAAGAAGAAGTCGAAGCTGTGGGTGACCAGATAGGTGAAATTCCAGAAGTAGAGACTGTTGACTTCGCAACAAAAGAGGAAGAGTTAGAAAGCCTGATATCAAGTATGGGCGAAGAGGGTGGAGCATGGGAATTATATGAACAAGATAATCCTTTAAATAATGCGTACATCATTAAAACGACAGATCCACAAGAAACTTTGACAATTGCAAAAGAAATTGAGGAAATAGAGAACGTTGAAAAAGTGAATTTTGGACAAGATGTTGTGCAAACTTTGTTTAAATTTAATGAGTATGCTCGAAATATTGGGCTTGTCCTAATCTTAGGGTTGGTATTCACGGCAATCTTCTTAATCTCAAACACAATAAAGATCACAATAATGGCACGTAGTAAAGAGATTGGTGTTATGAAATTAGTTGGAGCTACAAACGGATTCATTCGCTGGCCGTTCTTTGTAGAAGGTCTTTTACTGGGTGTACTAGGAAGTATTATTCCTGTGGCGGTTTTATTAACAGGTTATTACTATCTAGATGCGAATGCTGCATCAATTAATCAATTTAGTTTTCTAGAGATATTACCATTTTCACCATTTGCATGGCAGCTAGCGCTACTGGTGTTAGCAATTGGAGCAGCAATAGGTATTTGGGGAAGCGTTATGAGTGTTCGGAAGTTTCTAAAAGTATAAATCTCTTTTTAAGAGATTTATACTTACATAGTTTATCGAAACTGCAAATCTAGTTTACAAGAGGAGGATATTTCACCATGAAAAAAGTTATCACAAGCCTTTTTATTCTTACAACCATAGTTGGATTAACGATATCACCAGTAGCTGCAGAAGATATCTCTAGTTTGAATGAGAAGTTGAATGAACTAGAGAGTGAAAAGAGTAATATAGATGAAGAGTCTGGAAGTATTTCGAGTGAAGCAGAAGAAGCGGAAGAAAATATTGCTGAAAATGAAGCTGAACAGGGTGAAGTAACTAGTGAAATAGATACAATAAATGCTGATTTAGAAGCAACGCAATCAAAATTAGCTAGCAAAGAGAGTGAAATTTCGACTACTAACGAAGAAATTAGTAGTACGGAAACGGAAATAGAAGAAACAGAAGAAGAAATAATTCAATTAAATGAAGAAATTGAAATCCTAGAAGAACGAATAGCAGAAAGAGAAAAGCTATTAAAAAATAGATTGCGAGCGATTCAACAAAATGGTGGCGATATTAGTTATTTGGAAGTATTGATGGGCGCTCAAGACTTTGGCGATTTTTTAAACCGTGCAACAGCAGTGACGAAGATCATGGATCAAGATCAAAGTATCATGGAAGCACATCAAGCTGATAAAGAAGATATGCAAACTAAAAAAGTGGCAGTAGAAGATAAAAAAGCACAATTAGAAGATGATAAAGCGAATTTAGAAGATAAAAAAGCGAATTTAGTTGTTCAAAAACAGGATCTTGAATCTATTCAAGCAACTCTAGATAGCCAAATGGCAGAAAAAGAGACATTAATGGTCGATTTAGAAGATAAGCATAGCGAATTAGAAGAATATACGATGACATTAGCAGAACAGCAACAAACATTAAATGATCAAGCCTCTATTATTGCTAATGCGATGAAAGAAGCGGAATCAAAAAAACAAGAATTACAACAATTAGCTGAGGAAAAAGCTAAAGAAGAGGCAGCGGCGGCAGCAGAAAATAATAGCAATTCAAGTGGTGGAGGTGGAAGTTCTAGTTCAACTCCAGCCCCATCAACTGGTAATAGTAATGCTGCATTTATAATGCCTGCATCAGGAACACATACGTCTCCTTATGGCTATCGAAGCTTTAATGGTGGCGGCATGCACTATGGCTTAGATATTGCAAATGGCGTCGGTACACCAATAAAGGCTGCAGCTTCAGGTGTAGTTACGAGAGCTAACTATTCTTCAAGTTTTGGTAACGTTGTTTATATTTACCATCCGGACTTGAATCTAACTACTGTATATGCACACTTAAGTAGTATTGGTGTATCACTAAGACAAAATGTATCACAAGGATCAACGATTGGCGGAATGGGTAATACAGGTAACTCATTTGGAAGTCACTTGCACTTTGAAGTACACAATGGTGGATGGAGTTATCATGGTGCCATCAATCCATCACCATATTTACCATAATAAATACACATCTTTTTCTAATAAAAGCATAATCTAAATAAACAAAGGCATCGCACGAAATGTTGTGGTGCCTTTTTGTGTCATACATATGGTACACTAGGAAAATAATTATTGAACAAAAAAATCGGGGTGAAAAAAGTGCAAATCAAAAAAAATTATCTTGTTCTAATTATTATTGGAGCAGTACTTATTGGTGGAGTAGGTACTTTCTTTAGTATGCAATTGTTACAAGAAACAGTGTTAAATGAGCAAAATATTGATTCAGAAAATTTTGTTGATCTATCTGAGGACGAGCAACAAGAAATTCTAAATGATGCCGGAGAATCAACTACTTTTTCAAAAGTTATGCAAGCATACAGTGTCATACAGGACAACTATTTAGAAGAGGCTGATCAAGATCAGTTGATTGAAGGTGCTGTTGAAGGTATGCTGGCAACTTTAGATGACCCATATAGTGTTTATATGGACCAAGAAACGATGGATCAATTTAATGAACAGATTGAATCTTCCTTTGAAGGTATTGGAGCAGAAGTTAGCATGGTTGATGGTAAAGTTACCATTGTTGCACCGATAAAAGATTCTCCTGCGGAACAAGCAGGTTTAAAGCCAAATGATCAAATACTAAAAGTTGATGACGAGAGTATCGAAGGTCTTGACTTATATGATGCTGTTTCCAAGATTCGTGGGGAACAAGGTTCAGAAGTAACATTAGAAATCCAACGGCCTGGCGCTACAAATACAATCAAAATTGAATTAACAAGAGACGATATTCCACTGGAAACGGTCTACGCAGAAACAACTGAAGTGGACGGTAAAACAGCTGGAATCATTGAAATCACTTCTTTTTCTGAAGATACTGCTGATCGATTTGAAGAGGAGCTAACCAAATTAGAAGATGAAGGTATCGAAGGTTTAGTAATCGATGTAAGAGGAAATCCAGGTGGCTTATTACCTTCTATTCAAGAAATACTGAAAAACTTTATACAGAAAGACACACCATATATGCAAGTGGAAGATGGAGAAGGAAATAAAGAACGATATTTCTCTGAATTAGATAATGCAAAAGATTATCCGATTAGTGTCTTAATAGATGAAGGTAGCGCATCAGCTTCTGAGATCTTAGCAATTTCAATGAAAGAAGCAGGAAATGCAGAAATAGTTGGGGCAACAAGTTTTGGAAAAGGCACGGTACAACAAACTATCCCAATGGGAGACGGTAGTACAATTAAGTTAACATTGTTTAAATGGTTATCTCCAGAAGGAAACTGGATTCATGAAAAGGGAGTTGAACCGACAATAGAGGTAAAACAACCTGCATATTTTTATGCGAATCCAATTCAAACAGAGGAAACCTATTCATACAATGATAGTAATGAAAACATTGAGAATGCACAAATTATGCTTGAGGGATTAGGTTATAAGCCAAATCGAGAAGATGGCTACTTTAGTCGTGATACACAAACAGCAGTAGAACAGTATCAAGCAGAAAACGACTTAGAAGTAACTGGTGAGATTGATCAAGCAACCGCTGAGAAATTACAGACAAGTGTAATTGAGAAAATAAGAAGCGGTGAAGAGGATACGCAACAAGAAAAAGCATTAGAAGTATTATTTGATTAAACAAAATGTGAGCAATTCTTTTATGAGGTTATTTTATTCATAAGGGAATTGCTTAATCTTTTCTTAAATAAGCAGGAATTCATCATCTTTTATCGAATTATACTAGATAGAGTACTAATAAGACTTAGAAGTGGAAGGGGTGTGCAAAAAAATATGGAGACTTGGCTAATTGAGATAGCAAAAGGTATTGGAAAGCTTTTTTTGAATCCATTGATATATTGGTTTTTTATTATTGCATTCATAGCATCATTTACCCGGATTAAGAAGGAACGGAAAAACTTCGGTACGAAAATATTTAGTTTGTTTGATGAATTACGCTACACGTGGAAAACATCACTTATATTTGGGTTCGTCTTATCTTTAGGTATGATACTTATTGGTGCTTCACTTCATTATCTAATGATAGCAGGACTTGTTTTGTTTACTGTACTATTTTCGATTGGTAAAAAATTCACGTGGTTATCGGCAGCTTATACATTTGGATTTACCTACATAGCATTGCTCTTTTCTCCATATTTCATATCCTATCTGCCTTCTTCATGGAATACAGAGATAAAAGACTTTCAGTGGCTGATATTTACAACGTTAATGGGAATCTTTATCTTAATTGAAGCGATTAAAATGATACGTATTCAACAAGATGAAACTTTTCCTGAATTAAAAAAAGGTAGTCGAGGCAAATTGGTGGGACAGCATCGCCTAAAAAAGATAATGCTTATACCTTTCATAAGTTTATTACCTGCGGGATTAATCACTCCTTTTGCAGATTGGTGGCCACTATTTTCTATAGGTGAGACGGAATTTGGGCTTATAATTATCCCTGTGATAATAGGTTTTGAACATGTAGTAAGAGGCTCAATGCCAACAAAATCGATCCGTGCATTTGGCCAATCTTTATTAATATTAGGACTAATCGTTATTGGATTTTCGATAGCTGGCTATTATATAACTATTTTTACGTTAATAAGTGTTGTTATCGCAATTATTGGTCGTGAGTTACTTGCACTACAATTTCGACTACGTGATTTAAAAAAACCTACTTATTTTGCAGTAGAGGAGAGCGAATTAAAGGTTCTAGGAATTATTCCAGGGTCACCAGCTGAGAATATTGGATTAATGATTGGCGAAAAAATCATTAAGGTAAATGGACAACCTGTTTCAAGCGAGCAAGCATTCTATGAGGCACTTCAGCTAAACAGTGCATATTGCAAACTTGATATTCGAGATGAAAGAGGCGAAATCAGGTTTGCACAGCGCGCCCTATATCAAGGAGAACATTATGAATTAGGGATTATTTTTCCTCGGGAGACAGCATGGAAATTTCAAAAGGCTGAATAAAATAATCTTCATATAAATTTAATGAAATTTCCATCATTTTGCCGTTAATTCAAGTTATAATTACTTAGTAATATAACTTGAGTGCCTTATGAAAGGTTGAGCGGAATGAATGCTTTACAAAAACGTTTTAATGATTGGAAAAATGGTTTACTAGTTTATAAATTTGCTTTGGATGAAATTGATACAAAATTAAGTATATTGAGTGAAGAGTTTGAATTCATTCATAACCACAATCCAATGGAGCATGTTAAATCGAGATTAAAAGAACCTAATAGTATTATGGACAAGTTAAAAAGAAAAGGATTAGAAGTCACTTTATTTAATGCTAGAGAGCATGTACGTGATATTGCTGGTGTTCGCGTGACTTGTTCATTTGTTGCGGATATTTATAAAGTTTATCATATGCTTAGCAAGCAGGATGATATTAAAGTACTTGAAGTAAAGGATTATATTAACTACCCGAAACCAAATGGTTATCGTAGTTTTCATCTAATTGTTGAAGTACCTGTTTTTCTTGCTAGTTCCACTGAACGTGTTCCAGTAGAAATACAAATACGTACGATAGCGATGGATACGTGGGCAAGTTTGGAACATAAAATCTTTTATAAATATGATCAAGAAATTCCAGAAGAATTAAAAGACGAATTAAAGCAAGCGGCAGATACAGTAAGAGCACTTGATGATAAAATGGAAAGTATTCATACGCGAGTTGAAAAGGAAAAACATAAAGTAACACCAACTATATTGAAATAAAAACAGACACGTATGCAATCATGATTGTATGCGTGTCTTTCTAATGACTGAGGTAAAAGTAAATAAGAGAATAAGATAGCCGAACTACAATAGATATTAATTAAATTATTAAGAGGTGATACAAAACGGAATTAACCTACTTTAAATTATAAATAATCATTTCTTATAACACATCAAGCTCCATTCATTATAACTAATACTATGAAATATTAGAGTGCTTAGTTTTTAAGTGTGTGACTTATTTCCTGGGGAATAAAGTATGTGTTCAAAATAAATACAAAATTGAATACTCGCCAAATGATAAAGGTTCTCCTAATAGCGTTTTGAATAGGGACACAAGGGGTATAACTACAATATCCTTATGAGAAGGAAGGTTAACAAATTGAGAAAAGTTGCAGTCATATTTAATCCCAATGCAGGAAAAGGAAAACTACTACAATTAAAAGTTAAAATTATAAACACATTAGAAATAGCCTTTCAGGAAGTAACATTCTATGAGACAAAGCAACCAGGAGACGGTGCAGCGTTTGTTGAACAAGTTTCAAGGCAGGTTGATTTAATTATTGCAGCTGGTGGCGATGGCACAGTGAATGAAGTGATTAATGCAATTGCTCCATTGGAAGTAAGGCCTGCTTTTGCAATTATTCCTGGAGGTACAAGCAATGATTTTTCTAGAGAAATTGGCATGTTACAAAATCCGTTAAAAGCAGCTGAACAAATTGCTAACAAGGAAACAAAAATGATTGATATTGGCCAAACTGACCAAAATTATTTTTTAAACTTTTGGGGAATTGGAATTATTACCCAAGTATCTGAGACAGTTGATTCAAACTCAAAACAAAATATCGGGCGGTTAGCTTATTATTTAAGCACCTTACAAACGATTGGTGAAGAAAAGCCATTTCATTTAAAAATAGAATCTGAAGAAGGAGTATGGGAAGATGAAGCGGTAATGCTTATTGTAGGTAACGGTACGTATACTGGAGGGATTCGAGCGTTCTTCCCTGAAGGTAGTATCCATGATGGCTTGTTAGATGTATTAGTTATAAAGGAAGCCTCCTTACCAACTTTTTGGTCTATCCTTCAATCAAGAGTTGATAACAAGGGGCAAATGAATGAGGGGATCAAAACCTTCCAAACAAAAAGTATAACTGTTGAAACAAATCCACCACAAAACATTGATTGTGATGGGGAAAGACAGAATCAAACGCCATCCACTATTACTGTATTACCAAACCATATAAAAATGGTAGTTGGAAACATGGAATAATTAAAAGAAAACACGCCAAAAGCAGATTGAATCCAGCTTTTGGCGTGTTGTATAGTGGGATCTACTTATTAGCGATCTATTGTCAATAATTCACGTAATTCATTTTCTGATAACGTAGATAGCATTGTTTCACCTGGTTTAATAATTTGATCAACAAGCTCTCTTTTTTTATGTTGTAATTGAAAGATCTTTTCTTCGATTGTTCCTTCCGTTATTAGGCGAATAACTTGGACAACATTTTTCTGTCCAATTCGGTGTGCGCGGCCTGCTGCTTGTTCTTCAACAGCAGGATTCCACCATAAATCAAAAAGGATAACAGTGTCTGCCCCAGTTAAATTGAGTCCTGTTCCCCCAGCTTTTAAGGAGATAAGGAAGACTGAGTTTTCACCATCATTAAAAGCATCAGCCATTTCTAATCTTTGTGGTGGTGGAGTAGAACCATCTAAATAAAATATATCATGGCCATCTTCTTTTAGTTCTTTGTCTATTATTTTTAACATACTTGAAAATTGTGAAAAGATTAATAGTCGTTTACCACTTTGTCTTAATTCGTTAACTAATTCTTTCAGATGTTCTAATTTACCTGATTTACCGGTATAGTTTTCTAAGAACAAGGACGGATGACAGCAAATTTGTCGTAAACGTGTAAGCCCAGCTAATATTTCTAATTTACCCTTTTCAAAACCCTTTTGTTCAATTGTTTGCGTTATTTTCTCCTGCATTTTTTCTACATACGCAAGGTATACTTGTTTTTGATTTTTAGTAAGTTCTGAATATTGCTCTGTTTCAATTTTATCTGGTAATTCTTCTAATACATCCCGTTTTAGTCGACGCAAAATAAATGGCCTTGTTATCATTGCAATATAAGCAGGGTCTTGTTGTAAGAAGTGTTTTTTTGTACCGAAAAATCCAGGTGATATCGTGTGAAATATCGACCATAATTCATCTAAGGTATTTTCAATAGGTGTACCACTTAACGCAAAACGATGTCTTGCTTGCAGTGAACGGACAGCTTTTGCTGTTAAAGTAAGATGGTTCTTAATTGCTTGTGCTTCATCAAGAATTAACGCATCAAATGGTAGTGATGCATATATATCCTGATCTTTTCGCATCAACGGATAAGAAGTAATCAGCACATCCACGTCCGTCATCTGTTCAACAATTGCTCTGCGTTGCTGTTTTGTACCAACAATTACTTCTGCCCGTAAAGAAGGCGCAAACTTGGAAATTTCCTTCCGCCAGTTATAGACAAGAGAAGCTGGTGCAATGACTAATGCTTGGTAATTACCATCTATTTTTTCTGCCTTTTCACTTAACAAGTAACTGATCGTTTGCACAGTTTTCCCTAATCCCATGTCATCGGCTAAGATACCACCTAAGTTATAATAGGAAAGTGTTTTAAACCACTGATAGCCAACAAGTTGGTAATCGCGTAAAGCAGCATCAAGCGTATTCGGTAAGCTAAATTGTAGCTCTTCTGGATGTTTTAAAGCTGTTAACATGTTTTCGAATGTTTCTTGATAATGTGCGACTTCAGCAGGAAATGTTTCCTCAACTTGCAAACTGCGAGCCGCAGAAATTTGGACTTGTCCATCTTGTAGATCAGATTTACTTAATTGAAGTTGATCAATAAATTGATGAAATGATTCAAATGATTCATTCTCTAAAGCAATTAATGGTCCATCTGGAATCCGATAATAGCGTTTCTTTTCTACTAATGCTTGCAAAAGTTCTTGTACTTCGGTATTTGATATCCCGTTAATATCAAAGGAAACGTCTAGCATCCCCGTTATTTTGTTTACCTGAATATTTGCTTGTAATTCGGCTTCTTCTACACGAATTAATTTCTTTACAGCATCTGAAATATAAACAATTGCATGGTTATGAACCTCAGGTAAGGACTCATGTAAAAAACGATAGATATTTTCATTGTTAAAAATTTGAAAACGACCATTTAAATAATAGAAACCAGCTTGCTCGAGAAGTTGTAAAATAAACCGTTCGGCCTTTATTTCACGCTTTATTACTAAGTTAGAAGCGTGATGTGAGTCGTAAGGTGCAAGTTCATGATCTCCATACTGAAAAACAATATTTGCAGTGAGTGTATCTTGTAATTCATCTAGATATATTTTTGTTTTAAGCGATGTTATTGCAAGTATTTCGTTTGTTTTTGAAGAATAAATAGGTTGTCCTATTCGTTCTAGTTTCGGCATAACATTTGAGACAAATGCTTCCATCTTATCACGAGCTATTAAATGGACATGCTTGGTACGATAAGGTAATAAAGCAAATAGCTGATCAATAATCAAGCGTTGCTTAGCGTTCGTCCGATAAAATCTAGTAGCTTCATATAAATAGCCATACCCATCAAAATAATCAAAACGGAGTAAAGCCGCCAGATTAATTGAAAAACTGTCTTCATTTTCAAGATCTACCGGAAATGTAAGGGCTGGCAACTTGTCTTCTAATAAAAAGTTCTCGAAAATTTGGCCTGTTAAATCTTTCATCATATGGTCTCTTGTACTAATCCCATCTAATAAAGGGTTAGCTAAATTAGGTGGAATTCTAATAGCACGTTTATTCGTCATACCATAATCATTATCATATAGAATTTCATTTTGATAGGCTTGTATAAGTTGATTGATAATTTCTTTATCTTCTGCTGCAAACTGATGTAGTAAAGGATCATATGTGAACGTATTTGTAACAGGATAAGCTTGCTGATTTTTTATATGAATAAGAAAGGTGCGGATTTCTTTAATTATATATGTTTTATTTGTCCCAACTTGCAACTCTACTTCTAAAAATAGTTTCGCATTCTGAGTGTTTTTGCGTTGTATTATCGTATAATCAATTCGAAGTTCTTTTGCATCTAAAGCGTGTACTCTATTTTCACTACTAAATGCTTCTAACATTCGTAATGTGAAAGGATCGCTTTTTGCTTGCGGTTGAACTGGCAATATTGGGTTTTGATTTGTCGAATTCGTTACGACTAGTTGACTAGGATCACTGTTATTATTATTGCTTATTGCGAGTAATACTGCTGCAATGTGCTTGCAAGTGAAATGTGTTGCATAAGCTGGACAATCACAGTTGCCTTCTAACTCATCATCGTCAAAAAAGAAAATACGAACGTTGTAGTTTGTTGCACCACGAACTTGCGCACTCCATGTGTTGATCGTTTGATTATATGTTAAACCAATGACTCTTCCTTTTTTGAAATAGTCAAAGCCCCTTTTATAAAATCGTTGTCCAGTTATTTTAATAATGTCTTGTGTTTCTAAAAAAAAAGTGCGCATATATATTTCCCTACCTTGTCTTGTATTGGCAAAAGTGTATCTTTTCATTATAACAAAAAACAGCCAGTAAAAACGGTTAGAATAAAAAAAATTATTTGTATTTTAGTTGTTAAAGGATTAAAATAGGCTGTCATACAACGTGAAAACAGTTGACTTTAGCCTGAAAAACGTGCTATTTTTACTAACGTGAATAGGCATATAAAAAAGCAATTATACATTTAGGTGAAGGAGCATTATATTGATGTAGAAATCCCTTAGTAGGCCATGTTTTATAAATGAATCAAATTAAAGATAGGAAGGGATTTATAAAATGACAATGCAAGAAGAAGTTAATAAACGAAAAACATTTGCGATAATATCACACCCTGATGCGGGAAAAACAACATTAACAGAAAAATTGTTATTATTCGGTAACTTAATTCGCGAAGCAGGTACAGTAAAGGCAAAAAAATCAGGTAAATTTGCGACATCTGACTGGATGGAAATTGAAAAGCAGCGTGGAATTTCTGTAACATCGAGTGTGATGAACTTTCCATATAAAGATTACAAAGTAAATATATTAGACACACCGGGTCACGAAGATTTTAGTGAAGATACGTATCGTACTCTAACAGCGGTAGATAGTGTTGTCATGATCATTGATGCAACAAAAGGAATTGAAGCACAAACAATTAAATTGTTTAAAGTTTGTAAAATGCGTGGAATTCCGATCTTTACCTTCATTAATAAGATGGATCGTGAAGGTCGCGAACCACTAGCACTTTTGGAACAAATCGAAGAGGTTTTAGATATAGAAACGTATCCAATGAATTGGCCTGTCGGAATGGGTAAACGCTTCTTAGGAATATTTGATCGTCAAAATAAACAGTTTGTAAAATATAATGGTAATGAAGCAGAAACGACTATTCCATACACAGATCTAGATAAACCTGAAAACAAAGCACTTGTGGAAAATCCAACGTATCAAGATACATTAGATGAACTAGAATTAATTGATGAAGCTGGAGATGACTATTCTTTGGAGGCTGTCTTGAGCGGTGATCAAACACCAGTTTTCTTCGGTAGTGCACTTGCGCCTTTTGGTGTACAAAGCTTTTTTGACACATTCATCGATATGGCACCAAACCCAGTCCCTAGAAAGACAACAGAGGGTTTAATAAGTCCTGATCACCCTGATTTCTCAGGTTTTGTATTTAAGATTCAAGCAAACATGAATCCAGCACATCGTGATCGTGTCGCATTCCTCCGGGTTTGTTCAGGTAAATTCGAACGTGGAATGAGCGTACGATTAGAGCGAACAGGGAAACAGATTAAGCTATCTCAAACACAGCAGTTTGTAGCTTCGGTTCGTGATACAGTAGAAGTTGCTTATGCGGGAGATATTATCGGTATTTATGATCCGAATGCTTATCGTATTGGTGATACATTAACAGAAGGTAAAAATTCTTTTGTTTATGATGAATTACCACAATTCCCACCTGAGCTATTTAAGCAAGTAACTGCAAAAAATGTGATGAAATCAAAGCAATTCAGAAAAGGTTTAGAACAACTCGTACAAGAAGGTGCAATTCAATTATTCACACGTTATCCGATGGAAAGCTACATTATTGGAGCAGTTGGCGAATTACAGTATCAAGTATTTGAACATCGCATGAAACACGAGTATAATGTTGAAGTAACGTTAGAATCTATCGGTGAACGCGTACCCCGTTGGTTAAACAAGGAACAAGTAGATACGACGTTATTTGATGATCGAAATCTGTTAGTTAAAGACCGTGAAGGTACATTTTTAGTCTTGTTTAAGAATGACTTTGCTCTTCGCTGGTTTAAAGATAAACACAAAGATGTCGAATTAATTGATTTATTTGAAGTGAACCAATATGATCAATCATATTAAAAATTAATAGAAACAAGAAAGCTTGGGGTAAACTGTACCTCAAGCTTTTTGTTACATATATTTTTAAATACAAAAAATAAACGAATATTTGTTCGTGTTTTGGTTTGAAAAGTAGTATAATGTGGTAGTATAGATAAAGTAAAGAGATGAACGGAGGGTGCGTAGTGGTAGATAAATTTGAGTTAGTGTCGAAATATAAGCCCGAGGGTGATCAGCCGTCTGCAATTAAGGAATTAGTTTCCGGAATTAATGCTGGTAAGCGTGAACAGACGCTACTTGGAGCAACAGGAACAGGTAAGACATTTACGATGTCAAACGTTATTACTGAAGTAAACAAACCAACTTTAGTCATTGCTCATAATAAAACACTGGCTGGCCAATTGTATAGTGAATTCAAAGAATTTTTCCCTAATAATGCTGTGGAATACTTTGTTAGCTATTATAATTATTATCAGCCTGAAGCCTATGTGCCTTCTACGGACACATTTATAGAGAAAGATTCAAGTGTTAATGATGAAATTGATAAATTACGACACTCCGCAACATCTTCCTTATTTGAAAGGAAGGATGTTTTAATCGTAGCTAGTGTATCGTGTATATATGGTTTAGGTAATCCAGAAGAATATCAAAATCAAGTATTATCAATTCGAGTCGGGATGGAGAAAGACCGAGATGCATTACTTCGTCAGCTAGTTGATATTCAGTATGCGCGTAATGATATAGATTTCCAACGTGGAACTTTTAGAGTACGAGGAGACTCGGTTGAAATTATTCCAGCTTCTAGAGAAGAACACTGCATTCGAGTTGAATTTTTTGGCGATGAAGTTGATCGTATCCGTGAAGTTAACGCGTTAACTGGTGAAATTGTTGGTGATCGAGAACATATCGCTATTTTTCCAGCTTCCCACTTCGTTACCGGTGAAGAAAAGTTAAAAAAAGCTATGAAAAATATTGAAAAAGAATTGGAAGAACAGCTTACGTTTTTCCGTGAAAATAATAAATTATTAGAAGCGCAACGCATTGAACAACGGACACGTTATGATTTGGAAATGATGGAGGAAATGGGATTTTGCTCAGGGATTGAAAACTACTCGCGTCAATTAACATTGAGAGAAGCGGGATCGACTCCATACACCTTAATTGATTACTTTCCAGATGACTTTATGATCGTTGTTGATGAGTCCCACGTTACGTTACCACAGGTGCGTGGAATGTTTAATGGTGACCAAGCAAGGAAACAAGTATTAGTTGATCATGGATTTCGGTTACCATCAGCAATGGATAACCGTCCGTTAACATTTAAGGAGTTTGAAGAGAAGGCGAAACAATTGGTCTATGTTTCAGCAACTCCAGGTCCATACGAATTAGAGCACACTCCTACCATGACTGAACAAGTTATTCGTCCAACAGGTTTACTTGATCCTCCAGTGGAAGTCCGTCCAATTGATGGTCAAATAGATGATCTGATTGGAGAAATAAATAAACGGGTAGAGTTAGACGAACGCGTATTAATTACAACGTTAACTAAAAAAATGTCTGAGGATTTAACTGATTATCTAAAAGAGATAGGAATGAAGGTTGCATATTTACATTCTGAAATTAAAACATTAGAACGAATAGAAGTCATTCGTGACCTACGAATTGGTAAATTTGATGTCATTGTCGGAATTAACTTATTGCGTGAAGGAATTGATATTCCTGAAGTTTCTTTAGTTGCTATACTTGATGCGGATAAAGAAGGATTCTTACGGTCTGATCGAGCGCTAATTCAAACAATGGGACGAGCAGCGCGTAATGAGAATGGACGCGTCATTATGTACGCGGATCGGATGACCGATTCAATGACTCGAGCAATTGAAGAAACAGAACGACGTCGTGAAAAACAACAAGCGTATAACGAAAAACATGGCATCACACCTACGACAATTAAAAAAGAAGTTCGCGACGTTATTCGCGCAACTATGGCTGCTGAAGATCCAGCCAAGTATGAAGGCGATGCACCAAGCTATAGTAAGATGACGAAGAAAGAAATTGAGAAACTGATTGAAAATATGGAAAAAGAAATGAAACAAGCTGCGCGTGACTTGAACTTTGAAAAAGCTGCTGAGTTGCGTGATATCGTTATACAGCTGAAAGCGGAGGGGTGACAATCAATGGCTAAAAAATCAATTATAATCAAAGGTGCACGAGCACATAACTTAAAAAATGTGGATATTGAAATTCCAAAAGAAAAATTAGTTGTACTTACAGGATTATCAGGTTCAGGAAAATCATCGTTAGCTTTTGATACGATATATGCTGAGGGACAGCGACGCTATGTTGAGTCTTTATCGTCCTATGCGCGTCAATTTTTAGGGCAAATGGAAAAACCGGATGTTGATGCTATTGAAGGGCTGTCTCCAGCCATTTCAATTGATCAAAAAACAACGAGTAGAAATCCACGTTCCACTGTGGGAACAGTAACAGAAATTTATGATTACATGCGTTTGCTATATGCTCGAATTGGTCATCCAGTATGTCCAAAGCATGGCGTAGAGATTTCATCACAAACTGTCCAACAAATGGTTGATCGAATACTAGATTATCCAGAAAGAACGAAGCTGCAAATTCTTGCCCCAGTTATATCTGGTCGTAAAGGTGAGCATGTCAAAGTTCTAGAAAAGTTAAAACAAGAAGGTTATATACGTCTTCGTATTGATGGAGAAATGCGAGAAGTTAGTGAAGATATTGTGCTTGAAAAGACTAAAAAACACTCGATTGAAGTTATTGTTGATCGAATCGTTGTCAAAGATAGTATATCGGCTCGTCTGACAGATTCGTTGGAAACAGCCTTACGTCTAGGCGAAGGTAAAGTGAAAGTAGATGTAATGGGTGAAGAAGAACTGTTATTTAGTGAACAGCATGCTTGTCCAATTTGTGGTTTTTCTATTGGTGAACTTGAGCCGCGCTTGTTCTCTTTTAATAGTCCTTACGGTGCTTGTGAACGTTGTGATGGTTTAGGAACAAAGTTGGAAGTTGATGTAGATTTAGTAATACCTGATACCGAATTAACATTAAATCAGGGTGCTATTGCAGCCTGGGAGCCAACGAGTTCACAATACTATCCACAGCTCCTTAAAAGTGTTTGCGAGCATTATGGTATTGATATGGATACGCCAATCAGTCAATTACCTCCTGATCAGTTAGATAAAATTCTAAAAGGAAGCGGAAAAGAAAAAATTCACTTTTATTATGAAAATGATTATGGCATGACGCGTGAAAATGATATCTTCTTTGAAGGAGTTCTAGCAAATCTGGCACGCCGCCATCGTGAAACATCTTCAGATTTTATTCGAGAGCAAATGGATAAATATATGGCACAAAACAACTGTCCGAAGTGTAAAGGTTATCGTCTTAAAACGGAAGCAACTGCCGTATTAATAAATGGAAAGCATATTGGTAAAGTAACGGAGTTAGCAGTTACGGAAGCGAATGATTTTGTTACTAATTTAACTTTATCTGAAAAAGATGCACAAATAGCTGAAATGATTGTCAAAGAAATTCAAGATCGACTAACTTTTTTAACTAACGTTGGGTTGGATTATTTAACATTATCACGAACTGCTGGTACGTTGTCAGGCGGAGAAGCGCAACGCATTCGATTGGCAACACAGATTGGTTCAGCTTTAACAGGTGTTTTATATGTATTAGACGAGCCATCTATCGGCTTGCATCAACGTGACAATGATCGATTAATTGAGACACTTAAGCAAATGCGCGATTTAGGTAACACATTAATTGTTGTGGAACATGATGAAGACACAATGTTAGCTGCTGATTGGTTAATTGATATCGGCCCTGGAGCTGGTGAACATGGTGGTACAGTTGTCGCAAGCGGCACACCAAAACAAGTGATGAAACAGAAACAATCACTTACTGGCCAATATTTGTCTGGCAAAAAGTTTATTCCATTGCCAGCGAATCGCCGTAAAGCGGATGACAGATATGTAGAGATTATTGGTGCGGAAGAAAATAATCTTAAAAAAGTTAATGCGAAGATTCCAATTGGTGTCATGACGACTGTAACTGGTGTGTCGGGTTCTGGTAAAAGTACGCTTATCAATGACATTCTGCATAAGAGTTTAGCAATGACATTAAATCGTGCGAAGCAGAAACCAGGAAAACATAAATCAATTAAAGGCAGCGAATATTTAGAAAAGGTAATTGATATTAATCAAGCACCAATTGGTAGAACGCCACGTTCTAATCCTGCTACCTATACGGGTGTATTTGATAATGTTCGAGATGTCTTCGCATCAACGAATGAGGCAAAAATTCGTGGCTATAAAAAAGGTAGATTTAGTTTTAATGTTAAAGGCGGGCGTTGTGAAGCCTGTCGTGGTGATGGTATCATAAAAATTGAAATGCATTTCTTGCCTGATGTGTACGTATCTTGTGAAGTTTGTCATGGTAAACGGTATAATCGCGAAACCCTTGAAGTGAAATACAAAGGTAAAAATATTTCTGAGATTTTAGATATGACAATAGAAGAAGCGGTAGGATTTTTTGAGAATCTGCCGAAAATCAGAAGGAAATTACAAACCGTTTATGATGTAGGTTTAGGTTATATTCGGCTTGGACAACCTGCTACGACGCTTTCTGGTGGAGAAGCACAGCGTGTGAAATTAGCTAGTGAATTACATCGACGTTCAGATGGCAAAACACTTTATATCTTAGATGAGCCAACTACTGGTCTACATGCTGATGATATATCTCGTTTGTTAGGCGTATTACAGCGCTTGGTCGAGAATGGCGATACTGTTTTGATTATAGAACACAATCTTGATGTAATTAAAACAGCTGATCATATTATTGACCTTGGTCCAGAAGGTGGAGATCGTGGTGGTCAAATCATCGCAACCGGAACACCAGAGGAAATTTCAGAAATTAGTGAATCGTATACAGGATACTATTTAAAACCAGTTCTTGAAAGAGATCGTTTACGAATGGAAACAAATATACAAGAAAAAGAAAAACTAGCACAATCTTAACATAAAGCTTGGACGAAATTTTTGCGTCCAAGCTTTTTTAATTTTGGATGATCTCGAATCGGACGAACGCGCACTGAATCGGACGATAAACTGAATAATCGGGAGAAAGCGCACCGAATCGGGCGAAAATCCGAATAATCGAGCGATCAGTACACAAAATCAGATAGCGGAAAATATCAATTAGAAGTCAGTTTTTTGACGTTTTTATCTTTTTTGGTTAGAGTATAACTAGTTAGAAGAGTTGGAAGGAGTGTTTCGTAATGGAATTAATTGTTCAAGAAATAGTGCAAGATGAATTAGAAAAATTCTTAAATGAAGATGTTTATATACATATCGAGACGACCAATGGTGCTTATGCTAGTCATCATAATGAGAAGGCTTATAATGTTGGTGTATTTATGCGAAATGCGAAAGTGCGTTACAACCAAGCGAAAATAGTAGGAAACCCCACGAGTTATCGTGTTGGATTAAAAACAGAAAATGGTTGGATCTATGCAGAGGGTGTTCGTGAGTATGAAATTGATGATGAAGGACATCTACTTATTGCTGGACATGATCAAGAAGGAAGACTATTAGTTACATTAGAAATAAGTAAAACCCCGTTTGTAAATTAACAAAAATGAAAAGTTCAAGCTTATAAAGGAGCTGAAAATAGAATGGAAAAACACGTTGTTGTTATTTTCCCACATCCAGATGATGAAGCATTTGGTGCTGCTGGAACAATTGCACGTTTTCGTGAAGAAGGTGTACCTGTTACCTATTTATGTGGAACGTTAGGAGAAATGGGAAGAAACATGGGTAATCCTGCCTTTGCCACACGCGAAACGCTACCGAAAATAAGAAAAGAAGAATTAATTGCCGCTTGTGATGTATTGGATATTGAATTAAAAATGCTCGGCTATCGTGATAAAACGCTAGAATTTGAATCAAGAGAAGAAGTTGCAAAAGATTTATTAGCACGTTTAGAAAAAATAGAGCCTAGTCTTGTGATTACCCATTACCCAGACCATGCCGTGCATCCCGATCATAATGCTTTCGGTGCTGCAGCGATTGAAGCTGTTCGTTCAATGGACGCTGAAAAGAGACCAAAAGTTTGGGCACAAGCTATTACAAATACAAGAGTGGAAGACATAGGTGAAGCCGATGTTTCGATAGACATTACCCCATTTTTCGAGAAGAAATTAGCAACAATCATGGCTCATACTTCACAAGCATCCGGCGTGTTAGGTAGTATAAACCAAGTAGCTTCTGATATGGAAGAGATTGTGAAAAAGAACCTATCTGTAGAACAATTCTATACATGGCAATTCAGTAAGTAAATAGGAGTAGTACGCAATTCAAGTGCGTACTACCTCTTTATTTATATACGTTTAAAAAAGTAGTAATAGAGGAATATAACTTATGTGCAAATTAATTTCTTAAATGAACAAAAGGATAATTTACCTTAAGAAGTCATACAATAATTATGGATAAAAGGAGGATGAAACAATGGATAAGAAGTTATTCCGTTCGAGTAGCAATAAAATGGTGTCAGGTGTTTTAGGTGGTATAGCAGAATATTTTAATTTTGACGCGACCATTTTACGGTTGATTTTTGTTATCGCCGTACCATTCACAGCTGTTTTCCCGTTGTTATTTATTTATATTGCAGCGTCGATTATTATGCCTATTGAGGGTGAAATATAAAATGACACGTTGGGTTGTTTCACTATTATTAAATGCTGTAGCCTTAATTGTTGTTGCACAATTATTTGATTCTTTTCATCTTGAAGGATTCGGTACAGCATTACTAGCAAGTCTTATTTTATCGGTTTTAAATGTAATTGTGAAACCAATTCTAGTACTGCTGACATTGCCTATTACGATTGTTTCACTTGGCTTTTTCTTATTTGTAATCAATGCAATTACATTAATGCTAACGCAAGCTTTCATTGGTGATACATTTGTTATTAATGGTTTTGGTATAGCGATTTTAGCGGCTATTATTTTGGCTATCATAAATCTCATTTTAAACCGATTAATTAAAGATACCTTATTTTTAAATAGGTAAAACGTAGAGGATTAAACCTTTACGTTTTTTTCATTTAGTTCTTTTCGCAAACATTGTTTCTTTTCAATATTCGGAGTTGATAGAAACTGCGACGTAACAGAAGACCCTTACCCGCTACGGAAGCAAATGGTCTCCCTTTCCGCAGGCACGGCTTCAGCTAACTCGGATAAGCAAAGATCACTTTCCGAGTGGATCTTCAGCCCGTGCTGTTCCTGCTGGAGAGTCGACCATTTGCTTCCTTCGCTAGAAAGAACTTAAGGTTCGAAAAGGCCTGTTATCGTTAATAAAGCAAATTCATCAATAAACATATTACTGACCAGCGATGAAAATCCACTACGACTCCTGCAGGAACAGAGCGATCTGAAGATCCACTTGGAAGTGTCTTTCTTCCAAGTTAGCTGAAGACGTCCCTGCGGAAAGCGTAGTGGATTTTCAGAGCGAAGTAATCTGTTGAGTTACGTCGTTGTTGATGATAACTCAGACGTAAGATTATTACACCTTCTTTATGGTAATCAAGTCATAAACAACAACCTTTCAAAAAACAGTCTTTCCTTTTGCCTATATTTAAAAATTGTTTTAAGCTATAATTACATTAATTTTAGAAAGTTAAATGAGGTGAAAGAAGAATGAATCCAGACCTTATTTTTGAGTTTATGGATCATACTGGGAATATGCAGAGGACTGCATTCTGTGACCCAATTAAAATATATCAAACAAATTCCTTAACAGAAGTCACTTCTATTTTTAACAAGGTTGAAAACGCAATTGATGCGGGCTATTATGTGGCCGGTTATGTTTCATATGAAGCAGCACCGGCATTTGAAGCACGTTTCAATGTTAAATCGAATAGTAATCTTCCACTTGTATGGTTTGGTGTATACGAAGCGCCTTCAGCTACAGAAGCAACACCACTATTACAAGACTACACTGTTTCCGATTGGACATTTACATCAAGTGAAGAAAACTACCAAGACGGTATTAGAGATATTAAGCAAGCTATTGCACGTGGAGATACATATCAAGTCAATTATACAAGTCGTCTACAGGCTACTTTTACTGGTGATGACTTTGCCTTTTACAAACAATTGGTTGAAAATCAACAAGCGCCTTACAGTGCCTATCTAAATATTGGTGATTATCAGATTTTATCTGCCTCACCGGAGTTATTCTTTCGAGTGAATAATAATACGATCACAACAAAACCGATGAAGGGGACGTCAAAACGTGGACGTTACGGGAAAGAAGATCAGCAATTAATAGAACAATTGACGTCATCTGAAAAAGAACGCGCAGAAAATTTGATGATTGTTGATTTATTACGAAATGATATAGGTAAAATCGCAAAAAAAGGTACCGTACATGTACCGAATCTTTTAGATGTCGAGTCCTATCCAACTGTTAATCAGATGACCTCGACAGTAACAGCAGAGCTTGAAGAAGATACACATTTATTAGACTGGTTTACGGCATTATTTCCATGTGGATCGATTACTGGTGCACCAAAAATAAAAACGATGTCTTACATTGCAGAACTTGAAGACACACCCAGAGAGGTTTATTGTGGTGCAATCGGTTTTGTTACACCTGAGAAGGAAGCAACATTTAACGTACCAATTCGTACCGTTATTATTGATAAAAAAAGTCAGATGGCTACATATGGTGTGGGCGGAGGGATTACTTGGGATTCTACCGTTGAAAATGAGTATCAAGAAATGAAAACAAAAGCGAAAATGTTAACAGAGCAGCGGCCTGATTTTCAATTACTCGAATCGATCTTACTTGATAATGCCAGTTATCCATTACTAAGCTATCACATGGCACGCTTGCTTGAGTCTGCAAGATATTTCAATTTTGAGATCAATATAGAAAAAATTAAGCAAACATTAAATCAAGTAAAAGCAAACCATCCATCTAAAAAATATAAAGTTCGACTCCTTGTATCTAAGACAGGGGAGATTTTTACAGAGGTTCAAGAAGTAAAAGAGATAATAGGGAATGTGACATGTACATTAGCAAAATCACCAATTGATGAAGAGGATCCATTTCTTTTTCATAAAACGACAAATCGAACGCAATATAAGAACCATCAAGTAGATGAACCAACTGTTTTTTCTACTTTATTGTGGAACAAACAACACGAATTAACAGAATTTATTATTGGCAATGTAGTAGTAGAAAAAGCTGGTATGTATTATACGCCACCAGTAGATTGTGGTTTATTAGCTGGCACATACCGCGCGCACTTACTAGACACAGGTATTATCCAAGAACAGGTGATTAAATATGCCGATTTAGGAAGTGCTGATCGTATTTGGTTTATCAATAGTGTCAGGGGTTGGCTCCCGGTTACATTAAATTTAAAATAGTATTGTGATCTAATCGATTAATTTGGTGAATGTATTTATAAAAAATGCTACAATAAGTGTACACTATAAATCCACAGCGATGGTGATGGTAAGATGGAGGGCTTAATATGACAAAAGTTCACACGCAAGATTTATTAGATCAATTTAAATTAGAATTACTAGCTGGAAAAGAAGGCTTACAGCGTGAGATAATTATGAGTGATATATCTCGTCCAGGAATTGAAATGACAGGTTACTTCAGATATTATCCGAAAAAAAGATTACAATTACTAGGGAAAACAGAACTCTCTTATTATAAGGATCTAACTTCAGAGCAAAGAACAGATCGCGCTACAAAAATGTCTACAGATGAAACACCGGGAATTGTCGTATCAAGAGGTATGGAAGTTCCGGATGAATTAATTAATGCTTGTGAAAAAGCGAATGTGCCTTTATTACGTTCACCGTATAAAACAACTCGTGTTATAAGCAGATTAACGAACTTTTTAGAAGCAAAATTCGCTCCGTTTACAGCAATGCACGGTGTATTAGTTGACATTTATGGTGTCGGCGTTTTAATTATGGGACAAAGTGGTGTCGGTAAAAGTGAGACAGCTTTAGAATTAGTAAAACGAGGACATCGTCTTGTAGCAGATGATAGTGTCGAAATTAGACAAGAGGATTATGATCGTTTAATTGGCTCTTCTCCACCGCTAATTGAACACTTATTGGAAATTAGAGGGCTAGGTATTATAAATGTCATGACGTTATTTGGTGCAGGTTCTGTTCGCTCCTATAAAAAAATATCATATGTAATAAATTTAGAATCTTGGGATGATAAAAAAACGTATGATCGCCTAGGATTAGAAGAAGAAACAATGAAAATTATTGATGTAGACGTACCAAAAGCAATATTACCAGTCCGTCCAGGTCGAAATTTAGCAGTTATTATTGAAGTAGCAGCAATGAATTTTCGACTAAAACAAATGGGCGTTAATGCTGCAGAAGAATTCTCGACAAGATTAACAACGATGATTGGTAAAGAAAAGACAAATCTTGGTCCGGATTATGACTTAGATTAAGAAGAATAAGGGGGAAGTTTATTTTGCTATTTAATGTATCACCACCAATTGACCGTATCTTTTTAGAAGTGGGACCATTCACTATTTACTGGTATGCGGTTATTATTGTATCGGGCGTATTTTTAGGATTATGGATGGCATCAAGAGAATCCAATCGTTTGGGTTTACAAAAAGACATATTCACAGACTTAATTATTTTTGCACTACCAATTGCAATTATCTCGGCCAGAATTTATTATGTGATATTTGAATGGGACCAATATCAAGGAGGACCTTGGTGGAGCATTTTTGCAGTATGGGAAGGCGGAATTGCAATACATGGCGCATTGATAGGATCCGTTATCACAGCAATTATCTTCGCTCGTGTTAAAAAAGTATCCTTTTGGCAATTAGCAGATATCGCAGCGCCGGGCCTTCTTTTAGGACAAGCAATTGGTCGTTGGGGTAACTTTATTAATCAAGAAGCGCATGGCGGAGAAGTGTCACCTGCAGCGTATGATAACTTTATTCGATTCCTGCCAGATTTCATAGAAAACCAAATGTACATAGATGGTGTTTTATATCATCCAACTTTTCTTTATGAATCAGTATTAAGTTTCATTGGCGTTATTTTAATTCTCATATTCAGAAAATATAATCCTTTACGTGGCGAAGTTTTTCTTGGTTATATAATATGGTATTCTATTGGACGTTATTTCATAGAAGGAATGCGAACAGATAGTCTTTACATTATTGGTTCATTAAGAACAGCTCAAGTTATTTCAATTGTGCTCGTCCTTGTTGGTGTAGCTCTGATTGCTTATCGTCGGAAGTCAAAAACGGTTAATAGACGATATAGTGGTAAGAAAGTCTAGGAGGGTTCAAAGTGAAAGAAATCCTGATCCGGGGTGTGCAACAAGGTTTAGGCGTTACGTGGACACTAAGTAAGGTGATATTTCCAATTACTGTGCTCATTACGATCTTACAATTCACACCTGTTTTGCCATGGGTAGTAGAGATGTTAACACCAATGATGAGCTGGATCGGTCTCTCAGGTGAGGCGGCAGTTCCGTTAGTATTAGGTAATACGTTAAATCTTTACGCTGGAATTGCTGCAATTGTTTCCTTTGATTTTAGCGTTAGAGAAGTGTTTATAATGGCAGTTATGCTGTCTTTTTCTCATAACTTATTTATTGAGTCATCTGTTGCTACACGAGTCGGAATTAAATGGCCAATTGTTGTCGGTATTCGGATAACACTTGCGCTATTTTCTGCAATTATGATCAATACTTTTTGGAAAGGTGGACAGGAACTTGCACAATATGGATTTATTTCATCAGATCCTGCCTCCCCAGAAGGTTGGTTCGCTATAGGATTAGAAGGGTTCCAAACGGCAACTGTTAGTGTGTTGCAACTTGCACTTATTGTTATACCATTAATGGTTATACTACAAATATTCCGTGAAATAGGTTGGATGAAGAAAATTTCTGATCGTTTAGCGCCATTTACAAAACTAATGGGTATGAATAGTAATGCGTCGATGACATTAGTGGCCGGTTTATCAATCGGCTTGGCATATGGAACTGGAGTAATGGTTCAAGCTGTTAAAGAAGACGGTGTTTCGAAAAAAGATATGTATTTAGCTTTCATTTTCTTAGTATCGTGTCACGCTGTTGTTGAAGATACACTTGTTTTTATTCCACTTGGTATACCAGTTTGGCCGCTATTATTAATCAGACTTTTTACTGCACTAATTTTAACAGCATGTATCGGTTTCATTTGGAATCGAAAACAAGCAAGAAAAAGAAGGGAAGAATTAGCAGATGGACATTCGTACGATTCTGTTTGATTTAGATGGTACATTAATAGACACAAATGAATTAATTATTGCATCTTTTACACACACATTAAAAAAACATAGTGAAACGCCTTATACGAGAGAGCAGATATTATCATTTATTGGACCACCTTTATATGATAGTCTTGCACAGGTTGATCCAGATAATGTGGAAGCAATGGTTGCCACGTATAGAGAACACAATTTATCTAACCATGACAAATATGTAACTGCCTATCCTACTGTAGTTGATACGATTAAGACACTGAAGGAAAATGGCTATCAACTTGGGATTGTTACAACAAAAATGCGTGATACGGCATTGTTAGGCTTAAAGCTTACCGGAATGGAAGATGCGTTTGATATAGTTATCGGTTTAGATGATGTAACAAATGCTAAACCACATCCTGAACCAATTATTAAAGCACTAACACAATTACATGCAAATCCGATAAACGCAATTATGGTAGGAGATAATTATCATGACATAGAAGCTGGCCAAAATGCAGGAATAAAAACGGCAGGAGTAGCATGGTCTATTAAAGGTAAAGAAGTGCTAGCGAGTTATAAACCAGATTATATGTTGGAAGAGATGAGCGATTTATTAAAGATTCTTGAGGTGTAGATAATGCGAAACACGGAACGTTATCATGTTACAGGTGCAAACTCATTATGGCATGTCTATAAAACAGTTCCTTTTTGGAAAGTGATTAAAAACTTCATTGTAATTCAACTAGCGAGATATACACCGTTTTTATCATTAAAAAATTGGTTATATCGTACTTTTTTAAGAATGAAGGTTGGAGATCAAACAGCTTTTGCCTTGATGGTTATGTTAGATGTTATGTTTCCAGAACGCATATCTGTAGGAAAAAATACTGTTATAGGATATAATACAACTATTCTAGCACATGAATATTTGATTAAGGAATATCGACTAGGCAATGTATTAATAGGTGATGAAGTAATGATTGGTGCCAACAGCATCATATTGCCTGGTGTGACGATTGGTGATCGAGCAGTCATAGCTGCTGGAACGGTTGTACATAAGGATGTTGCGAGTGGGACATTTGTAGGTGGAAATCCGATGCGTATGATTTACTCCAAAGAAGAAATGAAAAAGAGAATAGGACAAGATGATTTTTTAAAGGATCATGCATAGAAGTAAAGTAATAATAAACTACGCGCGAAACAATTTTTGTTTCTCGCGTTTTCCTATATTTTCTAGATAAAAGAGAAAAGAAAAAGGGGATTAAGTAATGGGCTTTTCAAATATAAATCGTCAAGAAATGTGTGAAGCATTAGCGAGTGAATCATACGATGTATTTGTGATTGGTGGTGGCATCACTGGAGCAGGCATTGCATTAGATGCAACATCAAGAGGTATGAAAACGGCTGTAGTCGATATGCAAGACTTTGCAGAAGGAACATCAAGTCGATCAACAAAACTCATTCACGGTGGTCTCCGTTATTCGGAACATGGTGAAGTTAAAGTAGTCGCTGAAGTTGGGAAAGAAAGAACAATTGTCTACGAGAATGGTCCCCATATTACAAAACCTGAAACGATGCTATTACCACTATACCAAAAAGGTAATCTTACACCAATAAAGGCAAGATTAGCACTACAGTTATATGATTTCTTAGCAGGAGTAAAAAAACAAGAACGGCATCAAATGCTTTCTAAGAAAGAAACATTAGCAAAAGAACCACTGTTGCAAAGTGCACACCTAAGAGGTGCAGGATATTATGTTGAATATAAAACGGATGATGCTCGTTTAACAATTGAAGTGGTTAAAAAGGCAGTAGAGTTAGGCGCAAAAGCATTAAATTATATTAAAGTTTGTAGCGTGCTTTATGATGAAACTGGTAAGGCAAACGGAGTGGAATTAGAAGATCAAATTTTGGGAGAAACCTACCAAGTATTCGCGAAAAAAATCGTAAATGCAACTGGACCATGGGTTGACACAATTAGAGAATTGGATGATTCTAAGGAAGAAAAATCGTTGTATTTAACCAAAGGTGTTCATCTTGTCTTTGACCAAATAGATTTCCCATTACAACAAGCGATTTACTTTGATCATACAGATCGCAGAATGATCTTCGCTATACCACGTGATGGAAAAACATATGTCGGAACAACAGACACTGTATACGGGGGAGATATTGATAATCCGTCTGTAGATGAGACGGATCGTACGTATTTATTAAAAGCAATTAATCATATGTTTCCAACATTACAAGTAGACGAAACGAAGATAGAATCGGCTTGGGCTGGTTTACGACCTCTAATTGCAGAAGATGGCAAAGATCCTAGTTCGATATCGCGCAAAGATGAAATATTCGTTTCTTCATCTGGACTAATTTCCATTGCTGGAGGTAAATTAACCGCTTATCGTAAAATGGCTGAAGATATTGTCGATGATATTGTAAAGCAGTTTAAAAAAGAGATTGGTATTTTATATTCCAAATCTGACACAAAACGAATTCCGATTTCTGGTGGAGATATGAATGGTTCAAAAGGCTTTGAGGTTTTTAAACAAGAACAATTAAAACAGTTAGAAGATATCGAATTAGATGAAAAAACAAAGATAAAATACATCGATCGTTATGGTTCGAATGTAGTGAAAATTTGGGAGTACTATCGAACTTTAAACAAAGAAGCACAAAGTTATGCTATTGAGCCTCTCGTTTTCTCTGAACTCGTTTATAGTTTACAAGAAGAGTGTATATACAAACCACTAGATTTTTTTGTTCGACGTACTGGCGCGATGCTGTTTGATATCGCTACTGTTAAACGAAATGCACGAGGTGTGCTACATTATTTGCAAAATGAACTGTTCTGGGATGCGGAAGAGAGGACCTACTATCACCGTGAATTAATGCAAGGAATTAAAGAAATGACGAATCATACGAACAAATAGTAACCTTTTTTGATAAAAACTTGATACCTGTCAAGTTTTTTTTGTTGAAAATGCAAATTAAACAGCATTTCTTCGTTTATTGCAATAAGAAAATGTGATATACTTCACTCGGGTAAGAAAAATTTTCATAGAAACTTTATTGTTTTTATGTAAATTGGGGGAGACATATGACGATAACAGAAGATACAGATACACAATATAAATCAATAGATAATGTCATCCCATTTATTCCAGAAGGTGATTTTTATTTTTCAAAAGGTGTAGACGCCTTTTATAAACGAAAGTTTGACATTGCATTAAAATGGCTAAAAAAAGCGACAGAGGCAGATCCTGAGGAAGCATTATACCCTTGTCAGATATCTATTATATATACTGAAATCGGATCGTATCATACGGCCAATCAAATTCTAACAGATATTATTAAAGAACATGGAAAAGATTATCCGGATTGCTATTATCTAATTGCTAATAATTATGCGCATTTAGGCTTATTAAAAGATGCAAAAAAATATGCAGATTTATATTTAAAAAATGATCCTACTGGTGAGTTTAAAGAAGAAACGGAGCAACTATTAACTGTTTTGGACATTGGTGCTGACGACGAAGATGATTGGTTGGAAGAAGAAGATGAACTATTGGTTTATCAAGAAACAGCTTTTTATCACTTGGAAAAACAAGAATGGGAGCTAGCAATGCCACTATTACAAGAGATGATGGCATTATTTCCTGATCATCAAACAGCTAAACATGAATATTGTTATGCGCTCTTTTACTCAGGAGATCAGGATGAAGCAATCCGTATAGAGGAAAAGTGGTTAGAAAAAGATCCACAGTCCATTTTTGTACGAACTAACTTAATATTATTTTATTATGAACGACAGGAATTTGAAAAAGCAGAACTATTACAAGGAACAATTACGAATATTTATCCGATTCACGAAGAACAAAAACTGCGAATAGCCAGTACTCTTGCACAAACAAAGTATTATCAATCTGCCTATCAACGTTTTTTACGTTTAGCAAAATCAAAAGTAAAAGGACATATGAGGTATTATAAATACTTTAGTATTGCTGCTTATCAAGTTGGAGATAAAGTGCAAGCAGAGCGTATTTGGAAAGAGGGATGTAAGCAACATCCTCATTTGAAGACTGAACCACTTCCGTGGGAGTTAGACCAATAGAATAGAAGTCTTTCGTCTTTAATTCTTGCTGAGCAGAATAGTAGACGGCCATTAGAAAATATACGATAATGGGTATAGTAATCATTACGATTTGTAAAAAGAAAGGATGAAAAATATGTCTGAAGAACGTATTTATGATGTTATTATTGCTGGTGCTGGACCAGCTGGTATGACAGCCGCTTTATATACATCACGAGCTAATCTTGATACTTTGATGTTAGAACGCGGTATTCCAGGTGGACAAATGGCTAACACAGAAGATGTTGAAAATTATCCTGGTTATGATAGTATTCTTGGACCAGACTTATCAAATAAAATGTTTGAGCACTCGAAAAACTTTGGTGCTACGTATGCATATGGCGATATTAAAGAAATAATAGATGGCAAAGAGTATAAAACAATTATTGCTGGTAAGAAAGAGTATAAAGCTCGTGCTATTATTCTTGCAACTGGTGCGCAATTTAAAAAATTGGGTGTGCCAGGAGAAGAAGAATTAGGTGGTCGAGGTGTGTCTTACTGTGCAGTTTGTGATGGAGCCTTCTTTAAAGAAAAAGATTTAATTGTTGTTGGTGGTGGAGACTCCGCAGTAGAAGAAGGTATCTATTTAACACGTTTTGCTCGCAAAGTTACGATTGTACATCGCCGTGACACATTACGTGCTCAAAAAATCATTCAAGATCGTGCATTTAATAACGATAAAATTGATTTTATTTGGGATACGATTGTAAAAACAATTAATGGCAAAGACGGTAAAGTTAGTAGTCTAACCTTAGTCGACAAAAAGACTGGTGGAGAATATGAGCATGACGCCGATGGAACATTTATTTACATTGGAATGAATCCATTAAACGCACCATTCAAAACGCTTGGAATCTTAAACGAAGAAGGATACGTAACTACGAATGAAAAGATGGAAACGTCTATCCCTGGTATTTATGCCGCTGGAGATATTCGTGATAAAGAACTTCGTCAAATTGTTACTGCAACAGGTGATGGTAGTATTGCAGCACAAGCAGCACAAGCATATGTGGAAGACTTAATGGAATCGTTAGAAGCTGTTAAATAAGTTCGTAACAAAAAGAAAATATAAAGTCATTGCATTTTAACTCTCCTGTAATACGGATGCAATAAAGTTTAGTTATACTATAAGTAACTAATTAACCCCCTTTTTTAATATATAGTTTGCACAGGCGATATTGCCTGTGTATTTTTTTTGCCATCTAACGGAAATTATATTTAAAATTAGATAGGGGAACGGAGATATAGTATAATAGTATATATTGCTATAGAAAGAGTGAATTGATTTGCAACGAATAACAAACTGTATATTAAGAGAAAATGATCATATTTTATTATTAAAAAAGCCAAGTCATGGCTGGTATGCGATGCCTGGTGGTAAGATGGAATTAAAAGAGTCGATAAAAGAATCAGTTGTAAGAGAATATCGTGAGGAAACAGGTCTGATATTACAAAGCCCTGATCTACGAGGTGTCTTTTCGATGGTTAAGGTTAGTCAGGATAAGGTCATAAGTGAATGGATGATGTTTACTTTTATTTGTGATCATTATGAAGGTCGCTTAGTTGATTTTTGTGATGAAGGCGAATTAGAATGGGTTCCAATTAATAAAGTATTAGAAAAGCCGATGGCTCCAAGTGATAAATATATTCATCAGCAGTTATTAAATAATTCTAAACTTGTATATGGAAGTTTTGAGTACACACAAGACTACGAAGTAATAAAGCATAACTTAGACTAATGATTTTTAAACAGGGAGAGATGGATGATGGCCAAAGAACAAGAAACAAAGTTAGTCATTATTACAGGTATGTCTGGTGCGGGTAAAACAGTTGCAGTCCAAAGTTTCGAAGACTTAGGCTATTATTGTGTGGACAATTTACCACCAGCATTACTTCCGAAATTCTTAGAATTAATGAAAGACGCAAGTAATAATATTCATAAAGTTGCATTAGTAATGGATCTAAGAGGCCGAGAGTTTTTTGATACATTATTTGAAGCGCTAGATAATTTGGGCAAAGCAGATTGGTTAGAAGAGCATATTTTATTTTTAGATGCGCAAGAAAAAGCACTCGTATCTAGATACAAAGAAACGAGACGTTCTCATCCACTTGAACCTGATGGTTTACCACTTGATGGTATTAAACAAGAACGCTTGATGTTAGATGAATTAAGGGGAAGAGCACAATACTTCATTGACACGACAAATCTAAAGCCAAAAGAACTACGCGATAAAATTGTTAGCAAATACGGTGAAAAAGAACAAAAAATATTTTCTGTTCATACGGTCTCATTTGGCTTTAAATATGGCTTGCCTATTGATGCTGATTTAGTATTTGATGTGCGTTTTTTACCTAATCCACATTATGTCGAAAATTTACAGCCTTTAACTGGATTAAATAAAGAAGTAGCTTCTTATGTTTTTAAATGGTCAGATACACAGAAGTTTTTAGAAAAAATAGTAGATTTACTTACATTCATGTTGCCGCAATATAAGAAAGAAGGCAAGAGTCAGCTTGTAATTGCAATTGGCTGTACGGGTGGTCAACATAGGTCTGTTGCACTTGCAGAATTTCTTAAAAGCCATTTTGCAACACAATACGTGACACATGTGACGCATCGAGATATTGACAAGAGAAAGGGACATTAACATATGATGGATAGGAAGCAAAATGTAGTAGTAATAGGTGGTGGAACAGGAATGCCTGTGCTATTACGTGGGTTAAAAGAGTATCCAATTGATTTATCAGCAATTGTAACGGTTGCTGATGATGGCGGAAGTTCTGGAAGGTTACGAACAGAAATGTCGATGCCTGCTCCTGGAGATATTCGGAATGTAATTGCAGCTTTATCAGAAGTAGAACCTATGTTACTAAAGCTTTTTCAACATCGTTTTGTGAATGGTAATGGCCTTTCTGGACATTCAATGGGAAATTTATTATTAGCTGCCATGACATCTGTTACGGGAGACTTTTATAATGGGATTAAGGAAATATCCCGCGTTTTAAATGTAAAAGGTAACATATACCCGATCGCTAACCAAAATATGTTCTTACACGCCGAAATGGAAGACGGTGAAATTATTGCTGGCGAATCAAATATTCCACTTGCGGGAAAAGTAATCAAACGTGTATTTTTAAAACCAGAGATAGTGTTACCGTTACCAGAGGCAATTGCTGCTATTAAAGATGCTGGTTTAGTTGTCATTGCACCTGGAAGCTTATATACGAGTACAATGCCGAATTTAATTGTACCAGAAATTGGTGATGCACTCCGAGATGCAAAGGGTAAGGTGGTTTATGTTTGTAATGTTATGACGCAAGAAGGAGAAACAACAGGCTATACGGCGGCTGATCATGTCAAAGCGATCACGCAACATGTAGGCGAAGGCTGTATTCATTCTGTACTTGTTCATAACAAAACCATTGATGAAACGCTGCAAAAAAAATATGCAAAAGAAAATGCCGAACCCGTCATCTATGATACGGACCGATTAATTGACATGGGTTTAGAAATTATTGAAGCTGATATCATTGATTATTCTAAAAAAATATTACGTCACGATACTGGAAAAGTGGCGAAAATCTTAAGTACCTTGGTAGGGTAATGGAGAGGTAAGACAGGAAGGTGAGTAAATGTCTTTTGCATCTGAAATAAAAAAAGAATTGACACAGATTGAAAATAAACCGTGTTGTATTGAATCAGAACTTGCTGCCCTAATAAGAATGAACGGTGCAATTTCTTTCTCACGACATGAGTATGTATTAGATGTACAAACGGAAAACGCAGCAATTGCTCGTCGCATCTATACATTAATAAAATCTTTATATAACTATCCACTTAAATTACTTGTTCGAAAAAAAATGAAATTAAAGAAAAACAACGTATATATCGTTCGAATCACAGAAGGGGCACAAGCCATTTTATCTGAATTAAATATTCTAGATGGTCCATTTTCCCTTGTAAGAACTATTTCTCCTAAATATCTTAAAAAGAAATGCTGTAAACGTGCTTATTTAAGGGGGGCCTTTCTAGCTGGTGGATCTGTTAATAATCCTGAAACATCTTCGTATCATTTAGAAATATCAAATGCCTATCAGGAACATAATGACTCTTTATGCGAATTGATGAATTCTTTTAATCTTCATGCTCGTATTCTAGAAAGAAGAAATGGCTATATTTCATACATCAAAGAGGCAGAAAAAATTACCGAGTTTCTAAATTACACTGGTGCACATAATGCACTATTTAAATTTGAAGATGTCCGGATTATGCGAGATATGAGAAATTCAGTTAATCGTTTGGTGAATTGTGAAACAGCCAATTTGAATAAAACAATTGGTGCAGCATTTCGTCAAGTTGAAAATATTAAGTTTATCGAACGGACAGCTGGATTAGAATCTTTACCAGACAAACTTCAAGAAATTGCGCGGTTACGGGTTCAAAATGCAGACCTGTCTTTAAAAGAATTAGGCGAATTAGTATCTGGCGGTAAGATTAGTAAATCGGGTATTAACCATCGACTCAAGAAAATTGATGAGTTTGCTGACCAACTACGCACGAATCAACAACATATGTAACACGACTCACATCGATAGTAACTAGTTATGAAGAATTATTTCTTTATACTAGTAAATCGGTGTTTTTTTAAACTTTTTAAAATGATTTTATTGTCTGTGTATCCGCTTACATGTATAATAGTGAAGAAGGTAACATACATTTTATTGTGGCAGATTATTTTAATAACGCTTTCTTCGTGTAGTTCATTATGAGAGGAGATAGAATGATGGAGAGTAAAACGTTAGTTGTAGTGGTGGAACCTGGGTTACAAGCAAGACCAGCTTCCGAATTTGTTCAAAAAGCAAATAGCTTTGCCTCTGAAATATTTTTGGTAAAAGGAAGTAGACGTGTGAATGCAAAAAGTATTATGGGATTGTTAAGCCTAGCGATAGCTAGTGGTGAAAAAATAACATTAACTGGTGAAGGTGCAGATTCCGAAGCTGCTATTGAAACGTTAGCAACATTTTTAACTAATGAAACGAATACCATAGAGCATTAATATAAATTAAACCGTACACATTGTATAAGCGAAAATGAAATTATTATTGTTGTAAAAATTAAAGAACGGAGCAAAATTTGCTCCGTTCTTTTTATTGAAAGTTATTCAGTTGGCTTTTTTTCCATTACTTTGTCAATCAAACCGTACTCTTGTGCTTTGTGTGCACTCATAAAGTTATCACGATCTGTATCTTTCTCAATAACTTCAATTGGTTGACCTGTTGTGTCAGCAATGATTTTATTTAGTTTAGCACGCATTTCAATAATACGATTTGCATGGATTTGGATGTCTGACGCTTGACCTTGTGTACCGCCTAGTGGCTGGTGAATCATTACTTCACTATTTGGAAGTGCGTAACGTTTACCAGGTGCCCCAGCAGTTAGTAAGAATGCACCCATAGATGCTGCCATACCAACACAGATTGTTGAAACGTCTGATTTAATGAATTGCATTGTATCATAAATTGCCATTCCAGCTGTAATTGAACCACCTGGTGAGTTGATGTAGATTGAGATATCTTTACCAGGACTTTCTGCTTCTAAGAATAAAAGCTGGGCAACAATGCTGTTAGCAACATTATCATCAATGGCACTACCTAACATAATAATACGATCTTTAAGTAAGCGAGAATAGATGTCATATGCACGTTCTCCGCGGTTTGTTTGTTCAATAACTGTTGGTATTAAATTCATTGTAAAATTTCCTCCTTATAATGCTTGATTCTTCTATTTGTGAATTAACTTCCTATGTATATAGTAACTAAATGGTCAATAAAGGTCAAACAAAACACATTCGATTTTAACTTTTATTGTTAAGACACACCTAACTGTATCCTACCCATTCAGTTGGCAATATAAACCTTGTTATTTATTATAACAGAGAGTACTTATTTTTGGGGGATGTAGCTATTTAAAATATATATGTTTCTTTTTATTTATAATGATCAGATGGAGTAGTGTTATTTCCTAATAACTGAGAGGAGGTATAATTGTAATTGAATTACCGTCAATCATCCGTTATAATAATGCTTGTCCATTAATTTAAATTGTATAGGATAATAAATATATCATGCGCTCGTAGCTCAGGGGATAGAGCATTGGTTTCCGGTACCAAGGGTCGGGGGTTCAAATCCCTCCGAGCGCACTAACGTAAATACAGTAATAGCAAGGGATGTAGCGTTTTTACATCCTTTGCTATTTTGTTTTTCAAAGCCATTTGCAAACAAACTGCAAACCTTTGAATTCGAGATAGTTTTTTTAGAGGATATTAGTTCTTACTTTTCCATGCTGTTTTTATTACTTTCATCCGTGAATAAATCCCCAAACTTTTCGGCAGCTGCTTGTTGCATACTTGGTATAACGTGAGAATATTTGTCTAGTGTCATCTGTATGCTAGAGTGTCCTAATCGCTCTTGTACTATTTTAGGATGTGTTCCTTGCGTAAGCATCAAAGTTGCATGTGTGTGCCTTAATGCATGAAATGTTATGTGCTTTACCTTTGATCGTTCTATCGCTCTCCAGTATGATCTGTTTAAGTTGCTAGGCAATACATAGTTACCTGTTACTGTTGCTGTAACTAAATCATATTCTCTGTAATCCTTCCCGCATTTAACCTTTTCCTTTAGTTGATTGTTGCGATGTTTTTTTAGTTCTGAAATAGTATTATCATCTAAATGTATCGTTCGACAACTTGATTCAGATTTTAATTGTGCTGTAAGTTCGTAAGTTCCATTTTCGTCCTTGTCCTTTTTTTTACGCAATTGTTGCCTAACAGATATTACTTTTTTATCAAAATCTATATCAGACCATCTTAATCCTAAAGTCTCGCCTTGTCTCATACCAGTCGTCAGAGCCAAATAAACCGTAATAAAATAGCGTTCTTTCCTTAAATAGGGTAAAAATATACTTATATCTTTTTCAGTCCAATAGGGCATATGTTTTCTTTTTACTCTAGGTGGACTAACATCATTCATAAGATTTTGCTTAATGCCATATTTCGTGCCATATTTTAGCGATGATGATAATATTCTATAAACATGGTGCCGAGATCTTTCACTTAATTTTGTATTAGACAACGAATCTATAAACGATTCTACTTGCATAGGTTTTATCTGTTTGATTTTCCATCGCCCTAGACCTGGAACAATATATTTACGTACATAGTTTTCGTAATGGAAATACGTGCCGTAAGCAACTTCTTTTTCTTTCTTTTTAAGCCAAATGTCCATGTATTCTTTAATTGTCATGTCAGGTGGTTCTACGTAAGTACCAGTTTCTATCTCTGCTAAGATACCGGGTAAATCTCGCTCTGCATCTCTCTTCTTTTGATAACCACTAAACCACTTTTGTTTGCGTTTATTTTGATGATCTCTACCAAGATCAACGACAATAGCATATTTGTTACCTCTCTTAATTATGTGACCTCTCATATTTAAACAACCTCCTTATTAATATAAAATTTACTTGCCAGAAGCAAAAAGCAACTTGTTATTATGCATATCTAATCGATGTCTAGCAAACTCATAATCCACATCAAAAGTTTCGGAAATGGTATAAATGTTTATGTCTTTCACTTCCTGTAACATGAAAGTGGGTATACAAAAGTGATAAGCGAAATTGTCAGCTTGGTATTCTTGTAAATTAATAAATAAAGTGTTCATTGATAGATGATTCCCAACATGTCTAAGATAGTGACCTATCTCATGACCAAATTCCTGCCATTCTTGTTGCTTTGTTGATCTCTTAATTACAACTTTATCCCCAAATAAGAAACTCACATTTCCATAGTAAACTTCGACATCTAACTTTTTAGCTAATAACGCTATACTTAATTGTTTCGGGTTGTTGATTGATAACGTTTTGTATAAATTATTGATATAGTCCTCTAGATGAGAATAAAACAAGTAATCACCCCTCCAAAGAGAATGTATGTTCGTATATTTTTTATAAAAGTGGGTGCACTTTTGAAAGTGCACCACATTTTTATTTTTTTAATTCTACCTCAAAGTCTACTTCTTCGCCAACAGTTTCAAAGTCATCATTAGTAGGAGCGCTGTATATCAATCTAACAGATTCAACATCCTCTGCTTTGGAATTCTCTAATATATAAAAAGAAGAGCCTGATTTATTAACTTGTCCAATAAATTCGCCGTCGATGTGGTCGCTAAGAAACATATCTGGTTCTAATTGTTCACCTGTGTTGGTAGTCATTGTCGCTTGAGATGCATAAAAAGTAATGTTTTCTTCAGATGTATTTTCGACTATCATATCTACTTGAATATATTCTAATTCTTCTTGTTCCAAATACTCAACCATCTCTGGGCTAAGAACACCCGATACACCATTTACTTTTTCTACAGTCATAATAATAGATCCCGTTTCAAAAGTTCCAACGTCATCTGTCCTGCTAACCAAAGTCATTTCTCCAGCTTCTGACGTAATGGTGTCTCCAACCTTTGCTTCAGTAGATTCATTCTCTTCGGAACTCATTTCTTCTGGTTCTTCTTCTGCCTCTTTATTTTGTTCTTCAGTTTCATTTGTATCAGTTGAAGTGGTATTCGTTTCACTATCTTCGCTACCACAAGCCGCCAATAGGAAAACCAACAATATTGCCATCATGCCTAAAAGTTTTTTCATTACTAACTAACCCCTTATTTTTCTATTTATAATTATATAAACTGGTTAAAGTGTATATTTATTATTTATTTTTTTAAAAAGTCATCTCTCCAGTCACTATCAACATCGATCGGAAGGTGTTTTTCTTCAGGTTGTTTAATGGCTGCATCCTTATCTTTTGTTGGGAATGATTCTCGATTTTTAATCCCTGATTTTTTAATCAGTCTTTCTAACCTACCTTCAAAACCACCTTTTGTTTTGTCGATAAGATTATATTTAATTGCCAATTCTGTAATGTAGATAGCTTTATTAATTTCTCCTTGTTTCTCGTGGATTATAGCTTTCCGTTCGAAAGAAGGTATTCTAGGAGACGAATCTCCATATTCTTCTTTCCATTTAGTTGCGAAGACGGGAAATAATTCAATGTCTTTTTCACAACATTCAATACAATTATCCAATGCATGATTCCAATTATCTCTTTGTCTATAGTAGACATTAATCAACTCGTTATATGTAAAATGCAAGTCCACAGTATTTCCTTCTACCAAATATCTTTTTTCACAGTCCCTTAGAAATGCTTCCTTTTCAACAGGATCATCTATATATTGAGCCTCCGATAAATTGTTAGCTGAACGTTTGAATTCTAGATCTGCAGGCTTGTCCATTATGTCTATCTTTTGTTTCTTTTTAAATAAATCAAAGAAGCCCACTCAATTACTCCCCTTTTTTATCTTTGTGTATTATATATTTAATCATGTTGATAGCTTCTTCTCTTTGTTCTTCGTTCATGTTTTTCCAATCTTTAAACATAAGGTCTGTTTTGGGATCGTTGAGCAACTTTGCTATTTTCGAATCTTCTAATGACGAGTTAGGGTTGTCTGATCTGCCTAACAAATAATCACTAGTTACCCCGAAGTAATCAGCTAACCTTCTTAGATTATCCGTATCGGGGGTTCTATCGCCACTTTCATAACCAGATACAGATACTTTAGAAACGTTAATTATTTTACCAAGTTCGGATTGAGTTAATTTTTTTTCGTTTCTCAATTCCCTTAATCGTTTTCCATCCATAGGTCTTAACTCCTTTAATAACAATAAGTTCAACTCCTTTCATTATAGGTTAACCATGTGTTAATTTAAATGAAGTTAACTAAAAAGGAACTTTTTGGCCAAAAAACCTTGACAAGTTAACTCAAGGTGAATTAAACTAAAGTTAACCTCAAGTTAACCGAAGGAGTGATACAAAATGGCGCTTGATAAATTGAAAAAGATTCGCAATAAAGAAGACTTAACTTACCAAGAAGTAGCTAACCAAGTAGGTATATCCAAAGAATATTATTGGATGATTGAAAACGGTAAGCGTCGATTAACCTATGAATTAGCTGTGAAAATAGCAAAGGTATTTAAATCTAGTCCTGATTATATTTTTTTGGACAGTGAGTTAACTAGAAGTGAACAAAAAAGACGAATAGTCTAAGGAGTGTATTTCATGAATCAACCGATTAACAAATCTATAGATTCTATCATTGTCACTAGAAAGCGTTCGGGCGAAATTGTAGATGCTGAGACAGGAAATGAATTAATCGCTTCGATTTCTAATGAAGAAATCATTATGCATGATGATTACGAGATAAAAATAGTGCCTGCAAAAGAAAATTAACCTAAATTATTGTTTTTGCTTCTATCTGGATTAGAACGAATAATACGTTTGTTGTCTTTATTCATAACGTGATAGTTACTAAATCTATCAATGTTGTTTGCAACTTGACCACGGGTGAGTATTTCACCATCACTAGTTTTAAAATGCGTGTTTAGTCCCGTTTTACTTTCTCTTGCAACCGTTAATTTTTGTTTGTTAGTCAATGTAAAACCCCCTAAATGTTGCAGGCACTAAAATTATTATACCACCATATATGGTGGTCATCAAATTTAAGGAGGTCTATATATTGATCTTGAAAACTATCAGAGAATCAAAGAAAATGTCTCGTTATCATCTAGCAAAATTATCAGGAGTTAAAGAATCAACGTTACAAAATATCGAAAATAGCACAAACCCAAATCCTACTTTTAAAACAATGTGCAAGATTGCAGATGCATTAAAAATTTCATTAGACGATTTTAAGGAGGAAAAATAATGAATCAATTAACAAAAGTATTTGATGGAAGAGAGTTAAGAATTATCGAGAAAGATAACGAATCTTGGTTCGTTGCAAAGGATGCGTGTCAGATTTTAGGTTTATCCGATGTATCTAAAGCTGTTTTACGTATTGATGATGACGAAAAGGGTACGAACAGTATTCCTACCCTTGGCGGAATTCAAAAATTACTAACAGTAAATGAATATGGTTTGTATTCACTAATACTAACAAGTCGAAAACCAGAAGCAAAACAATTTAAAAGATGGATAACACACGATGTCATTCCTTCTATTAGAAAGACTGGTTCATATGAAATGGACAAGCCTTCTTATATGTATGACGATCCAATTTATCGAGCGCAACGATGGATTGTCGAAAGAAAAGAGTTTGATCAACTGCAACAACAAAGGCAAGAAGAATTGCCGTACACAACGTTTGGTAAGGCCGTTTCTAATACAACCGCATCAATTAACATTGGAGCCTTTGCGAAGATGATTTATGAAGAGAACGGAATCAAGATAGGTAGAAACAAACTTTTCGCTTGGTTACGTGATAACGGTTATTTAATTAAAAATGGTCGCGAAAGAAACAATCCTAAGCAGCAATATATCGAACAAGGAATATTCACAACTACTGTGACAATGATTTCTCGCACACAAGGTGATGTTGAAAGTGTTACACCGTTAATAACAGGCAAAGGGCAAATCAAACTAACTGAAAAGCTATCACAAGAGTTTGGAGTGAATGTCTAATGGATGAACAAAAATTACGCCAAATAGTTAGAGAAGAACTTCAATCAATATTAGATATAAAAGAAAAAGAACAACCGCGTTTTCTTTCGGTCGCTCAATCCGCAAAGATTCTAGGTTTAGGTACTACGAGCGTTTATGAACTTTGTAGACAATCAGACTATAATGATTTTCCTTGTGTAAGAAATGGAGAAAAAGGCAAATTCCTTATCTCTTACAACGCTCTAATGAATTGGGCAAACGCACAAGAAAAACAAAACAAGGCTATTTAAAAGGAACCAACTAGGGGGTTGGCTATAACTTAATTATAAAACAACATCAGAGATATAGCTGTTCAACCCATGAACATGTTCCAAGTTGGAACAGAGGGAGGTGAAACAGTTGGAGTTCGGAGGAGTATTAAGAAAGATGCGCTTTAGGGCACATTTGAGTCAAGAACAAATGGCAGAGCGCATGTTTATATCACGTAGCAACGTATCTAAATTAGAAAATAACAAATTAGAACTTAAAGCAAGAGACTTAATTAGATGGTGCAAAGAAACAAATGGACAAGACATGTTAATAGCAGTTACTTGTGGCATTGATCCAGCAATGATCGCAGATATTGGCCCAAATGCAATAGATGGAATGAATAATCTAATAGACCTACTAACAAACATAACGCCAGGTCTTATCAATCTATTAGGAGTGATTCTATGAATCTGGAAATAAAGTGTGTGAACCATGCCTACAAGAGTTAAATGTTTTTATTGGGTGATGGCTCTAGCGACATTGGTATTTATGTATTACGGATTAGTAACAGCTTAGGAGGGATCAGATGGACACACTCGCAATGGTATTTATGGTTGTTGTAGCCCCGATATTGTTTGTTTTTGCAATGTACCAAGAAGTAATGGACGACGAAAAAAAGGCTTGCGAACAAAAATTACTGGATAGCAAGGAGGGTCAATAATGCAAGCTAATCTTTACGATGTCCATGAAGGAATTGACACTATTCAAAAAAATATAAAGAAACTTGAACGAGCTATACATGATCCAGAGGAAGAAAGGGATATTGATTGGAAGTTGATTAATCGCATCACAGAAGATTTAAACGTTGGTGTAAAGCACATTGAAATGGAAGCTTGGAAGGAAACATTAAAGGAGGGTCAACATGTTACTAGACTTAGAACATCCATCTATTAGTAAGGTTAATCGCAGAGGCTATGAAGATCCAGTTGTCGACCATATCGAACATGATGCATTCGGCGATGAAATAAGCCCTGAAGACAAAGTATATGAAACAGATAGTGGTGACATTGTCCTTGCAAGTAATTTAGATATGTACTTAAAAAACGAGCTTGATTTTGAAATTAGACAATAAAAAAACTCGCACCAAAGGTACGAGCAGGTCGATCAATTAATTAAAAATATCAACTTTATTATAGTTGATCGACTGTTAAAAATCAATAGGAGGTATGCACATTGGCTAAAGCACAAATAGAGATACTTGCTTCGACAGATAATATGTCGCATTCAGAATGGTTGGAAATGCGAACTAAGGGCATTGGTGGTAGCGATGCATCTATCATTCTTGGATTAAATAAATATAAAACGTCTTTTGAATTGTGGCTTGAAAAAACAGGGCAATCGTTACTAGAGGATAGCGCAGGCGAAGCAGCCTATTTTGGTAACTTACTAGAGGATGTTGTTGCTAAAGAATTTGAGGTTAGAACAGGCAAAAAAGTGAGAAGCAGAAACGCTATTTTAAAGCATCCAGAACATCAATTTATTCTTGGTAACATTGATAGGAAGGTTGTTGGTGAGAATGCACTGTTGGAATGCAAAACAGCTAGCGTGTATCTAAAAGATCAATGGGAAAGTGAAGAGATACCAGAATCATATTTAGTGCAAATACAACATTACTTGGGTATCACAGGTTATCAGAAAGCTTATATAGCTGTTTTGATCGGTGGTCAACGTTTTGTATGGAAAGAAGTTGAACGTGACGATGAGCTCATTAAAATGATATTCGATGCAGAAATACACTTTTGGAGGCATCACGTTCTTGGTAATATTCCTCCTGCATTAGATGGATCAAGTGCAGCAGAGCAATTCCTAAAGGAAAGATATGAAAAATCAGAACCAAATAAGACAGTTGATCTAGCTTTTGAATACAAGGATAAAATAAGTACTTTATATTCTCTGAAAGACAAGATAAAAGAATTAGAATCACGCAAAAAAAAGATTGAGAACGATATTAAAAGCGAACTAAAGGAAGCTGAATATGGCTTTGTAGGAAACTATCAAGTCGGTTGGAAACCAATAACTTCTAATAGAATTGATTCAAAACGATTAAAAACAGACTTCTCAGAGGTTTATAACAAAGTCCTAAACGAAACCACTTATAGAAAATTTACCATAAAGGAGATAGGTTAAATGGCTAATAATGAATCATTAAAAAATCAGATTGCTAACAAAAGTAATAATCAAGTTTCAAATAACACACAAGGAACAACAATGAAGGGTTTGCTTAGTACGCCTGCTGTAATGAAACGTTTTGAGGAAGTATTAGGTAAAAGGTCAAACCAATTTACGGCATCAATTTTAAGTCTTTACAACAATGAAAAAATCTTACAGAAGTCAGAACCAATGAGTGTTATCTCGAGCGCGATGATTGCAGCTACATTAGATCTACCAATTGACAAGAATCTAGGTTATGCGTGGATCGTTCCTTACGGTAATAAGGCACAATTCCAATTGGGTTATAAAGGTTATATCCAGTTAGCATTACGTACTGCTCAATACAAGAACATTAACGTTATTGAAGTATATGAAGGTGAATTAAAGGTTTGGAACCGACTAACAGAAGAACTTGAATTAGATTTTGAAGCAAAGAAATCGGACAAGGTTATAGGTTATACAGGATATTTTCAATTAATAAACGGATTTAGAAAAACAGTTTACTGGTCACAAGCTGAGATTGAAAAACACAAAAAGAAATTCAGTAAATCGGATTTTGGTTGGAAAAACGATTGGGATGCAATGGCAAAGAAAACAGTCATTAGAAACATGCTTAATAAGTGGGGTATTTTGTCTATCGATATGCAAAAAGCTTATACAAACGATGAAAAAGACCCTATCGAACAAGAAGAACAAGATGCAGAGATTGTTGATGGTGAATACAGCGAAATTAGCGACGAAGATATGAAACAAGCTTCGGCAGAATTAGGAAATGAATGAATTTAAAACACCGATACCACTATTTTATCAAAGTCTAGCTACAGATGGACAACATTTCAAACGGTACGTTGCGGCTTACATTAGTTGTAGCGCACCTGGTTATAAATTAGTGAGAATTGAGGATAGGGGCAGGACGGCGGTTTGTATTAAAGAATAATAGATATTGACCAGTTAGGAGGACTGACATGCAAGGATACATCAAGTTATATAGAAAGATGATGAAAAGCCAAGTTTGGGAAGATCCAAATTATCTTAAGTTATGGATGTACTGTTTAATGAAAGCTTCTCATAAAGAACATGAAATATTAGTCGGAGAAACTATGGTAAACCTCAAACCTGGTCAATTTATTACTGGAAGAAAAGTTATAACAAGCGAATTAAACGAAGGAATGAAGCCCAAATATAGACAAAGTGAAAGTACTTGGTTTCGTAACTTAAAAAGTTTAGAAAAGTTACAAATGTTGAACATCAAAACAACCAGTAAATACAGCGTCATATCAATAATTAACTGGAAACATTATCAAGAAAGTGAACAGCAAATGAACAGCAAACGAACAACAAATGAACAACAAATGAACACAAACAAGAATGGTGAAGAAGGGTTTAAGAATGGTGAAGAATTATTTAATAGTAATAATAACGATAACGACTTTTCAGAAGTGATTCATTTCTACCAACAGAACCTGCAAAAAGGAGTAACAGAATCACCTTTTAATACAGAGTTGATCGTACAGCTGTTTGATGAGTGCGGAAAAGATTTACTTCTTGCAGCAATGAAAGTAGCAGTTAAGAAAGAAGCGAAAGGTGTAGCGTTCTTTGAAGCTGTATTGAAGAACTGGAAAGAAGCGGGTATTGAAACGATTGAACAAGCTAGATTACATGAAACGCAGTTTAAACAGAAATCAAAAACTAATAATGTAGTGCCAATTCGTAATGACGAGAAAGAAGATACACGAAATTATGGTTTCTAGGAGGTTAGATCATGCAATCCATAAAGGAAACAAAAGCTTTTCATGCGATTCAACCTAAAGTATTAGAAGAATTCATATGTGCAGATTGTGGAGAGAAAGTAAAACGTACAGAACTAACTATACCAATCGGACCGCGAAAAGGTGAAAAGATAATTGCAGATTACGACTGTATCTGCTCAAAAAAAGAATTTGCCGAAACAATTGCTAAAGAAGCGAAGGAACGACGTAATAAATTGCGGTCAGATAAGATGCTTAAACACTTTGATGGTCACAGCTTACTAAATAAGTCACTGATTAGTGCAACATTTGAAAACTATGAAGCTACTAATAACGATCAAAGAAGTGCTAAACAAATAGCTATGAAATACACTGCCGATTTTAATGGAACAGGAAATTTGCTCTTTAGTGGATCTTACGGAACAGGTAAAAGTCATTTATCAGTAGCGATCACTAAAGCGTTAATGGAAAAAGGTAAAACGTGCGTATTTATCAGCTTCCCGAAATTACTAACAAAGATTAAAGATACTTACAACAATGATGGCCCAACAGAAGATCAGTTAATGAGCGCTATGAAAAACGTGGACTTGCTAGTCATTGATGATATTGGTGCTGAACATAAAACACCATGGACTACACCTAAACTATTCGAAATTATTGATGATAGAGCAGGGAAAGCAACGATCTACACAACTAACTTAAACAGCAAGGAGTTAAAAGGATGGGTCGGAGAACGTAACTTTTCAAGAGTTATGGAAAATACAGATCCGATTCAATTAAACGGTAATGACTACCGCAGAAAAGAATTTTAGGAGGGATTGGAATGAACGAAATGAAAAGCGTAATATACTTTGATCCGAAAGACAGCATAGGTGATCGTAACCGTAAATTTAATGAGTGGATGGATCGCAATCACAATAGCGCTGTAGCAGATAAAGCAGTACCCAATGCAAAAGAAACACGCAAACTATTAGCTAATTACTAGGGGGATCCAAATGATAACAACACAAATTGATATTGAAGCAGCTAAAAGTAAATTAAAACAGGATAGCGTAATAGCTCATTTAAGACATGAGAGGGATCATTACAAGTTGAGAGACGAAAGTAAGGTAGGCGTAATTAAATGCTTAACCATACTGTTATTACTTACGACAATGAGCATTAGCGGATTGCTGTTGTGGTTTATGTGATTAAGCAAAAGCGCAGCAAATACGGCAATAAGAAAGTTGTCATTGATGGCCATAAATTTGATAGTAAGCTAGAAGCTAAATACTATCAAGAATTACTTATACGTAAAAGGATCGGGGAGATTAAAAGTTTCTCCCTGCAACCTAGATACGAGTTACAGCCGAAGTACAAGAAAGATAACAAGACTATTAGAAAAATAGAGTATGTCGCTGATTTTGAAATAGAGCATGCTGACGATTCGATAGAGATTGTTGACATAAAAGGTCATGTTACGAAGGAATTCGCTATTAAACGTAAGATATTCGAATATCAGTATGATTTAAATCTATCTGTACTGGCATTTAATAAATTGGAAGGTTGGTGTGAGGTTTGAGTTTTTCGGGGCTATAAAATAGGGGGTTGTTGCATGCGATTGAATTCTATACCATTAGAGGTAAGTGACAAAAGACTACAAATAGACGTAAAATTGGAAGGTAATAAGCCGTTTTGTGTCGTATACTGTGAAGGACAAGCTAAACTTACCTATTTGCCTGAGCATGGAGAGACGAGAGTTATTACGCACCAAGGTAAGGTAAAAAGGGTAAAGTTTGATGAGGGGGAAGATTTTTGAAATTCAAAAAAACAATAATATTATTTTTAACTGGATTTATGTTTCTATCAGTAATACTGCCAATTTCAACAAAGTTTTTCGCGGAAATGGCTTCTGAAAAATATGGGATTAATGAAGTGGAAAGGTATGCCAGTTATTTTGCATCCGTTAGCAACTGGATTTCAGGAGCAACTGTACCAATCTTTACATTAGCAAGCGTTGTATTATTGTTTATTACGCTTCATATGCAGAGGGAAGAGCTTGAATTGCAAAGAGAAGAATTAAGTGAAACAAGAAAAGAGTTTCAAGAACAAAATAAAACAATGTCTCTTCAACGGTTTGAGAATACTTTTTTTAACTTAATAACTAACTATAATGAGATTTTAAGGAATATCCATTTCGAAAATACTATTTCTAGCTATGAAGGAGAAGGAGTGGTACATGAAACTCATGAAGGAAGAGATGGAATTAGATTTTTAAAGTATCTTGTATATCACGATATTAACGAATATTTAGAAAAAAAGGGGAAAGTTAACGAGAGCAAATTGATAGAGTTTATTGATTGTAAAATTAATCAAGTAGTTAAAGAATTTGGGTATGGTATAGATCATTATTACAAAAATTTTCTTAGCATTTTAATAATTATTTATAATGATAAGGAGCTTAGCCCAGAACAAAAGTCAATGTATTTTAACTTATTCCTATCCATGGTAAGTAGCGATGAAAAATACTTATTATATTGTATCTGCTGGTCAGATTACGGTTTCAATCTAATGGAATTAATGTTGCACTTTGATCCTGATTTGCTAACATTGGTTGAATTCGATGAAGTAAAAGTGTTGAATTCTATATTAGAAGAAAAGGAGGTTGTATAAAATTGTAAGGCTTGATGAGAGAGTTTTGTTGTTAGATGAGGGGGAGGATTTTTGAGAAAATGGAGATCACAGTGAAAGAAGCATGTAACGGTTACTGGCAGTGCTTTTCAACATCAGAATATATACAAGTAATAGCAGTTTCTATCGCTATGATAGCAGCTATAGCTTCTTGGTTTTCGATTTATACTCAGTCAAGGTTGGATAAAAAAAACAAAGAACCAATAATTGTGCCTGGAATTAAGAATATAGAAACAAAGATTGATCATATTATGGATGATTGGGATCAGACAGGGAGTATCCCAAAGAAGTTTTCTAACACTACTCTTCCAATTTGGAACTATGGTAATACTCCCGTTTTTAACGTTTCATATAGTTATTCTATAGAAAATTTTGATTATTTTTTAGAAAAAGAAAATTTAGAAAAAAAGTACTCAGACTATAAATTAAAAGCTTTAAATAAAGAAGAAGGCAAATACACCCTAAGTCTTCAATATACTCACAAAGAAAAGCCGAATCAGGTGATTACAGGAACGGATATTGTTCCTTATATCAGAAGTGTAGATGTTATAAGGCCAAATAGTAATAATGTCATAAAATTACCTGATTATTTCTTAATATTATTAAATAATTATTTTCTTGATTCATTGTTTGAAGATAAAAAAATGCCCATTTTACTACTTAATTTATATTATGACGATATTAATTTTACAACATGGAGACAGCAATTTAGGGTATTTATTCCCAATACTTATCAGTTTAAAGGTGAAACATTAACTACACTTTTTCACTACGAGGTAGTACAAAAAAAGAGAAAAGTCAAAATGCCTACAATAAAAGAAAATGAAAAAAGGATAAAAAAAAGACAAGAGAAAGAAGAAAAAAAGAATAAATAGGTTCTACCAGCACACTGGAGGACACTAAATGATGGGGTTCCTGTCTTTTAGTGTCTTTTTGTTTTTTAAAAAGAGACCTAGCAGAAGGTCTCTAAAAAAAGGTTAAAAAAGAACTAGTGTTCCCCTTAGCTTATATTACTATATTGAGAGAGGAAAAGAAATGAATATTAAACAAAACACGATTTATAATATGGAATGCATTGAAGGGATGAAACTTATCCCTAATAAATCAGTTGATATGATACTATGTGATTTGCCATATGGTACTACTAACTGTAGGTGGGACGAAATAATTCCATTTGAAGATCTGTGGAAACAATATAAAAGAGTTATAAAAGACAATGGAGCTATTGTGCTAACAGCAAGCCAGCCATTTACCACTAAGTTAATAGCAAGTAATATGAGTTGGTTTCGCTATGAATGGATTTGGAAAAAAGGAAAGCACACTACAGGTTTTCAGAATGCAAAGAAAATGCCTTTAAAAAATCATGAAAATATTTGTGTCTTTTATAAAAAGTTACCGACATATCATCCACAAGGGATTGTACCTCTTTTGAAAGTTAGAAAAGGTAAACGTAAAAGTACTGGAGGCATATTCAAACAAAACGACCAAAGCTTAATGAAAGAATACACGACAACACATTCTAATTATCCGAAGTCTATTTTAGATTTTTCAAGGGATAGCAAAACATTCCATCCAACTCAAAAGCCGTTAGTTTTGTTTGAGTATTTGATTAAAACATATACTAATAGAGGTGATGTTATTTTAGATAATTGTATGGGAGCATTTACTACTGCGATTGCTTGTGACAATACCAAAAGAAATTGGATTGGGTTTGAGCTAGAAGAAGGATATTGCGATAAAGGTATGGAGCGAATTAATGAAAAACGAGTAAATTTAGATTTGCCATCAGTAAATATTATTAAAGGTTAGAGCCAACTAATGAAATAAATTTAATGGATAGTTGGAGGACACTAATTAATTCAGTTGCACATGCATCTACTTAATTGGTGTCCTTTTTTAAAGGAAATTTAGCGTAAAGTGTCGTATAATGTAATAGGGTTGGTAATTAGTTCTAATAAATTAGTTACTGATTTTTGTACCGTATTACTCAGTAAAAAGGGGATATTTATGCAGAATCTATTCAAAAAAGTATTAAATGGATATGAAGAATTTTATCAAAACGGAAAAAGTAAACCTAGCAGTCATCCAATTGGCATAACGACTGTATATGAACTTCCTAAAGCTATTCAGACCAGCCTAAATTTGAATGATAATAAATACAAAGTTCAAGGTTCATACGGGAGTGGTATTTTAACCTTCACACCTTGGATAGCTATATTTGATAGGAGTATAACTGAAAGTGCTGAAAAAGGATTTTATGTTGTTCTATTGTTTAGAAAAGATATGTCTGGCTATTATCTGTCACTAAATCAAGGAACTAAGTATTTGACTAAGAAGTTTAATAACAACAATCCGAAAGAGAAAATGAGAAATGTAGCTAGTTATTTAAGAGATAATTTGAATCTTCCATTAAATGAATTTAATGCCTTTAATATCAAGTCACTTGGAAGTAGTGCAGGAAACTATGAAGCTGCAAATATTTGCGCTAAGTTTTATCCATCAAGTAGTTTGCCAGATGATAAATCTTTTAATGGCGATATAACTATCTTGTTGGAAGCTCTTGAAAACATTCGAACTTTTATGGGAAATCGATCACTGGATAATGTAGTTGATGAAATAATTTATGATGAAGTGATCGAAGATACAAAATTTCAAGAAGATATTTCTATAGCAAAAGCTAGTAAAACACCAGAAGAACCACAAAAACGACCTGATAGCAAAAGTGATACTAATGTTTCTTTATATTTAAGAAATCCTGAAAAAGCTAAAGAGGCTATAGAGAAATCAGGTTACCAATGTGAATTCAATAAAACTCATTTAACATTCAAATCCAAAAGAACAAATAAAAACTTTGTTGAAGCTCATCATTTGATACCAATGGGCGTTCAAGGACAGTTCGAGTATAGCTTGGATGTGCCTGGAAATATAGTTGCATTATGTCCTAACTGCCATCGACGCATCCATTTTGGTATAAAGGATGATAAAAAAGAAATGTTGAGCTTATTTTTGAAAAAGAATGAGATCAAATTAAAAAAATTCGGTATTGAAATCGATGAAAGTAAACTGATTAAAATATATAACGTGTGATAAATTATTTGTGAAGTAGATGAATTATTATTTTGGAGTAATTATTGGCCATAGGAGAGAGGGTTATGTACTAATAAAAGATATTCAGGGATTTTGAAGGTTTATTAAAAAATCTAGAAGGGCTGGAACCTGATTGAAAAAGACAAGAGGATTTTTTTTGGAGATTAGAAAAACATTTATTGAATTATCGCTCTTTATAGTAATGTTTATTGTAGTATTTGTAGCATCTTTATATTTTTCTAAATTTAGTGATATTTTCATTGGATTATTTACGTTAGTTTTTATACCATATCTAACACTAAAATTAATAAACATTAATTTATTTATTAAATCTAAAAATGAAATAAAGAGATTAAGAAAAGAAAAGAAACCAGGTAAACTGTTACTTTTTGAATGGTTAGGTAAGGCTGACTTTGATAATGATTTTGTACTTAAAGTATCGAATTATACTGTTCAAGAAGATTTGTTAGATAATTTGAAGGAAATAAAAAAACAAATAAAAAATAAAGTTGGTCCCAATTTAAGTGATTATGTACTGTTGAAAGACTATTTAGAATTACATAGTAAAAATAATTTACTAAATAAATTCAATACTGTTTTTTTCGGGGCAGGTAGTGTAATATTAACCGGAATTATAACAAAGGCATTAACAACCGATAAAGCAATAACAAATTTTTATAATATCTTTACTACGAATGAAGGTAGTGTCACTGGAAGTTTTGCAAAGTTCCTTTATATACTTACCAATATTTTAATCGCAACAGCTGTTTTAATTTATATTTATAGTGAATCAACTAAAGAAAAGAGGCGTATTGAAATGATAAAAATAATAATAAATAATATAATTGAAGAGAAGGAAGGTAGTTTTAATACTAAATGAAAAAAACTATTGATGTAATTAAATTTTGTTCCAGGATACAAGGGAATTTGTCAAATCATTTTTATAGTGAAGCTAAAGTAGTTTACAAATTAGTGAATAAAATACACCTTGATGATTCTTTAGACTTAAATCAATTAAAAAAGGAATATCTACGTAAATTTATTAAGGATGATCAATCTGATTTAGTTAAAATAGAAACTCTTAAAAACATAGTTTCTATTACTGATTCTGCAATCGAGGGGGAAAAAGAGAATAAGACCTTTTATATCCTGCTGGGCTTTGCTATAAGTTTTTTGTCATTAATCGTGCAGGAATCATTAGGACTTATAGGAATAACCACGACTATATTCACAGGTTTTACTACTCTTATGTTGATGATTGTAATAATATTTATAGGTTGTGGTTATATGCAATTTTGTATAAAAAGAAGAATCACAAAACTAGTTTTACTGAAAAATTTCGCTAAACAAGAATTGGAAAAAGAAAATAATTCAAATTAGTTCTACCAGCCAACTGGAGGACACTGACTGACAGCGTAATAGCTGCCGTTCGGTGTCCTTTTTTTATTATATTAGGGGGTAATGTTAATGGCTAAAATAAACGAGCAAAGACGGTCGAAAGACCGTAAATACTATGGAAGTATGGAATCTTATAAAAATGATAATCCCGAAAAGATCCAGAAGCCGATTAAACGTAGTCATTATGTACAGCAACTATGGGAAAAAGGGGCTGGATGGAATGAATAGTATTGAATTGGAGAATTGGGCAGATACATTAATCATCCAGTATGAAGAGGGACGTAAGGAGTTGCAACGACAACATTCGGAATTGAGCGATTCTAAAATTGATAAATTAGATAAATCACAAATTAATGGTATGGTATCAAGTATGACATTTTCTATCGATTGGATGAAAAAAGGACGCAGACCAGGCAACATGCGAGGGATTGACAAACGTTCTGCGTATCAAAAACGTGCATTAGTTGATGTTGACCTTATTCCATCATTAGATATTCAACCAAAAGATCGCGAATTAAGCGAAGAAGAAAAGAGGGAAATTTACAATTTGTTATTAGACTTATCAAACAGAGAAAGACAATGTTATTTATTACATTTCGCTCAAGGTTACAGCATGCAACAAATTGCGGGTGAATTGAATATTAAAAAGCCGAGTGTACAAACATTTGTTGATCGAGCGAAGAAAAAAATAAATAGTAGAAAATCTTTGTCATACGACTGTCATACGATTTAATCTTATTGGTAAGGGGCTCTTATAAGAGCTCTTTATTAATTAGTATTAAAGATTTTAAAGACTGAAAGTCTTATATATTTATTCTATATATGTTAGATAGTAGAAATAAGCAGGAAAAAGCTTTCTTTTTGTCGAAAGTGTTCGATGGAAGGTAGGTGATTGCATGGAAAACAAAACAGGAAGAAACGCGAACGATGTTGTAATGGAGTTACTTCATCTTCACATAGAGAAAACGATATATGTTGGAGATGAGATTACAGGTGAGGATATAGAAAGCTTTTATCTAAAGTATTACGAATTAGTTAACAATAATCATTTTATTTAATAATATTAAAAGCACCCATTGTGGTGCTTTTTCTTATGTTTAAAATAAATTTGGAGGTGGTGGTATGCCATGAGTAAGAAACTATCGTTAAAACAACAAAAATTCGCTGATGAGTATATCATCACTGGTAATGCTTCAGAAGCTTATAAGATGGCATACAAGAACGTTAAGAAGGATTCGACAGCAAGAGCCAATTCGAGTAGACTGCTAACAAATGCTAACGTTTCTGCTTATATAGAAGAACGACTAGAAGAACTAAAGACTGAAAAGGTTGCTGATCAACAAGAAGTCATGGAGTATTTAACATCCGTATTGCGTGGTGAAGTACAAGATGAAGTGTTGCTTGTTGTTTCTGATGGTGACTTTGGATCAAGTGTAGAAAGAAATGACAAACGATCCGATACAAACGATAGAACGAAAGCAGCTGAACTATTAGGCAAACGTTATGCTATGTGGACTGATAAAAAGAAAATTGAAAGCGACTTAGGGATGAATTTGGTGATTGATTATGGTGACGACGAAGAAAATTAAATTCAACAAGACATTTAAAGAAGCGAATAACAGCAAAAAACGTTATCGCATATTAAAAGGATCGGCTGGTAGTGGAAAGTCCGTTGATATTGCACAGGATTATATTTTAAAGTTATCAGATCCTAAATATCAAGGAGCTAACCTTCTTTGTTTGCGTAAGGTTGATGTGTCTAACAGGTATTCAACGTTTGCTGAATTAAAGGGCGCTATTAATGTAATATACGGAGATAAAGCGGAACATTATTGGTACGTAAACGAATCGGCTATGACGCTTAAATCGAATGTGACAGGAAATGAAATCATATTTAGAGGTGTACAACATGAGAAGGATAGAGAGAAGCTAAAATCAATTAACTTTGCTCATGGCAAGCTAACATGGATATGGATAGAAGAATCCACAGAGTTATACGAGAACGATGTAGACATATTAGATGACCGTTTACGTGGAATATTAGATAATCCTAATTTATATTATCAGATCACAATGACATTTAACCCTGTTAGCGCGCAACATTGGATTAAAAAGAAATACTTTGATTATCAAGACGATGATATATTCACGCATCATTCAACTTATTTAGAAAATCGTTTTATTGATGAAGCTTATCATCGAAGAATGGAAAGACGTAAACATCAAGATCCAGACGGCTATAGAATATACGGTCTAGGAGAATGGGGAGAGGTCGGTGGATTAATTCTTACAAACGTATTAATACATGAGTTCGATATAAATGCATCAATGTTTGACAGCACGATTAACTGCCAAGACTTTGGTTTTAATCACGCTAACGCAATCCTCAACCTTGGATATAAGGATGGGGATATTTTTGTGTGTGATGAGATATATGAGCACGAGAAGGACACAGATGAATTAATAACGATCGCTAACGAAAGAAGTTGGAATAAGCGATTGCAAATGCCTTGTGATTCTGCTGAGCCAGACCGTATTCAGATGTGGAAGAAGGCAGGGTATAGAGCTTATCCAGTTAAGAAGGGTAAAGGTAGCGTTAATGCTCAGATCGACTGGCTAAAGCAAAGAACCATACACATACATCCTAAATGCTTAAACACGATAAGTGAGATACAGCAATGGAAATGGCGTAAGGATGAAAAGTTAAATGTTTATTTGGATGAACCGGTAAACATATTTGATGATGCCATGGCCGCACTAAGATATGGTGGCGCTCATTACATGAAACCTAAAGGGATTACATTTATTAATTAAGGTAGGTGAAGCAAATTGTACCCAATGGAACCAACATACACGGAATATATAAATAAGCTACTAGAGCAAGAGAAACCAGTTGAGATGGACACTATCAAGGAATATATTGATAAGCATGAATATACAGCAATTAGTATGAATCAAGGCGAGGATTACTATTTCAAACGGAATAAGATAGTTCGTCGCGATATTGAAAAGTATACAAATGATGGTCAAAAAGTCATTGATGAGGATGCGACAAACAACAAGCTTGCTTCTGGATGGCACAAGCTATTAGTAGATCAAAAAGTTGGTTATCTTGTAGGTGATCCAGTAACAATTGGATATAAAGAGGAAGAGGACATTTCAACTTTGACTGTCATATTGGGTGAGGACTTTGACGATACACTCACAGAATTAGTCAAAAACGCATCTAACAAAGGGACAGAGTGGTTGCATCCTTATATTGATGAAGACGGTGAGTTTCAATACATTATCATATCTGCTCAAGAGGGTATTCCTATTTACGACAGGACACCACAAAAGAATCTAATAGCCTTTATACGTTTCTATCCATTGGATCACGATGATATTGTTAAGGTTGAATTTTGGGATAAAAAAACCGTTACTTACTATGAAATTATAAATGGGAAAATTGTTATTGATGTAAACGAAGAGATCAATCCTAGAGCACATATTGATTATGGTAACAGTACAGCCAGTGATGGTTATGGATGGGAGATGGTTCCCTTCATCAACTTTAAAAATAACGAAGAAGAAGTATCTGATTTAACTTTTTATAAAGATACGATTGACCTGTACGATATATTAATGAGCGATACAGCTAACACGCTAGAGGACGTACAACAGTTTTTATATGAGATCGTTGGTTATGATGGCGAAGACTTAGATCATGCTGTCACTAATTTAAAGCGATACAAAGGCGTTGCTGTTACTGAAGGTGGGGCTGTTAATATAAAGCAAGGCCAAGTACCAATGGATTCTATCGGATCATATTTGGATCGTTTACGTGAAACGATATATCAAGAAGGACAGGGCGTAGATGTTGGAACAGATAAGTTCGGCAATAGTCCTAGTGGTATCGCGTTAAAATTCTTGTTTAGTTTGCTGGATATGAAAGCTAACGTACTCGAAAGAAAGTTTATTAAGGCGTTAAGAACATTTATGTGGTTTGTATGTGAGTATGCAAGAATGACAAATCAAGGCAACTTTGACAATAAGAAGGTTAGCTTTACATTTAATAAATCAATGTTAATGAACGATCAAGAAACAGTAAATATGGCACAACAGAGTATGGGTGTCATTAGTAAACAGACTATAATGGAGAATCATCCTTGGGTATCTGATGCACAACTAGAGAAGGAACGTTTAGAAGAGGAAGAAGAAGGAGAAGTTGATCTTGATAAACCGATAGATCCTATTGTTCCTGTTGAAGGTGAGGAAGATGAATAAATGGCAAAAGCAACGTAAACGCCATCTCGACAATCTAGAAAAACAGACAGAACAAGAAATGATAGCTTATTACCAAGTAGCATTAAAAGAATTAAGAGGTAAGATAGCAACATTATATGAACAGACTAATGGTGATTGGATAGAAGCACAGAAGTATAACAGACTATCTAAGCTTGAAAAAGAGATTGCTAATGAAATAGGTAAGCTAACGGGAAAGTCTGCTAATAGCCTGTTAAAATCACAACGTGTGATGTATGAGGAAAGCTACTACTCAACAGCATACGTGCTATCCAATACAGTTAAAGCTGATTTACAATTCACAGCGTTAAGTAATGAATTAGTTAAAAAATCTATAGAAAATCCGTTAGATCGTGTTGGTTTCCTGCAACGCAATAAGGATAATCAAGCAAGGCTCACTAGACAACTACGTGAAGAGTTAGCGCAAGGCCTTATTCAAGGTGAGTCATATGGGAAGACAGCCAAACGCATTAAAAAGCGTATGGATATAGGGGCAAAGAAAGCCATAACGATAGCACAGACAGAAGGTCATAGAGTTAGAAGTTCTGGCACATTAGCTAGTATGGAACGTGGAGAGAAGTTAGGCATAGACATTAAAAAGCAATGGTTATCATCTGGTGATGGAAGCACAAGAGATAGCCACCAAGAATTAGATGGTGTAGTGATTGATCTTGATGAAGACTTTGAAGGAGAGAACGGTTCAGGATCTGCACCTGGTATGCTAGGGTCGGCTAGCGAGGATATAAATTGTCGCTGTGAAATGATCGAGATAGTTGGAGGATTCGAGCCAAATAGTAAACTGGTACGAGGTGTAGGAGTAACAGAATATGAGACGTACAATAATTACAAGAAAGACGGTATTATATTTTAAGAAATGATATGGATACCTTTGGATCTTCAAAAAGAATCAGAGTTTCAAACAGAAAAGCTGTCCAAATAGGGTGGCTTTTTATTATGGGGTGATTTAATGGAGGATAAGTATGCAAAGATAATAGCACGTGAATTAGGACTGATTAGGCAACATTTAGAAAAGCTGACTAACTCAGATGTAGATAACGTGAGTGAATCGGAAATAGAACATTATACAGAGCGTATAAGTAAAGCTAATGAGAGCGTAGTGATTAAATGATTCATTACATTAAACAACTATTACCGTTACAATTCGACCTTAGCAAGTCATTAAAAGGCTTATTTTTAATGCAATAAATCGAATTGTATGTGTGAAATACAAACTTTTCGCAGACTGAACTGCGTAACCAAACGTAAAAGGAGAATGGATATGAAACGTAAATTTCTAACAGATTTAGGCTTGGATAGCGAACAGGTAGACAAAGTCATGAAAGAACATGGCGAAACAGTCAATGGTCTTAAAGATGAATTAGAAGGCATTGATAGCTTGAAACAACAGATTGAAGATCAAAAGGCCACGATCGAAGAAAGAGATACACAACTAAATACATTGTCTGAAACAGCTAAAGGTAATGAAGAACTAACGAAAGAGATTGAAGACTTGAAAACAGCTAACACCCAGACACAAGCGGACTATCAATCTAAGTTAGATAAGCAAGCGTTTGACTTCAAACTTGAAAAAGAGTTGACAGGAGCAAAGGCGCGTAATCCTAAAGCTGTTAAGGCTTTGTTAAATATTGAATCATTGAAGCTAAATGGTGATAAGTTAGAAGGCCTAGAAGATCAGTTAAAGACATTGCAGGAAAGTGATGCTTATTTATTTGGTGAAGATGAACCTAATAAGCTAGGTGGTCGCACTCCTGTACCTAGTGGAAACGGTGTGGGTCAACCAACTAAAAATCCGTTTAGTAAGGATTCATTCAATTTAACGGAGCAAATGAAACTTGTAAAAGAAAAGCCAGTAGAAGCTAAACAATTAGTTTTACAAGCAGGGGGAAATCCTGCGACATTTGGATTATAAAAAAGGAGAGATTTTAAATGCCAGTAACACGAGTAAGTGACATTATTGTACCAGAGGTATTCACAAATTATGTAATAAATGAAACAGTTGAAAAATCAGCTTTGTTCAAGAGCGGGATTATCGGTGCTGTACCGAATTTAACTATTCCTAATGGCGGGGACACGGTAAATATGCCATTTTTCAATGATCTAGAAGGGGATCCTCAAGCGATACAGTCTGATTCTGCAATTGAAGTACAAAAAATTAGTACAGGAAAAGACGTTGCGCGAATTTTTACTTTTGGTCAAGGTTGGTCGAGCGAGGATTTAGCAGCTGAATTAGCTGGGTCTGATCCAATGGCAGCTATCGGATCTCGAGTGGGTAACTACTGGGAACGTGCTTTTCAACGAATCCTAGTTGCTTCTGCTAACGGAGTTTTTGCTGACAACGCAGCTAACGATGACGGAGATCTAATTCTTGATGTTTCAGCAGAAGATGGGACAGGAGAAGAAGCGAGCGGAGATGTTTTTATTGACGGGGCACAATTACTAGGTGATGCAAAAGGAAAGTTTAGCGCGCTTGCTATGCACTCTCAAGTACACTCTAATTTGCAAAAGAAACAATTAATTGAATATCTGCCCGAATCAGATATTGATGTTGGTTTTGGTACTTATAATGGGAAAACGATTGTTATTGATGACGGGGTTCCTGTTGTAGATGGTGCAACAAGCGGTAAAAAGTACACAACTTACCTATTCGCAGCAGGTGCGTTTGGCTATGAGGAAGGTGTACCTAAAACTCCAACTGAAACGGCACGTAATGCAGCTAAGGGAGAAGATTTACTATTCAATCGTCGTCGTTTTGTTATCCATCCTCGTGGCTTTAAATGGACTGAGGGTTCTGTTGCTGGCGAAATGCCAACAATGGCAGAAATGGCTCTAGCGGACAACTACGATCGAGTTTATGACAAAAAGAAAACACGTATTGTTCGAGTAATTACAAACGGATAAGTAAAAGGGAGCTTAATAGCTCCCTTTTATTTTTGTGAAAGGATGATAATATGCCACATTCTGATTTTACGGGATTCTTTATAGAAGAAGAACGGAAACGAAAACAGGAGCGTGAAGCAAATGTCAAAAGGCAAGCCGAACAAAGGAACACCGAAGGACAAGAGGTTGAAACAGAACAAGAGGAACAGGAAGAAGAACAAGAAGTAACTCTTGATGAATTAAAAGAACAAGCGAAAGAAAAAGGAATCAAAGGTTATGCAAATATGAAAGAAGAAACACTTATTGAGCGACTAAAGGGGTGATCTGATTGGTCACAAAAGACGAATTTAAAACAGCGATAGGTATTACTAGCGACACGAAAGACGCTCAAATAACATTATTGATTGAATTAGCCGAGGAATCTATCAAAGAGTATTGTAATATCACTGAATTACCTACAGCTTACAAGCGAAATGTTATTAAGATGGTTGAATACGATATGAACCGAAAGACTGGTATCACGTCCGAAAGTCTATCACGCCATTCAGTGTCATTTGCAACCGACTATCCAGCCGATATATTAAGAGGTCTCAAACGTAGGATTAGATGGCCATGATTGCTGTTACGCAACGTTACACCACAACCAGTGACGGTATGGGCGGAGAAATCTATGACTATACAAACTATCTAACTATTGACGGCACGCTAGACAAGCTTAGTGGCGATGAGGTGCTTGCTAGTGAAAAGATCGGTCAAATATCTACGCATGTATTTATCATCTTTGAAATATTAGATGTCAAAGTAACGGATCGCATGATTATTAATGAAGGTATCTATGCTATTAAAGATGTAGACAATCCTAATAACTTAAACAGACAGCTAGAAATCACTTTGGAATATAAGGGTGATCAAGTTGGTTAAATATTATAAATCAAATCTTAAGCAAGTTAAACAACAGATGGAACAAGCAAATGAAGTGATGATGGAAGCTGTTGGATTAGCAGCAAGAGGGTTCACAAAAGCTGTTACACCTGTAGGGCAATACGATGATGGTCGTATAGGTGGTTCTTTACGTAGTTCAATAGATTACAAGTCGGACAAGACTGGTGTATATATCGGATCGCAGTTGACTAACGAAGAATATCCCGTCTATGTACACCAAGGAACCAGTCGCATGTCAGCTAATCCTTATCTACACAATGGCATTATGCAGAACTTGTCCAAATTGAAGAAAATAGCAGAGGGGAGTTACAAAATATGATTGATTTATTACCTGTGATCTATCAACAGATTAATAATGCACATGACTATAAAACCTATCCCTCCCCTGCTCCTGCGGAAATAACATTAAAGGATGGCAGTAAAATACCTACTCCATATCCTCACGCAACTTATAAGCTGCTACCTGTTGATGGAACAGAAAACGATAGAGATGATTACACGCTTGAAGTTAGCTGTTGGGATAGATCGGAATCAACTTCACACGCAATAGCTATAGGTATTGCGGAGGATGTTAAACAAGCCTTAAAACGGTACAGGCATTTAGATGAACATAACTTAATTATCACATCTAAACCTTTCGTTGGTTTGGTTCCCGATCCCGATGAACAAATAAAACGATATGACGTAAGGACGAATTTATTAACATACAGGAGGTAATATGATGGCAGTTAATACAGTAGGTGTTACAAACGCAACACCAGAACGCATGTTATTAGATGCAGGGGCGATATATAAGAATTTAACGTTTGATGAATTAACAGGGGATTTTACAGGCGAGGTAATGGGTGCGACTAGTGGAGGAAACGAATTTCAAGTTGAAATTGAAACGCGAGCGCCAGAGTTAGATGGTGTCAAAACTAGAATTAGAGGTTTAAAGTTTGTTAATTCACATGAAGCTCAATTAACGGTAAACTTAAAAGAATTGACAGCGCAGAACATTAAAAACGCAATCGGACCTGCTGATATAGATGAAACGGATGACAATTTCGACATCATTACGGGTCGGTCAGCTATTAAGGACGCAGATTATCTTGATAACGTGTCTTTTGTTGGTCGTTTAAGTGGCAGTCAAAAACCTGTAGTAATCATGTTGAAAAATGCATTATCTGCAGAAGGTTTCACTTTGACCAGTGAAGACGATAACGAAGCAATAGTGCCAATCGTATTCCATGCACACGCAGATTTTGAAGATATCGAATCAGGTAAAGTAGCTTATGAAATTTACTGGCCAAAAGAAGTAGTAGCTTAAGAGTGGGCATAATGCCTGCTCTTTTTTAATAAGGAGGAAAACAATTGAGATATCTAAATAACAAAGACTTATTTAAAATAATGAAGATCGTTCGTAAAGCTAAATTAAAAGACAAGATATTAAAGATGGAATTACCTAGAGATGAAGAAGGAAACCTATCCTTAAGTGATGATGAATACGGGGTTATGATGATCTTTGAGGTGTTAGAAGTAGTACCAGAGATTGAAACTGAACTATTCGAGTTATTAGCTGATGTGGCAGGGGTTAGTGTAGAAGACATGCAGAATGATGAATTTGAATTATTACCTAACGTTATTAAACATCTACAGAAACAAGAGAAACTATCGGCTTTTTTGAAACAAGCCTTCAAGTCAGCGACTTAGAAGCATACGACATACTGTTAAAAAGATATAGTGATATGTCTTTTATTATGCAGTTAGATCATGATGTGCTTATTGATTTATTGGGCGAATCGATTAATAAGGAATTTGAAGAAAAACAATACAGTATGCTTTGGGAACAATGGTTAGTTGATTATGCGAAGTTTACAGAAAAGACATTCGTACCATTTGACAAATACATTGAAAAAGCCAAGAAAGCTAAAACGACAAAACAATTGACTGACGAACAAATATTAGAAGATGCACAATCCATATTGAAATCAATGAACAGATCTAAATAGGTCTTTTTTTAATGCCTTTTGCAGGAAGAAGGTGAATAGATGCTAGAACTATTTAAAATAGCAGGGAAGATTGATCTAACAGGACAGAAAGAAGCTAACAGCGCGCTAGATGGAATAGATAAAAAAGTGGGTGGCTTAGGTTCGAAGATGGGTAAGACTGCAAAAAAAGTAGGTAAAGCAGGACTTCTAATCGGCGGTGCTATGGTCGCTGCAGGAACTGCCGCCTTTGCTATGGTTGAAAAGACTACGCAAGGATTTGACAGGATAGCTAAGACAGCGCCAAAGCTAGGTATAACAACCGATGCGTTGCAAGAAATGGAATACTGGGCAGGACAAAATGGTATTTCTTCACAAACGTTAGAAAGAGCGGTAGGGCGATTGAATCAACGTATGGGTTTAGCTGCAGAAGGTAACGAAAAGTATTCAAGTGCCTTAACTAATTTAGGCGTGGATATGGAAGGTGTTAAAGACGGTACTATATCGACTGATGACGCAATGTCTACAGCTATTCAAACGTTATCAGGTATGACAAACGAACAAGAGAAATCGGCAAAGGCTTCTGAATTGTTTGGAACTAAGATGGCTAGGGATTTAATGCCTGCGCTTAAAGATGGCGCACTCACCATAGAAGAAGCAAAAGCAAAAGCAGAAGAATTAGGGATCGTTATAGGTGGAGATACATTAGCTTCCGCAGAAAAGTTTCAAGATACATGGGATAACTTGAAACGAACATTCGGAGCGGTTGGACAGAAGATCATGGCGGAACTAATGCCGATATTTCAATCTATGATGGATTGGATATTATCGTATATGCCACAGATACAAGCGGTATTCGGTGTCGTCTTCGGATTCATCGAAAATATATTCACTACAGCCACAGCGTGGATACAATCGTTTATCGGTTGGCTAACGCAATGGTCGGATGGTAGCTCAGATACACTATCTCTAGTGTGGGAGACTTTCCAAACATATCTAGGGTTACTTATCGAATATTGGAAAGAAGTCTTTACAGGTATTAAAACAGCCGTAGAAGAAGTAATGAATTTTATCTTGCCATTGATACAAGAAACATTAACAATGATTTATGAGTTTTGGCAAGAAAATGGCGCCATGCTGATAGAAAACGCAAAAAACATTTTCAACACAATATGGCAAACTGTCGAAGTAGTTTTTCAAGCAATTTGGACTATCATTCAAGAAATATTAAATCTAGTTGTACCGTTCATTCAAGAACAACTTCAGAAAATAATGAAATTTTGGAACGAAAACGGCGAACAAATTATGAAAGCTGTAGATAATGCTTTTAAATTTATTAAAGGCGTTATTGAGTTTGTCATGCCTATTATTACAGGAGTTATAAAAGGTGCTTGGAAAATAATTTCTTCTGTATTTGAAACGGCAGTAGGTGTAATTATGGGTATAGTTAAATTTTTCAGCTCTTTACTTACTGGAGATTTCAAAGGTATGAGCGATGCGGTTAGCGATATATGGAGCGCTTTATGGAATGGCATCAAAGGCATTGTATCTGGTGCTTGGTCGATGTTATCTGGTGCTTTTTCTGGTCTTTGGACTAGTATTAGCGGTTGGTTCACTGGCATCAAAGACGATGCGGTTGACTGGGGCAAAAATATGATAGGTGGTTTCGTTGACGGCATAAAGGCCATGGGTACTAAAGTAGTTGACGCAGCCAAAGGTGTTATGGACAACGTTAAAAATTTCTTAGGATTTAACTCTCCCGCCAAAAAAGGCGAAGGTCGTAACATCGTTAAGTGGGGGCGCAACATGGTTAGTGGTTTTACTGATGGTGTAGACGATGAAGAAAAAACAATTGCTAATTCTGTTAATAAAGTAATTAGAAATGTTAGTCCTCAAGTTAATGCTACCGTTGCTGGTCAAGGCTTAATACAGACTAAGAGACATGCAGAAACGCAACAAACAAACGAAAATAACACTAATGTTACTTTTAATAACACCTATACAACCAAAGAAATGACACCAAGCGAAATAACAAGAAAACAAAAACAAATGTGGCAACGTGCGGCAATGGAAGGAGGAATATAATTGGAACTCATATATACGAACCAGAGAGGTAAAAGTATTACTTTTGGTTATAGTCCTCCCTTTATATTATCGTCGTTTGAGGGATTAGGTGGAGTGGAGGCGGATGTCCAACGCCAAAAGTCACCTTATCAGGACGGGAGTACACATGCAGATACTTTGTTAGATGATAGGGCGATACCATTAACTTTTAGCATATTAGCCAACAGTAAATCAGAATTAAATGATTATAGAAGGATGTTATCAGCCGTTTGTAACCCTAAATTGAGAGGGGAGTTGCAATATCGAGATGGTGACATCAGAAGAATAATCGATGTCGAATTAGAAACTTCTCCTTTTTTTCCTAGTGGAGATTCAAGGGGAAGTGGATTTCAAGACGGTACCATTGACTTAATTGCACTTTATCCATATTGGCGTGATCCGCAAGAAGTAAGCCGAGCGTTAAGAGCATATACTGGCAAATTCCACTTTCCTTTTTCGTTTCCTGTAAGCTTTGGTATAAGTGGTGACGCAACTATTATAACCAACGACGGAGATATAGAAGCACCAGTAACAATAGACATACAGGGTCCTATTACTAACCCAAGAATAACAAATAAAACAACAGGGCAATTCATTAAAATAAACAGGTCATTGTCATCAGATGAAATATTACACATAGATACTAGCGATAACAATAAGAGAGTTGAGATATATAGAGATGGATATCCAATACAGAAGGCTATTGGATTCTTGGATAGTGATTCAGATTTTTGGAAATTGGATGAAGGAGAGAATGAAATAGAACATGTGGCAGATTCGGGCACTAGGAATGCTATTGTATCGATAGCATGGCATAACTATTTTGTTGGAATATAGGAGGATGTTTCAATTCTTCTGTCGAATTGGATAGATTAGATGTTTATACAATTCGAGGAGGAAACGAAATGTCGGATAAGTTGTTTCAACATAAGATGAGGCTAAAATTCAATATGTATTCTTCAAGAACAGCCTATAATCGATTAGAAAAAGCAATAGAAGAAAACAATAATCATGAAATTTATGCCTCAACAGGAGAATTGCTTTTGTGGGTGTTAACGACAGATGAATGGCATAAAAAAAATGGGGATTCAAATTATGAATCTAAAAGAGATAATTCTGATGGCGGTAAAATTATGAGTGGTTTAAGGCATGCTTATAATATGGTCAAGCACAACATGGATTTATTTGAAATTAATCAAAAAGAAGGTGGAAGAAAGTTCCCCTTTTCATTTCCAATGACTTTCCCAGAAATCAAAGTGTTTTGGATACCAGGGAAAACTTTAGATGGATTGCATAAAAATCAAAAAGAGAATTACATTGAACATATTGAAGGTAAGGAAGTTTTAAAGACTTTTTCTCAAGCCTTAACTTTTCTCAATCAAGAAAGTCAAAAATATATTTTCAAAGATTAGAAAGAAGGTGATATGTTGAGAAAAGATGAAATAAGAGACTTTGCAAAGAAGTTGCGTTTATTGGAAGAAGAGTACAGTGTCGATGTTATTTCTGATAACTATTTTACCCCTGCGGTTATAGTTGATATTAAAGGTCAAAGCGGCTTTTCATATCAGTATTATCAGGGTGATATAAAACTCGATACCAACACATATAAGGTTGGATCAGATGAAGAAAACTAACTACTTAAGCATCTCAATTAGAGATGCTTTTTCTTATGGAAAGGACGTGAGTATATATGGAAAGAAGCTATTTTTTCGATGATACAAACACAGAGCAAAGAATCTACCAATCTGCAGACTTCGCAAGATATCACGCACAAATTATAGGAAACGGCGTGTCTAATACTTTATCTTTACCAGATCTAAAAGTGGAGCCAAAAGCGAACATGACTACTAGAATTGGTGCGGGGTACATGTTTGCCAATGGTTACATGTACGAAAATACAGCATTGAGAGACATGGTGCATGAGACTGCTGAACCTACTGTAGATAGAATAGATAGAATTGTCGTGGCATTTGATGACAATCCAGAGGAACGCAGGGTATATGCATATGTTAAGAAGGGCGCAGCTAGTTCAAATCCCGTACCGCCATCATTGACGAGAGATAATTATATATTCGAGATGAGTGTAGCACAAGTACTTATCAAAGCAGGTAAGTCGTTTATTGAAGCAAGCGAAATAACAGACGAAAGAACAAATACTGCAGTATGTGGCTATATTCCACTTCACAATATCTATCGGGGAATGGAGATAGATTCTGGTGGTACAGTATCCCTGTTAAACCAGTCATTTATTAAGGCAGACAATTTTTCGGGTCTAACTTTTACTCAAGGGACAGCTCGGACATTACCTTTTGGTACGATCGTTGAAGACAAACAAAATGAGATAACATCTTCTACTTCCTTTACTGTAAAGGCTGGTGGCATATATAATCTTTGGACGGAAATTGGATTTAGTGGAGGCACACCATTTCCTATCGGGGTAGATATACAAATATATGTATTTGTTAATGGCACAGAATCATTCCCCTTAGTAGCGAAAGTCTTGCAATCAGCCAATGATAATTTTGTAATTGCAAACGGTATTGACAGATTCGAGGCAGGAGATGTAGTCAGTATTAGAGCCATAATGTTTAACACGGGTGGCACATCACCAAAGCCAGACATAGTTAAACAGAGAATAGCGAAAATTTCCTAAAGGGAGTGTACTCTAATGAATAAAATGCCCATACGGATTTACTCGCCATATTTGGATTTATTGCATGAGACAGATAATTATATATCGTTGCAATACGGCCCGAAATTTTATGAAGTCGGAACGTTTGAGTTGCACATTAATCAATATACGGAAGGGTCAGAATACTTTCAAAAAGGCAATGTCATCGTAATTGATAAACAAGGCGAAAAATCTATGTTAATAAGACATAGAGAGATTGGCTTAGATGAGAACGGAAAATCATCGGAGAATTGGAAGATAATCGGTGTGACATTAGAAGGTGTGACGGATCAACGCATTACAGTTCCGCCAATAAATGATAGCCACGACCGCAAAAGTGGTCCTGCGGAAACGGTAATGAAACACTATATAGCTAGACATTTTGTGAACCCAAGTGATCCAAACAGAAAGATGCGTAATATCGAAATAGCGCCCGATTTGGAGCGTGGTTGGCACATATCATATGAATCCAGGTTGAAGCCTATATCAGAAGAATTGACTACCATTGGTAAAAGAGGAAATCTAGGATGGATAATGTATGCTGATTTAAATGCTAAGAAGTGGATATTTGACGTAGTTGAGACAAGAGATCTTACGCAAGATAATCCATTCGGTAATACGCCGATATATTTTAGCCCTGATTTTGCCACAATAAAAAATCAAAATTTTGTAGATTCAAACAGTGGTTTTAAGAATGTATCTTATGTTGGTGGTCAAGGCGAGGGTACTGAACGTAAAATATTGTCCGTTGGTGAAGCTGCTGGTATTGATAGATTAGAGGTATTCGTGGATGCCAATGACATAGGCAATGGTAGCGACAGTGATAGTGAAGATAATGCAGAATCAGAAGAGGGAAAACTCACTGATGAAGAAATAGAAGAATTGTTAATAGAACGTGGCATGCAAAAATTAGAAGAGGATTTCAACACAAATTTTTATCTTGAAGCGCAGATATTAACACCTATATGGGATGCCAGAACCAATCAACTAACGTTAAGTACAGCATTTGAATACGGCAAAGATTTTAGGTTAGGTGATATGGTTACTGTCCTAAATAAAAAGTGGAATATCATGATGAATGCCCCTATCACAGAGTTTGTTGAAATACATGAAGCGGGCGGTTTTATCTTGGAAGCCGTATTTGGCGAGGCTAGACCAACCTTAATTAGCAAGATAAAACGTGAATTTGATAAGATAAACGGCATTGATAAGCAAGAATTACCGTCTAGGTTACAAGCCAAAGCCTTGAATATAAGCAAAGAATTAATAACAGCAGAAGAGCAGGCAAGGATAGATCAAGCTAAAGCAAACCTACAGACATCCAAGGAATTCACGACAAACTACGCTGAGAAAAAACGTGTAGAGAGTGATACAGAGCCAGAGGAAAAGGATTTGATTTGGGTAGATACATCGGATCCCGACAACGTAATATGGAAGATATGGAGTGACATAGATCTAGTCTGGAAAGTTGGTCCTAGTGGACCACAAGGACCAGCAGGACCGCAGGGTATAGAAGGCTCTAAGGGTGAAGATGGACAGCCAACTTATACATGGGTAAGATATGCTGATTCAGACACAGGGGAGAACATGTCTAATTTTCCAGACAATAAGGCGTATATCGGATTTTCATATAATAGATCCACAGCTGTCGAATCTACCGAACCTACTGATTACACATGGTCATTAATTAAGGGCGAAAAAGGAGATCAAGGCGATCAAGGACCACAAGGTGTAGAAGGTCCAGAAGGAGCAGATGGACAACCAACTTATACGTGGATTAGATATGCAGAGGATTCTAGTGGTACTAATATGAGTAATTTCTCAGATGGAATGACACATATAGGTATTGCAGCAAACAAGACAACAGCCACTGAATCAACCGAACCTACAGATTATAATTGGGCGCTTATTAAGGGAGATAAAGGAACGGACGGCCTATCCGCCTATACTCATATCGCTTATGCCAATAGCTCTACTGGTAATGGATTCTCAATCGATCCAACTAGTAAACAATATATTGGTATGTACACTAGTAATTCTGAGACGCAGAGTACAGATCCTTCTCTCTATAAATGGTCACTAATCAAGGGTGCTGATGGTAGCCAAGGTGTACAAGGTCCTTCAGGTGAGAATGGTCAGACACCATATTTCCATACAGCTTATGCCACTAATTCTACTGGTACTAGCGGGTTCAGTACAACAGTTTCTGCAGGTAAAACGTATATCGGCACATACACGGATTTTACGTCCGCAGATTCTACAGACCCAAGTAAATATAAATGGGTATTAATTAAAGGTGACAAGGGAGATGTTGGTTCCACTGGACCACAAGGACCTAATATCGTTGATAGCAATACATCCTACGGTAGTGGTTATGACCCAACAACAAAAGAAACGCCATCTGGAGCACAAAACAAAGCGAATGCAGCACAATCGAATGCAGAAGAGTATTCTAGGGCACGATTTGATCCATCAAAGGATCTCGTAGCCAATTGGCGTTATTCCAATACCGTGGAAATCGACGGCGGTAGTGTACGTGCACAGACACTAACCACAAATCACATAAGCACAGCATCCCTATCAGCAATACGGGCAGTGTTCAAATCGAGTATAGATAGCAACAATTACACGACAGTAGAAAATAACATGATACATTCTGAAGGGATTTATTATAGTGCGTGGGCAAAGAAAAACCAGAAAGGTGTATTTCATATAGATGATGGTCGTATCACAATGAAATCGGGTGAAACCAATCTTTCGGTATATGGTCAAACTGAGATAAGCAAGTTTGGTGTTGCTGTTGAGCATTATATGAATAGTGGTAGTACGAAGAGTGGCGGTACATTCATAGGCACGGGGGCAATTGGATTTGATGATTGGTATGATGGAGATGGTGTTACTGGTTCCATTTATAGTAGTGGAAATGACTTATCTTTAGATGCTAAAGGTGATGTAGTCGTGCATTCTACTGTATTTAGAAATAATAGTGGAGATTATAGAATTGAGGCTAGAAGTGGTTATGTTGCTTTAGCAAGTCAGAACCACTACGTATATCTACAAACAGGAAACACAGAAGTAAGGGTTACAGATTGGATGAGTGGTTCTAACTATAAAGATATACGTGCAAAAAATTATGTTAGTGGTAATAATGATACCTTATTTCAATCAGGAAAGAGTGCAATGCTAGAATCACTTACAAATCAAGTGTATGCACGTAGTAATGATGAGTTACGTGTGGTAGCACCAGGAACTTATAGTAGTTATAAACCAGTTCGTGCTAGTTCACACCCTACTTCATCATCAAGAGAATACAAGGACAATATTACTGGTTTTTCTCTTTATGATGCACATATGTTAATAGATAACACAGAAATATACAGATACCATATTAAAACAAACGTAGATGCTGGCATCTACGACAAACCAAAAATCGGTATGATGAATGAAGAAGTACCACAAGAATTACGTGATGAAGATGGTGTTGATACTTATTCAATCACTTCTGTTTTATGGAAGATCACACAGGAGCATCGTGCCGAAATAAAAGAATTAAAACAATTAGTTAATGATCTAGTAGAAGCTATATGAGTATATGCAGAGAGGAATTGAAAAAATGAATGAAGAAATACAAATTGACTTAAAAGACGTTATCGACAGCCTAACTAGAAATGTAGGGGAATTATCTAGAGAGAATGCTCTTTTACAAGCAGAAAATCTCGCATTACGAAAATTGATGAAGCAACCAACTGAAAAAGATAAGAGTACCGATCCAATGAAAGAAGTTAGCGCCGAATAGGCGTATTTTTTATGCAGGAATTTCCTTCCTTTTGTCGAATTAGGAATAAGAGGAGGCGGTAATCAAATGAGTAACAAAAAAATGAGATTAGCTGTCTTGAAAGAACTTGAAAAAGGAAACAAAAACTTTTCGCATGAGGATTTAGAGATTAGTGCTGATGAATTTGTAAAGATATTTGAAAGCTTGGAAAGCGAAGGATTAATAAGGGAAGTCGACTATTATATGGGCCCAAGCGTTGATGTTAATTCAGTCAAACTAACCATAAAAGGTGAAGAATACTTGACTGACAATTCAGCACTTATGAAGACGTATAAGGGACTAAAAGAAATAAGAGATTGGTTTAAAGTTTAGCATCTCAAGTGAGGTGCTTTTTATTTACCAAAAAATAAAAGAACAGAGGGGGGAGAATGACAGTGGAACTAGGTACCTTAATATCAATCGGATCTGCTCTTATAGCAATATTAAGTGTTATTATCGCTTATCTTACTTATCAATCAAAGAAAACAAATTTAACAAAAAGCGATACGAAAGAAAACGCTGAGGTTAAAGCGGGATTAGATTATATCCGAAAAGGTGTAGATGATATAAGAATTGATTTAAAAGCAAATGAAAAGCAAATTAACCATTTATCTGAGCGAGTAACTAGGGTAGAAGAATCGAGCAAACAAGCACATAAGAGAATTGACAAAATCAGTCCAGAGAAGGGCTGATTTTTTATTTGTGTGTGAAATTTCAGTTTGTCTAATAGTTTGTGAATCCAATCAGTCAAGCTACTTTTACAATACATATATTGAAAGGAGGTGAAGGAGTTGGAACAGGTATTAATTTTCGCTACAGTATTATTGCCAATCGTAACAGCGCTAGTTGAATTGGTTAAAAAAACAGTCAACTTACCAAAAAACATTGTACCTGCAGTAAGTTTCGTTGTAGGTATTGCAATTGGTGCAGTAGCTTATCCGTTTAGTGATCTTGATCTAATCATGCGCCTATGGGCAGGTGGTTTTGCAGGGCTAGCAGGAACAGGATTGTTTGAATTAGCAGTAAACAAAAGAGAAGGAAACACGAAGGATGCCGAATAGGTGTCCTTTTTAATTTAATTAAAGGGAGAGATTTATAATGAAAGTATCATTACAAACTTTGTTAGATCGATCGATTAAAAATATTGGTGATTCACACGCAGTTGTTACAGCTGCAGCACTAGAATTAATTAAACTTGCTTACAGAGAGGGTATTTATGTACAGATTTCAGAGGGATATCGCAGTAACGATAGTCAGACAGATTTATACAATCAAGGGCGTACAACTAGCGGTAACATCATAACTAATGCTAAAGCAGGTCAATCTAAGCATAATTACGGGTTGGCTGTTGATTATTTTCTTGTAAGCGATGATGGCGAAGATGCTATTTGGGATGTAAACTCTAAATGGAAACGTGCAGCTGCAATCGCCAAATCATTAGGTTTTGCGTGGGGTGGAGATTGGACAAGTTTCAGAGACTATCCGCATCTTGAAATGACTGGTGGTTTATCGTTATCACAATTACAAGCAGGAAAGAAACCGAACCTTAAATCTAAATCAAGTAATACTCCTGATAGCAATAAAAAAGCTAATTTAAAAGTTGATGGAGTACCAGGCAAGAATACGATTAAATCATTACAATTAGAGTTAGGCACGACAGCAGATAGCTATATTAGCGATCAAGTGCACAATCAAGCTACAGATGCATTTGTTAGTGGTATTAAGTTTGGTGCTGGTAAAAAAGGCAGCCTAGTTGTAAAAGCGTTGCAAGAGTTAATCGGAGCAAAACAAGATGGGTTGTTAGGACCTAATACAGTTGGTAAGCTACAAAAGTATTTAGGCACCACTTACGATAAAGTTATCAGCGATCCATCGGCTATGATTAAAGAATTACAACGTAGATTAAATAAAGGTAAACTATAATAAAATAAGTCCCCAAAATTGGGGACTTAAAATAAAAGATATAACTCTAGCAATCTATTATTTTATTAAATTAAAAACATTGTTTTTTAACAACGCCTAAACTAAATAATTCAACCCAATGTTTTACATACTCACCTGGAACTGCTCTTTTGGTTACGTTCATAGCCCTTTTAATAGCCTTTGCTCTTCCATAACCTAAATTCCTTTGGTGTTTATACGCATTTATAACAGTTTTTGCTACAACTTTAGTGCCACCCATTATTTTGACGGCCTTTTTAATTTTCAATATCTTACTCCAAGGTAGAGCGTTCATTGCAATTGCTTTTGCAATCCCCCATACACATCCACCAACACTTGCCATTTGTATAAGGTTTTTATTAGTAACGTCCTTTAATTCTAAGTATTCTCCATTAGCAACAAATTCCTGATTTGCAAAAGTCTCACCTTTATTATCATTTAACCAAATCACACTTTCATTAATACCATTTTCAGCGATCTCTTCAGGAAGATCTTCAATTAAAGTTAATATATCTAGACTTGCATCAATATCCTGAAGTTCGTTTTCTAAAATTTCTTCCTGCTCATTACTTTGAACAACACCACTTTTTGCTTCTGCTACTGATGGTCCGACAGATGCTACAATTAAAGTTGCGCAAATAAGACCTGTAAAAAATTTTAAAACTTTTTTCTTCAAAACGATTCCTCCTATGAAATTTATTTAGTATAATAAGTATATTACCATATAATTCTCAAAAATTGTATATTTAAGGAGATGTTTTTTTGGAAAATTTAACATTTAATATAGTAGTTTTTATAATCGCAATTCTGCTTATTGCATTTATTGCTTCACAAAAAAAATTACAGAGAAAAAGAGAATCAATAGTAATTATAATAGGGGTAACAGCAATGGTACTTGTTAGTAATCCTCTTATTTGGATTCCTATTTGGCTTGTTTTAGTTATATACTTACTAGTTAAAAAAACTACTTGAACAATTGTGATAAAAATAAAAGCCCTCACGCTTTGTGGGGGCTTAATTTATTAGTTTTTTATAATCGGCAAGTATATATGAAATTATATCATTCTAACTCATTCCATATAATTTTGATTTAATAATCATTCCAATTCCTTCAACGATTTTTCTCTTTCAATTATAAGCCTTTTTAATTCCTCTAAATCTTCTTGTTCTGCGTGATTTCTAATGAATGATCTTGCAGATCTTTTATAATTATCTATTGTGGTTTTTTTACGATTCTTTTGTTCCCAATTTCTTGATGCCTTCAATTGTGATGTAGATGTTCCTTTATTATCGTTTTGATCGCTCATTTTCTAATCGCTCCTTTTCTTTTAATAATTTTCTTTTTGTATTTAATAAGACTCTTTGGCTACACAAATATGAACATTACGTGTCAATATATGTATAAAACGATATTTTTCACCAAATTCATGCTAATCTTGAAAAAAGTGAGGTGATAATAATGAGATATGAATTACTAAGCACAGAATTTGACGAAGAAGTAGGCAAACGAATTATTAAAGTACATGACATCGAAGATGATTTTACATATATTTATTACGAAGATGAAGTTAAAGAGTTAGACATTCCTGGATTAAAAAGTTTTATTCAAGAAAAATTAGAAACAATTAACACTGGTGTTTATGATGTTCCGATGCCCTAAAGAAAAAAGCCTTACCAATTCGGGTAGGGCTTTTTTTGTCGAAAAAATGAAAAAATGCAGGTAAATAGTCTTGCAATATTGAATATGTTATATATAAGTAATTAGAGGAGGATTTTTTATGCCAACAGTAACAGATATGAGAATAAGGAGAATGGCTATTAATGTAATAGACTTAGATGCTCCTAATGCACAGTATTCCAAAGAACTATTCCCGCTAGGTGAAGGCAGTGAGGTTATAGATAGCTTCTTTAGAACTCATTATTCCGATACTAGACACGGAAAATATACAAAGGCTTGCCACTTTTTTGATAAAGATGCAACTGTTAAGACTAAAATTGAAAGGTTTGCTGAGACAGATACCAATGATGCTTTCTTACAGTTATCTAAGGAATTAACAATTAATTTATTTAAACTTATGGACGATTCATCTTCAACCAGTAGTGGAACATTTTTTGTGTTTGAAGTAAAGGTGGGTGATGATGAAGAATGCATTTTTCTTATAAAGTTAGATCCTAAACAGGGTGTTCAAATCGATACGACTACTCTAACTGTAAAAGTATTAGAAAACATGTTGCCCGATTCGAATGAACGGGTACATAAGTGTGCAATCATAAGGTATAATAAGAGTGAGAACTTAGAAGCTGATTTGTTTGTTATGGATAAGCAACAGAAAGAAGGAGAACCAGCTAGATTTTTCATTAATAAATTTTTGCAGGCAGAGGAAATTCTTAATGATAAGATCATGACTAGACACTTAATAATTGAAGCAAAGAATAAAATAGCAGAGGCCTTTCCCGAGGTAGATATTAACAAAATACATCAATCTATTGATAGAGAGTTTTCAAATGGTTCGCATATAGAAATGAATGTAGCTATAAAAAATATTATAAGTGATTATGTGCCAATTGAACAAGAAGATAGGGAATTATACATAAATAGTATGTCAAAAGATTTTGTGGAAAATTATTTAATAAAGTATCCAGACCATCAAACAGCATTTAAAATAGAGAGAAAAGACAATATCATAGTCTTCAAAAGTGATAAAAATCAATTGTATTTTAGATATAATAAAGGTATTAAAGCTAAAGTAGATGTAAATGTTGATGAAAAAGGAGATACGTTAATTAAAATTGATAAAGCTTTGAATTTCGAAAGGATCTAAAGTAAAAAAGGGGGATTGCCTTAAATGTCTATCGTAAAAATATTAGATGCTTATGAAGAATTTCAAGCAATCCTTTTTGAAGTGGGTAATGAAGGACAGGTTAATGATTCATTAACTGACGTTAATATTGAAATGAAAAAAGATATTAGCTTAGAACTTTTAAGAAAATTAAGCGGTTTAGTTAAAAATTTCGAGGTTTTGTGCAATCCATTCCCTGATGATTGCGATGTAATTATTGATGATTTAATAAATGGAGAACGAGAGATTAATGATATTGAAAGCATTTCAATTCTTCTTGAAAAAAATTTTTTTGTTGATGATATAGGTGAATTAGATTATTATTTCTTTGATTTCAGATCAGCTCTTAAATCCATTGAGACAATAGGTAAAAGTAAAAATGGTAATAAAATCAACATAGGAATACCTTCTAATGAATTTATTGAAACTGATACTTTAGTTTTTATTTCGTTGAATAAAGAAACCAATTTGTCAAAAATAAAGAAGATTTCTATAGATTCGATTATTGATGAAAATATTAATTTTTACTTATCTAATAACAAAAAATCTAATCATAGTTATTATTTTAATCCTTATTCATTTCTAATTAAAGAAGTAAGCTATGACGAAACCCCTTTTGTAAAGTCAGTAAAGATGTATTTTTACAATACGATGCTTGATTCTCTCTCCGACAAAAAAGAAGATAGTTTGTTTATATTAAGAGGAGAAAAAAGTATATCAATATTAATTGATAATGATTTCCAAACTGACAATTATCAAGACTTTATTAAAATATTTAGTTTCTTAGTATCAGTTCAGAAATATACGGAAAAGTATATTATTATAAAAAAGGTATTCTCATTGTATATATTGAATAAAGAGGATATAACGGCTTTAGATCAAAAATTACCTGACATAAGAAAGACTATAAATCATTATTACGATCATTATATTGAAGATAACATTAAAGATTTTTTTAGGACAAAAGACCAGCTTTTAAAAGAGGCAATGAATGTTTCAAAAGTTATATATGAGCAAACTGATAAAATAAATACTTCCATAGTTGCATCGCTACTTTCCATAATTATAATTTTTGTAACAACATTGTATAGAACTATGGCTGATATAACTTTAACCTACTTTGCATCAATTTTAATAATTTTTGTTGTTTTTTCTTTAGTGTACTATTACCTAATGAGTAATTCCTCTGAAAAAAGATACAAACTAACGAAAAAACAATTTGAACATTTTATAAATGAAGTTGCCTTGATACAAGGGAAAGAAATAAAAAAATTGAAGTTTACTTATTTAGATGCTCCTTACGAAGAATTAAAATCCACATTAAAAAAATTATTATATTTTTTAATAATAATTAACGTATTAATAATTGTAAGTTTTATTATTTTCTTATTTAATAAAGTTGATATGTTGATGTTACTTGTTAAAATTATTTACTGGCTTTATTAAAAATGAAAAACACTTTAATATTCCGTCATTAGCCTAAAAAGCCTTACCAATGTGGTATGGCTTTTACTGTAAGGAAATATCAACTATATCCTGAATGTTTAAGAACTCTAAACCGTCCGCAACATCAACTTCAATTCGATTACGATCAAGTAGCTTGATAATAAAACCTTCTATTGTATTAATCCGTTTTTTTTCATAATAGAGTATATCTACTTTTAGACTAAATTCCATGGCTTCCTGAATCACTCGTTGCATTTCTTCTAATTTATCTTCCCCTATAATAGGTTTCTCTACATCGTTCATTTCTTCTTGCCCAGCTCTCAAAACAGCAACGTGTTCAGGTAACATCATACGACTTGATTCCCACATAAGATTAGATCCAGGTGTTAGTTTATTTGGCTTCATTTTTACACTCCTTTATAAAGAACGTTCGTTCTTATTATATGTGTCTAGTATAAAGAAATGCAAACTAATTTATTGGATAGAATAGAAAATTAATCTAATGATAAATAAAAAAAGACAGTCGGTTGACTGTCCTCATAAATTGCAAACCAAATTGCAAACGCGAACGTAATAAAATTATGATAAATCATGATAAGCTTTATAGTGTTTTACCTTGATAACACTAAAGATTAGAAAACTCTGATATGCTTTAATATGTGCCATATTGGTTTCCGGTACCAAGGGTCGGGGGTTCAAATCCCTCCGAGCGCACTAACGTAAACACAGTAATAGCAAGGGTTCCGCTAGTTGGGAGTCCTTGCTATTTTTTTGTTTGTAATTATGATCAGACAATTTTAGTCATTCTACTACATTATTTAAATTGCAATCCGATTACTATAGTATATTCATAATATAAGGTTAATAACAGAGGGGAAGTTTCACGAGATGATAACACAATCTATTAAACTTATTCTTATTGCTACTGTATGTCTACTTTTTCCTATAGTGATAAGTGCTGAAGAAGAATCAGAAAAAGTAATCGTTTTATTTAAAGATGATATAAATGAAGAAGTAATAGAAAATGCTACGGGTGAGATTAGTAGAGAAATTGAAAATGTACCAGCAGTAGCTGCAACGGTTCCTACTAATGAAATGGGAGAAATAGAGAATAATCCTAATGTTATAGCTGTGGAGAAAGATATTACTTTTGAGATAAAAGGTCAAACAGTTGATTGGGGAATAGAACGTGTAAACTCTCCAAAAGCTTGGTTAACGAATCTCAATGGAAAAGGCGTTAAAATTGCTATATTAGATACTGGTATTTCTGTGCATGAGGACTTAACTATTGCTGGTGGGATATCTCTAACAAGCTATACATCTTCATATGCTGATGACAATGGTCACGGTACCTTTGTTGCTGGAATTATAGGGGCAAAGAATAATAATATTGGTACTGTTGGAGTAGCGCCTGAATCAAGTATATATGCTGTAAAGGTGGCGGATAAAGCGGGAGATGCTTATTTGTCTGATATACTAGCTGCTATTGATTGGTCAATGGAGAATCAGATGGATATTATAAACATGAGTTTAGGAGCTACTAGTGATTCCTTTATTTTAGAGGAAGCGGTAAATAATGCGTATCAAAATGATATTCTTGTTGTTGCTTCAGCTGGAAATGATGGTTTAGGTGATGGTTCTGGAGATGCGGTTACCTATCCTGCTAAATATGATTCTGTAATAGCTGTTGCAGCAACTGATAAAAACGATCAAAGAGCTAGTTTCTCTGCAACAGGCTCTACAGTTGAAATTGCAGCGCCTGGGGTTAGTATTATGAGTACAGGGTTAAAAAACGCTTATGGACTTATGGATGGAACATCGGCAGCTGTACCATTTGTTGCTGGAAATTTAGCGTTATTAAAACAACAGAATGAAACATTAGCTGCGCATCAATTACGTTCTAAACTTCAAGAAAATAGTATTGATTTAGGTGATAACGGAAGAGATAATGCCTATGGATATGGATTAACACAAGCACCTAATGAGCAAGTTGAATTACAGGAAAATCTTTCAGGGGTAACATTAAAAAGTCCAACGTATGTGTATGATAGTTATGGAAATCAGTTGAAAACTTATTCCAAAGGGAAATCAGTTAAATATAAGTCTTTTTCAAATGACTGGAATGAAGCTATTGTATATATAGATGGCAAAGCTACAACAGGATATTTTAAAACAAGTGATGTAGAAGATATTAATACAGGAACTATTTCACTAAAAGGTGTAGGATTAAAAAATAGAACCAATGTGTATGCTTCAGCATCTACAGGGTCAGAAGTGTTAAAGTCATATGCCCAAGGAAAAACATTATTGTATCAAACATTTTCTAGCGAATGGTATCAAGCTGTTGTATATATAAATGGAAAAGCAACTAGTGGATATATAAATAAAGCGGATGTAGAAGGAATAACAGATAATCCAGAATCACTTCGAGGTATAGGGCTTAAAAGTAAAACTAATGTTTATACGCTAGCTTCTACAGGCTCGAAAGTGTTAAAGTCTTATGCCCAAGGAAAAACATTGTTGTATCAAACATTTTCTGGCGACTGGTACCAAGCAACAGTGTTTATAAATGGGAAAGCAACTAGTGGATATATAAATAAATCGGATGTAGAAGGAATATCAGATAATCCGGAAGCGCTTCGTGGCATAGGAATGAAAAATAAAACCAATGTTTATACGCTAGCTTCTACAGGCTCGAAAGTATTAAAGTCTTATGCCCAAGGAAAAACATTGTTGTATCAAACATTCTCTAGTGACTGGTACCAAGCAATTGTATATATGAATGGTAAGGCAACTAGTGGATATATAAATAAAACGGATGTAGAAGGAATAACAGATAATCCGGAAGCGCTTCGTGGTATAGGAATGAAAAATAAAACCAATGTTTATACGCTAGCTTCTACAGGCTCGAAAGTATTAAAGTCTTATGCCCAAGGAAAAACATTGTTGTATCAAACATTCTCTAGTAACTGGTACCAAGCAATTGTATATATGAATGGTAAGGCAACTAGTGGATATATAAATAAAACGGATGTAGAAGGAATAACAGATAATCCGGAAGCGCTTCGTGGTATAGGATTAAAAAACAGAACCAACGTTTATACATTAGCAGCTACAGGTTCCAGTGTTTTGAAGTCCTATGCCCAAGGTAGTACGTTACTATATAATACGCATACTCCTAGTTGGTATCAAGCAATTGTATATGTGAATGGTAAGGCAAATACTGGTTATATAAATAAGTCCGATGTTCAAACAAATTAATTTTAAGCGTGATATATTAAAGGATTCCAATAAAAAAGGATTCCTTTTTTTGTATATGTGTTAAAATTTTAAATAGGTAGAGTTAGGAAAGATAAATGACTAGTATCACACTAAACGTAACCTATAAAATAACAGAAAAGAATAGATTTCATATTATAACAAAGCGGTTACCGTAAATCTGTAATAGGAAGGTGATGACGTGAATAAGCAAGAGAGGGAAGCTATCTGTCTTCTATTATCAAAACATACAGCAAAATCCTATTTTTATTATAGTAATTTATCAGATAAAAGGTTGTTAAAAGCGCTACAGGGATTTAAAGGACAGATGGTCAATAATAGCGCAGGAGAGGTGAATGAAACTGACTAGAATAAAATGAATAAGAAGAATTCGATATTTAAACGTACAACCATGTCTATCGACTAGTCTACTTTATGCCTATCCTTATCAATGTAACTTCCACTGATAGTGTTATCAGTAATATTAAAAAGACTTCGTATAACCTCACAAGCTAATGCAACAAAATTAGGTAGTATAAATACTCTCACATGTTTCTCCTTTTGATAATTGCTCACTCCTAACCCCAAATTCTACCAAATCTAATTAAATCCATGTAACTATTTTATTTTCCCCGCCTCCCGCAATGCTAATGGGTTATATAGACCAACTATTTGCATCAAATTTTGCTTATATAGATAAGATAGGGCCCCATCCCAAAAGGTCTTTTGAAAGGAAAGTCTGTTGTAAGTGTGTCGACTATGAAAGGTCCAGCTTATTATCCATTGTTATGGTTGAATAATGCACATAAGATTCTGATGAAAAAAGCTCTATTTAATTTTGTCGGAATTAAGAAAGTGAAATTCTTTGAATTCGGAAATAGGGAAAGTGAAAACGGAAATCAAAAGAAAAAGTTAGAAAAGACGTACCATCACTTTTAAAAAATAAACCATTGATGCAGCCTTTTTTGCAACAGAATAGAAATTAATGCATTATATAGTTGAAAGCATTATACTAATAATTAATCTGTGAAATAGGAAAAGCTATTGGAGGCTAACGATGAATAACAACGATATATTAATAAGACTAAGATATGCGCTAGATATAAAAGATACTGATATGGTTGAGATATTTGGATTGGGTGGATTTAACACAACAAAAGAAAACCTGCAAAAAATGTTGACCAAACTAAAAAGTACGGAGACAGAAACCGATGAGTTTGGAGAGAATAAATACGTTGAAGAATGTGATAACAATATGTTAGATTCCTTTTTAGATGGATTTATTATATTCAAGAGAGGAAGACAGAATTCAAAATCTGCTGAGCCTCAGAAACAGAATCTGAATGATCGAAGTGTTAACAATATCTTGCTTAAGAAAGTTAAAATTGCACTTTCACTTACAAGTGAAGACATACTTGATATTCTGGATGATGTAGATGTGAATTTATCAAAAAGTGAATTGAGCGCAGTTTTGCGAAAAGAGGGCCATCGGAATTATAAAGAATGTGGTGATAGATATGCCAGGAATTTTCTGAAAGGTTTGGCATTAAGATATCGTGCGTCATAGACTTTATCTATAAATTGGTAGTAATAATAAATCTTTTTGCTAGCAAAATAACCTATGGAGGTGATTTGCGATGGTAAAAAAGAATATAGAAAAAAAGGGCGTTAGTGATGAACAGGCAATTAGAGGTACAATGCCTACAGAATTCGATCATGAATTTGCTAATGAACCACTAACACCGATGGAAAAGCAAAATAATAAAAAGACTAAAAAACGACAATAACGGATCAGAAAAAGCATTCTTCTTAATGAGGAATGTTTTTTTATTGATATTTCATAATATAAAAATAAACTTTGACGAACTGCATGACTATCCATATGATTAAAGGACATGAACATGTCTGGAGAATTTATTGGAGAGGATATGGTGAGATAGGTGAAAATTTTAATGGTGGAAGATGATAAAACAATTGCTTCAGCTCTAGAATATACGTTACAACAAGATGGTTATCATACCATTCTTTGTCAGGATGTAGCGCGAGCTAAAAAAGTAATTGATAAACAATTAGGTGAGATAGATTTATGTTTGTTTGATTTATCTTTACCAGATGGTAGTGGATATGAATTATGTGAATTGGTCAAAAAGCGCTCTGATAAACCAGTTATCTTTCTGACGGCATTTGATGATGAGGTGAATGTTGTAATGGGACTTGATATGGGTGCGGATGATTATATTATAAAGCCATTCCGTATTAGAGAGTTATTATCACGTATTAAGTCAGTATTGCGTCGTCATCAGAAGCAAGCACAAACTAAATCCAATCCGGTTATCATGGTCGAGAACATTCAGATAAACACGTTAGAAGGTAAAGTGTTTAAGAATGGGGAGGAAGTATTTGTAACCGCATTAGAATATCGACTATTTTTAATCTTTGCAAATCATATTGGACAGGTATTAACGAGAAGCCAACTGCTAGAGCGGATTTGGGATGTTGCTGGAGATTTTGTTAATGACAATACCTTAACAGTCTATATTAAACGACTTAGAGAAAAACTAGAAGATGATCCACAAAGGCCCTCACTCATTAAAACCATTCGTGGTATGGGCTATAAGGTCGGTGATTAATATGTTGCGAAATAAAGAGATACGCTATTTTTTAATTGCCATCTCTGCAATAAGTATCCTAGCTATAGGATTAGCAACAGTCATGTTATCTTTTGAAGGTGTCCTATTTATTGTTATAGTGTCTGTTTTATTTATAAGTTGCAGTCTATTTTTCACTAAATGGCGTTATCAAGAAATTGAGAAGCTTTCCAGTTATTTAAGACGTATTACAAATGGAGAATATAGTCTGGATGTGCGAGATAATTATGAAGGTGAACTAAGTATATTAAAAAGCGATATTTACAAGGTAACCTTAATGCTGTCTGAACAAGGTTCCCTTTTGAAAGAAGATAAAATTAAATTAACCAATGCGATTTCTGATATTTCGCATCAACTTAAAACACCACTAACATCAATGATGTTGATGGCTGATTTATTAAGTGATCAGGAACTTAATGGATTAAAAAGAGTGGAGTTCACACGGAATATTCGTGTCCAATTAGAAAGAATGGACTGGCTTGTGTCTACCTTGTTAAAGCTATCAAAAATTGATGCAGGAACGGTCGTGTTTAAACAAGAAACATTCCCAGTATTTCAATTAATTCAAAAGGCTTTGGAACCTGTGCTGATTCCAATGGACATAAAGCAACAAACGATCAAGTTAGATAAAGATGAATCGGTATTATTAATTGGTGACTTTAACTGGACCTCAGAAGCACTTATAAATATTTTAAAGAACTGTGTTGAGCATAGTGGAAGTGGTGGGACGATTAAAATTAATTATTTAGAGAATCCACTATACACAGAAATAATGATAGAAGATGACGGAAAGGGTATTGCAAAAGAAGATCTTCCATACATTTTTAAACGATTTTATAAAGGTAAAAACGCTAGTGAGGATAGTGTCGGCATTGGTCTTGCAATGGCTTATAGTATAATCACCAAGCAACACGGTGATATTCAGGTTTTTAGTGATACAGGAAAAGGAACGCGTTTTCAAATTAAATTTTATAAACAAGTAATCTGATCTGCATTAATTAACGTTAGGTGACTAAACTGTCACTTTTTAAGTCACTTTAGCGTCACTTTAGTTAGATATTCTATATGTAGGATAAAAATTATGGAGGTTAAATAATGAATAGCTTACAAATAAAAAATCTTTCTAAAGTATATGGTAAAGGTGATACAGCTGTTAAAGCACTGGATGACGTTACTTTTTCTGTTGAAAAAGGTGAATTCGTCGTGATCATTGGCCCGTCTGGTTCTGGAAAGTCAACGTTATTACATCTGTTGGGTGGTGTTGATAGACCATCAAGTGGCAAAATATTTGTTGATAACACGGATATTTATGATTTAGATGAAACGCAGTTAGCAATTTTTAGACGGCGTCAAATTGGCTTAATCTATCAATTTTATAATCTAATTCCTATTTTAACTGTACAAGAGAATATTACCTTACCACTTCTATTAGATGGGCAAAAGGTAGACGATAAGCAACTCAATAATATCGTCACTAGTTTAGGGTTAAACGATCGGTTAGACCATTTGCCAAATCAACTTTCAGGTGGACAGCAACAACGGGTATCAATTGGACGCGCTCTAATTAACAACCCCGCGATTATTCTGGCTGATGAACCTACAGGGAATTTAGATAGTAAGAATAGTAACGAAATAATGGAACTCTTGAAGATGTTTAATAAAACATATAATCAAACACTGATTGTGATTACCCATGATGAACGAATTGCCGCTCAGGCTGATCGAGTTATATCAATAGAAGATGGCAGGATCGCTAAGGACGAGGTGGTTCGTTTATGAACATCATCAACAAACTGACACTAAGACATTTAAAGCAGAATAAGCGTAGAACACTTGTGACGATTTTTGGTGTAATTATCTCAGTAGCAATGCTGACTGCTGTTGCCACGCTGGGTGTGTCTTTTATGGACTTAATGAAAAGACAAGCAATTGTAACAGAGGGCGAATGGCATGTTCAATATAAAGATGTAAACCTAGCACAAATAGAGGCAATTAAAGAAGATGACGCAACAAAAGAACTAATTATTTCAGATGATCGTGGCTATGCAAAATTAGAAGGTTCAGAAAATAAAAACAAACCGTATCTATTTATTAAACAATATAATGAAAAGGGTTTGACTAATTTTCCGATCGAATTAAGTGAAGGGCGTCTACCGAAAGCGAAGAATGAAATTGTTTTATCAGAAGAAATTCTCAACAATACTTCTGTCTCTTATGAGATAGGTGAACAGCTAACACTTGAGGTTGGCGATCGATATTATGGTGATGAAGAAAAAAAACTGACGCAAATTGATCCCCTTCAAGATGGATTAGAAGAGGGTGTAAGGGAGACAATAGAGAATAAGACTAGTGAAACGTATACGATTGTTGGTTTGATCGAACGGCCAACATGGGAGTCAACTTGGTCGCCAGGTTATACGATGATTAGCTATCTAGAAGAAAGTGAATTAACAAGTTCATCTGCAGTTAATGGTGTTGTCGTTTTAAATAAGGTCAATCGATCTATTTATGACCATGCCCAAGAGGTAGCAGATCAAAATAATATTAAAAATATTAACTATAATACTGAATTGCTCCGGTACTATGGTTTATCAAATGATGATAATTTACAACTCACATTATATTCTTTAGTGGGGATTATCATGGCAGTTATTATCGTTGGTTCTGTTTCCTTAATTTATAATGCATTCGCTATAAGTGTTTCAGAACGATCAAGACACCTAGGAATGTTATCAAGTGTAGGAGCTACAAAAAAACAAAAGAGAAACTCGGTATTTTTTGAAGGTGCGGTAATCGGATTAATTAGTATTCCACTTGGTATTTTTGCCGGTCTTGTTGGAATGATGGTTACGTTCGCTTTCATAAATACATTTCTTGAAGGTGCATTGAATGTTTCTGGAAAACTCCAGGTTGTTGTGACTCCAAGTTCGTTATTAGTCGCGGTGGGTGTATCGATCCTAACCATCTTCATTTCAACTTATCTACCAGCTAGAAAAGCGTCGAAAATTTCAGCAATTGATGCAATTAGACAAGCGCAAGATGTCAAATTGTCTAAAAAGGCTGTCAAAACACCAAAAATTGTCCGTAAAATATTTGGTGTTGAAGCGGAAATAGGATTAAAAAACTTAAAAAGAAACAAAAGAAGATATCAAGCTACCGTGTTTTCATTAGTGATAAGTATTGTACTATTTTTATCTGTTTCTTTTTTCACAACAAATTTAGAAAAATCAGTTGAACTATCACAAGATTCTATCAATTACGATATTACAGTGGGTGGTGGGAATCTCGATGAAGAGAAGATAGCTTTATTAACTGGTCTTGATTATGTAACAGAATCTAGTTCAATTAAAGAATTATATCTAAATGCTTGGATTGATCAGTCAGCCCTCCCTGAAATATTGCAAAAAGAAGTGGATGAGAATAACAGTATCCTTAAGGACGGGAAATACCCTTATAATATTGAGTTAAAAGGACTTGATGAAAAGACCTTTCAATCCTATCTAGAAAAAATAGGTGGTGAGATAGAAGAGTTCACAGATACGGCTAACCCAACAGCGATTGTCGTTAATAAAATTATCTATCAGGAAATTAACACAGGTAAAATCATAGAAGCGGATGCAATAAATACAGAAATAGGAGAAACAATCGATCTACATCAGATGGACTATGAAACAGAAGAAGAAGAATTTATTAAGGGCGTTAAGATTGGCGCGATAACGGAAGAGCTGCCGATGGGAGTCAGTTTAGTTGGGAATGGTGTCTTATCTATGATTGTTCCAAAGGACATGATAGATTATCTAATTGGGGAACAAATAGAAAATGATGCAGTATCACAATCGGTCTTTATCAATAGCTCTGATCCAATAGCGACACAAGCAGCAATAGAGGAAGTTGGATCAGATTTGTATGTGTATAATGTTTACCAGTCCCAGCAACAAAACAAACAGATGATTTTACTGCTGTCTGTTTTCATCTATGGCTTTATTAGTTTGATTTCTTTAATCTCAATTGCGAATATCTTTAATACGATCTCAACAAGCATTTCACTTCGTAAGCGTGAATTCGCTATGATGAAATCAGTTGGTATGACGCCAAAGGGTTTTAATAAGATGATTCATTTTGAAAGTATATTTTATGGGATCAAGGCTTTGTTATATGGATTACCTATTAGCGTAGCAATAATGTTCTTGATTCATAGGTCAACACAACAATCATTCGAGTACGAATTTACGCTACCATGGCTGGATATTGTAATTGTAACAGTGGCGATTTTTATTATCGTAGGGTCAGCGATGTTATATGCCATAAGTAAAGTAAAGAAAGAAAATATTATAGATGGTTTAAAACAAGAGAATATATAATTGTTGTAAAAGATGAGCGTCTACTATTATTTAGCGCTCATTTTTTAAATTTACCCGAAATTCATTTTTGATAGATGATGAATAGCTTCTTTACAGAAAACACCACATTATAAATCATAAACCTGCTATTTAAATGTTTTACAATGTGGCGTTTTGGCTATTTGCTTTCTTCAAAAAAAGAAAGTATAAATAAAGCAATATCCTTGAAAGGAGCCTACTAACCATGCAAATTGATAAGCTTGCTTATAACGAATTAGCAGTAAAATTAAGGCAACAAGAACAAACAATTGCACAATTGGTTACGATTGTTGCTGCAACAAATCGTAGGTTAGAAGAAATGGAACGACAAATAAAAAGTTTTGACCAATTAACAGCTACATCATGCTAAATTTCGTGTGCGGATAAAAGTATTTAAACTTTTCATTTTTATTTTGATCAATATCGTATATAATAATGTAGTTACAATATAAAGTTTATGTAAATTTTTATTTATTTGAACAACTAACATGGGGGTGTGTGGATGAAGTACATGTATTGGGTATTAATTTCACTACTTATTTTTTGGGAAACAGATGCCTTACAGGATATCTATGCATTTTCGGTTATATGGCAGTATGCTGCAAATATTTTACTTGTAGGATATTTTGCTTACCTTTTAAATATATCGATACCATACCGAAAAGCGACGCAACTGTTAAGATTGCAATAAATAGTAAAGTTCTGTCTATAAACACGCACATATATATATAATATGTGTGTTTTTTTGTATACAAAAAGACAACATAACTTATAACCGTAAAGGATAAGGTAATATATAGAAAGAAATGATAGAATAGGTAGTAAGGAGGGATGAAAATGACAATAGGTCAATCAAAAACTAGGAAAGTCGTTATTATCGGAACTGGATTTGTAGGGGCGAGTTATGCATTTGCATTGTTAAATCAAGGTATTGTAAATGAACTTGTCTTAATTGATTTAAACATGGAACGTGCTGAAGGGGAAGCGCGTGACTTAAATCATGGTATGCCATTTGGTTCACCGATGAAAATTCGTGCAGGAAATTATTCAGAATGTAAAAATGCAGATATGGTGGTTATCACGGCTGGTGCAAATCAGGGACCAGGTGAAACCCGTTTGGACTTAGCAACAAAGAATGCAAAGATTATGAAAGGCATTGTTACGAATATCATGGACAGTGGATTTACAGGAATTATGTTAGTTGCTACAAATCCAGTGGATATTTTAAGTCATGTTGCACTTGAGGTATCTGGATTGCCGAAAGAAAGAGTAATTGGTTCAGGAACTATATTAGATACAGCACGCTTTCGCTATTTGCTAAGTGAGTATTATCAAGTTGATTCACGCAATGTGCACGCTTATATTATGGGTGAACATGGCGATTCAGAATTACCAGTTTGGAGTCATGTCCAAATTGGAGGTGTGCCACTTATGAGATATGGTAAAATAGCATCTATTGAAGAAGATAAAGATATGCAAAGAATCTTCGAAAATGTTAGAGATGCAGCTTATCATATAATCGAAAGAAAAGGTGCTACCTATTATGGGATTGGTTTAGGCTTGGCTCGTTTAACGAAGGCAATACTTTATAATGAGAACTCGATTGTGACGGTCTCTACATTATTCCAAGGTGAATATGGGATTGAAGACGTCTATCTGGGTGTGCCTGCAGTTGTAAACGAATATGGTGTTAGAGAAATGCTTGAGTTAAACTTAAATGAAACGGAGTTAAAGCAACTACATGATTCCGCAAACATTCTAAAAGATATGACGAAAAAAGTTATGCCTCATTAGTATTTAGTTCCTCTTCTTAAGGAGAGGAACTTTTTCTGTGAAAGATAGTTCCTACTGCAAAGTGGGACATAATATAAACGAAGTTATGAAATTGAGCTACATTTTGATTGCCACGTACCTAATACTAAAGTCAAACAATTGCGAAGTGTCGCATTTCAATAAAGATCTTCGCATCACGTGAAAGAAAAAAGATATGAATTAATTGTAAAATAGCTATAAATTAGTTGAGTAAAGAAAAGATATCTGCTACAATAATGGTTGTAAAGGAATTTTTTTGCTGTATGCGGGACGCGATATGGCTAGCAGGGACGTTTTTATCCCTAACCATATCAGAAAAGGAGTTAAATCATGAGAGCATTACTTGATCTTCAAAAGAAATTATTTCCTGATTTACTCGATGTTATGCAGCGAAGATATAAAATTCTACACTACATTCAATTGATGGAGCCGATTGGGCGTCGCAGTTTGGCTGAACATATTGAGATGAAAGAAAGATTTGTGCGAAGCGAAATTGATTTTTTGAACAAACATGTTCTTATTGACGTAACACCAAAAGGTATGTGTATTACGAAAGTCGGTAAAGATGTTCTACACCAATTAGCAAACTTTATGAGTGAGCTTTCAGGATTTAGTGTAATAGAACAACAGATTAAGGATACATTACACTTAGACCATGTTATAATTACACCTGGTGATAGTGATGAACATGAGTGGGTCAAGCAAGAATTAAGCAAGACAGCAGTCGATTACTTGCAATCAATCATACAAGTTAATCAAACCATTGCCGTAACAGGCGGGACATCAATGGCTGCAGTGTCAGAAATGATGAGCCCATCTACATACGCCAAAAACTGCATGTTTGTGCCAGCACGTGGTGGACTTGGTGAGAGAGTAGAGAACCAAGCAAATACAATTTGTGCAGAGATGGCTAAAAAGGCAAAAGGTGAATATCGATTGTTGTATGTGCCGGATCCATTAAGTGAAGAATCTTATCAGTCAATCATTGAAGAGCCTTCTGTAAAAGAAATTTTGCGAATTATTCGCCAAGCTGACGTTGTCATGCATGGTATAGGCGATGCTTTAACGATGGCGAAGAGACGTAAAGCCTCAGAAGATGTTTTACATAAGATTGAAGCGGGTAAAGCAGTAAGTGAGGCTTTTGGTTACTATTTTAACGATGTGGGTGAAGTAATCCATAAAGTTCGAACAGTTGGTATGCAATTAGAAGATTTGTCTAAAATAAATTGTGTAATAGCTGTTGCAGGTGGTAAATCAAAAGCGAAAGCAATTTATTCGTATTTTAAACAAGGTAAAAGCAATGTATTAATTACGGATGAAGCTGCTGCAATGGAGTTGATAAAGGGATTTTCCCTTTAAATATATAAGCAATCACAAGGAGGAAACAAGATGACAGTAAAAGTAGGTATTAATGGTTTTGGTCGTATTGGCCGTTTAGCATTTCGTCGTATCCAAGAAGTAGAAGGTATTGAAGTGGTGGCTATCAACGATTTAACAGATGTTGATATGTTAGCTCATTTATTGAAATATGATACAACACAAGGACCTTTTAAAGGTGAAGTAGCTGTAAAAGGTGATCACTTCACTGTTAATGGTAATGATGTTAAGATCCTATCAAATCGTAACCCAGAAGAATTACCATGGGGAGATTTAGGCGTAGAAATCGTATTAGAATGTACAGGCTTCTTTGCTACTAAAGAAAAAGCTGAATTACACCTTAAAGGTGGAGCGAAGAAAGTTGTAATCTCAGCTCCAGGTGGTAATGACGTTCCAACTGTTGTATTTAACGTAAACCACGATATTCTTAAAGGTGACGAAACAGTTATCTCAGCAGCTTCATGTACTACAAACTGTTTAGCTCCTATGGCTAAAACATTAAATGATGAATATGGTGTTGTCCAAGGTTTAATGACAACTATTCACGCATACACTGGTGATCAAAACACATTAGACGCACCACACCCTAAAGCCGATTACCGTCGTGCACGTGCAGCGGCTGCTAACATTATACCAAACACAACTGGTGCTGCAAAAGCAATCGGCCTAGTTATTCCTGAATTACAAGGTAAATTAGACGGTGCTGCTCAACGTGTTCCTGTTGCAACAGGTTCACTTACTGAATTAGTAACTGTTTTAAACAAAAATGTAACAGTTGATGAAGTTAATGCAGCAATGAAAAAAGCAGCTGACGAGTCATATAGTTACAATGAAGATATGATCGTTTCTTCTGATATTGTTGGAAGCACATATGGTTCTATCTTTGATGCTACACAAACAAAAGTTATGGATATTGATGGTAAACAACTAGTGAAAACTGTTGCTTGGTATGACAACGAAATGTCTTACACTTCACAGTTAGTTCGTACACTAGAATACTTCGCAAAATTATAATTTTTAAAAAAGTTTAGCTCGAATCCTATTATCATTATGTAGGTCAGAAAGCGGGAAGCCACACGCGCTTCCCGCTTTCTATTTTTATAAATGTTAATTGGAGCAATCTTTCGATAAATAACACAGAAATGAATTATTGTATAGCTAGCTATACTCGTTTGTTTTTTGAAAAATGGAGGATTATAAAATGGTTAAAAAAATTGTTACTGACTTAGACGTTAAAGGCAAAAAGGTATTAGTACGTGCTGACTTTAATGTACCAATGAAAAATAATAATATTACAAATGATAATCGTATTGTTGAAGCATTACCAACAATAAAATACTTAGTTGAACAAGGTGCGAAAGTAATTGTCTTCTCTCACTTAGGTAAAGTAGCTGAAGAAGCAGATAAAGACGGTAAGTCATTGAAACCTGTTGCAACTCGCTTAGGTGAATTGTTAGGTAATGATGTAACATTTGTACCTGAAACACGTGGAGAAAAATTAGAAAAAGCTATCGATGCATTATCTGATGGTAATGTTTTAGTTTTCGAAAATACACGTTTTGAAGATATTGATGGTAAAAAAGAGAGTAAAAACGATCCGGAATTAGGAAAATATTGGGCTAGTTTAGGCGACCTATTTGTCAATGACGCTTTTGGTACTGCTCATCGTTCACACGCATCAAATGTAGGGATTGCATCTAACATTGAAACAGCAGCTGGATTCTTAATGGAGAAAGAAATTAAGTTTATTGGTGAAGCTGTTGACAATCCAGTTCGTCCTTTTGTTGCTATTCTAGGTGGCGCAAAAGTTAGTGATAAAATTGGTGTGATTGAAAACTTACTTAAAAAGGCTGATAAAGTTCTTATTGGTGGTGGTATGGCTTATACGTTCTTTAAAGCACAAGGTAAAGAAATTGGTAAATCATTATTAGAAGCAGATAAAGTTGATTTAGCAAAAGACTTACTTGAGCGTGCTAACGGTAAAATTGTATTACCAGTAGATAACTTAGTTGCAGATGATTTTTCAAATGATGCTAATATCTCAGTGGCATCATCAGGCGAAATTCCTGCTGAATTAGAAGGTTTAGATATTGGACCTGCAACAATTGAGCTATTTAAAAAAGAATTAGCTGGAGCAAAAACGGTTGTTTGGAATGGCCCAATGGGTGTGTTTGAACTTTCGAAATTCGCTGGTGGAACAATCGGTGTTTGTGAATCAATCGCAGCTTTAGAAGACGCTACAACAATTATTGGTGGAGGAGACTCAGCAGCTGCTGCAATGGATTTAGGTTATGCTGATCAGTTCTCACATATCTCTACTGGTGGCGGAGCTTCATTAGAGTATCTTGAAGGAAAAGAATTACCAGGATTAGCATCAATTAACGATAAATAATTTTTATCTAATCTGGATTAAATGACAGAGAGGGAGCATATTATGCGTAAAAATGTAATCGCAGGTAACTGGAAAATGAATAAAGTAGCAGCTGAAGCAGAGAAATTTGTTGCTGATACGAAAGACAAAGTACCAAGCACAGCTAAAGTTGAATCTGTTGTATGTGCACCTTTTCTATATCTACAATCACTTGTAAAACAAAGTGAAGGAACTGATTTGAAAATCGCTGCTCAAAACATGCATTATGAAGAAAATGGCGCGTTCACAGGAGAAGTAAGTCCGTCTATGCTTAAAGACATTGGTGTAACTTACGTTGTATTAGGACACTCTGAACGCCGTGAACTTTTTGCTGAAACAGATGAAACGGTTAATAAGAAAGCACATGCTGCTTTTAAACATGATTTAACTCCAATTGTTTGTGTTGGTGAAACATTAGAGCAACGTGAAAGCAATCAAACGATGGATGTTGTTTCAGAACAAGTGAAAAAAGGATTAGCTGGACTAACAGACAATCAAGTGAAAGCTACAATTCTTGCTTATGAGCCTATCTGGGCTATCGGAACTGGTAAAACAGCGTCTTCTGAGCAGGCAAACGAAGTATGTACACACATACGTAAAGTAGTAGCAGAAACATTCTCAACTGATGCAGCAGAAGCTGTTCGTATTCAGTATGGTGGTAGTGTTAAACCAGCAAATGTTGATGAATTATTAGCACAATCTGATATTGATGGCGCATTGGTTGGAGGAGCTAGCTTAGAAGCCGATTCCTTCTTGCAATTAGTGGAGGCTGGTGCAAAATGAGTCAAGACAAATTAGCTGCTCTCATTATTCTTGACGGATATGGACTTCGTGATGAAGAAAAAGGGAATGCAGTAAAACAAGCAAAAACACCTAACTTTGATCGATTTTATAATAAGTACCCACATAGTCAATTGATTGCTAGTGGAGAAGAAGTGGGTCTACCTCCTGGTCAAATGGGTAACTCAGAAGTTGGACACTTAAACATTGGTGCTGGTCGTGTTGTATATCAAAGTTTAACACGTGTTAACTTATCGATTCGTGAAGGTGACTTTTTTGAAAATAAAGTGCTCTTAAAAGTAGTTGAACGTGCCAAAGCAGCTGACAAACCATTACATGTATTTGGTTTATTGTCTGATGGTGGCGTACACAGTCATATTGAACACTTATATGCCGTACTTGAGCTTGCAGCTAAAAAAGGTGTTAAAAAAGTTTATGTACATGGATTTTTAGATGGACGCGATGTCGGTCAAAAATCTTCAAAAAAATACATTCAAGCAGCTGAGGAAAAAATGGCTGAACTTGGTGTAGGTGAATTTGCAACGATATCTGGTCGTTATTATTCAATGGATAGAGACAAACGCTGGGATCGTGTAAAAAAATCATATGATGCAATGGTTTATGGTGATGGCCCTACGTATCAAAATGCATTAGATGTTGTTGAAGATTCTTATGCAAATGAGATTTATGACGAGTTCGTTTTACCTTCAGTTATAACAGATGAAAATGGTGAAGCGAAAGGGAAAATACAAGATGATGATTCAATTATCTTTTATAACTTCCGTCCAGATCGCGCGATTCAAATTTCTCGTACATTTGCTAATGAAGATTTCAGAGATTTTGATCGTGGAGAGAAAGCGCCGAAGAACGTTCACTTTGTATGTTTAACAAACTTTAGTGAAACTGTTAACGGTTTTGTTGCTTATGAACCGGTTAATTTGGATAATACTGTTGGTGAAGTTTTAGCTCAAAATAACTTAAATCAATTACGTATTGCTGAAACAGAAAAATTTCCACACGTTACATTCTTTATGAGTGGTGGACGTGAACAAGAATTTCCAGGTGAAAAGCGTATACTTATTGATTCGCCAAAAGTTGCAACATATGACCTTCAACCAGAAATGAGTGCATATGAAGTGACGGATGCTTTGCTTAAAGAACTTGATGAAGGCAATCAAAATGCGATCATTTTGAACTTTGCAAATCCAGATATGGTTGGTCACTCAGGTATGCTGGAACCAACAATTAAGGCCATCGAAACTGTTGATGCGTGTCTTGGTAAAATTGTTGATAAGATTATTGAAAAAGGTGGTCAAGCGATCATTACTGCTGATCATGGTAACTCAGATGAAGTTGTTTCAATGGATGGAACGCCAATGACAGCACACACAACTAATCCAGTACCTGTAATCGTTACTAAAGAAGGGGCGACGTTGCGTGATGGAGGTATCCTTGCTGATTTGTCACCAACATTGTTAGACTTACTTCAGGTTGAAAAATCAAAAGAAATGACAGGTACTTCTTTAATTAAAAAATAAACGCTAGAAGAAAAAGGAGAAAAAAATATGCCATTTATTACAGATGTTTATGCACGCGAAGTTTTAGATTCACGAGGTAACCCAACAGTTGAGGTTGAAATTTATACAGAATCAGGCGCATTTGGTTCTGCATTAGTACCAAGTGGTGCTTCTACTGGTGAGCACGAAGCAGTAGAATTACGTGACGGTGACAAAGATCGTTATTTAGGTAAAGGTGTTTTAAAAGCTGTACAAAACGTAAATGAAGTACTTGCACCAGAATTACTTGGTCTAGATGTAACACGTCAAGTTGTTATTGATGCATTATTACTTGAACTTGATGGTACTGACAACAAAGGTAAATTAGGAGCAAACGCTATTCTTGGTGTATCAATGGCTGCTGCACGTGCAGCTGCTGACCACTTAGGTGTTCCTCTTTACACTTACTTAGGTGGATTCAATGCTAAAACACTTCCAACACCAATGATGAACATCTTAAATGGTGGGGAACATGCGGATAATAACGTTGATATTCAAGAATTTATGATTATGCCAGTAGGAGCTCCTACTTTCCGTGAAGCATTACGTATGGGTGCTGAAATTTTCCACACTTTGAAAAAAGTATTAACTGCTAAAGGGTATAATACGAGTGTTGGTGATGAAGGTGGATTCGCTCCTAACCTTAAGTCAAATGAAGAAGCACTTTCTACAATCATTGAAGCAATCGAAGCTGCTGGTTACAAGCCAGGAGAAGAAGTTCAACTTGCAATGGACACTGCATCTTCTGAGTTTTATGAAGATGGTAAATATAACCTTAAAGGTGAAGGTGTTGTCCGTACTTCTAAAGAAATGTGTGATTGGTATGAAGAAATGGTTAACAAATACCCAATCATCTCTATTGAAGATGGTTTAGATGAAAACGACTGGGAAGGTCACAAAATGCTTCAGGAACGTATTGGTGACCGCGTTCAATTAGTAGGTGATGACTTATTTGTTACAAATACAGTTCGTCTTGCTAGAGGAATCGAAGAAGGAGTAGGAAACTCTATTCTTGTTAAAGTGAACCAAATTGGTACACTTACAGAAACATTTGAAGCAATCGAAATGGCTAAACGCGCTGGTTACACAGCTGTTATTTCACACCGTTCTGGTGAAACAGAAGATTCTACAATTGCTGACATAGCTGTTGCAACAAACGCGGGTCAAATCAAAACAGGTGCACCGTCTCGTACAGACCGTGTAGCTAAATATAACCAACTTCTTCGCATTGAAGATGAACTAGTTGGAACAGCAATTTATGCTGGTAAAAATGCTTTCTATAACCTTAATAACAACAAATAAGGAATAGTAAAGTGAAAACAAAAAGCTTGCCTATATAGGCAAGCTTTTTTGTTTGGATAGAAGTTAGATGACTATGTCCAAAATTTAATTTGAACAACGAAATTTTCGCACAGTGAAACAAGCATGTAAGTCTTGGCATAATCGGAAGTCTTGCAATCAAAGTTGAGAGAAACTGTGACATAGATTCCTATTCCTATCCGCTCCACAATTGAAATGGGCTCGCTTTCTGGTGGGCACGACTTCAGCTAACTTATTAAAGCGAAAATCGCTTTAATAAGTGGATCTTCAGTCCGTGCTGTTCCCACTGGAGTCTCGCCCATTTCAATTGCTCCACTGGTGGCTAATTACAAATAATAAATTAAACTGATTAAAAATAATAATTTACCTGCTAATTTTCATAATAGTTGGTGGCTATGAGAAGCTTAGCCTTGGACGTTTCGTGCGATGTGTCTGTTGACACATTCTATGTCCTGCAGTCTACGTATATACAGATGCCTTCTTTTATGAACTAAAATTATAATTATGAAAGAAAGACAAGCTCTTTATCGTTATTATGTTTTGCAAAGATGTTTATTTATATGAGAAAATAGCCTGTGGAAATGGAGTCATTTTCATATATTACGCTAACTTGCATTAAACGTACTGTATAATGCTTGAGTATATAAATTAATTACATTTTAACTACAGACAAGCTCATCAATTGTTTATATACTACATTAAAATTTTTCTTCAAACTATTTGCTGACGTAGCGAGTAAGACCAGAATGTTACGTCACAGTTGATGAAATTCTGACTTAAGCGATGATATTGTGCAGTCTATGTTTATTTAGTAATAAAGAATCCAATAAATAGTGCCAAGCTATATAAAACATATTCCAAACTCAGAACAATCAACGATTATCTCTAATATTTTGTTGAGAAAGTTGAGTAAATAAAAAAGCAAACTCCATAAGGAGATTGCTTTTTTGTTTTATTGGTTTGTTTTTTCGCGAATAAATGCTTCAACTTCATCTGCAGTACCCATGCTAAGTAATTCATCTTTAAAAGTAGCAAGCTCTTTCTTAGATAAACCTTTAATTTGTGTACGTGCTGGAAGAATTGAAGTTGCACTCATACTGTACTCATCTAATCCAAGCCCCAAGAGAATTGGAATCGCAATGGAGTCACCAGCCATTTCCCCACACATGCCAGCCCATTTGCCTTCTGCATGTGCTGCTTCAATAACATTGTTAACAAGGTTTAAGATAGCTGGGTGGTACGGTTGGTATAAATATGAGACATGTTCATTCATACGATCGGCAGCCATTGTATATTGAATCAAATCGTTTGTTCCAATACTGAAGAAATCAACTTCTTTAGCGAATTGGCGTGCAATTACAGCAGTTGAAGGGATTTCGACCATAATACCGACTTCAATCTTATCGGATACTTTGACACCCTCATTTAATAAGTTTGTTTTTTCTTCTTCTAATAAAGCTTTTGCTTGACGGAACTCATCTAGAGTTGCAATCATAGGAAACATAATTTTCAGGTTCCCATATGTACTAGCACGTAGAAGTGCACGTAATTGTACACGGAAAATATCATCACGCTCTAAACATAAACGAATAGCGCGGAATCCTAGAAATGGATTCATTTCCTTTGGTAAGTCTAAGTAGCTAAGCTCTTTATCTCCACCAATATCTAGTGTACGAACTACAACTGGTTTGTCACCCATCTGTTCTAAAACAGACGAATAGGCTTCAAACTGTTCATCTTCTGTTGGAAGTTGAGTTTTACCCATATAAAGAAACTCAGTACGATATAAACCAACACCTTCTCCGCCATTATTAATAATACCAATAACGTCTTCTGGTGTACCAATGTTTGCAACAAGTTCAACATGTTCTCCATCAGAAGAAACAGTTGGTTCATCTTTTAATTTAGCCCAGACTTCTTTTTGCTTTTCGAAATCTGCTTGTTTTTTCTCATACTTAGCTATTTCTTCTTTAGTAGGGTTAATAATAACCTCACCATCAATCCCATCCACAATTGCAATTTCATCTTCTATTGCATCTGAAGTTATCGTTCTTGTACCAACAACAGCAGGAATTTCTAATGAACGAGCCATAATTGCAGAGTGAGATGTGCGCCCACCAATATTAGTAGTAAAACCTTTAACAAACTGCTTATTTAATTGTGCGGTGTCAGAAGGAGTAAGATCTTCTGCAACAACAATAACTTCTTTATCAATTAATGCTGGATCTGGAAATGATACATTCAAGAGATGAGCCATTACACGTTTCGTTACGTCTTGTATGTCGGCAGCACGCTCACGCATGTATTCGTTTTCCATTGCTTTAAACATGTCAATGAACATAGTAGCTGTTTCGTTTAAAGCGAATTCAGCATTAACCTGATCTGTTTTGATTTTATCTTCAATTGGATTAATCAATTCTGGATCACTTAGTACGAGTAAGTGCGCAGAGAAAATCTCAGCGTGTTCGTCGCCAAGTGTTTTGCGAGCATTTTCTTTAATTATCTCTAATTCTGATTTTGAAATTTCAAGTGCTTGACTTAAACGTTTCACTTCAGCTTCCACATCTTCTACTTTCTTTTTGTCAAAAGAAAGATCCGGAGCAGCCAATTTATAAACTTTAGCTATAGCAATTCCGTTTGATGCTGCTATCCCTTTGATATTACTCATTAATAATTACTCCCCTAGTCCTTCTTTTTTGATCACTTCGAAGATTGCATCTACTGCTTCTTGTTCATCAGAACCTTCTGCAATAATTTTAATTTCAGCGTCTTTTGGAATTCCTAATGACATAACACCCATAATGGATTTTAAGTTTACTGATTTACCGTTATATTCTACTGTTACGTCTGAAGCAAAACTTCCTGCTTTATTCACAAGTACTGTTGCTGGACGTGCGTGTACACCTGTTGAATCTGTAATTTTAACTGTTTTTTCTGCTGACATGAAAAAAACCTCCTGATTATTTATAAATTTTTATAGGTACATTACAATTTTACTCTGTTTTCAGTTGCTATTTCAAGGACTTCTTCAAAAACGTCGTATAATTGTAAGATTTCCTAAAAAGAAGGGATTTATTATCCCAATCTTTTCATGCTATACCTTCACTACAATACCATTATATTAGGTTGAAGTCCAATAACAATGCTTAATCTACATCGTCTATTAAGTACTTTTTATTTCAATTTTATCTAATAAAGCTTCTACATCACTTTTTGTACATAAATCAGCGTTAAATGCTGTTGCACTTCCTGTTGCTACAGCATACCGGAACGTATCTTCTGCAGATTGCGCTGTCGTGTGAGCAGCTAAAAAGCCTGCTACCATAGAATCACCTGCACCAACTGTATTTTGTACGGTTCCTTTAGGCGCGTTTGCAATGAAACTTCCTTGATCAGAGATATAAACAGCGCCATCGCCGCCCATGGAAACAAGTACATGTTCAGCTCCTTGATCGTGTAGTTTTTTACCATATGTTACGGCATCTTTTATTGTTGCTATATTTACATCAAATAATTCACCAAGTTCATGTTGATTGGGTTTAACTAATAATAGTTTTGTTCCAAGTAGTTCTTTTAATCCTTGGCTAGATGTATCAGCGACCATTTGTACGCCATTAGCCTCACAAATACCAGCAACTTTTACATAAAAGTCAGAAGGGACTGTATGCGGGATACTTCCGGCTGCAACCAAAATATCACCTGATTGCAACTTACTGATTTGCGTATATAGTTCATCTAACTTATCTGATGAAATTGAAGGGCCTGGTCCATTTATTTCTGTTTCTTTATTCGATTTCATTTTCATATTAATTCTGGTAGTTCCTTGTACAGCTATGAAATCTGTTTTTACAGATTCTGCTTGTAACTTATTTATAATGAAGTCACCAGTAAAGTCACCAAGAAATCCAAGCGCTGTATTAGTTATATCGAGTCTTTTTAGCACACGTGAAACATTAATGCCTTTACCACCTGGATAATAGGAAGTCTTTTCACCACGATTTAATGCACCAAATTGAAATTCTGAAACATGAATAATGTAATCAATTGATGGATTTAATGTACATGTGTAAATCATTATGTCACAACCTTTACGTTAGTTTTTTTCTGAAACAAATCGAGTGAAGTTTCTGTTAAATTTATAATAATTGTTGCTGCTTGCAGGTCATCAATTTTAGCAAAAGAAACCTGGTTTAGTTTTGAATCGTCTGCTAACACATAGCCATCCTGTGCTAATTTTAGAGCGGTCTTTTTTAGTATTGCTTCTTCTGGATCTGGTGTTGTGTAAGCATAATCACTATGAATACCATTTACGCCAAGGAAACATTTATCCAACCGATATTGCAGAAGACTTGCTTGTGCACCTTGTCCTATTAATGCTCTTGTCGTATTTTTCACAAAACCACCAAGCAAATAAGTTGTAATATTAAGTTGACTGAGTAATTCTACATGTGTTAAGCCGTTTGTTACTACTGTGATATTGCGATCTACTAAGAATGGAATCATCTCATATGTTGTCGTTCCAGCATCAAGGTAGATACAATCATCATCTTCTATTAACGCAGCAGCATAATGAGCAATTCTTTTTTTAACATCTATATGTTGTTTGGATTTCTCGGGATAACTTAATTCCTGGCTTTTTGACTGTTTCAATGTTGCGCCACCATGTATTCGAACAAGAACTTGTTGTTTTTCGAGTTCACTCAGGTCTCGGCGTATAGTAGATTCGGATGCATCTGTTAAGTCTACTAATTCTTGAATGGTTACTACGTGTTTTTTTTGAATTACTTCATTAATTAAGTTGTGTCTTTTCGGTGTTAACATTTTAATCCCACCTTATTATTGTAAGGGCTTTATCTTTATAATAAAACAACCTACATTTAATTTCAATCAAAAACAGTCAAAATAAATCATAATCAAGCATTTAAGTGGATTTTATATATTTTTAACAAGCCAATTGTGTATATCCGCCATTACCTCATGACGATTTAATTCATGGAGTAGTTCATGTCTAGCATCTTGATAAAACGTATAATCAACCTTGTTAATGCCTTGGCTTTGATACTGTTTGATTGTTTTAGTTACACCCTTAGTAAACTTACCAACAGGATCGTGGGTTCCGCTAATAAAAAGGAATGGAAGGTCTTTAGCTATAGTAGCTATTTTATCTTGATCTTGAATGGCTTCAATGCCACTAAATAGATCATAGAAAAAGGAAGCACTAGGAATAAAGCCTGTATCTGGATCATTTATATAAGCCTGTACGATTGGTTTATCTCGACTTAACCAATCGAATTCAGTTTCCCGTTGTTTAAATTGACGTGCATACTTACCAAAAACTATTTTATTTAAGAAGACGGAAGGTTCATTCCAGCCATGATAACGGATTTGTGATTTTGCTATAGCTTTCCCTATTTTCGTAATGTATGTTGGTTCAGAACCTGTTCCGGAAAGAATGACGCCAGCCAGTTTATTTGATTCTTTTAATAAGTAATTTCGAACTAAAAAAGATCCCATACTATGTCCAAATAGAAAAATTGGTAGAGTAGGGTGTGTCGTTTTAATCTTTTTAGTTAGTGTTAGTAAGTCGTTTGTTACTTTGTAAAATCCGTCTATTTGGTCAAAATAGCCTGTTCCATGTTTTTTTCCTGTTTGACCATGTCCACGGTGATCATTTCCATAAACAAGTATGCCACGATCTGTTAAAAAATTTGCGAATGCATCATAGCGATCGATGTGCTCAGCCATTCCATGTGCAATTTGCACGATTGCTTTTGGTGTAATAGAAGGATTCTCCCATTGTTGATAATAGAAAGAATAGTTATCATCTGTAGTGATCCAATTTGTCTTTTTCATCAGAAATCTACCTCACTTTGATTGTCTCTTTTACACTATTGTATCGTAGATTGGAATAGATTGTCAGTACAATCTATCCTTACTAGCAAAAATTAACTTGCGAAGTAGCTACTATTTATGCTACATTTAGTTTATGTATTAGTGTGTCTTAGGAGGTGTACGCAACCATGCAAGGAGTTGCGATTACGTTATTAATTATTGTTGCCATAGCACTTATCGTTTTAGTCTTACTTCAGTCAGGGAAGAGTGCTGGATTATCAGGTGCAATTTCTGGTGGTGCAGAGCAATTATTCGGTAAACAAAAAGCGCGTGGTATTGATGCTGTATTGCATCGTGCTACTGTTGTAGTAGCTGTTTTATTGTTTGTATTAACATTTGCAGTTGCTTACATTTTATAAGCAAAACAATGGTTAACCCCCTTACTAATTAGACAGTGAGGGGGTTTTGATTTAATTTATAATTCCTAGTGTAAGCAGTATTTGTGAAAGTTATGTTTTTTTTTGGTAAGATTAACCCATCATACATAGTAGATACAAATCAATTTGAAAGGGAGAAAAGAATAATGCAGATAAAAAAACCTCAACCTTTTACGTTTGAAGAAGGCGATCGCGCGGTATTACTATTACATGGCTTCACTGGCCACACTGCAGATGTTCGTATGTTAGGACGATTTTTACAAAAGAAAGGCTATACAACACATGCTCCGATATATCGTGGACATGGAAAGGCCCCAGAAGACCTCATTGGCGTAAGTGCTATAGAGTGGTGGGAGGATGTTCAAGTTGCTTTTCGGGAACTGAAAGATATGGGCTATCAAAAAATTGCTGTAGCAGGATTATCATTAGGTGGCGTACTTGGCTTAAAATTAGCATATTCTGAGGCGATAAAAGGTATTATTCCTATGTGTACTCCGATGTTTTTTGATAATGAAACGCAGTTGACAAAGGGATTTGAAATCTTTTCAAAACAATATAAAGAAGTAGAAGGTAAAGATCAGGAAACAATAAATCAAGAAGTAAAAGAACTTGTCGATCATTCGCCAGAATTATTTAATCAATTAGGTGACCTAATAACAGATGTAAAAAATAATATAGATACGATTTACACGCCAACATTTGTTGTGCAAGCAAAAGATGATCAAATGATTAATATGGATAGTGCAAACTATATTTATGACAATGTTGAATCCGAAATAAAAGATATTAAATGGTACAAAGATGCAGGACATGCCATTACATTAGGACCGAAAAAAGAAGAAGTTCATGAAGATATTTATCAATTTTTAGAATCATTGGATTGGTCTTAAACCATAATAAGAATAGACCGTTTCAATAGAAAGAGGGTGAAAGAATGAACCAAGAAAAAATGCAAGAAACAATCATGCATTATTTTGAAGATGAAGCATCGAAACCTTTAACAGTAAAAGAGATTGAAGAGGTGTTAGAACTTCAAGAAGTTGATCAATTTAAAATGTTAGTAAAAATGCTGAATCAATTAGAAGAAAAAGGAAGTCTGGTTAAGACTCGAAAAAACCGTTATGGTTTACCAGAGAAAATGAATTTAATTAAAGGGCGCATTCAAATGCATGCGAAAGGTTTTGCCTTTTTAATCCCAGAAGAAGAAGAACAAGATGATGTTTATATAAACCATGCTGATCTACAATCTGCGATGAATAATGATATCGTACTTGTGCGAATTGATGGTAGAGATGAGTTTGGAAAGCGCCCTGAAGGTGTTGTTATTCGAATAGTAGAACGTGCTACAACACGTGTAATCGGCACATATGATGATAATGGAAACTTTGGTTTTGTTATTGCAGATGATAAACGAATACCAAATGATATTTTTATTCCAAAAAGTGCTGCAGGTGGAGCGGTTAGCGGACATAAGGTAATTGTAAATATCACGAAATTTCCAGAAGATCGCATGAGTGCTGAAGGCGAAGTAATTGAGATATTGGGACACAAAAATGATCCAGGTATGGACATAATCTCAATCATTTACAAGCATGGCATTACGGTTGATTTTCCAGATGAGGTATTGGAACATGCAAGTCAGATACCAGAAGAAATAGATGAATCTGAAATAGAAAATAGACGTGATTTACGTGACGAGATGATTGTTACAATAGATGGTGCAGATGCAAAAGATTTAGATGATGCTGTAACTGTTAAGAAGTTAGATAACGGAAACTTTAAGTTAGGTGTTTATATTGCAGACGTTTCTTACTATGTCGAAGAAAATTCACCAATTGATCAAGAGGCATTCGAACGAGCAACAAGCGTTTATTTAGTGGATCGTGTTATCCCGATGATTCCTCACCGTTTATCTAACGGAATTTGTTCATTGAATCCACAAGTAGATCGACTTACTCTTGGTTGTGAAATGGAAATTAATAGCCAAGGTGAAGTAGTCAAACACGATATTTTCCAGAGTGTTATACGGACAAATGAAAGAATGACTTACTCCGATGTTAATAAGATTTTAACTGAAAAAGATGAAGCTGTGCGTGAACGATATCAAGAGCTTGTTCCAATGTTTGAAGATATGGAAAAGTTAGCTGAGACTCTACGTGGAAAACGTTTTGGACGTGGCGCGATTGACTTTGATTTTAAAGAAGCAAAAGTAATCGTTGATACAGAAGGTAAGGCAATTGACGTAGCAATTCGTGAACGTTCTGTTGCAGAGCGATTGATCGAAGAATTCATGTTAGCGGCGAATGAAACCATTGCTGAACACTTTCACTGGCTGGATGTCCCGTTCATTCATCGTATTCACGAAGATCCAGATGAATCTAAATTACAAAAATTCTTTGAGTTTGTAGGTACACTAGGTTATGCAGTAAAAGGTACTGCTAATGAAATTCACCCTCAAGCATTGCAAAAAGTATTAAAAAGAGTAGAGGGCGAACAAGAGGAAATGATTATTTCTAAATTAATGTTGCGCTCAATGAAACAAGCAAAATATGATCCACAGAGTGTTGGTCATTTTGGTTTAGCAACAGAATTTTACACGCATTTCACGTCACCAATTAGACGCTATCCAGATTTAATTGTCCATCGTTTAATTCGAACATATTTAGTGAACAAACAATTGGATTCTAAAACGCAACATCATTGGAAAGATAGAATGCCTGAGATCGCTAAACATGCCTCGGAGAAGGAACGCGCATCTGTGGACGCAGAGCGTGAGACAGATGATTTAAAGAAAGCAGAATTCATGCAAGATAAAATTGGCGAAGAATTTGATGGCGTAATAAGTTCAGTTACAAACTTTGGATTGTTTGTTGAATTAGAAAACACGGTAGAAGGTCTTGTTCATGTTAGTTATCTTACAGATGACTACTATCATTTTGATGAAAAAGCGTACGCAATGATTGGGGAAAGAACAGGAACCATTTTCCGAATAGGGGACGAAATCACCATTAAAGTAGCAGCAGTTAATTTGGATGAACGTGCTGTGGACTTTGAAGTTGTAGGTATGAAGCCAAGAAAATTACGTATATCTAATGGAACTGGGAGTCAACCAAATCGCAATGATCGTCGTAAAAAAGATAAGCCAAATGGGAATGGTGGAAAAGGTAACGGTAACGGTAAAGGAAAAATAAAACCACCAAAAGCATCAAAAAAGAAAAAAGGTAAAAAGAAATAAGAAAAAAGAGGCTGTTGGAGATGTCAACAGCCTCTTGTCATGTGTAGATTCAGTTAGTTACGATTCAAAGCATTTATCCAATTACCGTAAAGGACCCAACCGTCTTCCGTATCAAATGCTTCAAAATTCGGAATGGAGTTAAATCCATCTTGTGAAAAATCTAACCATGGTCGTAAATTCCTGGTTTCTTTCTCTACATAATGATAGACAGTTTCCCAAAAACCAGGTTGCTCAAAAGCATCATCCCAAAAATACTTCACCTGTGCAAACCATTCTTGTTTTTGATCGTTACGGATAATGACAAAACGATCTTTCATTTGATTTAGAAAAAAGGTTGATTCTGATAGGTGCTTATCGGTTACAAGTGCTTCTGAATATGGGAAAGGATTGTAACATTCATACGGAAACACAAGTTGTTTACTATATGCAACAGAGGTTAGTAAAGCGCGTTTCTCTTTTATGCTTCCAACCTCTGACCATCTATCGCCTGACACACCATTAAGAAGTGTAGCATCTCGGACTGGTAAGGAATGAAGCGTTGTGATTTGCTTTAACTCTAGTTTAGCTAACACGCGTCTCGCAGCATGATTCTCTATATTTGTATTGGCTCCAATCCATTTGATAGTAGGATCTTTCTTTAAGTCTTCTATAATAAAGGCTAAAATTTTCGTGGCATATCCTTTAGCCGTATAACGAATATCGCTACGTAACCGACCAAGCATTGCATAGCCACCAGGAAATAGTGAATATCCAGCTATTGTTATCAATGTCTCACTTTCAAATAAACCATAAACAGTATGTGTTTGGGATTGAATGAGATCGGGAAAAATACGAATGACATAATCATCTACTAGTTTTGTTTGTAAGTTCTGAACGTTCGTATGATCATTAAGTGTTAATCTGCGAATGTGTGTCATGTGTTCTAACAAAGTTTCTGACTCCCTTCATCCTATTATCTTTTTACATAATCGCACAAAAAAACAAACCTTGTCCATTGATAAGCGTTGTCATGGTTTGATTTACCTGTTAAAATATATGTCACGTAGTTAGAGGAGGAAAACCGCCATGCCAAAAGGGACTAGCGGCAAGGTTATTGCCCAAAATAAAAAAGCAAATCATGAATTTCTGATTGAAGAAACGTTTGAAGCAGGATTAGTATTAAAAGGAACTGAAATCAAGTCTATTCGTGCAGGTCGTGTAAATATGAAAGATAGCTTTGCTAGAATAGAACGTGGGGAAGCGTTATTATATAATTTGCATATTGCTACTTATGAACAAGGAAATATTCATAATCATGAACCAACACGAACAAGAAAGCTATTATTGCATCGTAAACAAATAGATAAATTATTTGGGGAATCACAACAAGCAGGTTATGCGATTGTGCCATTAAAAATGTATATTAAAAATGGTGTAGCGAAAGTATTAATTGGTCTAGGTAAAGGTAAGCGCAAATTTGATAAACGAGAAGACCTTAAACAGAAACAGGCAAAACGTGATATGGATCGTGCGTTAAAAGATAATTTTAATTAGGTGTTAGAAGTTACCAAGGAGATATGCTTGTAATTTCACAGTTATTTGTTATACTAGTAATTGTCTTAATTAAACAAACAAATATGATATAGGCTTCTTCTAGCCATTTCGTTTTGTTCCTCTTACATGGGGACGTTACGGATTCGACAGGGGTAGATTGAGCTCAGGTTGCGTGTCGAGGTTACGGCTCGTAAAACGTTACAAGCCAATATAACTGGCGAAAACAAAAATTACTCTTTAGCAGCTGCGTAAGTAGCACTAAAGGATCCTTCCTACCATCTCCCGTGTGGTAGATCGAAGGGTCTCAAATGAAGCGGGATACGCTGATGTCCACCATCTGAGGACGGTCAGAAGAGACTAATCAGATTAGCTTCTAGGAAGCCTGTTGATAGGCTGAATAGCGAGCGAATTATAATATATCAACTATGCACGTAGATGCCTGAGTGCCAATATCTCTGGACGTGGGTTCGATTCCCACCGTCTCCACCAATACATAATTGGTGGTTTTTTTGTGTTTTTTTATCTCAAAATGAATTGAAGAGTCAAACCTGGAAAAATAAATCCGAAGTTTCTCTCGGAGCAAGAAATTGAACATATACGTGATTCTAGCCAAACAATGATTGGAGAAGCGATATTTTGAATAGATGTATTCTTCTGGCTACCAGCGGTATGTTCAGAAAATTTATGTTGAAATGATGATGAAAATCGTAAACTTTTGTCTGGTATTTTTACTCATATATATCAATTTGATTGATATATATTGACTGCTTACTGCTAGTCTTTATGAGTGGCTAGAAGAATATGTTCAGCGTATGGTAAAAATGAAACAAATCATTTGCTTTTAAGTGCACTTCAAGGTCTATACTAGAACTAGACTTAAATAAATTAGAAAGAAGGTAATATAGATGCAATATGCAACTTTAAACAATGGTGTCAAAATGCCACTTAATGGTTATGGCGTTTTTCAAATCCCTGATCTTCAAGAGGCCGAAGAGAGTGTTCTTACAGCTATCAAAGCTGGTTATCGATTGATTGACACAGCAGCGGTTTACATGAACGAAGCAGCTGTAGGTAACGCAATCAAAAAAAGCGATGTACCTCGTGAAGAATTATTTATTACTTCAAAGTTTTGGGTAAATGATACTGGCTATAAAGCAACAAAAGCAGCATACGAAAGAACGCTTGAACGGATGCAGCTTGATTATCTTGATTTGTACTTAATTCATCAACCATATGGAGATGTTTATGGTTCATGGCGCGCACTTCAAGAACTCTATAAAGAAGGGGAAATTCGAGCAATTGGTGTAAGTAACTTCCATTCAGACCGTTTGGTTGATTTAGCGATGCATAATGAAATCACGCCACACGTAAACCAAATTGAAGTGAACCCTTTCTTACAACGAGAAGAATCTTTAAAAGTTCATCAAGAATACGATGTTACGGTTCAAGCTTGGGCTCCTTTTGCACAAGGGAAAAATGGTCTCTTCACAAATGAATTGTTAGCTGAAATCGCTAAAAAGTATAACAAGTCAGTCGGTCAAGTTGTTCTTCGTTGGTTAACTCAACGTGGAATTTCAGCTCTTGCTAAATCTGTTAACGAAGATCGTATCGCTCAAAACTTCGATATATGGGATTTTGAATTAAGCGCAGATGATATGAGTGCAATTGCAACGCTTGATACAGATACAAGTAGCTTCTTTTCACATAGGGATCCAGAAATCGTAAAAAAGTTTGGTTCAAATAAAATTCAAGGTTAGATATTAGTAATGGAGAACCTAATGGATACTGCAATAATCAACTAACCTTTTCCATTAGATAAAATTTACTTTCGATAATTTCATACTAAAACGAAGGAGCAAAAGTGATAACTGTATCACTTTTGCTCCTTCGTAATCTTTGTAAATTCAAGCTATTTTTGTTGGTCTTTATGATAGTGTTTTAATGCTAATTTAGTCGCAAAGTATACAACCAAGCCGATAACTATAAGGCCGATTAAACAACCTAGTAATCCAAAACCCATCATTCCAAAACCATAGCCATTCATCATTCTGCCGTAGTAGCCACCCATCATGGTTAGTCCCTCCTATTCGTATCCATTCATCATACTTTGATTGTTAACGTTTTGCATATCCCCATCTTGGCCGTGGCAGCTATGGAACATTTTTTTCTGCTCTTGTGTTGATATGCCAAGATGCATTTCTGCTATATAAGGTTTCATTTGACCAAAGTTTAAAAGTCTATTAGCCTCTTCACTTGCTTGTGCAAATACATAGGTTCCCTTATCTTGGATTTGTCATTAAGGACCAAGGGATAGGCATTAATGAAGCAGATATCCCCTATCTATATGAGCGGTTTTATCGTGGTGACAAATCTCGAGATAGAAAAACAGGTGGAATTGGAATTGGCCTGTCAATCGTAAAAGCATTAGTTGATGCCCATGATGGTGAAATTAAGATAGAAAGTGAAATAAACATCGGGACAACTGTAACGATATGGTTTCCAAAAGTTTAAGAGGTAGGTCCCATAAGTTAGTTTTTATAACTTATGGGACCTACCTTTTTATCGCCTTTTATTTAAAATGGCTTTATATCCACTTTCTCCTTCGATTTAAGTTGTAATTAAATCGTTATTAGCCAATTTCCATACTTTTAAAACAAATAATTCCAAAAACTAATTGACATTGATAATCATTATCGATTATTATGGTATTAAATACATAATGACTATGGAGATAAAAGATTAAGACAACATGAATTCCAAGGTCTTTAATAAAGGAGGACAATGTTATAGTAAATATTTTTCAAAAAAGAAACAAAGTATTTTATTAAATGAGTTATTGTAACTCATTATTTTTTTACTTAGTAATTGATAATGATTATCGTTATCAAAATATCAAATAGGAGTTGACGTATAATTTGAAAAAAATAATAACAATGGCAACTGTGTTATTCGCTATCTTATTTTTGCTTTTACCAAATGTATTTGCAGCAACTACTTTAGAAGATGGCACCTATCAAATTAATTACTCTGTTATAAAAGCGGACAGTAATTCAGCTTCCATGTCGGATGGTTACTTTGCTAAGCCGGCAAAGTTAGATGTGGTCGATGGTGAAATTTCTGTACAGATAAATCTAACTACTAGCATGATTAAAGAATTACAAGTTGAATCCAAAGATGTGACTGAAGTAAGTTCAAATGGTGAAATAAGAACGGTTAAATTCCCAGTTAGTAGCATTTCTAATCCGATTCTGGCAGAAATGCATGTAATAGCTAATGAGTCATATGACCATTGGTACACAGTTAGATTTTCTTTTGATGAAAGTACTCTAGAAGTTATCCAATTAGCTGAATCGAATACAGATGAGGCGAATTCGACTGAAACAACTGAATCAACTGGATCAAATTCAACCTCTTCTAATAATGATCAATCATCTAGTACAGGTGAAGAAGAGAAAGTTATTAATGAATCAAATAAAAATAATGTAAGTAATGAACAAGTAAGTAATCCTGAAACGGGTGAACCGATGTCAATAACATTATTATCATTGCTTCTTATTTCATCTGTAGTATTTTTATTTTCCAGAAAAATTAAGTTAAATAGATAAGGGGAGAGCAATATTGAAAAGAACTTTTAAAATATTAGTTGCTTTATTTGTGATAATATTTACGGTCTTACCTCAAGTTCAACCGGCTGTGCGTGTTATTGCAGCTGAACAACAATTGACTGATGGAGATTATACGATAGATTATGAAGTTTATTATCAGGGAGAAGAATCTAGTTTTGGTAGTTATTTCTCAACTCCAGCAGAATTAACAGTGGAGAACGGTAAGCAATATGTTAGTTTTACTACATCTAGGAGTGATGTAATTGTATCATTCGAAACAGAATTAGCAGGTAATTATAGTGAAGCAGAGGTTGTAAGTGAAGACATAGAAAATCAAAAACGCGTCGTGAAATTTGAAGTAGAAGATTTAACGGAAACAAACGTGAAGTTAGTAATGTCTTATGGCATGACGCATGACATTCAACTGAAATATGATCAAGAATCAATTACAGAAATAGAAGTAGAAACGCCAGAAGAAGCAGAAACACCGGTAGAAGTAGAAACGCCAGAAGAAGTAGAAACACCGGTAGAAGTAGAAACGTCAGAAGAAGCAGAAACACCGGTAGAAGTAGAAACGCCAGAAGAAGCAGAAACACCGATAGAAGTAGAAACGCCAGAGGAAACAGAAGCGCCAGTAGAAGAAACCCCCGTTCTAGATGAAGGTAACGAAATTACAGATGGAGACTATACGATAGATTTTGATGTTTTCTATCAAGGAGAAGAATCAAGTTTTGGCAGTTACTTTTCAACTCCAGCAGAATTAACCATTGAGAATGGCAAGCAATACATTAGCTTTACGGCATCTAGAAGTGATGTAATTGTATCATTCGAAACAGAATTCGCAGGTAATTATAGTGAAGCAGAGGTTGTAAGTGAAGACATAGAAAATCAAAAACGTGTCGTGAAATTTGAAGTAGAAGATTTAACGGAAACAAACGTGAAGTTAGTAATGTCTTATGGTATGTCGCATGATATTCAACTGAAATATGATCAAGAATCGGTGACAGAAGTAGTGGAAACACCAGAAGAATCGGAGACTCCAGAGGAAGAAGAAACACCAGCCCCGAATGAGGGCGATGAAATTGCAGATGGAGACTATACGATAGATTATGATGTTTTCTATCAAGGAGAAGAATCTAGTTTTGGCAGTTACTTCTCAACTCCAGCAACATTAACTGTTGAGAATGGCAAGCAATACATTAGCTTTACGGCATCTAGAAGTGATGTCATTGTATCGTTTGAAACAGAATTCGCAGGTAATTATAGTGAAGCAGAGGTTGTAAGTGAAGACATAGAAAATCAAAAACGTGTCGTGAAATTTGAAGTAGAAGATTTAACGGAAACAAACGTGAAGTTAGTAATGTCTTATGGTATGTCGCATGATATTCAACTGGTCTATAATCAAGAATCAATCACAGAAGTAGTGGAAACACCTGAAACTCCCGAACTGGAAGAAAGTGTTACAGCTAATCCGGTCGTGAATAATGGAATGGCTACGATTGAAACAGAAGCAGTAGACAAAGTAAAACAAGATGGTGAATTAATTGTTAATGTTGATCAAGAATTAACAATTGAATTATCTCTTTCTAGCGAACAAGTACAGCAATTAAAAACTAAAAACGCAAAATTAATTATCGTTAATAAAGAAACTACTGTTTCTATTTTAGCTAGTGAACTACCAAATGGAGAGTTTACATTTAATGTAGATGTAGTAGAAGAAATAGCAGGTTCGGACCAGGCATTAAGTAAGATCTTTGACTTCATGATTAGTAACAAAGATACATTTGAGCAGCCTGTGACATTGGAGTTTAATGTGGATTCGAATTCTGTAGGTAATAAAAATTTAGAAGTGCGTTACTACAATGAAGAAACACAAGAGTGGGATTCAATCGGTGGTAAGTATCAAGATGGAATCATAACTGTTGAAACAAATCACTTTAGTATTTTTGGGGTCTTTGAAATAGCTGAAGAATCGCCTGAAACACCACAAGAAGAGACTACAGAAGATCAGGAATTAGCTGATGGTGAATATGATCTTCCTTTAAGCGTCTTATCTGTTGATTCAGATTCAAGTTCAGCATTTGAAAAGTACTTTACTGATACAGCTATATTAAAAGTAGTCGATGGTAAGTACACGATCGTTATAACTCAAAATGATTATAATCTAGCGGCATTAGGTGCGATAACATTTGAAATCAATGGAGTTGAACACACATTGGTTGAACAGAGCAAAGATGATGAAACTAGAGTGTTAACGCTTGATATCGATGAAATAAAATCAAACTATACAGCTACAATTGAAGCAATTGGAGCACCACATCTTTACCCTGTAAGATTTGTCTTAGATCTTTCTGAATTAGAACTAGACATTATTTATGAGGAAGAGGACCAAACTGATTCGAATGATGAGGAAAGCCCAACATCTAATACTGGTAACACAGATAATACAGTAGATGACGTTGTAGATTTAAATAATGAAGAAAATAGCTTAAACGGCCCAGAATTCGATCGCGATGCAGACACAGACAATACTTCTGGATCCGTAGCATCTACTGATAGTGAAGAGGAAAATAATGCGAAAACTGGGGATGCAGTACAGATCGGTATGTATCTATTATTTTTACTAGGTTCACTAAGTTATTTAATTGTAAGATACCGCAGTAATAAATTTAGGATAACGGCTAAATAATTCGTATTTAGATTTTAATAGGTATATAGAATAGTAAGTTGCAAATTAATGCAGCTTACTATTCATATCTATAAAAGTATTCCCCAAAGAAAGGAGAGTGGAAATTGAGGAACTTAAAGATTATCTTAGCAATATTGCTACTGTTACTAGTTAGTGCGTGTTCATCAAATTCGGGTGAAGGTCAAGAGAATACAACAACTGCTAATGCAGAATCTGGTCAAGATACGGAAGAAGTGAGCACAAATCAAGAGGTTGAACAGGATGAGAATGTAAGAATTGTGGCAACAACATTCGCAATTACGCAGATAATGGATAAGCTTGAACTTGATTTAATTGGCATCCCTACAACATCTTATTCGGTACCAGAACGTTATCAAGAGGTTACAGAGGTTGGAAATCCAATGTCTCCTGATATGGAGCTTGTTAGTTCTTTAAAGCCAACAGATGTTTTATCTGTTACAACTCTAAGATACGACTTGGAACCGCAGTTTGAACAAGCAGGAGTTGAAACTAGTTTTTTAAATCTACAAAGTGTTACTGGTATGAATGATGCGATTATGTCATTAGGAACTAAATATAATCGCTTAGATCAAGCAAATACGTTAATCGGAACTATTGAAGATAAAATTGCTGAAATTGAAATTGAAATTGAAATTGAAACAGAAACAAAGGATGAAATCTCACCTAAAGTATTAATCTTACTTGGTGTTCCTGGTAGTTATCTTGTTGCAACTGAACACTCCTATGTTGGAGACTTAGTAAATGTTGCTGGAGGGGAAAATGCTATCACAGGACATAATGAAGAATATATATCAGCTAATATGGAATACCTCCAACAGGCGAATCCAGATGTTATTTTACGATTATCTCATGGCATGCCAGATGAAGTGGTTGAAATGTTTAATGAAGAATTTGTTACCAATGATATTTGGAAACATTTTAATGCTGTTAAAACTGACCGTGTATATGACTTGAAGGAACCTGTATTTGCTACAACCGCAAATATCCAAGTAATAGAGGCGTTAGATGAACTAGCAGCGATCTTATATGAATAAGTCATTTTTAAATAAAGGAAGATTAAGATGAATAAAAAAATAATAAGTTTTTTAGTTGTCAGTCTATTGCTAATTATTATGTTTGGTTATTCAGCGATTTCTGGAAGTATTTCTGTTTCATTTGATCAATTAATAACTGGACTTTTACATGGGGGTGTGGAAGAAGTAGAGGTAATAAAGGATCTACGCTTTCCAAGGATTTTTGTAGCGATGTTTGCAGGTGCTGCTTTATCTGTCTCCGGGGTTTTGCTTCAATCAGTCATGCGAAATCCACTTGCTGATGCTGGAGTAATAGGAATCTCAGCTGGTGCAAGTTTCTTCACATTATTTGGCATCTTGTTTTTACCTACATTGTATATAAGCAGTCCTTTATTTGCTTTTATAGGTGGTGCTCTAGCCTGCTTCTTGGTTTACTGGCTTTCATGGAAATCAGGGTTACATCCATTACGACTTATTCTTACCGGTATCGCAATCAGTGCAATGTTTACCGGGTTTAGAGAAGCTATGATGATGATTTGTAGTTATTTTAATATTACGGTGGGAGCATCAAATACTTCAAATTTATTAATGAAAACGTGGGACGATGTTGATATTATTATCGTTTATGGTCTGATCGGGTTAGTACTAGCGCTCTTTGCAAGTTCCTGGTGTAATTTACTTTCTCTACAAGATAAAAAGGCGAAAAATCTAGGTTTAAACGTTACGGCTGCACGCTTATTAATTTCAGCTGTTGCTGTATTACTAGCAGCGGTAGCTACTTCAGTCGCTGGCGTAATACTATTTGTAGGACTTCTTATTCCAAATATAGCCCGTCAACTTGTAGGAACGGATCACCGAATTTTAATTCCCTTTTCAGCAATTGCGGGTGCTTTACTGATTTTAACAGCTGACACACTAGGAAGAACAATCATTTCACCATTAGAGATTCCTGCCTCTACTTTAATGGCAGTGATTGGTGGACCGTTCTTAATCTACTTATTGAGAAAGAGTGAGCGAATAAATGGAATTTAAATCTATTTCTTTTTCATATAATCAAAAAAGCAACCAGTTAAAATCTATATCGGGACTTATTGAAAAGGGTAAAATTACGACTATTATTGGTCCAAATGGTTGTGGGAAATCTACATTATTGTCAGTTCTCTCAAAAGACAATAAACCTTTATCTGGTCAGATAGTAGTAAATGATCAAGATATTAATAGTTATAAACCAAAGGAGTTAGCCAGAACAATTGCAATGGTCTATCAACAAAATGACGGACCGCAAGATTTGACTGTTGAACAATTAATTGCTTTTGGAAGAGTACCATATAAAAATTTATTTCATCCGAATTTAAAGAAAGATCAAGAAATCATAGATTGGGCAATTGCCTCTACACGTTTAGAAGAAAAGCGAAATAAAACATTGGATCAATTATCTGGTGGAGAAAGACAACGTGTGTGGATTGCATTATCTTTAGCTCAAAAAACAGAATTTTTATTTTTAGATGAACCTACAACATTTTTAGATATCTATTATCAAATGGAAATACTTGAGCTAGTACGCTCATTAAATGAGAAATATGGATTAACAATTGTGATGGTACTTCATGATATTAATCAGGCAATTCGTTACAGTGATTCAATTATTGTGATGAAAGATGGCAAAATTTATGCGAATGGTGTTCCAGATAAGATCGTGACAGATGTAATGATGAAAGAAATATATGGCGTAGATGTTGCTGTATACAATAATAAGTTAGCGGGATTATATCTCGTTCCTATCGGAATATAAGCTTTAAATGAGGAAGATATCTATGAATCGAAAAAAAACAGTTAAAAGTTTGCAAAGAATCTTAACGATAATAGCAATTTGCGTGTTTTTATATTCGGGTTATACACTCTCGATTATTCTCTATGGTTACTATGATAATAGACAGGTGTTAGCTGAAGCGCATGAGATCTATCATTCGGAAGTGACTCGTACAGAAACAATTGAAAATACAGGACAGATTCGCGAGCAGTTTGATTCTTTAAGAGAAATTAATACCGATATCATTGGTTGGATAACCGTTGAGGGAACACAGATAGATTACCCAATTCTTCAAGAGGAGAACAATGACCATTATTTATATCGAAACTATAAAGAAGAGGATTCTCGAGCTGGTAGTATATTCATGGATTATCGAAATGATATCACGTCAGAAACAAACAAAAATATTATCCTCTATGGCCACCGAATGAAAGATGGATCTATGTTTGGACAATTAAAAAAATATTTAAATGAGGATTTTTTTAAAAGTGCTAATGCAGTTTATCTCGACACGTTATACGAAGGATTCAGTTTAGAAGTTTTTTCTGTCTACCAAACGACGAGTGATTTTTATTACATACAAACGGATTTCAATGAGGAAACAGATTTTATGCCATTTATTGAAGGATTAAGAGATAAGTCACTCTATCAATCGAATGTATCTATTTCAGAGGAGGATACAATTGTGACGTTATCAACCTGTGATTATAGTTTGGATAATAATAATGGAAGGTTAGTAGTTCATGCTAAGTTAGTGCAAAGAGGGGCGAGTGAATGAAGAATTTTAAAGTAGTGAAATATACTATCGGAGTACTTTTTTTAATAAACTTAAGTGCTTGTGGACAAACAAATAATGTCACTGAAGCCGTTAATCAAGAGGGTTCTGTGACAGTTACAGATTTTACGGATCGCTCGATAACTTTCTATGAAACTCCTAAAAAAATAGTCGCACTTGGAAATGGTGATCTCGACATAATTTACGCATTAGATGAAGTAGTTATAGGAAGACCAAATGAGACAGATGAACCAATTATCGAGGATGCTGTTGAAGCTGAAGAAGTAGGAACGACACATGAAATTAATTATGAAAAGATTGCTCTCCTAGCAGCTGATGTCGTACTTGCTAACAGCGGATTGAATGAAAAAGATGTCCCAACAATTGAAGCAATTGGTACAAAAGTTATCTTAACGCATGCTAACTCGATTGAAGATATTAAGAATCAAATAACTTTATATGGAGACCTATTAGATCAAAAAGAAAAAGCGATTAATCTGAATACTAAGTTAGATAATGAGCTTGAAGGTCTTCAAAAAAGTGTTAATAGTCCCAGAGTCCTTTTAGTTTATGGTGCTCCAGGTACATATATGGCAGCACTCGATAATTCTTTAAGTGGTGATATTCTTAAAGAGGCAGGTGGAATGAATATTGCTTCTGAATATCCCACTCTTAAAGAATTTCCACAGTATGCGCAAATAAATACAGAACATGTAGTAGACTCGGATCCTGATTTAGTTTTGTTAATCACGCATGGAAACACAGAAGAAGTAAAAAAAGGATTTATAAAGGAAATGGAACAAAATGCAGCATGGAACAATATTTCTGCAGTAGAACAAGGGAATATTAATGTTTTACCTTCAGATTTGTTTGGTACAAATCCAGGAACAAGGGTGGTTGAAGCTGTTTCTTATATGGTTGATATATTGAATGATCTGGAGTGAATGGTATGAGTCTGATAGGAAGAAAAGTGAAAAAGAAGTATATATTTTTAGTTACCTTTTGTTTATTAATTTTCACTGTTTATCTAGGTTTGACGTTTGGAGCGGTACCTATCAGTTTGCAAGATATATGGCAAGTATTAATTTCCACAGCTGATGATAGATATGAAAGTATTATTATTGATTTAAGATTGCCTCGTATTATTATTGGATTGTTGGTGGGGGCATGCTTGGCTACATCTGGTGCTCTATTACAAGGGGTCATGAAAAACCCATTAGCTGATCCAGGAATAATTGGAGTTTCAGCAGGTGGTGGTCTAATGGCAATCATTACGATGTTGATATTTCCACAATATAGTTACTTATTACCTATAATGGCGTTTATAGGAGCCTTCGCTACTACGATTGTGATCTACTTATTAGCATGGGAAAATGGAACTTCTACTATCAAAATTATTCTAGCCGGGGTTGCTATGAATGCATTACTGGGAGCTGTTATGAATGGTGTGATGGTTATTTATAGTGATCGTGTTCAATCTGTTATTTCGTGGCTTTCAGGTGGTTTGAATGGAAGGAGTTGGTATCATTTAGAATTTATGTACCCTTATGCAATTGTTGGCCTTTTGATTAGCTTTTTTGCTATAAAGCCAATAAACATAATCTTACTAGGAGATGAGTCTGCTAAACTACTTGGTCAAAATGTAGAATTAATGCGATTACTATTAATTCTATTAGCTTCTTTCTTAGCGGGTATAGCAGTGAGTGTATCTGGGTTAATTGGCTTTGTAGGTTTGGTTGTTCCACACTTTATCCGTTTATTAATAGGTGAAGATTATCGGATGTTACTACCTTTATCAATGCTAGGAGGAGCGATACTTGTCGTATTTGCTGATACGATAGCTCGGACAATGTTTGAACCTATTGAGTTACCTGTGGGCATTTTACTAGCATGTATCGGTGCGCCATTCTTTCTATTTTTATTACGTCGAAAGCGGGTGATGTAATTGAAGTCGTTGGAAACAAAACAAATACGATTTAAGCAGGGCAGTTTTGTTTTAAATGATATTAACGTTACCTTTCCAGAAGGTGAAATGACAGCAATTGTTGGTCCAAATGGGTCAGGTAAATCAACTTTATTAAAGATACTAGCAAAACTCCATTATGCTGATAAGGGTCAGGTTCTACTTGATCAACTATCGATTACTACTTATAAGAGAAAAATGTATGCAAAAAATGTAGCTATGTTATTACAAGTAAAAGAGCCTTTACCAAATTTAACGGTTCATGAATTGGTAGCCTACGGTCGCTCTCCTTATCAAGGTTACAGACCTGAAAAAACAGATGATCTGTCTATTATAAAATGGGCACTGGAAGAAACGGGATTAACTAAACTGGAAGACAGACTATTTCATACGTTATCCGGGGGAGAACAGCAGCGAGCACGTATCGCTATGGCGCTAGCACAAAAAACGGATATTCTCTTGTTAGATGAACCGACAACATATCTTGATATTGCACATCAATTAGAATTGATGGAACTACTTGTCCGCATTAACACGACGCATAAAATCACCATCATAATGGTACTTCATGAAATACAATATGCAGCAGCATACTGTGGCCATATCATTGCGATGAAAGAAGGCGAAGTAGTTCGAGTTGGTTCACCTAAAAATGTGATAGATGAGAAATTTTTTCGAGATATTTATCATATACATGCAAAAATAAGATTTGAGGATAATTATCCTATTATAGTACCACTATCAAAAATAGAATAGAGGAGGATGTTTAATATGTTTATTGCAACGAATACTGTTCAGTTAAAAAATGGTCACGCAGAGGCATTTATAGAACGTTTTAATAAAGTAGGTAAGGTCGAAACAATGAAAGGATTTGCTGGATTAGAGGTGTTATTAACAGAAAATACGAAAGAATATGAAGAGATCACGATTTTCACAAGGTGGGATAATAAAGAAGGATTTCAAGGGTGGATGAAGAGCGATGCTTTTAGAGAATCACATGCACACCGTGGTGGGGTTCCTGACTTCATTATAAAGAATAAGACCGCGTTTTATGAGGTCAAGGTTACGAGACAACCTATAAATATTGGGTAAAAGGGTTTAAAGTTCACTATTAATTCCGGGTACATTTTAACACAAATAAAAACGCCTCTCGCGAAGTGAATCGATCGAGAGGCGTTTTATATTTGTCAATTATTGTTTAGAATTTTCTATATTCACTTTGAACACTGATCCATTTCTCTGTTGTAAACTTATCTAATGCCCAGCTTCCGCCAAACCTTCCTAGTCCAGAGTGCTTTTCACCACCAAATGCTACATGTGGTTCATCATTAACGGATTGATCATTTACGTGGATCATGCCTGTATGAACACTTTTTGCTACTTCAAGACCGCGCCAGCGATCACTAGTAAACACAGAACCACTTAAGCCATAAGGTGTATCGTTAGCGACCTGAATTGCTGCTTTTTCATTTTCTACTTTAATGATGACAGCAACTGGGCCAAAGATTTCATTTTTCGCCATTGTCATATCATTTGTTACGTTTGATAGAACAATTGGTTCCATTAAGTTACCATTCACTTCACCAGAAGTCATCACTGTTGCGCCTTCTTCTTTTGTTTTTGCAACATCTTCCAAAATACGACTTACTTGTTCATTATTTATTAGTGGTCCGATAAATGTATCTTCTTCATTCGGATCACCTGTTTTTAGTTGTTTGACTGCTGCGGTGAATTTTTCAACAAATTCATCGTGAACATTTTCATCAACAATGATTCGATTGATTGCCATACAAATCTGACCTTGATGGAGAAACTTACCAAAGACAGCAGCTTTTACAGCTTCGTCAATATTCGCATCATCTAATACCAACATGGCGTTATTACCACCGAGCTCTAGAGCTGTATCTTTCAGGTCCTTACCAGCTAATTGAGCTAAATGACTACCGACCTCAGTAGAACCTGTAAAGGAAATACTTGATGGGATTGGGTTTGTTACAACTGAATCACCAATCACGGAACCTCTTCCAACAACTACATTAATAACACCTTTAGGAAATCCAGCTTCTTCAAACAAGGAAGCAATTAGAAGACCTGATGTGATTGGTGTATCAGATGCTGGCTTGATTACTGCAGAGTTACCTGCCGCAATTGCTGGTGCAACAGAGCGCATCGTTAAATATAACGGGAAATTCCATGGCCCAATAATACCAATTACGCCTTTGGGATTCCGATAAACGAAATTCTCCTTTCCCGGTGTATTAGATGGTAGTATCGTACCTGTCATTCGCGTTGGAAAAGAGAGAGCTTCTTTAATCACTTCGTAACAAATACCATATTCCACGTTTGCTTTAATTCGAGTGCTACCTGATTCTTCAACTAACCAGTCTATAATTTCATTTTTACGCTCTTCAACTAATTGCAATAGCTTAAAAAAAGTATGCTTGTTTTTCAGCAGGTGCAACTTTTTGCCAATTTTTTTGTGCGCTTTCTGCCGCTTGATACGCTTTATTTACGTCGGACTCATCTGCTGAAGAGATCGTTGTGATTTCCTCTTCTGAATATGGATTATAATCTTCAACAACCGCCTCACTTGAACCCTTGATCCATTGTCCATTGATAAATTGTTTTGTGAATTTTTCGTTAACCAATTATAAGCCTCCTAGTTTAATAGATTATATAGTAGTATTTCACTGTAATTGCTATTATTAAACATTTTAATATCTAAAAAAGGCTAGAGGCTATAGCCTCTAGCTCTTTCTTATTTCATGTTTTTGTGGATATAAGTGGTGATCTTTCTTAGTTCTGTTACAGATGGTCTTCCAAATGGACTTGTCTGTCTTTGTTGATAAAGTAAACATCCATTTTCATCAACTAAAAAGTAAGCAGGTTCTCCGTGTGCACCGTGATCTTCATATGGTGCATTTTCCTTGTGATAGTGCACCTGATAATCGTTGATAGCTTGATGATTTTCATCTGAAAGTACTGTAAAGCTGAATTTATGTTCTTTTGTCATGTCTGTTAAAGCATTTAAATTGTCAGTTGATATTGTAACGATATGAATGTCTTTTTTGTTAAAGTAATCTTTTCCATCCTCTAATGCATCCAACTCACTCATGCACGCTGGACACCATGAACCACGGAAAAAGATAATTAAATACCAACCTTCTTTTTGTTTGCGCTGTTCCTCAAAGTTATATTCGTCACCTGGCGCAGCAGGAAGAATGAAATTAGGAACGGTTTTTCCAAGTTCAAATTCAGACATCAAATACTCCTCCTTTATTAAACGCTTTCCCTAGAAATGAGAAATCTAAAAGTTTATCTAGAAATTTTAATTAATCCATCCATTCTAGAATGCCTTTTAAGTCTTGATAAATACTATTTGGTTCAAGATTTAATTCCTCTAAAGGTAAGTTACTACGATTTATCCAAGCAGTCTGGAAACCATAGTTTTTCGCTCCGGAAATGTCCCAACCATTAGAAGACATAAATAATACTTCTTCACGTTGTACACCAAGCTGTTTTAAGGCGTAATCATAGGACGCAACCGTTGGCTTAAATTGCTTTATCTCATCGACACTAATGAGTTGATGAATAAGACTGGAGATTTCCGATTCCTTAATCAACGGATCTAACATATCGTGCGATCCATTTGAGAAAACAGCAATTTGTTTATCTTGTATTTGTGCCAGTACTTCTTTGACTTCTGGATATGCTACAAGATGTAAGTAGCTAGTAATTAATTCTTTTTCTGAGTCCTGATCAAGTTCTTCACCATGCTGTTTTACTGCATAACGTAACGCTTCTTTCGTAACAGTGAAGAAAGTTTGATAATTCCCCATTAGCTGACGTAAGTTTGAATATTGCAACTGTTTTCCTCTCCAAGTTTTACTGATTTCAGTACCTTTTCCAGGATACATTTTTTCGCATTTATCACGAACTGAATGAACATCAAACAATGTCCCATAGACGTCGAAGACAAACGCTTTAATAGATTGTTGTTGCATATATACCCTCTCCTTAACTAACTTTTCCTTTAGTATCAGAGGTATTCCCTAAATCATTCCCTTTTTAACTTATAATATATAATGCAATTAAAATAAGGAGTAGTCAGTTTAATATGGCTGCTCTTTATTATAGTCTTTCCCCTTAACTAACATAAGGAAATCGAATCTTTGATCAGTATCTTTTTATGAAAACAGGTTATAACAAAATATACTCAATAATACTCAGTTATAATTAAATATATTTAAATATAATTAAGTATATATATAAAGCATAAGAGAGAATAAAGGTGTATATTATCAATGTATACGTTTTATTGCGGTTTTGATCATTTAAAAGAATATGATATGATTCATTTTGTTCAAAAGGAATCGGTTTTTTCAAATCGGACAAAATCTAACTACTAAAAGAGGTGTTAAATTGAACATTCAAAAAATAAAACAAAATTGGTTTGGCAATGTAAGAGGTGATGTGTTAGCGGGTATCGTAGTTGCACTAGCACTTATACCAGAAGCTATTGCCTTTTCTATTATTGCTGGTGTAGATCCAATGGTCGGACTCTATGCATCATTTTGTATAGCAGTTGTGATTGCATTTATTGGTGGACGTCCGGGGATGATATCCGGTGCTACTGGTGCAATGGCTTTGTTAATGGTCACTTTAGTTGCAGATCACGGTTTGCGATATTTACTGGTTGCTACCATATTAACAGGAGTACTGCAGATTTTGTTCGGTGTTTTTAAACTAGCACGTTTTATAAAATTTGTACCACGATCTGTTATGGTTGGGTTTGTTAATGCACTTGCTATCATGATTTTCACCGCACAGTTTCAACATTTTGAAGGTAAGACTTGGGTTATGTACGCGCTTGTTGCAGTTACCTTAGCTATTATTTATTTATTTCCACGAATTACACAGGCAGTACCATCAACACTCGTGGCGATTATAGCTGTTACAGCATTTGTTGTCTTTATGAATGTCGATATTAGAGCAGTAGGTGATTTAGGAAATCTAACACGTCAGTTACCAGTTTTCTTAATTCCATCTATCCCGCTTAATTTTGAAACATTAATGATTGTATTCCCTTATTCATTATCACTTGCAATTGTCGGGTTACTCGAGTCATTATTAACTGCTAATATCGTAGATGACATGACAGATACACCTAGTGATAAAAACAAAGAAAGTCGTGGTCAAGGAATTGCAAACGTAGTTACTGGATTCTTTGGTGGCATGGCAGGTTGTGCGATGCTTGGACAGTCTGTTATCAATGTCAAATCAGGCGGGAATGGAAGGTTATCCTCCCTTGTTGCTGGTGTGTTCTTAATGTTCTTGATTATTGTCTTAGGTGGTGTCGTTGTTCAAATACCTATGGCAGCATTAGCGGGTGTCATGATTATGGTGGCGATTGGGACATTTGATTGGTCTTCTTTACAAAGTATTCATAAAATACCACGAACAGATGCATTAGTGATGATCGTAACGGTTGTTACTGTAGTCGTTACACATGATTTATCAATTGGTGTTATGGCTGGTGTACTACTGAGTGCCATTTTCTTTGCTGCAAAAATATCTAAAGTGAATGTGAAGAAGATAGTAGAAGTAGAAAGATCAAAACATGTGTATAAAATTTATGGACAAATCTTTTTTGCTTCTGTAAATGATCTAATTGAGAAGTTTGATTATACGGATGATGTAGAAGAGGTTGAAATCGATTTATCTAATTCACATCTTTGGGATGATTCAGCGATAGGGGCCTTAGATAAGATTGAGACGAAATTTGAACAAAATCACGTTAAAGTGATTTATTCAGGTTTGAACGAAGAAAGTCAATCGTTGAAAAAGAAAATTGGTGGTTTGTCAAAAGCTTCCGGACATTAAAAGATTATCTAACTAAAAAACGTAAAGAGGTGGCTATATTGTTTTCAAAACTATTACTTGCTACAGATGGTTCAGAGCATTCTGTTCGTTCGGCTAATTATGCGGTTGAACTTGCACAACAGTTTCATGCAAAAGTAGATGTTGTCTACGTAATTGATGACAAAAAATCAAAATCAGATGTTCTTCATCATGTTGATAAGTATGATTTAAAAATAGAAAGACAAGAGAAAATAAAGCCTGTATTAGCACTTTTGGATAAAGCAAATATCACGTATGAAGTTCATTTTACACACGGAGAACCAGCGCCATGTATCATTGATTTTGCTGAAAAAAATGAGTCAGATTGTGTCATCGTTGGAAGTAGAGGGCGTAATAAAGTACAAACAATGATTCTAGGAAGTGTTAGTCACAAAGTCGCGAAACATGCAGCTTGCCCAGTGTTGATAATTAAATAAAAACAGGATGTTTGCTCATATAAAAGCGGACATCTTGTCTTTTTGTGGTCAAATTCACTTATGAAATATAATAAAATCAAAATAAGGAGTAGCCAGTTCAATTTGGCCTCTCCTTATTATAATCTCTCACCTTTTTTTAGTTTTTCAATAAATTCGTCTAAATCATCCCTTTTAATTCGCCAATGTCTACCGATCTTAAAGCCAGGCAGTTTTCCTTCTTGTACGAGTTTATATGTAGTCATTTCACTTAGTTGCAAGTATTCCGCAACTTGTGCAATTGTCATAATTGCTTGCTCCATATGGCCACCCCCATTAATCAACATAAGGATATCATATCATAATAACGTTCCTTTATGAAAATAATGATATTTAAGTTTACTCAGTTATACTCAAGTATATTTAAACGTAATTTTTAAAAAGTATATAAGCAAAGAATAAGAAAGAATAAAGCCGTATATTATCAATGTATGCGCTTTATTGTGGTTTTGATCATTTTAAAGAATATGATATGATTCATTTTGTTCAAAACGAATCGGATTTTTAAAGATCGGACAAAATATAAAAAATAAAAGAGGTGTAAAATTGAACATTCAAAAAATTAAACAAGAATGGTTTGGTAACATAAGAGGTGATGTGTTAGCAGGTATTGTTGTTGCGTTAGCACTTATACCAGAGGCAATCGCCTTCTCCATTATTGCTGGTGTGGATCCAATGGTTGGACTTTATGCTGCCTTTTGTATTTCAGTAATAATTGCATTTATTGGTGGACGCCCAGGAATGATTTCTGGTGCTACTGGTGCAATGGCATTACTAATGATTACACTAGTGGTTGATCACGGTTTACAATATTTATTTGCTGCTACAATTTTAACAGGGTTGTTACAAATTTTATTTGGTGTTTTCAAACTAGCACGTTTTATAAAGTTTGTGCCACGATCTGTTATGGTTGGGTTTGTTAATGCACTTGCTATTATGATTTTTACCGCGCAGTTTCAACATTTTGAAGGTGAAAGTTGGATTATGTACGCGCTTGTTGCAGTTACCTTAGCTATTATTTATTTATTCCCAAGAATTACAAGGGCAGTACCTTCAACGCTTGTGGCAATTATTGCTGTAACAGTATTTGTTGTCTTTACCAATGTTGATATTAGAGCAGTAGGTGATTTAGGAAATCTAACACGTCAATTACCAGTTTTCTTAATCCCAGATATCTCGCTTAATTTTGAAACGTTAATGATTATATTCCCTTATTCATTATCACTTGCAATTGTCGGGTTACTCGAGTCATTACTAACTGCTAATATCGTAGATGACATGACAGATACACCAAGTAATAAAAATAAAGAAAGTCGTGGACAAGGAATTGCTAATATCGTAACAGGATTTTTTGGTGGAATGGCAGGTTGTGCAATGATTGGACAGTCTGTTATTAATGTGAAATCAGGTGGAAGTGGTAGATTATCTTCCTTCGTTGCTGGCGTATTTTTAATGTTCTTGATTATTGTTTTAGGTGGAGTTGTTGTTCAAATCCCAATGGCAGCTTTAGCAGGTGTTATGATCATGGTCTCTATTAGCACATTTGATTGGTCTTCTTTAGGAAATATTCATAAAATACCGAGAACAGATGCTATAGTGATGATCGTAACGGTTGGTACAGTAGTATTTACACATGATTTATCTAAAGGTGTTTTGGCTGGAGTCGCTTTAAGTGCCATATTCTTTGCTGCAAAAATTTCTAAAGTAAAAGTCAAGAAAATTATTGAAGTAGAAGAATCGAAGCATGTGTATAAAATTTATGGACAAATCTTTTTTGCTTCTGTAAATGATCTAATCGAAAAGTTTGATTATACGGATAATATAGAAGAGGTAGAAATCGATTTATCTAACGCACACTTGTGGGATGACTCAGCAATAGGCGCTTTAGATAAGATTGAGACGAAATTTGAACAAAACCATATTAAAGTAATTTATTCAGGTTTGAACGAAGAAAGCCAATCACTGAAAAAGAAAATTGGTGGCTTATCAAAAGCTTCTGGACATTAAAAGATTATCTAACAAATTAAACGTGAAGAGGTGGCTATATTGTTTTCAAAACTATTACTTGCTACAGATGGTTCAGAGCATTCTATTCGTTCGGCTGATTGCGCGGTTGAACTTGCGCAAAAGTTTCATGCAAAAGTAGATGTTGTCTATGTAATTGATGAGAAAAAATCAAAATCAGATGTTCTCCAACATGTTGATAAGTTTGATTTAAAAATAGAAAGACAAGAGAAGATAAAGCCTGTATTAGCACTTTTAGATAAAGCGAATATTACGTATGAGGTTCATTTTACACATGGAGAACCAGCGCCATGTATCATCGATTTTGCTGAAAAAAATGAGTCTGATTGCGTCATCGTCGGAAGTAGAGGACGTAATAAAGTACAAACAATGATTCTAGGTAGTGTTAGCCATAAAGTCGCAAAGCATGCGGCTTGCCCAGTGTTAATCATTAAATAAAACAAGCTATTCTTTTTTAAACAAGCGAACAGCTTGTTTTTTTTTGTGAACTTGTTAGGCTTATTAAGGATGAAACAGAAAAATAGTCAGGAGGGGTTATATTTCTTATATATCACTTATTTTTGTGGTCATATTCTTTGCAGGTAATATTCTGATTGGCAAAGCAATTAATGATTTGGCACCGTTCACAATAGCATTTTTTCGGTTATTTGTAGCATTTTTAGTTGTTTTACCAGTTGGTTTTAAATCAGCTTGGAAAAACAGAGAACTTTTTTGGAAGTATAAAAAACCTTTCAGCATTATGAGTTTGACTGGTGTAACATTTTTTAATACATTTATTTATGCTTCGTTACAATTCACGACAGCGTCTAATGTGTCAGTTTTAGAGACTGTTATTCCAGTGGTCACGATTTTATTAAGTGCTTGGCTGTTAAAAGAAAGATTAAAAAAAATACAATGGTTTGGTGTAGTTTTATCTGTTTTTGGTGCGCTATGGGTTGTATTAAATGGAGAGATCATGCAACTAACTGCGATTAATTGGAACATTGGTGATTTCATTATGGTAGGCGCCATCATGTGTTGGGCTGTATATTCCATCTACGTAAAAAAATATATACATTTGTTTCCTACACTCGCAGGAATACTAGTGATGACAAGTATTTCTCTTATCGTGCTTTTTCCGATAGTTTTGCTTGAATGGTTTTTCTTAGGTATACCAGATATATTTCAAGGTGAGTATGTCATTAGTATATTATATTTAGGTGTATTCCCAAGTTTTATTGCCTTATTGTTATATAATGGTGCCGTACAAAAATTGGGTGCATCTAAAGCGTCTTTATTTCTAAATTTCTTACCAGTTGTTACAATAATCGGCGCCTCTATTTGGTTAGGCGAATCGGTTACAATGACACAAGTATATGGTGCATTACTCGTAATTTTAGGTGTTATTATTACCACACAACTAAAGCAGAGAACTAATTAATAGAAAAAAGAAGGACATAGCTTCTTTCAAACAAAAATTATTGCTATAATATGATTACTTTCATAAAAAGGGACGGGAAGCATTTGAAAAAAGAAATCTATCTTAAAGGTGTAACAATTGGTTCAGGGCGCCCAAAAATTTGTGTGTCTTTAGTAGGGAATTCAATGGAAAGATTGATTGAGGAAGCAAAAGGATTGCGCTCACTTGAAATAGATCTAGTAGAGTGGCGTGTTGATTTTTTTGAAGATAATAGTAATGTGAAACTAGTAAAAGAAGCACTTGAAGAAATCCGTCACATTCTTCCAGATATACCATTAATCTTTACTTTTCGTACAGAACGTGAAGGTGGAGAAAAGCAATTAAAAATAGTTGATTATTTTCAATTAAATAAAGAAATAATGGAAACAGATAATATAGATTTAATAGACATTGAGCTTTTTACAGATAAAGAAAAAAGAAAAACACTCATAGAATGTGCACATGCAAATCATTTAGCTGTAATTGTATCGAATCATGACTTTGATAAAACCCCTTCAAAGGATGAAATTATCTCACGCCTATGTCTTGCAGAAGAAATCAATGGGGATATAGCGAAGATTGCCGTAATGCCATGTAGTGCTAAAGATGTTATAACATTGTTAGATGCAACAGAAACAATGTATCGGACGTATGCAAAAGGACCAATCATTACGATGTCAATGGGAAGTATGGGTGTTGTTAGTCGTATAGCAGGGGAGATCTTTGGTTCAGCAGTCACATTTGCTGCCGCCAAGCAAGTGTCTGCTCCTGGCCAAATTGCTGTTACAGAATTAGACCAAATATTAAAAAGATTAAAGCAAACAAAAAAAGAGATCTAGTAGATCTCTTTTTTTGTTTCTATTAATTATGAATCTAGTAAAAATAACGCAAATTGAAATATAATTGTAATATTAATATAACATTCCTGTTATTTCTAAATGTTATACTGACGTTGCTGGAAAAATTACGAGGTCATTGAAAGTCATTAAAACTCTATATATACCTATAACCTACATAGAAGATTATTAAACATAAAAGTTACTAAAAATAAACTAAGAATAGAAAGAGAGTGTGAAATTAGTGAATAATAAAAAAGTCTTAGCTGGTATGACATTAACACTTGGATTAATAATTTCTTTTCCATTACAACAGGAAACGGTTTATGCTGAAACACAAGGTGAGATTGAAGACAATCGTGCGGAAATTCAATCTGAATTAGAAGAAAAGAAACAAGATTTAAAAGATGTGCAAGCGGAATTAATAGATTTAAATGAAGATATTGCTCGTGTTGATGGTGTAATAGTAGAAAATGAAATTAAAATTAAAGAAACAGAAGCTGAGTTAGAAGCAAAGCAAGAAGAGTTAGAGATAAAAGAACAAGAAGTGAAAAATTTAGAAGATGATATTGCAATACGTTTTGAAATTTTGAAAGATCGCGCATCATCTTTACAAAAGTCTGGTGGTTCTGTTGGTTATTTGGAAGTGATCTTTGGTTCAGAAAGTTTCACGGATTTTATTGATCGTGTTTCCTTAGTAAATAAAATCACAAAAGCAGATAGCAACTTAATCGATCAGTTCGAAGCGGATAAAGAAGAACTAGAGGTACAAAAAGTTCAAGTTGAAGAAGAGTTAGCAGAATTATCTGCTATGCAAGATGAATTGAAATTAATGCAAGCACAGATTTTAGAACAAAAAGAAGAAAATGAATCAAAAAAAGAAGCTTTAAAAGAAAAAGAGAATGCAAGCCAATCTATGATTAATGAATTAGAACTAGAAGATAGTGAACTAGCACGATTAGAGGAAGAAGCTAGAGTACAAGTAGAAGAAGCAAACAATGAAACAATTGAACAGTACGCAGCGACAACAAGTACTTCTGGTAATGCAAGTTCGTCTGAAGCGACAGCTAAAACGACTTCAAAAGCAACTATTAACCCTAGTGGAAATGCAAGTAGCATCATGTCTGCTGGTTATAAATACATTGGGAATTCTGCTTATAAATTTGGTGGAGGACGTAATTCTTCTGATATAGCAAATGGATTATTTGATTGTTCCGGATTTGTATCATGGGCATTTGGCCAAGGTGGAATAAGTGTACCAGCTAGTACAAGTGGATTAAGTGGTGTTGGCCAAAAAGTTTCAACGAGTGACATGCAACCTGGAGATCTTGTGTTTTTCAATACATACAAGACAAACGGACATGTTGGAATATATCTAGGCGGTAATAAATTCATCGGTTCACAGTCTTCTACAGGTGTTGCGGTTGCTAATATGGGCAGCGGATACTGGGCAGACACTTTTAGTGGACTTGTTCGTAGAGTTAACTAATACATGTATTAAAAGAGTTCGATGTAACGTTAATCACCTTACATCGAACTCTTTTTTCTTATCTTAGAGTTTAACATTATGCTAAGATAGATAAAAGAAAGGAGAACTAATTTGATAGAAAGTTCATTTGATACTACAACAATGAAAAATATAGAAGTGAAAAAAGCTGCAGAGTTTAGTGGGTTTCATGTTTATTTTACGATAGATGATCAATGTTTCCAATTGTTAATGGGGGCTGGTGATCGTTTGTTTATTATTAATATCAAACATGTATTTGAAGAAAAAGCAGTCTGTAAACTTTGTTCAAAGAAAATACTACCAATGCCGATTGGTCATCAGTGGTGTAAATTTTTACAAGAACGAAAAGAAGTTTTGCTTCCATTTTTTAAAAATGAGGTTGAACTTTACCAGAATTCAAAATAAAAAGCCATGAAGCACACAGCGTGCATTTCATGGCTTTTTTACGTTTTTAACGATGTGTCTGATAAGCTTTTGTTAGATTATTTGAAATCGATTCTAACTCAAAACCTTCAATTTCTTCCCTTGGAATAAAATGAGCAACTTTTCCATCCTTCATTAAAGCAATAGATGGAGAAGATGGTTGGATACCTTCAAAGTATTCACGCATTTTTTCTGTTGCTTCTTTATCTTGTCCTGCAAAAACGGTGACTAAATGGTCAGGTGTTACACCATTTGACAAGGCATCTATCACAGCAGGTCTAGCTAGTCCGGCGGCACAACCACAAACAGAGTTTACCACTACTAGACTAGTACCTTTTGCAGTTGTTACAAATGTATCTACTTCCTCTGGAGTGGCAAGTTCTGTAAAGCCGGCAGATGTTAATTCACTTCGCATCGGCTGCGTAATTTCTTTCATATATTCTTCATATGCATTCATCCTATGCACTCCTCATTAAAAATTTATGTGTCTTAGTTTCTATTTTAGCATATATAAAGGAAATCCAAAAATCAGAATAACAATTAAAGGATAAAAAGGTGAAAAAGTTATTGACAGAATAGTGTAACATGATAAGATAGTAAGTATCCTAATTGATAATGAATATCATTATTGTTTAACTCTTCTGTAAAGGAATTTTTTATGAAAAAAAGATATTTGATTATTCTACTAGTTATCTTATCTATTCTATCCGTATTTATTGGAGTAGTTGATTTGACTCCAACCGATTTGTTTCATTTAACAGAAAGTCAATCACAGATAATATGGATCAGTCGATTTCCCCGATTAATCAGTATTATTATTGCAGGAGTTAGCATGAGTATTTGTGGTCTAATCATGCAACAGTTAAGTCGGAATAAATTTGTTTCACCAACAACTGCAGGTACAATGGATTCCGCAAGATTTGGAATTTTAGTTGCTATGTTGTTATTTTCAACTGCGTCACCTATTCAAAAAATGCTTGTCGCGTTTGTTTTCGCATTAGCAGGAACATTTATATTTATGAAAATTTTAGATAAAGTGAAGTTTAAAGATCCGATATTTATTCCTTTAGTTGGATTGATGTTTGGTAGTGTGATAAGTTCAATCACGACATTTTTTGCTTATAAAAACGATTTAATCCAAAATATGTCTTCGTGGTTACAAGGGAATTTCGCGCTAATCATACAAGGAAGTTATGAAATGCTCTACATAAGTATCCCTTTGGTTATTCTCGCCTATTTGTATGCAAATCGTTTTACAATAGCAGGAATGGGTGAAGACTTTTCAACGAATCTAGGAATGAATCATAAGAAAATTGTGAATATCGGACTCGTAATTGTAGCATTAATGACATCCGTTGTTATTATAACGGTTGGAATGATTCCGTTTTTAGGTTTAATCGTACCGAATATTGTAACGATATACAAAGGTGACAATTTAAAGAATAGCTTACCACATACTGCTTTATTAGGAGCCATTTTTGTTTTAGCATGTGACATTATAGGAAGAACGCTTATTTTTCCATATGAAATTGCGATTGGTGTAACTGTGGGTGTTATTGGTAGTGGTCTATTTCTTTATCTGGTAATGAGGAGAAAGGTTTATGAGTAATAGAACTAAAATGATTCTTTTAGCTATAGGTGCAGTGCTGCTTGTGCTCATCTACATATTCATTGGTATAACAGGAAATTGGGATTATATTTTACCTAGAAGGGCAACTAGGGTTCTTGCTATTGTAATGACAGGTGCAGTGATTGCTTTGTCGACTATTATATTTCAAACGATCACAAATAACCGAATATTAACAACTAGTCTAATCGGTTTAGATTCGTTGTATCTGTTAATTCAAACCTTTATTATTTTTGTTTATGGATCGACTAGTATTACTGCTTTAGATAAGAATTTAAATTTCTTTATCGCAATTGGATTTATGATCGCCTTTGCCCTGTTTCTTTTTAATGTTCTATTTAAAAAGGGGCGTAATATTTACCTTCTACTATTAATAGGTTTAATATTTGGTACGTTTTTTCAAAGTTTATCATCATTTATGCAAGTATTAATTGATCCGAACGAATTCTTTATTGTGCAAAATAAAATGTTTGCAAGTTTTAATAATGTTGATACCGATTTATTATATTTATCGATTGGTATACTCTTTATTACGTGCCTTTATCTCGCTAAATATGTTAAATATCTAGACGTTTTATCTCTTGGCAAAGAACACGCGATTAATTTAGGTTTAGACTATGATCATATAGTCAAACGACTGATGATTGTGATTGCAATTCTAGTGTCAGTAGCAACCGCACTTGTCGGTCCAATTATGTTCTTAGGTATCTTAGTTGCGAATGTTGCGAAAGAAATGTTTAAAACATACCGACATACATACCTCATCCCGGCTTCAATTTTGATTAGCATTATTGCATTAGTTGGAGGGCAGTTAGTAGTTGATAGAATCTTTACATTCTCTACAACACTAAGTGTAATCATTAATTTTATAGGTGGAACCTATTTTCTATATCTTATATTAAAGGAGAATAAAACATGGTAGAAATAAAGGAAGTTGCAAAAAAGTATGGCGATTCGTTTGTTGTTGATCATGTTTCTATGAATATCCCTAAAGGGAAAATCACCTCCTTTATTGGTCCAAATGGGGCAGGGAAAAGTACACTCTTATCAATGATGAGCCGTCTAATTGCGAAAGATCATGGTGAAGTCTTAGTTGATGATGAAGAAATTTCGCTGACGAAAAATAATGAGTTAGCAAAAAAAATATCTATATTAAAACAATCTAATCATATAACTGTTCGCTTAACTGTCAGAGAACTAGTGAGCTTTGGCCGTTTTCCTTACTCACAGGGAAGATTGACGAAGGAAGATACAGTTATGATAGATGAATCAATCGCTTATATGGAATTAGAAACGATGGAAAATAAATTCATTGATGAATTAAGTGGTGGGCAGCAGCAACGTGCATACATTGCCATGATTATTGCCCAAGACACTGATTATATATTATTAGATGAACCTTTAAATAACCTTGATATGAAACATTCCGTTCAAATTATGAAGGTATTACGAAGATTAGCAGATGAATTAGGTAAAACCGTTATTATAGTCATACATGATGTTAATTTTGCTTCCGTTTACTCAGATTATATAGTTGCCTTAAAAGACGGAAAAGTCGTTAAACAAGGTGCTAAAAATGAAATTATTAACCAAAGTGTTTTAAAAGAGGTTTATGACATGGATATTCAAATCCAAGATATTGATCAATGTCGTATCTGCCTTTATTTTGCGTGAGTAGTGACGGCCACGCAATCTTAGCTAATATGTTTTAAATCATGGTGAATCTGCTTCTGTAAAACTGTGAATCTGGAATTCTATTAGGATGGCTGGGCCCATGTAATAAGCATATCTTAATAGGAAAACAATCACACATATTCAGACGGACTATCACCTGTTTAAATAAATTTTAGGATATAGGAGTGAAAAAATGAAAAAACTTGCATTGTTATTACTTATGTTGCTATTCGCAATAGTTGCAGTAGCTTGTGGTTCAGAGAGCGATGAAGCAGCAGCGACAGATGATATAGAAGAAGAACAAACAGACGAAGAGGTAGAAGAAGTTGAAGCGCCAACTGAAATAGAAGTAGAACATGAACTTGGTACGACAACTGTCCCTGTAAATCCAGAAAAAGTTGTTGTATTTGATTTTGGTACATTAGATAGTCTTGACAAGTTAGGTGTAGATGTCGCTGCAGTGGCACAAGAGAACTTGCCATCTTATCTATCGAGCTATGAAGATAGTGCTTATGAAAATGCTGGTACACTATTTGAACCAGATTTTGAGAAACTAGCTGAAATTGATCCAGATTTAATTATCATTTCTGGTCGTACAGCAGAAGCATATGATGATTTAACTGAATTAGCTCCAACGATTCACATGGGTGTAGATACTACGCGTTATATGGAGTCTTTTGAAGAGAATGTTACATTATTAGGTGAAATTTTCACAAAACAAGAAGAAGCAAGTACTGCATTAGAAGAAATTGAAACAACAATAGCAGATTTAAAGGAGTCAATTCCAACAGATAAGACAGGACTTATTGTTTTAACGAATGATGGAAGTCTTAGCGCATACGGACCTGGTTCACGTTTTGGATTAATTCATGATGTGTTTGGTATCACACCAGCGGATGAAGAAATTGAAAGTTCAACACATGGTCAAAATGTAAGTTTTGAGTATGTTTCTGAAACAAATCCTGATTATATCTTTGCTGTAGATCGAAACAAAGTAACTGGTGGAGATTACACCGCTGAAAGTTCACTAGACAATGAGTTAGTAAATGGAACAAATGCCGCGCAAGAAGATCACATTGTTCTTCTAAGCCCTGATTATTGGTATCTTTCAGGTGGCGGTCTAATCTCTGTAGCTGAAATGGTTAATGAAATTGCAGCAGGAGTAGAATAATAAATAAGTAGATTACTCGTAAAAGAGGTGGTTAATATAGCCACCTCTTTTATTTTTAAATTTTATAGGAAAAAGTACTTAATTATTTGGTGGTTTATGTCGAAAATAGAAGTAGTGCTAAAAAACTAAAGATATAAAAAGAATAAAAGCATTTTGTACAGTAAGAAAGAGGGAGGAAGATCTAGTGACAACAGAGAGTAAAAACATCAATGAAATGATTAAAGAGTTGTACAATGGTACGATTCATACGGTGAAAAAGGTTATACCAATGGAGCCTGGAATGGGTTCTCCACAATTGATAGCTCCACCATTAGTTGTGAAATTCGGTGTATTAATTGGCTTTACCGGAGATTTAAAAGGGGAATTATTATTACAAGCTAGCCAGGAATTGTTTAATGAGATTGGTGAAGCAATGTTTGGTATGTCATTATCTGAAGAGATGCTTGATTCATTTGTAGGAGAATTAGGAAATATGGTTGCAGGAAGTCTATCTACATACCTAGCAGAGATTCAAATTCAAACGGATATTACACATCCAACGGTATTAAATGGTAGCACGAAATTAACTGGTTTTAAACGCGCATTACTAGTTAAAGTAGACTATGGTCAAGGAAAAGAATTGGAGGCTATTATACTATTAAATCAGTAGTATGAAATAGCCCTCATTATATTTACAAAAGTAGCTTAACTAATATTGATTTAAATGTATAAAACAGGTATTCTGATATTATCTTTTATTTTGAAATTACAAGATGAAGTGTATTTATAGGATCATTCGTTACATTGGTTATCATACTATTATTATTTTATACTAGTGAATGACATATTTTGTATATAAAGGAGAAAGCAAATGAGTACTGAAAAGTATATTATCTTTCAATTAAACGGTCAAGAATATGGCGCTAGCATTCAACAGATTATTTCAATTGAGCGTCTGCAAGATGTTGTTGCACTTCCTCAGGTGTCAGATTTTATTGAGGGTATCACGAAAATGCGTGGAGAGGTTATTCCTGTCATTGATCTTAAGACGCGAATGAATATGGATAGAACAGATGAAACGGAACAATCAAGAATGTTAGTTTCCAAAGTTAATGAAGGTGGCGTCCATGTTGGTTTCGTAGTAGATGCCGCATCAGACGTAATAGACATTGATCAATCTATTATTGAAGATGCACCAACAACAATTAAAGGTGTAAATGCGAATTTTTTACATGGAGTGGCAAAATTGGATGATCGATTGTTATTGTTAATCGATTTAGAATACGTTCTAAATTATGAGGAAATAATTGAATTAAAACAAGTTGTTGAAGAGAAATAAGAATGAATGATGGGGGAAATCGGTATGGCTAGAATTTTAGTAACGGATGATGCTGCATTTATGCGCATGCAACTAAAAAATATATTCACTTCATTAGGACACGAAGTCGTAGGTGAAGCAGAGAACGGAAGAATGGCTATAGATCTTTATAATGAATTAAAGCCTGATCTTGTGTCAATGGACATTACAATGCCTGAAATGAATGGTGTTGAAGCACTTAAAGAAATTAAAAAGAACTACCCAGATGCTACAGTTGTTATGTGTTCTGCAATGGGACAACAGCAGATGGTGTTAGAAGCAATTCAATCAGGTGCAAAAGATTTTATTGTAAAACCATTTGATCAGGATCGTATTCAACAAGCCTTAGCTAAAATCTTTTAAAGAAATTTAAAAACGTAAAAGTAAATCTTTTACGTTTTTCTTTTTACATGTTAAGAAATAAATGTAATACTTTTTAAAATTGTGCCGATATATAAAAGGAAAGATTAAAATAATGGTAAGGGGTGTCATCCAATCATGAAAATTAGATTAAGTTTATTTGTGAGTTTTTTACTAGTTATTTTATTACATACTGCACTTTTCGGCTATAGCATATTTGCTTTAGTAAAAGTGGACGCGTTCTCATTTCCAATAATTGTTGCTTTTGCAGTTGTTGTGATCGTAAGTTTTGCAATTGCTCATTTTTCTAGCTTAAGAATTGTGAAACAATTGAAACAAACAAGAGAAAGATTAGAAATTTTGGCGAGCGATAAGGTAGAAGAGTTACCTGAAACAAATATGAAAAATGAAGAGTTTATTCAATTAAATGAGGAAATTGATCTTGTCATTGATAAGACAAAAAATGCAGTAAAATTTATTTCAACAATAACAGATCACTTGAATAAACAAAGTAGTACATTACATCAATATACAGATGATTTGGAAAAGGATAGTAGTTATATTACTACTACGATGCAAGAAATATCAAGCGGTGCGGAAGAACAAGCAAATTCTGCTTCATCTTTAACTGAAACGATGCAGAAATTCTCTAATACAATTATGAGTGTTGTGTTAAATGGAGAGAACATTAAAGAAGAGTCTAAATCTATGTTATCAATCACGGATGAGGGTAGCCAATTGATGCATCAATCGGTTGATAAAATGTCGGTTATTGATGATACGATTAAGCAATCATTAGATAAAGTAAGAGGCCTTGATGCAATGACATTAAAAATAACAAAAGTAGTAACCGTAATTAAAGAAGTTGCAGAACAAACGAATCTACTAGCGTTAAATGCAGCAATTGAAGCGGCACGTGCAGGTGAGCATGGAAAGGGATTCGCAGTTGTAGCAGATGAGGTAAGAAAACTTGCGGAACAAGTAAGTCTATCCGTTACAGATATTACAGAGACAACAAGTGGAATTCAATATGAGTCTAAAGAAGCTGTAGAAGCATTAGAGCGGGGGTATCAAGCTGTTAATGAAGGGTCATCACAAATTCAAACGACAGGCTCTACTTTCGATAAGTTAAATGTTATTATTACAAACATTGGTAAAGAGATTGAGGATGTTTCAAATAACTTATATGATGTACTTGATAATACCAAGGTAATTAATGACTCGATTACTAATATTGCAAGTGTATCAGAAGAATCAGCAGCAGGTATACAAGAAGCAGAATCAGCATCAGAACGTTTGAGTGGATCTGTCGAAAATATTCGTATCGGACAAGAAGAATTAGAAACAGGCATTAGAAAGTTGAATATTTAGTATGTAAAGAGGGGAGGAGGTAGCTGAATAAAAGCTAACCGCTCTTCTTTTTTTTGTAAAAAAGTAAAGGGTAGCATAAAATAATAGTATTAGCAGATATGGAGGAGATTAAAATGGATTTATTTAAAACGTTCATAAAGAATGAGAGACAAGAGGCGTTGGTAGAAAAAGCAGCTCAAATAGCTGAAAAGGTTGAAAAAAGAGTTGAAATTGCTGAAGAAACGGCATCAATGCCAATTGAAAATGTCGCAGATTTAAGAGCGGCGAATTATTTGTCCCTTACATTACCTAAAAGCTATGGTGGAAAGGCGTTATCATTATATGAATTCTTATTAATTCAAGAAAGATTAGCTGCTGGAGATGGTGCTACTGCTTTATCGGTTGGATGGCATTTAGGGATTGTCAAAGAATTAAGTGAGGATCATTTATGGCCTGATGCTATCTATCAACCATTTGCAAAGGAACTTGCTGAAAAGCAATTGTTAGTAAATCGTTTAGCAACAGAACCAGCAACAGGAAGTCCAACACGTGGAGGAATTCCGGAAACGCGAGCAAAACGATCAAATAATTCCTACTTATTAAATGGAAGAAAAACGTTTGCATCAATGGCTAGTGTATTAGACTATTATATTATCACTGCATATGTTGAGGATAAAGAGGCAGTCGGTTCATTTCTTATTGCAAAAGACACGCCAGGAATTAGTATAGAACATACTTGGGATACACTTGGCATGCGAGGAACAGGTAGTGATGATGTTATTTTAAAAGATGTTTCTGTTACAGATAATATGCTTGTTGAATTAAATCAAAAAGGTGAAAAACGTACACCAAAGGGGTGGCTCTTACATATTCCGGCATGTTATCTAGGTATCGCAATTGCTGCGCGTAACGATGCAATTGCATTTGCTAAGAATTTTCAACCAAATAGCTTAAAAACACCGATTTCAGAAGTGCCTCATATTCAACAAAAGATTGGTGAAATGGATCTGAAACTTATGCAAGCACGCTACTTTATGTATAGTATTGCAGAGCGATGGGATAACAATCCTGATGAAAGAGGACAATTGGGTGCGGAACTAGCAGCTGTGAAGACAGTTGCAACAAATAGCGCAAATGAAGTAGTAGATCTAGCGATGCGGATAGTCGGAGGTCGCGGACTATCTAAAGAGAATCGATTTGAACAATATTATCGAGATGTTCGAGCGGGACTCCATAATCCACCAATGGACGATATGGTAATAAGTATACTTGCTAAACGTGCAATTAATTGAAGTGTTGCGCGTTCTGATTGACTCTTATGAAAGATGATACATTTTGCTGTTATAATCCTTCCTTTTTATCATATCCATAATAGGAAGGAGTGAACGCGATGACTCGAATAATAAATCCAAAAAAGGTTTATACCTATCACCAGTTATCTGTTGATATAGATCGATTAAATGAAACATATCCTGATCTACTGGCCGTTGATGTTATTGGTAAGTCTGTGGCTGAGCGATCTGTTTTTTCGTTAAAGCTTGGAAGTGGCAAACAGGAAATACTTGTAAATGGTGCGCATCATGCAAGAGAATGGCTAACAACAACGCTACTCATGGATATGGTTGAAACGTATTGTTTAGCTGCTTCAACAAACCAGTGTATTGGCAGCTATCCAGTAAAAGATATACTAAAACAGGTAACGATCTACTTTATCCCAATGGTCAACCCGGATGGTGTAACACTTGTCCAGCAAGGGCCAGAATTATTTTTAAACAGTTGCAAGTTACGTGAATGGAACAATAATAAAGATGACTTTATGGACTGGAAAGCAAATATCCGCGGAGTAGACTTAAATCGACAGTATCCAGTTGACTGGGAACAAATTCATCATGATCCAGGCCGACCAGCGCCAATGAATTTTAAAGGTTACGCAGCCCTAAGTGAACCAGAAGTGAAAGCAGTTTACAATTTTGTTAGTGGACACGATTTTAAGCTAGCTGTGGCCTATCATTCCTCTGGAGAAGAGATCTTTTGGAAGTATAAAAGCACAGGAGAACAAGAAAAATATGCAAAAAAAATCGCGAATATAACTAGCAATAAAACAGGTTATCAGCTAATTTATCCGACTGATAACCCGAGTGGTGGTGGCTTTACTGATTGGTTTATAAGCCATTTTAAACGACCAAGTCTCACGATTGAAATAGCCCCTTTGGTTGGACCTAGACCTGTTCCATTAAGCTATTATGATAAAATATGGAATGAAAATAAAGAAGTGCCATTAGAACTTGCGAACCAATTAATTATATGATTTATGCTTGTTTCGTTTGATCATCACGATCCTGTAATACGTCAGTGTAATCATCTAAAAGTTGGTCAAATATCTTTTGCCAACTTTTTGATTTGGCAAAAATTCTAGCGGAGTTTCCCATTTGATGTCTTTTTAAGGGATTTGTTAATAGGTCTGTGATTGCTTTAACAAATTGATCAGGTTTATTTGGATCACAGGTTATACCATGAGCGTGTGGCTGATTTTCTAATAGATATTTTACACCCCCTGTGTTGGAACCTATAACGGGAGTTCCAGATGCTAGTGACTCCAAAACAACATTTCCAAATGTTTCAGTAGCAGATGGAAAGACAAATAAATCAGAGTTAGCATAGATGTCGGTTAGATCTTGACCGTGTAGGTAACCAGTAAAGGTTATATTAGGGTTGTTCAATTCCATTAAGCGTTGTCTTTCAGGACCATCTCCAACAATTAGCCAATGTATTTTATTTGAAAAAGAATACTGTAAGGAGTTAATAATTTGCATGAGAGCATCTATATTTTTTTCTGGAGATAGGCGACCGACGTAACTTAGTGTGAATGGAGTAGTAATGTTATAATTTTTTCGGAATGTCTTGTTGTGAGCACTTGGCCTGAAAGTGTTTGTATCTACGCCACGTTGCCATAATCGTAAATTGGTAAATCCTTTTCGCTTTAATTGCTGTAGTGTATCAGTAGATGGAACGAAAATTCTTTCCATTGGTTCATGAACACGGTGTAAATATTTCCAAAGGGCTTGCGATAAAAAACGTAAATGGTAGTAGTTTAAATATTGATCAAAATTAGTATGATACGAGCCAACTAAGGGGATTTGATTCTTCAATGCATATCTTATTCCATATAAACCAATTGAAAAGGGTGTTACAACATGAATAATATCCGGTTTGAATGCTTTTAATGATTGCTTTATTTGTGCGTAGTTAGGAAGATGGATTTGATATTCCGGATACAAGAAAAAACGCATACTTAAAAGAGGATGGGTGTATAGGGGTTGATCATGATCAGTACTAGGTTTAAAGATATGATATTCGTGTTCGCTTTGATCTAAATAGGTAATATAGTTGGCTAGTGTTGTTGCAACCCCGTTTACATCTGGAAAAAAGGTGTCAGTAAAAATAGCAATACGCATATTTTCCCTCCTTCTAGCTTAATTAGATCTACTGTAAAGATATACAATTCCACTGCGAAATACGATGAATTTCTTGTAAAATTGAAGTAAAATATTCATCATGAATAGCTAGTAAAGCTATTTGACCAATATATACTCCTGTTATATAATAAGTGAAATATTAAAATAGGTGATGGAGTTCACCAAATAAACTGCGAATTGCTTTTGACTCCTATCGGTATAAGTTATCTACTGGTAGGAGTCTGTTTATTTGAGGAGGAAAATGTAAGTGGGAAAACGCATACTGACTTATTTAGAACGATTTAAAAATAGCTATTATCTTCTTTCATTATTTTATTTGATAAAATGGCTATGCTTAGCTGGTATAGTTGGAACACTAGCTGGGGCTGCATCTGCATTTTTTCTAGTCAGCTTGGATTGGGCGGCAACGACACGTGAATCATTTACGTATCTATTGTTTCTCTTACCTTTTGCTGGTGCTTTTGTTAGTTTTTTATATATGAAATTTGGTGGTAGTGCAATTAAAGGGAATAATTTGATACTAGAAGAGATAAGAGACCGTAAAGAAGGCATTCCACTTCGTATGGCGCCACTTGTGTTATTTGGCACAATAATGACACACCTTTTTGGTGGTTCAGCAGGTCGAGAGGGTACAGCTGTACAAATGGGGGGTACCTTTGCTGATTTTACAGGAAAAATATTTCGCCTAGACAGAATTGATCGTAAAATTATTTTAATAGCTGGAATAAGTGCGGGATTTAGTTCTTTATTCGGGACACCATTAGCTGGTACGGTCTTTGGAATAGAAGTGCTTGCCTTGGGTTTAGTCAGCTATCAAGCATTAATACCTGCCTTTTTCGCTAGTATCATTGGAGATCAAGTTACTAGAGGATTTGATGTTCCACATGCGCATTATGTCATTGATATCATACCAGCCTTTTCAATATTATTAGTATTGAAAGTCATTATTGCTTCTATTCTATTTGGTTTAGCTGCATTGTTATTTAGTCAATTGACAGGATTTTTTAAGAAAATATTTAGTCATACATTTAAGAATCCGATTTTGAAAAGTTTTGTAGGTGGATCGATCATTGTATTACTTGTATACATAATGGACACACGAGATTATCTTGGTTTAGGTCTGCCTTTAATTGAAGAATCTTTTAGTAACGAAGTAAACCCACTCGCTTTTTTATGGAAAACTATCTATACATCTATTACACTAGGTGCCGGATTTCAAGGTGGTGAGGTAACGCCTTTGTTTACAATTGGTGCAACACTTGGCAATATGTTAGCAGGTATATTGAATCTCCCTTTAGGCTTTTTAGCAGCTTTAGGACTTATTGCAGTTTTTAGTGGAGCAACGAATACTCCCTTAGCTTGTTTTATCATGGGCATTGAGTTATTTGGAGCAGATGCAGCAATATATTTGTTTCTAGCATGTATCATTAGCTACCTTTTTTCAGGACATACGGGCATTTATTCTGCACAACAAATTGGTACATCAAAAAGTCGGCAGCTTGTTAAAGATGAGAAGCGAATCCTTTCTGATTTATAACGAAATTAGTAAAAAAGTATAGAATAACTTCGAATGAAAACGTATACAAATAAAGCTAATAATTGGTATAATGTAGAGAAGAAAATAATCAATGAGGAGAAATGCTATGTTTAATCAAATCTTATTAGCTTCAGATGGATCTGAACATGCAATTAGAGCTTGTGAAAAGGCAATTATTTTAGCAGAGAATAATCCACAAGCAAAGATAATTATAGCGTATGTTGTAGATGGTACCACTTCAAAATCAGATGTGTTACATCAGTGGAACTCCGTTGATTTGGATCAAAGCCGAAAAGCTAAATTAATAATTTCAGAGAGAAAAATTAAAGATAAAGGTATTGATTATGAAATTAAAATTTTACACGGTGACCCTGGTCCATCTATTGTGAAATATGCAAATGCGCAACAGGTTGACATATGTGTAATAGGTAGTAGGGGATTAAATGGTTTACAAGAGATGGTGCTCGGTGGTGTGAGTCACAAAGTAGCTAAAAGAGCAGAATGCCCGGTATTAATAGTTAAATAATAGCGCGTCATACAACAACAAAGTTTAATCATAATAATTATACGCAATCATCAGGGTAAGCCCTCATCTTAGAAAAAACCAAAAAAATTACCCGCTATGTCAGCAAATGGGCTCCCTTTCTGTGGGCACAGCCTCAGCTAACTTTGTAAAGAAAAACACTTTACAAAGTGGATCTTCGGCTTGTGCTGTTCCCACTAGAGTGTCACCCATTTGCTTCCTTCGCTTATTAGAGCAACTAATTTCAAAAACGTTGTAACATTAATTACATAAATTAGTATTAGGCGCTAAAAATTGATGTGTTTTCAGTTACTAATATAGTTGCTGACGTTTTAATTCAGTATGCAATTGGACACGTTTTATTTATAGACAAAACTAGCGGAGCAAGTGAAATGAGTGAGACTCCTGTGGGAACAGCGCGGGCTGAAGATCCACTCGGAAAGCGACTTTTGCTTATCCGAGTTAGCTGAAGCCGTGCCCACGGAAAGCGAGCTCATTTTCACTTGTGAAGCGGGTAAAAGTCTTCTGGTAAGTCGCATTTTCTATCAATTTCGACATTGAAATTGAACATTTTTTGATTACTTATAAAAAGAGTCGGATGCATGTTTAGTGTGCATCTGACTCTTCTTCTTTTTTGAAAACAAGGTATCGCATCAGAAAAAAGCTTGCGGTCGAAGATAGAAACATCGCCATGCCCTTGGCTATATTTCGTGCAAGAAATGAAGGGATATTAATAACAGTTTGAACTGCAAATATGTCCATTAATCCAATAAACGTTCCATTATTAATTAGTAATGCAATAAAAGCTTGAATAATAAACCAGCCTAGTTCCTTTTTGTTAAAGTAAGCACGATGACTGAAGGTGTACTTTGTGTTCCAAATGTAGCTATTAATAATTGCACATGTGTATGCAAAGGTATTAAAAATAAGAAGAAACTGTGAGTCTGTCGTAGGCCATATCCATAGTAATATATTTAATAAAGAAATATCCACAACGGCGTTACTGATTCCTATTGTACTAAATTGCAGTGCTTGCCATTTAATTTTTTTTGCCATCTCAACAATCGCCTTTCTCGATACTTTTTTTCTATATACGTTTAATAACTTTGTCATTAGGATACAGATAAATAAGCATAATTTCAAATCTAACAGAGGAGAATTCATGCAAATGCATCAATTTTGGATGAAGTAGCTAAGAATAATAACTAAAAAAAGATATACCTGGTTGGATACATGCAAAAAGAAAGAGCTTCTCTACAGATTAATTGTGAGAGAAGCTCTTTTTTCGTGATTCAGTTACTGACATTCTGGACATCTTCCATATATTTCGAACTTATGATCATCAATCATAAAGTTACTTAATTCTTCTTGAATATCATCCATGGGACAACAAAGAATTTCCTTTGTAACCCCACATTCTTTGCAGATAAAATGATGATGATGATGTTGATCACATTTCATTCGAAAGAGTTTTTCACCATCAAGTTCTGTAGACTCAAGAATACCAAGCTGGTCAAATAAATGTAAGTTGCGATATATCGTGTCGAAACTGATACCTACATAACTAGGTTCCATATGTTGTAATAGATCTTTCGCAGTACGGTATCGATCTTCAATGGAAAAGTACTCTAATATAACTTCACGTTTATCGGTATATTTATAGCCTTTTTCTTTTAACACAGATAATGCTTCTTGTACTTTCATATGATCGCCTTCCTTCTAGTGAAATGATCCCATACTTTTTTTAGAGTGATTGTAACAAGCAAAATGAAAATAGAAGTCATAACAATCGTACCACCAGGTGGAATTTCAAAGTAATAACCACTTATTAATCCTATAATAACAGATAATTCGCCAAAAATGACAGAATAAAATATTGTTTGTTTAAACCCTTTTGAAATTCTAATACTTGCAGCAACTGGTAATGTCATCAAAGCTGAAACAAGTAAAACACCTACAATTCGAATGGATGCAGAAATGACAAGTGCAACTAACACGATAAAAATGAAATGTATCCGTTTCGCATGAATTCCTGATACAACCGCATGTTCTTCATCAAAAGATAGCATAAAGAGCTCTTTGTAGAATAATATTATTACGAAGAGAACAATAAGTGTAATCGCGAGAATACTCCATAAGTCATTACGGCTAACTGCTGATACAGATCCAAATAAATAGCTATATAAATCTGTGTTAAAGCCGTCTGCAAGTGAGATGAAAATGACACTTAAACCAACACCACCAGATAAAATGATAGGTATTGCTAATTCCTGATAAGCTTTGTAAACACTTCGCAAGCGTTCAACAAACATCGAGCCTATCACAGAAAAAAACATGCCTGAATAAAATGGTGTAATAAATGCTAATCCATACTTCTTTTCCATTAATAAACCGAAGGCAATACCACCTAATGTCACATGAGATAATGCATCAGCAATTAACGATAAGCGCCGAACAACAACAAATGTCCCTAATAATGGCGCAATGAATCCAATTAGTAGTCCTGTATAAAATGTGTTTTGTAAAAATTCATACGTAAAAAATTGTGTGAGCATGAGTACACTTCCTTAACTGATTTAATGCTGGTGTGTGACAAGATTTAAATCGTGACCATAAAAATGTGATAATTCTCTATCAGTCAAATTTGAAAATGATGTCGTGTCTCCGTGAAAATGCAAGGATTTATTTAAACAAGCAATACCATCTGCGTGTTTAGTCATTGTCCCGATGTCATGTGAGACTAATAATAGTGTAATATTACTTTCTTCGTTTAAGCGATGCAGTAAGCCATAAAATTTTTGAACGTTTTCAGTATCAATCCCTACTGTTGGCTCATCAAGAATCAATAGTGCAGGATCACTCACTAGAGAACGTGCAATAAATATACGTTGTTGCTGTCCACCTGAGAGATCACCAATGTTTTGATTGATGTAATCATGCATCCCAACCATCTCGACGGCATGCTCAACTTTTTGTTTATCAACTTTTTTTAAAAAGTGAAAATAGCCTAATTTGGCAGTGATTCCAGTTGAGACAACTTCTCTTACTGTAGCGGGAAAACCTCGATTAAAGCTATTTGCTTTTTGTGATACAAAACCAATCTTGCTCCATTGATTAAAGTCAGTAATATTTTTATCGAAAAGCCGTATTATTCCTTTTTGTGGCTTTTCTAGTCCAAGCAATAATTTTATAAGTGTCGTTTTTCCACCACCATTTGGCCCAACAAGACCTAAAAAATCACCAGTATTAATTTCTAGATTAATATCTTTTAATGCGTGTTTATTATCATATGCAAAGCTAACATGCTCCATTGTTATAAGTGGATTGGTCAATTTTTGAACCCCCGTTTTTCTACATAAAATTCGCTATAGCCTATTGTATCGTAATGATTGCGTATTGTAAATAAGAATAGTTCCGTTTTAATAATGTTATGAAATAAGAATAATTTTAATATAAAAAATGCGCTTCTCCTTTAGGAAAAGCGCGTTGCTTGTTAGAATTAATGAACTGGGAACTGATTGGTGTAGCCGCTATATTGTTGATTTGCTTGCTGGATTTGTTGTTGTTCTGCCTTATCCAAGCTATACCAACCATTTTTAAACATTAAATTATACAAATTTCGCTGACAATCCTGCGTTTCATTAAAGATTGCTAGTAAATCCTGATAAAATGTTTGATTACTGGCTTCGTTTAATGCAACACTGTATGATTGTGTCATATATTTTTCAGTAGATAACATGTCGTTAATAAAGTCACGATCATTCATTTCTGGTGTTTTATTAACTTGCGTCTCAGGGTTTTGAACCTTTTGTTGATTCATAATCTATGTTCCTCCTTTTTATTGCATCATCGTATTTGGTTGTTGATTTGTATGTTGTAAAATCTTTTGATAATGTTTTTGATGCATCTGACAGGTTTGTTCCAAAGCAGTTTTAAGTTCAGGGATTGTGCATTGCGAAGCAAAAAAATGTGCCTTTTTTGTTGCATTTAAATTCCATGACATCATATCAGTTAAATATAATAAGTCTTTTGTCGTCACTACATTAGGTGGTTGTTGCATAATTTGACCAGCTTGATTAGGGTTGATATTTGTTGCTTGTTGCTGTTGTTGCTGCATAGTGGATTGTCCTCCTTTTAATTTGTGCATTTGTAATGTCTCCATTAGCACTGAAATTATACAGGTGCTATTTAAAGGCGAAGTACTAGTCAGGGATGCTCTTTTCTTATATACTTGTAGTGAATAATTTAACTGGTTTACAACAATGAATAATGGTTATTATGATAAAATAAGTGTAAAGGGGTGATTTCAGTGGCTATTACGTTTTATGCATATCCGAAATGTGGTACGTGTCAAAAAGCAAAAAAATGGCTTGAACAGGAAGAAGTTGAATATACTGAAATACATATAGTTGAAAACCCACCAACGAAAGAACAATTACGTTCGATTATATCTAAAAGTGGTCTGCCAATTAAAAAGTTCTTTAACACAAGTGGTCTGAAGTATCGCGAACTTGGTTTAAAAGATAAATTACTTGAAGCAACGGATGATGAGAAATTAGACTGGCTAGCATCTGATGGTATGTTAATAAAACGACCATTAACAACTGGTGAAGAAAAGGTTACACTAGGATTTAAACCAGAACAATTTGAACAGAATTGGAAATAAGTTAATTTAAAATATATTTTATGGAGGTAGTTAGAATGAGTTTGCCAAAAGATTTGCGTTATTCAGAAGAACATGAGTGGGTTAAAGTTGAAGGAGATAAAGTTCGAATTGGTATAACAAACCATGCGCAAGATGAATTAGGTGATATTGTATTTGTCGAGTTACCTGAGGAAGGTGACGATATAGAAGCGGATGAACCTTTCGGTAGTGTAGAATCAGTAAAAACTGTTTCTGAGTTATATGCTCCGATTAGCGGAAAAGTAGTGGAAGTAAACGAGGAACTTGATGATAGTCCTGAATTTGTTAATGAATCTCCATATGAGAAAGCATGGATGGTTGTAGTAAAACCAAATGATACATCGCAGATTGAGGCATTAATGACTCCTGAAGAATACCAAGCAATGATTGAAGATGATGAATAATTAATTATTGCATGATTTTTTTCCTTTTTCATACAATATTACAGATAGTATAAGTTATAATCCCTTGTTACAAATGTAGTAACAAGGGATTACTTGTAAATAACGTTAATTAGTAAAGTAGGTGAAGCTCATGACTTCAGATGATGCTAATAAGATTATTATTGTTGAAGGACGGACAGACAAAAAACAAATCGAAAAATTAATTGACGAAATAGTTACGATAATTTGTACAAATGGAACGCTGGGTGTTGAAAAGATGGAAGAGTTAATAATAGATTATGACTTAGATAATAGAGAAGTTTATATCTTGGTTGACGAAGATCATTCGGGTATTAAATTACGGAAGCAATTATCATTAGAATTACCACACGCAACACATATTTATATTGACAAAACTTTTAGAGAAGTAGCAGCGACTCCAGAATTAGAGTTAGCGACGGCGCTTCTAAGTAGGGGGATAACAGTAAACCCCATTTATCTCATGTAAGGTGGAAAATATGATACCAATAACACGTGAAACAATACAATTACTAGACCAGTCAGACAAAATGATTTTTATTTATACGCCTTTTTGTGGAACGTGCCATTTAGCGAGAAAGATATTAGAAGAAATTGAAGTAGCATCAAAAGGCAATGTAACATTCTATGAACTAAATGCCGGGTTGTTTCCTGAGGTTATGCAACAAAAAAGAATAGAAAGTGTTCCATGTCTGCTGATTACCACTAACGATGAGCCTAGTAAAATATACTCGTTTGAATCGTTAGGTGAATTAAACAGTCTATTACATTCAAATCGATAAACCTATTATTTAGGGATGATATCGCCTACTGTTGTAACGATATCCAGAAAATCGGCTTTATCACTAAATTGTTTGTAAATATGTCCGGTTGAATCAATTAATACAGTAGTTGGAACACCATGACAGTGAAACAAGTTATATACTTCTGTTCCGTTATCCATTAAAGTTGGCTGCTTCAAAAATTCTTTAGTAAAACCTACTGCTGCTGATTGGCTACGTTCTCTACCAGTAACATTAATCGTTAGCATTTTCACTTTTGAATTGTTTAATGATCGATATAATTGCTCTTTTTTAGGTAAATCAATGCTACAATCTAGACACCATGAAGCCCAAAAAGTAAGTATTACAATACTGCCAATATCATCTTTTAATTGATAATTCCCTTTTTTATTTAGAAAAGGTAGTACAAAGTTTGGTGCTAGCATGTAAATCATCCTTTTGATTCATTATTGTTGTTATTTTAACATACCTTAGGCTGATAAAATATGTTGACAATGATTATTTAGCTATGTTAAAATCACATTTAATTAAATAATTACATACATTATCTCTTATCAAGAGAGGTGGAGGGACTGGCCCGATGAAACCCGGCAACCGTTAAGCAAAATTTTTGTTTAAAAAGGTGCCAATTCCTGCAGAGCAATTGTTTTGGCAGATGAGAGAACAGGAAAGTTATAATCGCAATCAAAAGCGCGTCTTTCTGTTCTCTGGAACAGAAGGGCGTTTTTTAATTTTTTAGAAAGAAGGAATAGTATGATTTCAATTCAACACTTATCAAAAGTTTACCAAACAAAATCCTCAACTATTCAAGCAGTAGATGATTTAAGTTTAAATATAGATAAAGGCGAAATATTTGGTGTTATTGGATACAGTGGAGCTGGTAAAAGCACCTTTATCCGTTTGATTAATCGGTTGGAAGAACCATCAACAGGTGATATAGTTATCGACAATCAAAAAATAACGACATTGTCCAAAAAACAATTAAGGCTTTCACGTCAAGAAATTGGGATGATTTTTCAACATTTTAATTTGTTGTGGTCCAGAACAGTTCGAGATAATATTGCCTTACCATTAGAAATAGCTGGTCTATCAAAGCAAGAGCGCAACAAGCGTGTTGACGAGTTAATAGGACTTGTTGGTTTAACCGGTAGAGAAGACGCATTCCCATCGCAATTGAGTGGTGGACAAAAGCAACGAGTTGGAATTGCAAGAGCTCTAGCAAACAAACCAAAAGTGCTTTTATGTGATGAAGCAACCTCAGCACTTGATCCAGAAACAACAGACTCAATTCTTTCCTTATTAGTAGACATCAATCAAAAACTTGGTTTGACTATTATACTAATCACACATGAAATGCATGTTATTCAAAAGGTTTGTCATCGTGTTGCGGTAATGGAAGAAGGAAGAATTGTCGAACAAGGGGAAGTAGTCGAGGTTTTCTCACATCCAAAACAGCCTGTAACAAAGAAATTTGTCGAACAGGTAATGGGTAAGCCGGATGATGAGATTACGGAAGAGACATTAATACAATCTGTTACAAAAGGTAAGGTTTTACGTTTACACTTTGTTGGTGAAACAGCAAATCAAGCAGTAATTAGTCAAGTTGCTAAAAGGTTTGATGTAGAAGTTAACATCTTACATGGTAACGTTAAGCAAACACAGGCAGGTGCTTATGGCACGTTATTTGTTAATATAATAGGTGAGGAATCTGTAATAGATGAAGCGATAGGCTTTATTACTTCTACATCTGTTGAAGTGGAGGTGAAAACCAATGCTAACTAATCTCTTTCCAAACGTTGACTGGATGGATTTATTATATGCAATGGGTGAGACATTTTATATGACACTAATTGCTTTAATAGGAACAATGATTTTCGGTATTATTTTAGGCTTATTATTATATCTAACAGCGACTGGTGGCATTTGGGATAATAAAATAATAAATTCAATTGTATCGTCTCTCGTTAATGTATTTCGTGCAATACCGTTTGTTATTTTGATATTATTGCTAATTCCATTTACTGATTTCCTTATTGGAACAATACGAGGTCCAAATGCGGCTTTGCCTGCTTTAATTATTGGTTCAGCCCCATTTTATGCTCGGTTGGTTGAAATAGGATTAAGAGAAGTGGACAAAGGAGTAGTAGAGGCAGCTAAATCAATGGGTGCAAAGACATCAACAATTATTTATAAAGTGTTACTAAAGGAATCTATTCCAGCACTCGTTTCAGGTTTAACAGTTACGGCAATAGCTTTAATCGGTTATACAGCAGTAGCAGGAGTTATAGGTGCTGGTGGTTTAGGCGACTTTGCTTATTTCCACGGATTTATGCGACGAGATTTTGATGTTGTTTTTGTTTGTACGTTCTTAATTGTAATAATTGTATTCATCTTTCAAATTATCGGTGATACGATCACAAATAGATTAGATAAAAGATAATCGTTAATAATACCCGTTAAGTCGGGAATTATATATATAACAAAAAAGGGGAGCAATACAAAATGAAAAAACTTGTAACATTACTATTATTCGTATCTGTTGGGATTATTTTAGCTGCATGTGGAAATCAAGATTCAGAGGAAAATATCATTAAAGTTGGTGCAACAAGTGTACCGCATGCTGAAGTGTTAGAAGAAGCTAAACCATTATTAGAAGAAGAAGGTATTACATTAGAAATCGAACAATACACTGATTATAGCTTGCCAAACCAAGATTTATCAGATGGAACAATTGATGCTAACTATTTCCAACACGTACCGTTTTTAGAAACTGAAATTGAAGAAAAAGGCTATGATATTGTGAATTTAGGTGGCGTTCATTTAGAACCTATGGGTGTTTATTCTCAAAATATCACAAGTATTGATGCTATTGAAGAAGGCACGGAAGTTGTTATTAGTCGAAATGTACCAGACCATGGTCGTATCCTTTCTTTATTTGAATCAAATGGTTTGATTACATTAGCTGAGGACGTTAAAAAATCAGAGGCTACTGTTGATGATATCATTGAAAATCCATTAAATTTAACTTTTTCAGCGGATGTAAACCCTGAATTTCTTATCGAAACGTATCAAAGTGAAGAAGATGTATTAGTTGCGATTAATACAAATTATGCAATTGAGGCTGAACTATCACCTGTAGATGATGCTTTGTTTATTGAAAGTGATGATTCTTTATATGTAAATATTGTTGTAGCAAATACAGCAGATGAAGATGATGAAAACTTAAATAAATTAGTAGAGGTTTTACAATCAGAGGAAATTCAAAATTTCATTACAGAAAATTATAATGGTGAAGTAATTGCTGTTGGTGGATCAGAAGAATAATTCGAGGATTTTAAATGAAATTAGCGGAATTTTGATGTACTTTAACTATTTTCATACTCAATTATGGAGATAAATCAAAAAGGTTGTGTATAAGTCCAAATGATTTGTTAGCTCTTTTGTTACGTCTTTCTACAAATGATATAATTAATTTGTTCAAATATAGAAAGGATGGGTTTTAACAAACCATGGATAATCTAGCTTTAACTTATACAGGTGAGATGGAAAAGGCAATGCAACTAAATCACGGTTTAGGATTTGCTGAATACGAAAGAAAACTAAACCAACGTTTAGAAATTGAAAGAGAACGCGAGAAAAGTCACCGAAATGGCTTGAAGGTAGTAACAGAAATGAATCGAAAAGTGCATCGATAATAAATGGAAAAAATATTAATATCCCTTGCGAATACATTTGCAAGGGGTATTTGCGTTATAATAAAATAGAAACATGTAGGTGAGTTGCACCATTTCACACTATTAATAAGAAAAAGTTTGAAAACAAGCTGGAATAATGAATGAAAATCTTGATTATAGATTCGAAATAGTATAAGATTGTAATGAGAATAAACTGAGAATGAATAGTAAATATAGTGTTCATTCCACAAATATAAATAATAATTCTTTTGGGGGTATCGAAATGGCAGGTTCTATTCTAGAAATTAAAGATCTTCATGTTCAAATCGAAGATCAAGAAATATTAAAAGGTGTTAACTTAACGATTAAAGGTGGCGAATTCCACGCGGTAATGGGACCAAACGGTACTGGTAAATCAACTTTGGCGTCTGCAATCATGGGACATCCTAATTATGAGGTAACTAGTGGTAGTATACATTTAGATGGAGAAGATGTATTAGAAATGGCAGTTGATGAACGAGCAAAAGCTGGTTTATTTTTAGCAATGCAATATCCAAGTGAGATTACTGGGGTTACAACTTCAGATTTCCTACGTTCTTCTATGAATGCACATCGAGCAGAGGGAGACGAAATTCCTTTAATGAAATTTATTAAAGAAATGGATAGTTCAATGGATTATTTAGAAATGGATAAAAATATGTCGCAACGTTATTTAAACACCGGTTTTTCTGGTGGAGAGAAGAAACGTAATGAAATTCTTCAATTAATGATGTTGAAACCTGCAATTGGTATTTTAGACGAGATTGATTCTGGACTAGATATCGATGCATTGAAAGTTGTATCAAAAGGGATTAATAAATTACGCAATGAAAACTTCGGTTGCTTAATTATTACACACTATCAACGTCTTTTAGATTATGTTACACCTGATTATGTTCACGTAATGATGCAAGGACGTATCGTTAAGTCTGGTGGACCAGAATTAGTTAAACGCTTAGAGGCTGAAGGTTATGACTGGATTAAAAAAGAACTAGGTATTGAAGAAGAAACCGTTGGTAACAACGCGTAATAGTAAGGAGGGATCACGTGACTACTGAAACGAAGCAACCATATGAAAAAGAATATATAGAACAATTTTCTGAAAAACAAAATGAACCAGACTGGATGAAGGCATTTCGTACGCAAGCCTTAGAAGTTTCTGAGAATTTAGAAATGCCAAGACCAGATAAAACGAATATATCTAAATGGAATTTCACGAAATTTAGTTTAGAAGCAGAAAAAAATAAACTTAATTCGTTGAAAGACTTACCGGAAGATATCAAAGTATTCGTAGATACAGATAAGGATGATCATAATTTAGTTATCCTTCGTAACCAGCATAATGCTTATGAAATGATTTCAGATAAATTAGCAGATCAAGGCGTTATTTTAACGGATATTTTCACTGCATTACAGAAACACCCTGAATTAGTGCAACGATACTATATGAAGGACGCTGTAGCTTTTGATGAAAATCGCCTAACTGCTCTACATGCAGCATTAATGAACGGTGGTATTTTTGTTTATGTACCTAAAAATGTTGTGGTTGAAGAACCATTACAAGCAATTTTTTGGCAAGAAGATAAGGAATTTGCTTTATTTAATCACGTTATTGTTGTTGCAGAAGAAAATAGCTCAGTAACATACGTGGAGAATTACATTTCTTTCAACAAAGAAGAAGAAACTGTCGCAAATGTTGTAGCAGAGGTAATTGCACATGATAATGCTTCAATTTCGTTTGGTTCTGTTGATAACTTTGCACACGGAACTACTGTTTATATGAATCGACGTGGAATTGCTTATCGCGACGCGAAGATTGAATGGGCATTAGGTCAAATGAATGACGGTAACACAGTCTCAGAAAATATAACGCACTTAATTGGAGACAACTCCTTTTCATATGCCAAGGCTGTTTCGGTTGGACGAGGAGATCAAATACAAAACTTCACTGCAAAGATTATCAATTACGGCAAACGTTCGGAAGGGCTTATCTTACAGCACGGTGTAATGAAAGATAGTGCATCCGCCATCTTTAATGGTATCGGAAAAATTGAACATGGTGGGACAAAAGCTAACGCTGAACAAGAATCCCGTGTATTGATGCTTAGCAAAGATGCACGAGGCGATGCAAACCCTATTCTATTAATTGATGAAGATGATGTAACAGCAGGTCATGCTGCATCAGTAGGTCGTGTTGACCCGATTCAATTATATTACCTTATGAGTAGGGGTATCTCGCAAAGAGAAGCAGAACGCTTAGTAATTCATGGTTTCTTAGCTCCTGTAGTTAGAGCAATTCCGATAGCAGCAGTTAGAGAACAATTAACAGAAGTTATTGAGAGGAAAGTATACTGATGGATGTAAAAGCTGTCCGTTCACAATTTCCAATCTTAGATCAAAACGTAAACGGAAGTCCTTTAGTATATCTCGATTCCGCTGCAACATCGCAAAAACCATTGCAGGTAATTGAAGCCATTAATGCGTATTATCGTTTAGATAATTCAAATGTACATCGGGGTGTTCACACTCTGGGCACGCGGGCAACTGATAAATATGAAGGTGCGCGTGAAAAGGTAAGAGGATTTATTGATGCAAAAACAACGGAAGAAATAATCTTTACAAGAGGAACAACGACAGCAATTAACACGGTTGCCAACAGTTATGGTCGTGCTAATCTTTCAGAAGGTGATGAAATTGTAATCACCTACATGGAACATCATAGTAATATCATTCCATGGCAGCAATTGGCTAAATCTACGGGTGCTACGTTAAAATATATACCACTTCAGTCTGATGGAACAATCACATTAGATGATGTAAGAGAAACAGTAACAAGTCATACTAAAATAGTTGCTGTAATGCATGTATCAAATGTCTTAGGAACTGTTAATCCAGTTAAAGAAATTGCTGCAATTGCACATGAGAATGGTGCAGTTATACTTGTTGATGGTGCACAAGCTGTCCCGCATATGAAAGTTAGCGTTACGGATATAAATTGTGATTTTTACGCCTTTTCTGGTCATAAAATGTGTGGTCCAACAGGTATAGGTGTACTATATGGTAAGAAAGCGTTACTCGAAAAAATGGAACCAGTAGAATTTGGTGGAGAGATGATTGATTTTGTTAATCTCTACGATTCAACTTGGAAGGATTTACCGTGGAAGTTCGAGGGTGGTACGCCAATCATTGCAGGTGCAATTGGTTTAGGTGCAGCAATTGATTTCTTGGAAGATATCGGTTTAGATGAAATTACAGCACATGAAAATAAAATTGTTACGTATGCAATGGCACAATTACGAACAATAGATGGTTTAACAACATATGGTCCAAAAGACCGTGCAGGATTAATTACGTTTAATCTTGATGATGTCCATCCACATGATACATCAACAGTATTAGACGCGGAAGGTATTGCAGTACGTGCAGGGCATCATTGTGCACAACCGCTAATGAAATGGTTAGAGGTCACAGCTACTGCTCGTGCAAGCTTTTATTTGTATAATACAACAGATGACGTGGATCGTTTAGTTACTGGATTAAACAAAGCGAAGGAGTTTTTTGGTGATGTCTTTTGATAATCTGGAAACATTATATCGTCAGGTAATTATGGATCATTATAAAAATCCGCGTAATCGTGGTTCGTTTGAAGAAGAGTCATTAACAATTAATATGAATAACCCTACATGCGGTGATCGCATTCAATTACATCTTTTAGTAGAAGATAATCAGGTGAAAGATGCTAAATTTGATGGAGAAGGTTGTTCTATTAGCTTATCATCTGCATCAATGATGACCCAAGCAGTTAAAGGACGAACAGTTAACGAAGCGTTAGAAATGTCACAAATGTTCTCTGACATGATGTTAGGAAAAGATGTAGATACAGAAAAACATGAATTTGGTGATATAGAGGCACTACAAGGTGTTGCGAAGTTTCCTGCACGAATTAAATGCGCAACATTAGCTTGGAAGGCAATGGAAAAAGGTATCAAAGAACAAGAGCAAGCATAACGTTGAAATTAGCAAATGCTTATTTCTATTTTAGTTAAGCAAACTACTTGAACAGGAGGGGTTTTAAAAATGGCTAAAAACGCACCGGAAGTCGGAGAATATAAATATGGGTTTCATGACCGTGATATTTCAATTTTTCGTACGGAAAAAGGTTTGACTCAAAAAGTTGTGGAAGAGATTTCAAATATGAAAGAAGAACCCCAGTGGATGTTAGACTACCGTTTGAAAGCTTTAAAGCAATTTTATAAAATGCCTATGCCGCAGTGGGGTGGAGATCTAGCTGAATTGAATTTTGATGAAATTACGTATTACGTGAAACCATCAGAACGTTCTGAGAGATCATGGGATGAAGTACCTGAAGAGATTAAAAATACTTTTGACAAATTAGGAATTCCTGAAGCGGAACAAAAGTACCTTTCTGGTGTTTCTGCGCAATATGAATCAGAAGTGGTTTATCACAGTTTGAAACAAGATTTAACTGACAAAGGTATTGTTTTTAAAGATACGGATTCTGCATTGAAAGAAAACGAAGAACTGTTTAAACAATATTTTGGTAAAGTTATTCCTTCAGCAGATAATAAATTCTCAGCATTGAATTCTGCTGTATGGTCTGGTGGATCATTCATATATGTACCGAAAGGTGTTAAGGTGGATACACCATTACAAGCATATTTCCGTATTAACTCGGAAAATATGGGGCAATTCGAGCGTACACTTATTATTGTAGATGAAGGTGCCTCGGTACACTATGTTGAAGGTTGTACTGCACCAACATATACAACTAATTCATTACACAGTGCTGTTGTTGAAATATTCATTAAAAAAGATGCATATTGCCGTTATACAACGATTCAAAACTGGGCAAATAATGTTTATAATCTTGTAACAAAACGTGCAATTTGTGATGAAAATGCAACGATGGAATGGGTAGATGGTAACATTGGATCTAAATTAACAATGAAGTACCCAGCTGTTATTTTAAAAGGTGAAGGTTCTCGTGGTATGACTCTTTCAATTGCTATAGCAGGAAAAGGTCAACACCAAGATGCTGGAGCAAAAATGCATCACTTAGCACCAAATACGTCATCAACAATTGTTTCGAAATCTATTTCAAAACAAGGTGGTAAAGTGACTTATCGTGGGATCGTTCATTTTGGACGTAAAGCACATGGTGCACGTTCGAATATCGAGTGTGATACGCTAATCATGGATAATAAGTCAACATCTGATACCATTCCTTATAATGAAATTCTTAATGAGAATATTTCATTAGAGCATGAGGCGAAAGTTTCTAAAGTATCAGAAGAGCAACTTTTCTATCTTATGAGTCGTGGTATTTCAGAAGTTGAAGCAACTGAAATGATCGTAATGGGATTCATTGAACCATTTACGAAAGAATTACCTATGGAATATGCCGTAGAAATGAATCGTCTAATTAGCTTTGAAATGGAAGGCTCAATTGGTTAAATAGTAAAAGCTAAAGAGTCCGTTAATCCGGGCTCTTTTTTCTTTCCATACTTTCAGATATAATGAATTAAGGTAAGCATTCTTTATTATTTATAAATCGCGTTAAAATAAGAAAATGATTATATAAAATAGAACGGTTGTGAATGAATGTTTTTTCTTATTTGCATATTAATTGGCTTCATGGCTGCATTTGTAGGTAGTATTGTAGGTCTTGGTGGCGGTGTGATTTTAGTGCCAATTTTACTAATATTAAATGAATTTTTGCCAAGCTTTGATTGGGCTAGTCCACAACAAATTGTAGGTATATCAGTAATCGTTATGATTTTTACGGGGTTATCATCAAGTTATGCATATTATAAAAAAGATCGAATTGATTTTAAAAGTGGACTTATTTTTATTATTGCTAGTGTACCAGGAGGGATTATTGGATCATGGACGAATCAATTCTTTGATCCCGATCGATTTTCAATATTTTTAGGAATACTTATGCTATGTATGTTTCTTTTATTTTTTTTTAGAAGAACATCAGAACCAGTTTTAACAGAGAAACGTTGGCAAGTAAATCGGACTGCAAAAATTCATCAGAAAACATATACTTATCAATTTTCAATTTTTGCTGGCTTTTCTGTTGCTTTTGTAGTTGGGATGCTTTCTGGTATGTTTGGAATTGGTGGGGGATCTCTAATGGTGCCAATCATGGTACTTGTCTTTCGTTTTCCTGCTCATATGGCAACAGCAACATCAATGTTTATGATACTTTTCACAAGTATTTCAAGTTCTGTTACACATATCATATTAGGACATGTAATGTGGGAATATGTTTGGTTGTTTATACCTGGTGCCTGGTTTGGTGGTATACTTGGTGCAAAAGTAAATCAACAAATGAAGGGTAGCACAGTCGAATTCCTGTTACGAGCTTTATTATTAATTATAAGCATTCGATTGATCTGGCAAGGGATAGAATAGAGGGGTTTATAAATGAATGAAGATATTTTTTTCTACTATACAAGTGATTTACATAGCCATTTTGAAAATTGGCCCAAAATAACACAGTTTTTAAATAATAAAAAATTAGAAAGAATGCGTGAAAAGCAATCCTATTGGATATTCGATAATGGAGATCATATGGATCGCGTTCATCCCATATCCGAAGCTCTACTCGGACAAGGAAATGTTGCACTCCTAAATCAAGCAAAGTATGATTTTGTAACACTAGGTAATAATGAAGGAATTACATTGGAACATCATGATTTGTTTCAACTATATGATGCTGCTGCATTTTCTGTTGTTTGTGCAAATTTGACTAGTTTGGATGGTGTCAATCCTGATTGGCTTAAGACTTCTGATCAATTCGAAACACAGTCTGGGATAAAAATCGGGATTATCGGACTGACTGCTCCATTCCATGCTTTTTATGATCCACTTGGCTGGAAAGTAGAAGATCCTTATATTGGATTAGAACGTGAGTTAATTAAATTAAAGGATAAAACAGACATTATTATACTTTTATCTCATTTAGGTATTAATGATGATGAGTGGATTGCTGACCATTATCCAGCTGTGGATGTGATAATTGGGGGGCATACACATCATTTATTTCGAGATGGATACAAGCGTAACGAATCGATCTTAACTGCTGCTGGAAAGTATGGTCACTATGTTGGAGAGATAATTCTTACATGGGATCATGAATTGCAGCAGTTGATTAATAAACAAGCTTATGCTACGCAAATTGATCATATTGAAGAAGATAGTGAGACAAAGCAACTTATTGATAAACAGTCAGAAATTGCGAATATAAAGTTAGAACAGCCAATCACTATGCTAACAAAACCATTAGTCGTAAGTTGGAATGAAGAAACAGAATTAATTAAAGATTTAACGAAAACTTTATTAGATTGGACAAAAGCTGATATCGCTATGCTAAATACTGGCTTATTATTAGAATCATTACCTGAGGGACTCGTGACCTATGCTGATATTCATCGCATTTGTCCTCATCCAATCAATCCGTGTGTTGTGACATTAAAAGGTCAAGAACTAATCGAAGTAATCCGTGCGAGTTTAACTAAATTTTTTACGGAATTAGAAGTACAGGGGTTTGGGTTTCGCGGAAAAGTATTAGGTAAAATGGTTTATGCAGGTTTAGAGATAAAAACAGAGATAGATCAGGATGGGGAGGAAAGATTAATTGAAGCAAGTTGGAGTAGTAATCCAATTGATCCGAAACAAACGTATACTGTGGCTACTGCAGATATGTTTACTTTTGGTCATCTTTCTCCACAAATAGCGCGTTCAAAGTCAAAAAGATTTTTTATGCCTGAGTTCATCCGTGATTTGCTTGTAGAAACACTAAAGAATGGACGATAAGATAAAATATTTATCACATTATGTAGATAAATGTTGGGAAGTCTGCTATCATTTGATTAAATGACGAAAGATTTCGTATTGAGTAAGGAGATCGTAATGAAACTAGTCGCGACAAGATCAATTCAAGAGGGTAACGAACTTGCCAAACCAATTTATAGTGGTAAAAGCCAAATCCTAATTCAAAAAAATGTGAAGCTAACGTACTCTATGATTCAACGTTTACAGCAATTAGGAATTACATACGTATATATCAAGGATTCCCTTACTGAAGATATAATGATCAACTCGCCGATTCCAGATGAATTACGATTGGAAGCCATCCAAACCGTGAAAGAATCTTTTGCAAGTTATCAAAACCAGGGATATGGTAAGAAGGCATTTCTGCTTGAGAATACAAGTGCAAAAATGGATAATATGGTTAACTCAATGGTGAATCAAATACAGAACAATGATGAAGTATTATCAATTATGTCAGATATATTTATTAGTGACGATTATGTTTTTTCACATTCTGTTAATGTAACAATTTATTCTTTAGCACTTGCTAATGAATTGAAAATGAATAATCAAAAGATAAAAAGTCTTGGTCTCGGAGCTATGCTTCATGATGTCGGTAAAGTATTTATTCCAGAAAAAGTTTTAAATAAGACTGGTAGGTTAACGGAAGAGGAATTTGCGATTATTCAAGCACATCCAGAAATGGGCTTTGAATTCTTACGCCAATCTTCTTCGGTACCATTATTGGTTGCTCACTGCGCTTTTCAACACCATGAGCGATTAGATGGGTCAGGTTACCCACGTGGATTAAAAGGCAATCAAATTCATCAGTTCGGAAAAATTCTAGGAGTAGCAGACGTCTTTGATGCTGTAACGAGTAATAGAGTATATCGCGATGCGATGTTACCACAAGAAGGTTTAGAGATATTATATGCTGGTAGCGGCACGCTATTTGATCAAGAGATGGTTCGAACTTTTCGTGAAACAATTGCTATTTATCCTAACGGCGTTACGGTGGAATTAAGTGACAATCGGATAGCAGTAGTTGTTAAGCAAAATACACCTTTACAAGAACGACCAATTGTTAGGATTCTAAAAGAAAATAGCATAGAAGTAACACCATACGACCTTGATTTATCCGTTACATTGGATGTAACGATTATTAAATATAACATTTAAATACATTTTGAATTCTATCCTCCTAGTAAACAGCATATTGTTTTCTAGGGGGGATTTTTGTGCGAAAAACAACAAACCATAAAAGATTACGAATATCGCCTTCTATTAGACATCTTTTTTTTATTACGACTATTTTATTTGTAATAGCAACGTTGGTCAGTGTTGTAGTTGTAAATCGGGGTATTAAACCGGTTTTATTAGAAATTGCTGAAACACGTAATGAGCAATACGCGAATATGGCAATGGGGATAGCAGTAAATAAAAAGTTAAATGAGGATTTAGAAGTAGAAAACCTCATTGAGTTTCAATATGACGAAAGTGGCCAAGTCGTAAGTTATCAAATAAATGCTGCTATGGAGAATCGCGTACAAAGAAATATTCAATATAGGGTGGAGAATTTTATTCATCAGCTTGAAAAAGGTATTGTTCCAGACACAAGTGCGCCTTTAGATGTAAATATTGATGCAGAAGAGCAAACTACAATTGAAGCAGTAAGAGGTAAGTCAAATTTAATTGAAATTCCACTTGGTCAAGTTTTAGGGTTACCATTGTTAGCTAATTTAGGTCCTAAAATACCAGTTAATCTAGAATTAATTGGTTACGTGAACACGGAAGTCGAAACAAAGGTAACTGATGTACAAATTAATAGTGTCCATATTGAACCTGTTGTACATATTGAAGTAGAGATTCGTACGATTATTCCATTCGGTTCAAAGACCGCTAGAATAGAGCAAGAAATTCCGATTGGCAGTGGTGGATATAATGGTGACGTACCGCAATATTATAGTCCGAATAAAGATGATAACACTAATTTATCTGTTCCTATAGACCCCTTGCAATAAAGTAAGTTGCTTGGTAGAATATTATAGGATAGAATTTAAAAAGTAACTTATTTAGATGAATCAAATAGAATTGCAATCATATGAGACAACAATATGTTGCCTAGAATCAGTAATAGTTAATGTTTCTATTGCTGATTTTTTTTGTTCACTTTAAAGAGTCTAAAAATTGTTATTTTAATTAAATATAATTGGAGGTTGAAAAATGGAAGGAGAATTTTATTCATTAATTCCAGCAATATTAATGTTAGTGCTCGTATTATTAACTAGAAAAGTCTTGCTATCATTAGGTGCAGGAATTATTGTCGGAGCACTAATGCTTCATAATTTTAATATACTTGAAACGATGAAAGAAGTTGGTATAGCATTTCAAAACATTTTCTATCATGTAGAGGATGGTTTTCAAGTAGGGAATTTATACTTATTATTATTCTTACTATTATTGGGGATTATTACAGCCTTTATGACAGCGTCTGGTGGAAGTAAAGCGTTTGGCGATTGGGCAATTAAAAAGGTTAAATCTCGACGAGGTGCACAATTGATGCCTTCATTTTTAGGTATACTAATATTTATTGATGACTATTTTAATAGCCTAGCTGTTGGTCAAGTTGCGCGACCCGTTACAGACCGTCATAAGGTATCACGTGCTAAATTAGCATATTTTATTGATTCTACTTCTGCACCTATAACAGTTATTACACCTATTTCAAGTTGGGGCGCTTATATTATTGGCACATTAGGTGCAATTTTTATTGCAAATGATGTTACGACATATCAACCTTTAGAGGCATTTGTGAAAATGATTCCAATGAATATGTACGCTTTTGCTGCAATCTTGCTTGTCTTTTTAGTAGCAATATTTAATATCAATGTAGGACCTATGAAAAAGCATGAAACGAGAGCTATTAAAACTGGTGAATTGTATGATGAAGCTAAAGGGAACATTGCAGGTGATCTAAAAACCACTATAAGCGTACATGAACACGGTAAAATTATGCACCTTATTATACCTATTGGTGTTCTAGTAGCCGGAACGATCATTGCAATGCTATGGACTGGTTATTTAGGTACAGAGGGACAAGCTACGATTCTTAGCCTATTTGAAAATACGAATGTAAACTTATCGCTTTTCACTGGTGGTTTATTAGCAGTAATTGTTGCCTCAATTCTTTACGGCTTTCAAAAACGTCCAAAAACAAATTTCTTTTCTATCTATAAAGAAGGAATACGTTCGATGCTTCCAGCAATTTATATTTTAATTTTAGCATGGATGATCGGTACAATAATTGATCGCTTAGAAACAGGGGTTTTCTTAGCTGAACTTGTGGAAAAAGCTGCTATAAGTCCAAACTATCTAGCACTATTATTATTTATAGTCGCAGGATTTATGGCGTTAGCAACAGGTACATCTTGGGGTACATTTGGTATTATGCTCCCAATAGCTGCACAGATTGCTGTGGTATCTGATGTGAGTTTGATATTGCCGGCAATGGCTGCTGTACTAGCTGGCTCAGTCTTTGGAGATCATTGCTCTCCGATTTCTGATACATCGATTTTGTCATCGACTGGAGCTGGATCAAATCATATTGATCACGTTATAACACAACTTCCTTATGCTTTTATTAGTGCATTTGCGGCTGGTGTTGGCTACCTTGTTTTAGGTTTAACAGGTCTGGTAAGCATAGGACTCGTAGCTACATTAGCAACTATTATTCTAATTGCTTTCTTACTTGTTATTTCTAACAATAAGAAAACTGCATAATTAAGTCTATTGAAAAATCGGAACGAATCATTTCATTAGAAGTGATTCGTTTCTCTTTTTGAATTATATCTCAACTTCAGTAGTGTAAAACAGGCACTTAAGTCATGGTATAACAAGGAAGTCCTACAATCCAAAATAGAAGTTAACTTCACGCTATTTTCAAAATCATCTGGATATCACCTGGCGTACTTGAGAAAAACGCTGTCGTAGAATTCCTTGTCCTGCAGGAACAGCACGGGCTGAAGATCCACTCGGAAAGCGATCTTTGCTTATCCGAGTTAGCTGAAGCCGTGCCTGCGGAAAGGGAGTCGATTTCATTTGAGGAGCGGGTTTGGAAATTCTTAGTTCCGACATAGTCTATGTTAATTCTGTCATTGACAACAAACTTTTAGAAAATAGACCTTTATAAAGACTGTAAAGCAATATTACAGATTTGCGCCAAACTTAAAACACTCAACGATTCGTAATAATTTTTTTGGTTAGAAAATTTTTATAAATTAATTCAATAAAAGTTCATAAATCTTCCTTTGACAGGAGCGAGTAGTCTCGTTATAATCAGTAAATATCAGAAAAAAATAAAAATTTGAAACATTCCATTTAAAGACATACATATTTAAAAAGTATGTATTATTTTAATGCAATTTTTATACTATTCTATTGTTATTGGATGTATTCATTTTGAGAGGAGAATTATTATGGACAACCGTTCACAGTGGGGGACTCGTTTAGGATTCCTACTTGCGGCGATGGGATCTGCAATTGGTTTAGGCAACATTTGGCGATTCCCTGCAACAGCATATGAAAATGGAGGAGGGGCCTTTTTCATACCGTATTTATTCGCCTTATTAACAGCCGGTATTCCAATGTTAATTATGGAGTACACAATTGGCCATAAATATCGTAGTTCATCTCCACGATCGTTTAAACGAATCAGTAAAGGATTCGAATGGATTGGTTGGTGGCAAATTGCTATTTCATTCATTATATCAACGTATTATCCTATTATTGTTGCATGGGCAATCATGTATGCATATTTCTCAATTGGACAAAGTTGGGGAGATGATCCTACAGGTTTCTTCGTGGGAGATTTCTTACAAGTATCAGAGGCAGGTACTTTTGGTTCAATGGTACCAGCAGTTCTGTTTCCATTAATTGCAGTTTGGGCAATTGTTTTCCTTATTCTTGGTAAAGGTGTTAAAAAGGGAATTGAAGTTGCAAATAAAATTTTCATTCCGTTATTAGCAGTTACTTTCATCATTATAGTTATTCGTGCTGTTACACTACCAGGCGCTTTAGTTGGTCTTGAGGCATTCTTCGCTCCAGATTGGTCAATGATTACCGATGGATCAGTGTGGGTAGCGGCATATGGACAAATCTTCTTTAGTTTATCAATTGCATTTGCAATTATGATCACGTATGCTTCCTATTTACCGAAAAAGGCAGATATTACAAATAACGCATTTATTACTGGTTTTGCTAACTCATCATTTGAATTGTTAGCTGGTATTGGTGTTTTTGCGGCATTAGGTTTTATGGCAAACGAGACAGGTCAATTGGTTTCAGACGTTGCAACAGGTGGTGTTGGTCTTGCTTTTATGGTCTTTCCAGAAATCATTAGTCAAATGCCAGCATCCGGATTTTTCGGGATTTTATTCTTCGGTTCGCTAGTGTTAGCGGGATTATCATCGCTTGTTTCTATTTCGGAAACATATATTGCGGGGGTTCAAGAAAAATTCAATATCTCACGTGGCTTAGCTGTAACAATTGGTGGGGGACTTGCAGCAATTATTTCTTTACTCTACGCTAATCAAGGTGGTTTAAATCTACTTGATACTGTTGATTATTTTATTAATAATTATGGAGTTGCATTAGCAGGATTATTTGAAGTTGTAGCAATTGCTTGGTTTGCTCGTTCACTGAAAGATTTACAATCATATGCAAATGATGTATCTGATATACGACTGGGGGCATGGTGGAGATTTTGTCTAAGTGTCATTACTCCAGCTGTACTTGGTTTTATGATGTTACAAAATTTACGAACGGATATCGCAGAAAATTATAGCGGGTATCCAATCGAATTTTTATTTAGTTTTGGTTGGGTAGTTGCAATTGGTGCCATGTTCTTTGGTGCGTTAATGACAACCAAAAAATGGCCGAAAGAATAGTAAAATAATGAAAGGAAAGGAGTGAAGGACATATGTCTGGAGCTGCTATTACAATGTTAGTTATAGGTGTAGTCATTATTTGGGGAGGTTTAGCAGCAAGTATTGTACATGCTGTTAGAGCTTCGAAATAAAAAAGAAGTAAATCCTCACACAGTCGTGAGGATTTACTTTATTTTTTTGCTTCTCTTTCCCATCTGCTTAAGTATGGATAGGGATCAAAAGACCATTCGCTATAACCATTATCTTTGTACATGCCGTAGTGAAGGTGTGGCGGAAATTTACCCGAAGTTCCTGGTGGTCCATACCCGGTTGCACCAACAGAAGCGATCACATCTCCTGGTTTAACAACATCTCCTACTTTTAAATCTTCTTGAAAACCATTCAAATGAGCGTAATAATGGTAGTTATTATAAATATCGCGGATACCAACACGCCAACCACCAAATTTATTCCAACCCATTATTTCAATAACACCATACCTTGTTGCTTTGACTGGCGTTCCATAATTCGCAAAGATATCTGTTCCTTCATGTATCCGTCTGCCACCAAACCCTCGTGCATCTCCCCATGTATTTCGGTAACTGTAATTGTATTGTAGTGGAATAGGAAAATCACTATCATTTAAACTGATCGTTTCAAATGTTTTATAAACGTTTGCTATTTGCATAATCGATTGAACAGTTAATGCGCGTTGATAATAATTCCATAAAGCAATTTTGATATCTTGTTTTGTATTACCTTCTTTTGCAAGTAAGCTTGCCATGGAATAAATAACGTCTTCATCATTTAATGGATCCGCTTGATTATCGCCATTTCCATCTTTACCTATACCCTCAAATAGACTAATAAGGCTAGCATTGGTGTCTTTACTTGGATTTGAGATGCCGAACCATCTATCCTCTGTGAATTTGATTTTAATTCGCACCTTTGGATCCGATTCTTTTTCAATATTTTTTTCATATTGATTTATTGCTGCAAGGTAATACCAAGGTATCTGTGTGAGTGCTTCAGTCTTTTTAAATAATGCCATCTTCTCGTTATCCTCTTCTTGATCAGTTGCATCTGTTGCAAATAAATGTGGGATCGAAAAAGATAGAAGTAGAAAAGTGGCAACTAATACGCGTTTAAACATGTCGTTCAACTCCTGTAAATGAATGGATACAAGTAACTATAGTTTGTACCAACTTGTGTAAAAGATAAGATGAAAAACTAACCAATTATCAAGTTATTAGGAAAAGTTTGTTTTTTTAGTGAGGAGCGTCTAGTGTTTGGAAGGAAGAATATGATAAACTAGAAAGAAGCTATTTAAGAGTTTACTGAATTTTTTTAGGAAAGATGACAGAGGGAGAATGAACAGACATGATTGAAGTACTAGGACAACAATATGAAATTATAGAGGATGTAAAAGAAGGCTTTCAGCAAGCTGCTTTTGAAGAACGCTACAGTGAAATTTTAACGAAATATGATTTTATTGTAGGCGATTGGGGTTATGAACAACTTCGGTTAAAAGGATTTTATGATGATCAAAACCCAAAAGCAGCATTTGATACGAAAATAAGTACAATTGATGATTATTTATATGAGTATTGTAATTTTGGTTGTGCTTATTTTATTGCGAAACGCATTGTTCAGTAATGTTAAACTGAATAATGTGTTTTTTACCTTATAATTATAACCAAATTGAGATTGTATTACTTCAATAAATGATCAGTTATTGTTATAATTAAAGTTAAAATCTTAAGGAGTGATTGTTTAATGGAAATCAAGAGACTTGAAGATAAATTTGGACGACCTCTGCAAGATTTGAGGATTTCAGTAACGGATCGCTGTAATTTCCGTTGTAGCTATTGTATGCCAAGAGAAATATTTGGAAAAGATTATGTCTTTATGCCTAAAGATCAACTTTTAAATTTTGAAGAAATAGAACGAATAGCACGCATTTTTGTTCAATTAGGAGTTAAAAAAATACGATTAACAGGTGGAGAACCTTTATTAAGACGTGATCTGCCAGAATTAATTGGAAAGTTAAACGCTATTGATGGTTTAGAGGACATTGGTTTAACTACAAACGCTGTTCTTTTAGGAAAGATGGCAAAAGACCTAAAAGCGGCTGGATTAAAGCGTGTGAATGTTAGTTTAGATGCCTTAAACGATGAGGTTTTTCATTCTATTAATGATACGGCTGTTCCAACAAAGGTAGTATTAAAAGGTATTGATAAAGCCATTGAAGCAGGTTTAGGTGTAAAAGTGAATATGGTTGTTAAAAAAGGAATGAATGATCAAGAAATTGTTCCGATGGCAAAGTATTTCAAAGACAAAGGGATCACTTTGCGCTATATTGAATTTATGGACGTTGGTCAATCGAATGGTTGGGATTTCAGTCAAGTTATTACCAAGAAAGAAATACATAATGAATTATCGAAATATTTTGAATTATCTCCTGTTGATCCTGACTACTTAGGTGAAGTGGCTAAGCGTTATAACTATGCCGGAACAAAAAGTGAAGTAGGATTTATTACTTCTGTTTCAGAATCATTTTGTTCGACATGTACCAGAGCAAGACTTTCTGCTGATGGAAAGTTTTTTACCTGTTTATTTGCTGTTGAAGGATTAGATTTAAAAGAAATTATTCGTTCAAGTGTAACAGATAAAGAGCTAACAGAAGCAATCGTTCCCACATGGGAAAAAAGAACTGATCGCTACTCAGATGAACGAACAGAAGAAACAGTTAAGAATCGTAAGAAAATAGAAATGTCCTATATAGGTGGTTAATATTAATAAGTTCAAATAGAGGAGACAACTAATAATGGATGATAGATATTCCAGACAAGTCCTATTTCGTCCTATTGGTAATCAAGGTCAAGACAAAATTTGCAGGAAGCACGTTTTAATAGTGGGTTGTGGTGCACTAGGTTCTGCAAATGCTGAGGCTTTAGTGCGTGCTGGAATAGGATATCTAACAATTGTTGATCGAGATTATGTTGAATTTAGTAATTTACAACGTCAACAGTTATTTACAGAAGAAGATGCACGTTTAAGCTTGCCAAAGGCAATAGCTGCCAAAGATAAATTAAAACAAATCAATTCAACCGTTCAGATAGATGCCCATGTAATGGATGCGACCAGTAATACATTACGGCCGTTATTGGACCAAGTTGATATTGTTATTGATGCGACTGATAACTTTGATATTCGGTTTATTTTAAATGATTTATTACAAAAATTACGAATACCGTGGATTTTCGGAGCGTGCGTTGGTAGTACTGGTATGAGCTTTACTGTTATACCTGAGGAAACGCCTTGTTTAACCTGTTTATTACCTGCGATTCCACTTGTTGGTGCGACCTGTGATTCGGTTGGAATAATTGGTCCTACTGTTCAAATGGTTGTGGCACACCAAACAACAGAAGTCTTGAAATTACTTGTCGAGGATAAAGACGCACTTCGATCTAATCTTGTCACATTTGATTTATGGCATAATCAATTCCAAACAATCAAAATGGATCGAGCAAAAGATCTGGATTGTCCTACTTGTGGGAGTAACCCAAGTTATCCATATTTACAATATGACAAGCAAACGAAAACTGAAATATTATGTGGTCGTGATACCGTTCAAATACGAAATAATCGGGAAGTATCGCTAGAAGATTTAGCAGAGCATCTTGGAAAGATTGGAACTGTTCAACAAAATGACTTTCTGTTGGTTTTACACTATCAATCGTATCGTCTTGTCTTTTTTAAAGATGGTAGAACATTTATTCATGGTACAAATTCAATCGAGTTAGCAAAAAAACTGTATTATCAGCTAGTTGGTTAAAGGGGCGATTACATTGGAAAGCAGAAATCCGATAGAAGTATCCATTGCTTTAAATCGAATCATGTCATTTGTGAAAAAACAAGGCGTTATCAAACATGTTCCAATTGAGCAAAGCTATCAGCGTTTTGTAGCAGAAGATATTGTAGCAGACCATGATGTACCGCCATTTAATCGGTCTCCGTATGATGGCTATGCAATCCATGCGTCCGATACGGTAGATGCATCGATAGAAGAACCTATTGAAATAAAGGTCATTGGTGAAATTGGTGCAGGTTCTGTTTTTAATCAATCTGTTGAAGCAGGTCAAGCAATTAGAATTATGACTGGTGCAGCTATACCAGGAGACTGTGATGCAATTATTATGTTAGAACAGGTTAAAAGGAATGAAACAAAAGACACAATTTTTATAAGTCAAAAGGTAAATAAAAAAGAGAACGTCTCTTTTCAAGGTGAAGATACCAAAAAAGGAGAAACACTTGTCAAAAAAGGTACCTATATTACGCCAGGCATTATCGCTTTATTAGCTACTTTTGGTTATAAAACAGTTCCAGTAATTATTCAGCCAAAGGTTGGTATTATCGCAACAGGCAGTGAATTATTAGAGATAGATCAACCAATGGAACCAGGGAAAATTCGTAACAGTAATACGACTATGTTAGAAGCACAAATAAAAAGAGCAGGCGGTGAGCCGTTCAATCTAGGCCAGTTTAGTGATGATCTAGCGCTTTGTTTTGAACAAGTTAAAGGTGCGCTTGGCAAAGTAGATTTCTTATTGACAACAGGTGGTGTTTCGGTTGGTGACTATGATTATCTACCGGAAATCTACAAGATGCTCGGTGCGGAGGTGCTATTTAATAAAGTTAGTATGCGTCCTGGCAGTGTTACAACAGTTGCAGAAGTTGGTGGGAAATTATTGTTTGGTCTATCAGGTAATCCATCGTCTTGCTTTGTTGGATTTGAAATTTTCACAAAACCAGTAATCCGTCATTATTTACTTGCTGATAAAGTGTATCCAAAGAGTGTTGCTGTTTATTTAGGGCAAGATTTTGCTATCCCAAATAAATTTGATCGTTTTATTCGTAGTAAAGTAATATATAACCAGGGTTCGATCTCTGTCGTTCCTTCAGGTTTAGACAAATCAAATGCAGTGACGTCTCTAGCAAAGGCTGACGCACTTACAGTCTTACCTGGTAATGAAGTAGGATATAAAGCTGGTGCATTAGTTAATGCCTTACTATTAGATGATCAAGAAGGTACAGGTGACTTTTTAAACGATGATGAAGGAGTTGATTGCCAATGACAACAGAACTTTATGTGATAACGGATCAAGCCATTCAGTTAGAAGACGTTGTTAATAAAGTAGAAAGAAGAGAAGCTGGGGCAATTACTACATTTATTGGGACGGTAAGAGAATGGACAAAAGGAAAACAAACACTTTATCTAGAGTATCAAGCATATGTTCCGATGGCTATTAAGAAGATGGAGGAAATTTCTAACGAAGCATTAGAAAAATGGCCAGACAGTAAAATAGCTGTAACACATCGGATTGGTAGGTTAGAAATATCTGACGTAGCAATTGTGATTGCTGTATCTTCTCCGCATCGTGAAGCGGCATACAGGGCTAACCAATATGTGATTGAGCGAATGAAGCAGGTTGTACCTATTTGGAAGAAAGAACATTGGGAAGACGGTGAAACATGGATTGGCGATCAGTCAGGAAATGTTTCCTATCCAGAAGGAGCCCCAACTAAAAAGGATGTGTTTAATGGATGAAAGTTTTGTTGTTTTCTCATTTACAGGAATCAGTCGGAAAAGCAGAAGTAGAATTAGATTGGGAACCCCAGTCTGTTCAAGCATTCAAGCTTAAATTTAGAGATACGTATAATGTAACTGGGTTAGATCAAGTTATGGTTGCAATAAATGAATCGTACGCAGTGGATACAGATGTTATTGAATCAGAGGATATTGTTGCGTTGATTCCACCAGTAAGTGGTGGATAATTTATATGGTCAATAAAAGAGACTTAATACGAGTATCAGAAGCAATTAAAAAAATGTTGGGATATAGCTATCAAGGTAAGAAGGAATATGTCGCAATTGAAGATAGCTACCGACGTTATTTAGCAGAAGATATAATTGCTGATCATGATGTTCCACGATTTGATCGTTCTCCTTTTGATGGTTTTGCTATCCGCTCCTGCGATACGAAAGAAGCATCTAGAGATAATCCAGTCACATTATCTGTTGTTGGAGAAATTGGTGCTGGCAGTATTTTTAAGCAACATGTGCAACATAATCAAGCGGTAAGGATTATGACAGGTGCGCAGATTCCAACTGGATGTGATGCTGTGATCATGTTAGAGCTAGTTAAAGAACAGCGAACTGAAGCTATAATTAGGATCAAACGAAAAATAAAACCAAATGAAAACATTTCATTTCAAGCGGAAGATACCAGAAAAGGGACAGTTATTGCAAAAAAAGGCACTGCTATAAATCCTGGTATGGTTGCTTTATTAGCTACATTTGGCTATAAAAATGTTCCAGTAAGTGTGCAACCAAAAGTTGGTGTTATTGCAACAGGTAGTGAATTATTAACAGTTGATGAACCGCTCGTCCCTGGGAAAATACGGAATAGTAATTCGTATATGATTCAAGCACAATTAAAGCGGGTTGGAGCAAAGGCTGTTTATTTTGGAAAGTTTAGTGATGATATTGAGGTATGTTTTAAACAAGTGAAAGAGGCAATGAACCAAGTTGACTTTTTGATTACAACGGGTGGCGTATCTGTCGGAGATTACGATTATTTACCAGCTATTTATCGTAAATTAGAAGCAACTGTTTTATTTAACAAAGTTGGGATGCGGCCTGGAAGTGTTACTACCGTGGCTGAAGTAGAAGGGAAATTACTTTTTGGTTTATCTGGAAACCCGTCAGCATGTTTTGTTGGATTTGAACTGTTTGTTCGACCAGTTATTCGCACTTTTTTATCAGACCCAAAGCCATTTCCAAAGGCAGTGAAAGCAGTTCTAGGCGCAGATTTCTTAAAACCGAACCCATTCGATCGATACGTGCGTGCTAGCACAACATATCAAGATACACAATTAGTTGCCACACCAGTCGGTTTGGATAAATCTAACGTTGTTTCGTCTCTTGGAAGTGCGACTGTTTTGATTGTTCTTCCAGGTGGAACAAAAGGATATCAAACAGGAGCAAAAGTCTGGATATTATTATTAGATGATCCTGATGGAGACACTTCCTATCAAAATCCACGTTAATATAGAAGGGGGCGTAAAATTGCCGTTTTACTTACAGGTAGTTGGTTATAAAAATAGTGGAAAAACAACGATGATGCTGCGGTTGATTAATTACTTTTGTGAAAAAGGTAAACAGGTTGCTACTTTAAAACATCATGGTCATGGTGGCATGCCTGTCGGATGGGAAAAGACAGATAGCGTTCGACAACAACATGCTGGCGCAATGCTTTCTGGTGTTCAAGGTGAGAATGTCTTTCAAATTTTAGGTGATGAGGCTTGGAGTTTAGAGAAAATGCTTACCTTTTATGCAACGCTCCCAATAGATATTGTTCTTATTGAAGGTTATAAAAAGGAGAAGAAAGATAAAATAGTAATGATTTCTAAAAAGGAAGAGATTGCTCTACTTGATCAGCTAACGCATATAAAGGCAGTAATAACTACACTGCCAATAAAAGAAAAAAAATATCCCTTCCCAATTTATCATCCAGATGATTGGTTACTATTAGCCAGAAAGCTAAATGAAGAATGGTTCAGCTAGTCGATATTTCAAATTTCAATTGGACAATATTCACAACCAATTGTTTCTCGAAGAAATGCAATATCGTGAATGGTAATTTTGGCATTAGCATCAATTGAGATCACGTTTTTTTGGCGAAGCTCATTTAACATACGATTAACACTTTCTTTAGTTGTGGCACAAAAATCACCTAACTCTTGGTTCGTTATTACTAAATTGATTAAAATCTCATTATTTGTTTCTATCCCATAACTATTAGAAAATCGGATTAGTGTAGAATAGAGCGCACCCTTTTTCCCGTTTAATAATAAATCACGGAATTTAGATTGAAATTTCCGCATGTGAGCACTTTCCCAACGTATGAATTCAAGAGTTAGTGTACTATTAGACAATAATTCTTTTTCAAGTAGATCCTTCTTAATGCCAATTACCTCCCCATCGGTGAATACGTTACAACTTAATAAAAACCTCGGGTCACCTGCAAATGAAGTTAAAGCACCAACAATGTCATGTTTTTTGCAAACGCGAAACAATAGTTGTTTTCCTCCATATGTTAGTTTGCTAATTTGTACAATACCAGATTGAAGAAGGTAGATTTCATTTGCTTCTTTTCCTTCTCTAAATAGAAAGTCATTTTTATAGATCTTCTTTTTAGTCCCAATGGACAGTAATAAATTTCTTAATTCAGGTGAAATTAAATCACATGATTTTGTATTAGTAGGTATTTGCATCAAAAAAGTCTCCTTTTAAATGTTGCATTTCTTACAGTTTATCATGATACCTTAATCAATTTCGGTATATTTAATTACGATATTATGACTTTTTTAATTAATAAGTATTAAAACTTGAGGTGAATACGATGGATAAAAAAATTATTGGTGTTTTGTTAGCTGGCGGACAATCAAAACGATTTGGTTCACCCAAAATGTTTGCCGAAAGAAATGGTATTGCTTTTTTTAAACATAGTTTACAAGCTTTAGCCCCATTTGTTTCGAAAACGTGTATTGTAACACTACCTTCCGAATGCAAAGCGTTTCTCCATTTAGATCAGAACGTTAAGATAATAACAGATTTAGAAGCATTTCAATCCCAAGGCCCTTTGGCGGGCATATTATCAGCGATGGTGTCTGAACCAGCTGACTGGTATTTGGTTGTTCCAACTGACACACCGTTTATTGAAAAATCGATAATTAAAGAGCTATTGGACAAAAGAGAAAATGGTAAGCAGGCCATTATTCCTAACGTCAACGAGCATTTGCAACCGCTTGTTGGTTTGTACCATCATTCCATTCAAAAAGTCATATTACAATTATTAGTAAATGATCAGCGTTCTGTTTTTAACCTTCTTAACCAAATTACTGTAAAAGAATGCAAATTTGATGATGAACGTCCCTTTCTAAATATTAATCATCGCAGTGATTATCACAACTATATTAAGAACGAAGAAAACACGTAATACTGCATATGGTATTACGTGTTTTCTTTGAATTTGTTATCGATATATGCCAATATAGTGTCAAATAAATCAGACCATGTTGGGAAGATAAGTGCTAATCATTGGTTGTATCTGTCGAAACACTCGTCTCTTCCTCTAATGCATCTGTATTATTTCCACCAGGTGGAACAATTGGATAAACATTTCGTTCGTCTTCAATCGTAAATTCCATTAAAACAGGACCATCTATTTGAAATGCTTCTTCGATAATAGCTTTAGCCTCTGTAATCGTTCCTGCATGAAAGCCCTTTATCCCAAAACTTTCCGCTAACATAACGTAATCTGGTGAAGTTATTTTAACTTGTGAATAGTTCCGTTCATAAAATAGTTGCTGCCACTGCCTTACCATTCCTAGGTATCCATTTTTCAAGATAGCTATTTTTATATTTAACTGATAGCGAACCGCTGTAATTAATTCTTGAATATTCATTTGAATACTCCCATCACCACTAATACAAATTACTTGCTGATTTGGAGCAACAGTTGCCGCACCAATCGCTGCAGGCAAACCATAACCCATTGTTCCAAATCCACCAGAGGTTAGGAACTTTCTTGGTTGTTGAAAGGGATAGTGGTGCGCTGTCCACATTTGATGTTGTCCAACGTCCGTAGATACAATAGCATTGTTTGCTGCTTTATTACTTATTAGTTGAATGATTCTACTTGGATCTATTAAGTTATCTTTAGCATCGTGAAAACGTGCGGAAGTTTTATGCCAACCACAAACCTTGTCTGTCCAATCTTGTTCAGTGCGTGGCAGTTTCTCTTTATTTATGTTTTCTAAAACATTATTAATATCACCGAGAACTGGATAGTCAATTAGCACACGCTTATTTATTTCGGCAGGATCAATTTCAATTTGTATTTTTTTTGAGTTTGGTGAAAATCCTGTTGTATTTCCAGTGATACGATCACTAAAGCGCACTCCTAAGCAAAGAAGTAAATCAGCTTGATATATCGCTTTATTTGCTGCAAATGTACCGTGCATGCCTACCATTCCTAAATGTAGTGGGTGATCTACTGCAGCTGCACCTAAACCCATCAACGTACTTGCGAATGGAATCTCTGTATCTTTTAAAAATGTATCAAGTGCAGCATTAGCACCTGAGATAACGGTACCACCACCAACAAGTAAGACAGGCTTCTTTGCTTGAGTGATCATTTTAATTAATTCTCTAATTGTTGTTTCGGGTACATCTTTGATAGGTTCCATTGCTACAGTGTGATGATCTAATAGTTTTAAAGCAACAGAACTTTCTACTATCTCAAGCAAAATAGAAGCGGGATAGTCAATTACCACTACACCTTTGCGGCCACTAGTTGCAATTTGGATCCCCCGTTTTGTTTTATCTATTAGATCTTCCAATGAATTAATTGAATAATTATATTTAACACTAGTTTTTGAAAGACCTTCTACATCTAATTGTTGGTCGATTACATCTGTTTGATGTTCAATGAAAACAACCATTGGAACAGAATCAAGGTGTGCTGTTCCAATGCCTGTAATTGCATTTGTTAGACCATATTCAGAAGTTATCCAAGCAATACCGACATTTCCAGTCGCTCTGCTATAACCATCAGCTGCATGAATTGTTGCTTGTTCATGAACTAATTGAATTTGCTTTATCGACTTTTCTAAATCAAACAAGATCTTATGACGGTGAACTTGAAATATAACGGAAATATTTTGCTGCTTAAAGGTTTGATAAAATAAGTCGTTTCCCGTTCGATTAACTAGCTGTAATTGTTTAGCCATTTTCCCAACTCCCTTTTTTTATTATTTTAATTTTTCAGATAATAATTTGTTGTGATTTAAATCACTTTTGTCATATGGTTAACATGATATATTGAAAATGATAATCATTATCAATATAATGCAATTAAATTAACAAGGTATTCAAAACAAGTGGATTAAAGTAGAGGAGTGTTATTTATGTCAAAGAAAGAAGTTGGTCATACGTTTTTAGCTCGTCTAGGAAAAAAAAGATTACGTCCAGGTGGAAAAAATGCTACGGAGTGGTTAATTAAAGAAGCGAATCTATCATCTGACAGCAATGTCCTTGAAGTTGCATGTAATATGGGGACTACGATGATTGATATTGTAAAAAGATTTAACTGTCATGTAATTGGTATTGATTTGGACAAAGCAGCTTTAGAAAAAGCTACTATAAATATCGCAAAACATGGTTTGGAAAGTCATATTACTGTTTCACAAGGTAATGCAATGAAACTACCATTTCCTGATAACCATTTTGATGTAGTTATAAATGAAGCGATGTTAACGATGTTACAAAACAGTGCGAAGGAAAAAGCTATTGCAGAATATTATCGGGTCTTGAAGCCTGGTGGTTGTTTATTAACGCATGACGTTATGTTAACGAAACAAGATGACACCGTAGTGGAGCAATTACGTAAAGTGATAAATGTAAATGTTCAACCACTAACAAACAAAGAGTGGAAGGATACGTTTGAAAAGTATTTTAACACGACGAAGAATATCTCCGGTCCAATGACGCTGCTTTCACCAAAAGGAATGATTAAGGATGAAGGTTTTGCAGGTACTATTAAAATTTTCCGAAATGCAATGAAAAAAGAGAACAGGCCAATGTTTTTTCAAATGTTTGATACATTTAAAACTAAAAAAGACACGCTACATTTTATTGCTGTTTGTAGTAGGAAACACTAACTTTTCAAAACACCCTATATTAGAATAAGGTGTTTTTTTTCTGTGTGATTTTAAAACTTGATATAGGTCAATTTATTTAATCACAAAGCCGCTTACAATAAAGGTATACCAAATGACAAGGAGGAAGAAAGAAATGAAAAAAGCAGTATTTCAATTAGAAGTTTTAACATGTCCATCATGTATTAAAAAAATCGAATCAACATTAAATAAGACAACAGGTGTAGATACAGCAAAAGTATTATTTAATGTAAGTAAGGTGAAAGCAGAATATGATGAAACGCAAATAGACGCAGATCAATTAGAAGAAACAATTAGTAAATTAGGTTATCCAGTATTAGCAGCTAAAGTATCTTAAATTTACTTCATATATGGATTTTATGGATTCAAGATAGTTAGAATATTTAGCAAATGTGACGTTTGAAAATAAAGTTTTATTAATATGAAAGACATAGAGATTTCAATTGATTCTCTATGTCTTTTTATAACATAAGACGGTTATGACTCAGTGAAAAGCAATATTTTATTTTCAGATAATAGTCTATCAGGAGGAATTAAGATGATTCAACATATTAATAAACATAAGAATCATATTACGGCTTTATCAGCACTGTTAATTGTATTTGGATTTATTGTAGATTTATTAGGCAGTAGTTCTTTGAAAGATGGTGCGCTGATAGCGGCAACGGTTATCGCTAGTGTACCGATTTTCATTAAAGCGTATCAAGCATTACGAATGAAGGCATTTAGTATTGAACTATTAGTTTCAATTGCAGTAATTGGTGCATTGTATATTGGCGAGTACGTAGAATCTGCAGTTGTTACATTCTTATTTCTATTTGGGGCTTATCTTGAAGCGCGTACGTTAGAAAAAACGCGGTCATCTTTAAAGAATTTAGTAGATATGACACCACAGGAAGCAACGGTTATTCGAGAAGGTAATCAGGTTGTCATGAAAGTAGAAGATGTTGTTAAAGGGGACCATGTTGTTATTCGTTCTGGTGAAAAGGTACCTGTCGATGGAAGGATTGTTTCTGGTCAAGCATCCTTAAATGAAGCAACGATTACTGGTGAAAGTACACCAGCAGATAAGAAACAAGATGATCAAATATTTAGTGGAACAATTCTGGATAGTGGTTATGTAGAGATTGTTACGGAAAAAGTAGGGGATGATACAACATTCGCTAAAATCATTGAACTTGTAGAGGAAGCACAAGAATCAAAATCAAAAGCAGAGAAGTTTTTAGATAAGTTTGCGAATGTTTATACACCGGCCGTTGTGGTATTGTCGATCATCGTTTATCTGATTACAAGAGATCTTCATTTAGCTATCACATTTTTAGTTGTTGCTTGTCCTGGTGCGTTAGTAATTGGAGCTCCCGTATCAAATGTCGCAGGAATTGGAAATGGTGCGAAAAATGGTGTACTCGTTAAAGGTGGAGAAGTGATGGAGAAATTCTCTAAAGTTGATACCATTGTCTTTGATAAAACGGGTACATTAACGAAAGGAAAACCAGAAGTAACAGATATTAAGACATTTGGCAATCATGATAGAAAAGGTTTACTGAAAATGGTTGCACAGGCGGAAACTATCTCAGAACATCATCTTGGTAAAACGATTGTAAAGAAGGCACAAACAGAAGGTATTGTACTAACTAATGAAGTAGAAGAAGCTGAAATTATAAAAGGAAATGGGATTCGTGCTCGTATTGCTGGACATCATTTAATTGTCGGAAATCGAAAATTATTAAAGACAAATAAAATAACAATGCCGGTAGAGGTTAGTGACTATGCGACAGACCGAGAAAAGGTAGGGAATACTGCGATTTTTGCAGCTGTGGATGGTGAGATTACTGGTATCCTTTCGATTGCAGACCAAATTCGCGAAGATGCACCACAAGCATTAGCAGAGATGAGGAAAAATGGTATCAAAAAAATAGTGATGTTAACTGGTGATAATAAATATACAGCTGAGTTAGTTGCTACTCAACTTGGTTTAGATGAATTTCATGCCGAATTATTGCCTGAAAATAAAGTGGAGTTTGTGAAGAAATTGAAAGAAACGGGCCATGTTGTTGCAATGGCAGGTGATGGCATCAATGATGCACCGGCAATAGCAACAGCCGATATTGGATTAGCAATGGGTGAGGGTGGTACAGATATTTCGATGGAAACAGCAGATGTGGTCTTAATGGCAGATAAACTCATGCAATTCTCCCATGCCTATTCTCTTTCGAAGGCTACCATTTTAAACATGAAACAAAATACCTTCTTCGCGGTAGGGATCGTATTTATCTTATTAACTGGCGTACTATTCGGTTCCATTCAATTAGCATCAGGCATGTTTATTCATGAAGCAAGTGTATTAATTGTAATTCTTAATGCAATGAGATTAATGAGATTTAACAAAAGGAATAGAAATAAAGCATAAATACATTTCAGAGTATGGTAGTGTATTAGTAATAGATTATATTGAGAGGTGTAAAATGGCAATAGAAAAAACAGATGTCCATTCACATAAAGGCTGTGTAGCATCCGTTCCTATTTTTAATCATTTAGAAGAGCAGCAACTCGATGAAATTATGGTAACCGTTAGGTCTATAGCATATAGAAAAGGGGAGCTGATTTACCGTGCAGGTGATGAATCAGATTCGCTTTATATAGTTAACAAAGGAAAAATACGAATTTATCGTTTATCAGAATCAGGAAAAGAACAACTAGTAAGAATCTTGAATCCAGGTGAATTTACTGGAGAACTTGCATTATTTAAAGAAGCGAAACATGAAGCGTATGCCGAGGCGATGCAGGAAACTGGAATATGTATGATCAAACGTACTGATTTACAAGCATTCTTGATGAAATATCCATCCATTTCATTAAAAATATTAAGCGAATTCTCTAATAGGCTAGACGAGTCTGAAAAATTAACGACACGTATTGTAACAGAGAACGTGGAAACAAGACTTGCTGTTTATTTAGCAGAGTGCATTAGTGATATAAGTAGTTCCAAAGTGTTTACTTTACCTACAAGTAAAAAAGATTTAGCAGCATATTTAGGCACAACTCCTGAAACAATTAGTCGTAAACTAACGATCTTAGAAGAGCAAGGTTATATTAAACAAATGGAACATAAAAAGATTGAAATAGTAGATATAGATGGACTTTTACTTCTATAAAAAAAATCACTCATTAGAGTGATTTTTTTGTTAATCCAAATCTTCATCGTTTGCTACTGAATGTGCTAGTCTACTTGATGCTGCGGCTGCAATTGCACCTACAATATCATCTAAAAAGGTATGACATTCACCTGTTGACTTATCATTTAATTTTTCTAGTATGCCTGGTTTTTGCTTATCTATATACCCATAATTCGTAAACCCGATTGATCCATAGACGTTTACTATTGAAAGAGCTATAACCTCATCTATACCGTACAAGCTTTCGTCCACTTCAATTGTTTCTTGTAGAGGTGAAACTAATTTTTTCTGTTCTGCTAAAACATCAAGTTGAATACCAGTTAAAATTGCATTTTGGACTTCGCGTTTTCCAAGTACCTTTTCTACGTTGTATGTACAGTCCTCCATTGACAAGTTATCATGATATTTTTCTTGCAAATAATAAACGAGCTCAGCGATATCTTTGATCGTTACGCCCCTTTCTATTATCCATTCACGTGCTTTTATTTCTAATGGTGTTTTGCTTCGTTCTTCCTTCATGAAATCCCATCCATTCTCTAAAAGTCTATTTATACTATACCCATCAGATATTTACTTAAACCAAGTAGCTTATTTAGTTCAACCCCACCTTTCCTTTACATAGACTAAAGTAACTAAATATATATATGCATGAAGGAGAGGTTTTATTGATATGTCACTAATAAATCATTACCTAGCCAATTTTCAGGGAGAAAAGATACGAATCGATAATTATTATGGTTATCAGACAGCTGATCACAATTACTTTATTGTGCCAACTACACAAGATGAAGTAGTACATTTGGAACAAGGATGGTGTGCAGATTACTTCATTAATAAAGGGTATCTTCGAATAGCGAAACCTATTCAAAATCAACAAAAACAACTAATAACTGTAGAAAATGGCCAAAATTATATTGTTCTGAAAGCCCAAAAAACGCAAAGAAATAACGAGATTGGTGCAGCACAGCTTGCAGCATTCCATCAGACAGGAGGTTTATATCCTTATACGCCAAACTATATTTCAACTTACGGCATCTGGCATTCCTTATGGGGTGAGCGGTTAGCTATGTTTGAAGCATATTACGAAAAGCAAATAGAAGTCAGGCCTGTCTCAAGATATCTCCGCTTATTTATTGATACGTTTCCTTATCTGATTGGTTTAACAGAAAATGCAATTCAGTATGTACAAGAAACGAATCAAGAACATCGATTTGATAAGGTAGATCAGGGATGTATCACATTTCAAAGGTATAGCAACCAACTGGAACGAGATGTCATCTTCTCTGACCAGTTCGTTTATGATCATCCCACAAGAGACATAGCAGAATACGTACGGCCATATTTATTAAATAATGAGGTGCAAACGAAAGAAAAAGATCCAGTATACTTTTTTTTAAAGGAATATGAAAAACGCCAACCTCTGTCCGTTTTTAGCTGGCGGTTACTATTTGCTCGCCTTTTATGTCCTATACACATATTTGACTTTATCGAAGAGGCAATAGATGTAACGGATAAAGAAGAAACTTTTCTTGCATTTCGGGATTTACTCGAAAAACAAGGTAATTATGAGAAACAATTAAAAGACTTCTTTTTCCGTGTTGGAATTGATCCGAATTACAATCAAATACCCTTCTTAGAATGGTAAGTCTGTTTTTTCAGAAACTTTAGGCAATTGCTCCTTGAATAAGTGCATGGAGAGCGGTATAATGTCCACTATAGATATACACATGTGCTTTTTAAAAACACAGGGGAGGCGTTTAATTTGAAAAAGATACAAGTAGGTTTATGTGGTTTAGGCACAGTTGGAACCGGTGTTGTAAAAGTATTAGAGGATCATCAAGAACAGATCAAACATAAGCTGGGATGTGAGATTGAGATTTCGAAAGTCCTAGTTAGTAACCTTGAGAAATCAAGAGATGTTGTCATTCATAAAGAATGGTTAACAATTGATCCTGCTGACCTTGTTGATAACCCTGAGATTGATGTTATTATAGAAGTAATGGGTGGTATAGATGATACGAACCAATTGTTAGAACGTGCAATTAGAAACAAGAAACATATTGTAACAGCTAACAAAGACCTTATGGCTGTACATGGTCAGAAGTTATTAAGATTAGCAAAAGAAAACAAATGTGACATTTTATATGATGCAAGTGTTGCAGGTGGTATTCCAATTTTGCGTTCATTGTCTGATGGACTTGCATCTGATCATATTCAAAAAATTATGGGAATTGTCAACGGTACAACCAATTATATTATGACAAAAATGACTGATGAAGGACTTCCATTTGATGAGGTATTGCAAGAAGCACAATCTTTAGGTTTTGCGGAAGCAGATCCAACTTCTGATGTTGATGGTCTTGATGCTGCTCGTAAAATGACTCTGCTAGCTAATATAGCTTTTAGAATGGAGCTTAATTTAGAAGACGTTCATATGGTTGGTATTCGAGGCATCACACAGGAAGATATAAATTTTGCGAAAAGTTTAGATTACACAATTAAACTAATTGGTATTGCTTCGATGCAAGATGGTAAAGCAGAGGTAACCGTAGAACCGACATTGTTACCTAACGACCACCCATTAGCTTTAGTGAAAAATGAATATAATGCGGTGTATGTATATGGAGAAGCAGTTGGTGAGACGATGTTTTACGGACCAGGTGCAGGAAGTTTACCGACTGCAACTGCTATTGTATCTGATCTAATGGAAGTTGTTAAGAACATTCGTCTTGGTATTAGTGGAAATGCGTATATTGATCCACAATTTGATCATCAACTGAAGAGTGATAGCGAGAAATTCTCACGTCATTTTATTCGATTAGAAGTTGAAGATGAAGCAGGTGCATTCCAAGAAATCACGAATGTTTTCTCAGATGAAAAAGTTAGTTTTGCAAAAATACTACAATTACCAGGAGATCGCGAGAAAATTGCTGAAATTGTCATGGTCACACATAAAATTAGTAGAGAGCAACTATTAAAAAGCTTAGCTAATTTAAAAGGATTAGATGTTGTGAAACGTTTAATTAGTCATTATCGAGTAGATGGGGAGGAATAAGAAATGGCATGGGAAGGTTTATTAAGAGAATATAAAAAATATTTACCAGTAAACGAGAAGACACCACTTATTAGTTTACATGAAGGGAATACGCCTTTAATAAAATTAGAGAATTTATCAAAAAAGTATGATATTGAAGCATATGCTAAAGTAGAAGGAATTAATCCAACTGGTTCATTTAAGGATCGCGGCATGGTTATGGCGATGGCTAAGGCAATTGAAGATGGTGCAGAAGCTGTAATATGTGCATCAACTGGTAATACTTCAGCATCTGCTGCTGCTTATGCAGCAAGAGCAGGTTTGCGTTGTATTATTGTAATTCCTGAGGGTAAAATTGCGCAAGGGAAGTTAGCACAGGCAGTTATGTACGGAGCAGAAATTTATTCTATTGAAGGTAACTTTGATGATGCCTTACGTATTGTTAGAAAACTTGGCGAACAAGATGGTATTACATTAGTGAACTCTGTTAATCCATATCGTATTGAAGGCCAAAAGACTGGTGCATTTGAAGTGTGTGATGTGTTAGGACATGCACCTGATTATCTATTTATTCCAGTTGGAAATGCCGGTAATATCACAGCATACTGGAAGGGATTTAAAGAATACAATGAAGAGAAACAAACAGGCCTACCGAAAATGATGGGTTACCAAGCAAGTGGTGCTGCACCAATTGTGCATAATCGTATATTTGAAAATCCTGAAACAGTTGGTACTGCGATTCGAATTGGTAATCCAGCAAGCTGGGACAAGGCTTTAAATGCACGTGATGAATCTGGAGGTACTATTGACGAAATTACCGATGAACAAATGATTGCCGCTTATCAATGGATGGCTGGTAACGAAGGTATTTTTGCTGAACCAGCATCGAATTCATCTGTAGCTGGATTATTTAAAGCATTAGAAGAAGGAAAAGTACCAAAAGGTTCAAAAGTAGTTTGTGTCATGACTGGTAATGGATTAAAAGATCCTAATACAGCAATTGACTATAATGATATCAAACCACGTGTTCTTCCAAATGAAGAAGAAACGGTGATGAAAGTTATCTTAGGTAGTGTATCGGTATGAGTTGGCTAATCAAAGTGCCAGCAACAACTGCAAATATAGGTGCTGGCTTTGATTCGATTGGTGTTGCTTTAAATTTATATTTATCTTTAAAAGTTGATCGATCAGAGAAGTGGGAGTTTGTTCCTTGTTCTGATGGAATGGATGAACTACCACGTGATGAAGAAAATTTAATTTATCAGATTGCGTTGCAAACTGCAAATCAATTTGGACATGCTAGTTTACCCACTTGTCGTGTTGAAATGACAAGTGATATCCCTTTAGCGCGTGGGCTTGGTAGTAGTGCCACTGCTATTGTGGGCGGAATTGAATTAGCGAATTGTTTACTTCATTTAAACCTTTCAACAGAAGTTAAACTAGAAATTGCAACAGCTATTGAAGGTCATCCAGATAATGTCGCACCATCTTTGCTAGGTGGCTGTGTCATTGGGCATTATGATAAGAAATTGGATTGTATTAACGTTCCAATTCATGACTTAGTATTTTTAGCAGTCATCCCTTCTTTTCAATTAAAGACAAAAGAAGCACGAGCTGTTTTACCAGTGGAATTTGCCTATAAGGAAAGTGTTCAAGCGAGCAGTGTGGCAAATGTTAGTGTAGCTGCTATTTGCCAAGGGGATTGGGGTCTTTTAGGAAAGATGATGGAAAAAGATCATTTTCATCAGCCATATCGAAAGGCTTTAATACCACATTATGATCAGCTTGTTAACCTACTGAAAAGTGATGTATATGGCACATTTTTAAGTGGTGCTGGTCCTACAATGATCGCCTTAACAACTAAAGAGGTAGTCGATCGGAAATTAAAAGAATGGCAAGCATACATGCCTGAAATGAATTGGCTACGATTAGAAGTTGAAAACAAAGGTACACAAACAATACAGCAATAATAATAGATTCCGATTTCAGTCCCCAAACTGAAATCGGAATTTTTTTAATGAAATACTCTTTTGGAAACATTTTTGCTTTTCAATATACGAACTTGATAGAAACTGCGACGTAGTTATAAGTTATGCTTGTCCTCGCTGCGTCAGTAAATGGCTTCCCTTTCCGTGGGCACAGTCTCAGCTAACTCGGATAAGCAAAAATCGCTTTCCGAGTGGATCTTCAACTTTTGCTGTTCCCACAGGAGTGTCATCCATTTGCTTCCTTCGCTGGTGTCTAATTACAAACGATATCAGTATGTATTGAAAAGATGAATTAAACATGATGAAAATAATAATTTTCAATCAACAAAATATGATTAAGATCTGTTCATTTTTATGTGCAGATATGTACTCTCTGTTAGTAACGGGAAGATGGATATGTGCGTATCAAGTGAAATTGGCGACACTCCTGCAGGAACAGCACGGGCTGAAGATCCACTTGGAAGCGTTCTTTGCTTCCAAGTTAGCTGAAGCCGTGCCTGCGGAAAGGGAGTCGATTTCACTTGAGAAGCGGTTCAAAAATTCTGTTACGTCACAGTTGATGATAATTACGACGCATGGAACGCTATGTCGGAGTTCATAAAATTTATTCATAAACTATAATCTTTAAGCAAACAGTCTAATGAAATTATTAAGAATTCATAAAAAAGTCAATGCATTATGAAAAGAGTATAAATCGAGTAATTATATGAAAGCGAAACCAGTTTTAGAATTTGATAAAAGCCCTTTATACTTGTCGGTTAATGTCGATAATAAGGGAAACAAGGGGGGAGCAGATTGAAAAGAAAAAGTAGTATACAAATGAAAATTTTGATTTTTGTTCCAGTTGTATTAATAGCAATCATCATATTATCAGTATTTAGCTATTCATTTGCAAAAACAGAATTAGAAACGGAAATATCAGAAAAGATGTCTTATTTATCGGAAGAGGTTATTAACGATATTGATGGACAATTAATTAGCCACCAACGATTAGGTGAATCTCTAAGTGAAATCGTAGGAACTAGTGGTACAAATTTAACGGAAGAAGAGTATGCAAGCTTATATGAAAGATTACTCGCATTAAATCCGGATACATTTGGAATGGGTGTTTGGTATGAACCGTTTCAATATGATGAAGAACAAGAGTATTTTGGTCCATATGGATACAAAGACGGAGAGAATGTAATCTATACAGATGAGTATGAAACGGCGGAGTATGATTATCCTAATCAAGCATGGTACACGGCAGGTGCAGATTCTGGAGAAATAGTTTGGACAGCACCTTATTTTGACGAAGCGCTTAATACAACATTAATCACAACTAGTATTCCATTTTACAATCAATCGGAAGAACTAGAAGGTGTAATCTCGAGTGATATTGATATAGGAAATCTCCAAGAGATCGTTAAAACAATTGATACAGGTGAAACAGGATGGGCATTCCTAACAGGTTCAGATCAGCAATTTCTGGTTCATCCTAATGAAGAGAATAGTCTAGATATGACGCTCGCAGAAGATGAAACATTGCAATCTTTAGATAGTGCAATCCAACAGCAAGAGTCGGGTGTTGATATCGTAACATTAGATGATGGTGATGCACATGTTTATTATCAACATATACCAAGAACGGATTGGACACTAGGTTTAGTTATTCCCGATAATGAAGCATATGCCTCATTAAATGGTTTATTAATCCAGATTGTCATTGTGTCTATTGTGATAATAATTTTATTTGTAATTATCGCTCTAATTCTTGCTAGAAGACTTACAAAACCAATTAAGTTACTAAATGAAGAGGTAAGTAAAGTTGCCTCAGGGGACTTATCATCTAATATGGAAGCGAGCTCGAATGATGAAATCGGGGAATTAACAACGAATTTTAATGGTATGGTTAAAAACATTAGAGAATTAGTGACTTCCGTGAGGTCTTCGATTTATACCGTTTCAGAATCAACAGGACAGTTAAGTGCGGTCTCTGAAGAAACAACGGCGTCTAGTGAGGAAATAAGTCGTGCAATGAATAGTGCTGCTAATGGTGCTACAGAGGCTTCTAGTTATGCTGAAAAGACAAATACACAAACCGCAGCCTTATCAGATAAATTGTCTAGTTTGGTGAATCAAACAAACCAATTAAAAGAGAATTCTAGTGAGGTACAAAAACTTAACCTTCACGGTGTGGATCAGATAGAAATTCTAAAGGATACATCAGATCAATCTAAGGTAGTTATAATGTCAGTAGAGAAGGTAATTCAAAACCTTTCTGAAAAAATGAATAGAATCGATGAAGTTGTTAATACGATTAGTGCTATTTCAGAACAAACTAATTTATTAGCACTAAATGCCTCCATTGAAGCAGCAAGAGCAGGAGAACATGGTAAAGGTTTTGCTGTTGTAGCAGAAGAGGTAAGAAAACTAGCGGATGAAACTTCTACCGCGACAGAAAATATCAGTAATACAATAAAAAGTGTCCAAATTGAGTCAAAAGATGCAGTTAAACAAATTTCTTCATCTAGAGAAATGTCAGAAGCGCAAAATAAAGCAGCTGAAGATTCCTCTCAAGCATTTAAAGCAATTTCAAATGAAAATGATCGAATGGTTGAATCAATTCAAAAAATAGCTACAGATATTAAGAATATTGATACGTATAAAGATAGTGTTGTGGAGTCTATTGGTTATATAGCAAGTATTCTTGAGGATAGTGCCGCAGCAGCTGAAGAAGTTGATGCGTCGTCAGAAGAACAATTGACAGCTTTAAGAACAATAACAACTTCAGCAGAAAGTCTGCAAGAAACTGGTGAAGAGTTAGAAAAATTAATCGAGAAATTCAGAACATAAAAAAAGATGATCTTCCAAAAGGAAGATCATCTTTTTGCATCATCTATGGTTTTAAAATACTTGTTCAATTTCTGCTACGCCTGGAACTTCGGCCATTAATGCGCGCTCAATACCAGCCTTCAATGTGATTGTTGAACTTGGGCAATTCCCGCATGCTCCCATTAAACGAAGACGTACAATACCTTCATCAACATCTACTAATTCAACATCGCCACCATCACGTAGTAAAAATGGACGTAATTTGTTTAATACTTCTTGTACTTGCTCTTGCATCATCCATCTTCCCCTTTCATACTATCATTAACAGTATAACATGTTTTTATCAAAAATCTATTCTAGAGATTTACTTTTTTAGCTACCTCTATTTTACCTTTTCAATAAAGTTTTGTAAAATAGAATTAATAAGTTTAATTGAAATTTTTTAATAGTGAGGTGCCAGTGAAATGTCCATTACAATTGCAGTCTATGGTGCAAATAAAATATGTCCGAGTTGCGTAAATGCCCCAAGTTCTAAAGAGACATTCGATTGGATAAAAGCAGCTGTTTCTAGAAAATATCCTGAATTCAACCATATTGAATATAAATATGTAGATATGTTTAAGCAGACAAACAATAATAATGAAAAAAAGTGGATTGATCAGATACAGAAGGAAGATTTATTTTATCCTATTATTGTGATAGATGATCAGTTTGTTTGTGAAGGTGATCCACGGATTAAAGTGATTTATCAACTAATCGAGCAAAAAATTGATTCACATATGTAGCATAACAATGATTATGTTTGTATAATAAGATATAAATAACTTTGGTGAATGTGACCTAACAGTGGAGGTAACGATGAGAATACCATTTACGAAAATGCACGGATTAGGCAATAGCTATATATTTATTAATACATTTGATACTAAACTTGAGGAAAAGAGTTTACCGCAATTAGCAATAACTGCTGCGAATAAGGATATTGGAATTGGTTCAGATGGTTTGATTCTAATTCATCCTAGTAAAAAAGCGCCAGTCGGCATGCGTATTTTTAATAAGGATGGTTCAGAGGGAAAAACGTGTGGCAACGGTATACGATGTGTTGCTAAATATGCTTATGAAAATCAGTTAGTTAAGGAAAAAACATTTGAGATAGAAACAAAAGCAGGTAATGTAACTGCTGAAGTTCATGTAACTAACGAGTTAGTTGAAGAAGTAACAGTTGATATGGGTGAACCCATTTTAAACCGTAATAGCATTCCAATGACAGGTGAAGATGATGCGCAAGTTGTATTAGAAGCTTTTCAAGTGAGTCATCATCCTTTACAATTAACAGCGGTATCAATGGGAAATCCGCATGCTGTCTTTTTTGTAGAAGATATTGAAGAAGCACCACTAAATGATCTAGGACCAATTATTACACATGATCATCGCTTTCCTGAAGGTGTTAATGTAGAATTTGTAGAAGTTATCAATGAAACAGAAATACATTTTCGTGTCTGGGAACGCGGATCGGGAATTACACAAGCTTGTGGTACAGGTGCGTGTGCTGCTGTAGTCGCAACTATTCTAAATGGTTATGCTACGAAAGACCAAGTCGTGACGGTTCACTTAAGTGGTGGTGATTTAGCGATTCGCTGGGGATTGGATAATCATGTATGGATGAAGGGAAAAGCAGAGACTACAATTGAAGGTGTATTTATCTGGAAATAGGTGAATCAGTCACTATATTTGAATCAATCATTATTTATGCGTATAATTGGAGATAATGATTATGAAGAAGGGAGTTAATAAAATGGTCTTGAACATTACCGATAATGCTCGTTTACAAATAGAAGAAATGTTAAAAGAAGAGGATCAAGAAACGGTTCGCCTTCGTTTTGGGGTTAAAGGTGGGGGTTGCAGTGGTCTTTCTTATTCTTTAGGTTTTGATTATGATATAAATAAAGATTTAGATACAACAGAAGAGGTTAATGGAATACCGTTGACAATTTTCAGACAAGATATACCGGTAATTGAAGGTACAACGATTGACTTCAAACAAAATATGATGGGCGGCGGCTTTACGATTGAAAATCCGAACGCGATCGTATCTTGTGGTTGTGGTTCATCATTTAAAGCGAAGGAACGTGAAGGTACGCCAGAGAGCTGTTAGGTGCGTTTACGGTTGTTAATTACGAGATGAAAGACTTTTCTAGCGATGAATTTATCGTAGGGAGGTCTTTTTTTGTGTCGATATAATATATGTTGCAATTTTTATGGTGAAAAATACAAAAATAAAAATTGATACTTTCTTGAATTCTTAGTATAATCATCACAATGTATATGCAAATGAAATTCCTTACTAAAATTGTTGAGGTTTTTGGGATATACTTTAGTGCACTAATACGTTTCTTTGGAGGTTTTAAGTGAAGAAAATAGGAATGTTTCTATTGATTTTACTTGTTTTTATTGGAATTCCATTTAGTTATATTCAATATAAAAAGTCAGAAGTTGAGGAAAGTGTAATGAAGTATTTAATGACAGAAGAGAACGTTGCAAAGAGTAACATTATTTCCAGTGAACCATTTATTGCAAATTTAAAAGTAGATAAGAATTGGATGGTAAGTGTTAAGCTAAAAGATGATGATAAAACGTATTATTACTACAAAAGTAACAATGAAGTTATTTTAGAATCGTATGTAGAAGATGGAGTAGAACACGTTCAATAAACTGGCTAATTTAAGAAGGAGAAAACCCTGTTAAATATGCTTTCTCCTAAATATTATACAAATAGCAATTTTTAAAATTCAATGGATTTTTTTAAAAAAGGCATCGTTCAGTTTTTAACTGAACGATGCCTTCCTGCATAAACATTAGTAGGAAATGTCTTATAATCCGCATTGTAGCTGCGCGCCACAATTGTCACAGGTATTACAGCCGCCTGATTCTATCACTTCACCATTTTTACAAATAGGGCGTGTTTCACCTATCTCACTTACACAATATATTGCGTTATATTCCATTAGATCATATAGATTTCAAATTATCAATCATAGGTACACAATAATTTATTAGTTGTGAATATGTTGTGACCGAGGTCATGATGTAGGGGAATTTGCCCTTTTTTGTTTTAACGGTAGCGTAATACAAAACACTATAAAATCATTAAAAACAAATTCTACCTAATCGATAGTACGTGTTTTGCCACTACTGATTAGATAGTTTTTTAAATTTTATAAAGATGTTCGTAATACCTATTGAAATTAAAAAGAGTAAACAATAAAGCAGAAATAGATAAAAGTAATTAAAGCCATTATTCATACCAAATAGGTTTATGCTCACCAAAAAAGGTTTAAAGATAAATGAGAAGAAGGCCGCTAAACCTGTTGCATATAGATAAAAGTTCTTCTGTTTATTTAGTGTCCACTGATAAACTAACATAAAGGCGACAGGAGCTAATGCGCCATCTAGTGACAGGCTAAAAGGAAAGTATGGGGTGAGAGTATAGGGGTATTCCCAATAGGCTCTTCTTACACCGATTGAATCGATATAGGCAAACCAAACATGGATATTAAGTGTAAAGAATAGAATAAGAAATAGCTTGGTTTTATCAATTGCAATAACTAATACAATTAATGGTAGAATCATCGTGGCAACCATAACCCAAAATTGCCATGTGTCAATATTAGAATAGGTTAACCAATATTCTTCTTGGAGTTTTGCTACTTCTTCTTGTAATATGTTTATTTCGTTAAAAAATTCATTTTGTGCTTTCATTTAGGTCCCCCCTTATCGATGACTCCATTTTATAAAATCTCCAAATTTACGAAGAATATGCAAATATGTTGTCATGCGTTATTGCTCAACATGATAAAATAACAAACTTTGATACGGAAGAAGGTTCTATAAAAGCGAAAACAAAAAACACCACCCAATCTGGGTGGTGTTAATTATTCAAACAAACTTGTTGAATGTTTTGGTTGCACACGAGCATCTGGTTCTATATAAGCTTTCGCATTATTAATGGCAGTTGGACCTTCACCAAATCCTGTTGCTATTAAGTTGATCTTTCCAGGATACGTACAAATATCACCTGCTGCATAAATGCCTTCAACAGTTGATTCCATTTTTGAATTAACGACAATACTATTTTTATCGATATCCATTCCCCAACTCTTTATAGGGCCTAATGAGGAAATAAAGCCATAATTAACAATTACGTCATCGACATCAATTGTAACTTCATTGTCACCCTTTACTTCGCTTACTCTAACTTGTTCGATCATATCTGTTCCAATAAGTGCTCCAGGTACATAAGGAGTTAGAATGCGGACATTTGAATTCATTAATTTCTCGACACTATGCTCATGGGCGCGAAAGTTATCACGACGATGAACAAGTGTTACTTCAGCAGCAATTGATTCCAACATTAATGCCCAGTCAACTGCAGAATCTCCACCACCAAATAATACAACACGTTTTCCTTTGAATTTCATCATATTATCAACAAAATAGTGTAGATTGCGACTTTCATATGCCTCTGCTTCTTTTAATGCTAATTTACGTGGCTGAAATGCACCATTTCCTGCTGTTATAATGATGGTTTTTGTATAATGTACTTCTGTTTTTGTAGTTAATTTAAAAGATCCATCCTCTTGTCGTTCAACCTCTTGTACCTCTTGATCTAAAACAATAGAAGGGTCGAACATATCCAGTTGTTCTTTTAAATTATTTACTAGCTCTTGGGCTCCAATTTTAGGAAAACCAGCTATATCATAAATGTATTTTTCTGGATAGAGTGCACTAAGTTGCCCACCAATATGTGGTAAGCTCTCAATTATTTTAACACTGGCTTGTCGAAGACCACCGTAGAAGGCAGTAAATAGGCCTGTAGGTCCGGCGCCAATAATAGTAATATCATAAACTTTTTGATCAGTCATCCTTGGTTCCTCCTATATTGAAAACATATGTAGATAATAAATATTTTAACATACTTTATTATTAATATAGAAATCTCAATTCTTTCATTAAAATTTGGTTGCGGGTTGAAAATTCGACTAAAACCATCTAAAATTAGTTTAGATTAAATATTACGGAAATGTGACAAGGAATGTATAGGATGGAAGTGACACATTGGGAAAGCCGAGAATAGTTATATTAGGTGCAGGTTACGCAGGAATAATGACTGCGGTAACACTTCAAAAAAAGCTGAGACTAGATGATGCGGAGATTCAATTAATTAATAAACACGCGTATCATTATCAGACGACATGGTTACATGAAAATGCAGCTGGTACGTTGGCTGACGAACGGACTAAGATTGCTATTGATCAGTTGATAGACCCTCGAAAGATAGAATTTATCCAAGATACTGTAACGCATATTGATGTAGACGAAAAGAAAATCAATTTAGTACAGTCAGAGTTAGATTATGATTATCTTGTTGTGGCGTTAGGATTTGAAATGGAAACTTTCCAAATACCTGGATTAAAAGAATACAGTCTTTCAATGGGAACTTCTAATCAGGCCAAAATATTAAGAGAACAGGTTGAAAGTCAGTTTGCTACATATACAAATACTGGAGCAAATACGCATCCGTTAACGATTGTTGTTGGTGGAGGTGGATTTACAGGTGTAGAGTATTTAGGAGAATTAACAGATCAACTGTCAAATTTATGTAAGGCCCATAATGTCAAACAAGAAAACGTAAAAATAATAACAGTAGAGGCAGCACCAACTGTTATGCCGGGATTTGACTCTGAACTTGGAGAATATGCGATGCAATATCTTGAAGAGCGTGGTGTTGAATTTCGATTAGGAACAAAGGTGAAAATAGTTAAACGTGATTATATTGTTGTAGAAAAAGCAGGGGCGGTGGAAGAGATACCAACCTCCGCCTTTATTTGGTCGGCAGGTGTCCGTGCAAATAAAATTATGGAAAAATCAGGTATTTCAAATAATAAGGGAAGTGTCAAGGTTAATGCAGATTTAAGAGCACCGGGTTATCATAATGTTTTTGTGATTGGTGACTGTGCATTGATCTATTCTGAAGACGGTGAAACGTATCCTCCTACGGCTCAAATGACGATGCAAGAAGCTAAAGTTTGTGCGAGTAACCTAGTGAAATTAATGAAAGGTGACGTCAATTTAGATGCGTTTTATTTTAAAGATCGTGGAACAATCGCTTCTCTAGGAAGAAAAGATGCAATAGGAAATATTTTTAATAATAGAAAAACATTTGGTAAAGAAGCTATAGTATTAAAACAGATTATAGATAATCGAGTTTTATATCAGATTGGTGGTTGGCCACTTTTATTTAAAAAGGGAAAGTTTAAACTCTTTCATTAATTAAATAAACTTGTTTTCTTTGAAACAATGTATAAAATCAAATCATTTTGGTAAAGCTGACACCCAGAGAGGGTGTAAAAAATGGTTTGGTTTAAAACCTGTTTAAGAAGATTTGGTATGACATTTGTTTTCTTTGCAGCATGTCTTACAACACTAACAGCAATGACGAATGTTTCTGCACAAGAATTTTTAGAGGGAATTGAAGATAATGATTTATCCACACGAACCATCACAGAGCAGCCTGTTAAACAAGTAGAATTAACAAAAAAAGAATTAAATAATAAACAACCAAAACAATCGTATATATCTAGTGAACAAGTAGTAGTTCCTGATAAGTTAGAAGATACGATTGATCTTGAAGCATACCCAAGCGAAACGGTTATAGCTACGGGTTATACAGCAGGAGTTGAGTCGACTGGTAAGACTTCTGATCATCCGCAATATGGAATAACTTATTCTGGTGTGGAAGTAACCAGAGATTTATATTCTACTATTGCTGCAGATTTAACTGTTTATCCGATAGGTTCAATTCTCTATATACCTGGTTATGGTTACGGTGTTGTGGCAGATAAAGGTGGAGCAATCAAAGGGAATAAAATTGACTTATATTATCCTACAGTTGAAGATGTGTATCAAAAGTGGGGTAAGAAAGACGTAGAAGTTTATTTGATTGAAAAGGGAACAGGGGTACTTGTCAAAGAAACGCTGGAAAGTTTGAATGAAAATGAAGCATTACAAGTTTTCAGAGATCAAGTGAAAGAGAGTTAAAGAATATCGATTGCTAAGATTGTTCAAGTAAGAGGAACGAGTTACCGATAGATAAAGCCTGTATCAATGATTACTTGATAATCTACGATACAGGCTTTTTTTTGAAATTTTTTTAGTGAACTAGTTTTCAACTCAGCTGAATGATTCAACTTTCTTAGAAAATAGACTATACTTTCCCAGGCATGGGGATAAGCTCTCATTTCATAAATAAAAGGAGGTGCAATAATCTTACGTCGATATAAATCATCAACTGCGACGTAACAGAATTTATTGACCCGCTTCTCAATTGAAATTGACTCCCTTTCCGCAGGCACGACTTCAGCTAACTTGGATTCAAAGAACGCTTCCAAGTGGATCTTCAGCCCGTGCTGTTCCTGCTGGAGTGTCGTCAATTTCACTTGATACGCTAGTTTAGTACACTCCAATATTAAAAAAGTATAAATTAATTACAAGTCGAAAAGATACGCTATTATGCGAAGGAAGAAAATGGTTGAGACTCCAGTGGGAACAGCACAAACCGAAGATCCTCTATAGAAGTGTTCTTTGCTTCTATAGATAGCTGAGGTTGTGCCCACGGAAAGCGAGACCATTTACTGACGCAGCAAGGACAAGCATAACTTATAACTACGTCGCAGTTTCTAACAAGTCCGTAATATACAATTCAATGATGCATACGAAAAGAGCAATAAATCAACTTCAATTTTGGATTGGGAGACTTCCTAGTTATACCAATACTTCAATGCTCGTTTCACTCTGCGAAAGTTGTGAAATTATATAAAAAAGATAGTAAGGATAATCAATCCCTACTATCTTTACGCCTTACATGTATGCGTTTTTAAGACTACATAGTTTCTTTTTCGCTTTTTAAAAGAGTGGATAGAGTAATAGTGCAAGCATAATACCTGTTATACAACCAAAGAAAACTTCAATGGGTTGATGTCCAAGCAATTCTTTTAACTCTTCTTTTTTCTGGTATTCTTCTTTCTTTGACCAGACTTTAGCTTCCTCAATAAAGTAATTAAAATCTTTGACGAGCATATTTAAGATAATGGCCTGTTCTCCAGCTTGTCTTCTTATTCCAGTAGCATCGAACATAATAATGATACTAAAAACGCAAGATGCGGCAAACAAACCAGAAGACACACCGTGCTCTATACCAATTCCAGTTGTAACAGCAGCAACAGCTGCAGAATGACTACTCGGCATCCCACCAGTACTAAAGGCTAAACCTGGATTAAATTCTTTTGTTGCAATAAAATGAATTGGAATCTTAACCACTTGTGCGAAGATAATTGAAATTAGTGCTGCCCACAATGGGAAATTTTCAAACAAAGCCAACCGATATTCATCCTTTCACGTGTACCTTTATGTTTAAAATTTGATCATAGCTCGCGATCAAATTTCTAAATATTATTATAGCACAGCAATTAATTGAACGGAATCAATCTGTTTTTTGACAAAAACGAATTATTGACTTTTTTATACAGATCGAATAGTTGGCTTAGGTATGCGATCTACTATCTTGATAATAAGAAAAGCTGCAATAATTGCTATACCGACATCTTTCACGAAAAATGGTATCATACTGATCCATGTTATCGAATAAGATATCGTTAATCCTAACCAGGTGTTCATTGCAAGATACATGTAATTGACGCCAATTAAATAGTTAACAATTACACCTATAAGAGCAATTTGAAATGCTGATCCTAATTTGAATTTTTTTTGTCTTTCTGATAACCAGCCAGTTATATAGGCAACAAAAATATAAGACAATATAAAACCACCAGTATAACCAAATAAAACAAATAATCCAGCATGCATATTTGCAAATACAGGTACACCTACAATACCAATTAAAATATAAGCACATATTGATAACAATGCGAGTTTTCTACCTAATAATAGTCCAGCCATAATTGCAAAAAAAGTTTGTAATGATAGTGGTACAGAAATGCCACCAATTGGAATTGCTAAAAAAGGAAACCAAATAGCTATGTTTGCACCAATTGCCATTAAACAAACAAAAACACTACCATATGTAATATCAAGTGCAGTTAATCTTTTCATATGACACCTCCTGCACAGATCATAAAATAATCACAACCTATTGTCAACCTGGTTTCAAAAAGGTTTACAATATATGATAGAAAGAGGATTACGCAAGCCAATAACGTAATCCTTTTCTGATTTCTATTTTATTGCTGCGTCAAGTGAAACTTCTATCATTTCATTGAATGTTGTTTGACGTTCTTCTGCACTCGTTTCTTCTCCCGTTATAATATGATCAGACACAGTTAAAACAGAAAGTGCTTGACGATCAAATTTAGCTGCTAACGTATAAAGTGCAGTTGTCTCCATTTCAATCGCTAGTACATTGTACTTCGCTAATAATTCTAATAGTTCTGGAGCGTTATCACGATAAAAACTATCACTAGTAAAGACATTACCTACACGTAAGTGCAAGCCTTTTTCTACACCAGTGTCATATGCATTTTTCAATAGTTCGAAATTTGCTGTAGGTGCATAATCAATACCATTAAACACCATACGGTTCATTTGTGAATCTGTTGAAGACGTTGAAGCAAGAATAACATCTCTGACTTTTACATCTTTTTGAATCGCACCACATGTTCCTACACGTATTAACTTTTGTACGTTGTAACTTTGCATTAACTCATTAGCATAAATAGAAATGGAGGGAATGCCCATACCAGTACCTTGTACAGAAATTCTTTCTCCTTTATATGTACCAGTATAGCCATACATTCCACGGACTTCATTATAGCAAAACGCGTTTTCTAAAAATGTTTCTGCAATATATTTAGCACGTAGTGGGTCTCCTGGTAATAGAATTTTATCTGCAATATCACCTTGTTTTGCTCCAATATGTACACTCATTTGTCTGCCTCCCAAAAATCAATTCAATATAATATTAATAATAACGTAACAATATGTCGAATACAAATTTCTTGAAAATGGCTACCTTAATCATACAAGTGATATGAGAATGAAATCGTTTTATAAATATTTTCTTTTCTGTTTCTTCCAGTCAAGTTTTCGTATATAATGTTTATAAGTAGTCATTCCACAGTTTTTAATTAATGGAACCTTTTGTTATTAGTGAAATGAAAACGTATATAAATTGGAGGAGAAAAGAATGAAAGAACAAAAATTTCAAATTACAGATGATACAGGTATTCATGCTAGACCTGCAACTTTATTAGTAAATAAGGCTGGACAATATGAAGCTCATGTTGAAATGCATTTTAATGGTAAAGCGGTAAATTTAAAGTCAATTATGGGTGTTATGTCACTAGGTGTACCAAAAGGTGCTGAAGTTACAATAACTGCAGAGGGTACAGATGAAGAACAAGCGATTCAAGGAATTTCAGAAACAATTAAAGAACATTTAGGTGAGTAAGAAACCAGGAGCTAGAAGTATATTCTAGCTTTTTTGTTTGGCTAATAATTGATATGGTATACTAATAACCATAGATAACTATGAAAATATAAGAGGTGTTAGATATGAATGTTTCTGTATCGCAACTTCCAGGAATTGGCCAAAAAATCACATTAAAGACTGCCGAAGATAGCATGCTTGTGGTTATTGTACATCACACTGGAAAGCGTGAATTATATTTTTTTGATGATGTGGATGGAGACGAAGCTGATTTTGCGATGGATCTTACTTCAGATGAAACAAGAGAATTAGGAGCCCAATTATTAGGGGCAACATACCAACCTGTAAATGCACATCAATTAAAAATGTTTAAAAAGCAAATTGTTATTGACTATATTACTTTAACAGATAAAGCATCGATTACACATCAAACAATTGAAGAATCAGAAATTCGTAATAAAACAGGTACAACAATTATTGGAATTGTCCAAGGGGATGAGATGATCGCAATCCCGGAAGCAGATCGTATCCTGGAACCAGGAGATGTGCTAATGGCAATTGGTAAAAAAGATCAATTAGCAATGTTAGAAGCATTGTGTAAAGGAGAGGAATGATTCGGTTGTGCTAAGTGATTTTCCAACTTTACTAGTAGCAGGTCTTGTTTTACTTGGCATATTCTATTTGGGTTTTTTAAGTTTAAAAATTAATTTTCCAAGTGTTATTCTTTATATTTTATTTGGGGTACTTTTGGCCGATCAATTAAGTGACAATGAAATTCTGCATTTTGTTAGTGAAATCGGAATTGTGCTTTTACTCTTTATATTAGGCTTAGAGTTTAGTGTAAAAAGACTTGGAAGTATTGCAAAAAAAATCTGGACTTCGGGTTTATTGGATGTAGTTTTAAGCCTCGGTGTGTCTACATTAATAGCACTTGGATTTGGAATGAGTTTATTTAATGCCTTCTTAGTTGGTGGCGTGGCCTATGCAACAAGTTCATCCATTACAGCCAAACTGTTAGATGATAAAAGTAGAATGGCAAACAAGGAAACGGAATTTATTTTAGCTGTATTGATTTTTGAAGATTTAGTTGCCCCAATTATTATTGCGGTTTTAATTGGAATGAGCGCAGGTGGTGGAGAGTTTGTGCCGTCTGATTTAGCTTTTATATTATTAAAAGTTAGTGGACTTATTGTATTTGCAATTATACTTGGCAAAACACTCTTCAAACGTTTTGGAACATTTATAGATAGAATAGATGATGAGGATTTTAAATTCGCGTTATTAATAGGAATTGCTATTTCATTTGGTGGATTTGCATTATTGCTTGACCTTTCAGAAGTATTAGGTGCATTTTTAGCAGGCATGATGTTAGCGGAAATAAACAAGATTGAAAGAGTGGAACATGCAGTTATTCCAATTCGAGATCTTTTATTACCGACTTTCTTTTTATATTTTGGAACATCAATTGAATTGGGAGCAGGATTCCCTATGCCGCTTTTATTAATCACGCTGCTTATTTGGTCGGTATCATCTAAGGTGCTTGTCGGTGTAATTGGCGGAAGATGGTATGGCTTATCAAAAAGAGTGTCCCTGAGGGCAGGTCTTTCTTTATGTGCAAGAGGTGAGTTTTCAGTCGTTATTGCAACAGTGGCAACAGGAACAGCTCAAGTATTAAGTGGAATTTATATTATCGGTGCAGCGTTTATTGGAATGCTCTTGTTTGAATGGGCTCCAAAGATTACCAATATGGTATATGGTAAACCGATTCCAAAGAAAAAAGATTTACGTGTGCCTACTTCTAAAAATGAAAAACAAATCTATTAATTTTCTAGATGCGTTTGATTAGTAAATACCATAACTGGACATACTAATGATCAGCGGATTTCATGAACAGGAGCTGTTTATTAGATGAAAAAAACCATTTTATTTATAGTATGTATACTTAGTTTAGTAGCTTGTCAACAGGATGATTATTCTCCTCTGACAGTGACAATGTATAATAGTTCAAATGATGCAATAGGAACAGCGATACTTACCGAAAATTCTGAAGGTGTTTCAGTTGAAGTTTCAGTTGAAGGTTTAGAACCAGGCTTACATGGGATACATATTCATGAATATGCAAAGTGTGATTCGCCTGATTTCCAATCCGCAGGGAACCATTATAATCCTGAAGACAATGAGCACGGACTGATGCATCCAGAAGGCGCACATCTTGGTGATATGCCTAATATTGAGGCAGAAGATGGTGGTTTAGTTGAGGCTGAATTACTTATTGGTGGTGCGACCTTAACTGAGGGTCAGAAATCTTTACTTCAAAATGATGGAACGTCACTTATTATTCATGCGAAACAAGATGATGGTGTGACGCAACCAGCAGGTGACGCAGGGGAAAGAGTTGCTTGTGGATTGATTACTGTAGAAGAAGCAAAGAATGACGAAGCGCCTACAGATCCAACAGAAAATGAAAAAGAAGAAAAAGAGTAGTACATTTATCTGATGTACTACTCTTCTTCTTTTACTTTTTATCTAATGCGGCTATTATTTTGTTAATACCTTCTTGTACATAGGTTGTTGGGCTTGCAATATTCATACGCATGAACCCTTCACCTTCTTTACCAAATGAAACTCCGTCATTTAAACCGACTTTAGCTTCCTCTTGCATGAATTTCTTTAAGTCTTCATGTGAAAGACCCATATTTGTACAATCAAGCCAAATGAGATAAGTACCTTCAGCACGGATTGCAGTTATCTCTGGTCTCTCTTGAAAAGCTTCTATTAGAATGTTGCGGTTATGTTCTAATAGTGTCAGTAAATCATCTAACCAGCTTTCCCCATCTGTATAAGCAGCGTCGAGTGCTGCAATTCCCATTGCATTTAACATTGTCATGCCATATTTTCGATATTCTTTTTGCATTGCCACTCGAATATCTTTATCGGGAACAATCGCATAAGAAACATTTAATCCAGCCAAATTAAATGTTTTAGTAGGGGACATACATGTAATCGTACGATTATTTATTTCATTTGAAAGTGAACCAATTGGAATATGTTTCTTACCATCGAAAATCAAATCAGCATGTATCTCGTCTGATAACATGAATACGTCGTATTGCAGACAAAGTGCGGCCATTTTTTCTAAATCCTGTTTTGACCAAACTCTTCCTACTGGATTATGCGGATTACAAAGAATAAAAGCTTTTACGCCTTGTTTGAATTTAGTTTCTAAATCATCAAAATCAATTTCGTAGGCACCATTTTTGTATTCGAGTGGATTGGTGACTAATTTGCGGTCATGACTTTTCACAATGTCATAAAAAGGTGGGTAAACAGGTGTTTGAATTAGCACACTGTCACCTGGGTTTGTTACGTTTAAGATCGCCATATGTAATGTAGGAATTACTCCTGGGCTATAGATAATCCATTCTTTTTTAATATCCCAATTATGTCGACGAAGTAGCCAATCTTTCACTGTTTGGTTTAATTTATCGTCGGTAAGCGTGTAACCAAATATTGCGTGTTCCGCTCTATTTACCAATGCGTCTCTTATTGGTTCAGCGATTGGAAGATCCATATCAGCCACCCACATTGGTTGTACATCTTCTGCACCGTACAATGTTTTAACCATATCCCATTTTACCGAGCGGGTATTTTCTCGTTTTGGTAATTTTTCAAATAATGATGACATATATAAATTCCTCCTTTTAAAAAGATGTGATATTTAACAAATTATAACATGATTCGAAAAAAACTTCGATTCTTTGAAATTTTTTTATCGAATGAAAAGAGTCTCGTCAAGTAACATAGGAGTTTATGGCTTTCTTTGCAAAAAGTAAGAGGCACAAAAAAATAAGCAAAGCCTAAACGAGCGCTTTGCTTTCACAGGGGGAATACGAGAAAGTCTTACCTTTACATTACTTATTCTTACCTTAATGTACGTATGTTAAACCTGATTTTTAATTTTTTGAAAAATTTTATTGTGCTATTTACGACATTTATGTTAAAATTAATAATTGCGTGTAAGGAAAATAGTAGATACAAGCATAAGTCTAAATATTAGAGGCAATGAGATTAAAAAATAGGAGTTGTTAGCATGTCAGAGAAGTTTGTAGAAGGTCAAGTAGTAGATGGAAAAGTTACCGGTGTTCAACCATACGGAGCTTTTGTAGCATTAGATGATCAAATTCAAGGGTTGGTTCATATTTCTGAAGTAACACACGGATTTGTTAAAGACATTAATGAGTTTATCGCAGTAGGTAATGAAGTGAAAGTTAAAATCTTATCTATCGATGAAGCAAAAAATAAATACTCACTTTCTATTCGCGCTACAGAAGAAGCACCAAAACAGCAAGAAAAACCAAGCAAAGCACAAGCTCAAGGTGGAAACTTTAAGCAATATCAACAACAACAGCAACAAGAAGAAGCTGGTTTTAACACATTAAAAGACAAATTAAATGAGTGGATTGAACAATCCGAAGAACGCTCACAATCTTTTAATAAAAAGTAAAAATAAGAAAAAGCCTTTCAGAATTCTGAAAGGCTTTTTCTTATTTTTCTGGTTGTGGACTTCTAGCGCCAACTACTTCTTCAGATGGTTTAAATAACAATGATATACAAACGAGCCCACTAATACCAACTAGAGTATAAATTACACGAGCAAATGCACCGCTTTGTTCGCCACCTCCGAAAAGAGCAGCGACTAAATCAAACTGAAACAATCCGATAAGTCCCCAATTAATTGCGCCAATTATAATAAGAAGTAATGTAATACGTTGTAACGTGTTCAAGTAAACTCCTCCTTTTTTTTTAATTCTTCTATAGCTTAACTAATTTTGTTGAAAATATGCGAAGAGAAGTAGTTTTTGATTAATAAAAGATATTTTTCTTTAGCGTATCGCTGTTTCGGTGCTTTCTTATTTATTCTTACTTGATTTAAGTGGTAACTTTAGGTACATTTAGTATAGTAACGGTTAATAAAAAATGGAGGGTTAATAATGACACATGTAAGTTTTGAATATGATAAAGCATTATCTTTCTTCGGTACGCATGAATTAGATTATTTAAAAGAACCTGTAAAATTAGCGCACGATATGTTACATAATCAGACAGGAGCAGGAAGTGATTTTCTTGGATGGATAGATCTACCTGAAAATTATGATAAAGAAGAATTCGCACGAATAAAAAAATCTGCTGAAAAGATAAAATCTGACTCCGATGTCTTATTAGTAATCGGTATTGGTGGTTCTTATTTAGGTGCACGTGCTGCCATTGAAATGTTAACTCATTCTTTTTATAATGCATTGCCTAAAGAACAGCGTGATACACCTCAAATTATCTTTGTTGGTAATAGTATTAGTTCAAAATATATGAATGACTTATTTGATTTATTAAAAGATAAAGATGTTTCGATTAATGTTATCTCTAAAAGTGGTACAACTACAGAACCTGCATTAGCTTTTCGTATTTACCGTAAATTTTTAGAAGAAAAATACGGAGCGGAAGAAGCAAAAGGTCGTATTTATGCAACAACGGATAAAGAAAAAGGTGCTTTGAAAACATTGGCAACTGAAGAGGGCTATGAGTCGTTTATTATTCCTGATGATGTTGGCGGTCGTTATTCTGTTTTAACAGCTGTAGGTTTACTTCCAATAGCTGCAAGTGGTGTTGATATCGACGCAATGATGAAAGGTGCACAAGCAGCACAGCATGACTTAAGTGAGCCAGACATGGACAAGAACCCTGCTTACCAATACGCAGCTGTTCGTAACGTGTTATACAATAAAGGAAAAACAATTGAAATGTTAATTAATTATGAACCATCATTGCAGTACTTTTCTGAATGGTGGAAACAATTATTTGGTGAAAGTGAAGGAAAAGACTATAAAGGAATTTATCCTTCTTCAGCAAACTTTTCAACTGATTTACACTCACTAGGACAATATGTGCAAGAAGGTCGTCGTGATATCTTTGAAACAGTTTTACATGTGCTTGAATCCCCATCTGAGATTTCGATTGAAAAAGATGGACAAGATTTAGATGGACTAAATTATCTTGCTGGTGAAACGGTTGATTTTGTAAATGAAAAAGCTTATCAGGGTACGATGCTTGCACACACAGATGGTCAAGTGCCGAATCTAATCGTTCATTTACCTAAATTAGATGCATATACTTTTGGTTATGTTGTCTATTTCTTTGAAAAAGCATGTGCAATTAGTGGATATCTACTAGGTGTTAATCCATTTGATCAACCTGGCGTTGAGGCATATAAGAAAAATATGTTTGCATTACTTGGAAAACCAGGATTTGAAAAAGAAAAAGAAGAACTAGAGAAAAGATTATAAGATACAGAAAAAAGGTTCTCATTAAATTGAGAGCCTTTTTACATGCCTTCTAACAAAAGAAGTATATCTTTTTTAGTTAAGATTTGCTCAAAAGGTGGATTCAAACTCACTTCGCCATTACGTATTATTCCGATAAGTAAACGTTCTGAGCAGACATAGTAATCGGATACTTCTAAAAAGTTTTTTCCTACTAATTTTTCAGGTAAAGCACATTGAGAAAATTGTTGATTCGATAGTATTTCTAGTAATAATTCAAATGGTCGTAACGACGAGGTACGAAAGATTTCATGATAAAACAAGGTACTCATAAAGTCATTTGAACGAATGATTGTATCTGCACCGGCGCGTTTCGCGTTTGAAATTTGGGTTTTCATAAGAATTTCTGTGATAATTTGAATTGTTGGATTGTTTCCACGTAATGCTACTGTTGTTAAGATACTTGTTTGATCTGCTTGACGTTCTTTTTTTGCTGGATCTGCTGTAACGATGGCATATTTTGCGGCCTGAACGTTAGCCTTTTCTAAAATATCATCTGCAGTTGGATCACCGTGAATAAAGTGAAGGTTGTGTTCTTTGTAAGGAAGTTGATTTAAGGAATGATCAATTAAGACAAATTCCTCCTTCTTATGATGTTTATCCATCATCTCAAGTAGCTGTTTTGTCCGTTCATTCCAACCAATGAAAATAATATGATTTTCTCCTTTAAAGGTAATATCCCCTTTTGATAGTGACTCTTCTTGTTTGATGGTTGTAGCTGATATGGTTGCCATATAAAAAGTTACAACTCCACCACCAGTTAGTATTAAAAGAATACCAAGGATTTTGCCTAGTGTACTTAATGGAATATAATCTCCATAACCAACCGTTGATCCTGTCACAAATGCCCACCAAATACCATCAAAAATAGTCGTGAAGTGCTCGGGTTCGATTAAGTGTATAAGGAGACCAAAGCTAAACATTAGTATGAATACGGTTGCTAGTAAGCGTAGTAAATTAGGTAAACGAAAATAATACTGCCAAAATTTATAAAGGTGCAATTTCTCACTTCCTATCCAAAAATTAAAGTTAAAGATTAGTATTTACCAAAAAATTTGATATGATGTTAATAGATTATTTAGGAGGTCATACAAAAATGGAAAAAGAGAGACAACAGTTTTTAATGGAACTACTACAAACACCATCTCCATCAAGTATGGAAATGGAGATTCAAAAAAAATGGATGCGTTATGTTGAGCCTTTTGCAGATGAGATCATGACAGATCATGCAGGTAACGTAATTGGTGTGTTGAATAAAGAAGCTGATTTTAAAATTTTATTAGCTGGTCATAGTGATGAAATTGCACTTGTAATCAATCGTTTAGATGAACAGGGTTTTTTATATTTTGATAAAATGGGTGGAATTAATCCAAAAGCGGCTGTTGGCATGAAGGTAGATGTTTTAGGTTATGGTAAGAAAATCACCGGTGTTATCGGCGTTAATGCGCAACATCATGGTGGTATTAAAGGTGATTTTGACGTAGAAGATCTTTTCATAGATTGTGGTGCACAATCAAAAGAAGAAATCGCAGCATTTGTGCAAATTGGTGATCTTGCGGTATATCAACGCGAACCAGAAGTATTGATGGATCGCTACATAACGGGACGAGGTTTAGATAACCGTACAGGTGCATTTATCGTTGCTGAGGTATTACGTAGACTCTCTGATAAAGATTTAAAGGTAGGTGTCTATGCCGCAAGTACAGTGAATGAAGAAACAAACATGGGTGGTGCTTATTTTGCAGCAGCAGGAATTGCACCAACAATGGCAATTGCGTGTGATGTAACGTTCGCTACGGATTATCCAAGTGTTAATAAAAATAAACATGGAGACATTCGTTTAGATGGTGGGCCAGTGTTAGCAAAAGGAGCACCAATTAATCGAAAAATGAATATCCTATTAGAGGAAACTGCGAAACAGTTAAATATGGACGTGCAATATGAGCTAACTCCACGCATGACGGGAACAGATGCTGATAAAATGCGCTTAACAGGACGTGGTGTGCCAGTTAGTTTAGTCTCCTTACCTTTGCGCTATATGCACTCACCTGTTGAAACAGCTAGCATTAAAGATATTGATGAAGAAATTGACTTGTTAGTTGCAATGATAGCTGGTATGACTGGAAAAGAAAGCTTAAATCCATTAGATGAATAAGGCGATTTCTTGAAAGTTAAACTTTGTGAAAAGAAATACATGCAAAACCCTTCACAATGTTTTTAATTTATTGTATACTAAGATTAATTAAATATCGATTCTATCTTCGGGGCAGGGTGAAATTCCTGACCGACGGTGATAAGCGTTAGATCGCTTTTAGTCCGTGACCCACTTTCATAGTGGTGGACCTGGTGCAAATCCGGGACCGACAGTTAAAGTCTGGATGGGAGAAGATAAGGAGCAAAATTTGGTATATGTATGTATACCTTTATTTCCTGATATGTGTAAACCCTAAAAGCCCCCATTTGGTTTTAGGGTTTTTATAATGTCTAAAGGATTGCTCTACCTTCATCAAGATTAGAATCGATAAAGATGAAGGAGGAATTAGATTGCAAACAACTAAATCGCAATCATCAAAATTATTAAAATTAATTATTCTAGCTCTATTAGGTACAATTTCGTTGGTATTATTATTTATAAACTTTCCGTTACCATTTTTACCACCGTATTTAAAAATTGACTTTAGTGAAGTTCCAGCATTAATTGCAGCACTATTGTTTACACCAATGGCAGGAATAATTGTCGAGGCAATTAAAAATTTATTATATTTAATCTTTACAGGTGCAGGAGATCCAATTGGAGTGGTCGCAAATTTTATAGCTGGCGTATTGTTCGTTGTTCCAGTATCGATGTTATATCATAAATTTAAAGGTAATAAGAGTCTAGTTTCTGGATTAGTAACTGGTACTGTCGTGATGGCCTTAGGAATGAGTGTACTAAATTACTTTGTTATTTTACCTGCTTATAGTTGGTTTATGGGCTGGGAAACAATGAGTAGTACAGTCAAGTTAAGTACGGTCCTAGTTGGTGTACTACCGTTTAATGTAGTGAAAGGAATTATTTTTGCGGTGTTATTTGTTCCATTATATATAAAGCTTAAACCATGGATTGAACAAAAAAGGGCAACGATAGGATAAAAAATATCAAAGCAGGCTCCCTTAAAAGGAAACCTGCTTTTTTGATTGAGATAATTTAATTTGAGAAAGCGGACTTTTGAATCGGGCGAACACAGCTGGAATCGAGCGAACGCACAATTCATTCAATCAAAAAATTATCGTTTTTCTACAATGCCGATTGTAGAGCGTGAAGTAGCAATTAATTTATCTGATTCATCAACAATGTCAATTTGCCATACCATCGTAGTTCTACCAATATGCACTGGTTTTGCACGAGCGATCACCCAGCCATTCTTCTTACTTTTAATGTGATTAGCGTTAATTTCTATTCCGAAAATATTGTATTTGCTGGCATCAATATTTACTAAGGATCCAATGCTTGCGGCTGACTCAGCTAATGCTACACTTGCTCCGCCATGTAAATAACCCATTGGTTGCCGTGTCTTTTCGTTAACAGGCATTTTAATTTCAACTAAATCTGCCTGTGCTATCATAACTTCCATTTCTAACGCTTCCATTAATGTTCCGTTTAAATCCATTTAAATACCACCTCTCTTATGAAAAAAGCAGACACAATTTTTAATGTCTGCTTTTCTGTACGTATACGTTCTATTCTATAAAGAAAAAGGAATAAAGAATTGAATTAACAAAGATAAAGCTAGTAGAAATCCGTAAATTGTATTTGTTTGTGCAGTTGCTATCATAGCTGGAATCATTTCGACGTTAGTGGTTTTTCCTTGGAATCCATTAATAGCCTGTTTCGCTTTTTTAATACTCAATAATGTAAGAAGCGACCAGAATGGTAAAAGTCCGATACCAACAAATAGCACAGTCAAAAGATAACTAATAGAAAATAAAGATCCAAGCAATTTGACTGCTTTTTCATGTCCAAGTAAGATAGCAACTGTTTTACGACCGTTCGCTTTATCACCTTTTAAATCGCGGATGTTATTAGAAAGCATAATTAATCCGATGAAAATTGCTAAAGGAATGGAGATTAAGAGCATATCACCTGATATTTCCATTGTCTGTACGAAATAACTAAATCCGATTAACATCGTTCCCATGAAAAATCCAGAAACAATTTCTCCAAACGGTGTGGAAGCAATTGGATATGGTCCGCCTGTATATAAATAACCAATTAACATACAGAATAAACCGACAGCGCAGACCCACCAATTAGACTCTAAACAAATATAAACACCTAATAACATCGCGAGTAAAAAGAAACTACAAGCCAGTGTTAAAACAGTTTTTGCGGAAATCCCATCACGGACAATTGTTCCACCGATTCCAACAGAATTCTCGTTATCGAGTCCGCGGACATAATCGTAATATTCATTAAACATATTGGTTGCTGCTTGAATAAGCATTGCGGCTAAAAGCATTGCAGAAAACAGTAAGATATTTAACGATCCATCTAATAGAGCTAACATGCTACCGATGAATACTGGAACAAAAGAAGCGGTTAATGTGTGCGGACGAAGTAACCTCCACCACACATGAAAACCCGGTTTTTCGTTCAATGTTGATTTTATGGTACTATTTTCTAATGATTGCATAATCCTTATTTCTCTCCTAACTGACGTATAACGCGCAATTTCTTTTTATTATCTTGTCTTTAAACCTGATAATTACGCTAATATAATCTATAATAACATTATAAGTTTAGAGAAGGAAAGAAGTCGTGTCAATCAAATTGAATAAAAAATTATTGGTAAGGAATCAAATTGTTGAGAAAGATTGCGAAACAGCATAAAATATAAAAGGGGAAAGTTTTAAGTTAATAAAAATAGTGAATAGATGTATCATATATTATGGATCAAAGCCTTAATAGATAACCCCTATCATTATTGGAGGGTAGCACACATGATTGATATAGAAAAAAAACAACTAGATATTTTATTAGATGAGGCAATTAAAAAAGCAAAAATAAATAATACGGCACAAATGCTCAGTTTTACAGAAAAAATTGATCCAGTTGATCCACATGTTTTTTTTGAACAAGCGAAGTTTTTAGAAGAAAATCGTTTATTTTGGGGTAGTGTACCTGATGATTTTTATTTAGTTGGTGCAGGAACAGCGATTTCGATGCATGCAGATGATGCTTATTATCAAAATACAGAAAAACAATGGAAACGTCTTTTAGAAGACGCTATTATTTATAATGAATACAAACAGCCTGGCACAGGTCCAATTGCGATTGGTGCTTTCCCATTTGATACTACGAGTAGTCAAACGCCATTATGGGATAATTTTAACGGTAGCTATTTTCGCGTGCCTACTTATTTGTTGACGAAAGATAAAGAAGATTTTTATTTCACGGTTAATTTGCACATAAAAGAATCAGATCAAAAGCATCAGTTACAGGAAAAAATTGAAAAACAAAAAAACATGCTAATTTCACCACATATAGTAAAGCACGCGTTACCAGTTCTTAAAAACAAATCAGAAAGCGATCCAACAATTTGGAAACAACTAGTAAAACAAGCTACAAAGAAAATTAATCAAGGGCAAGCAGTTAAAATTGTATTAGCGAGAAAAATGGAAGTGGATTTTGCTGAACCGCCAGCAATTGTTTCTGTTTTAAAAGAATTAACAAGCAATCAAACATTAAGTTTTGTTTTTGCGATTGAAAAGGAAGAGGATTGTTTTGTTGGTGCGACACCTGAAAGACTTGTACGTATTGATAATCAACAGTTATTTTCTGCGTGTTTAGCAGGGACTGCACCACGTGGTAAATCAAAAGCTGAAGACGATAAAATTGGACAGGCGCTATTGGAAGATAGGAAGAATAGGGAAGAGCATAATCATGTTGTTCATATGATTCGAGGAGCATTAGAATCCTATTGTGAAGCAATCGATATTCCTGCTGAACCAGTAGTTTATCCATTAAAAAACTTACAACACTTATATACACCTGTGGTAGCAAAACTCAAGGAAGGTTTCACGATATTTGATGTTTTAAGGGATCTTCATCCAACACCGGCATTAGGTGGCTTACCACGAGAGGCTTCATTGACTTTTATTCGAGAATACGAATCCTTGGATCGTGGTTGGTATGGTGCCCCAATTGGTTGGCTAGATGCATATGCAAATGGGGAATTTGCTGTAGCAATTCGTTCTGCAGTCGTGCAACATAAAAAAGCCACGTTATTTGCAGGGTGTGGTGTTGTAAAAGATTCGATTCCAGAAGAGGAATATGAAGAAACAATGATGAAGTTCACACCGATGTTGACAGCTTTAGGGGGTGTAATGGATGAACCATACTGAAAGTTTAACACGCTACGTAACACGTTTTGTTGATGAACTGTACCAAAATGGATTAAGAGACGTTGTTATTTCACCAGGTTCCAGGTCAACGCCTCTTGCACTATCCTTTGCAGCCTTTCCATCCATTAAACATTGGGTTAATATGGACGAGCGCTCTGCTGCTTTTTTTGCACTGGGTATAGCGAAGCAAACGAAACGTCCTGTTGCACTTGTTTGTACTTCTGGTACGGCAGCAGCGAATTATTATCCTGCGATTATTGAGGCCTTCTACAGTAGGGTGCCATTACTTGTTTTAACAGCAGATCGTCCTCATGAACTAAGAGATGTTGGAGCTCCGCAAGCCATTAATCAAATCCATTTATACGGCGATTATGTAAAATGGTTTCATGATATGAGTTTACCTGAACTAACTGATCAGCAAGGAACTTATGTAAGAGGAAAGGCTTCAGCTGCCTATAAAACTGCAAATACAGCTAACCGTGCTGCTGTGCAAGTAAACTTCCCTTTTCGGGAGCCTTTAGTTCCTGACTTTACATTAGAAAATTTGTGGTGTGCAGATAAAGATACACCACATTTGGAAGTGAATCAGGGAAAGAAACAGCTTTCGAAGGAGCAGTTAACAGCTTTACATAATCAGTTTTCAACAATGCAAAAAGGTATTATTGTGTGCGGGCCTATGGAAGACCAGCAGGCTCAAAAAGAGATCATTGCACTAGCAAATGCTTGGCAATTACCATTATTCGCTGATCCATTATCACAATTACGTTCAGGTGATTGTGACAAAAGTAATGTAATCGAAAGTTACGACGCCATTTTAAAGCATAAACAAACAAGGGATCTATTTAAGCCGGATTTTGTTATTCGTTTTGGTGCTCAGCCTGTATCTAAACCTTATACATTGTGGGTAAAGGAAAACACGCAAATTGTTCATTACGTAGTAGAAGAAGCAGAAGGATATCGTGAGCCAATTGGTCACCAATCTACTGTTATATACGCTGATCCGCAACTTTTTTGTGAAGGATTAGTAACAAACCCTGTTCCTCATTTTGATCAACAGTGGCTGAAGGATTGGCAAAAAGGTAATAGTATTGCAAAAGAAGTTCTACAAAAAAACACAACTCAAGTAGTAACAGAAGGACATGTCGTCCAGTTTATTGAAAAGATTATACCGGACAATAGTACATTTTTCGTCGGTAATAGCATGGCGATTCGTGATGTAGATACTTTTTGGTTTAATACGGATAAACAAATTCGTATTTTAGCAAATCGTGGTGCGAATGGAATTGATGGGGTTACATCTAGTGCGCTTGGTGCGGCTACTGCTGTTGATCGCGTGACATTATTACTTGGTGATTTATCTTTTTTCCATGATCAAAATGGTCTATTTATGACAAAGCACTATTCCTTGAACATAACGATTGTTTTAGTGAATAATAACGGTGGAGGGATTTTCTCGTTTTTACCACAGGCAAAACAAGAAGTAGAGCACTATGAGGAGTTATTTGGTACGCCAATGGATTTAGATTTTTCTCATGTTGTTACGTTATACCAAGGGCAATATTCAAGTCCAGCTGATTGGCATGCTTTCCAAACAGCATTAGAAAAAAGTTATCAAACTGAAGGTCTATCGGTTATTGAACTAAAAACGAATCGTATAGATAATGTCGCATGGCATGAAGAAAAATGGCAAACCATTGCTAGGCATTTGGAAGGTGAATACGATGTATCTAACCGTAAATGATCGATCTTATTGGATAGAAGAAAATGGCGATAAAACAGGCATTCCGATTCTTTTTTTACATGGATTTACTGGAAGTAATAAAACGTGGCGTGAAACGATGGCGTCCTTTTCTGCTTATCATTGTATTGCACTTGACCTACCTGGTCATGGTCAAACGAAATCTAATGACCCTGTTCGAATGGAAGATTTCTGTGAAGATCTAGCTTTGATCCTTAACCAATTAGCGATAAAACAAGTTCATCTAGTTGGTTATTCAATGGGTGGTAGGGCAGCTTTATCATTTACACTAATACACTCTAAAATGGTTGCATCGCTTACTTTGGAGAGTGCTACACCAGGTCTTGACTCACCGAATGAACAGGTGGCTCGACAAACAAAAGACGATAGTTTGGCAGAAACAATAGAAAAAGATGGTATACTAGCGTTTGTTGATCAGTGGGAAAGCTTGCCGTTATTTGCTACACAACAGACATTATCACATGCAGTGAAAAACGAAATAAGAAATGAACGTCTAGCACAATCTGAAAAAGGCCTTGCATCCTCGTTACGTGGTATGGGAACGGGGAAACAACCTTCGTGGTGGGATCAGTTAGCAACGATCACTGTACCCGTTTTGGTCATTGTAGGCGCGTTAGATGAAAAATTTGTTGCAATTGCTAAAAAGATGGTACAGCGCTCAAAAACAATGGGTCTACATATTGTTTCTAATGCTGGCCATGCTGTTCATGTGGAAAAAAAGCAAAAGTTTGATACAATAGTAAAAGATTTTATTAATGATATGGAGGAATAATGATGACAGTAACATGGGAAAGTGTGAGAGAATATAGTGATATTTTATATCATAAGAATGATGGGATTGCTAAAATAACAATTAATCGACCAGAGGTGCGTAACGCATTTCGTCCACAAACAGTGCATCAACTTATCGATGCATTCGCAGATGCGAGAGATGATTCAAGCATCGGTGTTATCGTTCTTGCAGGAGCGGGAGATGAAGCATTTTGTTCGGGTGGTGACCAAAAGGTTCGAGGTCATGGTGGTTATGTAGGAGATGACCAAATTCCGCGTTTAAATGTTTTAGATTTACAACGTTTAATTCGTGTTATTCCAAAACCCGTTATTGCAATGGTTTCTGGCTATGCAATTGGTGGTGGGCATGTTTTACATATTGTCTGCGATCTAACAATTGCAGCTGATAATGCTGTCTTTGGTCAAACAGGTCCTAAAGTTGGTAGTTTTGATGCAGGTTACGGTGCAGGTTATTTAGCACATATCGTTGGACAAAAAAAGGCGCGCGAAATATGGTTCTTATGTCGTCAATACAGTGCACAAGAAGCAATGGATATGGGCTTAGTTAATACAGTTGTCCCATTAGATCAATTAGAAGCTGAAACCGTGCAGTGGTGCCAAGAAATATTAGGGAAATCCCCAACTGCCTTACGTTTCATTAAAGCAGCTCTAAATGCTGATACAGATGGTATAGCAGGTATGCAACAAATGGGTGGAGATGCGACCTTGCTTTATTATACAACAGACGAAGCAAAAGAAGGCCGTGACGCATTTAAAGAAAAGCGTGATCCAGACTTTAAACAGTTTCCGCGTTTTCCATAATATGGTTTTAATTAAACAAGAGGCGAGCATGAGAAAGAAAATGTTCGTCTTTTTCTTACATAAGGGGATGTGCGATTATGACAGAAAAAATGCCTCATTGGTTAGATAAACAAGCAGATATTACACCGGATGGATTAGCAATTGAATCTCCTTTCGTTCCTCCAGTCACATTTTCTATTCTTCGATATCGTGCGCAACAATTTGCTAAAAAACTGCAATTTCTTGGTGTGCGAGAAGGTGAACATGTCGCGATTCATTCCAAAAATAGTATCGAGATGATTATAGCTATTCATGGTTTATCTTATTTGGGTGCAGTTATCGTGTTACTTAACACACGTCTTTCTAAAAGTGAATTAGCCTTTCAAATAGAAGATGCAAACGTAAGGCACCTTGTAACTACATCGGAAGATCAAAGTTATATAGAAGGGTTTGTTGAACCAGATGTTGTAAAGGTTGTCTCCTTTACAACAGTAGAAAAACAACCAGAAATAGTAGGGGATTTAAAAATAGAAATGAATCCCGATGATATATTTTCAATTATTTATACGTCTGGAACAACCGGAAAACCAAAAGGTGTCGTTCATACATATGGTAATCATTGGTCAAGTGCAATTGCTTCTGCCTTAAATTTAGGTATTGATAAACAAGATAAATGGTTAGCAACGTTACCTTTATTCCATGTTGGTGGGTTCTCTTTACTAATGAAGAGTGTTATTTACGGTATGCCAATCTACTTATTAGAGAAGTTTGAAGTGGAGTCCATTCATCAAGCGATTATGAATAAAGGCGTGACAATCGTTTCTGTTGTTTCCGTTATGTTAGATCGTTTAATGGAGGAATTAGCTGCTAAAAGCTATCCAGCGGAATTCAGATGTATGTTGCTTGGTGGAGGACCGGCTTCCGCTTATCTGTTAGAAAAAGCAAGGCAAAAACGTATTCCAGTTTTTCAAACTTACGGAATGACCGAAACGAGTTCACAAATTGTAACCTTAAGTCCAAATGAGGCATTAAGAAAAATCGGATCAGCTGGAAAGGCTCTTTTTACTGCGCAAATGAAAGTAATCAATGACAAGAAAGAGGCCAATCCATTAGAAATTGGTGAAATTTTTGTGAAAGGCCCAATGGTGACAAAGGGTTATTATCAGAATGAAGCGGCAAATAAATCTGCTGTCTTACACCAAGGTTGGCTTGCAACAGGTGATCTAGGTTATCTTGATGAAGAAGGCTTCTTATATGTCGTTGATCGAAGAAAAGACCTAATTATATCTGGTGGGGAGAATGTTTACCCTGCTGAAATAGAGAACGTGTTAGTAGGTATAAAGGGAATTAAAGAAGCTGGAGTAGTAGGACAGGAAGATCCAAAATGGGGAAAAGTTCCTGTGGCTTTTATAATAGTTGAAGATAAACTCGATCTAGATTTAGTGAAACAACAGTGTAGAGATGAATTAGCTAAATATAAAATTCCGAGAGCTTTTTATATTGTGGACAATTTGCCTCGCAATGCCTCTAATAAACTGCTCCGTCATCAACTAGTAACCCGACTTGAACAAAATATAAAAGAATAAAGCAAACAATTTCCATTGATTAAAGAACCTGCGTTCGTATATACTATATATACGAACGCAGGTTCTTATTTTGAGGAGATGTTAAGCGTGTCTAAAGTGATTTTTTTGGTTGATATGCAATCTTTCTACGCATCGATTGAAAAGGCAACAAACCCAGACTATCAGAATAAGCCGCTTGTGGTATCTGGTGATCCAGCAAGAAGAAGTGGGATTATTTTAGCTGCTTGTCCAATCGCAAAAGGATATGGAATCAAAACAGCTGAAACATTATGGGAAGCCCAACTTAAATGTCCAGAAGTAGTAATGGTAAGGCCACGTATGCAGTTATATATTGATGTCTCCTATCATATAACAAAGATTTTAGAGCAATTTACTGATTGTATTGAAGTATACTCGATTGATGAACAATTTATTGATATTACAGGTAGTCAACATTTATTTGGTACACCACAACAAATAGCGGAAAAAATACAACAAACTATTTTTGAAGATGTAGGTATAAAAGCACGAATTGGGATGGGATCGAACAAAGTATTGGCTAAAATGGCTTGTGATGCATTTGCAAAAAAATCACCAAATGGTATTTTTCGATTAGATCCAAGTAATTTACAAGAAAAACTATGGCCGCTTCCGATCGGCGAACTATTCGGTGTGGGACGAAAAATGGAAGCGCATTTGCAGAAGATGGGGCTACACACGATTGGTAACCTGGCAAATTATCCAGTGAAGTGGTTGCAAAAGCGTTGGGGAATAAACGGAGAATTATTGTGGCGTACAGCGAATGGCATCGATGAAAGTCCAGTTACAACCACAACACATCAAGAACAAAAAGCGGTAGGGCATCACATGACACTGCCACGAGATTATCAAAAGTTAGATGAAATTAAAGTTATTGTATTAGAGCTAAGTGAAGAAGTTGCACGTCGCGCACGTGCACACCACTATATAGGGCAGACCGTTTCAATCAATGTACAAGGTAGTAGCACTTCCGAAGTTTCGACTGGATTTAATCGTCAAAAAAAATTAGTTACGTCAACAGCCTTTGGTTTCGATATTTATGAAACAGCTGTACAGTTATTTCACAAGTATTGGGATGGCCTTCCTGTAAGGGGAATTGGTATAACCTTAGCACAGCTAGAAAAAGCAGACGCTTATCAGTTGTCTTTATTCGATGATACATTAGAAAAAGTTAGGTTAAATGAAACGATGGACGGTATTTATCAAAAATATGGACCAACAGCAATTGTAAGAGCCTCATCTCTTATGGAGGCAGGCCAAGCACATGTTAGAGCGAGCAAAATTGGCGGACACGATAAAGGAGTAGGATTATAGATGAAGCCAAATAAATTAACACCTGGATACAATCTGATGTGGGAATCAAGCAGGATGATGCTCCCTGAACATAAACAAGTCTTACGGGCACATCAAAAGGAACTGAAAAAACAAGCAAAGCCAATTTTAGATGAACAGCAAATCATCCTTTTTTCTGAGCAAATTGTAGAAGCCAGATATTTTGAAAAGACGATTAAAATTAAAGTGTTTGACCCTTATCAAACGCTATATGTTATTGGAAAAGTAATGAAAGTAGATGAGCTGGAACAACGAATTAAGCTAGTTACAATTGACGGAATCAGTTGGGTATCGCTTGATGAGATACTTGATTTGACGATAGAAAACAATAATATCGAGTAGAATTCCCGAAGCGAGTGATAAGATTAAATGATAAAGATTATCAAAATCATTGACGAATTAGTTAATAGCCAATAAACTAGAGGTACTGATAAAAAAATTACTGCCTAAAATATAGTTTGAAATGCAGCTACTTATTTTTCTGATATAAATCAGCAACGCTCGTAAGGGAGAGATTGCATATGGAAACGATCGCTACGAAAGATTTAACACTAGGTTACGGTGATGATATTATTATAGATGATTTAAATATGACTGTACCTAAAGGTGAAATCACAGTTTTCATCGGTGCAAATGGTTGCGGTAAATCGACTTTGCTTCGTTCAATGGCAAGACTGTTAAAGCCAAAAGAAGGCGGAGTTGTTCTTAACGGGGAAAATATTGCAAAAATGCCTACGAAAGAAGTAGCAAAGCAACTTTCTATTCTTCCGCAAAGTCCGATAAGTCCAGAAGGTCTGACAGTTGAGGATTTAGTTAAACAAGGACGTCATCCATATAAAAGCATGTTTAATAGATGGTCTGGTGAAGATGAAGATGCTGTAAATGAAGCGTTAGAATCAACCAATATGTTAGATTTAAGAGATCGTGCAGTTGATTCGTTATCAGGCGGACAACGCCAACGTGCTTGGATTGCAATGATTTTAGCACAAAAAACGGACACTATTTTATTAGATGAGCCAACTACTTATTTAGATATGACTCATCAAATTGAGGTCCTTGATTTATTATTTGAATTAAATGAAAAGCATAACAGTACCATTGTGATGGTATTACACGATTTGAATCTTGCTTGTCGTTATGCTCACCATATAGTTGCGATTAAAGATAAAAAAGTTCATGTACAAGGAAAACCAGAAGAAATCATTAGTTGCAATATGGTTCATGATGTATTTCAAATGAGATGTGACGTAACCTATGATCCGGTTTTCGGTACACCAATGTGTATTCCACACGGACGCGGTCGTTGTTTAATAAAAGAAGTAGTAGCAGAGTCCCAAAAGAAAACAGCACAAGCACAATAAACTAGAAAGCGACTATCTTAGATAGTCGCTTTTTCTATTGTTAGTGTAGGAAACCTCGAAAAACCTAAGACACTAGTTAAGCTTATTCTTTTTAAAAATAACTCTTTTCGCAAATGTCTTTGCTTTACAATATACGGACGTGAGAGCTTGAGAAATAATTCGACGGAAGCGAGAGAAACTCCGTCGTAACATATAACAAACTTTATATAAAGTGCAATACAATAGAATTTATGTCCCGCTCCTCAAGCGAAATGGGCTCCCTTTCCGCAGGCACGTCTTCAGCTAACTTCGTTAAGCAAAAAGCGCTTTCCGAAGTGGATCTTCAGATCGCGCTGTTCCTGCAGGAGTCTCTCCCATTTCGCTTGATCCACTGGTTTTAGTCCGCTAATTATAATTGCGTATAAGCCTCTATTATTTTTAATTAATGGGTATCTAAAACATGAGCTAGAAACAATAAAAAGTGATTGTATAATACAAGGATACACTATCCAGCGAAGGTAGCAAATGGTTGACACTCCTGTGGGAACAGCACAAACCGAAGATCCTCTATAGAAGCGGTCTTTGCTTCTATAGATAGCTGAGGTTGTGCCCACGGAAAGGGAGACCATTTGCTACCGTAGTGTGATAGAAATCAGTAAATTATTGAGGTAGTCGGTAACAATGTTACGCCGTAGTTTATAGAAATTTAGAATAAACAATAAGCTTTTAGAAAACAGTCTTAAAAATAAATGAAACTATTTCATCTTGTGAGACGTTTATATATTAAAAGCAACACAAAAAAATTAATAAAAATGTTTGATCTAACATATAAAAAGGAAAGGTATATTAACAACAGATGGGAGGTGAGGAAATGAAACGGGAGAAACTAAAAGTACTATTAGCTTTTACGGCAATTATTCCACTGTTTTTATTTTCTTATCAAGGACAAACTAATGGAGATATTACAACAGAATCAGTTACATCAAAAGAATTGAGTGCTAATCAGGTACTAAAAAAGGAAGAAGCAACAAATGTTGAAGCTAATCGATTAGCAAGTTCTCAAGAAGATATAAAAACACCAACTTTAGAGCATAATGAACTTATTGATATTACCAATACATTTATGGACATTCTTGTTCAAGATGTTGATCAGCAATATAAAGTTAATGGAATAGAGACTAAAGTAGAATTAATCGATAAATTCAAAGATACTACAACAGAGGAAATTGCAACAGAATATGTGTCGCATTACTATGAAGAAAAAGAAGATGGTTTGTATATCATACCGACAGAAACACCACCTTGGTTTATCGAATCTCAACCGTATCAAAAAGAAAGTACAGGAGAAAACAAAGTGAAAATCACGCAACAGAATCAAAGTGATTTGTATGGTGCATATACAATTGAAATCGAGTTAACATACAATGAAGAAGGTTGGAAGATAACAAATATTAATCATAATGATCAAAATAATGATACAATGGAAACAAATCAAGTATAAAGGTAGCGGTAAGTATGAAAATATTCTACGATTATTATCACAATGAAGTTAAATTGTCATTCGATGATCACCCATTCAAAAAAGATCCGAAACACGTCTGGGTAATTTGTCGATGGGAAACGCAATGGTTATTAACCAAGCATAAGGAACGAGGAATTGAGTTTCCAGGTGGGAAAGTTGAACCAGGAGAAACAGCTGAAATAGCTGCAATTCGAGAAGTGAAAGAAGAAACAGGCGGAAGGGTTCATTCTCTAACCTATATTGGCCAATATTATGTGAAAGGCAAAAGTGAAGATGTCGTAAAAAATATTTATTTTGCCGTAATTGACTCGTTACCAAAGCAAGCTAGTTATTTTGAAACAGAAGGACCAGTATTGTACAAAGAACTTCCTGAAAAGTTACGCACAAATCCCGCTTTTAGTTTTATGATGAAAGATAAAGTACTACCATACAGTTTAGAGCGGGTACAAGAATTAGTTGACTCATAAAGCCGTCCCAGATGCTTTTAAGCAATCAGGACGGCTTTTGTGTACTTAACTTTTTTTGATTAACCACTTCTCTAATCTTTCTACCCCTTGATACATAAGCGAGGCTAAAATAGCGATAACGACCAAACTATAAAGCACAAGGGTGAAGTTAAACACTTGGAACCCATAAACAATTAAATAACCAAGTCCTTTTGAAGCAACAAGAAACTCTCCTACAATGACACCTACCCATGACAATCCAACATTTACTTTGAATGTTGAAATCATTGCGGGAAAAGAAGCTGGAAAGACTGCTTCTTTAAAGCATTGCCATTTCGTCGCACCGAAGCTTTGCAGTACTTTTAAATAGTTAGGATCAACTTCCCTAAATGCACTGTATACCACGAGTGCTGTGATAATAAAACAGATAATCGCACCCATCATAATAATAGAGAAATAACCCGGTCCTAAAGCAACAATTATAATTGGTCCTAAAGCTACTTTAGGTAAGGCGTTTAGTATAACAAGATAAGGATCAAGGATGTCAGAAAGTTTCTCTGAATACCATAATAAAAATGCTAAAAGTATCCCAAGTATTGTTCCAACAAGAAACCCAGCAATTGTTTCAAAAAGAGTGATCTGTAAATGAAACCAGAGTGAGCCATCAGCTAAATTTGTTAAAAGCATGCTTGCAACTTTAGAAGGTGAACTGAAAATTAACGGGTCTATCCATGCTAATCTGCTAGTTGCTTCCCAGGTTATGATAAAAACAATTAAAATAAACAGTTGCCAATATAACGTATTTCTGCGATCGGATTTCAAATTTTTAATATGGTTTAGAAATAGACTATTATCGGACTGTTGCTTTTGACTCAAGGCTATTCAACTCCTCCCATATCCGATCAAACAAGATTTGATATTTGATATGCTTTCTTGCCTCAAAGGGCGTTAAATTCCGTACTTCAACTGGAACTTCAAATTGTTGGTTGATCTCACCAGGGTTTGCCCGCATGAGGTAAATTTGATCACTCATTGCAATAGCCTCACCAATATCATGTGTGACGAGAATAGACGTTTTGTGATAGCTTTTTAATAAGTTAGAAACCAAATCTTCTAATTTTAATTTTGATTGAAAATCAAGTGCCGAAAATGGTTCATCAAGTAAAAGTAATTTTGGCTCTGTTAGAAGCGTGCGAATGAGTGCAACTCGTTGACGCATCCCGCCAGAAAGACTACTTGGATAAGCATCTGTCACATCTTCAAGACCCATTTCTTTCAAAAGACTTTTCGCCCTTTCAATGGTAGTTTTATCTTGATTGTGCTGCACTTTTGGGCCAATTAACGTATTTTCTAAAATGGTCTTCCAAGGAAAAAGATAATCTTGTTGAAGCATATAGCCGATTTCTGAGCGGTTTTTAATTAAGTTCTGCTGTTGAAGCGTAATAGCACCGTGAGTTGGAGCAATAATACCTGCTATAATAGATAACAGGGTACTTTTACCACAGCCGCTCGGTCCTAGCAAGGAAATAAATGCGCCCTCATCAACAGAAAAAGAGATATTATTTAATGCTTTTGTATAACCTTCTCGGTTAAAGTAATAATGTGAGATCTGCTTTATTTGTAAAAAACCCAAGCACAAAACCTCCCTATTCGTCCATGACCTCTTTAGCTATTTCGGTGTTCACTAATTCATCATGCATAATATCTGCTGGTAATTCCCCAGATTCATCCATAATGGACTTTAAGTTATTCCATTCTTCTTCATCTAAAAGAGGATTTTCGGCAAAAGAACCTTGTGTTTTGTAACGCTCTACCGAAGAAACTAATAACGCAATGTCGGTTTCCTCAAAATAAGGCTTAACTATTTCAGCAATTTCTTCCGCTTCATGTTCTTGCACAAATTGCTGGGCCTTGTAAATTGCGCGTGCAAATTTGATTGCTGCTTCTTCATTCTCTTCTAGAAAACTTTGCTTAGCCATAAATACGGTATAAGGAACATGACCCGATTCTTCACCAAAAGAAGCAACGATATGACCATTCCCATCTTGCACAAATTGACTTGCGATTGGTTCAAATAGTTGAACATAATCACCTGTACCAGATAAGAAAGAGCTAGCTATATTAGCGAAGTCAATGTTTTGAATTAAATTTAAATCATTCTGTGGGTCGATTCCATTTTGTTTTAAGACGTATTCTCCAACCATTTGTGGCATGCCACCTTTTCGTTGCCCCAAAAAGTCACTATCTTTTAAATCTTCAAACGAAAAATCATCATTCGGTTCCCGTGCTACAAGAAATGTGCCGTCTGTTTGCGTTAACTGTGCAAAATTAATAATAGGATCTTCAGAACCTTGCGCACCAACATAGATGGATGTTTCCGATCCAACAAGACCGATGTCGGAGTTATCAGACAAGATGGAAGTCATAACCTTATCCCCACCAGGAATTGTTTGTAGTTCGACGTCTAGTCCCTCTTCTTCGAAAAAACCTTCCTCGAGTGCCACATATTGTGGTGCATAAAAGATACTGCGCGTAACTTCTGCAACCTTAATTTTTGTAAGTGTTGAACTACTATCTGAACAGGCACTAAATACTACTAACGATAGAAGTAATATAAGATATACCAACCATTTTTTCATTATTTTATCCCCTTTTAAAATGTCTTTATTTACTTTATTCATGGGCGGAAAATGTGTGCCTGCCTATAAGTGTAAGTTTCCGAAAAAAATGATTAATAATGGTATAGTAGTGGAAAAGTAAAGTAAGGAGGCTAAAAATGTCTAAGAATATTATTTTGTACGATCAATTCTGTTACCTCTGTAAGCAAAGTAAGAAAATCATAAACACACTAGACTGGTTTAATGTATTTGAATGGCAATCCTTACAATCTTATCAAGAAAAAAATGATCTATCTGTTGAGGAGAAACAAGAATTGGCAGGAGAGATTCATTTAAGAAAGAAAACGGGTGAAACTTTAACTGGTTTTTATGCAGTTCGTTTTGTTTTGCTTCGTTGTGTTCTAACATTTTGGCTGGGAGCACTTGCCTATATACCAAAAGCCGATTTGATTGGAAATCCGATATATCGGTGGGTTGCTAAAAATCGTTATCGTTTATTTAAAAATAAATGTGAAGATGGCACGTGTCGAATTCACTAATAATTTGGCTTGTTTTATTGACAACTGTTATTGGTTCCGTTACGATAACATTCGAACACCTTCCATTAAATAAAGTAGCATTCCTTTAATTGGTGCTTGATAATGGATATGCAGCACTTTTAAAGTTAAAATAACTATTGCAGTTCAAAAAAAGAAGACGTAAAATAGATCTATTCGACATAAAAATGGTCGGGCAAGTGATTTAGGAAGGGGAGATTTAGCAGAATGACTGCAAATCGTCGATTATTCACCTCGGAATCAGTAACAGAAGGACACCCAGATAAAATTAGTGATCAAATTTCTGATGCGATTCTTGATGAGATATTAACACATGATCCAAATGCACGGGTAGCGTGTGAAACAATTGTAACAACAGGTCTAGTCTTAGTGGCAGGAGAAATAACTACTTCTACTTACGTTGACATTCCACAGATTGTGCGAAAAACAATCAAAGAAATCGGTTATACAAGAGCTAAATATGGTTTTGATGCTGAAACGTGTGCAGTACTGACAGCAATTGATGAGCAATCATCAGATATTGCTGGTGGAGTTGACCAAGCACTAGAAGCAAGAGAAGGAAATATGACGAATGATGAGCTTGAATCCATTGGAGCAGGGGATCAAGGTCTTATGTTTGGTTATGCCAATAATGAAACACCTGAATTGATGCCCTTACCTATAGCGCTAGCGCATAAGCTGTCTAAACGCCTTGCTGATGTAAGAAAAGATAAAACGGTGGGATATTTACGTCCAGATGGAAAGACACAAGTAACAGTAGAATATGACGAGAACAATAAGCCTTTACGAATTGATACAATCGTTATTTCAACACAACATCACCCAGATATTGAATTGGAAACAATTCAGGCTGATTTAAAAGAACATGTTATTAAACCAATCGTGCCAGTGGAATTATTAGATGACGACACAAAGTATTTTATTAACCCTACTGGTCGATTTGTTATCGGTGGACCACAAGGTGATGCAGGACTAACAGGTAGAAAGATTATCGTAGACACATACGGCGGTTACGCTCGACATGGTGGTGGAGCATTTAGTGGTAAAGATGCAACAAAGGTAGATCGTTCTGCAGCATATGCAGCACGTTATGTCGCAAAGAACATAGTTGCTGCTAAGCTTGCTGATGCTTGTGAAGTACAGTTAGCTTATGCGATTGGTGTCGCAGAGCCAGTTTCAATTGCTATTAATACGTTTGATAGTGGTCAAGTTAGTGAAGAAAAATTAGTAGAAGCTGTTAGAGCGTTATTTGATTTAAGACCAGCGGGTATTATTAAGATGCTTGATTTACGCAGACCTATTTATCGAGATACTGCTGCATACGGACATTTTGGTCGAACAGATATCGAGTTTCCTTGGGAGCAAACAGATAAAATTGAAGCATTACAATCCTATGTAAAAAAATAAATAACAAGAATGAAAAACACTAGATAAATTATCTAGTGTTTTTTTTTTTTTTTTTGAAAAAAATGTAACTAATTTTGAAACCCTACGTCTACTGTATATATTTTAAAAAGGAAGATTAGAGGGGATTATATGTGCGGGTTTATCGGAATGATTCGAAATAATGCAACAAGTATAACAAACGAGGAAAATAAAGAATGGTTTGAGCAAGCGAATTCTTTTATACAACATAGAGGTCCGGATGATGAAGGGTACTACCATGATGACTATGTATCATTTGGTTTTAGTCGTCTAAGTATTATTGATATTGATAATGGACATCAACCATTTACCTACGATGATGATAGATATTGTATGGTCTACAATGGAGAAATTTATAATTATGTAGAATTGCGTGAACAGTTAATAAACAAAGGCTATACGTTTGAGACAGACTCGGATACAGAAGTAGTAATTGCTATGTTTTCCACTCATCGTGAAGAAGCATTTCAATACTTTAGGGGTATGTTTTCGATATTAGTCTGGGATAAGCAAGTAGAAACATTGTATGGTGCTAGAGATCCCTTTGGAATTAAACCATTGTATTATACAAATACAAACGAAGGAACTTTATTTGCTTCAGAGAAAAAAAGCCTCACGTATTATAATGGTGCGGAAGAAGTGGATGTAGAAGCCTTGCAACATTACTTGAGTTTTCAATTTGTACCAGAGCCGTTATCTATGACGAAAGATATTTATAAAGTAGAACCTGGACATTATTTTATTAAAAAGCCAGATGAACAAATCCGTTTTTATTGTTATTGGAAAGCTAATTTCCAACCAGTAAGTATGGAACGATCAGAATGGATTGAGCGTATACAGAAAACAATGATTGATTCAGTTGGTGTTCATATGCGTAGTGACGTTCCAGTAGGATCCTTCTTATCTGGTGGAATTGATTCTTCTTTAATAGTTGGAATTGCTAAGCAATTCAACCCGAATATTAAAACGTTCTCAGTTGGTTTTGAACAAGCAGGTTATTCAGAAGTTGATCTGGCAAAAGAAACAGCGGATAAACTAAATGTAGAGAATATTTCATATATGATTACACCAGAAGAATATGTGGAGAATTTGCCGAAAATCATTTGGCACATGGATGACCCACTTGCAGATCCAGCATGTGTACCGTTATATTTTGTTGCAAGAGAAGCGCGTAAACATGTCAAGGTTGTTCTTTCGGGTGAGGGTGCTGATGAATTATTTGGTGGATATAATATTTACCGGGAACCAAAAGCACTTAAAGGCTTTGAATACCTGCCTAATACAGTCAATCGTTTATTAAACCAATTGGCAGGTATATTACCAGAAGGAGTACGTGGGAAAAGTTATCTGGAAAGAGGAACAATACCATTAGAAGAGCGTTATATAGGAAATGCAAAAATGTTTGAAAATAATCAAAAAAGTGCATTGTTACAAAATTATAATCCGAACAGTACGTATCAACAAATAACAGCCCCATTTTATGAGGATGTAAGAGGACAAGATCCTGTTAATCAAATGCAATATATTGATATTCAAACATGGTTGCGTGGTGATATATTATTAAAGGCAGATCGCATGACGATGGCAAATTCGTTAGAACTTCGCGTACCATTTCTAGATAAGGAAGTTTTTAAAGTGGCGAGTGAATTACCTGTGGACCTGAAGATTGCTAATGGGACAACAAAACAGATATTGCGTGAAGCATCGAGGGGGTTTGTGCCTGATGATGTATTAAACCGCAAAAAGCTTGGATTCCCCGTACCAATTCGTCATTGGTTAAAAAACGAATTAAACGATTGGGCAAAAACGTTAATAAAAGATAGCCAAACAGATCATCTGCTAAAGAAAGATTATGTATTAGATTTACTAGAAGATCATTGTTCAGGAAAAGCAGATTATAGTAGAAAGATTTGGACTGTACTCATTTTTATGCTGTGGCACCAAATCTATGTGGAAGGAAAGTATGACGTAGAGAAATTTCAAGAAGGAATTAAAAATAAAAGCAAGCTTATTCCGGTAGAATCGTAATAGCTTGCCGTCCCATCTGTATCCATGCTTCTTCAAAAGAGGTAATGGATACTTTTCTTTTTGTTGCATTTAGTGGATCATTAAAATAGATATATTCTTGATCATAACCAGTAACCAAAACGGAATGTTCGCGCATCGTAATGCTGACAGGACCTTGAGGTGTCTCCCATTTTTGAAACGCATTAGGAGCTAACTTTTCAAATGTTGCATTTGTAATGACCCAAACAGGCTGTCCTTGACTTATATAATAAAGAATTTGATCAAACGATGAACCACTAAAGTCATGAACGCTATCATTAAGATACTTTTTAGCTAAATCTGCAATGGGTTCATGGTATACACCATAACCTGGATTAGACAAGTCATACATATCACCGACAAATCCTTGATTAGGATTACCAAAATAAATCTGTTGTTTTGTTTCTTTGTATGGTGTTGAGTCTTTTCTTATTTCAGTGGCTAATTCCATTTTATCTACATTAATACCAGCATAGTTTAAAAGCATTGCTAAGCTTGTAACTTCGCATCCGCGTGGTAATTGCGGATATTGTCCTATTACGGGTACATCAATTTGAAAAGCATCATGAATAGGTTCATTTTCTACTATAGGATCCAATATCAAGCTTTCTTTTTCTTGAGCATAGGTAATATTTTTTGAAGTTGTAAGTGGTTCTAACCAATTAGATAACTCCAATTTATTTGTATTAAATAGCATAAGGATAAGTGTGATACTGCATATTCCAAATAAAATACTGTATATTCGAAAAGCATAAAAATGAATCTTAGAGAGTGTGTGTTTTGCATAATAAACCAACAATAATGTTAAACTTATACTTATAGTAAGAAGAACAATGAGCAACACAATGATATTCTCCTTTCAAATAAACGTTCGTATAATGTTAGTATCGTCAAACATAACCAATATATTTAAAAGATTTTGTCTAAGAGTGAAAACAAAGGGCAAAAATTGATGATATAATGTAAAAAAAGTAGCTCAATAAATTTAGATTGTTGCTTGGCTAAAATCTCTAAACTATGACGTAACGTGTTTGATACCTGCTTCGTCAGCAAAGGCTTGCGCTAGTTAGCGGCTAGGAGAAGCTTAGCCTATTATATTTCGTGCGATGTATCGCTGTCGAAACTTTCCTTGTCCAGTGGAACAGCAAGAGTAGAAGTTGTAAAAGGAAATTATAACCAATTTGTGACATAGTAGGTAAGAAAGCTTCAATAAGTCGCAGTTTCCATCTACTACGACGTAACTGAATTTCCCGCCCCGCTTATCAAGTGAAATTGACTCCCTTTCCGCAGGCACGGCTTCAGCTAACTCGGATAAGCAAAGGACGCTTTCCGAGTGGATCTTCAGCCCGTGCTGTTCCTGCAGGAGTGTCGTCAATTTCACTTGATACGCTAGTTTCTTATACCGTGATAATTATAGAGATAAATTGCTTCGTTATATAATAATAATGATATTTGTCACAAAGATACGCTATCCAGCGAAGGAAGCAAATGGGTGACACTCTAGTGGGAACAGCACAAGCCGAAGATCCACTTTGTAAAGTGTTTTTCTTTACAAAGTTAGCTGAGGCTGTGCCCACAGAAAGGGAGCCCATTTGCTGACATAGCGGGTAAGGAAGTTACGTCGCAGTTTCTATCTACTACGATGTTTAGAGGCAACTATGAAATGAGTCTAAGAAATAAAGAAATGAGGAGTGGCAAAATGGGTTATCATATTCCACGGTCAGCACCATTTTTAATGCGCTCGGTCTTCAGAAAAATTTTTCCTAAGGTAAACGAGGAGTTAACATATTGGAAAGAAAGAGCGGAGCGTATTCCTAATGCAGAATTACGTGAGCAAGCACTAGCGAGCATTAGTGCTAAGAAGTTTCATTGCCAAGGTGGCAGTGTTTATAGCATTTTAGCAGGATTAAATTGGAATGAAGCCGTTCGATTTATTGTTGCTTACCAAACGATTAGTGATTACTTAGATAATTTATGTGATCGTAGCACATCATTAGATCCAGTTGATTTTCGCATGTTACATCAAGCGATGGAAGATGCTTTATCACCAGATAATGATGTGCAAAATTACTATTGTCACCGAGAAGATCAAAGCGATGATGATTATCTCGTTGATTTAGTAAAGACATGTCAGAATGCATTGCGTGTATTACCTCAGTATCCACTCATGAAAGAATACCTTTTACAGTTGGAACAGCTATATAGTGACTTACAAGTACATAAGCATGTTAAAAAAGAAGAACGTATTCCTAGATTAGAAAACTGGTTTAAAACGTGTAAGGAGATGTCACCATCATTAAGTTGGTATGAATTTTCAGCTTCAAGCGGGTCGACATTAGGGATATTTTGTATGGTTTCTTATGCCATGAATGAGGAGATGGATGAGGTATTAGCAAAAAAAATATTTGATAGCTATTTCCCGTTTATGCAAGGACTACACATTTTATTGGATTATTATATTGATCAACAAGAAGATTTGGTGGAAGGTGACTTAAACTTTTGTAATTACTACGAAGACGAGTCGCATTTGAAGGAGCGTTTATTATATTTCATTCGCCAGACAAATAAAAGTGTCCAGTTGTTACCGCATCACCATTTTCACGAAATGATTCATAATGGTCTAGTTGGATTGTATTTAGCAGATCCAAAAGTGAAACAATTAAAGAACGGAAAAGAAATCACTAAGCTGTTGCTACATGCAAGCGGAATAAGATCAGCCTTTTTTCATCTGAATATAAAGGTATACAATCGATTAAAAAACAAACCTCAAGAAGTATAATACTACTTCTGTGAGGTTTGTTTTTTTTCAATGGCAAGAATAAAAGGAGGGTTATTTTTTTGATTAACAAATCCATACTGCAATACTTGAAAATACTTTTGATCAAAACTAGATAAGTGATCGAGTAAGGTGTTCTTCTCATCATTTCCACCCGCATGTCCATAATAAACGACACAGACAATAATTCCCTCGGGTTTAAGATAATCGATAAGTTTATCTATCGCTGCAATAGTATGCGTTGGTGTTGTGATGATTTGTTTGTCACTACCAGGCAAATAGCCAAGATTAAAAATAGCTCCAGCTAGCTTCCCTGTTAATTCTTTTGGTAAATAATTATCCACGTTTTCGTGCCCATCATGGATTAAAGTAACATTTGAACTGTTGCTTTCTTCAAGTCTTGTTTTTGTTTGTTCAATCGCCTGTAATTGAATATCAAAAGCATAAACATGGCCATTTGGTCCTGTTGCTTGACTGAGCATAATTGTGTCATTCCCATTTCCACAAGTGGCATCAACAACGCTCTCTCCTTGTTGAATTGCATGACAGATTAATTCATGCCCGTATGATATAACGCGTTTAATCATAAGATAACCCTTGTTTGCTGGTCATAGAATTTGCCTTGCCATGTGTTTCTATGTACTAATTCTGCATCAATCGTATTTAAAACTTCCCATTTATTCATGCTCCACATTGGCCCGATCAATAATTCAGGTGGTCCATCTCCAGTGATGCGATGGATAATCATCTCTTCTGGTAACAATTCTAACTGATCAACAACAAGCTTGACATAATCATCTCTGTTTAAAAATTGAAGTTTGCCTTTTTCATACTGTTTTACCATAGGTGTTCCCTTTAATAAGTGCATAAGATGAATTTTAATGCCTTGCACATCCATTTGACTAACAGCTTTTGCAGTCTCTAGCATCATTTCATGTGTTTCTCCAGGTAAACCATTAATAATATGGGTGCAAATACGAATGTTATGTTTTCGTAATTTTGAAACACCTTCTAGATAAGCTTCCATATCATGCGCACGATTTATTAAGTCGGATGTTTCTTGGTGAATCGTTTGCATACCTAATTCAACCCACAAATAGGTGCGTTCATTTAGTTCAGCTAAATATTCGACGACATCTTCTGGTAAACAATCTGGACGAGTAGCGATAGAAAGACCAACGACACCATCTTGTTTTAAAATAACTTCAAACTTTTCACGTAGCTCTTTTACTGGTGCGTGTGTATTTGTATAAGCCTGGAAATAGCCTAAGTATTTTGCATCTTTCCATTTATCGTGCATCTTTTCTTTAATTTCATTAAATTGTGTTTCTAAATCATCTATACGATCCCCAGCGAAGTCTCCACTTCCAGCAGCAGAGCAAAACGTACATCCGCCATGTGCTACAGTGCCATCACGGTTTGGGCAATCAAATCCGCCATCAAGCGGTACTTTAAATATCTTTTCACCAAAAGTGTTTTTTAAATGATAATTCCATGCGTGATAGCGCTTTTGGTCGAATGAATATGGAAATGGGTTTTGCAAAATAAAAACTCCTTTATGTTGGTACAATAATAAATATCATTTCTTATTGTAGCATGAAGTGATATTTTGGGTCGCGGTATGTCTTAAATCAATTAAAATAAATAGGAGATGATGTTATGGCAACAAGACAGTCAATGGATGATTTAATTACAAAAGCTGAAGAAACACTTGAAGCAGCCAAACAGCAATTAGATAAAGCAAATCGAAATGGATACAGGATGGATACTGATTATTCCGAAGCACAAATAGAATTATCAAATATGGATACAGAGATAGAAAAAATGATGTTAAGTGCGAATCATCAACAAAAGGAGCAATTACATCGAGTCCATCTTCAAGTTACGGATTATTGGAACGATATGATTCTTGATGAGAACGATTTACACAATTAAAAAATTAAACCCTTTCTATATAGAAAGGGTTTTTTTAAAAAATATTTATATTTATTTTTTTCTTCCGATATAAGAGTAATAAGTATGTAATTTTATCCAAGTAGGGGGAATAGTAATGCACAACAAGAGATTTTTTAGCATGTTAGTACTTATAATAATGAGTTTTATCGTGTTAATAGGATGTTCGCAACAAGAAGAAACAGACGCAAGTACTGGTAAAGTGAAAATTGGTATTATGTTATCTGATGTAGGGTTAGGTGACCAATCATTTAGTGACTTAGCTTTTAATGGTTTAATGCAAGCTAGAGATGAATTAGATATTGTCTTCGATTACCGTGAAATTGAGACTACAGAAACCTATGAACAAGGATTGCGTGAGTTAGTAGCACAAGATAATGATTTAATTATTGGACTTGGATACATGGTACAAGAGGATTTAGAAATAGTTGCACAAGAGTATCCAGATCAACAGTTTATCTTAATTGATTCCGTGTCTGAACTAGAAAATGTAACATCTGTCACATTTAAAGTTGACCAAGCAAGCTATTTAGCAGGTATCGTGTCTGCACATACAACAACAACTGATCATATTGGTTTTATTGGTGGAGAAGATGTTCCATTAATTCAAAACTTTTATAATGGATTTGAAGCAGGTGCTAAATCAGTCAATCCTGATATAGAAATAGATAAAGCTTATGCTGGTACATATGGTGATGATAAATTGGGAGCAAGTTTAGCAAAAGAAATGATTGATCAAGATGCGGATATCCTTTTTGCAGCAGCAGGTTTTACTGGTGTTGGTGTGTTAAAAGAAGCCCAAGACCAAAATATTTACGCTGTTGGAGTTGATACTGATCAATTTTTTCATGCAGAAGGTGCAGTCATAACGTCTGTAATGAAAAATATTGACCGTGCAATTTATCAATTAGCAGAGAATTTAGTAAATGGAGAAACAATCGAACAAGGAACACTTGAATTCGGGCTTGGTAATGAAGGTGTTGGTCTAGCACCTTTACGTATCGCAGATTTTCCAGAAAACATAAAAGCGGAAATTGAATCAGCAACAGAAGAGTTAGCACAGCAATAGGAGGGATATTATGTCGATTAAGAAGAAGTTACTGATTAATACAATGACAACAGTTATCTTAGCAATAGCTATTATAGCTTTTATAATTATAAATATGTTACAAATACAATCTTCAAATGAAAATCAAGTTGATGCGTTAGTTACCATTGAGAGGTTTAAATCAGAAATTCATTCAACACAACAGAATCTAAATAGTTTCTCAACAACACGTTCAAATGCTTTAGTACAAGAAACTACCTCCACAATAGAAGAAAGTGAAAGGTTAATTGAGCAATTAAATGCATTAGCAATTGATGATCAAATTCAAGAATATATCAATAAAATAACCGATAAATTTGGAAGTTGGAAAACACCAACAATTGAGGCGTTAACAGCTGGAGAAAGTAACGCAGCTGATAAACAAGCAGCACGACTCGCAGGTATTGAAAATGATGTTTACATGCTCCAACTGAATGCAGAAGAGGATTACCAAAATTCGCTTGTTAGATTAGAGCAAAAAGTACAATTTATAATTGTCGCTTCAGTAATTAGTGTTATTATCTTACTTGTAATTTCATTAATCGTATCAAATCGTATAACAGGACCAATTACGAATACATTGAAACATCTAGCAGATAATGCAAATGAAGTAGCACAAGGTAAATTAGCAATCGAAGCTATTGATTATAATAAAACAGATGAATTAGGACGATTAAATCAATCATTTACACAAATGATAGACCAAATTCGTACACTACTATCTTCAATCGGAACAGTTAGTAAAAAGGTGGAAGGATTTGCGATAGACATTGAAAAAGAAAATGGAACAGTAACAGAAATTAATAAACAAGTAGCAGCATCAACGGATGAATTAGCTCAAGGAACACAAACTATTTCATCTGATTTACAAGATGCAGTTACTAAAGTAGAACAAATGGATAGTGCTTTTACTACTAATGTTCAATATACTGAGCAATCTGTTCATTTTGGAAAAGAAGCAATGGACGCAGTTAGAGCTGGTTTAAAAGCTATTAATGAGCAACGTGAGTTAATAGAAGATAATGCAAAAACAACCGAAAATATTCAAGGTGCAACACAGTCCTTTATTGAATCTACAAAAAAAATAGAATCAATGGCAAATACCGTTTCTGAGATAGCGAAACAAACAAATTTATTAGCACTTAATGCTGCAATAGAGGCATCGCGTGCTGGAGAAGCTGGTAAAGGATTCGCAGTTGTTGCCGATGAAGTACGGAAATTAGCAGAGGAAACAACAGTAGCAACAACTCAAATATTTGATATGGTGACATCAATTGAAACAGGAATAGAAGATATTACCTCAGCAGTTGATCAGGGTGCTTCTATCGCCAAAAAGGAAAAAGCATCAATGGAAACAACAAATACTTCTTTTAGTGCGATTGATGAAAAAGTAACAGCGATAACTGATAAATTAAAGGAATTATTAAAAGGGATTGAACACTCAAAAGGATTAGGAAGTAATGTCCTAGAAAGTGTGGAAAGTATTAGTGCAGTAGTTGAACAAACAGCTTCTGGAAATGAAGAAATTGCTGCTTCTACACAAGAACAGTTAGGCGCATTTAGGAATGTTGTCGAAAAAGTAACGGAATTACGGGCGTTAACTGATGAATTAAATGGAACTGTTGAAGAATTTACGTTATAATAGCATTTATATAATGGAATGTTTGCGTAGGTATAGGAAGACTTGACAAATTGTAACGGTTTTTTTACAATACGAATACAATAAGATGAAATGACAATGATGAGGACTAGTAATGAAGTCAAACAAGTGTGAGAGAGATAACGGTTGGTGAAAGTTATTCTTGTACTTCATGAACTCACCTTTAATGTTGCAGTAATGAACAAGAGTAGTTACTGCCGTGCTCTGCGTTAAAGAAGCAAAGTGGACGCTTTACTAGAAATATACGTAAACGTTAATCTTGGGTGGTACCGCGGGAAATAGACTCTCGTCCTAGTTTTGGGATGAGAGTTTTTCTATATACGGAACATAGGTTCTTACATAATTTTTTGTAAAAAGTAGAAGGAGGTAAGATGGAAAATGACATTTGATCATAAAATAGTAGAAACAAAATGGCGTAATTACTGGTTAGATAATAAAACGTTTAAAACAAACACTAAAACAGATAAAGAAAAAATGTATGTGTTGGATATGTTTCCATATCCCTCAGGCGCTGGTTTACATGTAGGGCACCCAGAAGGATATACAGCAACAGACATCATAGCGAGAATGAAGCGGATGCAAGGATTTGAAGTGCTTCACCCAATGGGTTGGGACGCATTTGGATTACCAGCGGAACAGTATGCATTAGATACGGGAAATGATCCAGCTGAATTCACGGAACATAATATAGATACTTTCCGTCGTCAAATTCAAGAATTAGGTTTTTCATATGATTGGGAACGAGAAATTAACACAACAGATCCTAATTATTATAAATGGACGCAATGGATCTTTTTGCAATTATTTGATAAGGGTCTAGCTTACGTGGACGAAGTAGCAGTTAACTGGTGTCCGGCACTGGGAACGGTGCTAGCAAATGAAGAAATTATTGATGGAAAAAGTGAACGTGGAGGACATCCAGTAGAACGTAAACCAATGAAACAATGGATGTTAAAAATAACAGCTTACGCTGATCGCCTACTAGAAGATTTAGAAGAGTTAGATTGGCCAGAGAGTATTAAAGACATGCAACGTAATTGGATTGGAAGATCTGAAGGTGCTGAAGTTACTTTTAGTATTGCTGATTTCGAAGAGAAATTTAATGTCTTTACAACAAGACCGGATACATTATTCGGTACAACTTATGCGGTCTTAGCACCGGAACATCCATTAGTAAATAAAATTGTATCTGCAGATCAAAAGTCTGCAGTCGACAGCTATATAAATCAAGTTAAACTGAAAAGTGATTTAGAACGTACAGATTTGGCAAAGGATAAATCAGGTGTATTTACTGGTGCTTATGCGATTAACCCAATTAATGGGGAAAGACTCCCGATTTGGGTTGCAGACTATGTTTTAATGACATACGGATCCGGTGCAATTATGGCTGTACCTGCACATGACGAACGTGACTATGAGTTTGCTGTTAAATTTGATCTATCCATTGTTCCAGTAGTCGAAGGTGGAAATGTTCAAGAAGAAGCATTTGTTGGAGACGGTCCACATATCAATTCAGATTTTCTTAATGGTTTAAATAAAGTGGATGGTATAACGAAAGCAATTGAATGGCTTGAAGCTAATAAAAAAGGTGAGAAAAAAGTAACGTATCGCCTACGAGATTGGTTATTTAGTCGACAACGTTATTGGGGTGAGCCGATTCCAATCATTCATTGGGAAGACGGAACGACTACTGGTATACCTGAAGAAGAATTACCACTAGTACTTCCAAAGACAACTGAAATCAAGCCTTCTGGAACAGGTGAGTCACCATTAGCTAATATTGCTGATTGGGTACATGTTGAAGATCCAGAAACAGGAATGAAAGGTCGTCGTGAAACGAATACGATGCCACAATGGGCAGGTAGTTGCTGGTATTTCTTGCGTTTTATTGATCCAGATAACACGGATAAATTGGCTGATTTTGACACATTGAAAAAATGGTTACCTGTTGATGTATATATTGGTGGTGCAGAACACGCAGTTTTACATCTGTTATATGCTCGCTTCTGGCATAAGTTCCTTTATGATATTGGTGTCGTACCAACGAAAGAGCCATTTATGAAATTGTATAATCAAGGAATGATCCTTGGTGACAATAATGAAAAGATGAGTAAATCAAAAGGTAATGTCGTAAATCCAGATGATATTATAGAAAGCCATGGAGCGGATACGCTTCGTTTATACGAAATGTTTATGGGTCCATTAGATGCTTCAATAGCGTGGTCAACGAATGGTTTAGATGGATCGCGTCGTTTCTTAGACCGTGTTTGGCGGTTGTTTATTACAGACGAAGAAACTGGATTATCTAACAAAATAATTGATAATGTAAAAAATGATTCGCTTGAAAAGGTTTATCATGAAACGGTAAAAAAAGTCACAGAGAACTTTGAGGCTCTTCGATACAATACTGGAATCTCACAAATGATGGTATTCATCAATGAAGCGTACAAAGCAGAAGAAATTCCGAAAAACTATGCGGAAGGTTTTGTTAAGCTGTTATCACCAGTAGCGCCACATCTAGCAGAAGAGTTATGGAGCAAACTAGGTAATGAAGAAACAATTGCTTATCAATCATGGCCTACATTTGATGAAGCGAAACTTGTAGAGAGTGAAGTGGAAATTGTCATTCAAATAATGGGTAAAGTAAGAGCGAAAATGTTTATTGATAAAGATGCAACGAAAGAAGAATTAGAAAAGAAAGCTTTGGATAATGAAGCTATTAAGGAACGTTTAGAAGGCGTAACAGTTCGAAAAATAATTGCTGTTCCTGGTAAACTCGTGAATATCGTAGCTAATTAAAAGATCCAAAGTTGAGTTATCAAGAGGTATTTGAATGCTTATATGCTATTCAAATACCTCTCTTATGTTGTTTAATAATACTGTTGACTTTTTTGTGATTAACCTGTATTATTAATCTCGCTGTCACAGTTCATTTATACTAACTGTTAACAATTAATGGTTATTGACAAACGACAGTATTGATGATAATATTTAGTTGTTGTCGCAGAGAACTAGGCAACTTAATTGATCTTTGAAAACTGAACGAAACACACAGTATGTTAAGTAAGTAGAAACAACAAGCTAGTTAAGTAATTGAGCAGCAAGCTCGCATTTTATGGAGAGTTTGATCTTGGCTCAGGACGAACGCTGGCGGCGTGCCTAATACATGCAAGTCGAGCGCGTGAAGCAAGTGAATCCCTTCGGGGTGAAACTTGTGGACCGAGCGGCGGACGGGTGAGTAACACGTGGGCAACCTGCCTGTAAGACTGGGATAACTCCGGGAAACCGGGGCTAATACCGGATAACACTTTTCTTCACCTGAAGGAAAGTTGAAAGGCGGCTCTTTGAGCTGTCACTTGCAGATGGGCCCGCGGCGCATTAGCTAGTTGGTAGGGTAATGGCCTACCAAGGCAACGATGCGTAGCCGACCTGAGAGGGTGATCGGCCACACTGGGACTGAGACACGGCCCAGACT